>CAVUYM010000022.1:0-232905 GCA_963745675.1 uncultured Chloroflexia bacterium
CAACTCCCCTTCCGCGAAGCGGGAGGGGCGGAAGTCGGAGAGGTCGACGCTCTGGAACTGGCCGTCGACGATCAATTCGGCCATCAGCAGGCCGATGGCTGGTCCCTGCATGAAGCCGTGTCCGGAAAAGCCAGCGGCGACCGAGAAGTGCTCGATGCCCTCGACGTGACCGATGAGCGGATTGTTGTCCGGCGTGACTTCGTAGAGCCCTGCCCAGCCGTTGCGGACGGTGGCGTTGGCAAAGATGGGTGCGCGTTCGACCAGCGCGTCGACGGTCTTCGTGAGCCAGGATTGGTCGACGCTCTTGTTCCAGGAGACTGGTTCATCAGGATCTGACATGCCGAAGAGGAATCCGCCACTCTCAGGATGGAAATAGACAGCCTTCTCAAATTCGATGGTGAAGGGCGAAGCCGGAGAGACTTCGTCGAATGGGCCGGTGACCCAGGACATGCGTCGCAGCGGCACGACCGGAAGTTCGACGCCAGCCATCTCGCCCACAACACCAGTGAATGGACCTGCCGCGCAGATGATCTGTCCCGCCTCGATGCGCTGACTTCCAGCCCGTACCGCGACTGCCCGGCCAGCTTCGACATCGATACCAGTCACTGCCGTCTCTTCAATGATTTTGACGCCTGCCCGCCGCGCAGCCTGGGCGAAGCCCATCGTGCTCGTGGACGTGTCGGCCCAGCCGTCGCGCGGGCAGAAGGTTCCGCCGATGATGCCTTCGAGATTCACGACCGGATTGAGTTCTGCGATGTCCTGAGGAGTTACCCAGCGTGCTGGGACGCCCATCGACTGCTGAAGCTCGAGATTCGCCCGGAATGGAGCGATGCTGGCTTCTTCCGGGCCAGCAGGAACAGATAGCCCTGTTGGCGAAAGTTGATGAATTGGCCGAAGCGCTCCTCGAAGTTCTCCCAGTAATCGAAGCTGATCTCCATCAGTTCGATGTTGGCGCGTGTTGAGAATTGAAGCCGGATGCCGCCGGCAGCGTCGGCCGTCGAGCCACGACCGATGAAGTCCTTTTCGAGCACGACGACGTTGGTGACGCCTCGTTCGGCCAGGTGATAGGCGATCGAGCAGCCCATGATTCCGGCGCCGATGATCACGACGTCAGCGCTAGCGGGAAGTTCCGTCATTGAACGATGCCTTTTCGTTGCCGGCATAACACCGACGCGTGTGCCGAGGTTCGCGCTACAAGCCCTTACGACTCGACTGCTGATGTGGCGATCTCGATCGCGCGTTCCCAACTCAGCCCAGTTTGAGGCGCTGAATGCCCCTTGTAGCCGCCGTATATTGCGTGGCCGGCCTGCATCCAGAAACAGTCCGCGACATCGTATCCGGCCGCGACGATCCAGTTGAGCTGCTCGTGGAGTTTCGACGGCTTGTCCCAGTCGTCCTCATCCGGGTAGCGGTAGAAATTCCACTCCTCGCTGGACGAAATCTTCGTAGTATGCGTCTGAGCCAACCAACTCGAACGATCGTTCCCTGGCCACGTTATCGTACAGACTGGCATACAGCTCGTTGGCTCGTGGATGGCTGGCAAGAATGATATCGGC
The DNA here is from genome assembly GCA_963745675.1 of uncultured Chloroflexia bacterium. Taxonomy (GTDB): domain Bacteria; phylum Chloroflexota; class Chloroflexia; order Thermomicrobiales; family CFX8; genus JAUIIK01. Next base: position 1,557 of record CAVUYM010000022.1, read on the forward strand.
GATCAGAAGCGCTGATGGTGAAGCGCAGCGTCGATAGGTTTCGTGGAAGAGTCGCGCTTTGCCTGGTCCGTCGAGGTGGTGGACGACGAGCGATGACATCACCGCTTGAGCGCCGTCGAGGTGAGGCAACCAGTCGTCAGAGAGCAGATCGAACTCTGAAACCGTAAATCTGTCGCCGAACGATGCCAGCCGCTCTCTGCTCGTTTCCCGCATCGCTGGCCGATCCATCCAGTGCGGTCACCCTGGCGTTGGGAAACGCTTCCAGCACTGCGCCGGCCAGCCGTCCCTCGCCCGAACCAAGCTCGACGACGCGAAATGAAGTCGTCGACGTTGAAGGGCAGGAGCATCAGCATCGCGGCGATCTGTTCGGCCCGGTGCGGTACGGCGATTGCAGCGATGCGCTGATAGGTGTCGGTCGCCTCTTCTGACCAGGTGACGCGCGGTTCGCTCATCGCTGCCTCACTTGACAATGACGATGTCGCGCGGGGCGTGGTTGAGGATTCAGCGCCGTCTTCGGTCACGACGAGAAGATCTTCGATGCGAACGCCGAACTTGCCTTCGAGATAGATGCCCGGTTCGTCGGAGAAGGTCATGCCCGGTCTGTAGCGGCGTGTCGTTGCCACCGACCATATAGGGCTCTTCATGGGTGTCGAGTCCCAGCCCGTGGCCAACGCGGTGAATGAAGTTCTCACCGTAGCCCGCGTCGGTAATAACGTCACGGGCGAGCTTGTCGACATCCTCGCACGGCATGCCCGGCTTGACCCCATCCAGCACAGCACGGTTCGCCTTGCAGCACGATGTCGTATACCGCCCGGTACTCATCTGATGGTTCTCCGACATGGACCATGCGGGTGACATCGGATGTGTAGTGTTGCCAGCGGCCTCCGAAGTCGAAGAGCACAGGCTCGCCCTCCTGAATGATCTTGTCGCTGGTGATGTAGTGCGGGGAAGCGCTGTTGGGCCCGAGCGGCCGAGATCATGAACGACGTCTGCAATCCGCGTTCGGTCATCAGGCGGGCGAGATCCTTTCCGACGTCGATTTCCGTGCGCCCGGCAAATTGCGTCGTCTCGACGAATTCCTGCCAGGCCGCGTCGGTTGCTTCCGAAGCGTGTCGCAGCAGCGCGATCTCGTGGTCGTCCTTGACCATCCGTAGTTCGCGCAGGATGCCCGGTCGCCGATTGCCATGTCTCGGCGTCGATTTCATTCTGAAGACCGAGCAGAAATCCGGACCAGGTCTGGTCATTGACCGCGATCTTCGCGCCCTTGCCACCTTCTACTATCCTGCCGACGAGCTCGATCGGCGATTCGGTCTCTGCCCAGACATGGATATCGAGCAGATCGCGACGCTCGTTCAGGCGCATCGATTCCAGATGCGGGGCGACGATGAACGGCTCGCCATCCCTGGGTATGCCAAGCAGGGTAAGTCGCTCGGAGGCATGTGCCGCATAGCCGAGCAGATAGATGAGGTCGGAGGATGGCGTGACGAAGAGATAGTCGACGTCCCGAATGTTCATCTCGTGCTGCACGCGCTCTATGCGTGACTGGTATACCCGGTCGTTGTCTACCATCAGTCGTCCTTTCGCCAGCTTTCGATCTCTTCCAGAGATTGTAGTGCAGCACGCGTGTTTCAATATCGTTTAGCAAGTAGTGAAGTGGGAAAGGCAGGTTGAATGGAAATCCGGCCGGCACGGGAATCAGAGCTGACGGAGCTGGTCCGGATCCAGGAGCACGCATTGGGGCTCACCGAACTGCTGGAACGCCTGAAACCCGGCGAAGTTCCCGCGATTGTACGCCACGGGTTTGAGAGTGGGCAGACTGTCGTTGCAGTCGAAGACAACCAGCTTTCCGGTTTTGCTGTTGGCTACGAGCGCGACGGAACGTGGTTTCTGGGCGAGTTCTTTGTCCGCCCGGATGCCCAGTCCGCCGGTATTGGGCAAGCGCTGCTTGCGAGCATCCAGCCGCCAGGGATTCCCTGTGCCACGATGGCGACGAGCGACTACCGCGCACAGGCACTCTACGCTCGGGCTGGGATGACACCGCTCTGGCCCTCTTTCAATTTGCGCGCGGAGATCAACGGGCTAAACCTTCCGGAGCTTGCTGTTGAGGCTATCGAATTGACGGTGGTTTCTCCGGCACTGCTATCGTGGGATTCGACGATTTCCGGGCGACAGCGACCGGAAGACCTCGCGTTTCTCATCGATGGTTGGCAAGGTGCGCTATTCTGGATAGAGCGAAATGGCGTCCGCATAGGATATGCGGGCATCGCTCGTCGCGGCAGCGGGCGCGTTTCTATCGGGCCTGTTGGGGTGCGGCTGGCGGCGGATGCGACAGCGGCGGTACTTGCGACGATTATCTGGGCGATAGGAAGTCTCGATTTGCGAGTGATTACGATTGACGTGCCGGGTCATCATCCAGCGCTCCAAACGCTTCTTCGTTGTGGATTTCGTATTCAGGATCAGAATCTCTTCTGTGCGTCTGACTCCGACGCGCTTCGGTGACCCGACCCGATATCTGCCGCTAACACCGGCACTTTACTAACTTCATACCACCGTCGCTCGACAAGGATAGTTCGAGGTGCTAAACCTCCGAGCCGGTGATGGTAGTCGATGACGACCGGAGGATGAGCTTGGCGATTCGCCGCCGATTGAATTTCTATTACGGCTGGATAGTTCTGGCGATCGCGTTCTTGATCAGCTTCTTCAGCGCTGGGATCAACCAGGGCTTCGGCATATTCATCAAACCGATGATCGACGATTACGGCTGGTCGCGGGCTGACATCTCCCTGTCGATCTCAATATTCGCGATCATGTCGGCGATCATTCCGCCGTTTGCCGGGCGTATCTCGGACCGCTATGGCCCGAGGAGCGTACTGACCATCGGCGTTGCGTTGAATGCGCTGGGCATGATTCTGATGGCGACGGCCAACAGCCTTGTTGAGGTCTACATTTTCTACGGTGTCTTGATCGGCGCTGGCTTTGGATTCACCGGAATCGCGGCAACGACAGCCTTGCTCTCGCGCTGGTTCGTGCGACGACGTGGCCTGGCGTTGAGTATTGCGGCGGCGGGGCTCGGTACTGGGCAGCTGCTGCTTGCGCCGCTGACGACGCTGGTGATCATCCAGTTTTCATGGCAGACGGCCTTCGCAGTTGTTGGAATCGCGTCAGCTGTCGTCATCCCGCTCGTCTTTTTCCTCTTGAAGCAGAGCGCTCCTGCTGACGCGGATGAGGCACAAGTTAGCGGTGTTCCCCGCCCGCACCGCGACGCTCCCGACTGCATCACGAACGAGATGATCCGCAGCGACATGAACATCGCCTGGGGCTCGCGATCATTCTGGATGCTTGCCAGCGGGTTCATGGCCTGCGGCTTCACGATCTTCTTTCTCACTGCCCATCTGGTCCCGCTTGCGACCGACGCGGGCATCTCGGCTCAGCAGGCAGGGATAGCGCTGGGATTGACCGGTGGTACGAGCATTATTGCGAACCTCGGCATCGCAACGTTTACCGATCGCGTCAGTCGTAAATACATCCTTGCCGGGCTATATGCGATGCGTGGTGTGTCTATTCTGATGCTCTTCAACATTTCCGGAGCCGGGATGCTCTATGCCGCAGCGCTGCTCTTCGGTTTGTCGCGCGCAAACGCCCCAGTTGTCGCGGCATCAATCATCGACCACTTTGGCCGCCGGGCCGTTGGATCGCTTGTCGGCAATTTGTTCATGTACCACCAGTTCTTCGCGGCCGCGGGAGCATTCGCTGGTGGTTTCGTCTACGACACCTTCGGGAGCTACAACATCATGCTGATTATCGCTGTTTGTCGCGATGATCAACGCGACGGTCGCGAGTCTATTCGTGAAAGATCCAGACCGCGACGCTATCGGCTCCATTGTTCCGGGCATAGATCGTCTCACTCCGATAGCTTCAGGAGACTAGCCGGTCTGCGGGTCGGCGTGAGCGGAGCGTGCCAGTTTTGCCTGGTTGCGTCCCGCGTGTTTTGCGGCATAGGTAGCCTTGTCGGCTGCACTCAGCAGTTCCCTGGCCGAAACGCCGTGACCAGGGTAAATGGCTGCGCCAATAGAAACCGTCAACGCTACAGATTCCCCGGTTGAGATTTCGAATGAACGACCACCAACAGAGGCGCACAGACGGCGGGCTATCAGCATTGCTGCTTTGGCGTCGGTGTCCGGGAGCAGCACAACGAACTCATCCCCGGCATAGCGGGCAAGCAGATCCTGCTGCCTCAACTTATCGGCCAGGCGCTGACTGGCCGCGATAAGCACCGCGTCGCCTTCGAGATGTCCGAAGCGGTCATTGATCTGTTTGAATCCATCCAGATCCATCACCATCACTGCGAATGGTCGTTTGTCGCGCTGTGAGCGTTCAAGGTCAGATGCGAAGCGTTCCTGGAAGTGGCGGTGGTTCGGCAACTGCGTCATTGGATCGATATACGCCATGCGGCGCGCCTCTTGATACATGCGTGCGTTGTCGAGCACAACTCCGGCATGTTGGGCGAACATCTGGAGCATTGTCAGATCCTGATGAGCTAAATTCCGGTCCGTTGATCCGATGACAATGAGGATTCCCAGAATACGGCCGTCCCTGGCGATGGGCACGACGACGAGCGAGTTCCCATCTGGAAACGCATCCAACCCCAGGCCGGACTGCGCAGACACGTCGGGAACAAAAAGCGGATCGCCAGTTTGTGCCACTCGACCTATGGACGACATGGCTACAGGGATGTGGACCAACCGTTCTAGCGCGATACCGTGTGCCGCCTTAGGCTGGACAAATTGCCCTTCCAACAGGCCAGCGATGACATAGCGATAGTCGAAGTTGCTGCCAAGAGTGTCAACGATGCGCCGTAAAGCTTCATCGACATCGAGTGTGCTCGTGACGATCGTCGAGACCTGGTGTAATGCCTCGACAGCTTGCCGAGTCGAACGTTCAGAGGAGAGTAGGGCCTGATTTTCAAATGCAATACCAAGATGCCGGGCTATGATCTGAAGCACTTCGAGATCTGCATCGTCAAGCGGGCGTTCAACGCCTGATTCGACGTTGATGATGCCAATAACGTTTCCGGAGGCTCGGATCGGCACGCATATTTCAGAGCGCGCGTTCCAGCCTGTGTCGAGATAGTCGAGATCATTGCGAACATCGTAAATGATCTCAGCCCGGCCCGATTGAAACACGCGGCCAATGACCCCATGGTGGGTGTTGTTGATGCTGGAAAACCCTCTGATCGGCGGCATTGGCACGTTCGTTGATGCGAGCGAAAATTTGAGACGACCATTGTCTACCAGGCCGATGCCGACGAGCTGGAATGCGAAGCGGCTTGCGATCTCTCGGGCCACTTCCGGAATAGCCTGTTGAATCATCGTTCTCTCGGCAATAAGGGTGACGAGGCTGTCGACCAGTCGCAACTGGTGGTTGCGGCGCTCGACTTCGTAGAGGCGACGGAAGTTGGCCAGGACGAGTCCGATACTCTCGGCAAGCATCATTAGCGTGCTGAGATCTTCGACGACGAGCGCCCGTCCGCCGCCGCTTGCGGCGCTGAATACCCCCGCGATCACACCGTTGATCCGAAGCGGTACGCAGATGAGCTGACGCACCTCAAAGGGGTAGGTCGCTTGGTCGTCATCCAGTTGGGGCGCGTTGAAGAATTTGGGCACCCCGTCACGAATAACCACTCCTGCGATATCCGACCCACGGCTCGTCGTCGCTACCACTGAATGGCGCTTTACCGCATCTCGGTAGGTGCGGAAATAGTTGATCTCTTGATCGTCACTCAAGCCCAGCCGCACGGCGTCGTAGTCGAACACATCGGCGATGTCGTCGAAGATATCCTTGCCGCCGTCGACGAGTCCGTCGTGCCGGATAATGCGAGCGGTCAGATTCTGGAGTTTGATCAAGCGGTCAAGATGAGAGCGCTCCGAAGCGACCTGAGATGCTGCCCGCAGTCGTGCGCCTACAATCAATCCCGACGATAGAAAGCTTCTGGCGCAGGTCAGTATCGCCAAGCTGATCGTGAGTTCCAAAAGAGGCGATCGCAACCGTACCGTGTTCTGACGTGATGACCGGGAGCAAATAGGCCCAGAGATCGCTTCGATCTTCAAGGCCCAGAATACGGCGTTCGATTGCGGCGCCGACAGCGACCATCACGTCCACTTCGGACTCGAGATGCTGAAAGACGGAGTCACCTCGGACGACACCGGACGAGTCAGGTGATTCCGGTGCCGACAGCCCGTTGTAGTGGACTCGGTCGTCCTCGATACGTGCAATCGCAACCGCAGGCAAGCGAAACGATCGTCGCATCTCGGCGGCAACGTCATCGAGCGAACTATCTGCATCGTAATTCTCAACCAAAGTTTCGAGCACGTTGATGAGTGCGTTGCTGTCCACGGCTATTACCCCAATGGATTCGGCGTGCGCGAGAGGCGAGAGCATATTGGATTGAGGAGAGTAGTTGCCACTCACTGTATCTGCCCCTAAAGTGCATACTTGCATGACAATCAGGCACGACCTCAGTGTGAATAATCCTACCCATGACCATTTCTCTACAACATCGCCCGAAAGTACGGATGCAATCAGGACTGGAGGGAGAGTGTCCGGACGCTCTCGCCGAGCCGCGAGTCGCCGGTGCGGTACCATCCTGTTGAATGTCGAGTCGACGGCGAAATTGACAGGAAGGCAACGATAGATTATGTCTGGGGACAAGCAGCGCATCCGGATATCGACCGGTAATCAATATGAAGTGAGCGTGGGCTACTCCAGAGCTGTAAAGGTCGGCGACCACGTGTACGTCTCTGGTACGACGGCAATTACCGCTGACGGGACGATCGTTGGAGAAAATGATCCATACGCGCAAACACGCCAGACGTTGGCAACTATTCGCTGGGCGCTGGAGCAGGCCGGAGCGACGATGGACGATATCGTTCGCTATCGGGTCTATCTGACCCGTATCGAAGACACGCCTGAGGTGAGCCGCGCTCTGGCGGAGACGTTCCAGCCGATCCGGCCCGCAAACACGCTTCTAGCGGTAGCTGCACTGGCCGATCCACGCATGTTGATCGAAATCGATGCCGACGCGGTCATTGGCTCAGCGTCGCCAATCGAGGATACTGCCGAGTGACGCGCCAACTAGTTGACAGCGCCAGCTACGACGTCCGCGACCCGAAGCTGCCTGGAAATTCGCTGATGGACGCAATCTTCAACCGGCGTTTGATGTCGTGGAGTGATCGCGGTGGAGCGAGCATGCTTCTTGGTGATTGCTGGGCCGAACGCTGCAGCCACTACCTGGATTCGGAAGTCGGCCAAAGCGTGCCAATTCCGGGAGGTGGGAACTTCCTGTTGCGTCTGGTGCTGCGTCTGGATGACAACCCCGCCGTTGAAAGGGAAGCCAATCTCAATCAGCTGGAAAATCCAGACTTCTTCCTCGTAGGGAGCGCCGAGAAGGGTGAAACGGTAGTTCAGGCCGCTGACGCCAAATTCGCCGCAGACCGGATCAAGGAAAGTCAGGTCAGTGTTGGCGCCGTTGAAGATCTCCTGAAGATCCCCAAAAGCGGCGCGACCCGGACGCTCCTGATCGAGGCGATCGAAGGCATTTCGAGCGGCGAGATCGTCGTCGTTCCGGGCGTGTTTCTCAGCCCACTCTCTCAGTTCACCGAGGCGTTGCTCCAGCGTGCAAATCGCAGCCGCCGCGACACCGCTTCCGAAGAGATACTCGTGAAGGTACCGGTCGATCCCGGCGAGCTTTTTGATTCGGCGGAGCAGGCGCGTCTCGTGCCAACGCTGGCACGGCTGGACCAACTGCCGGTCAGCCCGCGTGAGAATTTGCTGGCTGCCGTTTACTATCTGCGCACCAGCTGCGCCTGTTTTCATCTCTGGAATGAGCAAACACGGCCATATTTCGAGGCGCAGTCTGAGCCAGAAGCGCCGGAAACGGGACTGATAGCGGCGGAAGTCTCTCGCCGTGTTGCGTCTGCATCATCGGCATACGGAATGTTGGTTGCCTGGCATCGGGAATTGCGTGAAATCGTTTCTGCTCGCAAAGTGATCGCTGACGCGATATCCCTACCAGTCGGAGTGGATGAGATTCGCTCTGCGGTCGGAAACGGCGCGAACATGAAAGCCGAGGCCCGGCGAGTCCGCGGCATTTTGGAGCGTTCCTATCGCGATCGCTTGATCGAAGCAATGGGCCCTATCTATCCCGACGATCCACGGCCAATAAAGGATATCGTCAACGACATCCGGGTCGTTTCCCGCGAGTTGCGGCCGGAATTGGTAAGCGACCTTGCGGCCTTACGCGCAACCTAGTCGGGCTCGGGTTAGCGGGCCAAGTACAATCGATGGTGTACATCGAACGCTGCTCTGTAGAAGTTCAACAGAGGAAAGTCGAGTAAGGAAACGCAATGTCGCCGACACTGACGCTCTATGCACGAGACATCATGACGACCGATGTTCGAACTGTCGAAGGCTCAACCTCTGTTGAGTCCGCTGCGCGGATCATGTTTGAACAATCCATCTCGGGTATCCCTGTTGTTGACGAAAACGAGCGGATCATTGGAGTTGTATCCGAGTTTGACGTGCTTGCCAAAGGCGGCGACTCAGTCAGTGACATCATGACTCGCTCAGTGATTACTGTTGGCGAAGACACTGATCCAGAGACAATCGCCCGCATGCTCATCGAGCAGCATATTCGACGTCTGCCGGTTGTCCGGGACGGGAAAGTCGTCGGGATCATTTCCCGCTCAGATCTGGTGCGTTTATTTGCGCTCACGCGTTGGTCCTGCGAATCCTGTGGTTACTACACGCGCGGCTTCGAGCGCCTGACGCTCTGTCCGAAATGTGGGAGTCAGACGATCATTCTCGAACGCGAACCGCCAGGGATGTAACCAGGTTGACACACCCGCCGCTCGTCCTTCTCTTTGTGCCCGGCCATCGGGCGAACATGGTCGATAAAGCGCGTTCGATCGATGTCGACGCGGTCGTCTTCGATCTGGAAGATAGCGTTCCGCCGGCGCAAAAAGAAGCGGCTCGTCTCCACGTCAGCCGCGCCCTGGAGAGCTGGGACACTGGCTCTCCGCGACCATTTGTGCGCGTCAATCCCCCGCGAGCGGGACTGGCTAAGGAAGACGCTGTAGTTGTTGATGTTCTTCCCGAAACTGGCGTCGTCATTCCGAAAGTCGATCGATCGCTCGAAATTGAAATCGCCGCGGAGCCGATGGCGCTCGCCGGACGGCAGGTGATCGTGACGGTTGAGACACCGCGATCCTTTTTCCATTTAGAAGAACTGGCCGATCACTGGCTCGTCGATGGGCTGTGTCTCGGTGGGGAGGATCTCGCCTTCGCAATGGGGATGCAACGCACCGCGCATGCAAGCGAATTTGATGTTCCGCGGTTCCTGCTCGTTGCGGCTGCACGGGCTGCCGGGATCCATGCTTTCGATTCGATTTGCCCGGAATTCCGGGACCTAGAGGTGTTGAGTGCCGATGCGCAGCGCGGATGCTGCGGTCGGGATGGATGGGAAGTTCGCGATTCATCCGGGCAAGTCCAGGTTATTCGGGACGACATTCAAGCCGTCGGTGGCGGAAATTGCAGCATGCGGAGCGTGTTGTCGCGCTATACGATGAAGCGGTTCAGCGTGGTGAAGGGGCCGTTGCCGTCGATGGACAGATGATTGATCCTCCAGTGGCTGAGCGACTGCGGTCAACATTGGAGCGTTGGGGCAGATCGCCGGATGAGGAGCGAGTGTCGACATGAGACGTCCATTGATGTTTGGGATCGCCGGCGCGCTGCTTGCTGGCTATTGTCGCTTCCGTCGCTGATTCCCCGCTTACTATCGAGTGGCAAGAGTTACAACGGTACGCTGGTCGACGCGAGCGGACCGCCGGAGGAGTTTCGTGCTTGAGAGCGCTGATGGTGACGTTCACCTGAGCGACTATCGTGGTGAGCTGGTCGTGATGTATTTCGGGTACACGAACTGTCCCGACATTTGCCCGGCTACGTTGAGCAAGCTGGCGAAGGTTCGAGAGCAGATGGGCGCGGACGCAGATCAAGTCCAGATCATCATGGTCTCTGTCGATCCTGAGCGAGACGATCCGGGCCGGCTGCGGCAATACATTTCGGTCTTCGATGAGAGTTTCGTCGGGGTGACTGGTAGCGAAGAGTCGCTACAGGTCTGTGGCCACCCAGTTTGGCATCTACTTTCAGAAGGCCGAAGGGAGTGGCGCATCGGGCTACTCGGTCGACCACACGACGACGCTGGTTGTCCTCGACAAGAACGGTCGTCAGCGCCTCTTTCTTCCCTATGATCTGACCGTTGAGCAGATCGAACACGACCTCGCAACCTCCTCTAAGACATCCATAGCCATACCCGGTTGCGGTATGCCCAAGACTGCTTCGATTTCTATACACTGCTGCTGGTGTTGCTTGCAATCGATGCACCGGACGGGTCATGTTCTTGAAACATAACGGCAAGACGACAATTTCCCTGGTGATTTTCACATTGGCTTTGGTTGCCCTGTTCATCGGATGTGGTGTCGATGGTGAAGGGGATTCACGTGGGGCTGGAGCAGGGTCGCTCACTGTATCTGGCGCCTGGTCGCGGCCCGTCGCTCTAATGGAGGATGAACACCAGCAATCGTGCTGATCCAGAAGCGACTGCTGGTGAAATGGATATGACTGCTATCAATGGGGTTGTCTACCTGACGATCGAAAACTCCGGAGACAGCGCTGACCGGTTGCTCTCCGCAACGTCGGACGTTGCCGAGGCGGTGGAACTGCACAATGTCAACATGGTCGATGGCGTCATGCAGATGCGCGCAGGTCGAAGGCGGCATCGAGATCCCGGCTGACGGAACGACCGTGTTCGAGCCAAGCGGCCTGCATATCATGCTCATCGGTCTGAATCGCTCGCTTGAGGTCGGCGACACCTTCGATGTTGAACTCGAATTTGAGAATGCAGGAACGATAACCGTCCAGTCGGAGGTCAAGGATCAGTCGTGAACGGGCTGGAGATTCGGAAGCTGGCAGCCGGGATAATCTTCCTGGCGATTGTTTCAACTCTGTCCGTCGGTTGCTCGCGCGGTGGCTCTGACGCCGAGAACTCCGCCGATGATATCTCGATTGAGCTCAATGTCACGCCCGATCCGCCGCAGGTCGGACCGGCTGTCATTGACGTTACATTGCTCGACGCTGATGGCGAACCGATCGACGATGCTGATCTGAAAATTGAAGGCAACATGAGCCATGCTGGTATGGAGCCGGTAAATGCGTACATTGCGGGCGGCAGTGAAGGCCACTATATCTCCAAAGATTTCGAATTCACGATGGGTGGCGATTGGGTTATCACCGTTACAGGCACCACTTCGGATGGACGTGAGTTTCGCCGCACATTTGATCTCAACGGAGTATCGACCTGACTTCGTCCACCGTTCGTCGCCTGCCCTCCGCTCGGTTTGACCTGCTCCTGACGCCGGTATTCGGACGCTTGTTGCGTTGGAAGCACGCGCGCACGGTTATTCAAGTTCCGATGCTCCTCATCGCAGGACTCATCATCATTGATGGTCTTATCGGTCCATCGGATGCGCCGGACAATTTCGCGGGTGTTCTGCCCTGGATTCACTGGCGAGGCTTCGTCGTCCTGGCGCTGCTGGTGTTCGGCAATCTGTTCTGTATGGGTTGCCCGTTCATGCTCGTCCGCCGCCCGGCCAAACGCTGGCTCCCCGCGAATTGGAACTGGCCTGCATGGATTCCTGGAAAATGGCTGGCGATCGCCCTGCTGATTGCATTCTTCTGGGCCTATGAGGCCTTCGATCTCTGGGCGAGTCCCTGGCTGACCGCCTGGGTTGCCGTCGCTTATTTCGCGGCGGCCTTCATCGTCGATGGGTTGTTCAAAGGCGCAGCGTTCTGCAAGCATCTGTGTCCTATCGGGCAGTTTCATTTCGTCAACTCGATGGCGTCGCCATTCGAGGTGCGCGTGCGCGAACAGGCCGCGTGTCAACGCTGCCAGACGAAAGACTGCATCGCAGGCAGACGCGAGCCAGGAACAAGCAAGGTCATCCAGAATGGCTGCGAGCTCTTTCTCTTTCAGCAGCGCAAGGTTGGAAATCTCGATTGCACGTTCTGCCTCGACTGTATTCAGGCTTGTCCCCACGACAATGTCGGTATCATCGCCCGTAACCCGCTCAATGAGTTCCGGCGCGACGCGAATCGGTCCGGCATCGGGAAACTCAGCGAACGGCCCGACTACGCTTTGCTGGCGCTCGTCCTGGCCTTTGGGTCGTTGCTGAACGCCTTTGGGATGATTGGTCCAGTCTTTCGCTTCGAGCGCTGGCTGGCCGGCGAGTTGCACCTTGAATCTGAACCGCTCGTGCTCGCGATTGTGTTTCTGGTCGGGCTCATAGTGATCCCGGTCGCGCTCGTTCTTTACGCTGCCTGGTCGAGCCGTTTGCTGACTTCGAGCCAGCGCCCGCTGATTGCACTCGTTTCTCGCTTCAGCTTCGGCCTCGTCCCGATCGGTTTCGGGATGTGGATCGCGCACTACGGCTTTCATTTCTTCACCGGTGGATTGACCATCATCCCGTTGACTCAGGGCTTTTTGCTCGATCTGGGCGTTGACGTCTTCGGTGAACCGCGTAGCGATTTGGCTGCGATCATGCCTCGTGCCGCAATCGATCTGGTTGAACTCATTGTGCTCCAATTGGGGCTTCTCATCACACTTGCCGCCTGCTACTGGATAAGTATTGACACCTTCGGCAGATCAAAGGCTATTCGCGGGGTCATCCCCTGGGTGGTGCTGGCATTGGTGATGTTTGGCGCGGCCAACTGGTTGATGGCCCAGCCAATGGAGATGCGTGGAACATTTCTCAACTGATGTGAGCCAGATTTCCGTGCGAGAATGTCAGAACAACAGGTCTTCATGAGGAACTTCGACGATTGGCACGAAAGGCAGACGCATTGGCTGAGACTATTACCCAACTACACACCCCTGAATCGCACGGAAACTGGGCACAGCGCGATCCGGATCAGCTCGGTCTGGATAGCCAGAAGCTTGACGAGGCGATCGCCTGGGCGAATGCGCACGAAACGGATTTTGGGCCGGACATACCGACTGAGCTGGCGACGGACCCGATCAACGATCATCCGGATAACGACATTGTTGGGCCGACGAAGGTGCGCACCGGAGTCAATGGAGTCATCGTCAAGGATGGTTACATCGCGGCAGCCTGGGGGGACTACAACCGGGTCGATATGACCTTCAGCGTTGCCAAGAGCTACCTCTCAACGATGGCGGGTCTGGCCTGGGATCGAGGGATGATCCCGGATCTTGATGCGCCGGTATGGGATCTCGTGCCGGACGAGGTCTTTGAATCGGAACGCAACCGCAAGATCACCTGGCGCATGTTGCTCCAGCAGACGAGCGAGTGGGAAGGTGTCCTCTGGGGCAAGCGCGACCTGGCCGACCGCCGCAAGGGGCGCGACAGGTCGCTCAATGAGCCGGGCACATTCTGGGAATATAACGATGTGCGTGTCAATCTGCTGGCCTTTGCGCTCTTGAAGATTTGGCGCGAACCGCTGCCAGCTGTTCTGCGGCGAGAGATCATGAACCCGATTGGCGCGTCACCGACCTGGGAATGGCACGGCTACAGCACCTCCTGGACGACGGTCGATGGTTTGCAGATGCAGTCTGTTAGCGGTGGCGGCCACTGGGGCGGCGGGGTCTGGGCCTCCTCGCTCGACCACGTTCGACTGGGGCAGCTCTTCACCGCTCGTGGACGCTGGGGAGATCGGCAGATCATTTCGGAAGCGTGGATCGACCAGATGATCCAGCCGTGTGAACATAACGAGAGCTATGGCTTCATGTGGTGGGTCAATCAAAATCAGGAATTGCATCCAAGCGCACCAAAGACGAGTTACTTCGCATTGGGTAAAGGTTCGAACATTATCTGGATCGACCCGGAGTTGAGGCTGACGTCAGTCGTTCGCTGGATCGACGGCGATGCCTATGAGGGTTTCTGCGAGCGCCTCGTGGCAGCTTTAGGCTAACAACGAAACCAGCCGCCATTGAATTTGGCGGCTGGCTTCTCAGTTCCTCGTTAAGGCGAAGACTCGGCAGATCGGGTCTGGCTGAATATGGGGACTGACCACCAAGCAGCGATCTACGCCTCCGAGATAGGTTGCAGCGGCGCGGTCTGGCCTTGTGGATGCGGGTTGCGGCGGCGCATCACGATCCGGAATGCATTGACGACATCGGGATCGAAATGCCTGCCCGACTGCTGTGTTATCTCGAGTACCGCTGCTTCGTGCGGCCACGCATGCTTATAGGGACGCTCGCTCACCAGCGCATCATACACGTCGCATATGGCAAAAATGCGTGCCAGAAGCGGGATATCTTCGCCGGAGAGGTTGTTCGGGTAGCCGCCGCCCTCCCACCTTTCGTGGTGGTGTAGCACGACATTCATCGTTGACTCTGGGAGGAATCCCAACCGCGCTGCGAATTCATGCCCGAATTCGGCATGCTTCTGCATGATGGTCCACTCGATGTCGTCGAGCTTGCCCGGTTTGTGGAGTATGCGATCCGGTATGCCGATCTTGCCGATATCGTGCAAGTAGCTGCCCCAGCGTATTGCCTTGTACTCGTCTGGCGTGACACCTAGCTCACTGGCAATCTCCGTTGCCAGATCGACGACGCGATCGGTATGCCCCTTAGTCTCGCTATCGCGCCGTTCGACGGCTAGCCCGAGCGCCCTCAGGGCTCCTTCGCGTGCCGCGATAGCGTCTTCCTCTGCGACAAATCTCGCGGTCAACGATGCGAGCGTGCTCGCGACGACCTCGAAAAGATCACATTCGTTCTCCCGCCAGTTGTGAGGTCGAAAGGTGTGCATCAAGAATGCGCCGGCGAGCTTGCCGTCAAGCCCGCGGACCGGGGCCGCGGCGATACTGGCAACGCCAAGTTCCGGAAAGCCGGCAGTTTCTTCGTGTGCCCGGGTGTCGTTGAAGAAGAGCGGCTCCGGGCTAGCGTCAAGCGCCATCAAAAGTGGAAGTTCATTGGGTAGACCGTGGGCGAGGACGGCATCCATCGCAGCGCCACCTGGCATGTCGCCAAATGCTGCGCGAGCGAAGTAGGCGTCGCCATTCGACTGGAAGTAGGCGCTGCCTACTGCCGCCGTCCTGTCGACCAATGCGTTGAGCACGGGTGTGACCGCGCTGGGGATGTCGGAACCGCGTAATGCCGTCTTTGTCAGGTTGACGATGAGCTGAGAATAGTCATCCCTGGACGGAGCCGTTTGCGGATGCATAACCGCTGCCACGGCTCGCAACTGGATTTCTTGAGACATGCTGTGCCTTTCCGCCTCGAGTTCATGCTTCGTCTATTCTCTTCCTTCTACGCGAAGCTGCTATAGAGCCATAGGGCACAATAGGGTCAGTCACCTTGTCTACTGGAGGTGCAGGCGGCTAGCCACAAACTCTTTCGAACACCCGCAGGAAGTTGAGGCCGAGGATGCCGCGGATCGCATCTTCGGGGTAGCCGCGAGCGATCAATCCGGCAGTTACGTTCGGCATCGTGGTAATTGTCTCGAAGTTCTCCGGATAGTCGATAGCTGTGCCTGAGGCAAAAGAAGCCGGGTCGTTGCGCATGTAGTCGACGAAGTCGGGTCCGAGGGCAACGTGTTCGACGCCGATAACGGAGGCGATGTGGTCGAGATGATCGAGCATACCCTCCAGATTGGCTTTGGCCGGATCGTCATTGATGAACGCGGCAACTCCATTGATACCGACGATCCCGCCACTCTCTGCCAGCGCTTTTAGTTGATCGTCGTCCAGGTTGCGTTTGTGGGAGCAAAGTGCGGTCGCGTTCGAATGCGATGCGATAACTGGGCCTTCGCTCGCGTCCATAAGATCCCAGAATGACTTGACCGTCAGATGCGAGACATCGAGCAGGATCCCAAGTCGGTTGCATTCAGCGATGTATTCGCGTCCTCGTTCCGTGATACCGCCGCCAGCGCGATCTTCACCGACGCCTTCGGCCAGGAGATTGCGCTGATTCCAGGTCAAGCCGAGAATGCGCAGGCCAAGCTCATAGAAAACTCGCAGGCTGCCGAGCTCGTCTTGAACCGGCTCTGCGCCTTCCATCGCCAGGATCAGGGC
Organism: uncultured Chloroflexia bacterium; assembly: GCA_963745675.1. Lineage (GTDB taxonomy): Bacteria > Chloroflexota > Chloroflexia > Thermomicrobiales > CFX8 > JAUIIK01. The sequence continues at coordinate 17,700 of CAVUYM010000022.1, forward strand.
GATACTTCCGTCTGCGACAACCGATTCGACCTCTGAGCGTGTATGGCAGAGGAATGCGTCCGGCGTCTCGTCGATATCATTGAGTGCCGCGCCGAGCTGCGCCATGGCGCGCCGATGGGCGCGGTCGGGTTTGAACTCCGGTTCAGTGTAGAGCGTTGTGACGACTGCGTTGACACCCCCGGCACGCCAGTCCGGGATGTGCTTTTCGCTCAGATAGGCAGTCTTGCCTTGCGCCCGGCGGTTCGCAACGTCCGCGAAAACGTCCGAGTGGGCGTCCAATACGAGTGCGTCAGCATGCAGTTGCGCGGCGTCAAGGTTCATTGCTCTTTACCCTTTCTGGATGAGTTCCTGTCCGATTTCTTCGAGTGCGGTCCAGAGGATTTCGACATCGTGAGGCTGCGTAGCCCAGTTGTCGAAGGCCGCTCGAATGGCGGCTTTGCCCTCCCATACGGTTGGCGTGACGAAGGCGCGGCCGTCGTGCTGCATTGCTCTCACAGCCTTCTTATTGAGTGCATCTCGCTCGTGCTCGTTGAGGTTGGCGGGCGCATAGCGAAAGCAGACGATGTTGAGATTGACTGGTGCGAGCAGTTCGCATGTCGTTGGATCGCTCGATCATTTCTCCTAGCATCGCGGCATGCGCGACACAGCGCTGAACCAGATCTTTGTAGCCCTGTCGACCGTAGGCTTTGAGCGCACACCAGGCTGGAAGTCCGCGGAAGCGGCGGGACATCTCCGGTACTTGCGACCCCGGATCGGGATTTCCGCCGGTTGGGACATAGGCCGCCGAAGATCGAAAAGCGGCGTTCAACGACGCTTCATCGGAGACGAACGCGAAGCCGCTATCGTAGGGCACATTTAGCCATTTGTGGGCGTCGACGGCAACCGAGTTCGCATGTTCAATGCCGTCCAGATTGTGACGCCTTATCCTCGAGCAAACGCGCAAAGAGGCCGAATGCGCCATCGACATGCAGCCAGGCGCCGCCAGCGTGCTGAGCACACAGAGCCGCGATCTCCTGCAGCGGATCAAACGCGCCGGTGTTCACCTCTCCTGCGTTGGCGACAACGATGCAGGGACCATCCGTGGCGTCTAGCGCGGCCCGCAGCTTATCTACGTCAACGCTGCCATGTATTGCGGGAACCATCGTCAGGCTCGACCGGCCAAGGCCGAGAGTGGCGAGGCCCTTGCGGGCGCTCATGTGGATCTCGGTGCTGGAGATCACCGGAATAGGCGGCTGACCTCCAAGACCATCGTTGGCCGGATCGAATCCGCGTTGCGTCCCGGCCCACTGCCGGGCGGCCGCGAGCCCGATCAGATTGGCGTGAGTTGCGCTCGTCGCCATTGTGCCGGTCCAGTCGGAAGGTAGATCGAAAAGCTCCTTGATCCAGCGCAGGACAACGAGCTCGGTGTGCACGGAAGCCGGCGTCGCATCCCAGAGTCCGGCGTCCTGGTCGATCGCCGCTGCCAGCCAGTCACCGGCAAGCGCCGCCGGTGTCGTGCCGCCGATGACGTAGCCGAAGAAGCGTGGTCCTGACGACGCGACGATGCCGCGTTCGGCGCGTTGATACCAATCGTCAAGGGCTGCAATCGGATCGCAACCTTCTTCTGGCAAGGCTTCATCGAGCGCCGCATCCATCTCTGCCGGAGTAACGGCGTAGGCGACGGGGCGTTCGGGCAGGCTTTCGATGTAGCGGGATGCCATCTTCCAGACATGCTCCAGGGCCGGAAGGCTGGCGCGAAACGGGTCCTGTTCGCTCACGAAAGCTCTTCCCAGCAGCGACGAGCCAGGCGCTGGATGATGCTTGCGCCCGCAGTGTGGCCGGGCGTGCCATCGTCGAGCGTCTCGGGCAGGTTGTCGGTATAGACGGTGAGGATGAAGAGCGGCTCGCCATCGGCGTCGAAGATGATGCCTGCGTCATTGATATTGCGCGCGCCGGTGCCGGTCTTGTGCGCGACCTTGATGCCTGCCGGGAGCATCGCTGGCAATCGTGCACGCAGCTTCTGCCAGCTGAGAATGTCGAGTCCGAGCTTGCAGAGATCGGTCGTGCAGCCTAGCTTCGCCGCTGCCTCCTCGTTCTGTGTTCCATCGAGAATCAGTTCCAGAAGCAGCGCGACATCGTTTGGTGTCGTCGTGTTCGTTGCATCGACCGGATGGTCGCGTTCGAGGTTGCCGGGAGGGATGCCGTGCCGGTGGGTCGTTCCGACCATGCCGATTGACTGGCTCAACTCGTTCACCGCATCGAGGCCAACCATGTCGGCGACGGTGCCGGTGCAGGTGTTGTCGCTGACGATAATCATCATCACCAGCGCATCCTGGAGGGTGATCGTGAAGCCCGGCTTGAGGTGCTGGAACGTGCCGCTGTTGTTGTTCTGATACTTGGCCTGAATCTCGACCGGTTGATCGAGGCTGAACTTGCCGTCGTTGACGCCTTTGAGCGCCGTCATCAGGATCGCGATCTTGCGGGTGCTGGCCGAGGGCACGACGACATCACCGGCGCGATCTGCGGATTCGCCAGTCTTCAGATTCTTGAAGTGCCAGCTTGTTGCAAAGGGCAGTTCATCGCACATGCTATTGAGATCATCAACGAGCTTTTTCATGGTTCCCTTTCCTTATCTAGCGTTCTTTACGTTCCAGAGCGTCAGCGATGCGCTCGAGAGCCTTTTCGATGTTTGGCAGTGAGTTGGCGTAGGAAATGCGCATGAAGCCTTCCCCCTGCGCGCCAAAGCCAGCGCCGTCCAGCAGCGCGACACCAGCTTCCTGCAACAGGTAATCGGCGACGTCATCACCGTAGGCGCTGACATTCGGGAAGACGTAAAAGGCGCCTTCGGGCAGGAGACAGCGCACATCGGGGATCTCGTTGAGTCCGGCAACGATTGCGTCGCGCCGTCGCCGAAACTCGCTCACCATTGCGCGCGCCTGATCCTGTGGTCCGGTCAATGCGGCGACGCCGGCGAGCTGGGTGAAGCCGGGCACGCAGGAGTTGCAGTTGATTGCCAGACGGGTGACGGCTTCGGCGATGGCACGCGGCATGACGCCGTAGCCCAGTCTCCAGCCGGTCATCGCATAGGTCTTCGAGAATCCATCGAGGATGATCGTGCGTTCTGCCATGCCCGGGTAGCTGACAATGCTTCGAACAGGCTCATCGAGATAGACAATTTCGCGGTAGATCTCGTCCGAAAGCACGTAAAAGTCATGCTGGACAGCTAGTTCGGCCAGCAGGCTCAACTCTTCGTCTCCCAGAAGTCCGCTGGTCGGGTTTCCCGGTGAATTGATGATGACCAGCCGCGTGCGATCTGAAACAAGATCGCGCAGTTCGTCAAGGTCGAATTTGAAGCCTCGCTCCTCGCGCAGCGCGAGAGGCTTTGGCGTTGCTTCCGAGAAGTTGACGACCGAGCCATAGATCGGGAATCCAGGGTCCGGATAGATGACTTCGTCACCTGGTCCGGCCAGCGCCAGAATCGAATAGAACATCACCGGCTTGCCGCCGGGCGTTACGACAACATTCTCTGGCGTATAGCTCACTCCGCGCGTTTCCGAGACATGCTGGGCGATGGCTTCCCGGAGCGCAGGGATGCCTGCAGCTGGGGTGTAGTGGGTTTCTCCATCTCGCAATGCTTGAATGCCCGCTTCGACGATATGCGCGGGAGTGTCGAAGTCCGGTTCACCAATTTCGAGATGGACGACGTCGCGTCCCTGTGCTTCCAGCGCTCTGGCACGAACGAGCACATCGAAAGCGCTCTCGGTACCGAGCTTGCTCATGCGCTCGGCGAGCCTTGCTCCTGAGTTCATGTCGATCATGTCTCAACTCCCATTTGTCGCCAAATGCGCAGTATAGCGCGGACAATTGCAATTCTGCGGCTATAATACGTACAGTGTCAGGAAGCGACGGGACGTCAGCGATTGAATCGCCCCGATATCATTGACAACCGTACCGAGGTCGGTAACGACACCAGCGCTCATAGCGTCGAAATGACGAATCCTGAGCGCTTGTCACTCCCTGCCGAAATTCGCGATGAGATCATTGCCAATGCTCTGGCGGATCTGCCGAACGAATCGTGCGGTTTGGTGGCTTTCTCCAACGAACATCCGGTCAAGGTCTTCCGCGGAACCAACGTGCTCGATAGCCCTACCCGCTTTCGCATGGCCGACGCCGAAGTCGTCAGAGCGATCGAAGAGATGGATCGACACAAATGGCATATGGGAGCGATATATCACTCGCATCCGTCCTCGCCGGCCATGCCATCGGACACCGATCTGGACGAAGCCAATTGGCCCGATGCCCTGATGTTGATCGTCTCGCTGGCAGGGGCAGAGCCAGATCTGAAGGGCTACCGTATTAACGTCGCTAAAAAAGCCGTGATCGACGTCGAAATCGATGTGCTCGAACCCAACCCACCATGCCAGAACAAGGTGTCACTTCTGAATGTTGTTCGCCGACGTGTGTCGGGACTCTTCTCTCTGCCGAGTGAAGGAGAGGTGAATCCAGTCGCGTCCGGCGCACAGGCGACTGACGAAGTCATCCCGAATAATCGTTCGGTGGTCGGGATTCTCGGTGGCATGGGGCCAGCCGCCACGGGCGATCTCTATCTGAAGATCATCGCAGCGACACCTGCCGATGTTGATCAGGATCACATCCCGGTGATCATCTATTCTGATCCGCGGGTGCCCGACCGCACAGATGCTTTGCTTCACGATGGGCCGGACCCGGTGCCATGGTTGGTACGCGGTGCGCGCCAGCTAGGGCTGCTCGGAGTGAGCTTCATCGTCATCCCCTGCAACACCGCGCACGCATTTCTCGACCAGGTTGAGCCGCAAATTGATACACCGGTGCTGAGCATGCTGGATACCGCCGCCGACGCCATAGCAGAGGGCTATCCCGGTGTGCGGAGAGTTGGGTTACTGGCCACGACCGGTACGATTCGTTCAGGCATCTATCAGAATGCGCTGAAGCGGCGTGGGATCGAAGTGATTGTCCCGGATGACGAACTGCTCGAACATTGCGTGATGCCGGCTATACGAGCAGTAAAGGCGAACAACTATCACGAATCCGTTCGCTCTCGTCTGGTCGAAGCGGCGGACTACCTCGAAAGCCGGGGGGCGCATGCGGTTCTCGCCGCTTGTACAGAAATTCCAGTGGTATTGTCGGCTGACGATATCAATCTACCATTGATAGATGCGACTGATGAGTTGGCAAAGGCCGTCGTTCGCGAGGCACTGGATCGAGATGCCAGGAGCGCCGTAGCTCCTCTGGCTGTCACCGGCGGCCGAAAGCGCTACGGTTCATGACGACTATCGACGTTCAAGATCGAGAGGATCTCATTGATTCTCTCGAGCAAACACCTGTCGTACTCAATGAACTTGTCTCCGATCGAGATGACGAGGAACTTCGTAGGGCTGGGCCTGGAGGTTCGCTTGGCGCGGTGGAGGTGCTTTCCTATCTGCGAGATTTCGAGGACCTGTTTCTCGGACGATTGATACTGATGGTGGAAGAGGATAACCCGCGTATCGAGTGGGTAGAAGATTCGCTTTGGCCGATCGAGCGTGACTACGTCAATCAAGATCCGCTGGTGATGTTGCATGAATTTGTCGAAATGCGCAGCCAGACGGTACAAATACTCATCGACCTGCCGATCCCGGACTGGGAACGAACGGGCCGCCATCCGGCGATGGGCCAGGTGAGTATTCGCCGATACGTTGAGCGTGTCGTTGAGCGAGACACCGAGTATTTGGACCAGCTACGGGCTGCACTTGGCCAATCTGCCAACTAATCCGGGCGCATCTGCGCGCGATACTAACTGAGGAATATGGGAGCAATAATGGAGCTAGAGGGTAAGTTTGCGGTGATTACCGGCGGAACGTCGGGAATTGGTGCGGCAATTGGCCGGCGCTTCGCCGCTGAAGGTGCAACAGTCGCGCTGGTCGGGCGCAACGCGGAACGTGGCGCTGAGCTGGTCGCCGAGATCGAGGGTAACGGTGGGTCTGCGAGCTTTATCTCGGGCGATGTCCGCGATGCAGCGAGTGTCGAACAGATGGCTGCGGAAGTTGCAGCGAAAACCGGTCATGTCGATATCCTCGTAAACAACGCTGGAATAATCGACTTTGGCAACGTTATCGATATGAGCATCGATGCCTGGGACAACCTGATGAACACAAATGTCCGTGGCGTCTTCCTCTCCTCAAAGTTTATTCTGCCGATGATGCTCGACAGCGGCGACGGCCGCGGAGGGAGCGTCATCAACATATCATCGAATCTTGGTTCGGTTGGCTCCGCCGGTGTGCCGGCCTACTGTGCATCAAAAGGAGCGGTGTCGCAGCTGACGCGTGCCATGGCAGTCGAGCATGTTCACCAGGGGGTGCGCGTTAACGCACTCTGCCCGGGTACGACTGATACGCCACTGGTGCGCGCCCAGGGCGTTGATCGAACGCCTGAAGAGGCAGCAGCAGCCAGCGAGCGCTTCAAAATGCGCTACCCGGTGGGCCGGATTGCGGAAGCTGAAGAAATCGCCGATGCGGCGGTTTATCTTGCGTCAGACCGCTCAGCTTTCGTGGTTGGCGCTGAACTAATGATCGATGGTGGGTACACCGCTCAATAAAGACTTGCATTGAATATCCGAAAAGTTGAAGGCGATGTCATCTCGAAGGAACTGAGATCTCAGTCGAGCGCCGCGTACGTGTTTGTCTGGAATCTCCCGCCCTGCTCGAAATGACCCAACTGAGCCAGCGACTTTTTCTCAGTCCGCTCGAGATCAATTCGTCGCAAAACGGTTTCGTGCTGTCAAGACGGCGCTCACAATCGCGTCGTCATCGGCGAGTGTCATCCAACGCTCCGATTTTGCTGCGTCGATCACATCAACTCCCCACGACTTGAGCACTTCAATGGAAGCGGCAGTTCGCGGGTGGGCATGGAGCGGTGGGTTTACCGAGAGTGCGACCACGACAGGTGTGCCTCTCCCGATCGCCTCGGCGGTTATCGAGAGCGCCAGATTGTCGGCAATCCCAGTCGCCAGCTTGTTCAGCGAATTGAATGTGCAGGGTGCGCAGAGGACGATGCCTTCGGGCGGGTACGGCTGAATCAGCTCGTCAAAGTAGCTATCGACAATTTGAGCGCCATCTACAGCGGCGAATTCTCGCTGGCTGATGACACGGCTGGCATTCTCGGTTGGGACTACGATCACTTGCTGGAAGTGGGCGCTGAGGCGTCCAGCGATAGCCGGCATCCGGTGTGCCGTGCCTGCTCCGCTCACGACGATGTAAAGAACATCCAACCGCGCTCCAATGCCATCTTTCACGTTGAGGCGTGCTCCAAATCAACGAAGTCGGGGTGAGCGCTCATTGATAGGGCGGCTCGTCGCGGTCGGGGTCTCGTTTGGGATCCATGATCATCAGAAAGCGCGTCACACTGCCAACACCAATCCCGAAGATAATGATCAGGACACCGTTGATCGCGCGATTGTTCATGATATGGAACGTCGTCGGGATGATCGCCGACAGCATCAGCGCGTAGAACAACCAGTCGCGCCTGTTCATACGTTCAGTTATTCGTCGCACGATTGCTCCCTGATGATGTTCGATGCAGCACTCGCTAAACCAATCGAGGACGGAACCGGGCGAAACCGTGCCCAAGTGTATGGAGATGCTGGTTTCGCCGCAACTGTGGCAGCTTCGGGAATCAGCGCATATCAAGGACCGTCACCGCTTTCAGCGCAAGGCATGCCACTGTCGGTTGAGCCTGGATACATACTTATCAACCGAAAAATCAACCTTTGGATGATGCGCCGCGGGGTGGTTGAGTGCGAAGATACACCTACACGAGCAATGGGGCTCGGGGATGTTCAATGAGGCACCAAGGAGGTTCACTGATGGAGCCGCAAGGTATGACGGGGGCGCTTGCCCTACGCAGCGCACGCCACCCATGGATTACGCTCGGGGCGTGGCTGGCTGTTTTCATTCTGGCAATTGTCGTCGCGGCCGGTTGGCTTGGCGGCGCGTTGATCCAGGAATCCAAGACGACCGCGGATCTCGAATCGCTCGCAGCTACCGATCTGATCGACGCTCGGATCTACGGCGGCGTTGAAGCGCCTGCCCAAGAGTTTGTCATCGTCACATCAGATCAATTCAGTGTTGACGATTCACAGTTTCAAAACTACGTGACGAATCTGGCAACCGAGATCGACGGGCTGGATGAGGTTGCCACGGTCACAACCTACTACCAGACGGGTGCGACCTCAATGGTTGCCAGGGACAATCAGGGCACGATGATCCTGGTCGAACTGGCAGGAGAACCGGAGAAAGCCGCGGAAGACTCGGTCGACTTTCTCGCGCTGATCGACGAAGCGTCGACGGCGACACCGGGCTTCGACGTCAAAACGGCTGGTGACGCCAGCATTAACCATGCTTTCAACACGGCAGCTGAAGATACCCTGCAGCGCGGCGAGCTCATCGGCATCGGCGTGGCAATCATCGTGTTGGTCGTTGTCTTCGGTGCGCTAGTGGCCGCCGGGTTGCCGCTTGTTCTGGCGATCGTTTCAATCCTGACAACGCTCGGTATGACAGCGGTCGTTGGCCAGTTCACTGATCTATCGTTTTTCATCGTCAATATGATCTTCATGATCGGTCTCGCGGTCGGTATCGACTACGTGCTCTTCATCGTGTCTCGTTTCCGCGAAGAGCGGGAAGCAGGACATAACAAGCTCGACGCTATCGTACGCACCGGCGACACATCGAGTAAGGCGATTCTCTTTTCTGGCCTTACGGTCGTGACCGCGCTGGCCGGTCTCCTGATAATTCCCGACAACATCTTCTTCAGTCTCGGTATGGGAGCCATCCTGGTCGTTATCGCCTCGGTCGTGATGACGATGACGCTGCTCCCGGCTGTGCTCAGCCTGCTCGGCGACCGGATCAACAGCGTCCGCCCGCCCGTCATCGGCTACGGGCGGCGCAAGCACGCAAAGGATCAAGGCGTCTGGGCCACCATCGCTCGTCTGGTGATGCGCCGGCCCGTTGTTAGTGCAGTGCTCTCTGCCGGCCTGCTCCTTTCGCTGGGATTGATCGCCCTCACAATCGACCTCGGGTCCACCGGTGTTACGGCGCTGCCCGCCACTGAACCAAGCGTTCAGGCATATCTAACCTTGAAGGACGAGTTCCCAGGCGGCGACCTCGAACCGGCGACGATTGTCATCGATGCGCCAGATGTCAACGATGCAGCCATCCAGGCATCTGTCAATGCGCTGCTGGACGATCTCGCAGGCGATACCGCATTCGGTACGCCTTCCATAGAGGTTGCGCCTTCGAACGATCTGCTGGTCATAGATGCTCCGATTCTGGCTGACGCTCAGTCGAATGTGGCGACGAGCGCGGTAAATCGGCTGCGCAACGACTACATTCCTTCCCACTTCAGTGGCGACACGGCGCTGGTGACTGGAAGCACCGCTGAAACGATCGATTACACCGGCTTGATGACGGATTATCTGCCGTGGGTGCTCGTGCTCGTGCTGTCGATCAGCTTCGTGCTTCTCATGCTGGCATTCCGTTCGATTGTGGTGCCAGCCAAGGCGATCGTGATGAACCTGTTGTCCGTCTTCGCTGCCTACGGTCTTGTGACGCTCGTCTTCCAGCACGGCGTCGGCGCAGGTTTGTTCGGATTCACAACTGTCGACCGCATCGACAACTGGATTCCACTCTTCCTCTTCGCGGTGCTCTTCGGCCTGTCGATGGACTACCACATCTTCCTGCTCAGCCGGATCAAAGAGCGCTTCGATGAGACTGGCGACAACACCGCCGCGGTCGCAGATGGTTTGCGTTCAACTGGCGGCATCATCAGTGGCGCCGCAGTGATCATGGTCGGCGTCTTTGGAGGCTTCGCACTGGGCCACCTGACGAGCTTCCAGCAGGTCGGCTTTGGTCTGGCAGCAGCTGTCGTGATTGATGCCACGATCGTCCGCTCGGTGCTCGTGCCATCGACGATGGCGCTACTCGGCAACCGTAACTGGTACTTCCCGAACTGGCTCGAATGGCTTCCCAAGCTCAATGTTGAAGGTTCCCGGGAGATGGCGGAGCCTGTCGGTGCAATGGGTGACTAAATCCTAAGAGTCAACGTTACGAACGGGCGCTCCATATGGAGCGCCCGTTCTTTTTATGCGATACTGGCAATTAAGAGTTTGTTGCACATGGCTCCGAGAGCTAGTTGCTACCTTCGCTCCGACTGCTGCCGTTCGTATCGCGTTCGTAACGTTGGAGTGCGATGATGGGCAAAACCTGAGATAATGAGAGGTCGGGCCAATAGCGTATCTGAATGGCCCGCAAGCGCTTATGAACTCAGGCTGAATTGTGTTCACCCGGTTGGGCAGCATTCCAGCGTGCGAACCGCACTTTGAAAGGGGGATAGATGCAGGGGCGCATCCTGCACGTTCTAGATGGTACTCAGACGATTTTTTGTGGTTGACACCCGACAGTGTCAAAGGGAAGTGAGTGGGAAAACGTGAGGCGACTGTTTAGTCTTTTGGCGGCATCAATGCTGCTAGTGCTCTCCGGAGCTCAGGTAATGGCGGGATCAGCCGAACCTGATCCGAATTGCAGCTATTACGAAGAGACGGGCCACAATCTGTGTGCCCCGTTCGAGCAATACTGGATGGACAACGGCGGCCTGCCCGTCTTTGGCTACCCCAAAACCGAAGCCGAGAACGAGATGAATATCGATCTCGGTATGGAATTCGAGACGCAGTACTTCGAGCGCGAGCGCATGGAGTACCACCCGGAGAATGCCGGAAGCGCGTACGAAATACTTCTCGGCCGGCTTGGTAATGAAGTGCTGATCGAGATGGGTCGCGATTGGATGTCGTTCCCGACAGCTGATCCTTCCGCAGATCACTACTTCGCCGAAACGGGCCACGCGATTGGCTCCGAGTTCTGGGATTACTGGTCCAGCCACGGACTTGATCTCGGTGACGAAGGAAATTCGTTCGCCGAATCACTGGCGCTTTTCGGCTTCCCGATCAGCGAGCCGGAGATGGAGACGAACTCCAGTGGCGATACCGTCCTGACCCAGTGGTTCGAGCGCGCGCGCTTCGAGTACCACCCGAACAACACGCCAGAGTACCAGGTGCTTCTCGGCCTGCTCGGCAACGAGATCCTTGAGTACCGCAATGGCGGTGGCGAGCCACCGGCTTCCGTCGGCACGGTCATTGCCGATGGCCTGAACTCACCGCGTGGTATCGATGTCACAAACGATGGCACCGTCTACGTGGCGGAAGCCGGCGTCGGCGGCGACGACTGCATCACCGGTGAGACCCCGGACGGCGAAGGCGAAGTCTGCTACGGCACCAGCGGCCAGGTGACGATGATCGATCGCCGAAGGTAACCAGTCCGTCGCGCTCGATAATCTGACCTCGGTCGACATTGGCGGCGGCGAAGCTGTAGGCCCGCAGGACGTGTTGTCCTTGGGCGATGGCAATCTCCTCGTCATCATGGGTTGTGGTTGTAACCCGGCCGACCGTGAGGGCCTCGGTGAGAAAGTCGGTGATCTCGGCTGGCTCCTGTTCGGTTCCTCCGGAGGTACCACCGACCGATTCATCGACGCTTCGGCCTACGAAGAGCTTGCCAACCCTGATGCGGCGATTTGGAGCCGGGTGGCATCGATAGCAACCCCTTCTCGGTTGTTGACCTCGGTGATGGTGGCGTCATTTCGGATGCTGGAGCAAACGCGCTTCTGCGCGGCGACAACGACGGAAATCTCTCCACGATGGCCGTTTTTGAACAGCGCATGGTTGATGCACCGCCATTCCTGGGACTGCCGGAAGGCGCCCAGATCCCGATGCAGGCTGTACCAACCGGTGCGGTCCAGGGTCCCGACGGCGCGATCTATGTCGGCGAACTCACGGGCTTCCCGTTCGTTCCGGGCATGGCACGTGTCTGGCGCGTGACAGATGAGGGCCAGGAGGTCTATGCTGACGGCTTCACGAACGTCATCGACCTCGCCTTCGACGGTTCCGGCAATCTCTATGTGCTCGAAATGGTCGCTGGCGGCCTGCGGAACGTAGACGAGGCAGATCCCTCGACGGCAGCAGCGCAGATTGTCAAGGTGGCCCCTGATGGCACCCAGACAGAGATCGACAGCACCGGACTCGTCTTCGCAACCGGTATGGCGATTGGCTCAGACGGCACGATCTATGTCTCCAACTACGGTGTCATGCCGGGTATGGGACAGATCGTTGCGATCGAGGGTGTCGCTGATCCTGTCCCCGATCTGCCCGAACCAGATCGGTGCAGGTCATTGCAGAAGGCTTGAACTCACCGCGCGGCATCGACGTCGATGCAGACGGCAACGTCTACGTCGCGGAAGCCGGTGTCGGTGGCGAAGACTGCGTCACTGTTCCCGACCCGGAGACGGGTGAGGATTCACAAATCTGTTTCGGTACCAGCGGCCAGGTGACGATGATCGACGCAGAGGGCAACCAGTCGGTTGCGCTCGATAATCTGACGTCGCTCGACATCGGTGGCGGCGAATCGGTTGGTCCGCAGGACGTCGTCTCGATTGACGGCGAACTGTACGTCATCATCGGCTGTGGTTGTGACCCGGCCGAACGCGAAGGCATGGGCGAGAAAGCCGGCGATCTTGGCTGGATCATCTCCGGTCAGGCCGGTGGCGAAACCTCGCGCGTCGTGGACGTGTCTGCGTATGAAGGTGTTGCCAATCCGGACGGCAATGAGGAGGCGGGTGGCATTGACAGCAATCCTTACTCGCTGGTGAAGCTGTCAGACGGAGATTGGGCAGCATCTGACGCGGGCGGCAATGATCTGCTGCACATCGATAGCGAGGGCACGATCACAACGCTCGGCGTCTTCGATCCGCAGATGGTTGATGCGCCGCCGTTCCTCGGGCTGCCTGAAGGCTCTCAGATTCCGATGCAGGCGGTTCCGACCGGTGCAGTTGAAGGACCGGATGGCGCCATCTATGTGGGTCAACTGACCGGATTCCCCTTCGAGCCTGGTGCGGCCAGCGTCTGGCGTGTCACGGACGAAGGTGCATGAGGTCTACGCCTAGGGCTTCACGAACATCATTGATGTGGCGTTCGATAGCGAAGGCAACCTCTATGTGCTTGAGATGGTCGCCGGTGGACTGCTGAATGCCAGCGAGGACGATATGTCGTCGGCAGCGGCACAGATTGTCAAGGTGGCCCCAGATGGCACCCAGACGGAGATCGACAGCACCGGGCTGTACTTCGCGACCGGCATGGCGATCGGTCCGGATGACACCCTCTACGTCTCGAACTTCGGCGTTATGCCGGGGATGGGACAGGTTGTTGCGATTAGTCTTGGGTAACGTCTAGACCAGTTCCCGTTTCTAACGAACCCCCGGCCAGCCTGGCCGGGGGTTCTCTGTTGCTTGGCTTTCGTTGGTCGATGTCTGGCACAAGATGTCGCGTTGCACGCGACCTTTAGGGGTATCGCCATCTGTAACTCGCTTGAGGCGATTTGTGCACAATCCATGCGTCTGCGAGGAAGACGTGAAGGGCAGACTAACTTATCATCATACGTGTGCCGATAGGCGCGCATGTTCAATTTCGTGATTGTAGACGGATACATTGATGTGAAAGGATAATCGCACAGGGTAGCGCAAGAAGATCGATGGGGCGATCCGCTTGCAACATCGCCTCGAACGGGTGGAGAAATGACCAGGAAGAGAGGGAAGACGTGAGACTACTACTACGCTTTGGCGCCGCACTCACGCTGCTGGTGCTGTCCGGCGCGGAGGCGCTGGCGCAACCGGCGGAGCCTGATCCGGAATGTAGCTACTACGCAGAGACAAGTCACAATCTGTGCGCGCCATTCGAACAGTACTGGGGGAACAATGGCGGCCTGCCGGTCTTCGGCTATCCGATCACTGAAGCGGCCGATGAATTCATCACCGACCGCCAGGATAGCTATCTGACACAGTACTTCGAGCGCGAACGCATGGAGTATCATCCTGCGCTCGCTGGCAGCCCCTATGAGATATTGCTCGGCCGGCTTGGCAATGACGTTTTGCTCGAAATGGGACGTGACTGGTTCACCTTCCCGGCCGGTGATCCGGCTGCCGATCACTACTTTGCGGAGACCGGCCACGCGATTGGCGCCGAATTCTGGGACTACTGGTCGAGTCATGGCCTGGATCTCGGCGACGAAGGCGTTTCCTTCGCTGAGTCACTGGCGCTCTTCGGCTACCCGCTCAGTGAACCGGCGCTGGAGACAAATTCGAGCAACGACACTGTACTGACCCAATGGTTCGAGCGTGCCCGTTTTGAATATCACCCGGACAACCCGGCTGGCTCACAGGTCCTGCTCGGTCTGCTTGGCAACGAATTATTGGCGCTTCGGGGCGGTGGCGGAGAACCTGAGCCTCCGGCCGGGGAAGCAATCGTCACGGGCCTGAACAACCCGCGCGGCATTTTCGCGGCAGCCGATGGCACGATCTATGCCATTGACAGCGGCATTCCGACGGAAAATTGTTTCATGTCGCCTCCGCCAGATGGTGGCGATTCAGTCGATACTTGCTACGGCTACACGAGTCGTGTCATCGCTATTGATCCTGCCGGTGTCGCGACGACCGTCGTCAGTGGCCTACCCGAGGTCAATGCCGGCGGCGAGGGTGGCACTGTTCAAGACATTGTTGTCGATGCGGATGGCTCGATCTACGGGATCATTGGCTATGGCGGCGATCCAGCCGACCGCTTCCAGACCTTCGGTGAATTTGGCAACGATCTTGGCTGGGTCTTCGTCTCAAGCGGAAACGGTGGTTGGGAAAAGATCGTTGACATCTCCGCCTATGAGGGGCTGGAGAATCCTGGCGGCGAAGATCCTGAGATGGGCGGCGTCGACAGCAATCCGTATTCATTGACGATGGATGGTGCACTCGGCTGGGTTGTAGCGGATGCTGGTGGCAATGATCTCTTGCACGTTGATGCAGAGGGCACGGTCAGCACGCTCGCGGTCTTCCCGCCTCAGTTCGTGCCCGCGCCACCCTTCCTCGGCCTCCCCGACAGCGCCGTGGTTCCGATGCAGGCGGTGCCGACCGGCGTCGTGCGCGGCCCCGATGGCGCGTTTTATGTAGGGGAATTGACAGGTTTCCCCTTCGACGTTGGCTCGGCGCGCGTCTGGCGTGTCACTGCAGACGGGCAGGCGACGGTTTACGCTGAAGGTTTTACAAACGTCCTTGACATCGCTTTCGATGGCGCAGGTAACCTCTACGTGCTCGAAGGGGTTGCCGGTGGATTGTTGAATGCCGATCCGTCCGACCCGGCCTCGGCTGCCGCACAGATCGTGATGGTTGCCCCGGATGGTACCCAAGCGGATGTGCCGAGCGGTGGACTTGTATTCGCAACCGGCATGGCGATCGGTCACGACGGGACGATCTACGTCTCGAACTTCGGAGTGATGCCGGGTATGGGGCAGATCGTCGCAATCGATGGCGTCGCCACTCCCATCCCGGATAGCCCGGAATTGACAGTGGTCGTCAATGATCTTGAAAATCCGCGCGGCTTATACGTCGACGACAACGGTGACCTGTATGTAACACAAGGCGGCACGGCCGGAGAGGTCTGTCAGGATGCGCCCGGCACTGAAGGCGATGATCCGATCGAGATCTGCTTTGGCACGACCGGCACGGTTGAGTTGATTTCGGACGCCGGGCAATTCTCCGCCGTTACCGGCATTTCATCGTTGCGCGACATTCGCGGTGACATCGTTGGGGCGCAGGATGTCGCGATTGGCGACGACGGTCTCATCTATACGACGGTGGGTCTCGGCGCTGATCCGGCGGATCGCGATCACTTTCCGGTTGAAGGTGGTGATCTTGGTTGGATAGTCTCGGCTAGTGCCGGGGCGAGTTCGCTGCTTGCCGTCGATATCTCCACATATGAGGCATTACACAATCCGGATGGAGGTTTACTCGATAGCAATCCCTATTCACTGACTTCCGACGGCGAAGGCGGCTGGGTTGTCTCCGACGCGGGAATGAATGCCTTGTTACATGTTGATGAACTCGGCAGCGTCAGCCAATTGGCGGTCTTCGCTTCGCGACTTGTCGTCGCGCCGCCTGAAGCGGGATTGCCAGAGGGAACCCAAGTCCCGATGCAGGCGGTCCCGACCGGCGTCGTGAGGGGGCCAGATGGCGCATTCTATGTTGGCGAATTGACCGGCTTCCCCTTCATTCAAGGCGCAGCCCGCGTCTGGCGTGTGACCGCGGATGGTCAGGCGACGGTTTACGCTGAAGGCTTCACCAACATCGTTGACCTTGCCTTTGACAGCGCAGGGAATCTATTCGTTCTGGAGTTGGCCAAGCACAGCTTGTTGAGTGAAGATGTCACCTCGGCTGTTGTCCAGGTGATGGAAGACGGCGGACAGGTGGAAGTTGCCAGTACCGGCCTGACGTTTGCAACCGGTATGGCGATCGGTCCGGACGATACCTTCTACGTATCCAACTTCGGCGTCATGCCGGGACTGGGGCAGGTCGTTTCGTTTAGCCTGAGTTAAGAGATCGTACCGATCTGAAGGATCAAACCGCCCCGGCGAGTTCTCGCCGGGGCGGTTACATTGAAGCAGAATCTGGACAGATTCCCGAAAATTCTGAACGCCAAAGAAGGAAAGATCTGGAAATATCGTAGGGGCGAAGCTTGTCTTCGCCCGGCCACGAGTACGCGTACGTTCACGGGTGAACACAAGGTTCACCCCTACGAAGACCGGGAGAAAGAGTCACCGATCAACCCTCAGCGATTTCAGAATGCGGTGTAAGCTGGCAATATCACGGCTACATCCTGCGCCCATAGATCAATGGTCTCGAACGATCACCGACCGACGCTACCGTCGGCGTGTCAAAGACGCGCCAGGCGAATCCGGCACTGACAAGAAACACCCAGATTATCAGCAACAATAGCCGTGTCCAGGGGGCTACGGCATAGGTGATCACAGCCAGCGGCAGGCTGAGCCAGGCTATCCAACGAGGCAGGCTGACATCACGCGAGCTGCCGAGTGTCGCGAGCCCGGTCGCAACGAGCAGGACGGCAATTGATGCGCCTGTGGCGGTGTGCGCGCTCCATGCCAATACTCCCAGCACCCGAGCCGCTGCGTAGTCCTCTCCATAGTCGTTGACCAACGAGACGGCGATTTCGAGCTTGATATTGACGGCGAGGAGAGCGGCGGTCACGATGCCTGCGGCGAAGGCCGTCGGTGCCATCCAGCCATCCGCACCGTCGTCGCGTCGTAACCAGCTATAGAGATAACCGAGAAACGGGAAGAAGAAGATCAGCCCGATCAATCCGAAGCGGGCCGAATTCTCAAGATCTTCCGCGTTGCGGGACAGCACCGTTGCAGTCAGGCGGCCCGACTCGTTCGGGCCGGTGTCGATTTGCCCGGAAAAGGCGCTACCGGCACCGATGGCGTAGAAGGTGATGAGTACAAAGAGAAAGCCACACACCGGGCCGGCAAGCGCCCGAACCCAGACCCAGTCGATGCGACCCGGCTTCATCTGTTCGTCGTCCATTCGCTACCTTTCTTCAACAATCGCAACCGCCCGAATAGGCGATCCTGAGCCATTTCGAATCTTGAGCGGGAATCCACAGAAGATGAATCGCATGCCTGCTAACTCTTCTGGTATCGCAAGTCCTTCCATATGGATCATACCCGTCTCCTGACAGACGACGTGTACCCAGAAATCGCGGTCGGAGGGATGCCCGGGATTTGGGCCTTCAACGCCGAAATTTCGGATTCCCTGTTCAGCCAACCAGCGCGCAGCTTCGGTAGTTAGTCCCGGATAGTCATTGAAGAACGCTGGAGTGGGGTAGGTTCTGGTGTAGTGCCCGGTGTAGAGCAGCGCGATCTCGACCCCATCGAACGATTCATTGACGCTCGCCAGCCCGGCTTCGATGTCGTCCGTATCGATCCAACCCGGTGTTTTCGTCTGAGACACGTTGATACAGATCGCCGGGCCGTAGAAGCGATCGAGCGGCATAGACGCTATGTCGGGTGCATCCTCGGCAGAGTCGAAATGGAGCGGCGCATCGACGTGGGTCGAGGCGTGATCGGGCAGGATGAGCAACCGATTCGCCGACGAGTGTGGGCTGTTGTGAAGCCCGCTCGTTTCTTCGTGAGAGCGCCATTCCCAGACTTGAGGAGGTATCGCACCTGGATTGGACGGTTCCCGGTGGGAGATCTCACGGGACAAATCAATGAGTTTCATTCGTTTCTTCTTTCAGTTTCACCTAGAAAGACGCGCAAGCCAGTGCGACAAATCTCTTTCACGATGATAGCGGGGTCTGGCGAATGATGCCGGGCTGTCATTCGAAAGAGACTCGTTTCGCAATCGGATTTAGGTAGCGCCGGTTTGTGGCCGGCGTCGATCTGCACCTGGCGCTGGAGACATCCTTGCGTCGGGTAATTGATCATCGAAAACGCAGACAGAATCGATTCCAGTCAGGTGCCCGGCTCTCCCGTTGACGGCAGCTCGGCTTCGAAGCCAAGACCTTCCAGATCCGTGGCCAAAACGATCTTTGAAGGGTTAGACGGTCCGCCATCGTCGTGTCGCCGAGCGTAGCTCATGCGCAAAAGCAAAGCGATTACCGGTACTCCAGCGATCGCCGAGACGATCAATGGCAACGAAGGCTCAACGCCATAGAGTAGACCTGCGATGAGCGGCGCGGATGAAAAGCCGGTAACGATTACCAGCTCGCTGACGGTGAAGACGTGCTCGCGATCTCTTGCCGGCGAGATCTCCCCAAGCACCGCCGAGAAGAGCGAGATCGACGCGAACATACCGCCTCGAAAGAGGAAGGCCAGGACGACCAAGGCGATCACGTCCGGCGACAGAAACAGAATATAACCGGCACTCACAAGTAAGACGGCCAGTGCCGCGCCGAGCAGCGGCGCATCCCTGAAGCGTCTGTTGCGAACGGCGAGCGTACCGAACCCGATCGTCCCAATCGCCGAAAATGCTGAAAATAGGGAGATGCGCGCATCGGTATAGTGACCGACATCGCGCAGATAGTTCGGGACCAGCTGAGTGCCAAGACTGAGTGCGAAGATTGTGACGAGCTTGAGGAGCAGAAGATTACGGACCGGAACGTTCTGGATAACGGCGCGATAGCCGCGAGCAGGTTTTCCCTCGCTCAGCTCATCGTCTGGCTGCTCTTCGGCGTTCACCGCGAATCGCGAGACGATCACAACCGAAATGAGGGTGAAAGCGGCGGACAGCAGAAATGGAGCGCGCAAACCGAATAGCTCGATCAGGGCGCTCGACATGAGCGGCGCGATGAGCAGGGCGATCGATGGCCCGATCGTGACGATGATCGAAAATGCCCGGACCCTGCCACCTTCGTCGGCGTTGGCGCTCACGTGCGCCATCAGCAGAGGAAACGCCATCGATCCGACGGCCGAGCCCATCATGACCGGAATCAACCAGGGCCAGCTTGGCGCGAAAGCTGCGCCCCCAATACCTACTGCTGAGATCAATCTTGATGTGAGGAGGAGCCGGTGACTGCCGATCTTCGTCGCGATGCGAGCGGTCGGTAGCAGAACGAAGAGCCTGAAAATGCCGCCGAGCGCCAGCAGCACACCGACGATCGCAATTGGCGCGCCGAGTTCCTCCATGTAAAGTGGCCAAATAGGAAAAAAAGCGCCGAAGGATCCCTCGATGAAGAGCAAGCCCCAGAAAGCGAGTCCATTTTCGCGGCCAAGTCCCAGCTGCCATCTCATACATGCAGGGAAGCCTGTTGGCGACCGCTTGTCAAGGCTTCCGGGCATTCCTGCAGTAAGACATTCGAGGAGCTTGCCTGGTTAACCAGTTAGCTTCAATGTCATCTATAATGCACCGAATGACCCGTTGCAGGTGAAACGCAATGATATTTTGGGGGAAGCGCGTCGGGCGAGTTGGTCCCCACGCGCAGGGAGTGAGTAATTCTCATGGTCGTTGGACTGATCATTCGCAGAATGTTCTTTCTCGTTTTCGTTCTGATTGCGCTATCGGCGATCACTTTCACGCTGATGCGGCTCGTCCCCAGCGATCCGGCGCGCAACATCGCCGGTCCCCGGGCAAGCCCGGCCGCTGTTCAGAAAGTACGCGAAGATTACGGCCTTGATCAGCCGGTCATGAACCAGTACGTGACGTACATGCGTGGGATTGTCAGGCTCGATTTTGGAACCTCGCTCGTTTCTCGGCGCGCGGTATCAGACGATCTGAAACGATATCTGCCGGCAACACTAGAGCTTGCTGTGCTCTCTCTCGGTTTTGCGCTGATCTTCGGCATCCCTCTGGGGGTGCTCTCCGCAATCAAGAAGGATTCGGCCATTGACGCATTCGGACGTGTTGTCTCAGTGCTCGGCCTGGCGGTCCCGTCCTTCTGGCTGGCAATTGTCGTGCAATTCGTCTTTTTTGCCCGGCTAGGCTGGTTCCCGGACGGCCAGCGTTTGCCAATCGGAACCGATCCGCCGAGAACTATCACGACCTTTTACACCATCGATTCTCTACTAACACTGAATTTCAGCACATTTGTTACGTCAATTCAGCATCTTGCGTTGCCAGTCTTCACGCTCGGGTTCATTTCGCTAGCTCCGATTACTCGGATGATCCGCTCCGGTATGCTCGAGGTGCTGAACCAGGATTACATTCGTACGGCGCGAGCAAAGGGCCTGCGACAAAATACCGTCATCATCCGCCATGCGATCCAGAATGCAGCCCTGCCGGCGATGACGGTGATCGGGCTTCAGCTAGGCCTGCTGCTTGCGGGAACCTTGCTGGTGGAGATCATCTTCTCCTGGCCGGGGATCGGGCGCTACGCCTTCCAATCGATCCAGAACCAGGATCCCAATTCGCTCATTTCGGTAACCCTCGTCGTAGGAGCCGGTTATGTGCTTGTCAATTTGCTAGTAGATGTGTCTTACATGTTCCTTGATCCGAGGATTCGCGTGTCATGAGCAGCACAACAGATACCGTAACCGCACACGAAACACTGCACG
Source organism: uncultured Chloroflexia bacterium (assembly GCA_963745675.1). Lineage (GTDB taxonomy): Bacteria > Chloroflexota > Chloroflexia > Thermomicrobiales > CFX8 > JAUIIK01. The sequence continues at coordinate 38,678 of CAVUYM010000022.1, forward strand.
AAGCCGGCTCACCGCGGGTTAGAGCCAACCGCTCCGGGTTCCGCTACTTCCTCAAACGCTTCAGCTCTGAAAGCCCGCTCAATGTTGTCTCGCTGTTCATCATTAGCGTCTTCCTGATTCTCTGCGTAGGTGGCAATGTCCTGGCGCCCTATGATCCGTTAAAGACGAATGCGTCGGATCGCCTACTCGCCCCCTCCGCGGATCATCTGTTCGGAACCGATGAGATTGGCCGGGACGTCCTCAGCCGGGTCATGTCGGGCGCACGGTATTCGCTCGGTATCGCTTTCCTGATTCTCGTCATTGCTATTCCAGTGGGAACAATGATTGGCGTGGTTGCAGGCTACGCCGGAGGGATAGTCGACGAGCTGCTGATGCGGCTTACCGATGTCTTCCTGGCGTTTCCAGCAATTATTCTGGCGATGGCCATCGCTGCCGCACTCGGACCGAACCTACGCAATACGGTCATCGCCCTTACTGCCGTGTACTGGCCCTGGTATGCCCGTCTGATTCGCGGTCAGATCCTCCAGATCAAGGAGCAGGAGTACGTGGAAGCTGGACGTGCACTTGGCGTTTCAACGCCTAGGCTCGTGCTGCGCCACATTCTGCCGAACACCGTCGCCCCGATCATCATTCAGGGGACGATCGACATCGGTTTTGCCGTTTTGGCGACATCGAGCCTCTCGTTCCTTGGCCTTGGCGCGCAGCCGCCGACGCCGGAGTGGGGCACGATGATCACGAATTCGCGCACCTACTTCCGGGTTGCGTGGTGGTATTTCACATTCCCCGGTATAGCACTGATGTTGACTGTCGTTGGTTTCAATCTCCTCGGAGATGGGTTGCGGGATTATCTGGATCCGAGAACGCGGGGCAGTTAGGCGTTCACTGCGTTCGTTCGTCGGCGAGTCGCATACGCTGTTGTTAAGCCAGCAGCATGAGGACCGTCGAAGCGTTCTTGTTGATGGCGGAGACCGGAAGTGTGGCACCGACGATTCGGTTTGGCACGCTTGCCGGGAATGTAGCGAGGTAAGACGGTGTTACACCTTACTGGGTGCCGACAGCGAAGCTGGTTGGCATTTGTACGGTGGCATCTGGAATCTGGTCCTGTAACCATCCCGATCCCCGGAAAAGCCTAATTCTTCCCCGCGAAGCGTGACTGTGTTCCCGCTAGTGGGAGATTGTCTCTGGAGGCTGATGCCGCAGAGATAAAACGTCTCGTGTCCTGTCGCTACGCTGGAAACTCTTTGTTGGCGTGTAGGCTTGGCACAAGAACTGATACAGTCGAAAGGACGAAAACTTGTCGAGTACCTCCCCGAATGATTTCAACGCCCAGATTGTCGCCGAGTTCCGTGAGAACGATGGCAAGGTTGGCGGCATGTTCGAAGGCGCGCCAATGTTGCTGTTGCATCACATCGGCGCAAAATCTGGAACCGAACGTGTTGCGCCGCTGGTCTACCTGCCAGTTGACGGCGATTATGCGATCTTTGCCTCTAAAGGCGGAGCTCCGACCAATCCCGACTGGTACCACAACATCGTCGCAAATCCCGACATCAAGATCGAAGTAGGGACCGAAACTGTCGACGTCAATGCTCGCGTCCTGTCGGGTGACGAACGCAGCGAGATCTGGGAACGCCAGAAGGAACTAATGCCGGGTTTCGCGGACTACGAGGCGAAGACGGATCGCGAGATCCCGGTCATCCTCCTGGAGCCAGCTTCCTGACAAGCAATTAGCCCAGCGACAACGTAGCGGCTGCCGCGACGTAGCGTTCGAGATCTTCCTCCAGCAGGAGTCTCTGCGCTACAAGTTCGCGCGCAGCCGCTTCGATTTCACTGACGTAGGCGTTGACGCTACCGTACCGCTCCTCCACAGACTCACGTCCGTCTCCAGTAGCCTGCCGTTCATCGACGGATGCTGGCAACGGGAAGTAACTGCCGACGGTGCCTTTCAACGCTGCATCCGAGGAGCCATGTGAGCGGAAGTTCCAGCCAGTGTAGGTCGCCAGCGGAACTGTGACGTGTGGCGTCCGGATGCCCGCAATCTCGTTTCCATCCGGATCTGTTTTCGAGACGAGGACCGCGTACTCGGCGTCGATGTTGCGGTTTGGCGGTTCATGGGTGATGACGCCACGTTCAAATTCGGGACCGAAATCGAGCAGGTGCAGCCTGCACGCCTCGCTCGGATGACTGACTCCCGGAATTGATGGGAAGCCGTTCCCCGCTTCACTGGCGCTCACCAGCGTCCCATCAGCTCTGCGTGGCACAACGCTCGGCGGCGGTTCCTGGCCGTGTGAGGCCCAGGCGTCGAGGGCGTCGAGCAGGGCCCGTAGGAGCGGAGAGGTATTGAGCGGGTTCGTAGGATGGGTCGTCGCTTCCGCCTGAAGCCCACTTGTAACTGCCCGATGCCAGTAATCCTCGGCGCTTCCGAGTAACGGATCTGCGTTGTGCTGTGAACTCGCGAAAAGAAACACTCGCGAGCGCGGATGATCGGGCAAGTCGTTCCCGTCGCAATCCGTGTGGACGAGTGACCCACTGCGGTCCCAGTATTCGGACGCCGTCTGAGTGTGGATGACAAATGGATCGGTCGCCGGACGCTTCAGGATCGCGTCGGTCTCTGCCGGTATGAGGATCGGTCGTCTCGGCATAGGCAAACGGGAATTGATCGGATGGGTAGAGATGGTCGTTGTGCTGGCGTGGAAAACGGCCCGGTTGGGCGAAGCGGCAATTCATCCAGACCCTGCCCCCGCCCGAGACATGTGGAGAGATACCCGCAAATACCTGACGCCCTTGTCCGTCCTCGTTGAAGCCCTGATAGACGAACTCCCGTAGGAACCGTCCACTCTGGGAGCGTCCCCAGGCGTAGGCCATCTCGATGCCACTCTCGCTGTCGCGCAGAGGATTTGCTCTGCCAGTGTCATCGGTCGCTTCATGCAGCAGGAATGAGATCAGATCTCGAACGCCTGTGAAGCCCAGCCCCATCACCTCGGGATCCTGGGCTGTGTAGACCAGCTCGTAGATCCAGCCAGACCGGAAACCATCGGGATAGAGCAGGTGCTTGTTGGATGCGACTTCCTGGCCGCTCTCATCGATACGAGCGAAACTCCATTGATCAGCCGGAATCACTATTCTGTCGTCGGTCTCGTAGGCGCGCATCGTCAATGTAGCTTCGTCCGTCGAAGTCGATGCGGCTGGATAGCTACGGGTGAAATCGTTAGCGCTCAGTGGAATGTTCGTGATGCCCGGCTCGTCGGCGACGAATTCGCTTCTTGTGAGCCCGGTCAGCGGTGCGCCGTCGTTGGTCGGGACTGGCAGCTGCATCGTCAGGCGGCCATCGCCAGGCAACAGATCGCCCTGCCAGCCGGACCAGACGATGCTGTATCCCCGACGCAGCAGGAATCCGTTGCCGGCATGCTCGATCTCTGATGGAGTGTTGCTATGCACGGCGTCGTTCATGAATTGCAACAGGCGCATGTTGCCGCGGTTGTTGACATCGTAGATCAGCCGCCCATTGCCCTTCGCCAGGTCTACCGGGCGCAGGATATAGAAGTCGGTTGAGTACTCGACCAGGCCGTCTGCATTTCGCTCAACACGTTCCAGATCGACAATCGACCTGTTCTCCGGCGCGTCGGGATCGATCGCGAAATGGACCTGCCCCGCGATCCGTTCGTAGCTCCCGCTCTCTCCAAATTCTGCACCGTTCGCAAACGGCTCACGAACGTCGACCTTGAATTCGACTCGGGGATTCATCACACTCGCCTTCCAATACCGTGGTTCTGGTGTTCGATGGTCGCCGTTAGGGCATATAGGTCAGAGTCGCTTCGCCGCTACCAGTAGCGCATGGCGCCCTGGAACAGTCTGGCTAGATCTTCCCGCTCAGCCGGCCGCGGCGAAAGTTTGGTGACGCGATGCTGAGGAATCGTGCCTTCGACCAGCGCTGGAATGTCGTCGGGCTCGAAACCGACCGCGCCGAGGCCGTTTGGCATGCCCACCTTGCGCATCAGGTCGATGATCGCGCCAGCGAGTACTTCGCCTGCGTCATCTTCCGATGCCTGGGAAATGTCGGCACCGAGAAGTTCTGCCGCCCAGAGATGCCGTTGCGGATTGACCTGCGCCGTCCAACGAAAGACCGCTGGTGCATTGAGGATGACTGACATGCCGTGGGGAATGATCGGATGGTCGACTTCATAACCTTCCGGCTGAAAATCTCGCACCATCCCGGAAACCGGATAGGACATGCCGTGCGGGAGATGGCAGCCGGCGTTACCGAAGCCGATGCCGGCATAGGTTGCCGCCAGCATCATCTGGCCACGGGCGTCGTCATCCTCGGGATTCTCGACAGCCCTCAGGATGTTCTGCGACATCATTCGCAGCGACTTGGGCCGCCCAGATGTCGCTGATCGGGTTCGAGCCCTGATAGGCCGGACGCAAAGCAGGGCTGTCCGCCGCTTCACGGCTGTCGTAAGGGATGGCAGTGATCGATTCGATTGCGTGACAGAGAACGTCGAAGCCGGAACAGGCAGCTACCATTGGTGGCAGGCTGCGCGTGTTCTCAGGATCGACGATACCCATCGCCGGGCGCAATGCGCGGTGGGCGATGCCGGTCTTGGCGTGCAGTTCGAGATAGTCGAATATCGTCACTCCGGTTGTCTCGCTGCCGGTGCCGGCTGTCGTTGGAATAGCGATCATCGGTTTGAGTGGGCCGGGGACCGGTGTGCCCTGGCCAATCGGCGGATTGACGTAGGTCAGGAAGTCCGCGGGATAAGTGGCGTAGAGATTGGCGGCCTTGGCGGTGTCCATCGCCGAACCGCCGCCGACCCCGACGTAGCCGTCGAACTCGCCGTCGGTGGCGACATCGATTGCGGCTCTGAACGACTCATCTGTCGGTTCAACCCGGCTCTGAGCGTAGAGTTCGGTGTCGATGCCTTCGCTGGCAAGCGATTCCAGCGTGGTCGTGACCGGCGCGCTCTCGGCCATGTTTGGATCGGTGACGACGAGCACCCTGCGTGCTCCGAGCCGCCGCATTTCGAAGCCTACCTCGCGTGTCGCCCCTGGCCCGTACTTGATGCTCGATGTGTCCATCGAGAAGATCGTCTCGTAGCCCGCCATGTCCTTACCCTTCTCTTTGTTATCCGTATCGAACAAGTCTAGTGCCATCGGTGGCCCCGCGGATGCGTCTTGACGCGATATCAGCACTGAGGTTGTTGGCAGAGCCAAAGGGCAGGCTGTGATGATTGCCGTGTGGGAAGCTCAAACCACCAAAGAGAAGAGAGCGGCGCTCGATTCGAGCGCCGCTCTCTTCCAGGCTATCCATCAGGAAGACGCAGATACCTAGACCGCTGGCTGCTTCCCTCTTCCCTGTAACCTGTTTCCTATTCCCTACTCCCCACGACCGTCTTACATCTCTACCCGGTACATGTCATACACATTGTATGTGTTGATGTAGATCGGGTTGTAGACGAAGCCCATGATCGCCGGGTTGAGGATGGTGTACCACTGGACTGAGCCGTAGAAGGCACCGGCCGGATCTTCCACGACCATGATGCGGTTGATTTCCGAGATCGTGTCGTCGTACTCCTGACCGGCTCCGAGTGTCGAACTCTTGTCGAGCAGTTCATCAACCTGGGGATTCGCGTAGCCGAGGGCGTTCGAGCCGTTCGGCGCGATTGATGCCGAGTGGAAGTTCGGATAGATCTCGTTCCAGGCGTCGTTGTAGTCCGGCCACCAGCCCCAGTCGGCGAAGTGCGGCCGCTCGACGGTTGGCGATTCGCCGTACATCAGATCTGAGAATTGGCCTTCCTCAAGCTGTGTGATCTTGAGATTGACGCCTATTTCCGCCAGATTGCCCTGATAGAACTCGGCAAGAGGCTGGGTCAACGCGCTGCCGGTAGAGATGATGAATTCGATCTCTTCACTATAGTCGAAGCCTTCCTGATCGAGCAGCTCCTTGGCCTTTGCGAGGTCGGTCGTGTAGATGAATCCGTCGGAGGGGTAGCCAATTGTCGTGGGCGTGATCGCTCCACTGGACGGGACAATCAGGCCCTGGAAAACCTCGTTACGGACATCGTCATAGGGGAATGCCCAGGCGAACGCTTCGCGGATACGCGGATTGGGTAGGCGCTCGTAGTTGAAAAGCACCCAGTCCGCATTCGTCGTGTCGTAGCGCAGTACGTTGAGCTTGCCCGCCTCTTCTATCTGAGTCACATCTTCTGGGGTCAGCGTTGAGGTAATTGCGTCGGCGTCGCCAGATTCCATCAGCTGGCGGCGGGTCGTCGATTCTTCAACGTTGCGGAAGATGAGTTCGTCAAAGTGGTTGCCTTCCCATCCGCGATGGTAGTCCTCGAAGCGTACGAGGCGGAGGAAGTTGCCGAGTTCGTGCTGGTCGAGAACATAGGGGCCGGTGCCGACCACATTCTCTCTGAACCACTCGTGAGCGAACTCATCGTCAGCGGTCTTGTTCGCCTCGACGGCCGCCGGCGAGACGACCAGCGGGCCGTATTGCGACGCCATCGCAGCCAGGAAGATATCGGTTCCGTAACTGAGTTTGAACATGACAGTGTTTGCGTCAGGTGCGGTGATGTCGTCCGGGCTGGCGACGAAGCGGGTAATGACGTTGACCGGACCTAGCCCCATCTGGTGGAAGCGTTTGAACGACTCGGCAATTGCCGTGGCATCACAGTCTGTTCCATCATGGAACTTGATGCCATCGGCGATGGTGAAGGTCCACTCTGTCTGGTCAGCGTTTGATTCCCAAGAGTCAGCCAGCATAGGCTCGTACTCGAAGGTGTCGCTGTCCTTGAGACGCAGCAGCATCTCGTATGTGCCAAAGAAGATCGCGCTGGCGTCGGAGTCGTAGGCAGACTGTGGGTCCAGGTCGGGGATACTGCCAGTTTGGATGATCGTCAGCGTGCCGCCGTCAATCGGAGTACCGGCTCCGCCCGCAGCCGCAGGCTCAGTTGCGGTGGCCTCGTCACCACTACCTCCCGCGTCGCTGGTTGCCGTTGGTTCTGCGCCTCCACCGCCGCTCGTCGCCGTTGCCGCCGAGCCGCCGCTGTCATCGTCATCGTCGCCACCGCAGGCGGCGAGCAGCGCCGCCAGTGCCGGAACCGACAAACCGAGGGCCAGCCCTCGGTGTAGTACTTCGCGCCTGTTGAGCCGGCGTCCGCTGGCACCGATCAAGAGCCTGGACAGCCCTGGATCGAGTTCATGTTCGTCGTGGGACATATGATCCTCCTTATACCTCAACATACTCTGCGGTACCCAAACCCCCACGGGCTTCATTGCCGCCCGCATTCGGTAGCCCCACCACCGAATGTCCCATGCTAGGATTCCGCGTGAACCGATTCTAAGTGTACGCAGTCTCCATCATGCAGTGTGGTACTCATGTGAGTTACGCACAATTGCCGCGACTGGACGTATGTCTACTGCTGGATATGCTCTGTGAGGGAGGTGACGCGGAACCAGGAATGCGCCGTGCGTTCTATTGCTCTCGAATTCGGGGGAATAAAGGAGAAATCAAGATGATCGAGGGGGAAAACGAGGAACTATCTTAGTCTGCTAGGGCAGATTAAGCAGGGTGCCTTGACGCGCCGTGACGTTCTGCACCGCGGACTGGCGCTAGGGCTCTCGTCGGCGCTAATTGTCAGCCTCCTGGCTGCCTGTGGCGGTGACGACGATGATGATAGTGATAGTGCCACTGCTACCGAGGGTGACGCGGAAAGTGGTGCAGCGGAGCCGACAGCAACAAATACTCCCGTTCCAGTTGGTCGCGCGACTGCCACGCCGGCAGCGGTAGAGCCGACAGCGACGCCTGCCGATTCGCGCAATCTTTCTGATAACCGCACCTTCTCCATGGCCTTCACCGGGGGCGTGCCGGATGTCGATCCGCAATCTGCGTATGACAACCAGGCGTCGAGCATGTTTCTGGCGGTCTACGAGATGCTGTTGCGACTCAAGGGCCCGTCGACCTTTGAGTACGAACCGATGCTGGCGGTTGCCTGGGAATCGAATGACGATTTGACCGAATTCACCTTCACGTTGCGCGAAGGTGCGATGTTCCATGACGGATCCGTCTGCGACGCTCAAGCCGTGAAGGATTCGTTGACCCGATTCCATGATATGGGCCGCGGACCAGTCGATGTCATTGGACGTTTCATTGACGACCCTGCGTCGCAGATGGAAGTCGTCGATGATGTGACGATCAAATTCATTATGAACAAGCCTGAACCGCTCTTCCTGGCGGCGATGTCCTCGGAATACGGTCCGCTAATCGTCTCGCCCACCGGCGTTGAGGAGCACAAGACCGCTGACGATGAGTGCGCTCACGAGTGGTATTCGCAGAACATGATCGGTACCGGGCCCTATATTCCGATCGAGATCGAAGCGCAGGAGCGTTTCCGCTTCGAGCGCTTCCCCGATTGGAATGGTGCCGAGCACTTCTTCGACGAAATTATCGCGCGCGTTGTCCAGGAAGGCATTACACGGCGGCAGTTGCTGGAGGCGAACGAGATTGACGCCGTCGCCGTGTTGCCGGCTGATGACATCGTCGCGTTGCGCTCCGACCCGGACATCAATGTCGTCTCCTATGACACGACGCAATGCAACTGGATTCGACTGAATTACGCGCGTCTGGATCGCGATATGCGCGAGGCGCTATGTTGGGCGTTCCCCTATGACGACGTGATTGACCAGGTGCTTCAGGGTTTGGCGAAGAAGCAAGGACCGATCGCCGATACCGTCGTCGGATTCGATCCCACTATCGAGCTTTATGATACGGATCTTGACAAGGCCAAGGAACTCTTTGACGCGGCTGGCTACGACGGTGAGGATCTGGAATACATCCTCGCGGAAGGCAACGCCGACGATGATGCTATCGCCCAGTTGTTCCAGGCGAGCCTGGCGGAGATTGACATTAGTCTCAAGATCACCCGAGTCGACCGGTCGGCTCTTATCGACATGGCCTACGGCGATTCGCCGCCGGAAGAGCGGCCGCACATGATGTCGAGCGGCTGGTGGCCGGACTACAACGACTCCTACAACCAGCTCTTCCCGAACTTCCACCCCGACTCAGCCGGCAGCAATGGCTCCAACTCGATGTTCTATGGCAATGTCGAGGTCGGCGATCTGCTCGATCGCGCGCGCGACGCCGCTACGGAAGAAGAACTGGTTGATCTAACGAGCCAGATCTTGCAGATCATGATCCGCGACGATCCGGCGGCCGTCTTTTACGCCCAGATCACCCGTTCGACGATGCTTCGCAACGACATCAAGGGCTTCTCTCCGAACGGCATCTACATCGCCTCTTACAACTTCCACGAGATGTGGAGGGAAGCGACGTAGGAGCGAGGGAATAGGGAAGAGGTAACAGGGAACAGGTTAGCAGCCAATAGAGCTGAGCACTGTTCTTTGATGCGCGGTGCTGGACTCCAGCAAAGTAGCCGGTCGATATGCGTCGACCGGCTACTTGTATTATCGCCTTACCCTATTCCCTCTTCCCTGTTACCTATTCCCTCGCCCTTCCCTATCCAGGTATCTGCCCCGACTCTTCGAGGCGGGCGAGGAGGCCGGCTTCGTCGAGCTGGGCGCGGGTCGCTTCGACGGAGCGGCGCTTGGCGGGGAAGTCTTCGTCCTGGGACATTGTGATCGCGAGCCGGGCTACGAGCGCCGCCGACATTTGCAAGCCACGTGGGTGAATCTTGTCGAAGGTATCGGCTTCAGTGTGGCCGTAGCCGCGGCCAACCATGCCGGCCGTCGCATCCATCGAGTTCAGCGTTCCGTTGGGGATGCCGCGAACGGCGAAGGGGAAGTGGTCAGAGTGCGAATTCAGCTGATCCTGCAGGATGAAGTCGTAGTGATGCTCTTTCGACCAATCTTCCAGGTAGCTGATCAGTTCTGGCCAACCGGAGAGAACAACGCGTTCCTGACCACCCTGGCCGCGCCCTGCGCCGTCGAGGTTCATGACGAAACGGTAGCTGTCGGGGTCGGTTTCGTCGGCATGATGCCATGCGCCGAGTAGTCCCAACTCCTCCGAACCAAAGCAGATAATCCGAACGGTACGCTTGAGTCTGCCTTTGAGCTGAGCCAGTGCGCGACCGGCTTCGAGGCCGGTGATTGTGCCAGCGCCATCGTCGCCTGCACCCTGGGAAATGTCGTGGCCGTCGAAATGCCCGCCGAGGAGGATGACCTCCTCTGGCTTCTCTGATCCTGTGATTTCGCCGATGACGTTACGGCTGGTCGATAGCACCGTCTTGTTCTCAAGTTCGATACGAACTTTGGCGGGGCCACGTTCCATCAGCCGCAGGATCATCGATCCAGACTCTTTTGAAACGCCAATTGCCGGAATCGGAGCTTCGCGGTCTTCCGCACTTGTGCCCTGTTGGTTGCGGCCCCGTAGCGAGCCAGTGATGTGGAGCAGGCCAGGATTCTGATTGACGTAGATGTAGCCCAGCGCGCCACGTTCGTGCGCCCAGCGGTACTTATCAGTGCGGTGGCTACCGCGTTCACCAGGACGGTTCGTCTCGGCGGCGGAGATGACGATCTTGCCCTTGACCGCGTCTCCCAGACGTTCGAAGTCATCCTCTTCGCCGTCGCCGACATCGAGCAGTTCGCCGGTCAGATCTGCTGCCGGGCAGTAGGGCAGCGAGATGCAGGAAAATTCGCGTTCAACCGGCTCGAGGAGCGTCAATTTGGCCGAACCGCGTTCCCATGTGGCCATTGGGAACTCTTCGATGCGGACATTCTCAAGCCCAAATTCCTCCATCTTTGCTTTGAGGAACTCCGCTCCTTGTCGTTCGGATTCAGAGCCGCCGAAGCGGTGGCCTATGTCGTCACACAGTTCTCTCAGGGTTTCGTACGCGGTGTTGGAGGTCCAGATCGTCGCCAGGACTTCCTTCTCCATCTCGCGGATTTCGGCTTCGTTCAATTCGTAGTCCTTACCTACTTGCGATAGTCTTCCAGCGCGTGACATCCTAGCATCGCCTCGACTACCAACCGGTTGATACCACCGTGACTATGGTCATCTACTGGACGATGTAGCTGGCGCGTAATCTGGGACAGTTGGTGGCAGGATGATAATACTTGCCCGGATATTAATGAGTTTGAGCATGCCAGCAAGGGATTATCACGCTATGTGGCCGAGGTTCTCGCGCAGCACTATCGCGATTGTGGCTTCGTTGCTCGTCCTGAGTCGTCGCCGGTAGCCAGGCACTGGCCGGAGAATCTGTTGGGTCGGATGGCCCGATAACCGGCGTGGTGCATCATCTGCCGCCGGTAGATATGAAGCAAATCCCGAGTCAGACGGGCAAGTATGACTTCATCAATGGTGACGATGCGTCGCTTGACATCATCATTGGAGGTGATGATCGCGAGCAGGTCACGAACACGACGAACTTCCCGAACAGCGCCGTCAGCTATATCGAAGCCTGGAATGACGATCAGGATATCGGGTTTCGATGTACGGCCTCCTTCGTTGGCCCGCATGTGCTTTTGACCGCCGCACATTGTCTCTGGATTCCCGAGTTAGGCGGTTTCCCCGACGGCGTTGCCGTTGTCCCGGGTTTGAACGGTCAGAAAAAGCCCTTTGGCTTCGACTTCGCGCGTGATATCTGGGTTCCTGACGGCTGGATTGACGCGGATGGGAACATCAATGAGGGCTATTCGTACGATTTCGGTTTGATCGTTCTCGAAAATGATGATCTCAGTGACCAAACCGGAGAATTCACCGTTGGCGCCCTGAGTTCCACGACGCTGCGATCACCCACGTTCCATCCTTCTACGGCCGGTTACCCAGCCGACAAACCCTCCGGCACGCAGTGGTTCGGGTCGTCGGATAGCTTCGTTGACGTTCAATCGGATCTTCTGGTTCATGATATCGACGCTTTCCAGGGCCAGAGTGGTTCGCCAGTCTGGCGTGGTGATGACCTGACGATTGTCGGCATACTTTCGTTTGAAACGAACAAGAATAACTATGCTCGCCGGATCACGTCGGAAGTCCTGAGCGCGCTCAACTCCGCCTGCAACCGCCTTGACTGCGATATCAATCAGTTGGCGACCAATCCGGATCCAACATCGACCAGCGAACCGACCGCGACGACTGAACCCCCTGCAGAAACCGTCGAACCGAGTGTGACGGCGACTGTTGAGCCATCGCCCTCGCCGACAACGGAGCCGTCGCCGTCGGCAACCGAAACGCTACCCCCGCCACAAGGTGATGTCAGCGCATTCGAGCGCACCTGGAAACGCACTGATGATCCGGTGCAGGGTGGGCGCGTTAGTCGCACCTGGATGTGGGGGCCCGCTTTCGGCGAGATCATGGTTGAGCCATATGACGAGTCTGGCGGCTATCGGACCGTCCTTTATCATGAGAAGTCGCGCATGGAAATCACCAACCCGAGCGGTGATCCTTCCTCAATCTGGTACGTGACGAATGGTCTGATTGCCAAAGAACTGGTCACCGGCCAGCTGCAACTCGGCGATAGCCGTTTCGAAGAGCGCGGACCGGCATCAATCAATGTGGCAGGAGACGCCGACGATCCCGATGGCCCAACCTATGCATCGTTTCAGAGCCTTTTAGGCGGCAGCACCGTATGAGACGGGTTCGACGATCACAGCGACTGTTGACCGGGCTGGAAATGTTGGTAGCGATCCCGCGCTCGCCGATTTCGGGGTAACGGCGTCGCACTTTACTTCCGAGACGAATCACACAGTCGCGTCGGTCTTCTGGGACTTTATGAACGCTAGTGGGCTCGTTTACGACGATGGCGCCTACCGCGACGATCTCCTCTTCCAGAATCCATATTTCGCGACTGGATTCCCGATCAGCGAAGCCTACTGGGCGACTGTGCGAGTCGGCGGAACTGAGCGCACCGTGCTTGTTCAGGTCTTCGAGCGGCGTGTGTTGACCTACACGCCGGGCAATCCGCCGGGCTGGGATGTCGAAGCCGGCAATGTCGGCCTGCATTATTATGAATGGCGCTACAACAGCTCTGCTCCGCCAGCTAATCCCGATCCTGCTCCAGAACCTCCATCCGATGGCTTGCCGGACGTGGCAGTATGCCTCGATCAGAGCGAAAACCAACTACTGGCCCTGGTCAATGAATACCGGGCGACGAATGGGCTCGGCACGCTGGCGGTCTCTGCATCGCTGAACGTCGCTGCGTTCGAACACAGCCAGGATATGGGTATACGCGGATACTTCGGCATCGTGGACCCGGATGGTCTGGGTTCGACAGATCTCGTCGAGGCCGCTGGCTATGCTGGATACACCGTCCTCGGCGAGTACATCGCCGCCGGAATCGTAAGCCCGCAGGCGACGCTGGATGGATGGCTCGCTTCGCCGGCCTATGGTGCCGGGCTGCTTGGTGAAGAGTACAACGTCGTTGGAATCGGACGCGTCCTTGTCGACGGTAGCGAATGGGGCTGGTATTGGACGGTGCTGATCGGCGATTATATTGATGCTGCTCCGAGCTGTGGCTAGATTATGTGTAGGATGGATCAAAGTAAGAGAGTCGCTCGCAGAAACTTATTGCGAGCCGTGCTGCTTCCTGCAGGTCCACTGCTATCCTAGATCCGTACATGCAATAGAGAGCGCACTTGTTCAACCGAAGGGTCAGCTGAATGGGTAGGCGAGGGATTCGCGTCATACTGGTTATGCTGCTGCTGGGGACAGCAATGGCGAGCATATACGGTCCAGGCGTCGCCGCGCAGGACGAATCAAAGCGGGCTAGAGTGTTTGATGACTTGCAGCTAGACGGTTTTGGGTCCTCGGGCAGGATCTATCAACCCGATACGTCGACAACGCTCGAACGCGGCGTTGAAGAAGGACGCACGCCGCAGGTTGTGGTCGGATCGGACACCCGCAACCAGGTTACCGACACGACGCTTTTTCCTTATAGCGCCGTTGCCCATCTCGAGCTCTATGAAGACATCGGATCTGGGAGTCCTGAGGGTGTCGCGATCTGTAGCGCTGCGTTTGTCGGTCCAAACGTCCTTCTCACCGCGGCCCATTGTCTCTGGGACGATGCCGAATGGGGAGGCTTCATCGACCGGGTGGTCGTTGTTCCCGGCGCGAACGGCGACATCGAACCCTTCGGTTATATCGACGCCCAGAATTACTGGATTCCGGACAGCTACACGACCAACAGCAATCCGGGCAGCCCCTACGATTACGGTCTCGTGATCCTTGGTACGACAGAAGTCGAGGCGCAGACCGGTAGTTTTGAGATCGGCATCCTGACGACGAGCGAGCTGCAGGATCCTAACTTCAATCCGACGACCTCCGGCTACCCGGGCGACAAAGACTTCGGCACCCAATGGGTGAGCAGCGAGGCCGCCTTCAAATCAGTCGGGGACGACGAACTGATTCACTCGATCGATTCGGTGCAGGGGCAGAGTGGCTCGCCCGTCTGGCGGGGCAGCGACATGGCCGTTGTCGGTATCGAGTCAGCCGAGAACGATACGGAGAATCTTGCCGTCAGACTCGATATCCCGATCATGTACGAGTTGATGTCGGCCTGTCAGGAGCTAGGCTGCAAGCTCAACCACTTCCTGAGCGACATCCCCGGTGATGGCGGCGCCTACGACCGCGTCTGGCAGCGAACCGACTCGCCGGTCGCAGCGGGCGCACAGGCGCGCACCTGGATGTGGGGGCCGGAACCGATCAGTAAGGTCATGTTCGAGCCTTATGCCGAAGCTCCGAACGGTTTTCGCACGGTTCTCTACCAGGAGAAATCCCGGATGGAGATCACTGATCCAAACGCCGATCCCAATTCGATCTGGTACGTCACCAATGGTCTGGCGACCGTCGAATTGATGACCGGCAACCTCCAGCTCGGCAACAACACCTTCGAGCAACACGAACCGGCTGAGATCAACGTGGCCGGTGACGGAGACGATCCCAACGGCCCGACGTACGTGACCTTTGCCGGGCTGCGGGACAGACCGCCGTCCGCGATTGGTTCCATCATTTCCGCGACGGTTGACCGTGCAGGTGATGTCGGCGACGATCCGTCGCTGGCTACCGAGGGTGTTACCGCGGCGCAACTCGTGCCTGAGACACAGCACACCGTTGCGTCTGTCTTCTGGGACTTCATGAATTCCTCCGGAACGGTCTCGGAGAACGGCCAGTACGTCAACGCGAAGCTGTTCGATAATCCCTTCTTCGCGACTGGCTTTCCGGTCACGGAAGCGTACTGGGCGACTGTCCGCATCGGCGGCGTTGAGCGCACCGTGCTGGTGCAGGCCTTCGAGCGCCGTGTGCTGACCTACACACCTGGGAATCCGGAAGGCTTCCTCGTCGAGGCTGGCAACGTCGGCTCTCACTACTTGACCTGGCTCGAAGAAGTGACCCGGCCGGAACCGTCTGGTCCGGGCGGCGAACCGCCGTCCGACAACCCTCCTCCCGACATTGGGGAACTGTTGGGCGCGGCAGACTTCGCCAACTGGCCGGAGGTTGAAACGACTTTCGGTGATACTGGCGCTCCGTACGAAGATGGTTATCGAATGAGAAACCCGCCGACGGGCTTCTTGCAAATGCTCGCGGATGGCTCATTCGGTGACGCCTACTACACAGTCGAAACGCGAGCCGCTCAGGCGTCGGCGGTTAGTGGCGCATCCTGCCTTATCTACCGGGCTGATCCTAACGACGAGAACCCGCTCTTCCTGGATAACGGTTACTGGTTCTGCCTCTTCTATGAAGGGCCGAACATAGCAGCCGCAGTCACGCTCTACGAGACTACAGTTGATGTCATTGAATTGGGTGGTGTGGAGTTCCTGGATCCGTTACCCCAGGGTTCGGAGTGGCACCAGATCGGCGTTGTGGCTCAGGGCAGCGAATTCTGGTTCATCATTGACGGAGAACCTGTTGGCAGCATCATCCATGATGTCGGACCCGGCTCCGGGCAGGTCGGCATTCTGTCATTCAACTTCGACGAATCCGAAGATGGCCCGAACGCCGTCTACGACTATCGAAACTTGGAGATTTACGACCTCGCTGATAGTGGCACATAGGGAGCGCGAACCAGAATTCTGTAATTCTTTCGCAGGTTCGCGGCATATTCGCTCAATGATCGTGACGGGACCCACCGCAACCAGGAGTTACGCAATATTGGGGTAACCAGGCGAATCAACAAAGTGCCCGGAGACAATCTCCGGGCACTTTGCGTGGCAGGATGAAGGTGTGGTGTTAGCTGGTTGTTGAGGCTTCGACCTCATGCACCCGAGTTGCGCCAGAACCGACCTGGATGCGGCGCGGCTTGGATTCAGGCGCCTTCGGCATCGTGAGCCAGAGGACGCCGTCTTCGACCTTCGCGGTCACATGCTCAACATCGACCTTGAAGGGCAGGTTGAAGCTGCGCTGGAACGAGCCGCTGCGGAGTTCGCGAGTGTACCAGGACCAGCTTCCGGCTTCTTCACTATCGTAAAGTTCCGGGAAACTGCCGCCGATTGTCAACACGCCATCGTCGACCGTGATCTCAAGCGAATCGGCATGGATGCCCGGTACGAACGCCTGGACGATGAGATCGTCGCCGTTGTCGTAAATGTCGACTGGAAGCGTCGCCACGCGCCGGGTCCTCGTCGATCCGCTGATTGCGTCCTGTGCCATGCGATCCATCTGGTCAAAGAGGTAGGCGAAGTCGGTCATTGGTGCGATGCGTCTACTGATCATTGAGATGAACTCCTTCCCAAGGGGGTTGATCTGATTCCATTTCGCTCTGGCTGACTGGCGTCGTTCTCATTCGCCTCACAGCCAGTTGCTTACTATGTTCCTAGAATAACATATGAGCCGTAACGTGTCAACTACAAAGACTCATATCGTGTTGTAAAGCTGTCTCCATAAGGCATCTAATATCCTGCCGATCTGAGGCGATTAACATACCGCGAGTGTCATCAACCACGAGTCCTGAACAGCCATCCAGGCAGGGCAGAATCCTGCGACGGAACGTAACGATGGATATGCTCGAACTCCTTACATGAGGAGTCTAAGAGAGACGAGGGACTCATCGAGTTGCCGCTACGAAAAGAAAGCGTGTTCGCTGAAATATCGACTGGGAATCAGGCCCGGCGGGTGGCGATGATTTCAATTGATGGTGGTGGCTGGCGATGGGAGAGCCGTCGCGACCATGTTGTACGCAGCGCTTCCATTTCGTCGCGTGGCAGCAGACGAACACCGGTGATCGCCAGCCCGGCTGCATCGTATGGCGCGGTGAGGTGCTGGTGGACGAAGTCGACGGTGACTTCTGGGAGCGATTGCACCTCAATTGGGATCGGGTCGCTGAAAATGCGCAGATTCAGGATGATGCGATAGCTGGCGCACGGTTTCCCGACAGCGGCCAGGGGCGCAAGTACCTCATCCTCTGCCAGGATAAGTCCGCGCATCAGACTACCCCAGGGGAGATTCACGAAGACGCGATCGCACATGCCGACAAAGCTCCGGCGGCATCTGCTCAGCACTAGCCACGACAAACAGAGCGTTGTCCTGACGCGTGCGCCGGCGTGAGATCCGGTTCGCCGCCGCCCCCATCGTTTCTGCCACCGGGTCTAGACCGATAACGAGCCGATCCGGGGAACGTTCGGCCAGATCGAGTACGAAGCGGCCATCTCCGGTTCCGACGTCGAGGTCGATGGCTTCGAAGCGCCGTGCCAGTGCTGCGAGGTCCTCTCCCGAAAAATCTATCTCGTTCTTGCCGTCGAGTGCTCGCATGAGCGTCATCCTACCGGTCAGGTGGTTCAGTCGGCTAGGATGCCGGAACTGATGTAGTAAGAAAAAGGAGATAGCATGACGCGCATTGCGGTAGGAATGATCTCGCACGAGACCAACACATTTTCGCCGGTTCCGACTGATCTGGCGTCCTTTGCCGGACAGCGGCACGGGATTGTTGAATCCGACGAAATTCTCTCCAGCTTCGGCGGCACCAAGACGGGCATCGGTGGTTTCCTGGAAGTCGGCGCAGCAGAGGGCTGGCAGATGATCGGCACGCTCGCGGCGTCAGCAACGCCATCGGCTAATGTCAGTGCAAGCGCTCACGATGAACTGAAGAATAGGCTCCTGGGCTACCTTAGGGAAGCTGGCCCTGTTGACGGCGTTTTACTGCATCTCCACGGCGCGATGCTCTCGGAGAATGCCCCCGATGCTGAAGGGGATGTCTGCAGGGCGGTACGCGAGGTGATCGGCGACGACGTGCCGCTCGTCGTTGAACTGGATCTACATGGAAACATCACGCAGCGAGTTCTGTGAGGCTGTCGACGGCGTCATCGTCTACGACACGAATCCCCACATTGACGCCTATGAGCGCGGAGTTGAAGCCGCTCGTTTGCTGGCCTCGATCCTCAGCGGAGAAATTGAACGGCCAAAGGTCTTCATCTCGAAACCGCCGATGTTGCCGCCGACGATTAATATGCGCACCGCCGAGGGGCCGATGGTGAAGTTGCTTGAACGTGGACGCGAGTGGGAGTCGGGGCCAGGCATTCAGAACGTCGCCGTCTTTCCCGGCTTCCCCTTCGCCGATTTCGACGAGGCTGGAACATCTATCCTCGTCACTGCGACGGATCATGATCTCGGTCGGCGCGCCGCCCGTGACATGGGGCAACTGGCCTGGGATTTGCGCGACGAGTTTCTGAAAGAGATTCTTCCCGTAGAAGAGGCCGTCGAGCATGCTCTCGGGATGATCGACGACGGCGATGTGAACGGTCCGCCCGTCACGCTTGCGGATGTTGCGGACAATCCCGGTGGTGGCGGCTCTGGGGACACTCCCGAACTCCTGCGAGAGCTGGTGCGGTGTGGTGCGGTCGGCGCGGTGGCCTGTCTGTGGGACCCTGAGACCGTCGAGGAAGCTTTTGAAGCGGGGATAGGTGCGGAACATGAGTTCCGCCTCGGAGGCAAAGCCAGCGACCTCTACGGCGATCCTGTCGTCGCACGCGGCGTCGTGCGCTGTCTATCTGATGGCGTGTTCGTCGGACACGGGCCAGTCGTTCGTGGTCTGACGGTGCGCTGCGGCAGGACGGCTTTAATCGACGTCAACGGGCTCAAGATCGTCGTCACGACGATTCGCCATGCAGCAAACGATCAGGGCTACTTCACTGTCGTCGGAATCCAGCCGGAGCGGGAACCGTTGCTGGTGATCAAATCACGTGGTCACTTCAGAGCCGATTTCGAACCGATCTCGCGGACGATCATCGAGGTCGATGCGCCCGGCGCTGCCAACCCGAATCTGAGTCGCTACAACTATCAGAACGTCCGTCGCCCAATCTGGCCGCTGGATGATGACGTCAGCTGGCAGGCTCACTAGCGGGCGAGAATTAGAGGGCATCAGGATCGCGCGTTGCTACGGGAAGCGCGCCGAGCTGTTGGAGCAAGCCGTAATGGTCGAAGTTGAACCAACCTTCGGCGATCTTTCCGTTTTCTATGCGCATCATGCCCATGCCGGTGACCGATATCGCGCGCCGGTGCGTCGATAAGATGTCTTCATCGTCGAGGTGGCCGTAGAACTTCATCCGGAAGGCGACGAGATCGCCTTCGGCAATGACGTCGTCGAGTTCGATGTGCTGGTCGGGAACTGCCGTTCGCGAGCGTTCGAGCGCGAGCGTGGCATTCTTGATGCCTTCGCGTAGTTCCGCGGGCAGGTTCGGATCGTGGGCAACGTACTCTGCGTCAATCAGGTCTTCGACCACCGAAAGATTGCCACGATTCAGTTCCCCGTAATAGCGCTCAACGATCGTCTTATTCTGTTCCGTGTTCATAGCGTTATGCCTGATTGACCTCTCTGCGAAGTTGCCGCGTAGTATCGATTGCCTCGTCAATTTCCTCGCTGGTGCGCGCCAGCTGTTCCCGCTCGCTCGCGACGAAACGCGTATAGGGTGAGAGCGCCTCGCGCACGCGACGACTCGATCGTCCAAGCTCCGCGCCGAATCCATCTTCCAGTACTTCGCTCAACTGCTGTTCCAGTTCAGTCGATCGCTTGCGCAATTCGCGCCGCGCCGAGCGACGTCGGGCAGGGAGTATCAGCAGACCCAGTCCGGCGACGGTGGCAGCGGCGATAACACCGGTTACGTCCACCGCAGCAGTTGTCGCGAGAGCGACGACGACCGCGCCAAGAGATACCGCTCCGGCCTGGGCGATCGCGGTCTGGGCTATGGCCGAGCGTACGTTAGCGGCCAGCTGTGTCGCCTCTGCCCTCTGGTCGTAGCGGTTGACCACTTCATCCGCCTGGCGCGAGACTTGATTGATCAACGTCTGCCGGTCTGCCTGGAATCGCGCGCCGATATCCCCCATCAGATCTGCGCGATAGCGTTCAAGTGCTTTGCGGTCGAGCATCTCGTTGACCGACTGCCAAAGGCGTAGATCCTGACCGACCATCCAGTCGATCATCTCCTCGACGGTGTGGTCGATCTGCTGCTCGGTGCCCGCAACGACATCACGTTCAAAGGCGCTGCGCGTCTGTTCGGAGCGCAGGAGGTCGAATACGCGCCCGATCCGGATGTACTCGTCGAAAAAGCGATCCGCGCGCTCGTTGAGGCGATGGACGATATTCTCGACCCGGGTGCGGTACCCTCCGAACTCGCGTTGCATATCCGCTTCGTGAGCTTCTATGTGGGACTCGATACGGTCGATTGTCGCCTGATCGGACTCCAGCATGGTCAGCCGCTCGCCGGTGACATCTCGATAACGGTCGAGCAGCCGCTCAACGACACCGAGCGGATTCAGCAGCTTCAGGCGAAAGCGTTCCTTTTCGTCGAGGGTTGAGAAGATGTAGTCGCGGAGCGGTGCCAAAATTGCCGGCGGGATCATCCCGTGCTGCCAGCCTCGATGAGATTGGAAAGATCAACGGATCGATATTAAGGAGCTTCTCGGCATTCGTGCTGATGAACTCGACAACGTCCTGGCGTTCCTGCTCCGTCTCCAGCAGATCGATCTTGTTGAGGACGAATATGATCTTCTTGCCCCAGCGCCGGATCTCCTCGAGGAATTCTCGTTCCGATTCGCTAAATGGCCGGTCCGCAGAAGTCACAAAGAGGACCAGATCAGCGCGCGGCACAAATCCTTGCGATAGTGCTTCATGCTCGCGGATGATGGCATTGGTGCCCGGCGTATCGACGATGTTAATCTCCTGGAGAAACGGAGCGGGGTGAGTGCGGATCACGATGCCCTCGGGAGTCGTCTCATCTGGACCTTCATTGCCGTAGGCGAGAATGTGGATGCGGCTCGTCGTCGGCGTGACACCCTCGGGCATGATCGGCTCTCCGATGAGGGCGTTGACGAAGGCTGACTTTCCGGAGTTGAATTCGCCGACGATGACGAGCAGAAAAAGCGTTTCGACCTGCCTCCGGGCGCTGCGCAGTAGCTCGACGTCCTGCTCGATGCTTTCGACGCGCGGGTAGGACCTAACGATTGCTTCGGTCTTCCCAAGTAGTTCGAGTACCCGATCGCGCGTCTCCTGGCGCGCAGGATCGAGTTCTATGATCGATCGTCCAGCTTCTCGCCCGCTCATCTGGAATGCGCCGCCTTTCCGCAGTCGATCAAATGTACGCTATTCTGTGGCTTTGATTCGAAATGATCGTTGAGATGGAAAACCGTGGCAAACCACCCCCTGAATCTTGGATTTCGTTTCCTGCTTGAGGTGCTGGCCGTCTCAGCCCTGGCATTCTGGGGCTGGGCCTGGGGCGGTTGGGTGCGTTGGCCGCTGGCTGTCGGCTGCGCGCTGGCTGCGATGGCGCTTTGGGCGATTTTCCGCACACCCGGCGATCATTCGAGTGGCAAGGGACTCGTTGCAACGCCGGGACCCGTGAGGTTGGTGCTCGAACTGGGGATGTTCGGTCTTGCCGTTATGGCGCTATTCAATGCGCATGCCAACAACCGGGCTGAGTGGTTCGGGATTGGGCTCGGAATCGCCGTCGTCATCCACTACGTTCTCTCCTGGGACCGGATAGGCTGGCTGCTTGGGCACTAACACCGCTCTCTCTCGACCAAACCGGAAGTCCCGACAGGTCGAATAAACTTGACGGCGCAGGTAATGGTGGGTAAAAGTTAAGTGTTACTACATGGATTACTGCTCGGTCAGAGCTGAGTGGTGAATGTGAAGGAGGTTCATATGGCCGACGACCGAAGGCCAGTGACGATCGAGTATTGCACTTCTTGAGGCTACCTTGAGAAAGCCGCCAGTTTGGCGGAAAAACTGCTTGACGAGAAAGTTGACAAGATCAGCCAGGTTACGCTGATCCCATCCAGTGGTGGAGTGCACGAAGTCCTCTACGGAGATCAGGTGCTTCATTCCAAGAAGGAGACTGGCGAGCATCCGAATGTGGATGCTGTCCTGGCGGCGGTCTAACAACGATCGCAGCCTCCTGATTTGAATTCTCCAGGTCCTGCATGCGATTTGAGTCGTGTGCGGGACCTGTTTGCTATGGCATTGCGATAGACAGGGTTGCTCGGAAGTGCGAAGATAGAGGTGGTTTCTATCGTTCTCACTGACGCAGGATAAATCACTGTGATCCACGCTGTAGACAAAACCATCGCTACGACCTTCCACGGCAAGCTGACTGGACGTGGTTCGAGTCTGCTGGTTGTCGACGACGGTCGATTCCTCATGGCCGCGCGGCCACCGATAATCACTCCGTCACGGACCTTGATCAATCTCACCGGTGTGGGAGGTTGGCTGGAGCCCGGCGAAAGCTTTTCTGGAGCAGCGATGAGAGAGACGACTGAGGAAACGGGCGTAAGCGTCCGCTTGCTCGATCTTCATGACACGCTGATCATCCATGATCCCAACACGATTGAAGATGTTTGCATCGTCGGAGAAGTCGGGCCCGCCGCGATCGTCTACTGCCGTATGGGTACGCCGCCTTTCGATCCCTGGTCCGAAGATTACGATGCAGTCGTTCCGGTGACCGTCTATGCAGGAGTTCTCTCCGATCGACCGGCGGTTGTTGCGCCCGACGAGCACCCCTTCTTTCTCTGGCTCTACCCGGAGCAGTTGATCGCGCTGGCCGACAGCGAATTGCCGCTCGCATTTCCTCTTGTCTGATGGCGCAAAGCTCGTTGGAGACTTTGATCCTGAGGACGATCGAGTCGTCGTCCGGCTCGGCGATAGTATCCCGGCCTTGGTGTCGGCGCTTGGCTCGACCGCGTTCGGCTTTCTCGGTCGCATCGCCCGGCTCAGTCAACCTGCACGGGTCGAATGACAATATATGCATTCGAAGCTCAGGAGTCGTGGCTCCCGACGGTGATCGGGATGTCTTGCACCGCGGTTGAGTTTGACTATGAAGCGAATACTCTGACGCTCTCGTTCTTCAAGGCCGAATTTGGCGTTGAGACGACATCCAAAGACCCACAACGCATGATTACGTTAGTCGGGCGTCTGGCGCATCGAGCAGGATGACGAGGTGCTGGCAGCCTCTGGCGATGTTGACGATCCCGAACGCGATTCACATCTGGATCGCCTTGTGGGCCGCGAGTTGGTGCGTGTCGACGTCAGCCATCCCGGTTTTGACCTGGCGTTGCATCTGACCGGCCCTTATCATCGTGCGTTGCTTTCCCATGCGATTCCCTGCAATTCCAGGAAGACCCGACCGACGATGGTGTCTATGTCAATTGGTGGGTTGATGGTATCGGCGTTCCCGATGATTGGGAAGAGCCGAACGAGGCATTCTTCGGCGAAACGGGTTGATCAGACGTGCCGGCGCGCGAGGCTCTCGAAAAACAGGCGACGATGGCGGAAACGCTCATCGGACATGCATGCAGCCAGGTGTCGCTTGGGGTTGCCGACGCGCTCATCCTCGATTTTGGTGATCTCGAAATCAATTCGGCAGGTGATCTGGCTGGCGCGATCGTTCTCGCCGTCGAGTGCCCATGGAGAATCGACAGCCCCGACCGGCCGACCGTCGGTTGGGAAGATGAAGAAGAGGATGTCGCTGACGATTCGACGGTGCTTATATCGGCGGAATCGTCGAGGAGGTCGATGTTGCGGCGACCTGGCTTCGACCTGACGATTGTCAGTTTTCGAACGGCTATCGATTGCGCGTATTTCCCGACTGCCGGGCCTATTACAGTGACGAGATGTCGGGTGGCGCGGTTCCCTGGCAACTCGTAGGCAGGGGCGTGACCGGCGAACTCTCCAGCGAATGCAATCGCCCAGCTAGCGGTAGTTCGTGACGTATGCGTTCACTGCTCTTCTCCGCTCAAAACCTGTATTTCGTACTCGCGCTCGCTCATGGGCGGATCATCCTAGCACAAACCAGCTGGCAACGATAACGTCGGTTGACGAGTGAGCGAGGATCGAAATGACAATCGCGATGGCGATGACGTGAAAGATGAATTCGCGGTCGTTGCGCACGAAAGTCGACGTTCTGGAACTGACCGTGCCAAGGATCAGCAGCCCGTAGGCGACCGAAGCGAAGCCTTTGGGACCGAACCACATCGCGGCGAACTTCTCACGCCAGTGTCAAGCCACTGCGGATCAGCACGAGCAGGATCACAGCTGGCCGTGCGACGAGCAACCATCAGCAGTGCGAAGACAATCCCGGTCCAGCCGATATCGGTGACGAAGCTGAAGGTGATGAGCGCCCCGAAAAGGAAAAGCGCGGCCAGCTTCAGGACCTCGGCGATCAATTCTCCGAATTGGTGGAATGCGTCCCGGAATCTTGGCGCGACGGTCGAGACAGTGATGCCAGCTGCGAACGCAGCCAGGAAGGGGTTGGCGCTTGTCAGTTCGGCCACCGTGATAGACGAGCATGCCGATGGCGAGCGTGTTTAGTGGCTCGTAGACGAGTTCTGCGGAGAACCACTTCGCTCGTTCCAGCCGGAGAGCCAACAGCGGAATCAGGATGCCGATGGCAACCCCCAGAAGGACTTCGAAGAAGCAGCTCTTCCAGGTGCAGGCTTTCGCCGCCGATGACACCGAGCATGATGACGACCACCGGCAGAGCCAGACCATCATTGACCCCACTTTCGACGTTGAGCATGCGTCTCAAGCGTAGCGGGACTTCCTGCCGTCCGACGAGCGCTGACGCGAACACGGGATCGGTTGGGCTGAGGACCGCGCCGATGAGCAATGCTTCGGCCCAGGTGAGATCGAAAAGGGTGTAGGCGAAAAAGTGTCAGCAACAGGAACGTGAGCGGCATGCCAAGCAGCAATGCCCGTCCCGGCAGTTTCCATGAAGTTCGCAAGATCTCGCAAACCGATGAGCATGCCGTCGGTGAACAAGCACCGCGAAGAGGGCGAGTTCGACTAACTGCTCCAGCACCGGATCTTCGGATGTCACTGACACGACGCCGAGGACGTCGCTGCTCAGGAGATACCCGGCAACCAGAAACACGACCGCAGTGGAGAGAATCGTCCGGTTTGCGAGGCCGGAGACGAGCACCGCGATGAGCAGGACGACGGAAAAGGCGAAGATTTCGGTCAATGCCTTCTCCCATTCGCTGGATTTGCGGCATCAGGGACTAGGCATTGTAGATCAAGTAAGGCGGCTCGCGTCGCCCCGAACACGGATTCGCTCCGTTCGACGAACGGGTTCGTAAGATTCTGGTCCTGCGCGCAAGTATCGAATGCGCTCTGTCTACCTATCCAGACTGTAATTGAAGCTAATCGTTTAGAAACGCGAGGGCCGATGCTGGCGGCGGCGATAGTCGCATCTAGATCCGCGTCGTTGTGGGCGGTCGAGACGAATCCGCACTCGAACTGTGACGGAGCAAAGTAGCAACCGTGCTCGAGCATGAGATGGAAATAGCTGGCGTATCTCGATGTATCAGCCTTGCGGGCCGACGCATAGTCTGTTGCCGGAGCGTCGCTAAAGAACATCGTCATCATCGAACCCACTCGCTGAAGCTGGACTGGGACTCCGGCTTCAGCGGCGGCGTTCCCCAGCCCCTGGGTCAGACGTAGTGCGGAAGCTTCGAGCTGGTCGTAGACGCCGGGTTGATCGAGGAGTTTGAGCGTTGCGATGCCTGCCGCCATAGCCAGCGGGTTACCCGAGAGCGTGCCCGCCTGGTAGACGCTGCCGACCGGCGAGAGTTGATCCATAAGGACGGCATTTCCTCCGTAGGCAGCTACGGGTAATCCGCCGCCGATGATCTTGCCGAGAATCGTGAGATCGGGCGCGACTCCAAAGCGCTGCTGGGCTCCACCGCGGGCGACCCGGCAACCGGTGATGACTTCATCGAATACGAGCAACGCGCCGTGCGTGCTGGTGATCCGGCGTAGTGCCTCCAGGTAGCCGTCGGCAGGCGGGATCACTCCCATGTTGCCTGCCACAGGCTCGACGAGCAGAGCGGCGATGCGGTCTCGATTCGCATCAAATACTTGCTTCAACTGCCGCGACATCGTTGAATGGGATGGAGATCGTCAGACGTGCCAGCGCTTCCGGCACACCAGGGCTGTCCGGCTGGCCGAAGGTCATGACGCCCGAGCCTGCCGCGACGAGCATGCTGTCGGCGTGGCCGTGGTAGCAACCGTCGAACTTGACGATCAGATCGCGGCCGGTGGCGGCGCGTGCCAGTCGGACGGCGCTCATGGCGGCTTCGGTTCCGGATGATACGAAGCGCACTCGTTCGACACTTGGAAATCGGTCGATGACGAGTTCGGCGAGTTCGTTTTCCGCCTCAGTCGGTGCTCCGTATGAAGTTCCCCGCGCAGCTGCACGCTGGACGGCTTCGACGACCGCCGGGTGAGCGTGACCGGCGATGAGCGGGCCCCATGAGCCGACATAATCGATGTATTCGTTGCCGTCGACGTCCGTGACGCGTGCTCCGGCTGCTTCTCGAATGAAGCGGGGCGTGCCGCCAACGGCACCGAATGCCCGTACCGGGCTGTCTACACCGCCCGGGAGAAGTGTCTTTGCTGTTTCGAAGAGTTCCTGGGAACGAGTCGTAGGGCGAGAAGCTGGTAGTGTCACCGGTGTTCTTTCTGCTTCGTCATCGACGATGTCAGGCTGCCGGATGAATCTTACGCTTCTGGTGGATTGCCGCCTGATCCTCTGGTTCGGTTGTGTCAAGATCAAAGAGCCGTCTGAGCGCCTCTGCGTTGGTGAGTCCCTGTTCCCAATCCCAAACCTGGCTCACGGGTTGATGGAGCAACGCGTTGACGAGCTGGATGGAAAAGATTTCCAGCCGCTCGCGCTCTCGCTCATCCAGGTGCGGCATGCGTCGCAGCACCCGCTCAAACTGATCGATTCGAATCTGGTCGGCTTGTTCGTAGAGGTCGCGAATCGTCCGGCCAGAACTGTGACCAGCAAGCCAGCCGAGAAAGTCGTCGGTGCGATTGTTGACATCAGTTTCCACCTCGCTTGCAGCGTCGAGGCGGCGGTCGCGGTTGCATTGAATAAGGTCCGCGAGATCGTCGAGGTCAGCAACTGTGACTCCCGGTATCCCGGCGGCTTCGGCTTCGATGTCGCGCGGAATCGCGATATCAATCATCAGGAGCTGCGCCTGCCGGCTTTTGGCTCTGGCTTCGCGAATCATTCTCGGTGGTGATGATTGCTCCGGGTGCCCCGGTTGAAGTGATGACCAGATCGGCGCGCTCGATAGCGGACGCAATCTGACCGAACTCCAGGGCCTCCCCATGTAGATCAGCTGCGAGATGTGCCGCCCGTTCATAGGTCCGATTGGCTATGAGAAGGCGAGAAATGCCGCGGGAACGAAGATTTCGAGCCACAATCGTCCCGGTTTCACCTGCACCGACGACAAGCGCCGTTACGTCGTCGAAACCTCCGAGACGTTCCTGCGCGAGATCGACGGCTGCTTGCGAAACGGAGAGTGCCCCGCGAGAAATGCCGGTCACGGCGCGTGCCGTCTTTCCTGCATTGAGGGCCGCCTGGAAGAGGGCGGTAATGACGGGACCGGCTGAACCTGCCTGCTGGGCTAGCTGGAGCGCATCGCGTACCTGGCCGAGGATTTGTGGTTCACCAACGATGAGCGAATCGAGTCCACAGGAGACACGCAGTAGATGCTGCACAGCGTCGCGACCGTCAAGGCGATAGAGCGCCCGGTCCAGCGTGCCTGCATCGAGGCCTGAGTGGGTGTAGATGAAATGGCGTAGCGTGCGCTCAGCTTCCGTAGAGGCAGCGTAAAACTCGGTGCGGTTGCAGGTTGAGATGACGCTGATCTCACCGGTTGACGCCTTCAGAAATCGAAGCGTATCAACAATGCGTTCGGCGGGAATTGCGAGGCATTCACGGACGGCAACCGCAGCGGTATCGTGATTTGCGCCTAACAACAGTACGGTCACTACGCCTCACAAGTCATAACGCGCCGGTTTAGAGTCCGGCTGCTCCGACTTCATCGCACTGGAGTCTACTTTGCGGTTTACGAACCGTCAAAAGTAACCGTAGCTCGCAAGGACTCAGCAGAGCGCTCCAGAACATGTAATTGCCGCAAGTGACTGTGCTGAATTCGACCCAAATGCAAACGGCGCAGTGTCAGACCGCGCCATTTGGTGGTTCTTCGGATGGTTCAGATCTACTCGACGTTGACACCGTTCCAGAAGGCGACGTAGTTCGTGATGTTCTCGGCCGCCTCTTTTGGAGCAGCGTAATACCAGGCGGCAGCCGGGTTGCGTTCGCCGTCGACGACGACATCAAAATAGTTCGCGGTGCCTTTCCAGGAGCAGATCGTCGACTGGTCTGACGACTCGAAGTGCTCTTTCACGATGGCATCGGGCGGGAAATAGTGGTTGTTTTCAACGATGATCGTATCGTCGCTCTCGGCGAGTACGACGCCGTTCCAGGTTGCTTTGGGCAATTTATCCCTCGATTTCTTCGGTGATCGGATTCCGTCTAATTTCGCAACACCAGAATTTATCGAGCGTATTCCAACGCGTGTCGATCATAGCCGCCTGAGAGCGGCCCTAATCGCTGGTTCAGCGGCGAGGATGGCAAGCGCGCTCTGCGAATCGGCGATCTCCCCGCGCCGCGCCATATCGAACGCCAGCTCAATCGGGACAGTCAGAGATTCGAGCAGTTCCGTGGATTCGAGGTCCGGTGCGCCGAATGTGACGCCGAGCGCCAGGACGACGTGGCCCTCGTGAGTCACGTGCGCCGCCGCTGGAAAGTAGCTCGAGATGTGGACGATATTCTCGGGCCACACCGCCAGTCTCTTCTTGCAGTTCACGTTGCGCGATGAGAATTGGATCGCCGCTGCCACCCCCGGCAGGCACTTCGAGAATGATCTCTCCGATCGGGTGGCGGTACTGGCGCACGAGCACGATCCTGCCATCGTCGGTGACAGGCACGACCCAGACAGCCTGCTCGGTTTCCAGGTAGGCGTAGTCAATGACCTCGCCGCCGTGGGTCGTTACTCGGTCTGATAGCAGCGAACGCCAGGGAGTTGAGTGGAGCATGCTGCGCTCTTCGACGCGCCACGGACCCTCTCCGTCCGGGATCTGGACCCCGGCCGTTCGCAGCGACCTCAACGCGGCCCGAGTTGCGGCCGCTCCCAGTAGGACGTTGCCGGCGAGATCAGCGACAAGTCTCCCGAGATCAGCGGCTCGATCTACGTCGTACCATTCCGGCAGGAGCGTGACCCGCAAGCCCAGTCGTTCAGCTTTGGCGATCGTCTGCTCGCATACCCTTTCAGTACTCCAGTCGATATCCTGGAAAATGCCGGGATGATGGCCATTTGTTGCCAACAGGCAGTAGCCGCCGTCGGAAGCAGGGCAGATCGCAATATCTGCTACGCCGCTTTCGACTTCCCGAAATGCCGATCGAATGATCTCGTGTGGAATGCCCGGGGAATCCGCGCCGAGTAACGCTGCGACCGGTGAAGTCAACAGCATGTCGCGTAGCGCGTTGGGAAGAATCTCGCCGTAGCCGTCTCCTCTTTCGAGTTTGAGGGCGACTCCAGGCGGGCTGAGATCGAGGAGCTTCTGAAGATCGACGTCTCGCGGATGGTAGAGGCTGACCGCGGT
This sequence comes from uncultured Chloroflexia bacterium, assembly GCA_963745675.1. Lineage (GTDB taxonomy): Bacteria > Chloroflexota > Chloroflexia > Thermomicrobiales > CFX8 > JAUIIK01. Next base: position 68,560 of record CAVUYM010000022.1, read on the forward strand.
ATCTGGCATCGACGATGCCGCCACGAGGGTATCCCGCAAGAATGCGGTGTAGAGCGTTGCCGCGACTTCATCCCCGAGGTCAACCGCCAGCCTGGTTTTGACATTGCCCGGGAGTAGGTATTCTGTGAAACGACTCCGATAGCTCTACCAGACGGCATCGAATATCCGTAGATAATTCCCGCCGAGGACCTTCAGTATCGTTTCTTCGTCATATCCTCGCCGCACCATCTGCTCGGTCAGAACGGGTAATTCGCCGATGTGTTTGAGATCGGCCGGCGCCTTGTCGAAGCCGTAGAAGTCGGTGCCGAGCCCGGCGTGATCAGGACCGGTCTGAGCAATGATCGCGTCCAATTCGTCAACAAGTCTGGCGCTATCCGCCTGGTTCCAGAAGACGACTCCGATGAGCCCACCTTTTTCTGCGATAGCCTGTGCTTTCGTCATGCCGTAGGTTGGGAAGACATGATCGAAGGCGGCGCGATACTCCGGGTCGACCTGGAGCAGGCTGGTGTGTGAGAGGAGCAAGGGGCCATCGACGCGTTCGATGATGTCCCAGAACGAGTTGTCAGAGATGTGAGCCAGATCAATTACGATGCCCGCTTTGGTCAGGCGCTCCACCGCATCGATGCCTGCGTTGGTAAGTCCGCCGGTCTTGCGTCCAAGTTGGGTGCCATCCGCCAGCAGATTGCGCCGGCTGTGGGTCAGCGTCGTCATCTTCAGACCAAGGTGGGCGAATATCTCGATCAGATCGAGGCTGTGCTGGAACGGTTCAGCTCCCTCCATCGTCAGGATGTAGGCGACCTTGCCCTCTTCTTTAGCGCGCCGAATGTCGGCGGTAGAGGTCGCCAGCAGGCAGCGGTCCGAATGTTCTTCGACGGCGCGATATAGCGCCGCAACCATCTCGAGCCCGATTGTCAACGCATCGCCGAGCGCGGTCGTCTGGGATGAAGATCGCGACACATTGCGCGGTGACGCCGCCTTGCTCCAGCAACGGCAATTCATAGTGGCCAGCAGGCGCAGTCAATTGAGCCATCGCATCAAGGGTGTAGCTGTAATTCGCGCTGTGCTCGACACGTTGATTCGCCGCTAGCCTTTGCCAGCGTTCCTGCTCACTCACCGGCCAGGGTTCGATCAATGACGTCACTCCATCGACGACGGGCAGCAGGATATCGCTGTGGCCATCGATGACGATTGCGCGTTTATGTATGGCTCGTGCGCGTTCTGATATGTCCACAATTCCTCCCCGGTTCGATCTTCGCCCAATGGCTTTGGGACCGGAAGTGTAAGAAGTTTCCCGGCCGCCGGTCATACCAATGTGTGAGGTCAATCTATCACTGACAGGAGGTCAGTATGTTCTTTTCGACTCGACCGGTGATTGGCGGCCTGAAAACCGCTGTCGTCGCAGCTGTTTTGGCTCTGTTGTTAGTTCCAGGGATTGCCGGAGCAGGATTCGTCGAAAGCTCAGGTCCGAGCGATGTCGTGGCCAGCCACCCCGGTGACGCAGTCGCGAGACGCACTCGGTTTCGCCGACCGACCGTGTATCGATAAGGACTTCTACGGTGACGAGAACCACCACGGTGAGGCCAAAATCGAAGATGTGATCGAGCAAGCTAATGCGTGGGACAAGGCGGCGCGCCAGGCCTCACGAAAGGGCGACCATGAGACGGCTGCCCGACGCTATGAGTATGCCGCCTGTCTCTGGGACTCGGTCTCCGAGTTCAGCAAGGCTGAAGCTACCTACGAGAAGGCTGCCAAGCAGTATGACGCGGCAGCCCAGGACGCCGCAAATGCCGGCGACGAGGGGAAGGCCGTCGAGATGAAGGCGAGGGCGAAAGAAATCCGTGACCTGCTCGACTAGGTTTCGGATAGACCACGACCCCAACCGCAAACAGACCGGGGCTGCACCGGCCCCGGTCCAGTCACGGCTGCTGATTGCGAGCCGCAGGTTTATTGGTAGATGACAACCGACGGTGGAGGATTCAGGGTCAGGAGCGTTGCAGGGTCGAGCATTGGGTCATCCATGTTGAAGAAGAGTTTGATGCCCCCGTACTGGATAAGCTCATCAGTGACATAAAGCTCGTAGCCCTCGATCTTGTGCGGCGGGCTACCGAATCCATCCATATCGACGACGACATCCACGCCCGGTTTCAACGTGATGACCTGTTTCTCATAGATCATCTCTTCTTCGAACTGGTGCACGATCAGCACCTTATTCGGGATGTTATTCGCGGCGGCGATGTCAGCCAGCATGTCTATTGCGGTTTGCACCTGATAACCGCTGATTTCACCGATCAGTGTACCCGGCACTCGGTCCGGCCGCGGGATGTCGTTCGCCGCAGTCGAGAATTCGGGATCGAGCGCGACATGGACGTTCGGCAATGCTAACCACTGACTCACTCGATTTATCTCGTTTTCAATGGAATTGAATCCAATCTGAAGATCGAGAATCACGATCATGTCGTTTGCAGTTGCGAAGTCGACGTATTCGCCGATCCATTCATCGCCCGTGTACAGCAGATACGTTCCATCGTCGCCGGGGACCGGTTGAGCCACCGTCGCGATGATCTCGAAGGCCAACTTATTGGGCGTGTTGGGGTCCACCGCCAGGAATTCGGCCTCATGCTGCTTTAGCTGTTGTAACAACTCCTCTTTCGTTCCCGAACCGAGTACGCCCATCGTCGGGGTGCTGGGATGCCCGTAGAATGAAATGATGCGATGACTGGGCAGTAGATTCTCCTGAACTGGCGGGGGCACCGGCGTGGGCTGCACGACGACAGTTGGTTCCGTCCCACCTGCCTGCGTTGGATCGCCTGCAGATGGCAACGTGGAATCTCCCGGCGCAGTCGTCGGTTGCGGATCACCGCCGCCGGAGTTGATTGGCGTGCTGGCGGCCTGGTCATTGCCAGGTGTGTTGGTTGGGCTGTCTCCATTCCCACCAGGACTGGAGCATGCAGCTAACAATGTTCCCAGGATCAACAGAGTCATCAGTGTTCTCAACGTGCGATATTCCTCCCTCATCCAGCAAATGGTACTGAACTGGATAACCACGCGTACAATACGCGACTTTCGTATTAGGTCACTCTGGTAGACTGACCGGCGGCGATTATCATTTCGGTACAGGAAATACGGGGTTCACAGGCTGTGGATTTCCTACATGGAATAACAGACTGGATGCTCAATTGGGCCGCTTCACCGTGGGCGCCCGTCGCGCTGATTGTCTTCGCCTTCTGGGAATCAAGCTTTTTTCCAATCCCTCCCGACCCGCTCCTAATCACCATGGCAGTTGCTCGCCCCGAGTTAGGTCTGGTTTACGCCGCGATCGCGACGGCGGCGTCGGTCGCTGGAGCAGCACTTGGTTATTTCATCGGTTCGCGGGGTGGAAGGCCAATTGTCGAGCGCTTCTTCAAACCGGATAAGATCTTGCTTGCCGAACGGCTCTATCAGCGCTACGACGTCTGGGCCGTGGTTGTCGCTGCATTCACGCCGATTCCTTTCAAGGTCTTCACGATTACAGCAGGCGTCGCCCGGCTTGATTTCCGCCGGTTTATACTGGCCTCGGCACTCGGCCGGGGAGGGCGCTTTTTTCTTATCGGTGGGCTGGTCACCATCTTTGGGAAATCGATCGAACGCTGGATCGATCAGTATTTCGAGTTTGTGACGATTGGATTTATTGTTCTGCTCGTTGCAGGGTTCCTGACAATAAGATTTGTTGGTCACTACCTGGCGCGACGCGAAGGCATCGAGACGGTTCCCGATGCTCCGGTGGCTGACTAGTGACTTATGATGATCAGACACGCTACGTTCATCTCGGCAATAAAGTGCATGCTGAACCCTCAGCAACCTCACCTGTAGCGCCGCCCATTTTCCAGACAACGGTATATAGCTACGATGACACCGACCAGATTGACCGCATTCACGACGGCTCTGATTCTGGCTACATCTATGGCCGCTACGGGCTGCCCAATTCCCGTGCGCTGGAGCAGGCGCTGGCCGAGTTAGAAGGCGCTGAAGCGGGTCTGGCGACATCCAGCGCAACCAGTGGCATCCTGGCGACGCTCATTGCCCTGACCGACGGCGGCGACCGTCTCATCGTCGGACACAACACCTACGGTGGCACGCGCGGGTTGCTCGACGCTGAGATGTCCCGTTTTGGCCTGGAAACAACCTACGTCGACCTCGGCGATCTCGATGCTGTTCGAGCAGCTTTCGCCCGCGAGCCTCGTCCCCGATTGCTCTGGGCAGACACCATATCCAACCCGACATTGCTCACGAACGACATACCGGCTCTGGCTGCAATTGCCGCCGAAGCCGAAGTGCCCTTCGTCGTTGATAACACCTTTGCGACGCCGCTGCACTACAACCCCATTACAGACGGGGCTACGCTCGTCATCCATTCCGGGACGAAGTTCATTGGTGGGCACAACGACGTTAACAGCGGCGCGGTCGTCGGTTCCTCGGTGTTAGTCGAACGAGTGCGCCGTACTGCAATACTGACCGGCGCCGTGGTGAATCCATTCGATGCCTGGCTCTCGCTGCGCGGGCTGCGGACCATGGAGATCCGGGTGATGCGGTCGTCTGCGACCGCGCTCGCCATAGCCATGGCGCTCCAGAATCTTCCGGGTGTCGCTCGGGTCCACTATCCTGGCCTGGCAACCGATCCATGTCATGCGGTCGCCAACCGGATGCTGAAGCATGGTTACGGCAGCCTTGTCTCCGTCGATTTTGGCGAGGAACAGAGGGCTCGCAAGATCGTCGACAACCTGCAACTCGTACAGATTGCCGAAACACTCGGCGGATTGATGACAACGGCTGTGATCCCATCGGTCAATTACTATCGCCACTTAGATGCAGCGGGCCTCGCGCGCATCGGCGTCAGTCCCGGTCTTGTGCGGTTTTCGATCGGCATCGAATCGGCTGCAGATTTGATTGCTGACTTTGCCGGAGCGATTGCCGCCGCTGTGTAGCGGTACTTCCCCGTTCATTAGCTAACCACCAGTTTCTCGAAAGTCACGGCTACAATGCTGGTATGTGTCGCCCGAACACGATCTGGAGAATGACCATGCCTGCTGAATACCCCTGTGCTGTCCCGTACGATGCGGAGACACGGATGGAATGGACCCAACTGGTCGTTCCGCTGGACGAGTATGCCTCCAGGCTGGAAGCGGTTCGCGAGCAGATGCGCATAATGCGCTTCGATGCGCTGCTGGTAGTGGGCAACCGCGAGAATCCCGCCAGCATCGGCTATCTCTCCAACTATCATCCGCACGGTGGTACAGCGCTGCTCCTCGTGCCGCTCGATGACGAACCGATCCTGATCTTCAACTACATCCTGCATGGTGAACCGATGCACTCGATGATCTGGGACGCGATATTCGATGATGTGCGCCCGGCAGCGGCGATCCCCGGTATGCCGCCGGGAACCATCGCGGAGCTGACCATTGAAGCCATCAGAGATGCTGGGCTGGAGGATGCGGCGATCGGTGTGGCATCGCTATCGAATTTGCCGATGTCGCTTGGGATGGAATTGCAACAGGGTTTGCCGGATGTGACCTGGCAAGAAGGCGCCCCGGCGGTACTCCGGCCCAGATCTATCAAGTCGTCCCGAGAGATCGATTTTTTCCGCCGCGCTTGCCGGATAACTCGTAGAGCCCTTGAAGCTGGAGCTGCGGCCTGTGAGCCTGGAACGAGTGAGCGTGAAGTTGCAGAGGTTATTCATTCGACAATGATGGCCGAAGGGGCGCAGTCTATAGGCTTCGAGACGGCGGTGTCGAGCGGCCCGCGCGCTGGAATCAAGCATGCCGACCCAACCGGGCGCATCATGGAGCCGGGCGACATGGTCTTCCTTGATTGCGGAGCCGTCGTCGGCGGTTACCACGCCGATCTGTCGAGGACGCTCGTCGTTGGCCAGGCAGGCAGCGACGAGCAAGCGATGCTCGATACGTCAGTTGAGATGTTCAGGGAATGTCTCAAAGTCATCCGCCCCGGTGCGCCCATCCGCGATCTTTACAGGGCGGCTGAACGGGTAGCCCGACGTGCTGGCTTCAGCACCGATTACATGCCGAACGGACTCGGGCACGGACTCGGCTTATCGCTCTTCGAGATGCCATTCCTCGGTCCGACCGACGAGTCGCTGATGGAAGAAGGCATGATCTTCGCGCTGGAACCGATGCTCGTTCGATACGGCGTCGGCACCGCCGTCGTTGAAGAGTCTGTGCTGGTCACCGCGGATGGCGCTGAGGTCCTCTCGGGGGCAAATTGGTAGCTCGGTAAACGTTTGGCGCACAATTCGGCGATGGTGCGTGCCGGATGAGAGATAGAGATATAACAAAGAGATGAGGGGGCTGGGTGAAGTATTCGCGTGCCGCGGCCGACTTTCCGCGACCATTCACGTTGGCTAGCGCCGTGGGGCTTTTGCTCCTCACGCTTGCTGCGCTTGTCGCCGCGAACAAGATTCGGGACACCAGAGCGAATCCGGCTGAAGGTACCATCTCAGCTTGTGTTTCGCGCTATACCGGACAAACACGCGTCATTCAGCCGGGTCAGACTCCAAACTGTTCTCAGGCCGAAGTCCTCGTCGAGTGGAACGGCGAAGGTATCCAAGGGCCACCTGGTCCTCCCGGGCCGGAAGGTGCACCCGGTGCCACAAATGTGACTCGTCGCGTCTCCGACGAAGAGTTCGCAGATCCAGGTGGGGTCGAAACGGCAACCGTCGAGTGCCTCGAAGGCGAGCAGGTTACCGGTGGTGGATTCGTTTCAGACGAGAACCCAGAGGAACTCCTGCCGATCCTGTTAGAAAGTGACGTATCTGACGCCGGCAATGGCTGGAAGGTGAAGATCTACAGCTTCGCGTTTGTACCGGACGGCCTGGGTTTCCGGGCCGTCGCGATGTGCGCATCGCCGTAGCCGCAAAATCTAACCCATATGATCAATGGCTCTTGATGTTTGACTTCCAGTAGCGACGTTTGGGAAGAGTCTACCTTTGCGGCATCCGTCTAACCTGCATCCAGAGCATCTTGGGGATTTCACGTGCATTGAAATCCTGAGGGACTGGGACGCGCTTCAGCGTATCCAGGACGATGCTATAGGCTTCGCTGAACCCGGGGCGCTGGGGTCGTCGCGATAGCGCCAGTTCCTGATGTTCGAGGCGCAAATATTCGGGGACAAGGCTGCGGATGAGGAGCAGCCCAATCGGGATGATCAGGAAATCGTCGACTATGCCGATAAGTGGGATCGGGTCGGGAACGAGGTCGATCGGGCTCAAAACGTAGATCGCGAAACCGGCGGCGGCAATGCGGGCGTAGACTGGAACGCGGCTGTCTCGCGCTGCCAGATACAGCACATAAGCTTCCATCCAGAAGCGCCCCGTTTTTGATGTGAGTCTTCCAATTCTGCCAACAAGCGACATTGCTAGGTTCCTTGCCAAGGTAGATCGTTAGCCGTACTCGGAGAATTATTCATCATCGACGTGACGATGACGCGGGTAACTCTGCACATTTCAGGTCATGTTCCCGGTATGAGTGACTCGATCGGCGACGATCGTTAGTGAACGGCTCGCCAGATGGTGATTCCCAGCCCAACGAATGCGACGATCCAGACCAGAGAAAGCAATCCGAGAGCGACCAGAAATACGCGCCAGGCGCGTTGACCGGCGTTCGAGACGGCGGCTGCCCGGTGAGCGCTCTCCAGCAGTTGTACGGGCAGCATTTTCGATACCACGAAATAGGCACAGCGGGACGGCCAGCATATCGTCGAGTATGCCTAAGAAGGGGATCGGCTCCGGGATGATGTCGATTGGATTCAGGACGTAGAAGGCAAAAGCGATCGCGACGATACGCGCCGCCCATGGCGCGTGCGGATCCCTCAGCGCGATGGTCAACGCGTAAATCTCAGTCGCTACACCGACGAATCCGCGCCGGAATCGGGAGATACGATCTCTCAATGTGCCCGCTTACTCGATCACATACAGGGCGCTGGTGTCGGAATAGTCGGAAAGCAGTTCGACGCCGTTTTCCCGGAAGAGGACCGAGTCCTCGACGTGATAGGTCTCGTTGCCGTCGGTCGTGATGTGCTCGATCTGCATGACCATCCCCGGCTCGGTCAACCGGTCGTCGTCGACGGTGATGAAGGGCCGGTCATGGATGCCGAGCCCAATGCAGTGCCCGAAACCGTGGACACCGAGCCCGTAAGGCATTTTCGGTCCGGTGATCTCCTGCATCTTGCGAGCGATCTCGGACATGGACTGGCCGGGACGGAGCCACTCGATGACTTCCTGCTGGCCTTCTGATAGCGCGCCGTAGACCGCTGCCTGACGGCCATTGGGTTTGCCGACGACGGCCATCCGAACCAGATCGGATACGTAGCCGTCGAACGAGCCGCCGTAATCGACCCGGATGATGTCACCGTGGCGAACGGGAATATCCTCGGCCAGATGGTGACCGAGCGGCGTGCGATGGCCGGCGGCGAAGACGTTCGCAAAGACGAAGTCCGCGCCGAGTTTGGTGATGGCATAGCCCATGTGATCGACGATCTGTTTTTCGGTGTCACCCGGACGTGTGAATTCGTAGGCGTTTGCGATTGCCTTCTCGGTCTGAACGGCGGCGAAGCGCAACTGCTCTACCTCGGCCGGCGTCTTGACCATCCGAATTTCATCCAGGACGTAGTCACAGCTGACGAGATCGGCGTCAGGTAGGTTCTGTCGAAGCTGGTCGGCGTGATAGACGGGCAGATATAGCTGCTCGTAGCCGATGCGGCCGTGCAGCAGCCCTTTTTCAGAGAGCACGTCGCGTACCATCTCCATCGGGTGCGGGTTGAAGACGCCGTCAAGGAGTTTGTAGCCGCGAATATCCTGGATGAAGCTCATCTGGCCGTCGCTGGCTTCTCTGCGATCCGGTACGGCGAAGACCGGCTCGCCCTCTCGCGGCCAGATGACGATGCAGATTCGGTCGGGCAGCAAGCGCAGATCGAAATTGTAGAATCCAGAGCAGTAGACGACATTCTCCATCTGGGCGACGACGATTGCGTCAAGATCGTGCTTCGCGATCTGATCGTAGATGCGCTGTTTGTCGGTAAAGGCGCTGCGGTCCGTTAGTGTCACCTGGAAAACTCTCTCCCTTTATCACCCGAACTTACCCGCATCAGTATATGCGTCTCAGCATCGGCCGTCGCATCCATTCAAGGAGTCGGATCGGGCCAGATGCGACGGAAAAGCCCGGGATAGGCGTTCACTAATCCCTGGTCGTCGACGGCGATGTCGGCTGATGAAGCCAGATTCAAGACTCTCGAAGCGATAGATCGTGTCATCAATACGGGTGTAGCGCTGGCGAGCAGGCGCGAGCGTCAGCTCTGGAACGGTGACATAGACGACCTCAATCTCCGCCGACTCGCCAACCTCAAGATTGAGGCGGCGAATCGGCAGCGTGTTGGTGAAGGGCGTGATCGCGATGTCGATGTCGGTGCAGCCGCTGAGATCTGGAAAATCATCGAGAAGATCATGATCCCAGTAACCATCGGGTTCGCGCACAAGTTCACGGCTCAGCTCATTCAGATCGATGGGGCCGTCATACGGGCTCGTCGTCTCGATTGTGTGAGCCAGACGAAGGCTCCTGAACCCCCAGCTCTCATCCAGCTCTATGCGATACCAGGTGCGTGAGGGAACATCATCCAGGACTGCGATGATCAGGCCATCGGCGGCGAAGCCATTGCCCCATTCTTCGAGACACAAGTGTTCGTAACCGGACCAGGACAGTGCTTCCCAGATGACATTCGTGCGACCGATGCGCTCGACTGGTTGGAAGAGCCGAAACACTAGATCTCCGGTGTCTTGGTGTGCCAGTCGGTCTCGGCCTGGAATGCCTTCGCGACCTCGATCAGCGCGTTTTCGGATCCAGCGCGGCCGGTGATACAGAGCGAGGTTGGCAGTCCTCGCTCGCCGAAGCCGTTGACGACGGCAATGCCGGGTACGCCGGTGATGTTGACCGCCGAACCGAAGGTGCGCCGGCGACGGCTGGAATCAAATGCGTCGAAGCGCTGGTCGATCGGTGGCGCGACACGCGGCATCGTCGGAGTCAGGATCGCGTCGTAGCCGCTAAAGAGCGCGTCAATGTCGCGGCACATCGCGCCGCGCAGGCGCATCGCTCGCAGATAGTCGACTGCAGGGATTGCCAGAGCGGTGTAGGGGTTGATGCCATCCTCCGGCGCGGTTAGGCCGCGCAATTCACCGGAGCGGATTGCATCCTCAAATGCTGATGCCATCTCGGCTCGAATGACGAGCGCTGTAACCTCCGAATAAGGATGCTCTGGGAGTTCGATTGTATCCACCGAGCCGAATTGACTCAGGATCTCGACAGAAGCTCTGAAATTCGCTGCAACATCGTCGTCGGAACTGTCGACCTCGGATTCAACGACGGCAAAGCGCCACGGTCGATTCGGGACTGAGGCGTTGGGATACTGATAGTTGTCACTCAATGACGACGGATCGGCGGGGTCTGCTCCGGCGATGGCGTCGAGGACGAGACCACAGTCGTGGGCTGTGCGTGCCATTGGTCCGAGCTTGTCCATCGTCCAGGAGAGCGCCATCGCTCCCGAACGACTGACGCGGCCGTAGGTCGGTCTGATGCCCGTCGTTCCGCAGTTGTTGGCCGGCGAATGGATCGATCCGGCTGTTTCCGATCCGATCGCGAAAGGGACGCAACCGGAGGCTATCGCCGCGCCGGAGCCACTCGATGAACCACCGCTCCATGCATTCTGATTCCACGGCACCTTGCATGGACCAGTGAAGGAGGCGTTTGGTTGTTCATAACCGGCGCCACCGGCTAGCTCGATCATTGCCAGTTTCGCGACAAGCACCGCGCCGGCGTCCCGCAGCTTACGGACGACGGTCGCATCCTCGTCGAAGACTTGATCCTTATAAGGTGCGGCGCCCCATGTCGTCGGGTATCCGACAGCGGCCAGCAGATCTTTCGCGCCATATGGAATACCATGCAACGGTCCCCGATCGATGCCGGCTTTCATCTCGCGCTCGGCATTCTCCGCTTCGCGTAGCGCTCGGTCTTCGGTAATCGTGACGACGGCGTTCAACTGGCGTCCAACGCTGTCCAGGCGTTCCATCGCCTCCCGTGCCAGTTGTGTCGGCGTTGTTTCACCCGAGCGCAGCATCTGTCCCAGCTCAGCAACAGTTTTGTAGTGCGAAGACATCGTGCTTAGCTCTCATCTCGATAGGCGCGGAAGATCGTATAGGGCTCATCAGCATTCTGGAGCTTGTGCTGCCGAAGCTTCGCGCCCTGGTTGAGCTTGTCGTCGATGCCTTTGCGGATGCGTTCGATATGTTCTTCTTCGATCTCATGATCGACGGATGCCCTGACCTGGGCGACGAATGCTTCCACGAGCTTTTCATCTGCCACGAACTCACTCCTTCAAGTTTGCTGCCGAATCGACCGGGGATCAGTTTAGAACGATTTCGATGACGCGGGTGCGACCTCAGAGATTCGTGCCATTGCCGATGATGTAGGCGTAGTCGCCAACTTCAATGCGGGTTGCGACAGCGCGCAGCAATACCATCAACGAACGCTCGAATGGAGCGTGGATCTCTTCGAGCGTCTCAAAGGTTTGCGGGTTCACGACGGTGCCCATGAGCGTGCCACCAGTAATCGCTGCTCCGATCTGATCGATGCCTAACGCTGGAACGAGCAGCCCGCCGTGGTGCGGCCGAATCACGGCCAGTTCATCGATGATTTCCTTGGGGCCATAATCGACGACATCGCCATCTAGCATCCCGACATGGCGCAGCGCGTTGCGCAGGCCATTTAGCGTGCGATCTATGTAGACGTCATCAGCTACCAGACCGCCGCCGAACTCCGTGACAACGGTGCGAACGCCGCGTTTGACCGCTTCGGCGCTGAAGGTGCCCTCGTATCCAGGACCGCGATAGAGAATCGGCGTGTCAAAGGTTCTCGATAGCTCTTCGTCATTGTCAATGTAGGCATAGTCGACGGTCGCCAGCGCGCCGCCCGCGTGGAGGTCGAGGAGAACGTCGAGATCGTCAAGGAAGTTGTCGACGAAAATGCGCCCCAGTTGCTCGGTAAGCCAGCCTTCGCTGTCACCGGGAAAGACACGGTTGAGGTTCTGCATGTCCTGCGGGGTGTGACGGGTATGAGCTTGGAATGCTAACGGATTGACCACTGGCGCGACGATCAGCCGTCCGGCGATATCTGCCGGCCTCACTTCTGAAAGGAGTCTCCTGATTGCTTCGACCGGCGTTACCTCGTCGCCGTGAATCGAGGCCGTAATGCCGACTGTCGGCCCGTCGCGTTCGCCCGTCAGCTCATGCACAGCTATCCTCAGCGGTAATCCGGTAGCCAGGGTTCCGATATTGATCCAGCGAATCTCGTGACTTCCTGCCATGTCTACTCTCCTCGCGCCTATTTGTCCGACGCATTAGAATACGCGATGAAACATCACGGCACGACGGAATTGGCCCCGATGCGGAGCATATTTGATTGAGACCGCGCGCAATCTGATCAAGGGGCATCTCTACCAGGAGGTGCTCGCACTCATTCTTGTTTGTGTAGTGCTTGCCGGTTGCGCTAGTGGCGATGCCGGGAGCGATCTCGACACCCAGTCGCCAGCGACACCCCATGCAACGGCGGCAATTGGAACTGCTACGGTCATCTCCGAAGCCCCTTCCCCAACTTCTTTCATGCGCCCAACGTCAGTCAGCGGGCCAACCGTGACGGCGATACCGGAGCCGGTCTCAGCTGCCATTGTCCGCGCCGCCATGGACCGTGATGTCAGTCCGTCTGAAGTAGTCATGCTCAGGTTCCAGGCGGAATCCTGGCCGTCCACCGCTCTGGGGTGCCCTGAAGAGGGCCGCTCGTATGCGCAGATCGTCACGAGTGGCTACGCGGTGTCGTTGAGCATTGTCGGTCAATTGGTGTATTACCACGTTGATGTGACCGGGGCGGAAATCGTTGAGTGTGAGGGAGACGACATTGGATAACAAATCAGACGGTTCAATCCGGAATAGTGACGCCTACTATCACGTCGTCCTGGAGCGAATACCCCCGCGAGCAGAACCAGCCTTTCATAATGCCGCGATGCAGGAGCGCGTCTGGGGGCGCACATGGGGCGTGCAAAATGATGTTGGAACGCTGCGGCTGGTTGCCCTTCACCGCCCGGGCGCAGAGATGGAGAGGATTGATCCGGACAAGTATGACGACTCGATTGAAGCCCTGATCGACGATCATGAGCAATGGTACTGGCGCGATGTCGAGCCGCCCGATATTGCCTTGATGCAGAGCCAACACGATGGTCTACGGGCGGCCCTCAAAGCAGAGGGCGTAGAAATCGTTGAGATTGCTGGTTCGGACAAAGATGTCAAGGCCGTCTTTACTCGCGATATGGCGATCGCAATCAATGGCGGTGCAATCATGTGCCGAATGGGGCCGGTCGGTGTTCCACACGGTAGCGGCCGGCGCGGCGAAGAAGCGTACGTTACGAAGGTTCTCGCGAATCTCGGCATGCCGATTATCCGTACGATTGCCGGAACCGGTTTACTCGAAGGTGGTTCGTTCTGTTTCCTCAACGAGACTACTGCCGCGGTCGGTATGTCGTTTCGTCAGAACGAGGAAGGTGCCAGGCAGCTGGAGGAAGCGCTGGCTGTCACCGGCGTCCGGCTCATACGCGTGCCACTTACCGGCCACGCGCTGCACCTCGATGGGGGCATCGTGATGGTTGATCACGACAAGGCGCTCATCAACGTCACCCGATTGCCCTACTGGTTCCTCGATGAACTGAAGAGCCTTGGCATCGAAGCGATCCACGTTTGGCCAGGTGAGGGGCATGCCGTGAATTCCCTCGCTGTGCGACCTGGCCGAATACTCATATCCGAGGGCACACCCCGCACCGTCGAGCGTCTGCAGGAAGCAGGTGTGGAAACGGTTGAAGTTCCCTATAGCGAGATTCGCAAGAACGGCGGTGGAATCCACTGCTCGACCTTACCGCTATTGAGAGACGCAGAATAGCACCGGGCGCATTGCCTTCGATGAGGCGACGGAATCTACCAAAATGAAGGATCTTGAACAAAAGAAGAGGGCGCAAATCGCTGCGCCCTCTTTGGTTGATCCGTATGGAGAGTGAATGTCAGCCCGTTCCTGCGGCGCTCGTGCCTTCCGACGCTTCCGCTTGGCTCTCACGGTGCGGCAAGAGCGTGATGCGGGTGTGCCGCGCACTCGATGCGCCGTCGCCGTCATTGCGGCTGATGAGTATCACCGCAACGACGATGCCAACGAATATGCCTAACAACAAGCCGCCCGCCAGTGACAACATCGGGGTGTCGGCGCTATTGTCGCGCGACATTCGTTTGCGGACATTAAGGTGCGGTCTCGAAGGAAGCTCGGGCATGCTGGGCATTTCCGGCAACTCAGGCCGGTGAAGGCTCGACAGATCCACGCTCGGGATGCTTGGCGTTGACGGTAATCTCTTACGCGCTTGCTTCACTCCACGAGTGAAGCGTTCCACACGGGAGCGTCTCCGTCTGAATATAGTCATTATTTGGACCTCCCCTTCAATGATTGGGTGCTAGTTACGCTTCTTGTTCTTGCCGGTGACGAACATCCTCGCCGTTGCGCGCCACTTCGCGGCGGTCGAAACGGTCGAAATTACCGGGCTGGCGATGCGTTCGCTGACGAACTCGACGGTGCCGCGCGCGCGTTTCACGGTTTCGGTCGCTTCGGTGGATGTATCTTTGACCGTCGCGAGTATTTCTTCGAGCATCGGTAGGGCGCGATTCTTGATCTGGAATGCCACCCAAACCATGACGAATACGATGATCGACAGCAGGATCAGAATGATCAGCCAAACGACACCCATGAGAACGATAGCCGTGTCGCGCAGGCGTTCGAGCGCCGATACATTCTCGTCCCCAAGTATGAATAGCCCGACCGGAGGGCCAGCGACAAATATCAATACCACCAGAACGATGGCGAAGTAGACCAGGATCTGGCCGAAACTCCGGCCCTCATCCGGTATTTCATGATGGTCGTTGGATTGATCCAATCCGACCTCCTCCCCCGTTGGTCGGCCCCTGTTGTCAGGAACTATTGTCGCACATCGCTATTTACCCGGTTGAACTGCCCGTCTGGGTTGAAGCCGTTGGAGCGGAGAAGAACCAGGCCAGGCTGGTCAAAGCAACTGCGCCCACGACCGAAATGAACAATGGAACATCACCGATTCGCAGCCATTCAATGTTCCATGTGACACCGGCGAGGAAGCCGCCGAAGAAGCCAATAATCGACGTTCCGACGAAAAGCGGCCACTGCCAGATGCGGCGCCCCACAAGTACGTGAAAGAGGCTGCCACAGAAGATTGCCATCAGGACACTGAGTACCAGGGCCGGCGACATCTGATCCGCTCCCCTATGGCGCTCTACGAATGATGGGAAGCGCTGTCTTGCCAGAGTCGATCGTTCCGCCGCCCAACACTTCATCACCATGATAGAGCACCACCGCCTGTCCGGGCGCGACAGCACGCGGATGCTCTGCAAAATGTATCTTCATGACTCCTTGTTCAAGAGGTTCAACAGTCGCGGCGTAGCGCTCACCCTGATAACGTACCCGCGCTTCGGCTTCGAATGTGCTCGTTGGCCACTCGTCGGACGTTAGCGCGGCGCGGGATGCAATGAGCGAACTAAATGACAGTTCGTCGCGGGTGCCGACGACTAGTCGATTGTTCTCGGTATCAAGTGAGAGCACGTAGAGCGCCTCGCTGTGGGCAACACCGATTCCGCGCCGCTGCCCAACAGTGAAGCCGATCAAGCCGTCATGGCGGCCGACTACGCTGCCATCGCTCGTCACAATGTCGCCCGGGCTTTCGAGACCGGGTCTGCGTGCCAGGACGAAATCCGCGTAAGCGCCTCGACCGACGAAGCAGGTCTCCTGGCTGTCGGGTTTGTTGGCAACGTCGAGGCCGTAGAGGGCGGCGATCTCGCGTACTTCAGATTTCAGCAGATGGCCGAGCGGGAACAGCATGAACGCGAGTTGTTCTTGCGACATGGCGTACAGCACATATGACTGATCCTTGGAGTCGTCGATGGCTTCTCGCAAGTGGTAGATGCCCGCGGCGTCTTCGGTCACCCGGGCATAGTGGCCTGTCGCCAGTTTGTCCGCGCCGATCCGCCGGGCGCGGTCTATGAGCGCGCTGAACTTGACCTCACGGTTGCATTCCAGACACGGATTCGGTGTCCGGCCCCTGGCGTATTCGTCCACGAAGTAGTTGATTACCGTCTCTTCGAATTCGCGTTCGAGGTTGATTGGATAGAACGGCACACCAAGGCGGTGTGCGGCCATACGAGCATCTTCAAGCGCTTCGGGGGCGCAACATGGATTGGGATATTCTTCGCCCTCAGGCGGTGTGTAAAGGCGCATGTTGATGCCGACGACGCGGTAGCCGCGTTCGCGCAAGAGTAAGGCGGTGACTGCAGAGTCAACGCCACCGCTCATCGCGACGACTGCCAGTTTGCCCGCACCATCTCTCGGTCCCACCTCGTATCGCTCGAAGAGGAGGCGGGCTGCTTCGGGATCGAGAAGTGGGATCGAGCTGTCAGTCAGACGATGATTCGTTCGATTGGTTGTTGATGCTGTCACAGTTGTTATCGAATCCAGATCGCGCTTCGGACGATGTCAAGTCGCCGTCAACGCTCTGACGACGGTTCACATTCAATTGTACCGATGCGATCAGCGGATCTGTGAACTAGTGCTGGAACGGGACATCCGCTCGACAATACGAAACGGCAGCGGAACCTCGTGGAGATATTGTGGATCGTATTGCTTGCGAGAAATCGGACCCTCGTTCGCCAGCTCGAATTGTTTCAACATCTTGCGTAAATCTTCGATCTGCCGGGGCGATGGCTCGTCGAGGAAACTGGCCATTGCAAGTATGTATTCGCCGTGGGCGAATAATAAAACCTGTCCCTCTGCCAGAGCGGTCTTGCTCACGCGCGACCCGAAGACTTCCTCGCTCAGACTGTCGAAGGCGCTGAGCATGCCCGCCACAATCGCGTCATCCATCTGGAACTGACCGTAGGTGAAGATTGGAATGCCATCCGGCGTGACGAATGCAAGCGATTCGAGCAAGGTCTCCGATGGTCTGCGTAGCCGACTCCCATGTCCCTGGTCCCGAGAGGATGGCTCCGTATGCTGCACTCTGGTCTCAAGACTGGAAAGCTGGGATCGTAGCTGGGCCGCCTGCTGATCGAGCTCCTCGTTGACCTGGTCATACCGGCGCTGGCTTATTTCGCCGAGAGAGAGCAGTTGGTCGTGATAATCGCGTTGCAGTTCGATGCGCTCAAGCTGGGTTTCAACCTCCATCATTCGCACACGCCGCTGCTGCTCGGTTCGAAGCGTGCGAGATGATCTCTGTAAGCGTTCAATCTGGCGTTCGCGCGCGCGTCTTGCCAGTGCCCTCTCATCTTGCGGGGAAATCCCGAGATATGAGCGCACTTTATGTGACTCCGTCCAGTCAGCGTTGACGAACGCCTGAAGGTCGGCCGTCTTGCCGGTGAGGGCCAATGTTGCACCAATAATCATCGCTAGCAGGGTGATGACTATTGGCGTTAGGAGCCATGGAAGAGCGTCAGAGCGTAAGGTGCCACTCACTGGAACGCCAATGACTACCGTGAACAAGGAATCGAAGAAGAAGCCGGAAAGCCTGCTTTCGCCCGGCTCGACTTCGGAGCGCCACCACCATGCACCCAGTATCCCAAGTAGCCAAAGAGTTCGGATGGTAAAGAGATAGAATGCGACGTGGACGTGGCGTCTGACAAAGCGGGTTGCAGGACCGGCG
This sequence comes from uncultured Chloroflexia bacterium, assembly GCA_963745675.1. GTDB lineage: Bacteria > Chloroflexota > Chloroflexia > Thermomicrobiales > CFX8 > JAUIIK01. The sequence goes on from CAVUYM010000022.1 coordinate 86,392, forward strand.
GCCGCTATGAGGAACACGAGTGGTCCCAGGTAGGCCAGCGCCGCAGAAAGACGATCCAGCACCCGTAGTGCGGGAACGCTTAACGCTTCCGGGTCTATATCGATAGCACCAACGAGTTCGCGAGACTGAGGCTCGTTGGCGTCCGAGTCTGTTGCAAATGAGGCATCCAAGGAGTTCGCTAATTCCTATCAAGACAGCGCGATTCCATGTTTTGGCCACCACCAGCATGAAACGCGCATATCCAACCTTCAGATTTCAGTATATGGCGATTAATTGTATTGGCTAGCGCAAACAACCTACCCGAAAGTCCCAAAGCTCACGAATCGTAGGTAATCGGTGCACAAGCGTTGTTGAGGATAGGAATTCCGTACTGACCTCGCCACCTGACTATTGACGTTGTCGCCAACGCCCTCAACACTAGAGATACATCTATCCGCTCATGCGGGGAGCATCACAGATATGGTCTACACAGTTGAATGTTTGACGCCTGGGGCCAATCCCCGCCATCCGGTGATGGCTCTGGGCGCCCCCAAAGGATGCGCTCAACAATGCGAGGGTTGATCGCCTCGGTCACGCTAGCGGTGGCTATTGGTGGATTGCTGCTCGTTATCGCCTACGGAGCATCCGAAACATACCTGAATCTGGTTAAGACGAAAGAGGACCTGGGCAATACCTTCATCTTGAGTTCGATCGCTCCCAGGGGTTGGGAAACTTCGGAGACTGCGGGAGCAAACTTCAACGAATCTTTTGTTGCGCCCTGTCTCCAGACGCCATTGCTGACTGGGGTGTCGACGGGAGCCCGGGGCGCTATGACATATGTCCCGCCTGCTGCAGGTCCGACTGGCATTCAATTGCTCATGATCCAGACATCGTTGGGGAGTGCCGAAGCGATCATGGAAGACGTCCAGCGCGATACCGAGAATGACTGCCAGCGCGGTTTGACCGTCGGCACGATTGAACGCGCCGATGTCGTTACCAATGATCTCAGTGGCGCCGATCTGTCGGTACTCGTCGACTACGACCGCCAGGTTGGAGAAGAAGTTCGATCGTATATCGTCTTGATTCTCCGTGAGGGTGACTATGTCGCTTATTTCAATTACGAGACAACTGATGCTCCTGGATCCGCGAACCTTGATGTGGTCAATCTCGCTGAAGCACTCGTTGCCAGAGTTGAACAGCCACCGACAACCGCAGAGCTCGCGGCCGCAGGAGCTTTGAACGAACCGTCGGCCATGGAGCGACGGGTGATGCGGGTAAATGACGAGTCATCAAGAATTCTAACCGCGTCCGGGCGCTATCCCGTCGCCGTTGGGTTGGGTACGCTCGGCGGTTTGGCCTTTGTGCTCTATTTCTTTGGAGCACGCCTGAGCCGGGCTTCTGATCGGATACCCAAATCATCCAGGAAGCCATCGGCGTCAGGGTTGCCCTCATCACTCCCGTCGGCCAAGACCACTGACGACTATGGCACTCCAGGGCGGCGGTGGATCCAGACGTCTGAACCGGGTCATTCGTACGAATATGAAGATCCGACGACGTTTGAGCTTGATGTCGTTGAAGTGGATGACGAGCCTGAGCCTGAGCCGGTGCCCGTAGGGCCACCGCCCGTATTGGACTTCCCACAGAGATCTATCGAAGAAAAGCTCAAGATCCTCAAGGAAGCCAGACTCAATGAACCACGACGCGAACATCACGCAGTTCGGGAGGTTCGGTCCGATGTCGATTGGACTGAGGAAATCTCGAAGACTGATCGCGCCTCGAAACCGCCAACGCCAGAGCCACCAACGGGGCAGATTAGTCGCAAAGCCCTCTTGAAGAAACTACGGTCAAACGATCAAGAAGGGGCCTAGTAGCAGATCTCTCAAAGATTCGGCCTGGCTCAGCCCCGGCCGAATCGAGATCCTCCGGGATCGCAGGTGGGTCAGCATCCTCCGTTCGGCAGTCGGAAATGTGGGAACGACGCCACTTCTGCACTGAGTCACTGTGATCGCTGCCCGACGCTGAATGTTCGAATTCAGATCGACTTACGTCAGCGAACGTACACATAACGAATCTTCTGGATGTAGGCTTTAGGCTGTGTGGCGCTGGGCTCAGTGTTCGAGTGGCGTTCGATGGATCGAAGAAGAATCAATCGTGCTCCGGGCAGACGGTCGCCAATACGCTCGAGCCGCCGCCTTCGGGCAGCTCGAATGGCCTCGTTGCGGCTAGCTCGCGAACGGCGCAGACGGCGTCGGGGTATTACGCTGCTGCGCGTTTTCGGGATTGGTCTGATCGTTTCCGGAGCGATGCTCGTCGCGACGATTCTGGCCGCCGCGGCAGGCGGCATGTCAATCTGGATCTATTTCAGCGCCGATCTTCCAGACCTCAACTCGGTCGAAGCGCGTCAATTTGAAACGACCCGCATCTACGACCGCAATTGGAATCTCCTCTACGAGGTCAATGATCCGTTAACCGGCTTCCGCACGTACAGTTCGCTCGATGACATCACTGCTAACGGATCAAACATGGCGCTGGTCGACGCAACCGTGGCCGCTGAGGACCGCACATTCTGGACAAATTTCGGCGTTGATCCGTTGGCGATCATTCGCGGGGTCTATATCACCCTCACTGGAGACGGCCGCTCGGGTGGATCGACGATCACCCAGCAACTTGTGCGCCAACTCTATCCGGACACGATCGGTTACGAGCGCTCGCTTGACCGCAAGATGCGTGAAGCAACCGTTGCTACCCAGTTCACCCAGGCGTATTCCAAAGAAGAGATCCTGGAGCTGTACTTCAACACGATCTACTACGGGAATCGTTCCTATGGCATCGACGCAGCTGCGCGGGCCTACTTTGACAAACAGCCTGCCGACCTGTCTCTGGCCGAGGCGGCGCTTCTGGCAGGCTTGCCCCAGGCGCCGAGCGCATACGATCCGACGGTCAATCTCGGAGCCGCCAAGGCTCGCCAGCGCTACGTCCTTGACCAGATGGTTGAGGCCGGATCGGTCAGCCGCGCAGATGCCGAGGCGGCCTGGCAACAGGTGCTCGTCATCTATCCGCGCCAGAATACTGAGATCCTTGCCCCGCACTGGGTCAACTACGTCATCGGTGATCTGGAAGACCGCCTGGGAGCAGAACTCGTCTATCGGGGCGGACTTTCAATACGGACAACGCTTGACCTGAATTTGCAGCAAGAGGCGGAGCAAGCGTTGACATCCCATCTCGAAACGCTTGAATCCTTCGACGCAAACACCGGCGCCGTCGTCGCGATGTTGCCCGGCTCCAGCGAGATCGTCGCGATGGTTGGATCGCGCGACTACAACGATGACTCGATCTCGGGACAGTTCAATGCCGCAACGTCGGAACGCCAGCCGGGATCGGCGTTTATGCCGGTCGTGTATGCGTCTGCGTTCGAGCAGGGTTGGAGCCCCGCTCAGGTCATACTTGACTATCCGGTGCAGTATTCAACGCCAGGCGCACCTTCGCCCGTCTTCATACCGCAAAACACCACGCATCTACACAGTGGGGCGGTGTCGGCCAGGGATGCGCTTGCTCGTTCGCTGAACGTTCCGGCAGTAAAGACGCTCGAATTTGCCGGAATCGGCCCAACGATCGACCTCGCTCACCAGCTGGGAGTTCGAACCGGGCTCTGGCGCGGATTGGACTTCTACGGGCTGGCTCTCGCGCTCGGAGCCGGCGAGGTTTCCCCGCTTGAGCTAACAACGAGCTACGCCACATTCGCAAATGGCGGGCGCTATGTCGCGCCAAATTCTGTCCTCGAGATACGAGATAGTGCCGGTGAGACGATCTACAACCTTGAGTCAGAACTTGAGACTGACAGCGGACAGCAAGTAATTCGGCCCGAGACGGCCTACCTGGTGAGTGACATCCTTAGCGACGCCGACGCACGTCTACCGGCATATGGTCGCGATAGCGCACTCGATTTTGGTGAGCTCGATGGCTTACCCGTTGCCGTTAAGACTGGGACCTCATTCGATTGGTTTGACAATTGGACGGTCGGTTACACGACGGATCTCGTCGTCGGCGTGTGGGTTGGAAATGCGTCAAATCAACCGCTGCGGGAGCTTGACGGCGTCGTTGGCGCGGCTCCAATTTTTCACGACATCATGGTAGCGGCACACAGTGGCGCTTACGATCGCACTCTTGGCGGTGTACTGGAGACGCCTCGTTCTTCGTCGTTTGCGGTTCCCACGGGCTTAATTCCGCTCGATGTCTGCACGGCAACTGGTGGGCTCGCCAGACCTTCGGATGTTTCGGAAACGATCCTCGTCGATCGCAATGCAAGGCCAGCTGTCCGTTGCGATCAGCTGACGTCGTCCGAGTGGTCCAATCTTCAGGCCGCATTGACCGCCCTGGGGGACCCAAACGCGTCGTTCTCAGATGACGCCCGAGCTTCGATTCTGGCCTACGCGAGCGCCGTCGGAGGAGGCATCGGCGTGCCCGATGATGCGCGTGAAGCTACGCCTACTGCGACGGGCACGATCGAGCCGACGGCGACCCCAACGATACGGCCGCTACCAACGTCGCGCCCAACATCGACACCCTTCCCGACACCAACGCCGATGCCGACGCCGTCACCGACAGTGGACAACGCTACTCCCACAGCGTCCGGGGCACTTGTGCGTGTTCCCAACGTAAACAGCATGACCCTCGCCCAGGCGCGAACGACGCTCGCAAACAGTGGCCTCCAAGTAGGAGAAGTCGCTTACATAACGCAAGCCGACTTGCCGCCAGGGCTCGACATAACCATCGTCGATATTGGCGAGGTTTACTTCCAAAGTCCAGCGCCGGGCGAGCGCGTTCCCCAGGGGTCCAGCATCACGCTCGCTATCCGCCAAAGCTGATCCGTTGGCGGTTGCACCGCTTTGCAGCCTACACTTGCAAGGTTATGAGTACGAAGACGCCGGAAGACCGGCCCGAAACAATTCAAATGACGCTGGACGACATGGCCTTCGAGGGCGCAGCCCTCGGGCGAGCCGATGGTCAGGTGGTGTTCGCCGACTACGGTATTCCGACCGAGGAAGTGATCGTCAAGATCGAATCGTCCCGCCGGCAGTTTCTCGATGGCCGGGTGATCGAGGTATTGTCGCCGGCTCCGTCGCGCGTCGATCCTCCGTGCCCGTACTTCGGGCGTTGCGGTGGTTGTCAATGGCAACACATTGAATACGACGAGCAGGTGCGACTCAAACAGCACGTCATGCACGATCAACTGCGTCGCATCGGCAAGATCGAGATGCCACCGGTTTCGCCGACGGTCGCTTCGCCCTCGCCCTACGGCTATCGCAACAACGCGCGCTTTTCGACGAACGAAGATGGCAGTCTCGGCTTTATCACCCGCGGCCCGGCCGGTCGCGAATTTCTGCGCATTGACCAGTGCATGATCATGCATCCGAAGATCAATGAGATCCTCGCCAAGCTTCAGGGACACGGCGCGGGTTTGCATCAGGTTGTGATTCGTATTGGCGAGCAAACAGGCGACGTATTTGTCCAGCCTGATATGAGCGAGCGCACAACTGCTGTCGAAACGGGGCAGGCGGGCTATGACGAAGTACTCAGCGGTGCCCGCTTTACCGTTTCCGCGCCGTCCTTTTTCCAAACGAACAGCAAGCAAGCGGAAGCGCTGATACGGCTCGTCACCGAACGACTCGATCTCAATGGCAGCGGGACTGTTGTCGATGCGTACGCGGGAGTTGGCACGTTTGCGAAACTACTCGCGCCACACGTAGAGAAAGTCATCGCGATTGAAGAGTCCGCTTCGGCTGTAGCCGACGCACGGGTCAATGTCGAGGGCATCGCCAATATCGAGTATCACCAGAGCAAAGTCGAGCACCTGCTCGGCGATCTGGACATCGCGCCCGACGCCGTCATTCTCGATCCACCGCGTTCCGGCTGCCATAAACGCACGCTGCGGGCGGTGTTGAAGTTCAAACCGGCCAAGCTGATCTACGTCTCCTGTAACCCGGCCACGCTGGCGCGCGATCTGCGTACGCTGATTGACGGCGGCTACGAGCTCAAAGACGTGACTCCAGTTGACATGTTCCCGCAGACCTACCATATCGAATCAGTCACGACGCTCGAATATGCGGGTGATTGATGGTTCCGGTGATCCTGGCGTCGGCTTCGCCAAGGCGTAAAACCTTCATGGACTTGCTCGGGCTGGAATACGTCATCGAACCTGCCAATATCGACGAGCCGTCGCCGGCCCACGTCGATAGTCCCGAAGCGTTTGCGCGGGCGCTTGCTCGCGCCAAAGCAAGCGTCGTTGCAATCCGCAATCCGGGACGGCCAGTTCTGGCCGCCGACACGATTGTTTCACTCGATAATCGCCTGTTGGGCAAGCCTGCGAATCCAGCAGAGGCAGTCGCGATGCTCCAGCAGTTGCGCGGCCGCGCTCACGACGTGACGACAAGCGTTGCCGTAGCTGGTTCTGACGGGCGGCTGCTCCTGGACGCCACGACGACGCGCGTGACGATGCGACCGTATGGCGACGATGAGATCGCTGAATCGGTCAGGGCGGGCATTCCTTTCGACAAAGCCGGTGGCTACGCGATCCAGGACGAGACGCTGTTACCGGTCGCGCATTTTGATGGCTGCTACTGTAATGTCGTTGGTCTGCCGTTGGCGCTGGCGATCAGGATGTTGCGGGAAATTGGCGTTGATCCTCCGGTAAGTGAGCCTTACCGTCTTCTACCGTACTGCCTCTCCTGTCCACTGTTTCAGGATTAGTGAATGCTATAGTTCAGGCGTGTACCGGGTTTCACAATCCGGCCTTTAGAGAGGGGAGCGACTGCAGCGGTGCTTGAGAATTATGCGATCATCGGCGTCGGGCTGATTCTAGCCATCCTGATGGGCGGCTCACTCCTCGCGTTGGGCACGTTGATTCGTCCCAATAAGCCCAATCCCAAGAAACAGGCTCCGTACGAGTCGGGCATCCCGAATATCGAACCACCACGCAACCGCTATACGCCGCGCTTCTACGTCGTCGCACTGCTCTTCGTCGTCTTCGATATCGAGGCGATCTTTCTCTTTCCCTGGGCTGTGGCGTTTGATGCTCTGGGACTCTATGGATACATACAGGCCGTCATCTTCATCGCCCTGCTTCTGGGTGGGCTTGCCTACGAGTGGAAGAAGGGAGCCCTTGAATGGGTGTGATGGAAAACCGCTTTGAAGAGAATATCCTGACGACCTCCGCCGACTGGGTTTTCAACTGGGCCCGGCGTTCGAGTCTTTGGTGGCTCCAATTTGGCCTCGCTTGCTGCGCGATCGAGATGATCGCCGCGATGCAGCCGCGCTTTGATGCCGGTGAGCGCTTCGGCATGCTCTTCCGGGCGTCACCGCGTCAGGCAGATTTGATGATCGTGGCAGGCACGGTGACGCGCAAAATGGCTCCGGTCGTGCGAACGCTCTACGACCAGATGTCCGAACCGAAGTGGGTCATTTCGATGGGCTCGTGCGCCAATATCGGCGGCCCATTCGACACCTACGCCGTTGTTCAGGGAGTCGATCAGGTGATCCCGGTGGATGTCTATGTACCTGGCTGCCCGCCTGTGCCGGAAGCGCTCTATTATGGCGTCCTCGAATTGCAGAACAAGGTCATCAAGTACGATCGTGTGTTCCGCAAAGAGGGCCGCGACGCGGCTGAAGCTCAGCGCGATGAAGACCGCGCCGCTATCGGCGAAGCAATGGGCCGCCCGGTCGCCGCGGCCTCTCGCTAGCTGAGACCAATTCATTGATTTGCCATACGACTGAGAAGCGAGGTTGAGCATGGCCGACCAGGACGACCTGCAACCGACGGAAGCGGTGCCCTCCGGACCGGATGCCGTCGTCGCTATTGACGAAAACCCCTGGCTGACCGAGATCGCACAACAGCAACTGACGGAGGCTGCGCACGACAAGACCGGCATCGCGAAGATCCATCCTTCGTTGGTGTTGACCGGTTACTGGGGGCCGCTACGTGAAGACCATCCGGCCTACGTTGCTTTGATGACTGCGTTCGGTGAAAAAGTCGAGGGCGTCGCCTTCTTTCGCGACGAAGTGACGATCCGGATCGATCCGTCAATCTGGGCCGATGCCCATGTGCTTTTGCGTGACGATGCTGATCTTGCCTACCGCTTACTCTCGGATCTGACCGCAGTCGACACCCTGAACCTACGAACTTCACCGCGCTTCGACGTCGTCAGTCAGCTCTACTCGATCAAGAATCGCTGGCGTCTGCGATTGAAAACCGGGATTGAAGACGGGGAACTGATCGAAACGTTGACGAGCGTGTACGCCGCAGCCGGCTGGCTCGAACGCGAGTGCTACGACATGTTCGGCATCACCTTTGAGGGCCATCCCGATCTGCGACGAATGCTTTTGGCCGACGATTGGGAAGAGGGCCATCCTTTGCGCAAGGATTACCCGATCCGTGGCTACTCCCAATATGTCGAACCGGGCTTTGAAGCGGGCGCTGCGCCGCGTGTCAAGGACAATCGGAGGCTCTAACGATGGCAACGAACCGAACAGGAAACGGCGGGTTTCGGCACCTGGGACGTATCCGAGGAACGCGATCTCGGAGGCGGGCATCGCGAGATGGTCCTCAACATGGGCCCGCAGCACCCCTCGACCCACGGCGTCATGCGGTTGTTGCTGACGCTCGATGGCGAGACGATTGTCAAAGCGGACCCGATCATTGGTTATCTCCATCGCGGGGTAGAAAAGATTGGCGAGAACAAGCGCTATAGCCAGTTCACACCCTGGACCGACCGGACTGACTACACCGCCGCTCCGCTCAACAATCTCGGCTACATTCTGGCGGTTGAAAAGCTCTTGGGATCGTCGCGCCAGAACGGGCGCAGTACATCCGCGTCCTCATGGCCGAACTCAGTCGCATCGCGGCTCACATGGTCTGGCTCGGTACCCATGCGCTCGATATTGGCGCACTTTCGATGGCGCTCTTCACATTCATCGAACGCGAGAAGATCCTCGACATCTTCGAGGACTTCTGTGGCGCGCGCTTGACGACGAATATGATGGAGATCGGCGGATTTCTCGCGCGATATCGAACCCGATCGACGGTCGAGAAGATCGAACAGTTGCTGGTCGAATTCCCGGTCGCCCAACAGGACTGGGTAGATCTGCTTTCGGACAACCCTATCTGGCTGGCTCGCACCCGTGGCGTCGGCGTCATTGAACCCGAAGCGGCTATTGATTACGGACTCACCGGAGCCTGCTTGCGCGGTAGCGGCATCAACTACGACATCCGCAAAGCCCAGCCCTACCTGATCTACGACCGCCTCGATTTCGAAGTGCCTCTCGGTACTAACGGCGATGTCTACGACCGCTATCTCGTGCGCATGGAAGAGTTGCGGCAGACGCTGTGGATGATCCGCCAGTGTCTCGATCAGATGCCGACCGATGGTCCGATCATGTCGAACGACTCGAACTACGTCATCCCGCCGCACGATAGCGTGCTTCGTACGGCTGAGGACATGCAGCGTCACTTCGTCTGGGTCATCAAGGGCTTCAACCCGCCCAAGGGCGAGGTCTACAGTGCCATCGAGCACTCTAAAGGCGAGCTTGGCCACTACATCGTCTCCGACGGCACGGCGATGCCGTACAGGATGCGTATCCGCACGCCTGACTTCGTGAACCTCCAGGTGCTGCCCTACATGGCTGAAGGCGCGATGCTGGCCGACTCCGTCGCCCTCATCGGCACGATCGACATCGTGCTGGGGTCGGTGGATCGGTAGGGACGAGGCAAGAGGTAACGGGTAAGAGGGATCGTCGGATGAGCTTCACCGACCGTATTACTATCGATCCTGAGGTTCGGGGTGGCAAGCCCGTGTATTCGAGGGACGCGCATCACGGTCTACGACATCCTTGAGTATCTCGCGGGTGGCATGACCGAAGTTCAAATCCTCGACGATTTTCCGAGCCTCCAGCGGGAGGATGTTCGAGCCGTGTTGGAATTTGCGGCGGCGCGCGAGCGCAGATTGGCGTCGTTCGCCACATCGTGAAGCTCCATTTCGACGAGAATCTCAGCCCAAAGCTGATCCGGCTTCTCGCTACTGAGTTTCCGCACAGCAGCCATATAGAAGCCTTGGGAATGCGCGGCGCAAAGGATCTTGCAGTCTGGAAATACGCCGAGGATCACGAGTTCACGATCGTTTCGAAAGATAACGACTTCCGCCAGCGAGCCTTCCTCGACGGACCACCGCCGAAGGTCATCTGGCTAGCGGTGGGTAACGCGGGCACTCAGGAGATTGCCGAGTTGCTAAGGCATCGGATCAACCACGTTGAAGCCTTCGTCGCAAATGCGGAGGAGGGGTTGCTCATCCTCGCCTAGTGCACTCGTTGTCGCGAAGCCCTGACGGGCGCATTCACACGTACGATTTCATCAACTTCCAGGTGCTGCCCTACATGGCTGAAGGCGCGCTGCTCGCCGACTCCGTCGCCCTCATCGGCACGATCGACAACGTGTTGGAGTCGGTGGACGGCTAGCGTGTAGTCATCCTGTTTCACCCGTGAATAGTAGGGCATCGCCAACGATCTGTAGGGGCGTGATTCATCACGCCAGTGACTGGAAAGTTCGTACGTTCTAGGGCCGTGGCTACCGGGCGTGATGAATCACGCCCCTACAAGCATGTAGCCACGCTAAAGATGACCCGGAGTTGGTCCACATCCACGCGTGTGACTACTTTTCTTCCCATGCTTCAGGGTTGATCATGTTGATCGGATGGCCCTGCTCGAAGGCCAGAATCTGATCGTAGATGTCCGAGAATTGGAGGTCGAGCTCGTCCTCGGTGACGTAGCCGATGTGCGGCGTGGCCAGGACGTGTGGATGCGAGATCAACGGGTCATCGGGGTTGGTCACCGGTTCTTTGTCGAAGACATCAACCGCTGCGGCTCCGGGATGGCCGGCTTCGAGCGCGCGGAGCAGTGCTCCCGGTTCAACGAGGCCCGACCGGGAGGTGTTTACGAACAGGGCGTCGGGACGCATGCACATCAGGTCGTCGAGAGTGATGAGGCCATGCGTCGTCGGTTTCAGGCGCACATGGACGGTTACGACATCGGACTTGGAGAAGAAGGACTGGCGATCAGGCGCGACCGGTTCGCCATCGTTCGTGGCGCGTTGGCGACCTTCTTCGGATGACCACCACCAAACATTCATCCCGAAAACTCGTGCGTAGTCGGCGATCGTACGTCCGATACGACCGTAGCCATAGATCCCGATCGTCCGACCGCGAAGTGACTTGCCGACTCCGGACTGCCATTTACCAGCTTTGAGGGACTCGAATTGCTGCGGGATCTGGCGCATCGAGGCGAGTATCAAGCCCCAGGTGAGTTCGGCGGCCGCGTAGCTCGGCGTGCCGTCGTGCATATTGGAACAGAGGAGCACGCCGTTTCGGGTACAGGCGTCAACGTCGACGTGAGGATAGACACTGCGCTGACTGATCAAGCGTAGTCGCGGCAGGCGGTCGAGCAATTCGCTGGATATCGGTGTGCGTTCGCGAAAGAGCACGAGCGCGTCCGTGTTCATTAGCCGTTGAACAAGAGCGTCTGTGTTCTCTTCGTGATCGTTCCAGACGGTGACATTGAATCGTGCGATCTTCTGAAAACTTGGCAGAGCGGGTAGTGTATTGAAGTAGTCATCCAGAATGGTGATGTTCATTGCTGGTCCTCATCTATCAGCCGAGTTCGACGCTCGATTGTCTTGGTCCGGCAGAGTATAGCAACGACGAACCTGGCACTCGTACGGCGAAGCTTGGAAATGAGAGCACTGATGAAGCTTTGGCAGGTAGATGCATTTGCGGTTGAAGCGTTCAAAGGCAATCCGGCGGCGGTCTGTCAGCTGGAGGGGCCGGCGGATGCCGGTTGGATGCAAGCGGTTGCGGCGGAGATGAATCTGTCGGAGACGGCGTTCTTTTGGCCAGAGGACGAGACAACTTACCGCCTGCGCTGGTTCACACCGGTAGGCGAAGTGCCGCTCTGCGGTCACGCGACGCTGGCGACTGCGCACGTGCTCTGGCGGGAACTTGGCATTGATACTGATCATCCACTCCGGTTTCAGACTCAGAGTGGCGAGCTGATCGCGAGATTTGCGTCCGACGGAATTGAGCTTGACTTTCCAATCAAGCCGTTACCATGCATAGACGTACCACCGCGCTTGTCGGCGGCGGCCCGGTTCGATGTGCACGAAACCTATGCGGATGAGCGCCGCTATCTCGTTGAACTGCCGGAGGAGCGGCAGGTGCGTGAATTCCTTCCTCAGCTCGGGATATTGGCGAAACTCGACCGTGGCTTACTCATCACCGCTCGATCGGATGGGAATCCATACGATTTCGTTTCGCGCTACTTTGCCGTGCCATTTGGGGTCCCGGAAGATCCTGTGACAGGCTCGGCCCATTGCAGTCTGGCGCCATACTGGCAGGAGCGACTGGGCAAAAGCGAGTTTCTCGCCTATCAGGCTTCGCCGCGCGGCGGAGAGCTACGGGTCAGGATTGAAGGGGGCCGGGTCATTCTCACCGGCCAGGCTCTAACGGTGTTGCGCGGCGAATTGATCGCCTGAATTCGATCAGGATTTCGTAGCGTCCAGCTCAACCAGCGTCTGGCCGACATTCGTCAGAACAACATACTTCCCGGCATTTTGCCCGATCAATTTCTCAATCCGCACCAGACCACCACTGTGCGCATCTTCCCAGACAGGGAAGCGCGGGCAGCCGGTGCGCCATGCTTCCATCGTCTCCTGGTATGTGCGCGGGCGGCGTGCCAGCCAGGTGAGGAATTCGAGCATCATAGGCCCGGCCGGATCGAGTGTCGCGGTGGATTGCAGGATGTCGTGACGCATATGCGATCCCCTGAGTACAGCGTGGGTTCGATCAGAATACCTTCGAAAGTCGATACTACAAGGTGTCAGAATCCGGGACGACGGAATCCCGTGCCGTTGCCTGAATGTTGACAGATTGGTCACGAGTCGGCACACAGCTGGGCTCAACAACCGGCTGCAAAGTCTGTCCACTACCGATCGCCAGCGCTTCGAATGTAGCAGTGTAGAAGGAGAAATTGGACGAAGATAATCTGCTATTCCAGATTCCCTGTCACCTATTCCCTACGGTACGGTACACTGACCGACGTTGACAGTGGCCAGTTTGGGGAAGCTGGCTGTAACGGGGTGCAGTTGAGGGGATGCGATTTCCACGATGGTCGACCAGCCGTTCTGGATCACCGTCATCGCCGCCTTCGTCGTTCTCAACGTCATGCTCATCGGTATGGCCTATATGACCTGGTTCGAGCGCAGGATGCTCGCCCAGATGCAGGATCGAGTCGGCCCAAACCGGACCGGCCCGTTCGGATTGCTCCAGCCAATCGCCGACGGCGTCAAGCTACTCGCTAAAGAAGACATCATTCCAGAGCACGCCGACCGTCGGATATTTCTGATCGCGCCACTGATCACCTTTGTAACCGCGCCGCTCATCGCGCTCTTCATCCCCTTTGGTGACTCGGTCACGATTGCCGGCCAGGAGATTCGCCTCGCCGTTTCCGACATTAGTGTCGCAGCACTCTTCGTCATTGGCATCAGTTCCGTCGGGACCTACGGCATCATCCTCGGCGGCTATGCTTCGGCGAACCGTTACTCGTTGCTCGGCGCGTTGCGATCTGCCGCACAGGTGATCTCCTACGAGATCGTTCTGGGATTGTCGCTTGTCGGCGTCTTCATCCTCTCCGGTTCGCTCTCGCTTGTTGACATCGTCAACCAGCAGCGGCAGATGCTCGATTTCAGGCTGGTTTGAGATTCCAAACTGGTACATCTTCTCCCAGCCACTCGGCTTCGTCCTCTTCATGATCGCCGGCGTCGCTGAAACGAACCGTCCGCCCTTCGACTTGCCGGAAGCTGAGGCTGAGCTAACCGGCGGTTTCCATACCGAATATTCCGGTTTCCGCTGGTCCTTCTACTTCCTGGGCGAGTTCATCGCCGTCATTGTCATCTCGCTGCTTGCGGCGACGCTCTTCCTGGGCGGCATCGACGGGCCGATCCATGACGGCGTCTGGTGGCTGCTGCTGAAGACCTTCATCTTCCTCTTCTTCTTCGTCTGGTTGCGCGCGACGCTGCCGAGATTCCGCTACGATCAGTTGATGGGTCTGGCGTGGAAGGTATTGCTGCCGCTCGTGCTCTTCAACGTGTTGTTGACCGGCTTCATCGTCCTGATCCGGAATGGTGAGATTTTCTAGGCGTGTCTACTGAAGTACTGGTATTCGACATTCTTGCGGTGATCGCGGTGATCGCTGCACTTGGCGTCATCCTGGCCCGCAATCCGGTACACAGCGCCGTCTCTCTGATCGTCACATTTATCAATCTTTCGGCCATATTCGTCATGCTCCACGCCGAGTTCCTGGCAGCGGTGCAACTGCTGGTCTATACCGGCGCAGTGACCGTCCTGATCGTCTTCGTCATCTTTCTGGTGCGTGTCGATGACCTGCCCGAGTTCTACGGTGGCAACCCCGTCCAGCGAGCATTCGCTGTGCTAATAGGCCTGGCGCTTTTGGGTGAGGTTTCGGCGGCTATTCTAACGCGCTCATCGATTGGCGCAGGCGGAGTCTGGACCGAAGATGCGGTAGCGCGTGCCGGCGGGAATGTCCAGGTCATCGGTCAGGTGCTCTATTCCGACTACGTACTGCCAATACAGGTCATCGCAATCGTGCTGCTCGTCGGTACCGTCGCCGCGCTCGTACTGGCCCGACCGGCTTCGTCTACGTTGCCGGATCACGCGAAACGCACAGGATTGATTTCGCTCGCCCATCCGCGTGGGGCTGACCGAGGCATAGCACCAGCGCTTCCGGCAGGTTTAGAAGCTACCCGCCGAGGCGAAGTAGCCGGCGTTCGATTTGATGACCGTGGGGTGGTGCTCGTCGACAATGCCGAGGCATTTACTGAGGCGACCGCCTGGGGTGGCGACCGGTTGGAGGGAGAAGACTAGGTGGACGAACTAACCGCCACGCATTTTCTTCTGCTGAGCGCCGCGCTATTCATCATCGGCATGATGGGCGTGCTGACGCGACGCAATGTCATCGTCATTTTCATGTCGGTCGAGTTGATGATCAACGGCGTCACTGTTGCGCTTATCGGCTTTGCCTGGGAACAGAACAGCATGGGCGGTCAGGCATTCGCCCTCTTTGTCATCGCCGTTGCGGCTGCCGAGTCGATCGTCGGGCTTGGCATCATCATGGCACTCCAGCGCCGCATCGACACAGTCGACGTCGCCGACGTGCGCCAGTTGCGGGAGTGATGATAGCGATGCAGATAGCAACCAACCTGATTCAGCCCACAACCCTCTGGACCGGCAACGCGAAGCTCTTGAGTGAAGGGCTGGTGGAATGAGCGATTTTCTCTTTCTCATTCCGCTGTTGCCGCTTCTGGCCGCGACGATCAACTACATTTTCGGTCGCCGTATGTCGAACGCTACGACTGGTTGGCTGGCGACTGCAGCGGTAGCGGGTTCATTCGGTCTGAGCCTGGCCGCCTTTGGCAACCAACTCGATTCCGACCAACCGCTGCACCAGCACCTTTATGACTGGATTCCAGCCGGTCTGTTTCACGTGCCGCTGGATCTCCGGATCGATCACCTGACGGCGATCATGCTGCTGGTTGTGACCTCGGTTTCGCTGCTGGTTCACATCTATTCACAGGGCTATATGGCTGGCGACCCTGGGTTCTACCGCTTCTTCGCATTCCTACCGCTTTTCGTCTTCTCGATGCTGATGCTCGTGCTGGCTGACAACTTCCTGGTCATCTTCTTCGGCTGGGAAGCGGTCGGGTTGTGCTCCTACTTGCTGATCGGTTTCTACTTCAAGCGTCACTCGGCTAATCAGGCCGCGAAGAAGGCCTTCATCGTCAATCGCGTCGGCGATTTCGGCTTTGCGACCGCTATCATGCTGATCTTCTGGAAGTTCGATACGGTCGTCTTCTCGGAGGTCTTCGCGCGTCTCGATGTTGTGGGCGGCGGGACGCTGACGATCATCGCGCTGTTGCTCTTTGCGGGCGCGGCCGGCAAGTCGGCCCAATTGCCTCTCTTCGTCTGGTTGCCGGACGCGATGGAGGGTCCGACACCGGTTTCTGCGTTGATTCATGCCGCGACGATGGTAACGGCCGGCATCTACATGATGGCGCGGATGTACCCGATCGTCTCCGCAAGTTCGGATGCGATGTTCGTTATCGCTCTCGTCGGCGCTGTGACAGCCCTGATGGCTGGCACGATCGCGCTGACGCAATTCGATATCAAGCGCGTCATCGCCTACTCGACCGTTTCGCACCTCGGCTTTATGGCGTTTGCGATTGGCGTTGGGGCCTGGGTCGCCGCGATCTTCCACTTGTTGACGCACGCCTTCTTCAAGGGCCTGCTCTTCCTCGGTTCCGGTTCAGTCATCCATGGGATGCACGAAGAGCAGGATATGCGCCGCATGGGTGGTCTGAAGAAGTACATGCCGACGACATTCTGGACCTTCGCGATTGCGGCGGCGTCCAACGCCGGGATCATTGTCTTCGCCGGGTTCTGGAGTAAGGATGAGATCCTGGTTGGCGGCTGGCTGGACAAGCAATACATCCTGACGATCATGGTCTTTGGTGCAGCCCTCTTCTCGTCGCTCTACATTTTCCGAGCACTCTTCCTTACGTTCTTTGGTGAGGAGCGCTTCGATGCCAAGGCCGTCCATCCACACGAGTCCCCGTCGGTAATGACTGTGCCGCTGATCATCCTGGCTGTCGGGGCGTTCGCCGCCGGCTTCGTCGGCGTGCCGCCAGAGAATGGCTGGATCCATGACTTCCTTGCACCGGCATTCGTCGTCCAGGAGCATTCGGGTGATGCGGCTTCCGCAGTAGCTGTCTTCCAGGAAGAGGGCGCTCACGCGGAAGAACATCACGTATCGGGAATGATGACGGCTACGTTTATCACGATCTCAACGATTTTGGCGTTTGGCGGACTTGCGATTGCCTACCTCGCCTACGTCGTGAAACATCCTGCGTTAGATCCGAAGACGTGGTCGGAACGGGCTGGGCCGGTGTACCGGCTGCTCTACAACAAGTACTACCTTGACGAGATCTACGAGCGCTTTATCATCCATCCGCTCTACTGGTTCTCGGAGAATGTGCTCTGGAAGATCATCGATATCGACATCATTGACGGAACGGTTAACGGCGTCGCGACAACGGTCAACTACTCGTCGAGCCAGTTGCGACGGGTTCAGACCGGGTTTGTGGCGAATTATGCATTGGCGATAGCAATTGGTGCCGTCATCGTCATCGGACTCGCTCTGGCCTTCCAGAGCGATTTGCTGGGATAGGGGATAGCAATGGATAACATCCCAATTCTCAGCATGATCACCTACGCGCCGCTGGCCGGTGCGCTGGTGCTCTTCTTCTCAACGAAAATGGCGCCGGATATGGCCCGGCGAGTGGCAATCGCAGCCGGAGCGATCTCGTTCATTCTGTCACTGGCGATGATCTTCAGCTTCGATTCAAACGACTCTGGGATGCAGTTCACCGAACACATCAAGTGGCTGCCAGACGTCGGAGTGAATTATGACTTTGGTGTCGATGGCGTTTCGGCAGTGCTCATTGTCCTGACAACGTTGCTGGGGTTGATTGGAATCATCGCTTCGACGTCAATTACCCGGCGGCGGCGCGAGTATTACATCACGCTGCTCTTGCTCCAGACTGGCATGATCGGCGTCTTCTGCGCGCTTGATCTGTTCCTCTTCTACATCTTCTGGGAATTGATGCTCGTTCCGATGGCGCTGCTGATCGGCGTCTGGGGCAGCGCAAATCGCGTCTATGCCGCAGTGAAATTCTTCCTCTACACCCTCTTCGGATCGCTGCTGATGCTTGTTGGGATCGTCGCGCTCTACTGGGAGAACATCAATCTCGGCAATGCTCCGACGCTGAACATTATCGATCTAGCGTCGGTTCACTACAGCGACACGGTGCAGTTCTGGGTCTTCCTGGCCTTCTTCATTGCCTTCGCTATCAAAGTCCCGATGTGGCCCTTCCACACCTGGTTGCCCGACGCCCACGTTGAAGCCCCGACTGTCGGATCGGTGCTGCTGGCCGGTGTCCTGCTGAAGATGGGCGGTTACGGCCTGATTCGCTTCAACCTCTCGTTGACGCCCGATGCAGCTAAAGATCTGGCGCCCTACGTGATTGTGCTATCGCTGATCGGCATCATCTACGGCGCTCTGGTGGCGCTCGTCCAGCCCGATATGAAGAAGCTAGTGGCTTACTCGTCAGTCAGCCATATGGGGTTCGTGACGATTGGCATCTTCGCCCTCAATATGCAGGGGCTTTACGGTGCGATGATCGTCATGGTCTCGCACGGCCTGGTCACCGGCGGGCTCTTCCTCTGCGTCGGTGTCGTCTATGAGCGGGCTCACACCCGCTTGATCAGCGCATTCGGCGGACTTGTCTCGCGTATGCCGGTCTATTCGGCGCTCTTTGGCGTCCTGATGCTGGCATCGTTGGGATTACCGGGTCTATCCGGCTTCGTCGGGGAGTTCCTGGCGCTGGTCGGCGCATTCAATGCTCACCGCTGGGCCGGGGTTATCGGGATGTTCGTCGTGATCCTGTCGGCCTGGTACATGATGTGGATGTTCCAACGTGTCGTCCTGGGGCGAGCTGCTGGAGAGCCGCCCGATCCGGACGATAACGCGCTGCCCGCAGTTTCAGGCGCATCCTCAGAGGCTACCCATCACTCCGATGAATGGCCGATCAATGAGTATGGAGTGCCGCAGTGGCCCGATGTGAACCGCATTGAAATCATCACGATTGTGCCGCTCGTGATTCTCACGATTGTCGTCGGCGTCTATCCCGGCTACGTCATGGATCTCATGCGTACGACGCTCGAAGCGATCCTCGTGCCGTTCGGAAGCCAGGGAGTGTAGGTACGCCAGATGTTGCCAGGACTTGAAAAGGTCAATCCTGATCTGACGCTCATGGCGCCCCAGCTCATCGTGCTGGGAGTGGCACTGCTGCTGCTGATACTGGATGTCATCGTGCCGCGCTGGCGTGGCGCGCCGATGGCGTATCTGACGATCGTCGGATATGCCGCGGCTCTCGTGGCAACCTTTGCCTTGATCGATACCAACGAATCAACCTTTAAGGGCATGTTTCGGGCGGACGATTTCAGCGTCTTCGTCAACATCATCGTGCTCGTCGCCGGAATACTCTCGGTCCTGATTTCGATCAACTACATGACATCGCGGGCTGAACCGGGCGCAATGCCTGTGCCCGAGTACTATACGTTGATTTCGTTCTCAATATTGGGAACGATGATCGTAGGCGCAGCCGGAGACATGTTGATGGTCTTCCTCGGGATCGAGATGGCCTCGCTGGCAGCCTATACCCTGACCGGCTTCGCCCGTCATCGCACGACATCCCTCGAGGGCGCCTTGAAGTATTTCCTGCTCGGGCTCTTCGCTTCGGCGATTCTCGTCTACGGCATGGCCTGGATCTACGGCGCGACGGGTACGACGAACCTCTCCGAAATCGCCACCGAATTGACGTCATTCGATACCGCTGGTGGGGTCGATGCGTCGCTGCTGCTGGCGGTTTTGCTGCTGATTATCGGGCTCGGATTCAAGGTCGCTGCTGTCCCGTTCCACATGTGGACGCCCGACGCCTACCAGGGCGCTCCGACGCCGGTTTCGGCCTATATGTCGGTGATTCCAAAGACCGCTGGATTCGCGGCCATGGTACGTCTGCTCGTTCAGGCCCTTGCGCCGTTGAGTGATCAATGGACGATCATCATCGCGATTCTGGCGGTGGTCACAATGCTCTTCGGGAATATCGTTGCAATCGCTCAGACGGACGTTAAGCGTATGCTCGGCTATTCCTCGATCGGACACACCGGCTATATGCTGGCAGCGCTTGCGGCATTCGGGGCAGGCAATACGCTCAAAGACGATCTGTCGGTAACGTCTCTACTCTTCTACTTGCTCGCCTACGCCTTCATGAATATCGGCGCGTTCGCCATCGTCACCTGGTTACAGGACCGTGGCCGTGGTGTCGATATCGATGACTTCCGCGGTCTTGCGAGCCAATCGCCCTACGCAGCCGTGACGATGACGATCTTCCTCCTTTCGCTAACAGGAATGCCACCGTTTGTAGGCTTCTATGCCAAGTACTACGTAATTCTGGCGACCGTCGACGCCCATATGATCTGGCTAGCCGTGGCTATCGTCCTGTCCTCGGCGATATCCGCATTCTTCTATCTGCGCTTGATTGCGACGATGTACTTCACTGAAGCTGAGCAACCGGCGCCGACAGGCCGCACCCCTATGCTCGGAGCCGGTTTGATCGCCATGGTCGCCGGAACAGTCCTGGTTGGAGTCTTCTCCGGTCAGGTGCTGAATCTGGCGCAAGACTGGGTTCAGGCCTTCAGCACCGCAGTGAACTAAGCGATTGGCTCCCAGTGACAGCTTCAAACGCATCTATCGCCATGGCGCACTCGTCATCTGGCCGCCGGATGACGTGCGCGTCAGGGTCAGAGAGCTTCGACAGCGCTACGATCCCGCTTCGCACGCGATATGTGACGCTCACATCACCCTGACACCACCATTTCTCCGCGAGCCAAACGCTACAGATTTGTCGGCAATCGGTGACGTCGTCGCGCGGCAGCCGATTCTGGAGCTCGAATATGGCCCTGTTGCGACATTTCTGCCCTACCCCTGTGTCTACCTCGAAATCGCGCCGGTCGAGCCGCTGAAGGCGCTACAGCGCTCCCTGTACGCGTTGGAACTCTTCGACCTGTCGTTGCCATACACTGATCCAGATATCTTCGTCTTTCACATGAGCATCACCGATGGCTATCCCGACCAGGAGCAGACGCGGCATATTCATCATGCGCTCGCCGGGAGCGAGCCAAAAGGACATTTCGAAGCTCAGTCGGTCACATGGATCCGGCCGGATGGCGATTTCCGGTTCCAGCCTTTTCAGTCATTCTCTATCGGCGGGAGCGGCAGCAATGGCTAGAGCGGTCAAGATAAGCGTTCAGATTCAACCGCACCACCAGACGATCGACGACATGAGGTCTGCCTGGGCGAGAGCGGAACAGCTCGGCGTCGACGGCATCTTTAACTGGGATCATCTCGCCCCGCGCTTCGGCGACCTTGACGGTGCTGTCTATGAGTGCTGGACGACGTTGGGGGCGATGGCCGAAGCGACGACCAGAGCTCAGATCGGACCCGCCATTTCGGCTATCACCCTGCGTAACCCATCTCTGCTGGCGGACATGGCCCGAACCGTTGATCTGCTCAGCGGTGGTCGGCTGATCCTCGGTCTTGGAGCGGGAGGCTGGGAGCGCGATCTGGTTGACGCCGGCTATCCGCTCGGGACCGCACGTTCGCGACTGGAGGAGCTGGAGCGGGCTATTCCGATCATTCGTCAGCGCTGGCGCGATAAGCATCCGCCGCCCGTTCACGGCTCCATCCCGATCATGATTGGCACGAATGGTGAGAAGATCGGGCTGCGAATCACTGCCGAACATGCTGACATCTGGAACGGTCAGGGCGATCCACCAGAGATTGAGCGCCTCAACGGTATCCTGGATCAATGGTGCGCGAAAGTGGGTCGAAATCCGGGCGAAATCGAACGCTCTGTCTTGCTGATTCGCCCCTATCAGGTTGATCTGACGGACGAATATGTCGCGGCTGGCGTCACGCATTTCATTTACAGCGTCCGCGCGCCAGTCAACGATTTCTCGCCCGCCGAAAAATTGCTGGCCTGGCGCGGTTGATGCATCGATCAGTTGTGGCAGCTGGTAGTTGAGTCAGTTTGTGGGCCACATCGTGCCCTGGCTGAGAATCTCTTCGGTCGGGTACCAGCGTTCGCGGATATTGCCGATTAGATAGAGCGATCCGGTTACGACGATGGCGTCATCGGATGAGGCAATCTTCAGCGCGAGCTCAATCGCATCGAGTGGCTGCGGCTCCACATGAACTTCATTGACATAAGCTCGGGCGTTCTTCGCGATCTCGTCGGCCGGAACGGCTGGCTTCGCGTAGACCTGCGGGCTTGTCGCGACGACGGCCTGGACGTGTGGCGCGAGTCCTTCGATCATTTCCGTGTAATTCTTCGAATCGAGGACGCCGAGGACGGCGATGACACGTCGACCTCCGGTGATCTGATCGATGTCCGCGGCCAGACCGGCGATCTTCTGTGGGTTGTGCGCGCCGTCCAACAACACCAGCGGTGACTGCTGCACAATCTCCATGCGCCCCGGAAAGCGCGCATTTTCCAGCCCTGAGTGGATCGTCTCATCGTCGATCTGATTCGCGCTGAACGCCCGGACGATGGCGATCGCCGTAGCGGCATTAGCGGCCTGAAATTGCCCGGCAAGCGGAACCGTAAAGCTTTCTCCGGAAGTGAGATCGAGAAACTGCGTTCCCGATGCGTTCGTCGATTCCAGCCGATAGCTCCGATCCGGACCCACTTCGATCAATGTCGCACCGACGGATTTTGCTTCGCTTTGAATGACCGCCAGCGGATCGGTTTCCTGGACAGCGGTGATTGCCGTCGTCCCGCGTTTGATGATGCCGGCCTTGTGCCATGCAATCTCGGTGAGGGTATTCCCAAGGGTGACTGTATGGTCGAGACCGATACTGGTGATCGCGACCACTTCCGGTTCAATCACATTGGTCAAGTCGAATCGACCACCGGCTCCGACTTCAATGACACCGACATCAACCTTTTCCTCAGCAAAATAGAGGAATGTCAGAGCTACCCAGAATTCGCCGTAGCTAATCGGAGGCTCTCCGGACGCAACCCAGGCATTCGCACGCTCGGCTAATTGCTCGACGAGTTCGTGATAGCGGTAGGCGGACGCGATACGGTTGTCGATCACCAACTTCTCGGTTGCGACTTGTAAGTACGGCGAGACGTGCAGCCCTGTCCGATATCCGGCCTCGGTCAATATAGCTGCCGTCAATGTGGCAGTCGAACCTTTGCCAGATGTGCCGCCGATATGAATTGAACGGAACTGGTTCTGCGGCGTTCCGATGAAGTCGAGAAATGCCCGCATCCGGTCGAGGCGTTCAAGCGCCCGCGTGCGAATTACTTCGGTCGGTGTCTCTCGGATCAGGGGTCGGGCGGGCCGGTAATCAGACTGAAGATATAGCGCTCGGCGTCGTGATAAAGTGTGCTCGCTGAGACTTCCTGTTGTGGTCTTCTGCATCCCTATCCATATTCGTTCGCGGCGGTTGAACCGACGGAGAGTGATTTTACCCGGCTCGTGCCGTGCCGGGGTGATTACTGCCCCGCGATATAATCAGAAACGACCCGGTTGATCGAACCGATTCCGTAGTGAATTGCCGGGGGAATATGCAACCTTCCAGACTCTTACAATTGAGCCTGCGTGCTATGACGCTGGCTCTGATATTCCTGGGGCTCGTCGTGAGCCCGTTGTCTGCCCAGGAACCGAGTCCGTCGGTGACGGTCTTGACCGTCGACGCCACGATAACCCCAATCGTAGCGACCTACATCGATCGCGGTATCGACTCAGCCGTTGACCGCGGAGATGATGCTGTGCATCATCCGGCTCGACACGCCTGGCGGTCTTTCGTCGGCGATGGATGACATCATCAGCGACATTCTTGCCTCACCAATCCCGATCATCGTCTGGGTCGGTCCAGAGGGCGCGCGGGCGGCTTCGGCGGGGATGTATATCGCCTACGCGGCCCATGTCGCGTCGATGGCTCCGGTGACGAATATCGGGTCCGCGACGCCAATTCAACTAAGCGGTGAAGATAGCGGCGAAGAGACGGCGCTCGACCGCAAGGTCATCAACGACGCCGTAGCGCGGGTGCGCGAACTCGCCGAACTGCGCGGCCGTAATGCCGATTGGGCTGAAGATGCCGTACGTGACGCGGTCAACGTCGGATCGCGCGATGCTGTCGAACTCAACATCGTCGATTTCATCGCGACCGATATCAACGATGCGCTGGAGCAAGCGGATGGCCGTCAGGTGATCGTCAATGGTGAGCAAGCCGTCGTCAGGACCAGCAACGCCGACCTGCACACGGACGATATGTCCTTCTTCGAACGCTTCTTCAAGTCATCATCGATCCTAATGTCGCCTTTGTGCTGCTCAGTCTCGGCACGCTCGGGCTGGTCTTCGAACTCTCGAATCCAGGCGCGATTTTCCCCGGGGTCGCCGGCGCGATCATGGTCATCATCGGCTTCTATGCCCTCGGAACGTTGGAAAGCAACGCGACCGGATTCATCCTGATCGGGCTTGCATTCGCACTCTTCGTCCTCGAAGTCTTCATCGTGAGCCACGGTGTCCTGACCATCGGCGGCATCATCATGTTCGTCCTCGGTGGGTTGCTACTGTCGAATACGCGCAACCCGGAGGTGTTGCAGATTTCGCGTCGGTGGTCTTTGCCGTGGCGATCGTGATCGGGCTGTGCTTCTTCTTCGTCGCTGGTTCGGTCGCCAGGACGCGTGGGCGCAAACCGGTAACAGGACGGGAGACGATGATCGGTCAGCGTGGGGTTGCCCGCAGTGATCTCGATCCTAATGGCATGGTGTATGTTGAAGGCGCTATCTGGTCAGCGGTTGCGGCGGGCGAGCCGATCATCCTCAAGGGCGAGCCCATTCGCATCCTCAGCCGCAATGGTATGGTGCTCGAAGTAGAACGCATCACTGAAAACGTAGAGCTTGGCGGTGTGCAGCTTGGCGCCGTCATGAATCCCTCAACGCGAGGGTTAGAAACGGATTAGTCTTTGGATAGCGGAATCCTAGTTGGCCTCCTCATTATTATCGTCCTACCCATAATCATTCTCTCGGCGGCAGTCAAAATAACCCAGGAATACGAACGTGGCGTTACTTTCCGGTTGGGTCGATTCGTCGGTGTACGCGGTCCCGGTCTGATCCTGCTGATTCCGTTCGTCGAGCGCATGCAGCGCGTCGACCTGCGTATCCTGACCCTCGATATCCCTTCGCAAGAGGTGATTACCCGCGACAATGTCACCGTCAAGGTCAATGCCGTCGCCTACTTTCGAGTGTTGGATCCTGAGCGTGCCATCATCGAGGTCAACGACTTCATCAGAGCAACATCGCAGATTGCCCAGACAACCTTGCGTTCCATTCTCGGGCAGTCGGAGCTTGATGAACTATTGTCCGAACGTGACGAGATCAACGACAAATTGCAGGTGATTATCGACGAGCAGACCGAACCCTGGGGCATCAAAGTCAATATCGTCGAAGTGAAGGACGTCGAACTGCCGGAAGTCATGCAGCGTGCGATGGCCCGTCAGGCTGAAGCCGAACGTGACAAGCGTGCCCGGGTCATCAATTCCGAGGGCGAATTCCTGGCCGCCCAGCGACTACACGAAGCGGCAGTTGTTATCGCTCAGGAGCCGACGGCACTGCAGCTGCGCTACTTGCAGACGCTCAACGACATCTCGGCAGAGCACAACTCGACGATACTCTTCCCGATACCGCTCGACCTGCTCGATGCCTTCCGAGGGTTTGGGCGTGCCGCCGAAGCGCTGGCGGGTCCATTGCTGGAGGGCGCATCTCACCCTCCGGACCGCAGGAACGGAGACCGAACCGGAAGCCTAAACGTCTCGCAAGCGATGCTCAGGTCGCAGCACGAATTCGCTGGTGGTTGGCGCCGCTATTTCATCGATACCGAGCGCGGGGACGATGTTGTGGTCTTCTTGCACGGAATACCCACGAATCACCTCTTGTGGCGGCGGTCGCTCGAACACGTTGGTCCCAACATTCGAGCGATCGCGCCTGATCTGACCGGATTCGGCCTTTCCGATTTACCTCGCGACGCTGATCTGTCCCCTGGCCGGCAGGCGCTGGACATCCTCGGCCTTCCTCGATCGTCGCAGAGTCGACCGATTCACGGTCGTGGCGCATGATTTTGGCTTTCTCGTCGCCTGCGAATTGCTCGCGCAACGTCGCTGCCGCGTGAACGGGCTGGTCATCCTGAATACCAGCATCCGCGCCGCCGACTGGTCCGGTTCCGGCCTCAACCCATTCCAGTTGATCGCACAACCCGTCGTCGGCGAGCTTGCATTCGGACTTGCGCGTCGCTGGATGCTGCGGCTGGCTTTCATGCCCTTCGTGACGTGATAGAGCGGCGTTCTCGGATGAATTGCTGGACGCAATGTGGCTGCCATTCAAGCGCGGTTTCTCGCAAACACTCCTGCGTCTATTCCGCGGCAGAACTGTCGACGAGAATAGCGAACGACGCTGGCGCGAAGTTTTGGCTGGCATTCGACGGGCCGGTGTCTATCGTTTGGGGCGAGCGTGATCCGGCTTTCGAGCCGGACAGGGCTCGGCGATCTGCTGCGGCTCGCTTCCGCAGGCGACAGTGATGTTGCTCTGGAACAGCAACCACTTCGTGCCGATTGACAGGCCGCGAGTGCTGGCGCGTGTGATCAATTTGCAAGTCGAGCACATCGAGAGGGCGATGAGACTTTGGTTGCAGTGGACAGCTGAGCGAACAAGATTGGGCGATCAGGACGGCAGTATATCGATTCTTCGTCGAGAATGCCCGGGCACCGAGTGACTGATGAATTGGCGAACGAGTTCGGCATGTCTCTCGATGAGGTGGATGCGAGCGTTGCGCCGTCTGCATGAGGCGCACGCGCTCTATTCTGGATCCGAAGACCGAACAGCATCCGAATGCTCAATCCGTTTTCCGCCGTTCCGACGCCGTTTGTAGTCGAGATCGGCGACAGGAGCTACTTCGCGAACTGTGCCTGGGACATGCTGGCGATTCCGGGGATGCTCGGGGAGGATGCTCTGATCCACGCCCGGCTCGAAGTTGCCGAGTGCGACGATCCAGATTCCAGTCATCGATGGCAAACCGCGGCCAGATAGAGACTACGTCGTCAACTTTTCCGTGCCCTTCAGAGAATGGTATTCCGATCTCATCCATACCTGAGCGACGATGCTGCTCTTCCGGTCGGAAGAGGATGTCGACGGGCTGGGCTCTCGCGACTGGTAATGGCCGTGGCGAGTCGGTTCCGTTGATGACGGTATGGGAACTCGGGAAGGACTGGTACCATGACCGACTCGAGTCGGGATTCCGAGGACTCTGACGGCCGCTCGCGTGCGCGAAACGTTCGCGCAGTTTGGTCTTACTTCGGAGTTCTGGCGAGTGCCGTAACCGCGATTGAGACCTCCACGAACAACGGTGGCGGAGCAGTGGGATTAGCCCACGCTTTTGGTAAACGCTCAATAGCCTCGATGAGTTCGGTGGCGGCGGCTTCTTTATCGTCTGCTGTGAGAACACAGCCGTGGATATGGTCTTCGAGGATGACGAGTCCGATCGACCGAGCCGCGGCAATGATCGACGAAAGTTGCGTCAGCACATCGACGCAATACTTATCTTCCTCGACCATGCGCTGGACGCCGCGCACCTGTCCTTCCATGCGCCGCAGGCGGGCGAGAATGCGTGCTTTGTCTCCCTGGTAGGAATCGCTGTGTCGTTCACCGGGAGCGGCCGCTGTGCGTCCTGACATCGGTTAGGCCTTTCGTCGTGCCCGTCTCTCCTGTGGACGGCTTGTTGTTGTCTATCGAATTGCAAGTTGGATCGCAGTCGCCAAGCGCCCGATTCCTTCTTCGATGCGATCGTCGGAGAGGTTCGTGAAGCCAAGCCTCACAGCCGGCACTTCCCTACGGTCCGGATAGAAGAAATAGCCGGGCAGGAATCCAACACGTTCCTGAATCGCGAAGGGCAAGAGCTTTCTGGACATTAGCTGCATCCGGGAGCTGGAGCCAGAGAAAGAAGCCACCCTGAGGTTCGGCCCATGTTACGTTGTCCGGCATCTCCCGCTTGAGCGCCGCCGTCATCGTCTGAGCCTTGCGGCAGTAGATCGCTCTCGATTCCTCAATATGCTCGTCCAGCCAGCCGTCCTGACATGCGCTGTGATCATGCGCTGAACGAAGCGGTCCGACTGGATGTCAACGGCTTCTTTGCCGTCGAGCAATACCGCGCCGAGCTCAGGTGGAAAGACGATCCAGCCAATACGCAACGCCGGCATGATCGTCTTCGAGAAGGTGCCGAGATAGATGACATTGGCGTCGTCTGCCGCGAGAGGTCGTGGCGGTTCGTCCTCGAAGGTCAACTCGCCGTAGGGATCGTCTTCGATGATCGCAACGCCATGAGCGTGGGCAATATCGAGGATCTGCTGCCTGCGTTCTTCGGCAATCGTTGTGCCGGTCGGGTTCTGATAAATCGAAACGGTATAGATCGCCTTGACGCCCTCATTCATCTGAAGCAGTTCTTCGAGCTTCTCCGGGATGATGCCGTGGCGATCGACCGGGGCGACCAGATACTCGACTTCGAAGGGGTCAAAGGCCTGCAGCGCACCGAAATAGGTCGGTCCTTCGACAACGACCCGGTCGCCTGGATCAAATAGCGCTCTCGCGACGAGATCAATCCCCTGCTGGGAGCCGTTGGTGATTAGTATGCGTTCCGGCGGCGCTTCTACTCCCCGTTTTGCCATTCGCTGGGAGATCAGCTCGCGCAGAGGCAAATGACCGTCTGCTTCGGCGTAGGCCGAAATCTCGCGCGCGTCTTCCCACGCGTCGAGATTCGCCTGCTTGAGACGCTCGACCGGTATGCGCTCCGGCGGAGGAGTTCCGCCACCGAAGAAGATCAGATCATCGACTTTCATCATCGGACGCAAGTCAACGAAAGGGGATGGTCGCAACACGGCTGCCCGGTGCGCCTTCAAACCGTTCCACTCGAAATCCGTCAAAGCTCGTTCCCCATGTCCCATTTATCCGTCGATTAGTTCGATTTCGATGCGCTTGTTGCTGCGGCCCTTCGAGCGCGTCCCAATCACTTTGATCTGCCCGACCTCGGAGGTATTGCGCACATGCGTGCCGCCGTCCGCCTGAAGGTCGACGCCCTCGATCTCCACGATCCGCACTTCGGTGATCTGTGGTGGCAGGAGATTGATCTTCGTCCTGATCAGGTCGGGTATCTCAAAGGCCTCTTCGCGCGGCAGCGACCGCCAGGAGACTGGATGCTCAGCACGAAGTTCCGCATTCACGCGATCTTCGATGTGGCTTACGCGTTCCGGGCTGAGATCATCGAGCTCAAAGTCCATTCTGGCCTTGTCCGTTTGGATGTTCGCACCTGTGACCGATGCGCCATATTCCTTGAAATATGACTCCACAAAGCACGTGCAGGGCGGTGTGGGTGCGCATGAGCTTGTAGCGGCGATCCCAGTCGATCGTGCCGGTCACTTCTATGCCGGCTTCGGGAAGGTCGTCGCCCTCAATCGAGTGCAACACGCTGCTACCGCGCTTGCGGACATTCGTGACCTGCCAGGTGCTTCCGTTCGCCTCGATTTTCCAGTGTCATTGGGCTGGCCGCCGCCGGTCGGATAGAAGAGCGTACGGTCGAGGACAACTTCGCCATCGCTCGTCACCTCGACGACCGTAGCGCTGAACTCCGTCTCGTACGAGTCATCCATATACAGGAGTTCGGTTTCTGCGCTCATCTCACCAATCTTTCTGTTCCAGGCGGCACTCTTCCGAATACCCTGAGCAAGCTGGGCTTGTCATTGAGTCACGGCCTTGATACGATCACCAAATCAGGGTGTACGTACACTCCTGGAGTGGGCTGTACTGCATCGATGAAAGGAGCGGAGCCACCATGGCACGCCACAATCCAAAGTCAGGCCCAACCCCAAGCCGTCCTACAGAGGATACCGCCAGCCGGGCTGGTACATCGAGCCCCAGGCGACGATGGCCGCTTGCCGCCGGCCTCGCATTGTTGATCCTGCTCGTCGCAACCACGGCAACCGGCGCCGCCTCCAAAGCGTATTCGATCGTTTATGGCGACACGCTCAATCAGATCGCCGCCGATCATGGGACAGATGTCGCGACGCTCGTGGGCCTCAACAATCTCAACGACCCGGACACGATCATCGCGGGTGATGAGCTGCTCGTGCCCGACGGCGAGCTGACGACCTACACGATTCGCGAAGGCGACACTCTTGCCGACATCGCGGCGGCTTACGGCGTCAGCGTCAACGAGCTTGCCGCAGTGAACAAAATCGAAAATGCTGATCTAATCAGCGTCGGCCAGGCGCTTCTTATCTACATGCCGGCTGATACCGGCGAAGAGACCAGCGCCGCCAATGCGGACTCTGCCGCGGTGGCCGATGATTCTGGCGCTTCGACCAAAGCTACGGCAGAAGATGCCGTCGCAGAGACAGAAATCGCTGCTGACACGGCCGTCACGAGCGATGCATCCGAAGCTAGCACTGGCGATGAGGCGGCAAGCGCCGATGGTTCCCAGTCCGGGCGTTTGCATCTTGTCAGTGCCGGCGAGACATTGGCGGACGTTGCCGAGAAATACCAGGTAACCGTCGAGCAGCTCATCGCGGCCAACGCGCTGGATTCATCAGAGATCACAGCCGGGATGATTCTCAAGATCCCGCTCGCCAGCAGCGCCGGGGTTGAACTGATTGGGATGCCGACTGGCAAAGAGCAATGGCCGCTGATGAGCGAACTCGCCGCCGCCTCGATAGCAACCGCTTACTGGGGTGAGCCAGTGTCTGCTGATCAGCTACTCGAAAGTCTCGATCGATCTGAAAATCCTCACCTCGGATTCCGGGGAAATCCCCAGGGAATGTTCGGTACGACCGAGAACTACGGGGTCTACAATGGTCCGCTCGCTGATGCGCTTGCGGCATATGGATTCACGGCTGATCCCTTCTACGCCGATGGCGACCGCAGCGCGCTCACGTCCCGGATTGATGCAGGTCTGCCAGTCGTTGTCTGGGTGACATTCAACCTGGAAATCCAGGATCGCATCATTGTCGACAGCGACCTGGGTCGCTATTCGCTCGTCGCTGGCCAACATGCAGTCCTCGTTTATGGCTACGACGACGAGGGTGTCCGAGTCATGGACGTCAGCACTGGTTCAAGTGCTATCTGGAATTGGGATGACTTCATGGCTTCCTGGTCTCTCTTTGACGGTATGGGGCTGGCAATTGAACTTCAGTAGGCCCAATCGATGGAGATAACCCTCCGTGCATTGGCTCTTGTAACGATCGGGGGCGCAGTTGGCGCCCCCTCTCGCTTTGCGCTTTCGGTCATCATCACACGGAACCTCCAGCAGCCACCTTTCCCCTACGCAACCCTGCTTGTCAATGTTCTGGGAAGCTTCTTGCTCGCTTTCTTGACATGGACGGCTGCTGGACGCTTCGGCATGTCGAATACAACGCGTCTGCTGCTCGGCACCGGGATGATGGGCGCCTTCACGACCTTCTCCACCTTCTCAGTTGAAACGCTGCTCCTCTTCGACGAGGCCCGCTATCTGACAGCCGCAACCTACGTGACCTCTACCGTACTCCTCAGTCTTCTGGCTGCCTTCGCTGGTATGCATTTCGCAAGGACGATTAGCTGACAAGTCAGTACATCTGTTGCTGGTAGAGTTTCGTAGTAATGTCGGGCGTAGACATACTGACGATCGAAATGGCCAGGAATGCACCACGACGCAAACAACAATCTAAACCAGGCGGCCGAGGACGATCTGAGCGAAATTCCAGCAATGGCACTCGGTGCGCTGGATACCGACGACGAAGCCGTGGCCCTCGCGCAATTACGCGCTTCAAACGCTGCACGAGATGAAATGCGGGCAATAGAAGAGCTCGTCGGCGATCTCGGCAATGCAGTTCCACAGGTTCAACCGCCGGCGGCGTTGCGAGAGCGCATTCTGAGTGCGACAGCGCCACAGCGCGTGCCCGTGTCGATTGAAGATGCTTCCAGCAAGAGAAGATCTGCTATCGCCTGGGCAGGTTCGCTGGCGGCGGCAGTCTTGATTCTGACGCTAGGTGGAATCGCCTTTTCTCAGTGGTCGACGGCTCGTGATCGAGGGGATCGCATCGACGAATTACAGGCGCAGGTAAGCGTCCAGGATGATCGTATAGCTCAGCTGGAGCTGGCGGCTGCTTCAGCCGGTGCGTTTGTCAACTTCGAACAGCCGCTCATATGGACTCAATTGTCGTCGACGTCGGAATCGGGAGTATCTCCCGGGTTTCTTGCACGCACTCCCGATGGCAATACCGCCTATCTCGTCCTGACAGGCGTCCAGGTGGATGCGGCACATGTGTTTCAGGCATGGCTCATCGAAGGTGAACCGGTGCCTGTCGGAACGCTGCGGCCGAGCGCCGACGGTATGGGCTTTCTGATCCTCCAATATCAAGGCGAGCCAGTGAACGACTTCAGCGTGATCGGGGTAACGGTCGAACCGCCCGGTGGTAGTCCACTCCCGACGACCGATCCGATCATCGTCGCCGAAATCGTCTAGCTGATCTCCACGTCCGTACACATCTGTTTTAATCATCACCAGCCTTCGTTGTGGAGGTTCGTGGAAACGCGACTGCTGTGAAAGGCCCTTCAACGTGATTCGTCGTGTTCTGTCTATCGTCGTCGGTGTGCTGATGCTGGCATCGTTCTTAGCGGCCTGCTCGATCTCGGGAGACGATGATGACGATATCGATGTGCCAACGGTGACCGAAGCGCCGCAGCCAGCGATGTCTCCAACGGCAACGACCGAAGAAAGTCCAACCGAGACTGCGGCCAGTACCGAGACGCCGACGAACACGCCGGAACCGACGGCAACTGCAACGTCAACATCCACGGCTACGCCGGAACCTACTTCTACTCCGACGGCAACCCCAACTGCGACGCCGATTCCAATCGTTGATACTCCGTTTGCGAATGCGCCAACGCTCGATTCGGTGTTGGAGAATTACACCGTCACCTATAACGGCGAATTCAAGAACCCTGATGGCAGCACCGAATCGATTGACATCTTCGTTGAGCAATCCGATCCGACGCATTACCACTTGAAGGTCGGTACGGACGTGGAGATCTGGTCTATCGAGACGGAGACCTACTTCCGAAATCCCGCTGATGGCAGCGTCTTCTTGATCCCTTCAGCAGTCGATCCGGGTCTGGTTTCACCAGCTGCATACCTCATTCAGGTACCGAATCCTGAAAACGTTCCTCAGGCGCTATCCGTCGGTACCGAGGATGTGGGCGGACGTCCTGCAACACATTACAGCGTGACGGCCGATCAGATCGACAAATTCGGGCTAGCGGACGACCAGACGGTTGTTGACCCGGTGGGTGACGTTGACATCTGGGTTGACCAGGAACTCGGGTTCATCAGCCAGATGAAGATGGATGTCGATTGGACTGATGAATCCGGAACGCGCCAATCAGCCGTTCTGGATTTGCTGATAACGAACGTCGGCTCGACTGCCGAAATCACCGCCCCGATCTAGCCCTGCGGTTGCCAGACCCTGCGATCTGATGCAGGATAGCCTCGGCAGTCGATCAGAATAGGAGGCCAGCATGCAGGATCAGGTCAGCGAATTCCTCCCTGGCCCCGGTGAATTCACTCAACGACTCAAGCTCGTTGGTCGAGATCAGGCACTGGTCTTTCAGGGCAACAAGCAGATCCTGAAGAGCGAGACCTCAATGGGTGCGCAAACGAAAATCGCTGGAAATTCATGAAGCCATGAGCCGTGAGCCGATGATTCAACAAATGCTCGAGCGGATGCGTTCAGCGTGGATTTCCGACGGCAGTGGCGTCGAAGCCGAACGTAACGCATTCAACGACATTGGCGCACTATTTCCGCTGCCGGCTGGAGTTGCAGAGCGATCTGTTGACTTCTGCGCTGTTCCAGCAATCGTCACGACGCCGCTGAACTACGACGAACAATCCGATCCAGTTGTTCTCTACTTCCATGGTGGCGCATTCTTGATTGGATCGGCTGAGATCTACCGCTATCAGTCGTCGCGAATTGCGCGCGCAAGCGGAGCAACTGTGGTGAGCGTCGACTATCGTCTGGCGCCGGAACATCCCTTTCCAGCTGCGATCGATGACGCGCTGAACGCCTACTTCGGCTTGATCGAGACTGGAGTTGAGCCTGACAGGATAATACTGGCAGGCGACTCAGCCGGAGGCAATCTCGCGCTCGTTACCGCGATGCGTCTGCGTGATGATGACGTTCCAGTCCCTGCTGGACTGGTGTTGCTATCGCCCTGGGTAGATTTGACGTGCGCGGGAGCCAGCATGGAGATCAACGCGAATGATCTCCATCTGGCCCAGCGTCGAGGGCTGCTCGCATCGGCCAGCACGTATCTGGATGGCCAGGATCCCCGAACCCCACTGGCGTCTCCGCTCTTTGGCGACCTGTCAGAGTTGCCTCAGACTTTCATTCAGGTTGGCGCACTGGAAACGTTGCTCGATGAGAGCCTGTCGTTAGAACGAGCCCTTTCCTCGGCTGGAACGAGCGTCAAATTGCACGTCTTCGACGGCATGGTCCATGAGTGGCATTTGCTGTCGGCGCTGCTTGAGCCTGAGGCAACCCTCGACGGCGCGGACCTGGCATTTGACGAGATTGGCCAGTTCGTTCATGAGAGATGCGGCGAATGATTTCCGATAAACGATACGCGATCAAGCGCGAGGGGTGGGTGACGCCCCTGCTCGTGCTCTTCACCGCGACTGCCTCTCGCTCTTGGGTAGAGCTGGGCGATCAAGGCCTGCGAGTCAGATTTGGCTGGCACGAGACGAGCGTGCCCTACGCTGCCATTACCGGCGGGCGACGTGCTCACTGGCCCTGGTATGCCGGGCTCGGATGGCGTTCAAATCTTCGCTCGATTATTGGCTTGATCGGGTCATATGACGGAGTCGTTGAGATTACGCTGGATCCAAGGCAGAAGATACGGCTTTTATGCATCCCGTTCAGAGTCCGCGAACTCTATTTTTCTCTCGAAGACGCAGACCAATTTCTCCTCGACCTCGAAAGCCATCTGACTCGACGCCCAGAAGGGCACGCGGCCGACTAGCTTCTTCGCCTCATTCCGAAAACATTGTTCGTGGAGTGGTGATTCATTCTCTCGGCCAGCGTAGGGATGAACCTTGGGTTCACCCGCGAACGTACGCATGCACGCGGCCGGGCGAAGACCAGCTTCGCCCCTGCAATGTTCCCGGACATTTCTCTTTTTAGCACTCAATATTTCCGGGATCCAGTATCGCTGCTAGGCGAGTTATCCGGCGTTGAGGTCAGCGATGACGGCTTCGGCGGCACGCCGGCCGGACGTCAGCGCCCCGTCGATTGATGCGTTATCGCGATGATCGCCGCAAACGTAGCGCCGGTTCCCTAGCCGGACAGGACGTCGTGCCAGCGAGAGTGCAGGCGGTTCCTGCGCCGGTAGTTACTGTTGGCAAATTCGGTTCTAGGATAGCGGGACCTCGTGAATTGCTTTGGTTAGGAGGCCCTGATGTCCTTGCATCCAGAACCGATTGGTCCTGTTCCTGACGACACTTCCCAGGTGGCCCATGCTGCCTTCCCGCATGGCAACGTCTACATCCAGATGCGGGACGTCCTGGGCCCGATTTACGACGATGCGAGTTTCGCCCCGCTGTTTGCCAGACGGGGGCGGTCCGCAGTCGCTCCATGGCGCTTGGCACTGGTGACGGTCATGCAGTTTGCCGAAGGACTTTCGGATCGCCAGGCGGCTGAGGCTGTCCGAGCACGCATCGATTGGAAGTATGCGTTGGGGTTGGAGTTGACCGATCCTGGCTTCGACTTCTCCGTCCTCTCAGAGTTTCGTATCCGGTTGGTCCAGGGTGCTGCTGAACACCTATTGCTTGATGCCCTACTCACAGCGTGCAAAGAGCGCGGCTATCTCACGGCACGCGGTCGCCAGCGCACCGATGCCACCCATGTTCTCGGAGCGCTGCGTCTGCTCAGTCGAGTCGAACTGGTGGCAGAGGCACTCCCGCGCAGCACTGAACGCCGTGGCGGAGGCGGCGCCAGACTGGTTGCGCGACCACGCTCTCCCCGAGTGGTTCGCGCGCTATGGACGCCGCGTTGAGGACTACCGCTTACCGAAGGGCAAAGGAGCGCGGCAGGAGTACGCTGAACTGGTCGGCCAAGATGGTCTGCACCTCCTCACCCTCCTGTACGCGCCCGACGCACCGTCGTTGGCACGGCGGCTGCCCGCGGTTGAGGTGCTTCGCCATATTTGGATCCAGCAGTTCGTGATCGATGAGGATCAGCTTCGGTTGCGAGCACCGACGGAGATGCCAAGCGCTCGCGCGCAGCTGGAGTCACCCTACGAGCCCGAGGCGCGCTATGCGAGCAAAGGCGGAACGCACTGGACTGGGTACAAGGTGCATCTCACCGAAACGTGTGACGACGAGCGGCCACACCTGCTGATTCAGGTGGCAACGACGGTTGCTCCGGCCACGGACCTCGGGCAGCTGCCCGGGATTCAGGCCGAACTCGACCGGATTGGATCCTTTCCGGCACAGCACCTCGTCGATGCCGGCTATGTCCATGGGCGCAACCTGGTGACGAGTTCTCGCGACTACGAGATCGACCTCGTCGGTCCGATCGCTAAGGATCGCCAGTGGCAAGCCAAGGAGGAAACAGGGTTTGATATCGCTCAGTTCCAGATTGACTGGAATGCGCAACGCGCGACCTGCCCTCGAGGACGCCCGAGCCTGCGCTGGTATGAAACCCAGACGGCTCGGGGACGGACCATGATCCACGTTGACTTCGCGGCGGCGGACTGCACCCCGTGTCCGGTGCGAGTATTGTGCACCCGACGCCAAGACGCTGCCGCGCAGCCTCACGCTCCAGCCACGAGCCGAGCATGAGGCCTCAGGAATCCTGTAAATACGCAGTAACTTCCAGCCTGATACCTGATCGCCCCACCAGTCGGTGAGTTGTTCCCGCACCTGCTGACCGAGCGTCTCATCGTCGACGGAGGGAGCACCGATCGTCGAAGCAGAGATAAGCGCCGCGCCGGGCGGGGCGTACAGCGGCGAGATGTTGCTCATGATGACGGCGTTGTTGACTGGGCCGGATGGTTCCGCATCGAGCAGGATTGCCGACTCGCGCATCGGCGGGTTATCTGCCGCGTAGTAGAGGCAAGCGGTCCCGCGGGAACCCGGATTGACGACCTCAGGCGCAAGTGCTATGAGCTGCCGGAGGCTTCGGTTGCTATGACGACCGCCGCACCCTGAAGGATGTCGCCGCTCTCAATCCGAACCTTGTCGCCGTCGATTGCCGTGACACGGGTATTCAGGTGGAGAACTCCGTCCGGCAGGCGCTCGGCGAGCTGACTCGGAATCGCTTCGATACCGGTTGCCGGTACTGCAGTGTCTCCAGAGGCGAAGGTGCGGAAGACGAATTCCAGCATACGGCTGGACGTGCGAAGGTCGGTTCGAGAAAGATGCCGCCGAAGAAGGGCCGAAAGAATCTGTCGATCATCGACTGGGAAAAGCCCGCTTTACGCAGATAGTTCAGCGATGTTGTTTCCGGGTGTTGCCAGAGATCATCAAGTGCTGCGCGTCAGCTTGTAACGCAATTGGCCAACTCTAGCCTTGTCCACAATCGAGCCGATCGGCGTGGCAAGAGTCTTGCCGCCGCCGGCCAGATCGCGAAATGGATCGGCGATCTGATGAAATCGCCCCATAGCTCGTACATATGCCCCGGGATAGAAAGAATGCAGATCGAGCGACGCGAAGTCTAGTGCTTGCTGCGCTTCGGGATAAGCGGTGAGTAGCACCTGGAACCCGCGGTCCAGCCTGAAGCCTTCGACGATGTCAGTTCTAACCCGACCCCCGGGCGCGTCGGAAGCTTCCAGCAGCGTAACCGGTACGCCGGAATCGACCAGATGCAGCGCGCAGTTCAGACCGGAGAGTCCTGCGCCGATGACGATCACATGGTTAGACTGGCTCAATGTTCGGGGCCCTTCGCGCTCGTTTCCTAACGTCGTATCGCTTCCAGGATGGCGAGAAGAATGATTGCTCCGATGACTGCGACAATCAGAGACCATAGGTTGAAGCCGGTTACGCCGACTCCGCCCAGCAGCGCGAAAGATCGCGCCGCCGATGAATGCGCCGACAATGCCAACGGCTATGTTTGTAAAGCAGCCCGAGCGGCCGCTTCGGCCCGCGAGTACATTCGCGAGCCACCGGCTATCGCGCCAAACAGTATCCAGGCCAGTACTCCCATGGCAGCTCGATTCTCGCTCTCTGAGTTCTGCGCGCTCCTGATGCGATCGGCAGGTCGTGGCTAATCACCATCGATCTTACCAACGCGATCCAGATACGCGATCCCGAAGGACTGCACCTCTCAGGTATCATCGTCGAACGAGAGGACACCAGTTTGTCAGGCCAACCGTCGAGAAAACCAATCACTCAGCGCCGGCTGCAACGCATGGCGTCGGTCCTTGCGCGGCGACAGCCCGACGTTTCAATCGTCCTCGAAGATGTGCATGATCCGCACAACGTGAGCGCCGTGTTGCGATCATGTGATGCAACTGGCGTCTTCGATGTTCATCTCGTCTATGACGTCGATCAGCCGCCGGAATTGAGCACCGGCGTAGCTGCCGGCACCCAACGCTGGCTCCAAACGACCCACCAGGCAAGTATCGTAGCCTGTTACGACGCGCTCCGAGATCAGGGGCAGACGATCTATGCGACGACGTTGGCAGGCGAAGCGCTGGATCTCTACGAGGTCGATTTGACGACGCCCTGCGCGTTCGTCTTTGGCAACGAGAGTCGCGGACTAAGCGCAGGGGCCATACAGGCAGCGGATGCCTGTATCCGGATTCCGATGATGGGTATGGCGGAGTCGCTGAACATTTCTGTCGCCTGCGCCGTCATCCTTTTCGAGACGATGCGTCAGCGGCGATTGTCCGGCCTCTTTCGCGATCCGGCTGCAGAAGAGGAAGCGATGCGGGCGACGCTGGAACACTGGTTGGAGCGTGATGAACGCGACTCGCAGCTGCCGCCAACGCCGATTTTGATCCACGGTGTTTCCTCTCGTCTGGCCGCGTACGCAACCGATGCCGGGATCCACTGACGACAAAATTGATTGAATTGACTCGTACTCGCAGACCTGATTGGGGTACGATTGCTCCGCTCAGCAACCCGATCTCATGCCGCAGGACGTAAATCGAAAGAATAGCCTCCGCGCCGTGGCGCCGGACGGCAGCTGGATAGAAAGCAAACAGGTAACGGATGAGGGTAGAAGAGATCGCGGGCCTTGGCCGGCGAGTGCTTGACAATGTCGACAAGGTAATCATCGGCAAACGCAACGTGACCGAACTGGTGCTCGTAGCCATGCTCTCCGAGGGCCACGTCCTGCTGGAAGACGTCCCGGGCGTCGGCAAGACGATGCTTGCCAGGAGTATCGCCCGCTCGATCAGCGGTGACTTCAAACGCATCCAGTTCACGCCAGACCTGTTGCCTTCCGACATCAGCGGTCTGAGCTATTTCAATCAGAAGCTCGGCGAATTCGAATTTCGTGCAGGACCAGTCTTCACCAACGTTCTGCT
The DNA here is from genome assembly GCA_963745675.1 of uncultured Chloroflexia bacterium. Taxonomy (GTDB): domain Bacteria; phylum Chloroflexota; class Chloroflexia; order Thermomicrobiales; family CFX8; genus JAUIIK01. The sequence goes on from CAVUYM010000022.1 coordinate 125,771, forward strand.
CGCCGACGAGATAAATCGCGCCACGCCCTCGAACGCAATCAGCGTTGCTCGAAGCGATGCAGGAGCGCACGGTCACCATCGAAGGCGAAACGATGACCCTGGCCGCTCCATTTCTCGTCCTGGCAACAGAAAACCCGATTGAGCTGGAAGGCACTTTCCCCTTGCCGGAGGCTCAGCTCGATCGTTTCCTCGTTCGCCTACCGATGGGTTATCCGACTGAAGATGAAGAGACGCAGTTGCTCGAGCGGTTCCAGACAGCCGATCCGCTGGAATCCCTCGATCGCCGTCATTAGCACCGCCGAACTCGTTGAGGCGGCGGCGGCAATTCGCACGGTTCACGTTGATGAAGAGATCCGCCGCTACCTGACGAAGATCGTTCGCGGAACACGCGAGCACGACGCGGTTGAGCTTGGCGTCAGTCCCCGTGGGACGCTGGCGCTATTCCGGGCAGCCCAGGCCGTCGCCGCGCTGCGCGGTCGCAACTACTGCGAACCTGACGATGTGAAAGCACTGGCCCGGCCGGTACTCTCTCATCGCATCTTGCTGAATCCGGAAGCCAGGTTGCGCGGACGGACCGTCGATTACATTATTTCCGAGGTGGTTGGCCGGGTCGAAGCCCCGGTTGAACCGCTGACGACCTGACACGCGCTCATGGCGTCCGCCCTGGAGCGGCTCAAAGTCTCCCGGTCCACCTTCTTCAACCATGCCTGGATTTACGGCGGCATCTTCATGGTGTTGCTCGGCATGGCGCTGCGAGAGCGCGCAATAACCCTCCTCGGCATTATCCCGCTCGTCACTGCCGGCGGTTCCTGGCTGTGGGCACGTTACTCGCTCACCAATGTCGAGTACGTCCGCGAACTGGCGGAAGATCGCGTCTTTTGCGGTGACAGCGTGCGCCTTCATATCCGAGCTCACAAATCGCAAGCTGCTCCCGCTCGCCTGGCTGGAGATCGAAGATAGCCTCGCCGACCGCTTGCGTATCAGCGAGCGGGATATCCTCCCGAGCGGTACGCCCGGAGTCGCTGTGCTGCGGATGACGACGGCGATGCGTTGGTACGAACGAGTCACCTGGAACCTCACGGTTGAATGTCCGGCACGCGGGTATTTTCCGATCGGGCCGGTTCAATTGCGATCCGCCGACGCCTTCGGATTCTTCCAGCAGCGCGAGCGCATCTCTGACATCGACTACATCACCGTTTACCCGGCGATCGCTCCACTTGAACGGATCATCATTCCTGCGCGCCATCTCTTTGGCGATCAGCGCATCAAGCGCCCGATCATCACCGATCCGATGCGCACGGTAGGTATTCGAGACTACCGGCCAGAAGACTCATTTCGGCATATCCACTGGAAGGCGACGGCCCGCACTCAGAGCCTCCAGACGAAGATCTTTGAGCCGACGACGTCGATACAGTTTGGGATCTTCCTCAATCTTGACACCTTCGAGCGCTACTGGGAAGGGCTTGACTTTCGATCGCGCAGAGGGCGCGATCATCACTGCTGCTACTATCGCTTCGCAAGCGATCGAAGCTCAGCACATGGTCGGGATGTACGCAAATGGAGTCGTTGGCGGTTCCGACCAGGCGTTGCGCGTGCGGCCAAGCCGTGACGTGCGCCAGTTCGAAGAGATTCTTACGGGTCTGGCGAAGCTGTCTCCGATCGCTTCTCTGGACTACGCCGCGATCGTCCGGGCGGAGACGTCGCGATATCCCATTGGAAGCACTGTTGTTCTCGTGACGGCGATCATGACGGCGAAGCTGCGGGGCGTACTCGATGCACTGATGCGAGCCAACCATCGCATCGTCATCGTTACCATCGGTGAAGTGGATGTACCCGCGCCACGCGCGCATCGAGGTTTTCCCGGTTGATGAGGATGCGCTGGCTGACTACATACCGAAGCATCATCATTATGCTGTGAGCATGACGAGCATGCCGGTTCCGCCGCTAGAAATGCCGGTGGGTTAGCAACATGGCGACGAGTTCACAATAGCGGAACCGAAGGCAATCCGCAGACCCAGATTCCGGTGTCTCTGATGCGACGTCGTGCGGCGTCTCGAGTGGAGATCCGAGCTTCTCGCGATACGTCATCATCATGGCAGAGGCATCACTCGTCTGGCTGGCGTTTGGGCTGGTGATGGCAGAGAGGGACACACGCGCCGCTTATCCCGTTCATCGTCATTGCCTTTGTGATGCTTGCGGCTCACTACGTCGACCCATTTCCTCGATCAGGCGCGTGTCTGGAGTCCCGACTACGAAATCGTCATGTCCGTTTCGGTCGTTCTGACATTGCTGATAGCGGTCAAGGTGGCGAGTTTCCCGTCGATCGCGATTTACGACCCGCAGTGGATCGTCGATGCGGTGAACGCGCTGGCGTTCTTTGACACCGAACAATCTCGCCCAGTATGGGGCAACGTTATCCTCGTCGTCTATGCCTGGTTTCGCGGGCGATCGCGCGAAGAACCATCGGTTGACAGTGCTTACACCATGTTTCGCTGGGGCACGCTTGCCCTCGGGATAATCCTTGTCATGATCCTTGTCGGTGCTCCCGATGAGCTTGACATACGTAACAGTTTGAGCCTCGGGACCATCGGTTTTTTTGGCAGTTCGCTTGCGGCGATCGGTATCGCGCGTATGCGCCTTGAAGGCCTGCGGGCAGCGTCCCCGCTTGGGCCGCGATGGCTCGCCACGTTTGCGACTCCAATTCTGGCGATCCTGCTGGTTGCCATTCTTGCGGCCGGTATCTTCTCCCGACGCTTCCTGGAGACGATACTCTGGGTGCTTTCCCCGGTCTTCTTCGTCCTCGGCGTCGTTTTCCAGGTAATCGTCCTGGCCATCGCGATCATCGCGTTCCTGATTCTGACGCCGATATTCTGGCTTATTGGCGACCTGGACCAAACGGTCGCGAACGCAACAGCAACTCCGGTCGGCCAGCAAGCGCCGCTCCACTATCACTCAGGGATCGCCCGATCAATTCGTCATTCCGGAAGCGTTGCAATACTTGATTGCGGCAATTGTGGTCGTGGCGATCATTTCGCTGCTCACCCGCTACATCTTCAGACGTCGCGCCAGGAAGCGTCCGACAACGACCGAAGAACGTGAATCCGTGCTCGACTGGGGCGATCTCTGGGGTTCTCTGGGCGACAACTTGCGCTCCCTTTTCGACCGCGAAGGAGAAGAGGATCCATACGCTGGGCTGCGGGGGGACGATCGTTGGCGCTACACGATTCGAGTACGCGAGCGCTACAGAAATCTCCAGAAGCGCGGTGCGGATCTCGGGCGAGCCAGACATGACCGCGAAACGGCCGAGGAGTACCGTCCGGTCGTTGGCAGCAGGTTCGCCGCCGATTCTCGTCCAGTCGTCAACGCTATGACGGTCGACCTACCGTCGTGTGCGCTATAGCGGAGTACCTGCTGAGGAAAAAGACGCTGAATCGATGGACGAGGGCTGGAAGCATATCCAGGATGCGGCCGCAGAAGAGCCAGCTGACTAGCGATGGAACGGCAGCAGTGCTTGCCAGTGCCGCTTCCGAACGACGCCGCCCCTGGGCTGTACATCCATATTCCCTTTTGCCGCTACATTTGTCCCTACTGCGATTTCAATGTCTACGCGGGTCAATCTGATCTCGTTCCGGACTATTTAGCTGCACTAGCGGCGAACTCCAACTGCTTGCCGCGGCGAGACGACCGGAAAACGGCGTCGCGACCGTTTTCATTGGCGGCGGTACGCCATCGTTGCTCGATCCGGCACAAATTTCGGAGATTATTAGAGTCTGTCGACAACAGCCTCGGCATCGCATCCGGCGCAGAGATTACGATGGAGTCAAATCCTGACAATCTCGACGTTGATTATTGTCGAGGTCTCATCGAGGCAGGCATCAACCGGCTGTCCATCGGGATTCAGTCGCTGCAACAACCGGGTCTCAAGGTGCTTGGCAGGCTTCACGGCGCGATTGGAGCAAAGACCGCATACGATGCGGCGCGCAAAGCAGGCTTCGACAATATCAGCCTGGATCTCATCTATGGCTGGCCGGGTCAGACGCTGGAAGAGCTCAGCGCGGACATCAATGCGGTCATCGATTGGGACGTCGACCATGTCTCGTTCTACGCGCTGATTGTCGAGCAAGGCACGCCACTCTCAACAGCCGTCCAGCGCGGGCAATTGCTGCCGGTCGACGACGATACAGTTGCAGGCTACTATGACGAGATCGTCCCTACGCTTTGGAGGCGCAGCTTTCGAGCACTATGAGATTTCCAACTGGGCTCGCAACGCGAGCTTGCGTTCGATTCACAATCAGATCTACTGGCAGAATGGGCGCTACTTTGGCGTCGGAGCCGGTGCGCACAGCTATCTCGGTGACCGGCGCGCCAGCAATATCCGCTTGCCGGCGCGTTACATTGAAAGCGTTCGTTCCGGAAGATTGCCGATCGCGATGGAAGAGACGATAGATCCCGCTACGGCTATCGGCGAGACGATGATGCTTGGGTTGCGTTTACTTCAGGACGGCGTGTCCAGCGCCGATTTTCGGCGGCGACATGGCACTTCGCTCCGAGGATTGCTATGGTGAACTGATTGAGCGATTTGTCGGAATGAACCTCTTGGATTTCGATGGGGATCGTCTCCGGCTCAGCCCGAGGGGTGTGATGGTATCGAATAGTATCCTGGCTGAATTCCTGCCATAAGCTGAAACACCCGACCGCTTGAGGCGGCCGGGTGTTGTTGTGACTGGATGCGCGGAGAGGCGGTTACTCTCCGGAGTCTTCTCCGTCGCTGCCTTCTTCTCCCTCTGCCCCTTCATCGCCCTCTTCGCCTTCGAGATCTTCGTCGCCTTCTTCAGGCTCCTCGAGCTCAAGACGGACCTCCATGAGCCGGACGATCGGTTCTTCGCCATCGGTAATGAGATCCACGTCGCCGGGCAATACTAGATCGCTAACCCAAATCGTGTCATCGATCTCTTCCAAGCCTGTCACATCTACCTCGATGGCACCGAGGATGTCAGTTGGTAGCCCCTCAACTTCAACGGTGTCTCGAAGCTGCGTAACGACACCATCCTGATTTGGCGAATGGCCGATGAGGATGATGGGAATCGAAGCCGTCATCCGGACGAGCAAGTTCGGCGCAAACAGCTCTGCGTGAAGTGGCGCGCGCGTGACGGGATCTTGCTGAACCGTGCGGATATAAACCGTATGGGTGTCGCCGTTGAGATGGACGTCCACGAGCGAGATGTTCCCGTAGTCGATGTAGGTGCGATTGAGTTCGCGGGCGTCTAGCGACACCGGAATAGGTTCGTCAACAATCGTGCCATAGATGATCGCCGGGACGAGTCCCTGGCGCCTCAGCACTTTGACGCTCTTTCCAATAATCGTTCGTTCTTCTGCTGTGAGTTCTGGTCGATCTGGCATCTGCCTATCTGCCTCCCTGGACCATTCGGCGCGGATGCACGCGAGATTTCGATGATGAGCGGTCACGTGACCGCGCAACACCTCACTTTATCAGATATGGATGGACATGTGCGCCAACCGTGACATTGCCGTGCCCGGCGCAGGATGACGCGAGAATCACGATCTTCCGGCATGCAGCAGCATGAATTTCGGGGTGAGAATCGCCTGCTGCACCGGATGATAAAGGTCACGTCCCAATCCATACGGGACCAAGTTCTCATAGTGCTAATCAGTCGTTCGCTCCTACACTATCGAAGACAGGTTGAGCCACCGACCTCACTTTAGATTTCCAAAAACGCCTGGAGGGACTTCAGATGCCGGGAGGCAGCCAACTGAGCCACAATGGAAGTGTGTTGCAATCAACGAGTCGAGTGGACACGATGGATCAGGTCGTCGATATTGAAGAGCTAGCTGAGTTGCTACGTGAAACGGTCATACGTTTGCAGCCTTCGTCCGAAGAGATTTCGGCCGCTTGGTCGTCGGCACAGGTGACGATGCAGCAATTACGGATCATGACGATTCTCTATCATGACGGCCCCACGAAGGTGTCTGATCTGGCGGTTCGACTGGGTGTTTCAACTCCAACGATCACGGGCATTCTCGACCGTCTCGTGCGTCAGCGCCTCTCATTCCGTATGAGCGATCATCGCGACCGACGCGTCGTGCTCAACAATTTGACCCAGGATGGCAGAGATCTGGTCGAACGTCTCTTGCCTGCTCACGGTAGCCAGGCTCAAGTCGCCCTGACACGCCTGAGTCCCCGGGAACAGACGCTGCTGAGCGAGTCGTTGCGCGCGCTTTTGCGAGTGATGCCTGTTTGACAGCGACCGGAATTCAAAATTGCGAAATTGCGGGGTATCAACCGATACCCCGCATTACGTTTGTCTACCGAATTGACAGCAAAGCAGATCTGGTTCGCTGTCGTCTATACTTATATGTTGGAGTACGAGGTACTAGACATTGAATATGAATTGACCGGGGAGGGGGTGAACTCGTTTGCCGTTGAAAGTTGAAGCCCGAGATCACGAAGCGTTTGAGCAGTTGATGCGACGCTTCACGCGCGAACTCCAGTCATCGGGAATACTCCGAGAGTACAGGAGCAAGCGCCGATTTGTCAGCCGGAGTGAACAAAAGCGTTCCAAGATCCGTAAGGCCGAACACAAGCGCCGGCGTAAGGCAACCAAGCCGGATTGAGCGCGATCCGAATTGAATAGAGACCAGAGGATTGATCATGTGGAACTCTGGTTGCTAACGGGGCGGTGAGGGTAACTCACTTGCCCCGTTGCTTTTGCCCGAAGTGCTCTTCAACTCGCGCCAATGCTCAAGTTGCGACCTGGCTCGACACTCCAAGCACGAGTTCCAGGAAGAAACGTCCGCCAGCCAGGGCTGCAATGAATAGCAGTGCTCCAAGCAGGGCCAGGGTTGCTGGTCGAGCAATCTCAATTGTGCTGGTCGCCTGCTGTTCGCTTCGCGTGACCAGCAGGACGAAGGGCAGCAAGAGCCCGCTGACAACTGTCGCCGCAGAGACCATCAGGAGATAGGAAAGCGGGATCCGGATTGGCAGGCCCGAGAACCCGATGGCTGCGACAAGCACCATTTGAATTCCCAGCACGGCGGCGAGCTCCTTCAAGCTCTTCCAAATTGGCAGGAGGGAGCGCTCCGAAGGTCGAAATGCCGTTTGACTCACGAGCAGCCAGACGAACGTGCTCAGTGAAGTGCCGAGCATCAGTCCGGTGATCGTGCGTACGACATTACGCGGCTCATATAGGTAGGGGAGCTGGATGTCTTTCAGCAACGAGTTTCCACCGTCGATGGCGAGTGGCAGGATGAGAAATATCAGCACCACCGCGAGTTTTGCCTCAGGTATCGCTGCGCATCGCCAACGACTACGTAAAGCCAGATACACGGCAGATAGAGCGAATCCGCTATAGATTCCGGTCATGCGAGCGTCGAATGGCAAGCGCGCATCGCCGAAGTAATACGAGTGCGTCGGCTGTTGAGCGCATAGCCCATGCAGGACGGCCAGGGACTTGCCTTCGATCGTTCCGGGTATCAGCGTAAAAAGCACAAAGGCTAGAATGCACAGCCCGACGAAAATGCCTGGCCAGCCGATCCAGTGACTCCATGCATATGCCGGGCGCCTTCTTACGTCGGTTATCACGAAACGTTCCGTCCCGCCGTGCGTCGTCGGGTGACTTCAGTCGAGTATAGCCAACCGATTGTCCGGTTGCCGGGCGAAACATACGGTACTACCGGGGACTTTGTTGGCTATATGGCTATGGTGTTCAATCTTGTGATGGGGGACATCGAAACCGAATCGCTGGACGAGTAAGCGATAGACTGTGTACGGTTGTATATACATGAACCGTACGCGTCGGGGGTGAGGTGTGGGCCGACTCACGCGGCGGCGGTTGTTGCGACTGGCAAGTGGTGGGCTTGCACTCGCAGCAACCCAGGGAAAATTTCAATATCTGGTAAACGCGCAGCCCGCGGGGCAGGTCATGAGCGCTGCTTCAACCACGTCTGAAGCGCCCTCTATCCTTGGTCCACAGGCCGATAGTATGCCCGATGGATACTTCACGACGGTGTTTGTTTCATGGAGTGGCCCAGGGTCTGATCTGCCAGCTGCTGATGTCCGCGTGCGCCAATTGGATGGCTCGTGGTCTGACTGGCTAGCTCTTCATCGGGATCATCACGTACCTGTCGAAACGGGATCGCCGGTGCGCTTCAATCCACTCTTCCAGCCTGGTATCGACTTCGACTGTTCGAACCGAAAATCCGGACGATGTCGCCTTCCTGCATGTTTCTACGCTGGACGCGTCCAGTTCAACAGCAAGCTTGCTCGGGCCTCCCGATGAAGGGGACCAGCCATCGAGCTGATTGACGGCTTCATCATTCCGCGGGCCGGATGGGGTGCCAACGAAGACTATCGACACGAAGGACAAGATCCAAAAAATCCTATTGGCTGGCCGCCAAGATACAGCACGATTGAGCATGTCGTCGTCCATCACACGGAAACCGAATTTGGTTGGGATGATCCTGCGGCAGTCGTGCGCTCGGTCTATTACTACCATGCGGTGATTCTTGACTGGACAGATATCGGATACAACTTCCTCATCGATGGCTATGGCAACGTTTATGAAGGGCGGGCTGGAGGTCCGGGTGTTATCGGTGGTCACGCGCTTGAGTACAACCCTGGTTCGATAGGAGTTGCACTGATAGGTAGCTATGAAGATACCGGGCCGCCTCAGGAAGCTCTCGATTCACTCGTGCGCTTGATCCGGACTCGGGCACCGGATGTCGATCCTGCGCTTGCAGCAGACTGGATCGATTGGGGTGATGTGCCGAACATCTGCGGACACGGTGACGTGATAGCGACGATGTGCCCGGGCGCTGACCTTCACGCTGTTCTACCGGATATCCGCGGGCGTCTCGCTGCATCGACTCCAGTCTACTTTCCCGCGCCAATTCGACTCTACGATCCGAAGATCGTGAGCTTCGAGGCCGGCCCCTCTCTCGTCGATCCCGACGGGCTGATCGAAATACGGGCCACAATCTCACAGGATGGCCGTGAACCGCTTCTATCCCAGGGGCCCGATCCTGGCTATATCTATGACGAAGGCGACGATTTTGGCAGGGCTGGATACCAGAAGATTGAAGGGCGATTTCGGCTCGCAGTTGAAGTCATTGGCGAAGACGGCGTTCCCAAATCCCTATCGTTGGGGCTTCGGTGACGCGATTCTATCCGGGGACCAGCGCGAGATCGTTGGATATATACGTCCCATGACTATGGGCACCAAGAGGTTGGTTCCGTCGATCGTGCGGGAATATGTCCGCTACTACGAGGACGAAGAGCTTATACGACGCCGTTCATGTTGTGCATCCACTGGTTAGTCGCGCACTGGAGGTGCCTGACCAGGACGTCTACTATTTTGAAGAAACTGGCCACAACGTGCCAGCCGATTTCTTCGCCTTCTGGCAAACTCACGGTGGTCTTGAACGATTTGGATTTCCATTGACCGAGCCATTCGAAGAACGCTCTCTGACGGATGGCGATCTCTATTTGACCCAGTACTTTGAGCGCGCGAGATTCGAGTATCATCCGGAACTCGTTGCCAAGGGTGACATCGTGAAGCTCGGTCTGCTCGGTAGAGAATCAACGTCAAGCGGACTGAATGAAAAGTCATTCCAGCCGATAGAGCCGTTTGTGTCGGACTCAGAACGCTGGTATTTCCCTGAAACCGGTCATTCGACATCCTACCGATTCCTTGAAACGTGGATAGCGAACGGCGGAGTCGAAACATTCGGCTACCCGATATCCGAAAAGTTCGAAGAAGCCTCGTCTGACTGATGGTGTCGTCCGGCTCGTCCAGTACTTCGAGCGCGCTCGTTTCGAATATCACCCGAATGAAGCCTGGAGCAAGCAGATCGAACTGGGCCATCTGGGTAGAGAAGTTCTCATCAAACGCGGCTGGCTGCCCGGGCCGGGAGTTGAAGATTGACCGGATCTGAGCGAGATTCTGAGCAATCAGTGCCCGTGGAAGGAGTCGGTCTGGGACTATCCCCGACCGCCAAGAGTTGAAGCCTTTCGCGTCGCGCAGTGGTCATTGTCGGTGGCGTGAAAGTCGCCGACTCGATCGCAGCGTTCCGGGTGTTGGAAACAAGCCATCCACCAGCCATTTATATCCCTCCAGACGATATTCTGCTGGAATACTTTCGGCCTGCCCCGCAGCGGAGTTTTTGCGAGTTCAAAGGTCAGGCACACTACTGGGATATTGTGGTCGATGACCGGGTGATTCCGGCTGCGGCCTGGAGCTATCCGTCTCCGACGCCGGGATACGAGGCGATTCGAGATTATCTCTCGATCTATCCGGGTCGGGTCGACGCTTGCTACCTCGATGACGAACGGGTGCAAGCTCAGGAAGGCGATTTCTACGGCGGCTGGATCACGAGCGAAATCGTCGGTCCATTCAAGGGACCGGCAGGCACCCGTGGTTGGTAGATTTTCGAATCCCGTGCCGTACAATCAGCCGGGAGGATAGATCAATGAGGGTTGAGTCCGAAGAGCCACCGATAGCGAAACAGCGGCGTCCGCCGGTCCCGAACGCGGTTGGTCGCTGCCGGAGCGAGCTTTTTGGTCTTTGCCGTGCTCGCGCTGATCATTCGCCGCAACCCCACACTATCGGCTGACGTCTCGACGACGATCCGCGTTCAGCGCCGCCAGCATCCGTTGTTGACGCAGGATCATGTCATCCATTTCCTGGCTCGGTTTCCGCCCGCAGTCCCTCATCCTGCCTGGCGCACTCGTTTCTGCCTTCTGGTTCACACGACAGCGTAGAAACGCCTTCTTCTCTGGTCGCTGCCTGGGGCGCTTCGATGGTCTCCTACACGACCAAGCGGCTCGTCATGCGTCCGCGTCCGGGCGGCACCGAGATCACGGTCGTCGAGGCTGGTCTGCGCGATTCGAGCTTTCCAAGCGGCCACGTGTTGCACTATGTCGTCTTCTGGGGCTTCGCCTGCTATCTCTGGAATCGCACGGTGCAAGCGCGGGCATTACGTCGCATTCCCAGTTGCAATCGTCGGGACGCTGATTGGCGCGGTCGGTATATCCCGCGTCTATCTGGGCCACCACTGGCTGACCGACGTGATTGGGAGCTACAGCCTCGGAGCAGGGATTCTCCTGAGCCTGGTCGGGCTGCACACGCGCAATCCGCAGGACCGGAACGGCTAGATGCTGATTGTCGCGCATCGTGGCGGCAGTCCCGACGATACAGAGAATTCGGCAGCGGCTTTCAGCCACGGCATAAAGGTTGGCGCGGATCTGCTGGAGTGTGACCTGCAATTGTCCTCATCGGGCGACATCGTCCTCTATCACGACACCGAAATCTTTGGCGCATCTGTGTCCGGGTTCACCACCGACGAATTGCGCGTGCTGGTACCGGCGTCTGATGACATTCGACGAATTTCTCGATTTCCTGCGCGACAACGGTCCTGAAGTGCGTCTGGTGCTCGACCTCAAGAGCTCGTGATGTCGACCGACTCGCTCGATCTGACTATCTGGAGGATCCGTGCGCTGCGGCGCCGTGTACTCGTGACCAGCACCTTTTCGTTCGGACTGCTGCGGCTCAAACGGCGTTTCCCGGATCTGCGCACTGGACTTTCGCGTGGCGCTATATTCACCCGCGTCCGTCTCGGTTGCTCCCGATGCGCGCGCAACCGTCGGACGAATTATGGTTGTCCTGGCGCTGGTGCAGATGGCCGCCTGCAGGATGGATACGGTCGCGCTTCAGCATGATCTGGTCGACGCTGAATCCATCCGCAAGTTCCATAGCGCGAGGACATCGGGTCTACGCCTGGACGGTGGACTCGTCCAAACGGACGCAGGAGCTTGAGCGCCTGGGCGTCGACTATCTGACGACGAATGTGCCGTCCGAGATGACTTCGCTCCAATGTCGATAGAGATACTAGCCCGGAGGATCTACGCCATAGCGCCAGGCATAGTAGTGACGTCCGACGTTGCCCATTTCGACCTGCCAGTTCGGTGCGTTCGATGGGGTGTAGGTGAGTACCCGGCGCTCGAAGGCCTGGACAAGCACCCAACGCGGTTCGCTGTTGACCATCACCCGCGCCCAGTAGGGTTCGGTGATTGGAAGGCCGACGATGTCCCACCAATTGACGGGCAGTGTCGTGAAATAGTCTTCGAATACGAGCGCCACGTTGTGGCCAGTCTCCGGATAATATGAGCCATAGCGTGCTTGCGTTGTTCAACTGGTTGTTGCGGCCGACCGAACCATCCAGACTGATCGTATCGACTATTTGTTCGCCAAACCGAGGCGTTGCGCGGTTCTCGCCGTCGAGCGTCGCGACCGAATTCAGGCTCGCATAGGTTGGCGCATTCTCGTTGAATTCAAGCGGGTCGCCTGCCAAAGGGATCTCGGCGGGCCCGATGATTCTTGAATTCACCGTCACCTGTTTGCGCCGCGCCGAGGATCATGTCTCGAACGAGCAGACCGGCGGTCAAAGGGGACGCATTCAGCCTGCAGATCGTTTCCATCCACCTCAACTCGCGCTTTGTCGAAGTAGAAGACGTTGCGTGTGCCACTAGCGGCGTCGGCATAGACTTCGGGGCCTGCGGCCCAAACATCCATGCCGAGAATCCACGAACGAACTTCGAGCTCCTGGCTCAAGGCTCCGTCAAGTTCAAGCCAGAGTGACTGAACGCTGGATGGGCTTGACTGCAGACCAGCCGGCAATGGCGAATCTGGATCGATCGCGTCGGCTGGCGGCGCCGGGGGAGCTACTTCGGTCGCTGTCGCGGTGGCCGTTGGCGATGGGCTGGCAATCGGAGCTTCGGTGGGCTGGGCTGTGGCAGCCGGCTAGGCGGACTTCGTCGCCTCGCGCCATCGGTTCGTCATCGTCGACATTCGTCGTGAAGCTCCAGGTACGATCAAAAGGTTCGCCACCGGCGACACCTGATGCCGAAACCGTGTATGTCACGCCATAGTCGAGCGGCTCAGCAGCGGTAATCAACGCTGCCCGTCCGCTCAGGAAACCGCTGCCGACGCTGCCGAACGAAGGGATCTCCGACCCTTCAGCTCGAATCGACCAGCTGTCGAGGGTGATGCCGCCGGGTCCGTGAAAGCTCATCGTAATCGGAAGCCCGGTCGGGAAGGTCGCGCCAGGGAATGGGCTGGGAGATTCGCCCCAGAAAGAGAGCCCAACTCCAGTCGTCCCATCTGGCGGCCAGATGACCCATTCTGGTTCGGAATACTCACGGTATTCCGGCATGCCAAACATGATGACTTCGAAGACGATGTCGCCATCGTTGACCGTTGCCAGGCCAACATCGGTATAGCGCGGGTCGATGATCGGCAGACGGTGATTGATCGTGCCCATGAACCATTCGAGGGAATAGATCATCGAGCCAGAGAGCCCGGCGTTTTCGTTGACCGAGCCTTCATATCCCTGGGCTTGTGCACGATCGCTCATCGTCTCGCCGGTGAATCCTGGCTGACCAGGCGTCTCCCGATGCAGTCCCATTCCGGCGAGATTGGGATCGCCATAATTCAGCCTGTAATAGTCCGCATGAGATTCTGCTGCCGTTTGGAGCGCAGGATTGATCGCCATCGGCTCAAGCCCGAGCCAGCTGCGATAGCGGTTCATCGTGGCGAGCGCCGTTTGAATTTCGGGGTCGTTTTCCTGTTGAGCGCTGGCCGGTATGAAGAGTACGGGCGTCAACATAGCCGCCAATAGGAATGCCATCGACACCGCGGAAATGGTAAATCGTGAGTGTTGTTTTGACGTGTAACCCAACCAGTGATCCCCTTGCCCGTATCGCCGCCCCACCTGCGGCTCGCCCACAATCCGGATCTGACAGGGACAATGCCATTGTACCGAAGCAAGCTACGTTTTAGCGTTATGTTGACTCATTGTCATCACAAGTTGGGACTTTCGGACCCTGATTCGTAATGTAGGGGCATCCACTTTCCAATCTTCGGCTGGACTATGATGCTGGTAGAGAATCATGCAATGAAAGGTGGACTTATGAGCGATCACCAGATGTATCAGGCGGGCGAGGGCGTCGAGATCGAAGCTCTGCCGGCCGACGTTGGATTTCGAGAAGTCAGCGATCTGGCGGGATTCGATCCAATCCCCGGTGTCGGCATGAGCATGCTCGCCGGCGCGCAGAGCAATGCTCAACTGGGTCCGCATCGAGCCCGGCGCGAAGGTGCCGGCGCATTCACATCCACATGAACAGCTGGGCTTCGTCCTCGAAGGCACGATCATCTTGCGGATCGGCGACGAGACGCGCGAGATCGGCCCGAGCACCTGCTACGTGATTCCAGGCGGCGTAGAACATGAGGGCACCGGCGGCGCTGAAGGCTGTGTCGTCATGGATGTCTTCTCGCCACCACGTGAAGACTATCTGGCGGCAGCCGGCGAGCTAACAGGCGGTTCAGCGCTTTTCCATCGATAGCCAGAGCCTATTGCCGAGAGCGACCAACCGTGCTATGGTCATAAAGTGATAGTGCGAATGTTCGCGCTTCCCCTTGCAATTTGGCAATGAAATGAATAGTCGAGCGTTCGATTGGGAGAACTGCTGGTTGGGCGTCCGGTATTGCGCCAGGTCGTTGCAGTATCCGCGCCTCTTGTGCTGACGTCTGGTATTTCGATGACCTACCGTGCTGTTTCACGCGACGGCGATCCGGTCATCCCATCAGTTGATCCCTGGTTCATCGAAGCGCGCGAAAAGCTATCACCCGAAGTGCAACACGATCTCGACCTACTGCTCGGCTTCTCCGGGCGTCTCCTGTACTACGGGGAAGAACTCGTCTTTTCGTTCGACGCCCATGAGCCGGACCGGCTGGACGCCACCTACGAGGAATATCATCAGCACCTGCTCGATCTCCCGGCAATCGCTTACCAGCGAATGGCGTCCAATGCCGTCCAACGTTACTATCGTGATCAGGACGCCCCACTCAATCCGCCCGAAAATGGAAGCCCAGACGAATGGCGTGAGTTCCTGGCTGGTGCGGTCATCTCCGGCGATCTTGATGAACTCGTTGAATTGATCACGACCCCGCAGGAACTGAAGAATCGCTCGTTGCGGATGATTGAAGAGTTTTGGACCACCTGCTATGCGGAAGAGTTCGCTCGCGAGCAACCATCGCTGCAACGTGCGGCCAGGCGCGCACAATCGCTCGTTCACCCCGTCGTGCAGGTCTCCTTCGCAGAACTGACTGGCCATCGTTTGCCGGAGGATATAGCAGCTCACCTGGCCGACGTCGAACGTGTAACCTATTGCCCCTCCAGCCACCTTGGCAGCTTCATTCAATACATCTACTACCCGCCTGAATTGATCCTCTATTTCAATCCGGCGACTGTCCTCGCGAGTTCGGAGTTGCCTGCTACACCGCCAAGCCCAACCGCGGTCGAGTTCGCCGAAACGGCGGCGCTAGCGTCGATGAAGGCGATTTCCGACCCGACGCGGCTGCGTATCATCGATATGCTTCAGGAGCGTGAGCACTACGCTCAGGAGATCGTCGGCAAGCTCGGTATCAGCCAGTCTGCCGTCTCTCGGCACCTCAGCACGCTTGAGAGCGCCAATATCGTCTCGGTGCGCCCTGACCAGGGGATGAAGTACTATGCGATCGATAGAGACCACCTTCGTACGCTGGCGGGCTATATCCGGAGCCTCGCGGACAGGTAGACGCCGCCGGTCCCAATCCAGGGAGTAACTTGTGACCGACCTCCGCACACGCTGGCTGGCAGACGATGTCGGGATTATCGATCTCAATTTTCAAGGCTATCCAGCCTTGATCGCCGCCTATGTTCTGCAGACCAGCGATGGTGTTGCTCTTCTCGAAACCGGTCCTGGTAGGACCCTTCCCGATCTGAAACATGGACTCGGTCAGCTTGGTATCGAGCTCAATGCAATCCGCCACATTCTGGTGACACACATCCACCTCGATCATGCAGGAGGAGCCGGTAGCCTGCTCCAGGATATTCCCGAGGCGCGCCTTTATGTGCATGAACGCGGTGTCAGGCACATGCTCAATCCCGAACGTCTCGTTTCCAGCGCGCGCCAAATATATGGAGCGCTGATGGATCCCCTCTGGGGCGATTTTCTGGCTACGCCGGAGGATCGAACCATTTCGATCACAGATGGGGATACGATTCAGGTCGGTGACACTACATTCGATGTCCATTACACGCCGGGGCATGCCTCGCATCATGTCTCGTTCCACGAGCCGGAGCGCAACATCATCTTTGCCGGCGATGTTGCCGGCGTGCGTGTGCCGCCGTCGCCACTCGTGTGGCCACCGACGCCGCCGCCTGACATTGACATTGAAGCCTGGAAGGCAAGTACGCAACGCATTCGCGACCTTGATCCTGAAAAGATCCTGATCACCCACTTCGATGAATATTCGGACGTAACCAGCCATCTGGACCAGCTTGATCACAGGTTGGATCAATGGGTCGAGTGGGTCGAGGGTTGGCGAGACCGGCAGCTGAGCAGGGCAGAAATGATCGCAGAACTCGAAGCGGTTGTCCTGGACGAGATTAGGAGCGAACCGGATTCAACTTCGACCGTCTATGCGACGAAGTACGTGACGCCCTTCTACATGAGCGTTGATGGCCTGGTCCGCTATCTCGATAAACGAGACAGCTAACTTTCGGAGTTCACCCAGGCGCGGATCTGTTCGACCAGTAGTTGAGTGTCCACGAGCCGCTCTTCAGTCGTATCGACGATGATAGTCATCCCCGGGAGTCGCATCCGGTGATCGCGGCGAAATGAGGCATCCAGCTCGGCTCCACGATCAGGATCGATGTCCAGATGAACCGGATGCCTCAGACCGGCACTGTGTCGCTCAAGATAACGTTTCATAAGCGTTTCGGCTCTGCCAGTGCAGACGATCTGGACGACTTTGCTGTGTTCTGCGATTGGTTCCAAACCGGGGAGACCAAGTTCCGGGTGAAAGTTGGCCTCGATCAGGCAGCTCTGTCCGGAGGCGATCAGCGCCTGTCCTATATGAAAGAGTAAATCAAACGAGGCGCTGCCGAGTTTTCGGGACCATTCTATCCCTGACCCTGAGATAGCGTCGGAGAGTTGTTCCTTGAGCAGGTCTTTGTGAAAGGCCGGGATGGCGAGCTGGCGTGCAACTTCAGTTGCAATCGTCGTCTTACCGCTTGCTGGCGGGCCGGTGACGATGACGAGCAGCGGTCGATCCGCCTCCATCAACCTGCGACTGGCTCGGCGTCCGGATCCGGGATGAGATCGCTCGGGACGTCTTCTCCGAGGGTGACGGTGATCCCGTCGGTTCCGGTCACTGTCACGATCGCTGAGTCGGAGAAACCCAGGAGCCTGGCGATGTGACGCGCAGTGGCAATCTCGCCGGGAGCAACCTGAATAGTGGACTGGCTCTGCGGACGGCGGGCGTCGCTTGGCCAAACCTCGAGGAACCCGGCATCCGCCAGAATTTGAGCGCTGGAGCCTGCCAGGAGCGGAATGTTCGTAGCGTTCTCGACAAAGACTGAAATCGAAAGATCAGGCTCGGCGTCCGCGGTGCTTGTAGCGCTATCTGCTACTTGCCTGCCACCGCCAAAAAAAGCTCTCGTTTCGTCGAGAACCGCCTGCCAGTCGGCGTCAATGTAGTACGCGTCACCTTCATATTCAGGTAGATGCTCGGTCAGCAGACCTTCTTCGAAGAGGTTGAGCTTTGCGATGGAGTCCGGCTGGACCTGACGACCGAGGTTTGCCAGCGCCAGCATCTGGTTGAAGTTGAGATCGGTCCGGATCGTATGCTGCATGTCCCGAATCAGAGATTGGGCTTGCGTGATCAGTTCAAGCGATACCGCTTGCTGGCGGATAGCCAGTAACACTTGCTGCTGGCGTTCAGCTCGCCCGAAATCGCTGTCCGCGTGGCGCGTACGCACATACTCTAGGGCTGTCTCGCCATCCATCTTCTGGAGTCCGGCTGCGAAGTAAACGCGAGTCAGTCGCAAATCGTCGGTTGGATAAAGGTTGTCGCTCAATTGCGTGTCGACATCAATCACGACGCCGCCGACAGTATCGACGACATCGCGGAAGCCCTCAAAGTTGATCGTTGCGTAGTAGTGGATGGGAATGTTGAAGTTTGCCTCGATCGTCTGCGCCACGAGCGTCGGCCCGCCGCCGGCTATCTCGTCCTTGTGGGCTTCGCCGATCGGGTAGGCCGCATTGAACTTATCCTCGCCAAAACCAGGGATGTAAACGATGAGGTCACGCGGGATGCTCATCATTGCCACTTTGTCCGTTGCAGGGTCGATGTGCATAACAATGGTGGTGTCAGAGCGAGGCGGCTGGTCGTCGCTGGTCTGCGCGTCCACTCCGAGCAGGACGATGTTGATCGGATCGTCATTTTCCCAATTTGGGAGGATCTGCTCAACTTGTGCCGAGGGCACCGGAACCGGCGTGCCCTCGGTATTGACGGTGTAGCGGGTGCGATCGCTAATCGGGTCCTCGTGGATGTCGCCGTAAGCGTCAACGCTCACCCTCACTATGTTCAGGACGTACGCTGTTGCGCCAGCAACGAGGAGGAGCGGCAGGACCATCGCCACAATGAGCCAGGTCCGTCGTCGCCTATACCAGGCCTTTGGCGGCTCGGTGGGACGCGCCTTGCGACGTCTTCTTCCGGGCCGGTTGCGGCGTAACGAGCGACCCGACATTTGATCGGTCTCAGCATCTGCGATTGCCGGTGATTCAACCGCCGCATCGCCGCTATGTTCTGCCCGCAGTCGTGCTGCTGAGGACTCGATGCGCTCAATGTAGTCTTCCAGTGACGGTTCATCTGGGAGATCTAGGTCATCGGGCATTGATACAAGGGCCGGAGATTCTCCCGGTTCACCGCTCGAGTGAGGCACCTGGTCATTTGCCTGGAGCGCCTGATCACCTTCGCGCAGGTCCCCGTCGGTCGCTTCGGAAGGGTCAACTGCGGTTTCCGATTTGTGGGACGTGTGAATGCGAAATGCCGGAACATTTCGGCGACGATTGGGCTTGCCTCCTGGGCGGCCTGAAAATCGCGGCACGGGCTATTCTCCCGGGGTTTGTGTCACCACCCCGGCCTTTCTATTGGCCTCATACATTCAGTCGTTAACATGATCAGCCTTTGTCATTTTGTCCCCGAACGATAACAACCGATGAGTATAGCAATCTCGGCCACCCTTGACGTACAGACACACAACCATGGATACTGTACGTACGGCTAACGACGCTAGCGTGCTGCACTCGTCGTTCAGGTATCTAATACCGAATCGACGCAAGGCGTAACGCCAGATTGAATCCGAAAGAAGTGCGACGTCATGATATTGTCCGATCGAGATATCAAACGCTACATCGAGGGCGGGTCGATACGCATCGATCCTTTTCCGGATCTCGATGTCGCTCTCGGATCATGTTCGATCGACTTCAGGCTTGGCAATACCTTCATGGTGTTCGAACATTCTTCCTATTCCTACATCGACCCGCGCCAGCCACAATCGATCGGCGAGGGCATGCGAACGATCGAGATCGACGACGACGAGCGTTTCATCATGCAGGCGGGCGATTTCGCCCTGGCCTCAACGATTGAGACGCTTGAACTGTCCGATGATCTTGTGGCGCGCCTCGAAGGTCGTTCATCGATAGCCAGACTGGGCATCACGGTGCATTCAACGGCCGCTGTCTTTGAGCCTGGTTGGATCGGCACTGCGACAATGGAGCTTTCGAATCTAGGCAGGATGGCGGTCGCGCTCTACCCCGGTATGCGCATCTGCTCCTTCACCTTCGAACAACTCTCCAGCCCGGCCGAAGTCCCATATCGCGCAAAAGAGGGCAACAAATACGCCGGACAAATTCAACCGAGAGCCAGCGCGCTCTCTGGTGAGGTTTCGAAGTTAGCCCGGGCGGAGCTCAATGGTGCGCAGTAGATCGATTGCTCTCTATCTGATGACAACCCAACGCAATCTGGGCGGTGGCAACCCGCGAAAGAACGCCACACCAAAGCGGCGCGAAAGGCTGACGGTGCCGCAGCGCCGGGGCCAACGGCAAACGACACCGGCCTGGTCTCCACGCGCGCAGGTCGAGCGACGGCCGATGCGTCTGATGCGCTACGCGCGCGACCTCTGGTAAACCGACCGGCGCTTGATATGATTTGTGGAACGCGTTGACGGAGACGAGTAGCGCTGTCTAGTCCGTTGTTCAGAGAGCCACCGGTCGGTGTGAGGTGGCCACGGATTCAGTGTGAAGACACTCCCGAGCGCGAGCCTGAAAGTGACGAACAAAGGGCTCGCCGGTCTGCCACCGTTATCTGGCCTCCGAGATCGCCGCGGGAAAACCTCCGAAGCGGCGATGAAGTGTGGTGGCACCACGAGCGCCCCCCTCGTCCACACGGCGAGGGGGTTTTGCGTTTGTTTCGTCAGGAGGTGTCACTATGCAGGCTGTCGAGTTTACCTCCAGTCTGACCGGCCCCCGCGTCTGGGCCGCTTCCCTCCCCGAACACATCGGGGAATCCGTTCGACTCGCTGGCTGGCTGCATCGCTACCGCCAGCTGGGCAAGATCAGCTTTCTCATTCTTCGAGACCGGAGCGGACTGGCTCAGATCGTCGTTGACGATCCTGGATTGCAGGCCACTCTGGGTAGGCTCGGCAACGAGTCCGTCATCGAGGTCCGAGGAATAGTAGCCGCCGAGCCCCAGGCTCCGGGGGGCGTTGAACTTCGCCAACCTGAGGTGGCTGTGCTGTCGGAGGTCGATGAGCAGTTGCCCTTCGAGATCTACATGCCCGAATTGACATGCCCAACTGCCAACGATTCTCGATCACGCGACGGTAGCCAACCGGCACCCGCAGCGCCGCGGATACTTCGAGATCGCGGCGGCGCTCGTGCGAGGTTTCAGAGCGACGATGGAGAGCAAAGGGTTCGTCGAGATATTCACCCCCAAGCTCGTCGGTTCAGCGACTGAAAGCGGTTCGGATGTCTTTGAGATGGGCTATTTCGGTCGAACCGCCTATCTCGCCCAAAGCCCGCAGTTCTACAAGCAGATGATGGTCGGGGTGCACGAGCGCGTATTCGAAGTCGGGCCAGTCTTCCGAGCCGAACCGCACGACACCGCTCGTCATCTCAACGAGTACGTTTCGCTCGACGCCGAGATGGGATTCATCCAGGACCACGTCGAGGTCATGAAAACATTGCGCGACGCTATCGCCGGCATGGTCGGCGCGGTCGGTCAGGCAATGGGTTCGAGCGCCCTCGGCCTGGATCTGACGCTTCCAGTCGTTCCAGATGAAATCCCGGTCGTTCACTTCAGCGAGGCGATGAAGATCCTCGGGCGAACTGATGAGGGCGCAGACGATCTTGCTCCCGCCGACGAGCGTGAACTCGGACGCTGGGCGTTCGACGAACATGGTTCCGAATGGGTCTTTGTCAGCGGTTACCCGATGTCGAAGCGTCCGTTTTACACCCATCCAGACCCGGACAGGCCAGGCTACTCGCGCGGTTTCGACCTGCTCTTTCGCGGCCTGGAACTGGTCACGGGAGGCCAGCGGCTGCATCTCTATCCTGAGTATCTAGCCGCACTTGCCGCAAAAGGGCTGACTGGCGAAGGAATGGAAGGCTACCTGGAAGCGTTCAAGTACGGTATGCCGCCGCATGGCGGCTTCGCCATCGGCCTCGAACGCTTCGTGGCCCGTTTGACCGGGGTTCAAAACGTCCGCGAAGTGACGCTATTCCCGAGGACGATGACGCGCCTGGAACCATAAGATTGATTGTGCTGGGGGCGAACTGATTCGTCCCCAGACATCGCAAATTTTCAACGGGAAGGATTCTGAATGAGTGGCGAGACGAATGGCAGCGAGGACCGGCCCAGACGGGTGCTAGTGTCGATGGCTCATCCGGACGACATCGAATTTGGCTGTGGCGGGACGATTGCACGCTGGGCTGACGAAGGTCAGGAGATCTTCTTCGTCCTTGGCACGAGTGGTGACAAAGGCAGCGACGACCCAGACTACGATAGCGCGAAGCTGATCGAGACGCGCGAAGCCGAGCAACGTGCGGCAGCGGATGTCCTTGGCGTAAAGGAGGTCATGTTCCTGCACTTCAAAGATGCAGAACTGATGCCCGATCTCAACCTGCGTAAGGAGATCACCCGCGCTATCCGGCACTTCAAACCGGACGCAGTCGTCTGCCAGGATCCAGCGGCGCGCTATTTTGGAAACTATATCCAGCATCCTGATCATGTGGCGATGGGTGAAGCGACACTGGCTGCGATCTATCCGTCCGCTCGCGATCGCCTGACCTTCCCGGAGCTACTCGCCGAAGGCTATGAACCACACAAGGTCACCGAGGTCTATGTCGGGGCTGGCGGCGACCGGGTCGATCACTTTGTTGAGACCAGTGACTATCTGGAGAAGAAGGCGGCGGCGCTGCGCGAGCACAAGAGCCAGCTCGGTGACTGGGACCCACTGGAAGCGGTCACCCGCTGGGCGCGCGATACGGCGGCGATTGCGCGTCATATGCACTATCCCGGCGCCAACGACATGCAGCACGCTGAGTCCTACCGCTATATCGAGATGGGCCGCTAATTGAGCTAGGTGTGGATTAAACCGTCCCGCTTGGCATCAGCTTCGAGTAAGGCTGAATGATCCTGGTTATCTCTAGCGGGGCGGTATTGGTGAGGCGTCCGATTGCGGCGTCAGTGACCGCATCCGCGGCATCTTTTCCACCTAATTCAAGGTAATAATCGTGGATCGGTCGGCAGTAAGCACTTTTGGGCCGGGAATAGCAACTGTAGGCGACCTTGGTGTCATCTTGAGCGGAGCGGAGCTAGGCACCTACGATGTGGGCACGAAAGATCTTGTTCCCCGCTCGTAGGAAGATATTGGACGTAGATCCCTCGACAAGCTTCGGGATGACACCCTTTGGGTGTCTGATCGGGGCAGAAACGGGAGACGTACGTTCAATTTGGTGGAACAAGCGGCATGCCCGGTAGCCCCAACGCCGATCTTGGTGCTGTGCGATTCCGGCATCGGGCGAACAGTCGTCGAGTCAGGCTCCAGGTTCCTTCCTGGCCACGACTTCGAGATGAGGGCGCATCCCCGGAGGAACGTGCTCGATCGGGACGCGCTCAAGAAGTGGGCGTACCGCACTAGAGCCGGGTAGCTTGACAAGCTGCGCTTCGGTCAGGCGATGGGGCCGAAGGGGGCGCATTTCCAGTCCGTACTCACGGAGTACGTCCGATAGCTCGGAGGCGGTGAACATCGACGGATGCCAGAAGTAGCTGTCGTGCAGGCCCCGCAGCCGATAGAAGGCTTCGGCAACGATTCGATTCGGCGTCTTGATGAAGTAGAGTCCGCCGGGCTTGAGAATCCGGGCTACGGCTGCGAAGTGATCTTCGACGTCTGGTAAATGCTCGATCACATCACTGCTGACAACAATGTCGAACACATCGCGTTGAAAGCTCAGACGGGAAGCGTCAGCCAGCACGACGTCCGCTTCCGGTACGCGCCGAGCGATCTCTCCGACTGCTGTTTCGGTAATGTCGCTGCCGGTCAGATCCGTAAAGCCTGCATCGCGCAATTCTTCTAACAAGAAACCCCCACCCGCTCCGACTTCGAGTAGCGCGACGTGGCGCGGAAGTCGAAGCAGCGCGGCAAGCAGCGCGTCAGGCCGGTTGTAGACATCGTAAGTGTTGGAGCGCTCTGGATATTCGAAGTCCAGTTCCTGATAAAAGCGTTGGCGCACCTCGAATGGGACCGTCTGATCACGATAGCGATCTGAGCAATCGCGACAAAGGAATGTCCTGCCATTGAAGGACTGGTGACACAGCAGGCAACTTCGTTCTGAGCGCTCAACGACCACGCGTTAGCTCGCCTTCAACTCCCGATGTCGAATCCACAGGATCCAGCCACCAAATAGAAGCATGATTGCATAGACCACCACCAGGAATGGATCGCTGAATGCTGCGCGTATCGACGGTCCGACTGCTTCCTCGAGTAACCGGCTGCGGTCAGTGGATTGATCGAAGACGGTTTGGAATCCCAGCGCTCCTCCGAGTGCCTTAGGTTCGGCGCCGCCCGACATCGCGGTAGCGCCATATCCACCATAGGGCATTCTGCTTACGGTGATGCCGTACTCCCACCCCTGGGCTGGACCGACATGGATCTCGATCACGTCTCCGGCAAAGGCGGGAGGAAAGCTAGAGATGAGAGCCCAGTCGTTCTCAAACTTCATATCATCGATCGTCGATGTAGTTGTAGCGATCGTCTCGTCGGACCCGGTGACCGATGTCGTAAGCGTCAATGAACGGTCGAATGAATAGTCTCTGGCCGGTCTTAGTGCAACCCGGATTTCGATTAGCGTTGCCGAGCGCACGTCATCTGGAAGGGCGCGAATGCGTTCATGGAGCGTATCTGGATCGGTCGCGGGATCGTTTTCGACCAGGGCTGTGTAGCCGGGCGCGACAATGATCTTCTGGGCGATCGTCGCGTCGAGCGGGCGCCACTGGATACCGTCGTAATCGTGAGCCAGCGGAGCTTGCATCCCGACGGTTCGTGTTGCACACCCAGCCATCAACAACATCAGCATCGGCACGCAGAGCAGTCCCAGCACCGCCAGGCGCTTGCTCCGTCTTGTTCCGACAGAGCGAGCGAGCTTTTCGTTAGCACCGGACTTCGCCATTGCCACCGCGCCTAGTAGAAAAACGGCATATACCAGAAAAGAAAATAGACCGATGAGAGCGTTACCGTTGCGATGCCAGCCTGTAGTACAGCGATGTCGCCGCCGAGTCGCCTGATTCCGGCGATCGTCAGTGTCGTGAGGGCAGGAAACGCGCCGATAAGCATGCGGCCGTGAGGGTGGGCAAGACCGCTATCGTTCGCGACCCAGGCTGCCGCCAGCAGACCCGCCACTAGCGTTCCGCTCAGGATCAACCGATCTCGCCCTTCTGCGCTGTCCAGCCATGATTCGGGTCGCAGGATCAGACCGATGAATCCAGCAGCTACGATGACGAGGATGATACCGCCGGTAATCCAACGCAATGTTCCACCGTCGTAGGCTCCCCAGTAGCTGCTCCAGCCATTCAGCCAGAGTTCGCTGATGAACTGGCCCACACCAAGCGGCTCAACAGCTCCTACGAGGTCGAGAAAGGCTTGAGAGCTATTTACCGTGTCATAGCGCATCCAGGTCCAGAGACTCCAGCCAGAGAGCGCGATAACCCCCGGCCCGATAGCGAGACCCAGCAGGCGCGCGTTGAGCTGGCGCCGAGCGAGGAGTATCGCTGTCGCAGCTACCGCCACTAATAGCAGCACGGCTCCCTGGCCCTTGGTCATGATTGCGGCAGCCGTCAGCAGACCGAGAAAGAGCGCTTGATCCGTTCTCCGATCTTCAAGCAGTCGCGAGGCCATGAGCGTTCCAGCAGCAAGGAAGAGTCCCGGTCAACAGATCGTTGTTGACTCTCCCTGCTGCTGCCGCGACTGAGGGAATTGATATCCCGATGGCAACAATGGTCCCCCAGACGGCCGGATCGGCGTCGCGTAGCCAGTCTCGCCCATACCCCCAACAGACGGACGCTATACCCAAAGAGTAGAGCGATGCCCAGCAGGCGCGCCGCGTACAGTTCGCGCCAGGCGTCGTTCCCGCTCAGGAGCGTTAGCGGGGCGATCAGACTGTAGTAGAGCGGCGGGTGGTAGCCCTCGTAAGACCAACCTTCCAGGCCAAATTCGTTCAATTCCGGCGCGACCGGTCGTCCGATCCTGAGCGTCGACCAGCGGTCAGTGGCGACGGCGCTCTCGAGGATGCGCGGCTGAACAGGGTCGTTGACGTGCGGTATTGCGCCGTCGTCGATTAGATAGAGCGCATAGCTGAGATGTTGTTCCTCATCGAAGAGATCCCAGGTTGGGACGGTTACCACGTACAGCAACGCGTGCAGGACGGCGAAGATCAGCACCGATGCGAAGATGATCCGGCCGCGAGTGTTGAGATCGGTGACCGGATCACGCACGTTCGCGCGTCCTTAACGGCTGGATCAATTTCCAGGCCATCCAAAGCGATATTGCGGTGAGGAACGAGCGAAAGACGCCGAAGAACTGGCGCGGTTCGATGCGCGCTGCGATCGTCTCGTAGGGGTCCGGCATGCTGGCGACACGGTCTCCGATCGTTGGCCGCAGCAGCTCCCATGTGGTCCAGGAACCCCACTGCATGAAATAGATACTGAGCGCGACGATTTGCAAAGCGTGATAGATGACCATGCGACGGTTGGACGAGATGGTGAGCGCCAGGAATGGCACCAGCCAGATCGACCAGTGGGGATGAAAGAAAGTTAGTCCAAAGAGCAACAGAAATGAGGCGGCTGCGACTCGGGGATATTCATCGGCATCCAGCCCGCGTTCGCTGATCCAGAAGAGCGCGAGTAAATAGATGAGCGGGAAGAAGAGGATGAAATCGTCGAAGCGGAGACGAATTCCGGCATCGAGCCAGTTCTGGAAGTGCTCGTGCGTTGCGAGAATCTCAAGTGTCGGGCTTTCACCCGTCCCGATGATTCCAAAGAGCTCAACCGCTCCCCATAGGCCGCCAAGAATCGCCACTGCCATCATGAGTTGCCGCCGTGATCGGCGGAATGCCAGTAGGTAGTAGGGAACGAGCACGATTAGGAAAGAAGCGCATCAGCGTCGCGATGCCGAGCAGGATTAGCCCGACGAGCCGCCCGGCGTCGGTGGCACGTTTCGCTGCAAGCAGCGACAGCATCACGAGCAGGATGGCGATGACGTCGTGGCGACCGAAGACCGCCGTTGCGTATATGACGAGCGGGTTGAGCAACCAGAAAGCGGCGACGGCAAATCTCCGGGCCGGCTCGACTAGTCGCGTGAGCACCCAGGCAACGAGGAGATCCGCAACGAAATAGGGCACCTTCATCAGGAATACAGCTCGATGTACGTGGTCGTAGGCGATGAAGCCCCGGTAATCATCGAGGCTCGCACCGACACCGGCTTGCGAAGCAGTCTTCGACCAGATGCCCGCGCTGTCGGGCAGAAGCGGTCGGATCATCAAGAGCCAGACGTTGTGGATTGACTGAATCAGAATCTGGGCCGTCCAACCGAACCACTCGCCGTCGTAGGCCGCCTCCGAAGCGCGTGAATAGATCTGATAGGCGTCCATGTGGAGGGTGAAGGGCATCACCACCAGCCGAATGGCAATGGCTACGCTCCAGAGCACGAGCCAGCGTCGATCGCAGGTGGCGAGTTGGCGTAACCTACCCAATCCTGACCATGATTCCACGAACGATCCGGACGAAGCCCAGAGAAAGGGGTAACGAAGCAACAAGGAGAACACGTTGAACGATAGCCAGCGTGACGAGTGTGGCTGCGCCGACTCCGGTCACGGTTGTCAGCGCAACGGTGACGGCTTCACGCACTCCGACACCTCCTGGAAGAGGTGCGACCATTCCCGCTAGTCCCGGCACGGTCACGACTGCCAGCACGTTAATCACCTTGAAATTGATCCCGAGTGCCCAGAACATGAGGCCGGAGACGACAATCTGTAGGAACCAGTAGAGCAGCGTCAAGCTGCCGATCGTTAATGGGTTAACCCTCGAGCCCAGCTGGCGCGCACTAGATCCGAGCGATCGCAAATAGGTCAGCGCTCCGAGTCTCCAGGCCAATGCCATTCCGATGGCGACGACCGCTAGCGCGATGATGATGACTCCTGCTGACGCCAGTTCCTCCAGTGGCGATGCGGCGTCGCGAAAGGCCGATGGACCGATGATGAGGATTACGATCGTGGCAGAGGTTGCCATCAGCCCGAGATCGAGTGAGTGCTCGAAGCCGATGGATAGTGCTGAGGCGGAATAGGGCACGGATCGAGTCTGGTTCGCGAGGACCGCCTTCGCCGACGCGCCGACGAAGCCCGGACTGGCGTAATTTACGAGGGCTGAGCTGACGGTAATGTCACATGCCTCCCCGAGTGTCAACGAAATATCGAGCGAACGCATGACGATCTGCCATCGCCAGGCGTGCACGAGCGGCAACGTCATACCGACAACTACGACCAGGACAAGAGGCAGTGGCTTCGCATTGGCCAGTCCATCCCAGGTATCGGCCAGGACGCCAGTGAGCCAAAGCAAGCCGGTTGCTACAACGAGTCCAACAAGGAATACTAGCCCCGTCAGATTGCTGCGAATACGACTCACGCAGTGACACCGATGCGCTGAAGCGCTTCCCGAGCCAGGATCGCAAGTCGATCCTCCGAAGCATGCGCTTCCCACGCAATGCGCCCGGCAGCGCCAATAGCCTTTCGCAGATGTTCGTCATCAGCAAGCTCAACGATCGCCCCTGCGAGCGCAGCAGGATCTTGAGGTGGAACGAGCATCGCCGATTGTCGGTCGGTCAGAAGATCGGAGATGGCCGAGCTGTTCCTTGTCACCACGGGCACACCACAGGCGAGCGCCTGATGCACTTTGTTCGGGATCACCCGCGCTGCCTTCTCGCCACCGTCGAAAATACCCAGAGCAACATCCGCTTTCCTCAACCGCTTCCCAAGCTCGCTATAGGGTAGCCAATCTGTCCAGAGAACGTTGGATATTTCGAGATCGCGAGCAAGCTCCCTCGCAGCAGTGTAATCCTGACCGCTTCCGACCAATTCAAAATGGATACCCGGATGCGTCGACTGGAGCAACGCCGCCGCGCGCACGATCGTCTCTACGCCATGGAGCGGGATGAACTTGCCATAAAAGAGCACGTCGAGACATCCTGCCGTACGAAGATCGACGGCGGTGGACGGATAGAACACTTCCTGATCTGCGCCAACGGGCAATACGAGCACCCGCGACGCTTTGAGACGGCCAATATCGGTGACATATTGAGCGTTCTGGGCGGTATCAACGAGCACCAGATCGGCGCGTCTAAGAGCTAGCCGGTCCAGCAATCGAATCAATCGGGCGGCAGGTGAGTTCGCCGGCACGAGTCGCCGATCCTGGACGATTGTGTCAGTCAAGGTAATCAACGGATTGAAGATCACCGGTCGTCCAAGGCATTTAGCGATCACTCCGAGCGTCAACATGTCGAACTGTCCCAGATAGCCGACGACGAGCGCACGGCAACGCAACAGGCGCAGCGAAACATCAAACGCGTGGACAATCGACCCGGCAGATTTGGTCGCCGCCCTGATCGTACTTAGTTTGGATTCTCCGGCGCGGGTACCTCTGGTTGGACCTGAGCCGCGAACAACCTCAACGCGAACTCCGGCGGACTTCAGTGCCCGGATCAGATCGAGATTGCGGGAGTAGTCAGGATCGTACGTTGCGATGTAGCAGATCGATGGGCGCACGAAATATTAGTCCGATGACATCATGCGGGCCATCAGAAAGGAGATGGGGAGTGTCCAATAATAGACGTTGCCGTCAGCCCGCATATGGGTAGGCGTATCGCAGATATGGGCGGATGTGGCAACAAAGGAGTCGTGTGCACTGGATAGGGTAGTTCCGATATTGTTCATCCTGCCCTCATACCCGGGAAGAGGTATCCGCCAAAAGTCGCATCACCAGCAGAATATCAGTCCTTTAGCCTCAACATTGGAGCGCAACGGCCCTCCCCGAAGGATACGCGCCGCCGCGAAGCAGTGCGACGGCGTCACTTCTGCTTGGATACCGCTACCTCACGGGAACTCGGGCGAATCCTGTCCGAATGCTACGGCGGACGCCTGGAGCAGGTTCCTGAGCGCCCCCTACTTCAGACATGGGTGTACTCCGGGCGACTGGGCGATGATCGACACTACTCCGCTCAACAAAGGCGCCGCCCGGTAACGGCTGAACGGTTCGCATTTGCCATCAGCAGCAGGCCTGACGAATAGAAAAATTGCGAAGCGGTTGACTGCTAAAATCGACGCCATCAGCTAGGCGCTTCGACTCTGGGTACACTGTGCCGATTGAGTGATCTCAGCTGGGAAGCAGGAGACAGGTTTTGACGACGCCACAGATCACGGCGATTCGCGACGCAGTTATACCGATCAAGTCAACTATCAGAAATGCATTTATCGACTTTCGGCAGATGACCGCCTCCGTTGTTGCAATCCAGACCAATATCGAGCGTAGCGGAATGCCGATCGTGGGCTATGGATTCAATTCGAACGGTCGCTATGCCCCCGCAGGTCTGCTGCGAGAACGGTTTATTCCACGGCTGCAGGAAGCGGATCCCGAAGGACTCATCGACGATGCCGGGACGAACTTTGATCCCTTCCGAGCCTGGGACGTCATGATGAGTGGCGAGAAACCTGGCGGACATGGTGAACGCTCGGTTGCTGTCGGAGTCCTCGATATGGCCCTCTGGGACGCCGTTGCAAAGATCGAAGGTAGACCACTGTATCAACTCCTCGCAGAGCGCTACGGCTCAGACAGAGCGTCTGAGAGGGTCTGGGTCTACGCTGCCGGTGGGTACTATCAGCCTGACAAGGATCTGGCAGAACTCCAGAGCGAGATGAAAAGCTATCTTGACCTCGGCTACGACACCGTCAAGATCAAGATTGGTGGCGCCTCGCTGGACGAGGACACTCGCCGAATCGAAGCGGTGCTTGAGCTGGTCGGAGATGGAAACAGGCTCGCGGTCGACGCCAACGGACGCTTCGATCTCGATGAAGCGCTTACCTACGCCGAAGCAATAGCGCCCTACGGGCTGCGCTGGTACGAGGAAGCGGGTGATCCTCTCGATTTCGAATTGCAGGCTCAACTTGGCCAGATCTATGATCATCCGTTGGCAACCGGCGAGAATCTCTTTTCTCATCAGGATGCGCGTAACCTCATTCGCTATGCTGGCATGCGTCCCGACAGGGACGTGCTGCAGTTCGACCCGGCACTATCCTATGGACTTGTTGAATATCTTCGAACAATCGATGTAGTCGAGAGCCTTGGCTGGTCGCGGAAGCAATGTGTGCCTCATGGCGGTCATCAGTTTGCGTTAAACATCGCTGCTGGTCTCGGACTTGGTGGCAACGAATCCTATCCGGATGTATTCCAGCCTTTCGGTGGCTTTGCGGACAGCGAACGCGTCGTAGACGGCCACGTGTCCCTGCCGGATATTCCGGGCATCGGGTTCGAAGCGAAGTCGAATCTGTGGGCGGTGATGGAGCCACTGGGTCAGTAGCCGCTACCACGATGCATCCCGCGGCTATTTCCCGATGCAAAAGCGGCTGAATATCTCATCCAGGACGGCTTCACTGACGTGTTCGCCGGTAATTTCTCCAACTGCATAGAGCGCCGTGCGAACATCCACAGCCAGTAGATCGAGCGGTACTCCGGATGCTCGCGCTGACATTGCGGAACGAATCGACTCGTCGGCCCTGCGAAGTGCGTCAAGCTGGCGGCTGGTTACAAGAGCTGGTCGGATGGCGGAGTCGGAACTGCCTAGCGCGACATCGTGCAGTGTATCGATGAGCTCATCAAGACCCTGTCCGGTGACGGTAGAAACAGAAATCCTGGGCACGTCTGAATTGATGCTCGCAGCCTTGATGTCCAGTCTGATCGGCAAATCGATCTTGTTAATGACATGCACGATCCCGGCTGGATCGAGGCGCTCATCTATCAGCTTGAGTACTTGCCGGTCGCTTTCGGCAAGCGTTTCCGAGCCGTCAAGCACGACGAGTACGAGCGCGCTCGTCGCTAGCGCGTGCCGGGAGCGCTCGACGCCAATGGCTTCGACGATGTCAGCCGTCTCGGTTATGCCGGCAGTGTCCAACAGTGTTGCCGGTATACCGCGCAAGTTGATCGTTTCAGAAACCACATCGCGCGTTGTGCCGGCGATCTCCGTCACGATGGCCCGCTCCTGGCCGATCAAAGCATTGAGGAGGCTCGACTTGCCGACGTTCGGGCGACCGACAATCGCGATCTGAAGTCCTTCGCGGTACAGCAAGCCCGTCTGTGCAGAATCGACGACCGGTCCCAATGTAGCGGCTATATGCTCGAGGGCATTGTCGATATCGAGATCGGGGATCTCATCCTCGGGGAAGTCGGCGGCGGCATCGAGAAACGCCATGGTCTCGACGAGGGCGTCACGGGCAGGCTTCAAGCGTTCGGTCATGCGGCCGCGAAGTTCGCCGATAGCGAGGTCGAGCGAGCGGCCAGTTTGAGCCGAGACGACTCCTGCGACGGCTTCGGCCTGGCTAAGATCGATGCGCCCATTGAGGAATGCCCGCAGGGTGAATTCGCCCGGTTCGGCCAGTCGTGCCCCGCCGGACAGGCAGAGATTTAATACGGCTCGAACCGGCACATATCCACCGTGGCTGTGGATTTCAACGACGTCTTCACGGGTATAGCTGCGCGGCGCCTGCATCCAGACCAGTAGCACTTCGTCAACGATTGCCCCTGTACGAGGGTCGACGATTGAGCCGTAGTACATGCGATGACTCTCGAACGCTCCCAAGTTGGGAGATCGTAGCGACCGGCCGAAGCGAAAGATTTTGGTCGCATACGCCAGAGAATCGGGACCACTCATGCGAATGATGCCAACCCCACCCTCGCCGGGGGCGGTTGCGATCGCCGCGATGGTGTCCAGGTACATTTAGCGCCCGGAACTTCCTACTTCGACTCTGCGCTCGACTTGTTCGAGAGTTGGAATTGCAGATGTCCCTCGGCCTGCTACTGAAAGCGAAGCCGCGGCAGATGCGAGGTTCAGACTTCTTACAAGCGGCTCTCTGCTGACCCCTCATCAGGAACAGCATCGCCGCGAAGACATCGCCAGCGCCGGTCGTGTCGACACGCTCGCCGGGGTACCCGATTACCTCTGTAACGCGTCCTCTATCAATAGCCGTTGCGCCGCGGCGTCCTCGCGTGACAACCGCCAGTCCACGGCGGCTGACGACGTCATAGGGTTCTCTCAGATCCACCAGCTCTTCGGCTGAGACGACCATGGAGTCAAATCTCGAGGCGATCTCCGGGTTCATGTGAAGCGCTTCATGATGGACCTTGGCGGGTAAGGTCGAAGACCATCGTCGCAACCAGCCCTGTGGCGTTACACCGAGAAATCCCGGTGAGAGGCGCGCCAGACCGCGTGGATCCAGTTCCTGTGCGACCGGAGCAATGTGCATGGTTTGAACCGCACGCCAATCGGGCGGGAGGCCGCTGAGATCGATCTCGGATGCCACGGCGTGCAGTGTTTGCACTCTGCGGTCGACGACTTCACTGTTGGTGAAGGTTGTCGTAGCCCGCGACGCCTGCATGATGAATTCAATCTCTTTAGAAGCGCTTTCCAGTTCCTGTCGGACTGGTCGTGGCAGGTCATCGATATTGCCGCTTGTAAGCACTCCGACACGGAAGCCTGCGCGAGCCGCCGTCAGCGCGGCATAGATCACCGAGCCGCCGAGCGCATAGCCCCAGGGCATCCTGTCAACTGTGAAGTGACCGATGGCGACGAAGTCGGGTGTGCCAGCGCTTCCGCGCACGTTCATGGGCTCTCCATCGCCTTTGCTAGAACTAGTTCGGAGTAATTGTCACGCGTCGCAAGGGCTCGTCACCGCTGGACTCGGTTGATACGTCCGGTTGGTTTTGCAACGTCAGATGAACCACACGGCGCTCGTTGGGCGGCATCGGTTCGAGGGAGATCGCCCGCCGATTTCTGGCAACCTGCCTTCCGACACGCTCTGCCAGACCAATCAACGATTCTTCGCGGCGTATCCGATAGCCTTCGACATCGACGATTGCACGTACCCAATCGTCGGTCTGGCGATTGAGAAGTAAATTGATCAGATACTGAAACTGGCTCAGATTATCGCCGCGTCGTCCGATCAGCAATCCGAGATCGCGTCCCATGATATCGATGAAAACCGTCGGTGGATCGTCAGCGCCAACTGGCATCACCGAGGGATTGTCGACGGCCACGACATCAGCTTCAACGCCCATCATCTCGAGCAATTCAGAAACCAGTTCTTTCGCCAGTTGCTCGTACTCTTCGAGCGCATCGTCCGAAACCGACTGCCGTGGTGCTGGTTCCGGCTCCGGCCGGCTGCGCGCGCCTTTGCGGGTGACGCGCAACAGCACTTCACCATCGCCATAGAAGTCGTTTTCGATCTCAGCCAGCACCTCAACCGTGACATCTTCAGCTCTTGCGCCCAATTGTTCCAGCGCTAGATTGAGGGCTTCGTCGCGTGATTTCGCCTGAATATCAACGCTCGATCGTCGATCCATGGTTCATTCTCAATTTCCCGTTGTTGCAGGCTTCAACCGGAACAGGGTGCGCGAACAGGTCGCATTGCTAGTCTGATGAGGTCGCGTCCCCGGTTCTGCGTCGCTTGCCGCGTCTTCGTACCTGCCCTCCGGATGCAGTGATCGTCACTACACCATCCGGCAGATCTTCCTCGTCCGACTCTATTTCCTCAATGTGAGCAGTCTGCTGGCTGGCACTTGCCCGCGCTTTCTCTTCCTGCCGCTGCGCCAAGCTGTCCGTCTTCTTCTGCATCCAGCCAAAGAATCCGCCCATTTCCTGAGGACCGCTGTTTGCAACGGCCGCTCCTTCCGGACGGGGCTTCGGTCGCCCTAACCGCCACTCTTCACGAAGTTCCGGTAGCCAGGGGAACCAATCCTTGAGCGAACCCCAGCCAGTGATGAACCACTGCTGGATAACGGAGTAGAGACTCTGGACCGCCCAGTACATCACGATACCAGCCGGAAACTTCCAGCCGAAGAAGACGACCATCAGCGGCATGAAATTCATCATCGTCTGCATCATTGCCTGCTGTGGATCGCGGATCTGCCCCTGATTGGCCGGGCGCGACATGCGCATCTGAATGAACTGGAAGACACCGGCGAGAATCGCGATCGGCACGATCGGGATAAACAGCAATTCCCAGCGATCCGCCGCGCCCAGATCCCTAATCCAGAGGAATCCGTCGGCAAAATGGCCGTTGCGCGCTGTCGACAGCTGGCGCACGGAGAAGTAGAGGGCAAAGAATACAGGCATCTGGGCGAACATTGGCAGACAACCGCTGGCCGGATTCACTCCATGCTCAGCGTATAACTTCAGGGTTTCTTCGGAAATGCGCTGGCGGTCTTTGCCAAAACGTTTCTGAAGATCCTTTATCTTCGGTTGTAGCTCTTGCATCGCCATCGTCGAGCGCACAGACTTGATGGTAAGTGGCAGCATTGATCGTCTTGACGATAATAGTGAACAGTATGATCGCTATTCCGGCGCTGCCGGTATAGTCAGCAAGATGTGTCAGGCACCACTCGATCAGATCGACGAAGTGATGCCATGGTCCGAGAATGAGATCGAACATGTCGGAATGAAATCCTCTCGGAATATCGACTCTATAACCTCTCTGGGCCACGCGTACAGATAATCGGTCGTAACGGTCCAGATGGCGAGCATCGCGTTAGCGGAATGGCACCACCGATCTCACGGACATGCAAATTCGCCTTCGATGATACCCTAACGGCGGCTGTCTGTTAATAAAGACCTCATTGATTAGCGATTGCAGGTGACCGATTCGCGATCCAACCAGCCCGGCTTTTCGAAGCACGGCTTCGATAGCGTCGTTGATCGCTGTCTGGGTCGTCGCTCGTTGCACGCGATTGCGTGCGATGAACACGACGTCATGCCCTTGATTCAGTCGCGGGTGGATGTTTCGGGCTGATTCGCGCATCAGGCGTTTGGCTCGATTGCGTGCGACAGCGTTGCCAACTCTCTTGCCCGACGGCGAAGCCATAGCGATTTCGATCCAGGCCATTGGCGAGGATGACAGCGACGATCAGATCACTCGACCAGCTCTTGCCCGTCGATCGGACGCGCTCAAATTCGATTGGGCTTCGCAAGCGCAATTCGCGCGCAACCATCGGCATTGAGCATATCAAAGAAGCAAGAAGCCCAGCGCTAAAGCGTGGGCTTCGGAGACATTCAATATCGCTGGAACGCTAGCGCTTGTTCGTCGGCTTGAATTCGGTGCTCACCGAAAGCTTCACGCGGCTCTTACGCCGACGCGATGCAAGGACGCGGCGGCCACCCTTGGTCTGCCATGCGACTTCGAAAGCCGTGCTTGCGCTTGCGTGGAATTCTTCGCGGCTGGTATGTCCTCTTTGGCACGTCTGAACCCTCTCTGGTCGTGTTGATTACCCCTACCGGACAGCAACAATCGACCGGCCAGGCAAGTATATAAGCCTACGGTTGGCCAGCATCTATGTCAACATCGGCTGATTCCGGTTGCGCCGTTGCCTCATGGCCTACTAGCATGCCTCAGGAAACAGATCAGGAAGGATCACAAATGAGAATAGCTCTCGGCGGCGTAATTCACGAAACGAATACGTTCTGCTCTGGCCTGACACCGGCCAGCGACTTCCGGCAATTTGCCGGCAATGAAATCCTCGACTTCCATACTGGTGTACGCACCTATCAAGGCGGTGTGATCGAAGCCGCCGGGCGGCATGGCTATGAGTTGGTCCCGATCTTCGTCGCCAATGCAACACCATCGGCCACCATCGCACGCGACGCCTACGAGAGCTTGCGCGATCGTTTGCTCGACGGAATTCGCGATGATGGACCGTTTGATGCCGTTTGCCTGACGCTTCACGGTGCCGGAGTCGCTGAAGGCTACGACGACATCGAAGGCGACATCGTGCGGCGAACCCGCGAGATCGTCGGGGACGAAACGCCGATCGTCGTGACCCTCGATCTGCACGGCAACATGACCCAGGAGATGGTTCGACATCGCCGACCTCTGCCTGCCATGCCATTACTATCCACACATCGACATGTACGAGCGCGGCCAGGAGGCGATCGATTCACTGGCGCTGATGGCTGCAGGCGAACTCAAGCCAACCTCGCATCTCACGATATTGCCGATGGTGATCGCGACGACGACATCCAATTTGCCGCCAGTCAGCGAGATCAATGAACTTTGTCTTGCCGAAAGGAGCTGGAAGAGGGAGTTATCGATTGCGCCATGAATCACGGTTTTGCGCCCGCTGATATCCCACAGATAGGGATCACTATCCTGACCACGACGAACGACGATCCTGATCGCGCTCGCGAGATATCCGAAGAAATCGCAAATGTCATCTGGGACCGACGAGATGAGTTCCCGCATACGTTGCGGACAGCCGAAGAAGCAATCGCAGCAGCGCTGGCCACCGAGGGGAGGCCAGTGATTCTCAACGAAGCATCAGACAATCCTGGCGGCGGCGGGCCGGGGGATGGAACTCATCTGTTACGCGCGATGCTCGATGCGGGTCTGGACGACGCCGTCTTCGGTCACATCTGGGACGCCGAAGTTGCCGAGCAAGCACACGAAGCGCGACCTGGCGCGACGATCAAAGTGCGGCTAGGTGGCAAGACGGAAGAACTGCATGGCGAACCGCTGGAAGTGACAGCTTACGTCAAAGGCATCAGCGATGGCCGCTTCATCCAGCAGTCGCCGATGGGACAGGGTTCTCGCATCGACCTCGGAAAAATGGCACGGCTGGAAATCGACGGCGTTGATGTGCTTGTTTCTTCGCGACGAGCGCAAACGCTCGATCCGGAAGTGTTCCTGCTCCACGGTATCGATGTGATGCGCTACAAGATCGTAGCGATCAAATCGAGCGCTCACTTCCGGGCTGGCTTCGAGCCGATCGCCCACGCGATTATTCAGGCGGATACTCCGGGGCTCAACTCGGTCGATCTCTCCGCGTTCACCTACAATCGCGTGAACCGCCCAATCTGGCCCCTGGATGCGGACACCGTCTGGCCGTAGAGACGACTGCGGAGCCGTTGCGCGCCTGCAGATAAGCAAGGTCAGTCTGACGCCTTCTGGGATGCGAAGAAGACGAGGATTTCCAGATCCTCCGTTATCGCATGGAATCGATGAGAGGCACCGGCCGCGACGTACAGAATCGTCCCAGGACTCACCGCAACATCTTCATCACCGCCCTGAAAGCGTCCCTGTCCACTGATTACGTAATAAACCTCATCCTCATCGTGTGGTTGTTGCGGGTCAGGTTGTCCGGCTGGCAGCACATACAGCCCGCAATTGAGGTCTGGCACGCGCAAGAACTCGTGGTAGAGAACGCCGGCTGCCTGGTGAGCGCTGCGAAGTCCGTCCAGATCAAAGGCTTTCATCGACATTGCGAAGTCTCCT
Source organism: uncultured Chloroflexia bacterium (assembly GCA_963745675.1). Classification (GTDB taxonomy): domain Bacteria; phylum Chloroflexota; class Chloroflexia; order Thermomicrobiales; family CFX8; genus JAUIIK01. The sequence continues at coordinate 163,806 of CAVUYM010000022.1, forward strand.
CCCGAATCCGTCTGAGTCGGCAGATTAGCACGATCCTGGATAAGGGCGAACGGGTGGCCAAAATCTTTGGGCCACCCGTCCAGGGGAGAGGAGGAGAAAAACATTCGTTGAACGTGGGATGAGCCACTATCTGGGGGAGAGACGTTAGCTCCGTTCAGCGTTCTATAAGTATCTTCGGTTAGTCGAAGATACTCCGATATCACCCATAGGAGTGATTAGAGTCTACCCAATGCGGCTACATGGCGTAAGTACCCCGGCTCTAGAGCGGAGGTAGCGCTTCCAGTAGTGTCTCGACATCCTCCTCGTTGTTGTAAAAGAATGGTGATACGCGGACACACCCCCCTCGAAGTGCGACCGAGATCATGCGTTCTTCGAGTTCCCCGACCAGCGAGGCATTGCGATCCTTGTCACCAGAACTGAAGGTCACGATCTGTGAGCGATGCTCCGGGCTTCGGTCGGAGATGACCTGGTACCCGGAAGAGGTCAGGCCCTCGACCAGGAAGTCTCCCAGCTTCGTCGTTTGTCGGTCATCGCCGCCGGTGTAGCTTCACGCAGCATCGTCAGCGACGCGCGCATCGCCGTCAGTGACATAATATTCTGCCCGCCGGTTTGAAAGCGTTCTGCCGTTTTGCGCAGGTTCAGTTGCCAGTTGCGGTCCTCGTCGTCGGCGTCGACCGATAGCCGGCCAACATAGGTTGGATGGATGCGCTCGACTGCACCTTCGTTAAAGACGACGACGGCGTTGCCGAAGCTTGAAAGCAGCCACTTGTAACCATGAGCCGCAATGGCCGTCACACCCGTCTCTTCGAGATCAATCGGATGCACGCCCAGTGATTGGGTGCCATCGACAAAGAGTTCGATGTCGCGATCTCGGCAGAGGCTGCCCAGCGCCTTCAGATCGTTACGGTATCCGTCCTGCCACTCGATGTGGGATATTGCGACGGCTCTGGTGCGCTCATCCATCGCCGCCTCGAAGAGGCCAAGATCAGTCCTGCCGTCGGCGTTCTGCTCGATGAAGCGTACTTCAACGCCTTTACGCTGGAGATTCAGGAACGGGTAGACAACCGACGGAAATTCGTGCGCGGGAATCAGGACGTTGTCGCCCGATTTCCAGTCGACTCCGTTGCCGAGCAAGTTCATGCCATCAGCCAGACAACCGACAAAGGCCACGTTATCGGGCTTTCCTCCGGCCAGCTCGGCGACGCCTTCTTTGACGTCGCGGATGACGCTACTGCTGTAATCCTTGGCGACACTCGGGGGACTGCCCCAACTTGCGGCATAGCGCTGGACGGCCTCGATTGTGCGTGTCGGGAAGGGGCCCCAGGCAGCGTGATTCAAGTAGGACCACTCGGACGTAACAGGAAACTCTTCGCGATAGGCGGTCACATCGACCGTTGTACTCATCTCTCCTCCAGGTTCCATGATTCGATCGAAACGATCGCGCCATAGATAGCAACCGCGTCGCTGGACTGGAAACAGGACCGAATCGATCGATCTGACGTACGATTTGATCAGGTTGCGTGATTTCGCAAAGGAGCGGCTCTTGAAGGATCAGACGAGGCCATCGCGGCGCTACAAACTCATTCTCTTCGACCTCGACAATACCTTGTGCGATCATCGCTCGTCCCTGCACATCAGACTGGATCATGCGTTTAAAGCTTCGTTCCCCGATCCCGATCAGCGAGCAGCGGTAGTTGCTGCCTCGGTCGCTATAGCTCACGACGGGACAGAACACTTCTCTGGCTTGTTCGCAGAGCATGAAACTTATGAGCCCGAGGTCGTAGAGATTGCGAAAACACGCTATCGATCCGATCGCTATCGGGGCCTGGAGCTATTTGACGATGCGCTGGATGCTATTGCGGCTGCACGCGAGCACTTTCAGGTGGCGATGATTACGAATGGACCTACCGACATACAGCAATCGAAACTCGATCTGCTGGGCATCGAACCGCTGTTTTCCTTTGTGCTGATATCGGAGAGCACCGGCTATTGGAAACCGGATCCGCGTATTTTCGAGCTTGCGCTCGAGCGTGCTGGCGTTGCGGCACATGAAGCAGTCTATATTGGAGATTCGCAAGACAATGATGTAGCGGGTGCCCAGTCAGCTGGACTCGCGGCTATCTGGATGAATCGTTGGGATGAGGATTGGTGCGGAGGTCGCGAGCCAGAGCATACGGTGAAGGATCTTCAGGAAGCTTTGGGCTGGCTAGGGCTATAGCCCCGGATTGAGGATTGCGTAACTTGAAGCGCTGGTCGCGCTTCTGGACATCAAATCTCAGTTGCGTTTCTTCCTCCAGCGTCGGTGCAGTTCTAGTGCCCGGTATAATCGAAGAAACCGGGCTGTAGTTGAGATCCCGGAACACGCGCGAGTTTTCGAATCTAATCGGTTGCAGCAGTCACCGAAGCTCGCTGGCATATCAAACTGAGGAGCGAGGACAGTACATGATTCGCCGGATCAAGCTGGCACAGGAAATGGGCTACTGCTGGGGTGTACGCCGTGCTCTGGATATCATCCAGGAGGCTGGCGATCCTGCCGATCCAGTAGCGACTATCGGAGATGTCATCCACAATCCTCAGGTCGTCGATCGTCTGCGAGCCGGAGGTGTCGATACCCGCGACGCGATTTCAACCGCGGCATTAGCTGGTTTCAGCAGGGTTGCGATCACCGCTCATGGGGCTGGTCCGCACATGGCTCTTGAGGCGAATGAGCATGGTGTCCAACTCATCGATACGACCTGCCCGCTAGTGACGAAGGTCCAGCGTCTCGCCCAGAAACTGGTGAAGCAGGGCTACTCAATCGTCGTCTATGGCGACTCGTACCATCCCGAGGTCAAAGGCATCATCGCCTGGTCCGGCACCACTCGCGCTTACCCGGCCAAGAAGATTGAACAGCTCCCCTGGGATGGCCCGCGCGGTTCGAAAGACCCGGACGCGAATATTCCGCCAAGAAAGGTCGCTGTTGTTTCGCAGACAACCAAGAATAGCGACGAGTTCCTGACCTTCTGCAATGCGCTCTCAGCCTGGGTACTGCCAGAGGGTGGCGAGCTTCGCATCTGCAACACGATTTGCGAGCCGACCTATACGCGCCAGAACGCGCTCAAGGATCTTGCTCGTGAAGTTGACCTGGTGCTCGCGATCGGCGGCAAGAAGTCATCGAATACTGCTCGACTCGCCGAAGTAGGACAGCAACTGGGCGTAACGAGTTATCACATTGAACGTCCCGAGGATATCCAATGGGAGTGGCTGGACATCAAAGGCGATGTTGGGATAACCGCCGGGGCTTCGACCCCGGACGATGTGATCGCGGAAGTCATCGACTACCTGGTTGAACGTGGATTCGAGCCTCCTGAAGAAGGACTGCGCCAGTATGACCCGGAAACGACGCCAGCGTACTAAGGATCCGACGCGCGAGTCGATTCGTCAGTCGGCCATAGCCGCACGTCAGGCGGCGCGTCAGGGCGAGGGAATCGATCTGGATCCGGCCAGCGAGCTGTTCTTCGCCTTCGCTGGCCCGCTGCTTCTTCAAGCGCGCAACGATCAGGAATTCCAGGCGGCAGCCGAAATAGCGGAGTTCGTCTGGTTCAGCACACATTTCGACACGACGCGCCAGGTTGAGATGTTGATGCAATTCATTTCCGAACGAGGAATTCCCGAAGAGATGATCCCCTGGCTGATCGAAGTCGTCGCTGAGCTTTCAGAGCGCAAGTTGATGTTGGCGGGATAACGGAGGAATCGATGCGCACATGCAACGCGAACGCAGGTGCGTAACCTCATAGGCCGGCTTCTCGAACGACCACCGGTCGAACTCGATCGAATTGCCTCCTTTTGGGGCGCGAGCCTCTCCGGTCGCGATCGCTACTCCGACGTGGCGTCGATTTATCGCGAGATGACAGATCTTTGGGCAACTCGCGATATCTGGGAGCGACTCGATGCAGTTGAACAAGCAATAGTCATGAAGATGGCGACCGGGCCAGACGCGCCGGTGTCTCCGGAAGCGCTGGCCGAACAGCTTGATATCGATGGAGAAGTCCGCCGTTGCCAAACTTCGGGCCTGTATCGATCTGGCATCGTCGCGCTCGAACAACAATCCGCCGAAGAGGGGAGCCGAAACTCCAAAACTCTATCTTCCCCGCGAGCTGGGCAGCATTTTCGAACGCCGGTCCAACGAGCAAGCGGCGCCGACCGCTCTCGATCTGCCAACTGGCGAGCTGATTGCGACTCTGCCGTTCATCGAAGTTGAGGAAGCTGCTTCGTTGTGGGGCGCGCGGGTAACACCGGGTGTCCACGCCAGGGCAGAGCTAGTCAATGTGATTCGCGAGCAGATCGAACGGCCGGATCGAGTCGCAAAGCGGTCGGGAATCTTACGGCCGGCGCAAAGTCACTGTGGCGGACCCTGCGCGACGCGAGTGGCCGGATACCTCGACGCGGCACGTGAGGTGACCCGGCTGGACAATGCCCGGTTCAGAATCGCTGTGCGAGAACTTGGAGCGCGTCTGTTAGTCTGGCACCATTACGAACCGTCGGGGAGAGTCGCCAGCTCATCATTCCTGAAGCCATTCTCCATCCCAAAACTCCTGAACCCGAACCGGTGCCGGCGGTAGAATGCTTCGAAGCAGATCAAGTCTACGAGCCACCCTGGATGTTTCCGCAGTCCGGCGCATGGGATTTGCTCTCCCTTCTCGCGAAGCTACGCGAGATAGTCTACGCTCTTCCGCACTCCAGGCTGGAGATCCTGCGATCCAGCGGCGGCTTGCAAACAGGCTCTGGCGGGCTGAGTTGGAGTCGGGCATCCTCCCTACCGGCTATTTGCCATTTCTTGCACGTATCGGAGCATTACTGGGTGTGCTCCAGGATCTCGACGGCAGAACGATTCCCGGTCCCGAAGCCGAGACCTGGCGAGGTGCTGCCTTCACCACGTGTGCCCGCAGGATGGTCGCTGCCTGGACGACATCCGAAGAGTGGATCGAGGGTCGGGACCGTATCGATCTGGCGATGTATGGCGCATCGTGGCCGGCATTCCGGGGCACGTTACTGCGGGCTATAGCTGACATCAATGACGATCTCTGGTACGACCAGGAGTCGTTCGTCGAGCGGCTGCTCGTCACCGAACCGGATCTCGTGCGCCAGGCGCAGGTAGGGGCAACTCCTTCGAGCCAGTTGACGATGCGGGTCAGTCCTGCGGAACGTCCTTCCGACCGGCGAGCCGACGTGTTGAGGTTGGTCATCGCGACGACTATCGAAACCGCCTGCGTCTGGCTTGGGATCGTCGAACGCTCTCAGCGCGTTGCCGACCGCCGCCCGGCGTTTCGAGTTACGCCCTTCGGACGTTGGGTCGGTGGCCGGGGACCCGAACCATCCGGGCAACATCTTGGACCGGCTCCGCTCGCCGTCGGCGCGAATCTCCAGGTGCTGCTCTACCGGCCAACGCCGCGCCGCGTCTGGGCCCTGACCGCATTCTGCGAGATCAAGGCGCTCGATCGCGTTTCCACCTATCAGCTGACGTCGAGCGCCGTGATCAGGGCGTTGGCCAGCAACGTCGAGATTCGCGACATCGTCCGTTTTCTGGAGAGTCAGAGCGGGCAGGAGCTGCCCCAGACCGTCCTCTACACGCTCGAAGAATGGGATAGGGGCTACCACCGGGTATGGATGCAGCGCGCCATCATTTTGACACCGGAAGAGGATGCTGATCTGCGGGCGTCTGATCGAAGTCCTGGAGGAGTCGGGACTCAGCGTCAGCGCATTACAGGACGGTACTTTGGCGCTGATCCACGACGCCGGCGACGCGACCGAGCGCATATTCGAACATGCTATGCGAACGCTTCGCGACAGTGGTTACGCCCCGCTGGCGCGCGCCCCCGAGCGGAGAGACCGCTAGCGGATCCGCAGCGGTCTTTTACGCTTGAATTGATGGATGGTGCGACCGTCTTCAAGACCAATAGTTGATTCAGCGACGTCAGCATCCATCGCCAGCACAGTATCCAACATTGCTCGATTTGCGATCAGGTGAGCGTTCGCAACCATTTCAAGATGCTCGCCCGTCGCCGTCTCATCGTTGACTTCGGTGACCCAGGAGAGCACAGTCGTCCTGGGATAGCGAACGTTGAAGCCGCGCCCTTCGGGATCGACTGGTGCGCCGGCGATGTGCCAGAGCATGTCATCGTGAAAGACGCCCGGGAAGCGTTCCGGCACCCGATCTTGCCCCCAACGCCGGTAGCTCGCTCCGATCTCCCGGTTTAGTTCGCCGATATCGGTATCTCGAAAGGCTTCCGAAACGGCATCTCGCAGCGCAATCGCGGCCTCGACATGTTCGGGGAAATCGGGATCGTCGACGTGTCTGATGATCCCGTAGATCAGCGCCTGTGGAATCCAGTAGGAAACGCGAAATCGCGGCGGCGAACCGAAGGCGGCAAATGGCTGAACCCACTCGTGGGATGGCACACCGTGATTATCTACTAGCACGTCCGGCAACCATCTGCGCCAGATCGCGGGTCGAACTCTTGCCTCCCCAAAAGGACTGTCGGGTTTGAAGTAGTCCTCGCCAAATTCGTGCCCCAGGGCGTTGTAACGCGCCGGATGGTGCTTCCATGTCGCAGCGCCGGAGACACCTGCCAGCCGGGCATGCAACGCCGCGCCATCGGCATTTTCGTAGGGAATCAGCACGATGTTGAGACGCTTGATCAGTTCTGCCCATTCTGGATCGGCTCCCGACGAGATAGGCCAGTCGCAGTGCAGCGTTGGTACTCGAGATCTCGTTCGCGTGGTGACGGGCGACGATGAGCACAGTTGGCTTGAGGATCGATAGCTTGACCGGCGACCAAACCCGATCAGGGGAAGGCGAGCGTAAAGCCAACGCGGGTATCTGCCGTCCCTGATAACTGTGGCCCTCAATCCATGCGCTGGCTGCATCGTGCTGCGCTGCGCGTGCCGACCATGTGTTGACCGCTGCGCCGTATATGTTGCGGTCCATCGGCGGAGCTTCGTCATCACTTTCGCTCGTCAGCATCTCCGGCAACGGCAAGCGCAGCGCAAGCTTTTCGTGCCCAACTCGCAGCGTGGCGGCGAAAGACGCCTCGTTGCCGCCGACAGCGTTGAGCTGATCCCGAATCGACTCGGTCAGTCCAGGGGATGGGTCGGCTGGCCCGGCATCGAGGCCTACGACGAGCTCGCCGTCAGAAAGTGAAAGCTCTTCCACACATAATTTCGGCGCGATAGGACGTGGTTGCGGAGCTTCGCGTAGCCGGACAATCGCGTGAGGTGCGACCCATCTTGAACGTGAACGATCGGTATGACTGCTCCAGGAGCGCTTGTGCGGTCACCAGTCGTGTTGATTCCGAGAACTTCGATTGTGTCCAGCGTGTTGAAGTAGATGTCTTCATGCAGCGCCTCAGCGGCAGAGTCGTTCTCTTCGCGCACACCCAGCCGGTTGTTCGGGGAGCTTAGCCAGACTTCGACTTCCAGGGCACCAAAGAAGGGTTGCTGGTCCGTTCGGAATCCCCCGCCAGCTTCGATATCGGCGATCAATCGCGCGAGCACTTCGCGCTGCCAGAATGTCCAGAAGCGATCCAGGTCAGTGTCGACACGCTCGATAATCCGCTCGCCGTCTACCGTGGCCACGAAGCCGCCGGTTGTGACTGTGACGTATTCGCTGTCCGCGACATTGGGCATGAACGGCATCGAATAAGAAATCGTTTCAAGTTCCCAGGATCCTAACGAGCGCCCTTCGACGTCGAGAGCAGTTGCACGATAGGTGGGCGCATCTGGGGAAGGATTCTCACTGAGAACGATATCGTCCAGCGGGATTCCGAGTGTTGCTGCCGCTATCTCATCGCCGGGAAAGAGCTCCTGCAACCAGCGAATTGGCATGTCAAGGTGATCGCGGCCTTCTGGCGCTTCAAAGCGCCGATAGCTGATTTCCAATCGTTCCACCTGAATACCGGCCAACTCTGGAAGCACGACTTCGTTCAGCCACGAGAGACCCACTTTGAAGGCGGAAAGCACTTTGATCCTGGGCGATCTGACTCCTAGCGCTTCGATCTGGGAACGAACTTGATCTTCCAGCCGTCGTCGCTTCGTGAGTGGTTCGCAGGCGAAGATGGTCAGCGCGACCTCGGTGTCGGCCTGCAGTCTTGGAATCAACCTTCTGGTGATCGTTTCAGTCAACCGGTCAACTTCAGGTTGTGCTGACCACTGCAGTTCCCACTTGAGCGGCAGCTCGGGCTCCATCTGGCCATCATCTGCGACAAGTAGTGTCGCCAATCGTTCAACCCCGCTACGCGCGCCGCCTGTTTCGGGTGAACCGAACGTCGGCCAGTCTTGTGAAATGGCGTTGATTAGCGTGGCCATGCTGTCGGGATCGCCCTCGATCAGCCAGCCGTCATCGACGCGTGTCATTGTCGCCGGTGAATCGGACAGCGTGACGCGGAGCGCTGGCTTGCTGTCGGAGACCAACGGCAACGTAATCCCACCCGATTCGAGGCCTATCCGGACGGCAAGATTGCACAGTGCAGCGCCCAATGCGTCCGATATCTGGTCGGGTAAGACCAGGCCAAAGCTCGTCGCGTCGGGCAGCAGATCACCATCCCGGTCGAGGAGCAGCCCTGAAGGAGAAAAGAGATCGAGGAGATCACCGGATCGTTCCTGATTGACGGTAGCATCTTCGGTGGAACTCGATGGAGCCTCATCTACGGGCGAAAGTTCAGCGACATCTGACGAATTGCGGATGTGAACGACAGGTGACTCATCGTTGGTTGGCGTTGCCAGGAACAGCGGTAACGGGAGCGCTTGAGCGTTTAGACCGATACGTGCCGCGGCGTCGATGAGCCGTGCCCAGTATTCCTGGGCGTTCTGTTCGGGCTCTGGAGTTGTCAGAATCCGGGCGGTTGAGTCATCTATAAATCCGTCGCCGTTGTTATCAACCAGGTAATCGCTGATCAAAGACATGTGAGCGTTCCCCTCATCTCCCAGGCTTGAAGCGCATTGTAGGGCTGGGATGATGCAAATCGCGAGGCCTTCGAGCTTCGAATGGCTTTATAATTACCATTAAGGTGAACGAACACCATCGATCCGTGCAGTGAAACGCCACCAAAGGGGACCGCCGTGCAGTCATCGTTTGACCCGCAAAATCATCTTCGCCAACTTGAAGACGGTCGGGATTATTTGGACTTGAAGTGGCGGCTCCTCTGGTTACGGTCACGGGAACCCGATGCGTCAATCGAAACACAGGTCGTGCCAGCCGACGAAGACGAAATCGTTTGTCGTGCCACGATCTCATTGCGCTCCGGTGCGTCTGTCACGGGACACGGTAGCGCCCGGCGGTCAGATGACGATCTGGCGGTCGAACTCGCAGAGAACCGTGCACTAACCCGGGCGCTGGCCGCGCTTGGATATGGCACCGAGTATCTCGATGACGACGAAGTTGAACTCACTCCCACTCCAAATCCTCCGGTTAACCTGATGACGGCGCGGGCGTTGATGGACCGCAATGAGAGTCGCTACGAGTCGACGCCGGAACCAGAACCGGAACCCGAACCAAGACCTGAACCGCCGTCGAACCGAGACGATCATTCCGATGCGCCGACCGAGCCTGCTGCTCCAGCACCGATGCGACCGGCATCCACGATTGATACAGACGCTCCAGCGCCGGAGGATATCTCCTGGACGAAGTTCTGGGCCTGGGCGAAACCGCGAGGTTACGGCAGCGCCGTCGAGCTCGGCGAGCTGCTCGATGTCGACGTTCTGTCCCACACCCCAGGAGAGATTCGTCGCTTGATCAAACGGTATGAGATGGAACACCCGCCGGGTGGGATAAATTAGGGGACGGTGACCGGCGGACTCCGTACAATCATGATTGAGGCCACCAGGGTCCTATTGAGGAGTGACAATGAGCGCAGCCGCCGCCCGACCTCCAACATCCGTCGATAGTGTGATCGTCATTGACTACGGCGGGCAAACCGCCCAACTCATCGCCCGGCGCGTGCGCGAGGCACACGTCTATTGTGAGTTGGTCCCGCACGATACCACTGCTTCAATTCTCGAAGAGTTGCAACCAAAAGGAATCATTCTCTCCGGTGGTCCGAACAGCGTCTACGAACCGGGAGCGCCCGGCCTGCCGGACTGGGTGCTCGCGAGCAAGCTGCCTGTCCTGGGCATTTGTTACGGCATGCAGCTGATCGCTCAGGGTAAGGGCGGCAAGGTCGCCTATGCAAGCGAACGCGAGTATGGCCCGGCTCGCATCACTGCCGTCAACGGCCACCCGCTTTTTCGAGGTCTACCGAACGAGCTCGACGTCTGGATGAGCCACGGCGACAGAATCGAAGAGCTGCCCGAAGGCTTCGAACCACTGGCCGTCAGCGCCAATTCACCGAGCGCCGCGATGGGCATGGATTCGGTCATCGGGGTGCAGTTCCATCCCGAGGTGGTCCACACGCCGATGGGCCGCCAGATTCTGCGCAATTTTCTCTTTGACATTTGCGGCTGCAACGGCAACTGGACGCCCGACTCCTTCATCGACTCCGCTATCGCGTCGATCCGCGAACGGGTCGGCGAGGATCGGGTCTTGCTGGCGCTCTCCGGTGGCGTCGATTCGTCGGTCGTGGCGGCGCTTGTTCACCAGGCTATCGGCGATCAACTGACGCCGGTTTTTGTGAACAACGGCTTCTGCGTGAAGGCGAAGCCGAGACGGTTCAGGAGGTCTTCGGCCGCCATTTTCATATGAATCTCGTCTATGTTGACGCTACCGATCGCTTTCTCGGCCGTTTGGAAGGCATCAGTGATCCCGAGGAAAAGCGCAAGATCATCGGTGATGAATTCATCCGCGTCTTCGAACGCGCCGCGGTCGAGCAAGTGGCCGGAAAGCCGTTCGCATTTCTCGCCAAGGGACGCTCTACCCAGACGTCATCGAATCCACCAGTGCCGAGACCAAAGCGGCTCACAAGATCAAGACGCATCACAACGTTGGCGGATTGCCCGAAGATCTTGCGTTCGAACTCATTGAGCCGCTGCGGATGCTCTTCAAGGATGAAGTCAGGGATGTCGGAACCCATCTGGGACTGCCGGACGAGATCGTTCACCGGCAACCATTTCCCGGTCCTGGTCTCGCGGTCCGTTGTCTCGGCGAGATTACAGAAGAGAAACTGATTGCGCTGCGTAAGGCTGACGCGATTGTGCGAGAAGAGATCGAAGCTGCGGGACTCGGACGCGAAATCTGGCAGTACTTTGCCGTGCTGTTGCCCGTGCGCTCGACCGGCGTCATGGGTGACGGCCGCACTTATGCCCGGGCCTGCGCCATTCGTGCCATCACCAGCGAAGATGCGATGACGGCAGATTGGGCGCGCTTGCCGCACGATGTCCTGGCGCGCATGTCGACCCGCATCACCAACGAGGTGCACGGGATCAACCGTGTTGTCTACGACATTTCGTCGAAACCGCCATCCACGATCGAGTGGGAGTAGCGAACGGTGATCGCACATCCCCGGGGGCTAGCCCTGGGATGAAGAGGGTATCGCCTGTTTTGATTGACTGATAGGATGCACCGTCGTTGTGATGGTTCAGACGATAATGTGCTATTTGTCGAGCAGCGTGAGAGGTTGCCGTCCTTTGTCTAGTAATAATTTGACTCACATAACCGCGACCTCGCACCGTTCCAAATGGGTTCGATCCACCTGGCTGCCGGTGCTACTGCTGATGACGATCCTCCTTCTATCCGCCTGCGGCGGCTCGGATAGTAATTCTGTCGATGACCTCGACGATCCAGACGCAAAAGGTTCGGAATTGATCAATGAATACGCCGTGCTCATCAAGGAGAAGGATGTCGATGGTCTCGAAGATTTCATCTCTGACGCCTTCATCATCCAGCGGGCTGACGGCAGCTTCCGCGATAAAGCGGACTACCTCCAGAATCTCCCCGATCTCACCGAATACACCATCTCGGAAGTCACTGCTCTTCAGGATGGAGATGTTCTGACCGTGCGCTGGTTTATCAGCGTCCACAGCGTCGTCAACGGCGTCCAGACGAGCACCGATCCGGCCCCGCGCCTGAGCACGTTCGTCTACCACGATGGCGACTGGCGCCTGACCTCGCACGCCAACTTCAACGCGCCAACAGAGTAGGGATGTCGGTCGTTTCGAACAGAGGCGAAACCAACGCGAGCGAACTCTAACTAGTCGAGTAGTTGGTCGAATAGTTCGCCCGATGTTGCCGCCAGCCGCCGTTCTCATCCCGGTCGTGGAGCTCGATCCAGCGTTCATCGGCTGCGTTCAACAGCAATTGCAAGAGCCGGGAAACGAGGATGTTATGCCGCCGACTCGCACCGCTAAACGCGTAGATCCATCCGGCAACGTACTCGTGCTTGCGCTCAGCAACAGTCTCATGGTCAAGGAATTCCTCGACCGTGAGGCGATTTGCGTCCGGCGCGACTGCGTAGCTCATGCTATTAAGTAATGCAGCGTGAGGCTGGCGTCTTTGGTGCCGCCTGCCGACTGGGCTGATTTCGTAGATGACGATCCGGCCGTCGACGGTTCCGCACGCCACCCGAGGTCCTACCGCATCCATCGACAGAATGTTCGTTGGGTGACCGTCAATGATCACAGGTTGGTAGTCCAGAAGTATCCCGCTCTCCACGTCGACGAGGCCGATATGGCTGGTGCCGTAAAAACCATCAATCCGAGATCATGGAGCGGTTCAATCACCGCAATCTTCGCGAAAATCAGTTTAGACCAGATAATCTCACCAGAATCAAGCGCCAGACGCTGTAAACGAGAACGCTCGCGATACGGCTCCGGGTTAGAGACGATCAAGAACGGGCCATCTTCGTCTTCTCCATAGAAACCACCGGTCGCATGGCAAGGAAACAACCACTCTATCTCCAGCGATTTCGGATCGATCCTGCCGACCCAAGGTTGGCGCGGCTGGTCTCCGTACGCCCGTTCCCGTATCTGATATGCCTCGGTCGCCATCCGACTATCAAAACGCACCCAGGCCCGTGGGATGGTTGCATCGATTTCTCCGCATTCGATCGATCCAAGCGAGTCGATCGCTGCGATTTTCTTCGGTTGCTTGTAAAGTTCCGTCGTCGTGTCGGCGACGAGGTCGCCCTGCGATGTAACTCTCAAGTCATAACCGGCCGTCGTCCATTGCAATCACATCCGTGTCGTCGCCGTCGAGTGGCAATCGAATGACTTCGGAGCGCCACTCATAACGGTTACCGGCGCAGCTGTTCTTCTGTGTTGATCCAGGCAACACACCGATCCGGGCTCATGAGTAATTGGACTGCCGGCAACTCAGTCTTGAACCGAGTCTCCCTTTCACCATCGTCATGCCATATTTCGAGCTCGTTCTCCCTGTAGCGCAACAATACCGCCATGAGCATCCCAGCCCACACCGCTGATTGGCCATCGAGGTCGATAGATTTGCTCCACCGTTTCCGCGAGGTCTATCAGCGATTGCACGGTACTGTTGTCGATGGACTGAAAGCGCCAATCAGGAATGCTGGCGTCGGTGTTCAACCGGCGTGCGATCAAGTTCATGCCAGAGAAATTTGCCACTATGAATCGCGTTCCAGCGCTCTGAATGCAAGGTCGTTTTGTCTTTAGTGTTGCATTTCGCTGGTCGCTCTTTGTAGCTTGCCACGTTTCGAGCGGTCAGTTCGATGCTCTGACCGTCTCTCGTTGAACCGGACCTTGCATATCTCCGGAGCGCCATACCTCTCCGATATTTCGTTTCGCTCGAACACGTCAGCTGCGATGTTGTGACGAAAGTTCCAGAGGTAGAGATGTCCTTGAAACGAATAGCCTCCGTCATAATCGCCTGTTCCCATCGCGAGGAGTCTGGATCGCACGAGTGAAATGAGGCGCTCCGAATCCGCATGGCTTCAAACGTTGCAACGCACGCAAGCGAGGTCACATCATAGATTGCAACGCGTGACCACAACCCGGCCCAAATTTGGATCTGGAACCATGGCCTGGCGGTGTCGCGCAATCCGACTCAGAATGGCGATCAACGTTTGGTCAGCATTCCAGTACGATTTCGTATGGAACCCCACTTCCGAGAACACTCCGCCACCGATCGTCATCTCTTGCCGCAGCTGGAGGTCTGGTCGTTCGTCTGCATTGAGTCGTCCAAGCGATGTCTGGGCGGCCCGCTGGACCGTCACCGCACTGTCATTTAGGATCTGTCGCAGCCACCCGACTGACACCGCGGACTTGAGTTCGCCGAGCGCGTTCGCTGCGGACGCCCTTACGATCGCTCGAGGATCAGACAACAGGTCGACGAGCGTGGCACTATAAGGTTTTCAATCTCGCCTCGATCGACCGGGTTGAGATGGAAGTGACGGTATCGAACATGTCGATCGCAGGTGAGCGTCATCCCGATCGAGGGTTGGCCCATGACGGTGTAGTGCTTCAGCGGCGGCACGCCGCACCTCATCATCATGGTCCCGATAGATAATTGATTAGCAACGGGACGAATAGAACGGGCATCACACGGATTCCTGCTGCGATTGCATGAACGTGGCAAGACGGCGTATCCGTACCACGAGGCGCTCAGATAATTCTGGATAGGACCGTCAATGTCTTTGCGCTCGATTGTTAGGAAGCCTTCGCGTTTTGTCAGCCTGTCGACAGACCTGACCTGTTTCATGGCGAGGGAAGCAGCACCGGAGGACATCCAGCGTTTGTGCCGAACCTTTCCATGACTATCTATATAGCGCCTGTGCGCTTCCTGCATTTGCCTGGCAATCGACTCAGAGGGCATATCTTTCCACCAAGCGTCCAACGGATCGGCGCTCTTCGAGCAAGTTTAAATACGATCTCGCCACGCGGGCGAGAAGCGAATCAGGGTACGCCTGGAGCATTAGCTGGCTGATAAGCACCGAGCAACGAACTCGGGACTAAACTCTTTGCCACTCAGTCCGGATATATCGACTCGCAGCTCGATTGCTAGCATTTCGTCATGAACTGTACTCGATCAGAGTTGGCACAGCCAACTCGCTTTGTGAATGGAGCAACGCGTGCACCAAACCCGTGAGTCGCTGTCCGTTGGCCTCATATACCTCCTCGATCATCCGTTCGGCGGCTGTCTCGAACAGTTCGCCAAGGGCGAACGACGACCACTTGCGCAACGCGCTCTTCCGGCGCATCGAGCATTTCGAGGAGCGCCTCAACCGTCGTCTTGTCACCGAGTAAGCCGAGCGAGATTGCTGCATGTTCGCAGACGACGTCCGACTCATCCTGCAACAGATCGATTAGCAACGTTATCTGATCGGTCGCGCCAAGACGACCGAGAGCTGCGCGAACGGCTGCATGGCCCGGTAATTTTCCTGATCGGGGATCCATTCAACGAGTGCTGGAACGATGTCCGGGTGCTGGTAGGCGCCAAGTGCGAACGCGGCGTTCTCGCGTCGAGTCGGCGATTCACTTTGAAGCGCTTCGATAAGGTCTGGAACGGCCTCGGCAGAGCTCATCTCGCCCCGAGCGGCATCGACGAACCATAACGGCGTTCTGTCAGAACTGCCATCTGGAATCGAACGGCGACCTTGGATCACATCAAGAACCAGATGTGCCCCCTCAGCAACGAGGTCGTCCTTGCTACTAAGAAGCTTCGACGAGCGCACGCGTTGCCCGCTTGCCATAGCGAACGAGCGTCAAAATTGCACAGCGACGAACATCCTCATCGTTGTGTTGGAGATAAGTTGATTAGACCAGGTAAAGACTTGGGGTCACGGAGCTGGCTCAGCATCATGAAGCGTGATCTCGAAATCCGGGCCGAGTGAAGGTCATCCAGCGCAGCAGTTCGCGCAGATGATTTCGGCGGACTTCGGGGGTTATCGGGCGGGCGGTACCTCGGGTTGGTTCATACATGGCTCCTCTCTGCGTCCGGTTTATGCGCCCGGCGCTGGCGGTGTTGGCCCGGTATGTACCGGACACGAATGATCATGCATCTCATGATACGGCGCTGCGGCCAAATGTCAACGATGGCAGGAATCACTCGGGCACAATGTTGACCGTTGACACTCTGGCGGATTCCAGGTCGATGACGCGGATCGCGTGGTTGTTCGTGTCGGCGACGTAGAGCTTGCCATCAGATATCGCTAGCCCGTGAGGCTCGAAGAAGGCGGCAACGTCGCCGGGACCGTCGGCGTGGGCGGGGTCGCCGGTCCCGGCCAGGGTCGTGATGCGGCGCTCGACGGGATCGAGGCGCTTTATCTTGTTGTTGTAGGTGTCTGAGACGTAGATCAATCCAGTGTCGGGGTCGACCGCGACGCCGGTTGCGTGCTGGAGCAGCGCATCGTCCAGCTCACCATCGATATCGCCCCAGTCGAAGAGATCCTTGCCGACGAGCGTTGCGACGTCACCGTTCGGGCTGGTCGCGCTGGTTCGGATCGAGCTTGTCTCGGCGTCGGCGAAGAGCAAGCCTTCGCCGAACTGCGCGATGCCGCTCGGTTGGGCCAGCCAGGCGCGCGGCACACGGTCGTCGCGCTTGCCCTCATGACCAGTGCCGGCAAAGCGTCGGACCTCGCCCTCGCCAATATCGAGCATCCAGAGCTGATGGTTCCCGGCCATAGCGATGAAGAGCGTGCCGTTGACCACGACAACGTCCCAGGGAGAGCGCAGGTCCGTCTCCAACGCTGGGCCTCCCGAGCCGTAGGAACGCGCGATTTTCCCGGTGCCCGCGACGGTCTTGACCTCGCCGGTCGCGAGGTTTACCCGTCGAATGCTGTGATTCTCGGTGTCGGCGACGTGCATTATGCCGTCGTGAATGTCCAGACCATGCGGCGCTCTGAACAACGCTTCGTCGGCGGGGCCGTCGTGAAATCCCGGTT
Source organism: uncultured Chloroflexia bacterium (assembly GCA_963745675.1). Classification (GTDB taxonomy): domain Bacteria; phylum Chloroflexota; class Chloroflexia; order Thermomicrobiales; family CFX8; genus JAUIIK01. The sequence continues at coordinate 180,623 of CAVUYM010000022.1, forward strand.
GTCCGCTCCCAAACACACTGGCGGATGCGTCCGTCCAATTCCGCTTCAACGATACGGTGATTGCCTGTATCAGCGATGTAGATGGTGTCGCCAACGCACTGCACCGCGGTGGGATAGGAGAGCACTCCTTCAACCGGTCTAGGCTCGGCCAGCAGGTCGAATGGCGCTTCGTTGAGATCACCGGCGGCTGCCGCTTCTTCAATCATCTGGGTGACGGCGCTCAGCATCGTATCGGGATCGAATTCGCCTTCGTGTTTGCCGATGACGCGGCCATCAGGGCCGATGAACATGAGCGTCGGCCAGGCGCGCACCGCGTATTCGCTCCAGACGCGCATCGCGTGATCGTTGATGATCGGGTGGTCGATGTGCAGTCGACGAACCGCATCCTGAAGATGAACGTCGAGGCCCTCGGTCGTGTACTTGGCGCTATGGACGCCGATGACGAGGAGCTGATTGTGGAAGTGGGCTTCGAGATCCCGCAACTGCGGGATGACGTGCAAGCAGTTGATTCAGCCGTAGGTCCAGAAATCGAGAATGACGAGCTTGCCTCGCAGGTCGGCGATCTTCAGAGGGCGTTGGGTGTTGAACCAGGTCAACCCATCCGGGAACTCGGGCGCACGGACGGTTCCAGGGTACATGCTCGCCACAGTTCATCTCCCTATTCTGAGGTCTCGTCGGACCCGTTGGCATCATCTTGTTCGGTATCGAGCAATACTTCGTAGCGTCGACGATGACGGATGCTGTAGTCGCTCAGGAAGCGGGCAGTGTCTATCGACTTCCACTGCCCGGAACGCGGATCTGGACGCCCGGCGTAGGAGATTCGGACGGGAAAGACGCGGCCAAACTCACCGCTTCGGACGGCGTTGGCGAGAAGGTCCAGATCGCGCTCGCCCGGAATGTCGGGGATACGTGCGTCCGGGTCAGCGATATCTGGATCGCTGCCAAACCAGATGTAGAGGGTAGCTTCGTTGCTGGACACCGACGCTACGCGGGTTCGCCGGTTTCGATCGGCAGGTCGTCGCGGTTGCCCCACTCGGCCCATGAGCCGTCATAGACTTTGACATCGTCCCAACCCGCCATCATCAGCGCGATAGCAGCATGTGCAGCGCGCACCCCACCCTGGCAATAGGTGACGACCGGCGCGCCATCGGGAATGCCGAGGTCGTTGGCGCGCGCCTTAAGGGCGTCTACATCCAGGAAGCGGCGATCGCCGTCCCATGCGAGATTGTCGTTCCAGAGGCCGTAGACGACGTTTGGAACACGACCACCGCGGGCTGCGCGTGCCTCTTCGCCAGTGTATTCAGTCCAGCGCCGGACATCGAGTACGACGGCGTCGTCCGACTCTGAAGCGGCCAGCGTTTCGCTCGCGTCTGCAACGAGCTCTGGTCGATAGGTGTCAGGATTCATCGTGAACGAAGCGCCTGCGCTCGCGGACGGTAGCTCTGCCGTTTGCGGCCGGTCCTCCTGCTGCCACGCGGTCCAGCCTCCGTCGAGAATGCGTACCTGTTCGCCGTGTCCGTAGCGGGCGAGTACCAGCCAGAGGCGCGACGCGAAATGGCCGCCTTCATGGTCATAACCGATGATCTGGGTGTCGTCGCTGATGCCGAGCCGTTCCATCGTCGCAGCGACCTTCTCTGGCGGTGCGATCATGCCGTCGATAGCGTGATCCAGATCGGTCAGATCGGTCGACCAATTCAGGTAGTGCGCGCCGGGAATGTGAGCGGCTTCGTAATCGGCTTTGGCATCGTGATCGAATGCGTAGCGGCAATCGAGGATGACGATGCCATCGTCATCGAGATGTTCTTCCAACCATTCAGTGGAAACCAGAAAATCCTGCACCGACATGTCCCTCCGTTTAGACCCGCATCGCGATTAGCGGCGCTTCCCGCGAGCGCGGCGCTGCTGTTTCGACTGCTTCGGCTGTTTGCTTTTCTTCGACTTGTTCGGGTTGAGCTTGGTCAACGGCTGTCCGCCGCCCATCAGGGCTTCAAGGTCATTTGGGGACATACCAGGCAGCCCGCCTCCCAAACCGCCCATCCCACCAAGCTGAGATGGATCGATTCCCTGCTCTTGCATCGCCTTCATCATGTCGCGCGCGTTGCCAACTTGCCCTAGTGCGCCCGGCATACGGCTCATCAAGCCGCCCTTTTTGCCCTTGCGACCCTGGCCCCCACCGATCATGCCGAACTGCGACATCATTTGCTTCATTTCGCCAAACTGCTTGAGCAGCCCGCGCACTTCCTGCGATGGCACCCCCGCGCCGGCCGCAATGCGGTCCCGACGACTCTTTCTGATGAGGTCCGGGAAACGCCGTTCCTGCGGGGTCATAGACTGGATGATCGCTTCGATGTGCTTGAAATCGTCGTCACCGATCTCGACTTCCTGATTACGCATCATGGATCCGACGCCGGGAATCATCTCGAGCAATTGGGAGAGCGGTCCCATGTTCTTGATGCGCTGGAGCTGGTCGAGGAAATCTTCGAGGTCGAACTGACCTTCAACGAGGCGCTCTTCAAGCGCCGCCTGTTCTTCGGCACTAACCTGCTCCTGGGCGCGTTCGATCAGCGATAGCACGTCGCCCATGCCGAGAATGCGGGAGGCCAGGCGGTCGGGATAGAACGCCTCCAGGGCGTCGAGTCGTTCGCCAGTGCCAATGAACTTGATCGGTATGCCTGTAACCGAACGGATCGAGAGCGCAGCGCCGCCACGCGCGTCGCCATCCATCTTGGTGAGGATGAGGCCGGTAATGTTCAGGCGCCGGTTGAACTCCTCGGCGACGTTGACCGCTTCCTGGCCGGTCATCGCATCGGCGACGAGGAGAATCTCGGTCGGGCCTATTTCGCGCTCAAGATCTTCGAGTTCGATCATCATCGCGTCATCGATCTGCAGCCGCCCGGCGGTGTCGATCAGAATTGGATCCTGACCGCGATCGCGTGCGTACTTCAGAGCATTGCGCACGATCGTGAGCGGTTTCTCCTTGACGCCTTCCTGGTAGACCGGAACGTCGATTTGCGAGCCAAGCGTCTGGAGTTGATCGACGGCAGCCGGCCGGTAGACGTCAGCTGCGACGAGCAGTGGATTCCGCCCCTGAGAACGTAGGTGACGCGCGAGCTTCCCAATGTGGGTCGTCTTACCAGAGCCCTGGAGCCCGACGAGCATGATGATTGTCGGACCAGTCGACGCAGACGCAAGCGGTACTGGCTCTTCACCGAGTATTTTGATGAGCTCTTCGTTGACGATGGAGATAACGGTTTGGGCCGGCGTCAGCGAGGTAAGCACTTCCTCACCGACCGCGCGTTCGCGCACATTTGATACAAAATCGCGCACGACTCTGAAATTGACATCGGCCTCGAGTAACGCACGACGAACTTCGCGCATCGCCTGGTCAACTTCGGTTTCACTTAGCTGACCACGATTGGTCAGGCTAGCGAAGGTCTGATTTAGTCGATCAGTTAGTGTTTCAAACATCTTTTGCAAGCTTCCGTTGACGCTGCGGTATGAAATACTGAACGTACGGGACCGGTTGCAGTCCTCGTACTATTTAGAATGATAGCGTGTCGCTCGTCCGCAGGTGTTGGTATGGGGTGGTGTCCAAGAAGTACTATCCCGAGTTGTACTTATCGCCCCTAACGTGAAATGGCGCCAGAGACCATCATAAGTGTCGGGTATATTGACTTCCGGTGGACGGCGTGTCTGCTGGACCTGCAGATACGCGCTTTTCATCCAGATTGTCTTAGTTAGAGGACGGATTTTCAGCATGAGACGGACTCGAAGCGTAATCGTTGGGCTGTTGTTGCTCTTTGCAATGGCCGCGCCTCAATTCGTAGCAACCACAAATGGGTCTACTGATCCGGCCGGCACCGAGGGTGCTCATCGCACGCGCCCGGAAGCAATTGAGGCAGGGCTAGAAAAGGGTGATAGCGGCGACAGCGTTGCTGCCCTTCAGGAGTATCTCGAATTTTACGGATATATGCGCCAACGCTCCTTTTCGTCGCGTGAGTTCGACAGCTCGACGGAGGCTGCACTCAAAGAATTCCAGCGAATCTTCAAACTCAGCCCAACTGGCCGCGTCGACAGCCAAACGTTTGCGCTCTTGAGAACATCGCGATTTGACGACAATGCAGATATAGCGGCAAATGGCGATCCACAGGTCGACAACTATGTCCTGTATGGCACCTCATGGGATGATCCGAATCTGACCTATGCATTCTCCAACTTATCCACGCCGGATCTCAGTACGGCAGCGCAGGAGTCAGCAATAGTACAAGCCCTGAACACCTGGGCCGCTGTCACTCCGCTGGTATTTACCGAAGTTGCGATGAATCAGAACCCTGAGATCGTGATCAGCTACGTAACCGGGGACCATGGCGATGGCTATCCCTTCGACGGTCCGAGCGGCGTACTTGCTCACGCTTTTTACCCGCCGGATACAGATCCAGTCGGAACTTCACTACATGGCGATGCTCATTTTGACGACGCTGAAAACTGGACCGTTAACCTTCCAGTCCCAGGCGGGGGAATTGACCTCGTGACTGTGGCCATTCATGAGCTCGGGCACTCTCTGGGGCTGGCGCACTCGAACAACACGAACGCCATCATGTATGCGTACTATGGCGGTGCGAACCGAACTCTGACTGCAGACGACATCGCCGGTATCCAGGCGCTGTACGGTTCCGGCAGTGGTAGCCAAACCGTCGACGCCGAGGTGCTGTCGATTTCGATGAGCCCGTCTTCGACAACTGTTGGAAATGCTGTCACCGGCACCGTGCAGGTGCGCAACAACGGGAGCCAGGCTGCGGCAATTCCAGTCACAGTCAGTGGCCCTTCCAACTTCACCTACAGTACGACGACAGCAAGCCTCAGTTCGGGCGCAACGACGTCGTTCAACTTCAATTGGACGCCTGGATCAGCTGGAAACTTTACGCTGAGCGCAACGTCCAACTTGAGTGGCGACAGCAATAGCAGCAACAACAGCAAGACATCGAATACGGTAGCCGTCAGCAACCCACAGCAAAGTGTTGATGCCGAAACGGTCAGTGCATCTGCCAGTCCGACGAGCATCACGCAAAACAGCGGAAATGTCACGATCACAGCGTCGATCCGGAACAATGGCACGGCAACGGCTAATATCCCGATAACCGCCACAGGACCGAATGCCTGGTCCAGTTCCACAACTCGTACATTATCGGCAGGCGCTTCGACGACCGTTCAATTCAGCTGGCCGGCATCCGTCCTTGGTACACATTCATTTACGGTGTCGACATCTTTGAGTGGCGATAGTAATGCTGGTAACAACAGCAAGACGACCAATAGTGTCACCGTATCGAGCACCTCGACGGGCAATACGATCTTCGTCAGCGGCATCGCCATGACGGCGACGCCAAATGGCAATGGTTACAATCTGCAGGCTGTCATCTCGATGGGCCCCGATACAAGCGCTGGCGCGGGTGCTTACATCTACGGCTACTGGTCTAATTCACTGAATCAATCCAAATCTGCCTATGGCTATGCGAATAGCGCTGGTCAGCTTACGTTGAATTGGACGACGACACTCACTGGAGTTCACCGGTTCCAGGTCTACTATGTCTATAAGTCGGGTAAGCAATACGTTTCGAGTCAGAATGTTGGCAATCCGGGCAGCGTGGATGTCGGTGGAGGGAGCGCGCCGACGATAGACGCCAGCGTCAACAGCGTGAACGCGAGCCCTACGACGATTGCGCTCAACGGCGGCAACGTGACGATTACCGCGGTGATCGGCAACAACGGCGACAATTCCGCATCGATACCAGTGAGCATCAGCGGACCGAATGGCTACAACAGCTCGCAGAGCGTGTCGGTTGGCGCCGGTAGCACCCAGCAGGTAACTTTCACCTGGCCTGCAAGTGTCGTTGGCAACCACACGTTCACCGTCTCGACCAATTTGTCTGGCGATTCAAACAGCAGTAATAATCAGCGCACGAGCCAGACAGTCAATGTGACATCGACCACAGTAATTGATGCTGAGGTGGTGACGCTAACTCGTTCGACGAGTAGCGTCGAGCAGAATGGGCCGGCTGTCACATTCACCGCGAATGTGCGCAATAACGGAACCGGCAGCGCCACGATCACCGTACGCCTGTCAAGTGGAACTGCCGGCGTCAATACAACCCAATCGGTGACGCTCGCCTCAGGAGCTTCCCAATCCGTTGCCTTCCAGTGGAGCCCGACGGTGCTGGGCAACCACAGCTTCAGCGCGGCCGTCGAACTGGCCAGCGATTCGAACGCAGGTAACAACAGCAAATCCACCTCGGTCAACGTCACCCAACCGACTCCGCCGGGAGGTCTGGATGTCTTCGTCTCCCGGACATACACGCAAAAGTACGGAAACAACTGGCTTATCTACGTATGGATCGACAGCAGTGATCACCTCGCCAAGTCAGGGGCCGTCATAACCGGAACACTAACTGCGGCGAGCGGCCAGACGAGACAAGTTAGCGCGACGACAGGTGGGGGCGGCTACACGTACTTCTACCAGTCGCCGGTCGGAACTGGAAGCCACACGTTTACAATCGACAACATAAACTTGGGCGGCTATACGTATAATGCGTCGCTCAATGTTCAGACAGTCATCAATTTGCCGAACTAGCTCCTACGGCAAAGTTTGGCCAGACGCTCGCACGAACCCATTCGTGCGAGCGTCTGTTTTCTCTGGCAAGCTTCGTTTCAGAGCGTTAGGCTTGGATCGGAGCTGGCATGACAGCGAACGCATGCTTGATATGCTGATGGGGCTACCCTACACCGATAGCTCTACTGACGATCCAACGAGCGTGACGAAATTGGCTCGGTGGCCTGAAATCTCGGACGGATTGATACGTTGACTCATCGGATCCTGCTAACTGTTGTTTCTTTCGCATTGCTCGCATTTGTCGCCGGCTGCAGCAGCTCGTTGAATGATGGAGATGAACCGACTGCAACAGCTGAGCTCAGAAAGCCAACGGTCACTGCCACTGCAACAGCTGCACCGTCAGCGACGCCCACCCAGACGGAATCGAATGCGGACCCACTGCCGAGTCCAGAGCAAGAGACGCCGACCGCTACTGATCCAGCATCTATCTCGACACGTACCGGGGCAACTGCCGCACCGACCGCCACCAATGAACCCTTGCCCAGGAGCGGCGCTGAATTAAAGATCGAGGGCGAAGCGGTCACGATGATCGTTGCCGGCGATGACTCCAGTCGAACGATGTTCGCCCGGGCTGGAGGTAAACTCTGGCGCACCAATGACGGCGGTCGTGCATGGTCTGAGGCCGGTGACGGCGACGTCGGTCCGGTCGTTGTCGCGCTCAACGAGCAGAATGTCCTGTATAGCGGCGATCGCGGTGGATGCGGGCGTGGATTCTCGTTTCACGACTTTCGGCGCTCAACCGATGCCGGGCGTACCTGGGAGACGATTACCAACAACGTTGACATCGAGCCTTTCCTCGCCTACGAAGTTCCGAACGCAGCCTATGTCTATGGCTCGAATTGCGGATTGATCGTATCGACCGATGGCGGCATGACCTGGGATCTGAACCCCGATCTCATTGGCGAGGAAATTTTCGCGATTGCGACCGATCGAAGTATCCCGATGGCGCAAGTCATTGTGGTAGCGGCTACAGAAGGCGGAACCGGCCGGCTCTTTCTACTTGACACGACTGATCCAGCCCGGCCCCTGTTCGTTGGCGCTCTGACCCAGTATTGGGGTGATGCCGCAATCGATTGGGCTGATGGCCGTATCGTCATTGCACACGCCCACCTGGTTGGTGTGAGCGACGACGGCGGCGAAACCTGGAGTTGGAGCCGCAACGGCCTTGAGGATGCGACCTTCTCTGTCGATCCATTGTTCGAGCCTATACCCGAAGAAGAGATGAATCCCTTCCGGCGCTTTGAAGTGGTCCGGATCGATCCCGCAGATCGGGATCGCATCTGGATCGGCGGCACCCATGGCGCATTTCTCAGCCTCGATGCTGGAGAGACATGGACAAGAGTTGGTGACGACGTCGAAGTTACTGGTATTGCCATCTCAACAATCACCGATCGAGTGTTGGTATCGTCAGCTTCCGGCACTCGGCTCTGGGATCGCGACGGAACCTAGCCCTACGGTTCAGGTCCGGAACGTAACACGGCCGGAATGTGGCGCGTTTCCCTGACCAAGAATAGAAGCGTCGCGGACGACGCAAGTCCTATCCCCGTGAGGATGAACGCGGTTCCCGTAAATCCGGTTGAGTCAGCAAGTGAACCGACCACAATGGGTCCACCTGCCCTTCCTGAATCGCCCACGAATCTCCATAGTCCCATGAACTCGCCAACCGCCCCGCGCGGTGCCAGGTCTGTGCCAAGTGTCATCATCGCGCCGCTTCCAAGGCCATTACCAAATCCGATGATGAGCGAGACTAGTAGCAGCGAAATGAAGCCAGCGGTAAAGGGGATGAACGCCATGCCAATGGACATAATAGCGAACGAAGGAACCGACGTGAACTTTCGTCCAAAACGATCCATGATATAACCTGCCGGAAAAAAGAGGGACATGTCGATCATCGACGACGCAGACTGGATTGTTCCGATCTGGGTTGCGCTCAGCCCGAGAACAGACTGGGCGTAGAAGGGAATAATTGCCTGACGCCCGGCGCGAATCATTTGACCCGCGAGCTGCGCGACCGACGCAGCGCTCAGGTCTCGCCAATTTACTCGCAGGAGATCACGTACCATCGACCAGCGTGCGCGATGGCTCGATGCCACCTCAACTTCGGTCGAATCAACGAACATGAGAGAAACGATCAAAGCGGCGACAGCAAACCCACCGGCCAGAAAGAACGCCGATCGCAATCCAAATGAGTCTGCGATGAGCCCACCGGATACCGGACCGGCAAATGATCCAATGCGATTAGACCTCCGAAGACCGATATGGCCCGGCCCCGCTCCAAGGGATCAATTGCTTCGGTGATATAGGAGACTCTGGAGATAGCCCACATGGAGCGCCCGACTCCATCTGCCAGACGGTAAAAGATCAGTAGCGGGAGGAATGAGGAATAGCCGAGAGCGAAGAGCGCAATTGCAACGATGGCAGTCCCGGCGAGCATTGTTCGTTTCAATCCGAAGCGACCGAGGGCCATTCCCGCCGGGATGTCCGCAAACATCGTGCCGATGCCTGAAGCCGCTATGACCAGCGCCGCAACAGCATAGCTGACGTCGAATTGGAGGGCGTAGAGCGGCAGCGTGGGCAGAAGAAGGCCATCGCTAAATGCGAGCAAGGCGGATGGCACGTAAACGGAGAGCAGGAGTGCTCGGCGCGTGTTCACGCGACGTTGTGCATTCGGACGTCTACTGTTTCCAGCTGGCACCCCACTCTATATCTTCCAGCGCCGCCGAGGATGCTATCATGCCTGGGCTCGGAAAAGGGTGACGGTCTGCTTCTAAACCGGCACCAACGCGCACATATCGGGGCGCTTTTAGATTTGGTCGAATGAGAAGAGGAATTCAATGGCTAGCGTACGACTCGAACACGTCGGAATTCCAGCAACAACTGAGAACTTTGACGAAGTGGTGAGTTTCTATTGCGACAACATGGGCTGGTCGGTGATTCGCGAACTCGAGGGACCGCCGCGCATTAATTTCATTTCGGACGGAAGCGGTGGCAGGCTGGAAGTCTACGTCGCCGATGGTCCGGCCATGAGCCATCCTTCGCACCTGGCGTTTGCGGTTCCAGTTGCCGAATATGATGCTCTGCGGGCCCGGCTCCTCGAGTCCGGTGTCTCCTTCGACGTGGACACGACAAATCCAGCCGGGGACAAGCTTGCGTTTTTCAATGATCCAGCAGGGAACCGGGCGCAGATCGTCGGTCGCATCGCGGCCTTGCCTGACTAGCCGGTTCAGATACGCTCGACGAAAAGCTCATCTTCGAAATAGCGGCGTATGCGGTCTTCGGCTGCGATGCTCGTCACCACGCCGACGCGGTCACCTGGTTCAAAGATCGTCTCCCCATGAGGGAAACGGACGACTTCGCCGCGAGTGTAGCTGACAAGCAACGCATCTTCCGGTAGCTGCAGGTCTCGAACGGCCCTTGCACATAGCGGAGAATTTGCCGTTACTTCAACTTCCAACAGTGTGCTCCCGACCATCATGGCATCGGTTCTTCGCACCTTGCGACGTAGTGCCAGCCGATAAGCGGAGAGGACCGATTGCAGCGTCACAATTCCCAGGAGTCGCTCTCGACCCCCTCCAGTCGATTCAGTGATTGGGATCCAGCCAAGATTATCCGTTGCCATGGCATCGAAGATGTCGTCCAGCGCTGCCTTACGTTCGAAGCGAGTTCGGGGCGTACTCATCAGATCAATGACATAGGTCGAGCGACGTTCGATGCTCCGGGAGCGAACCGATATCGGTTGCCGTGAGTACTCCGATCAGCTCCGAATTCTCGTTGACAACCGGCGCGCCAGTCAGTGCCGCCTCATGGAGGAGTCCTTCCGCCTCTTCTATCGATAGACCGGGCCGAAGGGTGAGCGCGGCTTTCTTCATCGCTTCGCCTGCGATGAGCGTCGAAAGCAGCGGGAAGGCGTAACGATGCTGGTGAACAGGTGAATCGGATTTGGCGGGTAGCTGGCTCCGAAACAACGTCCCTGGTCCAACGATCATACTGGCGATGCCGATGGCGATCATCGCTGGCGCGAGCAGCGACAAATTGCGGGTCATTTCAGCGACCATCAACATTGCGGCCAGTGGGACGTGCGAAGTCGCGCCAAGATGGGCGATCATCGCAATGATTGTCAAGCTTGCCGGCTCGGCAGGCATGCCCGGAAACGTTTCGTGAAACGCGCGCCAGTAGCCGACACCGATCATCGCTCCGATGAATACTGCGGGTCCAAACAATCCTCCGGACTGACCCGATCCTACCGTCAGGCTCGTGGAAAGGATCTTCAGCAGAGGGAGGAGCATTACAAGCCACAACGCGATGTCGGCCAAACCGTCATCGATAGCAATCTGGACCCAGCCGTAACCAGTCTCTAGTGTCTGTGGCACGAGAACGCCAATGATACCTACTGCAAAGCCTGCGATCGCTCCACGCACTGGAAGAGAAAATGGAATGCGCTTGAAATGGTGCTCCATATAGCCGAAGGTGTTGATAAACAACAGGCCGATCAGGCCGGCAATCACTCCGATGGCAGCGAAATTCAGTAGCTGCGCCGGATGGTCGAATACGACGTGAGTTTGAGCTCCGAAAAGCGGCTCCCAACCAGCGTACGATCCAAATACCGTATAGCTAGCGATAGACGCGACGAGCGACGGGATCAGGGCATCTGATTCAATGTCGTCGCGGTAAAGCATTTCGTTTGCAAGCACTGCTCCGCCCAATGGAGCTCGAAAGATAGCCCCGATCCCCGCACCCATTCCGATCAACACACACATACGGCGTTCACTAGTGGAAAGGCGCAGCCCTCTAGCGATGAGACTTCCAAATCCGGCCGAGATCTGCGCGGCGGGACCTTCACGTCCAGCGCTGCCTCCAGTTCCTATGGTGATGGCCGAAGCGATGAGTTTTACAAATGGAACGCGACTTCGTATCTGGCCGCCTTCGTAGTGATATGCGCCAATTACGCTGTCGTTGCCACCGCCCGTTGTTTCGTAGGCGAGTTTCTGAACCAGCAGACAGCTGAGGAACCCACCGACTGCCACAATAAACGGTAGCAAGAGAGGATGTCCGACCGAACTGACGATCGAACGAATCTCCGTTTCTCCGTCTCCGCTGGGGGCAGGTGGGGTTGTATTAGCCAGGTCATGCAGTGCCAGGACGCTGACAAGATCGATAGTGAGATCAAAAACGATTGCGCCAATCCCGGCGACTGCTCCGATCCCAAGCGCGATCAGCACCCATCGCAAGGACTGCGAGCGGTGTACGGAGCGGCCGCTGCCGAACTTCGGTTCAAACAGCGCTTTGTAGTGATCAAACCAGCGTCGCAGCGACAAGGTAGCGCCCTTCGGAGTTCACACCAGTACTGCTAGAATTGGAGGCAGTGGATGCTCGCCTGTCGGGTGCCACCTGGCATGTTGATCAATTACGTTTGGAGCCCCGACACGTCCATCGTAACCGAGTCGCGCGGACGACGAGACAAACGCCACGCTTTTTCTAGACATCCACCCCGTATCGCCCTGTACTGGCCCTGAATTCGATCGAAATATTCACCCTTGACGCACCCGAGTCGTGGCCAAATGGAGGCAAGTGACTCAACACCTCTTGCCCTGGAAACTTTTGGATAGGTATTTCGATGAGCACCGATCAGCATCAATTGCGGACGCGACAACAATCGATTGTAGATCAGCTAAACACGTGGTTGCAGCGCATGACGCCTTCCGAGACCCATATTCTGATTGCCAGCGGTCTACTCGTAGGAATTAGCGCGGGTTTCGGCGCTGTCGTATTTCGATATCTCATTCAAGGCTTCCACTGGTTCTTCTTCGATGAGCTCCAAACACTTATCTCTCGGTTTCTCGGTTCTGGTGCGATTATCGTAATACCAGCATTGGGTGGCCTGATTTTCGGGCCGCTGATCTACCTTTTTGCCCGTGAAGCCAAGGGCCACGGCGTACCTGAAGTCATGCTCGCTGTCGCGGAGGAAGGCGGTCGCATCCGACCACGCGTGGCAGTTGTGAAATCGCTCGCCTCCGCACTCTGTATTGGCTCAGGCGGATCGGTTGGACGTGAAGGACCGATCGTCCAAATTGGTTCGGCGCTGGGTTCGGCTCTTGGTCAGGTAACGAAAGCTTCGGCGGAAAGAAACCGAACTCTCGTCGCATGTGGCGCGGCAGGCGGCATAGCGGCAACGTTTAACGCGCCGATTGCCGGTGTCTTTTTCGCGCTCGAGGTCATTCTGGGCGAGTTTTCAACACGTGCATTCGGTACGGTGGTGCTCGCAAGCGTTGCCGCATCCGTCATCGGCCGCACCTTTTTTGGCGATATTCCAGCGTTCATCGTACCGGAGTATCGAATAGTTTCTCCTGTCGAACTATTGTTGTTCGCCTTGTTGGCAATCTGCGCAGGAATCGGTGGCGTGTTCTTCACCCGCACACTCTACTGGTTCGAGGATGTGTTCGACAGAGTTCCCATGCGCGAGTATCTCAAGCCGGTTCCCGGTGGTCTGATGCTAGGTAGTCTGGCTTTCTTCATGCCGGAGATTCTCGGCGTTGGCTACGGTCCTATCGAATCCGCGCTCACCGGTCACTACACGCTGCTTTTTCTCATCGCGGTGTTACTGCTTAAGGTTGTGGCTGTTTCACTTACGATCGGGTCTGGAGGATCTGGCGGAGTCTTCGCGCCTTCTCTGTTCATCGGTTGTATGCTCGGTACCGCGTTTGGTAGCGGCGCTCAGCAGTTACTGCCGATTGAAATCGGACCGGCCGGCGCCTACGGTCTCGTTGGGATGGCTGCTCTCTTTGCCGGGGCCGCTAGAGCTCCAATAACAGCAGTTATTATTCTCTTTGAACTTTCTGGCGATTACCGCATTATTCTTGCCGCTCATGGGCGCCGTTGTCATCAGTACATTTGTATCCGAGTCTCTGAGTAAAGACACAATCTATACCTTGAAATTGCGCCGGCGTGGCGTTGAACTGGATCGCACGCAACATACCGATTTGTTGCGTCAGGTACCAGTCCGGCGGGCAATGTCGACTGTCGTTCCAACGATGCCGGCGACGACATCGCTCGCGGAAGCCGCACAGCGCTTTGATCTCATTGACACGCGCGCTTTCATCGTATTGGACGATAAGGAGCGAATCTATGCGCTTCTGACGTTGTCGGATCTGGAAGAGGCATTGCTGGAGAATCAAGCGGGGACGTCAGTTGATGAAATTGCAACTCGACCGGTGATTACGGAATACGACGACGCGCCACTGGGCCGGGCGGTTCAACGCATGAGCAATCGCGACATCGGGCAATTGCCGATTGTTCGCAGGGGTGACCCTCTTCACGCGGTTGGCCTACTACGCCGTAGCGACATCGTCCGGGCATATAGTTCGGCGGCGCTCGATCGCCTGCAATCGGTCAACGGTAAGCCCGTTCCGCTCCAGATGATACGAGGCACCCAGATCGTGGAATTCAGAATTCCCTCTGAGGGTCCACTTATTGGCCGGCGGCTCCACGAATTGTCTCTACCCGGTCGCGCACTCATTATCGCGATCGAACGCGACGGCGTCGTGACGATACCTGGCGGAGCGACCGAACTCATTGCAGGGGACAGGCTTGAGATCCTTGTTGAGGATTCTCACGTCGGGCTGCTGCACGACTATGTGTCGAAGTTCAGCAATCCGTCTGAACGATCTTGACGATTGCCTGGCAGCTACATCGCTGCCAGGCGCGGTCTCACATTACATTCGGTGCGGGAACACTCAAGAGCGCCAGGCCGTTCGCCAAAGTCTGTCTAGCGGCTGCGACGAGGGTTAAGCGCATTGCCCGCGCTGGTTCCTCGGCCGTGAGAATCGGACGAGCATCGAAATCGGCGTAGAAATCGTTGAAGAGGCGTGCTAGCTCGAAGACATAGTCGGCAATCACGAGCGGACGGTACTCCCGCGCCGCCTGGTCGACTTCTTCGGGGAACTCAGCGATCTTCTGGATCAGGTCGATCTCCTGTGGTTGCAGATCGACAAATTCAACAGGTCCATCGGGGAACTCTCCGGCGCGTTCGAGGAGGCGGCAGGCCCGTGCATGAGCGTACTGAATATATGGCGCTGCATGTCCCTGGAAGGAGAGCGCTTCTTCCATGTTGAATTCGATAATTGTGCTGTTATCGCGTGAGAGCATCAGATAGAGAATACTGCCAACTGCCACCTGGCTGGCGATTACCTCCTTCTCTGCTTCGTTCAAGCGGCCATCCGGGTTCTTTTCGTCAATGATTTCGAGGGCGCGTTTGTGCATCGCCTTCATCGCGTCTTCGTAAAGAATGTCGTACCACGGCGGCTACTCATCGCACCCTCCGGGAGGGTGACGAATTCGTAGCCCAGGTGGAAACACTTGTCGGCTTGCTCGAAGCCCCATAGCTCCATGATCTTGAAGATCTGCTGAAGATAGAAATTCTGGCGACTATCAACGACCCAGACTGAGCGATCGATTTCATAGTCCTCGAATTTGCGCCGGGTGAGTTCCAGATCCTTCGTGGAGTAGAGGGTTGTCCCGTCCGAGCGCAGGAGTGGAAGTGTGCGGTACTTGTCTTCAAGCCCGAAGGCTTTGTCGATGTCGACGACGGGCATGCCGTCGCTCATTTCAGCGATACCCCGGTCGACCAGATCGTAGACGATCTTCCGACCGTCTTCTTCGACTTCACTTTCGGAGAATTCGACGTCAAAGCGAATGCCTAGTTCTTCGTAGATGCGATGGAATTCCTCGATGCTCCATTCGCGCGTTTCTTTCCAGAGCTGGACCAGTTCTTCGTCCTTGCGTTCCCAGGCCTGGAAGAGGTCTTTGATTTGCTGCTGCCAATCTGGCACCTCCGGCCACCATTCAGGCGTGGCGTTCAAGCGTCTCCAGCGTGCGATGCGTTCGGTAGTATTTTCGATGGTCACAACCGGCGGCGGGATAGCGCACATTCGCAGTCCGTGAGGTCGGCGGCGGCGCTTCCTGTGGACCATACTCTCGCACAAACGCGAGCTCTTCTTTCAACTGCGGGCCGACGTACTTCAACAGAGCTGTGACGCTCATCGGCTCGAAGAGCTTGTCTTCATCAATCGTGCGGTGATTGGCGATTTGTCCCAGCAGGTAGGCAACGTCTTCGCCACCGACCTTGTCCTCGTGGTACATCTCGGTGACGAGTGCGTCGATCTTTTCAACGAAGAGTGCGTCGTCTTCAGATAGCTCATGCAGAAGTTCGAGCACATCTTTGCGATAGTTCAGTCGTTGCACAGCCTCGGTGTAGAACTCGCCGAGTCTCTGGCCGCGCTTCTTGCGAGTGATACGCCGATCTTTGTGGAACGACTGGTAGCACCAGAGACACTGAATGACGTGCATGCCGATGTCGCCCCAGTAGTTTGCACGAATCGTTTCGAAACCAGCGAACTCGGTGATATTGGCGAGCGCATTGCCGAGCGCGGCGTTGCGGGTATGGCCGATATGAAACGCTTTGTGGGTATTGGGCTGGGAAAATTCGACCATGACTCTGTCGGTGCGCTGTGGCCCCCGGCCAAAGTCTCGGCCCTCCTCGATGGCGGAATGGAGAACGTCCCAGGCGACTGTCGAAGTGTCGAAGAAGAGGTTGACATAGCCATTGACTGACTCTGCATGGCTGATCGCCGAAGCGCCGTTCGTACCGATGATGCTTTCATTCAATCGAGCGGCGATGGCGTCAGCGAGTTCGACGGACTTTTCGCGCACGAGACTCTGTTGACGCTTGCGCGCTTCCTTCTTGGATAGGCCTTCAAACTCCTCGGCATGATCTTTGGAGACAATGTCACTGGCAAGCGGGAACGAGGCCAGAGATGTGCCCCATGAGCCGGAGAATGGAATCGGCCGGAGCTGGAGTTCCTGACGCTCGTAGCCCAGATCCTCCAGTACGTCGTTAATCAGATCGGCCGCTCGTTTTTCGTAATCCTGAAACATCCGCAACTCCTGTCCCATCGGCACACAACTCGGTGCAACCGAAAGTATGACAGAAATTTACGGGATGGCAGCGAATCTGCGAATCATGCTGCTGCGAGCGTTAACTTTTCAACTGCTTCGAGACGAGATCGAGGTTGGTGCGATCGACGAGATTCATCAGCCCCTGAGCCGCACGAGAATCCAATTTGATACCGGGTTCGCTCCGAATACGCTGGAGTAACTCCGTGGTGTCGAAGGGACCACTATAGGGCCGTTCTGAAGTCATCGCATCGTAAAACAATGAGCGACAGCCCACTCAGTCGCTGGATTTGGGAGCCTGGACGAGTTGGGCAACAAGAGAGCCCGCGACACGTTCTCGCGGGCTCTCTTGTATTTGGCAAGCGGATAGGAGCCTAGCTCAGGTCGATGTGGATGCTCTTGACCTGGGTATAGAGTTCCATGCCGTGCATACCGAGCTCGCGGCCGATGCCGCTCTTCTTGTAGCCACCGAAGGGACCGAAGACGCCTGCACTGCCGCTGCCGTTGACGCTCATCATGCCGGTGCGCACACCCTTAGCTACTTTCAGGGCCTTGTTGATGTCGCGCGACCAGACGGATCCCGCCAGGCCATAGTCATTCTGATTGGCCATGCGGATGACATCCTCGACATCGTCGAAGGGAATGACCGTCAGGACCGGGCCGAAGATTTCTTCGCGTGCGATGCGCATGTCGTTGGATGCCTGGGCGAAGATCGTCGGCTGATAGAAGTAGCCATCATTCATCGCTGACGGTCGTGAGCCGCCATAGACGACTTCCGCGCCCTCATTGCGACCAATTTCGACGTAGGCGTTGACCCGCTCCCACTGGGCGTCGGAGATGACTGGACCCATCAGGGTGTCTTCCGCAAACGGATCGCCGACCTTGAAGCTTTCGGTCTGATCGACGATCAGGTTCATGAAGTTGTCGTACTGGCCTTTGTCGAGGAAGAGCCGAGTGCGAGCCGTGCATACCTGGCCACTGTTGCCGAACGCGCCGCCAACGGCCGCTGCTGCGGCTTTCTCCAAATCGGCGTCTGCGAAGACGATGTTCGGGCTCTTGCCGCCCAGTTCCAACGACACTTTCTTGATGGTGTCGGCGCTGGCTCTGAGGATCTTCGAGCCTGTTGCCGTCTCGCCGGTGAAGGCGACTTTGTCGATCAATGGGTGCGAGGCGAGGTATTCACCGATCTGACCGCCGGGGCCGGGCAGGACGTTGACGACGCCCTCTGGAACGCCTGCGTCGTAGGCGATCTCGCCGAGAATCTGTGCTGTCACCGGAGTGTTGGAAGCCGGTTTGAGAATTATCGTGCAGCCCGAAGCGAGCGCCGGGGCGACCTTCCAGGCGGCCATCATGAACGGGAAATTCCAGGGCACGATCTGAGCGCAGACGCCTAGCGGTTCGCGTAGCGTGAAGCTGAGCGCGCTATCTCCAAATGGAATCGTCTCCCCATAGAATTTGTCGCCGGCGCCAGCGTAATAGTCGAAGACCATGGCGCTGGCCAGGATCTCTCCACGGGC
Organism: uncultured Chloroflexia bacterium; assembly: GCA_963745675.1. Lineage (GTDB taxonomy): Bacteria > Chloroflexota > Chloroflexia > Thermomicrobiales > CFX8 > JAUIIK01. Next base: position 198,752 of record CAVUYM010000022.1, read on the forward strand.
GCGCGCAAGCGGCTTGCCTGTGTCTTTCGCCTCGAGTGCACCCAATTCGTCGGCGCGCTCGCGCATCAGGTCGGCCATCTTGGCGAGAACCCGACCTCGTGCGAAGGGCTGCATGCCGGGCCAGGGGCCTTCATCAAACGCTTTGCGGGCGGCGGCTACCGCGCGATCGACATCTTCGTTGCTGGCCTTCGCAATCGAGGCCCAGACCTTGCCCGTCGCTGGGTTGATCGACTCGAAGGTTTCGCCTTCAGCTGCATCGACAAGTTTTCCGGCGATTAGCAGCTGAACCTTGTGAAGTTCGCTGGCTGTATCAACGGCCATCGTGTATTCCTCCCTGCAGGATGTGAGAACATATAGTTGCATTCATTATAATCTAGCCCTCGACAAGTGTCGCTACGCTCTAGTTCGCCGCCAGGCGTTCCAGATAGGTTACGAGCGTCCGGACTGCGACGCCGGTTGCGCCCTTTGGCGTATAGCCGGTCGAAGAACCGGTCCAGGCCGCACCTGCGATATCAAGGTGCGCCCAGCGCTTGCCTTCTGCAAATTCAGAGAGGAAGAGGGCTGCCGTAATCGAGCCGCCACCACGTCCACCGGTGTTCTTCATATCCGCGATCTCGCTGTCGAGTTGAGATCGGAGCGAATCCCAGAGCGGCATGTGCCAGAAGAGTTCTCCGGCCTCGCCTGCTGCATCGACAATGTCCTTCGCCAGATCATCGTCATTGCTGAAGACGGCCACGCTTTCCTCGCCCAGTGCGACGACTTTCGCGCCAGTGAGCGTTGCCAGATCGATCATGATCTCGGATCCGAGACCGGCGGCGTAGACCAACGCATCAGCTAGCACCAGGCGGCCCTCAGCGTCGGTGGAGATCACTTCGATGGTCTTGCCATTCATCGCTTTTAAGACGTCGCTGGGTCTGTATGCCGTGTCGCTGGGCATGTTCTCTGCGGCGGCGATGATGCCGTGGATGGTGATTGGTAGATCCAGCTCTGCGGCGGCACGCATTGCGCCCAGGACGGCAGCCGATCCGGCCATATCGGTCTTCATTGGGACCATCCCGGCGCCGGTCTTGAGGCTCATACCGCCGGTGTCGAAGGTGATGCCTTTGCCGACCAGTGCCACGGTCGCCTTTGACTCGCCGGATGGGCGTGTAGGTCATGCGGACCAGACGTGGGAGGTGCTCGCTGCCCTTGCCGACGGCGACAATTGCCCCGGCGCCCATCGACGCCAGTTGTTTCTCGTCGAAGACTTCATACTCAAGTTCAACGTGACGGGCTGTTTCGCGGGCGACTTCGGCGAGCGACTCGGGATAGATCGTGTTGCCTGGTTCGAAGACCATGTCGCGGGCGAGATAGATACCGGCTGCCATCGCCTGGCCGATGCGCACACCTTCGCTGGCTTCCGCCGTCTCTTCCCCCACAAAGATCAATCGTTCGACGTTGCCTTTGTCATCTCCGGAGCGGTAGGTCTGGAAGCCATAGAGACCCAGGAGAAAGCCTTCAGTCGCGGCTCGGTAGAGCGCGGTCTGTCCGTCACCTTCCGGCACGACGCAGGCGACGGCCTTGCTCTTGGCGCTCTTTGCGGCCATCGCTGCCGCACCAAATGCTTGTCGCACGTCGTCATCGCTCGCACCCTCAGCGGCCAGGCCGGTGGCGATGACGCGCTTGGCTTTCAGCTGGCCAGGCGTTGGGAGAGTAAAGGTCGAACCGGCCTTGCCGCTGAAATTGGCGTCCGCTAGCGCCGTCTTCAACGAGCCACCTAATTCATCATCCGCCGATTGTGCGCCTGCATTCCACGCCTGTCCCTCTCCAGGGACTACTACGACGATTGAGTCGACATCAAGATCTGCAAGCGAAGATTGTGAAAATTCGATCGCTACATCTGGTTCTGAGCCACTTGCTCGTTCTGGCATTCGCCACTCCTCCTCGGATTATTCGTGTCCATACGTCTTATACAGAGCTTGAAGATTGTAGAGCAGGCTGAGCATTGCCGGAGTTTTTTTCGCGAATCGGTTCACACGCTGCAATAGGGTGGCAGTTGGTCTTGGCCGGCTGCTTGCCTTCGGAGGTCATCGCGATCTGGTCCGACCGTCGCAGGCATTGGGTCACTTGGAGTGGGGGATCTTTCGCGAGGCTCATCGGTTCGTATCAAAGAAGGCCTGACGACTCTACGTCGTCAGGCCCTTCAAGCGTCATGCGAGTCAGTGCCACATCCAAAAGTGCACTGAAACTGACAAGTTCGGGAGTATTAGTCGGCGGCTTCCGCCGATCTTTCGGCTTTTGTGCTTTCGGGAACTTCATCGTGTTTCACGACGAAGACCCCATCAAGCTCCTTCCAACACTCCGAAGGTCCAGTGACAGCGAGGCACTTACAAACGTCATCATCGGTTCGCAATGCGAATCCCAAGGCACATCGCATTGGAACGCGTGCGCGAGGATCACGAATGCGGTACCGAATTTTGCCGAGTGCAACACAACCGAATACGACTTCGTCTTCCGGTTGTTCCTGCCGATAGCGAATTTCGCCGCTCGGCGATTCATGTTCGGATGCGGCCTGATTGCTAGGACGCCGTCTTCGACGACGCATCTTCGCACCCATTCCGCGGATTCTTGCTTCCCAGCTTTCACCAGAAAGCGATTGCAAGGTTCATCGCTGAATACAGCAATATGTGGACAGAGTTTTCTCTACCCATTGGCATTATACGCTACGCTAATTCGCGGAAATCTAGAACCGTCAAGGTTTACCAAGAGAATGGAAGCGATTCTGATGGATGCCGTCGAAGCACAATTGAAAGTAGCCAAGATCATCGCTGGGGTCGATGGCAGCATGGGCGTTGCAGCCTGGCCCGTTGGTTCAGGCGAGCATGGTATCCGGGTTAATGCCGATGTCCTGTACCCCACTGCCAGTACCTTCAAGATTCCAATCCTTTACTCTCTGTACAGGATGGTGGACGAGGGGGAAACAGATCTGGACCAGCGTATCGAGATCACCGACGCACATCGCGTGCCGGGCTCCGGCGTTCTCCAGCACCTGCGCGTTGGGCTCAATCCGACGATTTATGATCTGGCGATGTTGATGACGATTGTCTCCGACAATCAGGCCACTGACATCCTCCACCAGTACGTCGGCGTCGAGCGCTTGCACGCGGACCTGGACGAACTGGGGCTTTCCCGTATCCGTGTGCCGCTGACCTGCCGCGAATTGCTCTACTCCATTGTTGGAATGGATGTCTCCAATCCCGATCACACCTACGAGATGTTCAGAAAGCGCGCTCGTGCCGGAGAGTATGACCGCAACGGCCTCGGCTGGGATGACAGCGAAGGCTCGGGCAACGACCTGACCCCGCCGGACCAGATGTCACAGCTCTGCGAACTGATCGAACAGGGCGTTGGGCTGAGCGAGACGGCGCGCGAGGGTGTGCTGGACACGATGAAGCGTCAGACGTTGAATTCCCGCATCCCGGCCGGGGTGCCAGAGGGCATCGATATTGCCCATAAGACCGGCTCGTTACGCGGTGTTCGTAACGATGCCGGCATCGTCTACTCGGAGAAGCCCTACGTCATTTCCATATTCTCGAAGCAGCTACAGGACGAAGATGCCGCCGGACGAGCGATCGTCGAGATCTCTCGGACGATCTGGCAGGCGCTTGGCGATAAGGAGACTGCATGAGCGAGCCGACTGGACCACTGAAGGGCATCAGGGTCGTCGATCTAACGCGGGTCATGGCAGGTCCCTACGCAACGTTAATGCTCGGTGATATGGGCGCTGACGTCATCAAGATCGAGCGTCCCGGCGCTGGCGATGATACCCGCGCCTGGGGGCCGCCGTGGGTCGAGCAGGAGGGCGCGCCGCGCGAGTCCGGCTATTTTCTTTCGGTCAACCGCAACAAGCGCTCGATCTCCCTCGATCTGAAATCGGACGAGGGCCAGGAGGTGCTCTGGAAGCTGATCGAGAGCGCCGATGTGCTGGTCGAGAACTTCTCGCCGGGCACAATGGGACGCCTCGGCTTCGACGCCGAAACGGTCATGGCTCGCAAACCGGATCTGGTCTATTGCTCGATCTCCGGTTTCGGCCAGACCGGACCGGGCCACGACCGCACCGCTTACGATCTGATCATCCAGGGCATGAGCGGCATGATGAGCGTCACCGGTCCGCCGGGCCAGCCGACGAAGATGGGCGTCCCGATAGCAGACATCGCGGCAGGTATGTGGGCCGCCTACGCCGTCGTCTCGGCGCTCTTCCACCGCGAGCGCACCGGCGAGGGGCAAGTCATTGACACGACGATGCTCGGCGGCCAGGTGGCGTTGCTGACCTTCCAGGCGGCGATCTACTTTGCAACCGGCGAAGTCCCGGAAATGACATGGAACGCTCATCCAATCGTCGCGCCCTACCAGACCTTCCCGACCCGCGACGGGCACGTCAACATCGCCATCGGCAACGACCGCTTCTGGCACTCATTTACCCGTGTGATGGGACTGGATGAGTATCGTGATGACCCGCGCTTCGTCGATAACGAGGGCCGGATAACGAATCTACCCGAGCTTGAGAAGATCATCGAAAAGCGCTTCGAGAGCCTCGATACTGCCGAAGTCGTCAGAATGCTCGAAGAGGCTGGCGCACCAAGCGCGCCGATCCTGACCGTCCCGGAAGTCTTCGCCGACGCTCAGGCTCAGCATCTCGGTCTCGAACGCAAAGTCGAGCACGCGACGCTCGGCGAGATCTCAACGACCGGCTTCCCCTTCAGCATGTCCAAGACTGACCCGAGCGCCCACCTTCCGCCACCGCTTCTCGGCCAGCACACTGAAGAGATCTTACGAGAGCTTGGTTACGACGATGACATGATCGAGCGGGTTACCGGGTAGACTCTCCATCGCCCTCTGTACCGGCAATGCGATGCATTGCCCTGCAATGGGCGCTCAATCTTTTCCGGGTGCGCAACACGCATGCGCTCATTTGTTCCCGGCCCGTATATGCTCGCATTCAAGTGTGGCAATGCATCGCATTGCCGGTACACAGGTGGCTGGGCGCGCACGCTACGTCTATCGAAACTTGACATCCCGGTTGACGTCCTTGTAGAGCAGGTAGGACGACTCACCCCAGCCGGTGCAGAAGTAGAACTGCGGGCAGTAGGCGGCCATCCAGATGAAGTCGTGCGCCTGGACTTCGTGGATGTCGCCAGCGAGAACATAGAGCCCCTGACCGTCAAGCATGTAGAGGCCGTGCTCCATGATGTGCGTTTCGACGCAGGGGAAGTAATTGCCCGGTTCGAACGCGAGGATGTTGATGTGCATATCGAATGCGATGTCGTCGGTAGGCAGGAAATATTGCCAGTAGCGTCCGTCCGTATGTGGGCGGTGCTTTTCGGTCGTATCGCGGTGACCGACGATGGGATCAGGTACTGGAACATCGATCATCTCATACGGCCGTTTGATCCAGATAAGTCGTGATAGCTCATCGCCATTTGCGATTGTGTAGTGGTGTCCAGCTGGAACGTAGCAGAATCCGCCCGGTGTCAGTTCGTGGTGCGTCTCGTCAATCACAAGATCCAGGTCGCCACTCAACAGGTAGAAGAAATGCTCCAGCCCATCGTGGCGCTGTCCGTCAGTGCCGCCGCCCGGCTCGATCTCAAGCAGGACTTGGGCAAAGCGTGCGCCCATCTCGGGCGATGTCTGGAAAAACTACCGATGTATCTCTGAATCCCGGTAATTTGCTGGACGGGATCCCTTCCGGTGGCATCACCGAATATTGAGGCGTCACGACTCCTCGGTTGTGGGCGAATACCCCGAACGGCAGTGCAGTTCTGTCCTGTGCGCTTTTCCATAGTGTCCTTTGATCCTCTTCATAGTCACGCTAAAGAACATAGCCTAGCGCAATTCCGGTGATGGATTGAGCGTGCGGAGCAGAGCGGAAGCTAGGGCAATGGAAACAGGCGGTAGATGTTCGCACCTTCCTCACCTGGTTCCCAGTTACCAACAATCGAAAGATCCGTCGCACTTGCAACGATGACTTTGGGACCGGATTCCGTCGAGACCTGAACATAGACGTAGTCGTCGGTGACGATCATGGAATCTCGCCCTCGCAGAGGGCGTCCGGGCAGCTCCAGTTCCGCTACTCTATGGCCCGTCTGGATATCCAGCAAGCGCAGAAAATGACTGTCGTTTTCCGGGTGATCGTCTATGAAGTAGATCTCAGAGGTACTGTGGACAACCAGATTGCGTCCATCCGACGAACGAGCCAGGCCGACGACACCGCCGACGCTCGACTGCCAACGCTGCTCACCGGTTCGAGTATCGACGAGCCAGACATGGTACTGAGCAGCCTCTAGCAGCTCCTGGCGATTCGGCGTCAACAGCTCGTATGTGTTTGCTACCGCCAGCGCGTGCTGGTCTTCCAACTCGACAATGAAACCGTAGAGGATGCCGCGGGCCGCTGCCGAAGCGGTCTGTACCAACCAGCCTGCCAGACGGTCGATCCAGGATGCACCCTGATCGAAGGTGAACTGGTTCTGAACGGTGCCTGTGTCAAGATCGACCACAACAGCAGTTGGCGAATAGGCTCCGGCGACATACAAGCGAGTTCCATCAGCGCTCCAGGCCAATCCGGGCGTGTAGAGATCGACCGGGAAATTGTCCCGTGTCGCATCTTGAACCGGCACGGCCCCAGCCGCCACACCATCCAGTACCACTGTGCGCGGCTCTTCCTTGCCGTCGAGGTCGATGATGAGCACCTGTGCTTCGCTAGCACTGAAATCTCCCAGGACGGAATTGCCGCCCGGTATGTCGAGATCCTGGTGAACTGTGGTTCCGAAGGCGAAGAGTTTGAGATCGTCCGCCGCAACACGGTAGTCGAGCGCGAGGAAGTCTCGTGGCAACACCGAAACCAGGGACTGAGATGCACTCGCGATGTCGTAGCGCATGACCGACCACTGACTATTACCGGAGGCGTGCATCGTCCAGTAGAAGGACTGGCCGTTCTCATCAAATTTCGGCTGGGCCGCGTTAGTGTATCCGGTTGCTACAGGCCAATCTGTGATCGTGGTATTCGTCCATCCGACGAGGTCAACCAGATTCAGAACGACGTGGCTACCAGATTCGCCATCTCCCGGTGGATGCGCGACGACGATGAGCATCGTTCCATCCGGACTCACCGCCTGTTCGAGATACCCTCCAGTATCGCTGGTGATGAACTCGATGGGCTCGTATCCTGCCAGCGGTTCCAGGGTTACCGGATCGACCGGTTGAAGCAACTTGCGGCTGTCGCGCTCATCGGCACCGGTCCAGAGTGCAAGCAGTGCGAACGGCGATGCAGGCTTGACTTCTGGCTGCGTCATGGCATTGGCATCGTGGAGACTACCATCAGTGTCCGAACCTGCAGATAGCGAGCCAAGGCCTATCACAGAGCCGCTGATCAGTATGAACATCGCCATAACGCTTGTTGATAACTTCCTGGAAGCAGATCTCTTTGTAGACATGTTCCCATGATCCAACTGGATGCTAAGAAATTCAAGCGGAAGGATTTGGAAAACGCTCGCGCAGGATGCTCCTAGTCGCCTCCGCCAGGCAGGGAGACGACGTAGGCGTTGTCGATGTCGAGGGTGGTTTTGATTTCGTCGAGGAGTTCGTCGCTGATGGCGTCGTCGACGTTGAGGACCATCAACGCCTCGCCACCGATATTGTGACGTCCAAGCTGCATTCCGGCGATGTTGACGCCGTGACGGCCGAGGATCGTGCCGACGCGGCCAACGACGCCGGGCACGTCGCGGTGGTGAGTTATCAAGACATCACCAGCCAATGGGTGGCCGAGGGAGAATCGGTCGACCTCGTAGATGCCGACGTCGTTGCCGGACCAGCGGATCGTGACGTGGTGTGTGTCGTCGTTGCGTACTTCGAACTCGAACTCGACATCCGCGCCATCCGGGACATTGAAACGGGCCAAATGCTGCTCGATCTTCAGTTCGCTGGCGATCATGCGGGCATTGACTGGCGAGACGCGCGCCTCGGACCACTGGTCCAGACCGGCTGCCAGCGCGGCGCTGAAGACGAGCTCGTAGACCTCGTCCGAAAGATTTCCGCGGGCGGACATAGCGAATGACGCCGGGAGGTTGGGTTCGAGCACGCTCAGTAGATGTCCGGCGGCAGTGGCAGCCCGGCCGAGTTTCCGGGATGCGTCGGGTTCGATCTGAACGGCCGGGAGATTGACCGCATTCGGAACCGCCTCGCCGCGCAGAGCCGCCAGCACAGAATGGCTGATCATCTGCCCGACGGCGGCCAGTGCTTCGTTGCTGCTGCCGCCAAGGTGAGGGGTCAACACGACGTTTGTGCGGCCCCAGAGAGGGCTGGAGAGCAGCGGTTCTTCTGGGAAGACATCGACGCCCGCACCAGCGATCCTGCCCTCGTCGAGCGCCTCCGCCAGTGCCTCGTGGTCGACGACCTCGCCGCGGGCCGCGTTGATGACAATCGCGCCAGGCTTGAGCTGGCCGATTGCCTCGGACGAGAGGTAGTGATAAGTCTCTTCCGTCAAGGGTACATGGTAGGTGACGATGTCGCTGGTCCCGAGAAGCTCCGGGTAACTCACGCGCTCGATCTCAGCGTCGCGGAAGATCTCGGCGCTGACATAGGGGTCGTGGGCGACGATGTGGCAGCCGAAGGCTTTCAGTCGGTGTGCGACGACGCGCCCGACGCGACCAAGCCCAACTATTCCGACCGTTTTGCCACGCAAATCGAAGAGTTTGAAGCTCTTGCGTTCCCATTTTCCGGCATGCATAGAGGCATTGGCCGCCGGCAGTTGCCGGGCGACGGAGAGCATCAGCGCTATCGTGTGCTCACCTGCCGAGTAGCGATTTGCGCCGGGAGCATTGAGGACGATGATTCCTGCCTCGGTCGCGGCGTCGACATCGACATTGTCGATGCCAACTCCGGCACGCGCTACGACGCGCAGTTTCGGTGCCTGGGCAATCAACTCGGCAGTGACCTGGGTCTCGCTGCGTACCACGAGAGCGTCGGCTCTCTGGACCGCTTCGAACAAGGCGACAACATCGGTTCCGTCGACATCGATGATGCGAGCTTGTTGTGCGAGCACATGGCGGGCGCTGTCATCGATCACGTCGCTGACGACGATCGTCAGTTGGTTGGTTGCTTCGGAAGAATCAGACACGATGCTGTTCGATCTCTCTCATGACGGCGCTCAGGTCCGGGAGCTGGCGAATATCGGCGCTCAGTTGCGCGTCATTCTCTAACGTCAGGAGAATCGGAATTATGCCTGCCGCTGCATAGTCGGCGGCATGGCGAGGGCTGTCCTCAACCGCGATCATGACTCCGGCCGAGTGTGCAACATCGACTTTGTGAGGATCGAAGACGAGGTTGCAACGAGCCAGGCCATGTTGTTCCAGCCAGCGTTCCGTCATCGCCTTTGACGACTCGGGCCGGGCGGTGATGATATGCACGTTGGCCGCGCCGACGAGGTCGCAAAGACTTTAAGGAATTGCTGAGCATTGGTAGCGGGTCGGAGCTGCGAGGCTGGGCCATCATCGCTGTAGACCCATCTGCGAACCTCGTCACTGACACCGTAGCCAGCAGAATCGACAAATACAGTGTCGGGGAAATCGAGCCCGAAGCGGTCATTCGCCGCCCGTGCCAGCGGCGCGAGCGGCCCAGTCAGAACTCCATCGATGTCGACCGCAATCCGCAAGCCACGATCCGTTCCTACCCAGGTTGATTATTCTCGACGGCTTCGTAGACCGAGAAATCCGTCGCAAGGAATACGCCGGTTCCCACCGCCATCAATCCAACGCTTCCGACACCGGAGCCTGCATGCGTGGAGTGGCCGATGATTTCTCCGTCGATTTCCAGCCAGAAGTCTGAGCCGTAACTGAGTAGACCGATCTGCACGCCGCTAGTAAGCACCTCGGCCTCTAAATAGCCTACGGCAAAGACGAGCAATTCCGCTCCAGCGGCAGACGAGTAGACGAGGCTTACGTCGCCATTCGCCCAGACGCAGGCCTGATAGCGATCCCCATCGGTTGGATGGCGACGGGTTACGAGGCAGTACGCTCCAGTTGCGTCCTCGGAGAGTATACGAACCGTTCCTCGCACGATCGTGTCAGTGACCGTTAGTTGCGGCACGAGCGCGCCAATCTCGAATCCGTCTTCATTTACCTCGATCAGGTAGCCCTCTTCGACGACGGTACGCGAACCTTCGTCGATGGATGCCGTCCCAAGTTGCTCGAAACCAGCTTCGAAAATCAATTCGCCGTTGGTCGGAGGTTGCGGCTGGTCCGGAGGCGGCTCCACCGGCGGTTCCATTTGATCGCCGTAACGCCACTCGTAGTAATGCAGACCGACGTTGCCCATCTCGACGCGCCATGCCGGTGGATTGGCAGGTGTGTATGTCAGGCAGCGCCGTTCAAAACACTGCATCAGCACGTCCTGCACAGCGTCCGCCACCTTGACTCTGGCCCAGTAGGCTTCGGTTATTGGAAGACCGGTAGCAAAGAACCAGGGATCAAAAAGCTGATCGTCCTGGAGTCCGCTTTGCGTCGCAACCAGTCCGGTGGAGTTCAGGTAGTCCCAGAAGACATTGGCGACTCGATGGCCAGTCGTTTCGTCGAGATACGATCCGACGACACCGTAGCTAATTAGCAGCGAGTCGGAACCGACGACACCGTCACGGGAAAGCGTCTGAAATATCGGCAAGTCTTCGGTTACAGGTTCAGCTTCGAGCACGCCCTCGAAGGACGCATATGTCGGTCCTAGCGTATCGTCGGGGTCGCCGGCGACGTTGACATCGGCCGGCGCCATGTCAAAGAACTCGCCGTCTCCGATCTGCATGCGACCGGTAACCAGCTCATTCACCAGCAGGCCGTTGGTGATGTACCAGGTTGCGTCACGATCTTCGAAGGGATTCGTTATCTCCATGCGGCTTTTGTCGTAGTAGTAAACGAGCCTGATGCCGTGTTGTGCTTCCAGATACGGCTCGTAAGCGAAGTAGGGAGGCGGATCCTGGCCCCACAACCAGGTGCGTTGGACAGCTGCGCCTGCGACCGGGCTATCGGCCGGGAACCAGGTTGCGTACATCGCTTCGAAGGCGACTGCTCGCAGCGCCGCTTCGGCGTCGAGCTGACCCGCACCAACTCCGGCTTCATTGCCAGGTTCGCCGGAGTCAACCGCAGTGGAGGTGAACAATTGGCGCACATCCTCCGGACCGAGATCACCATTGATCGAGCGCATGAGTGCAGCGACGCCTGAGGCGATTGCCACCGCAAACGACGTGCCCGAGACGGGCTGATTGTTTAGCACATTCGTCCAGCCGTCACCAACGTCTTCTGCCCAGTGTGGGGAATAGATCAACACTCCTGGAGCAGCAATATCGACCTCAGACACGACCGACGAAAAGCTGGCTTTGTTGCCGTTACTGTCCAGCGCGCCGACGGAGATGGTTTCGGGATAGCTGGCCGGATAGCTGATGCGAGAAGCGAAGTTACCGGCTGCGGCAAGCACTGGAATGTTGTTGTCGTAGGCATAACGCACGGCCGCCTGCTCGATCTCGGAAGGCGACTGGGCTCCCAGGCTCAAGTTGATCACGTCTGCGCCGTGGTCGACCGCCCAGGTAATTCCGGCAGCGATCGAGGCAGTGGAGATGAAATTCGAGTTGTCCAGAACGCGCACCGGCATGATTTTCACGTCCATCGCCGCCCCGACGGTGCCTTCTCCGTTCGACCCGCTGGCGGCGATAATCCCGGCGACGTGTGTGCCGTGCCCGTTATTGTCAGCCCAGTCGTCGTCGTTGCCGACGGCGTCGTAGCCATCGACGAGCTTCCCGACCAGGTCCGGATGTGTCGGGCTTACGCCGCTGTCAATGATCGCTACAACGATCGAGTCGGTGCCCGTCGAGAGGTTCCATGCACCGGGTAGATTGACTTGATCTACCCATTCCTTTTGAAGTTCGTAGTCAGGTTCGTCCAGCGGCTCCCAAAATAGCTGACGACTCTGCTCGAACTCTGCGATCAAAACATCAGGGTGGTGCTTGAGGATCGCGAGGGCACGCATTGCGGCGTGCTCATCCCCGTAGCTGAGGCTAATGATGTTCGTGCTCGCCGCCTCCAAGCGAGGCTGGCTATTGTCGACAGCTTGCAGTGCGTAGCCCTGGTATGAGTCGAAAACGGAATCAATCTGCGTCCCGGGGCTTAGTTGCAGCAGCAGTTTGACTGGCCTGGTATGAGTTTCCGATGTCTGTTTCGCCGCGACGGACGATACCAACACGAATACCATGAGAAAACTGAGCAACAATGGCCCAAATCGTCGAAGCAATTTCACTTGATCCTGGACTCCCTGCCCGTGGGATTGTCTGGTGATTCCGGCGTCCACGTTCAGCGCAGGATTGTACCTGCAACGTCAAGGTATTAACGAAGCGGCATGCGCTCCGGTTGCGGTATTGGAAGCGCTCAGATCATGATTGCGTTATGACGATCCTGTTCCCGTCAGGATCATCTAGCTCGAATTCACGATCGCCCCATGGGCGCGTCACAGGCTCGGAAAGTTCGGAGTTTGGACTCAAGTGATCCATAGGTTCAAGGCCCTCGGCTCGGGCTCGCTCGAACATTGCGTCAACATTCGAGGTCGCAACGTGGATGTGTGGCGAGTTGCCTGCCGGGCCGCTCTCGGCCGGGTGCAACATGAGTTCGTAGGGTCCGGCATTGAACCAGTGCATACCGCCATACCCCCGGTTGTACTCGAAGCCGGCCCTGGCGTACCAATCGCGGCTACGCTCGGTGTCGGTGCAAAAGAGCACGACGTGGTGGAATCCTGAAATCATCGCTTCGCGGTCCTTTCTCTGGTTGAAAAGTCGGTCTCTCAACGTCTGTGACGAACTCGTCGGACGGGCGAAGGGCGCTACTACGGGCTGCAGATTGCAGACTGTGCAGCACTCGACGGTTGTCGGCGTCGGTTGTTTCGTCACCATCACGGTCAACGGCGTCCCAGGCGGCATCCAGACGTCTGGCTGAGCGATCGGATGTTTCACTCATCGCGCACCTACCAGCACCTTGATTCCTGCTCGTATATTCGCTTCAACTCAGCGATGGCCCTGAATTGCAGGGCGCGCACGCTGCCGGGAGTGCGACCAGTCGCAGCGGCAATCTCAACGCCGTTGAGCCCCGCGAGACGTAGTGCGACGATCTGGCGCTGAGAGTCGGTGAGGCTGTCGAGAGCACCGTACAGCCAGCGTACATCCTCATCCGTCAACAGGGTCGCTTCTGGTGACGGATGACTTGCATGTGCGTCGACAGTGGGTATGCGAGTTTTCTCGATCAGCCGCCGGCGTTGAAAATCGATGATCGTTGTCCGCGCGATGGCGAAGATCCAGGCGGGGACCGATCCTCCGCGATAGTCATCGAGGGCGGAGAGCGCCTTCACGAAGGTCTGGCTAGCTGCGTCCTCAGCTTGCTCCCGATGCCATAAACGCAAAAGACAGAATCGAAAGACCGGTTCGATATAGCGATCGAATATGGGAGCAAACTGGGCGGGATTTTCGCGTGCCGCCTCCATCAGCATACGTTCTCGATCACCGTCGCCATCAGGCGTCACCCTGTCTCTCCACCCCTCTGCTTCGTCCAGTCATCCACTGGCTCATTATCAGTACAGACGGTTCAATCGTAAAAGTGTTACGCGCCTGAAAGTACTCGCCACGTTCATGCAAGCTCGAGTAGACTGAACGATCTTGATCGATTCATGACGAAGGGACCTCCATTCGTGGCCGTAGCAGCCCAGGAAACGACCGACAAATCACTCGAAGCTTCATTTCAGCAGTCCAGATCCCCGGTATTTGCAAATGGCGGCATGGTAGCTGCCGCCCACCCATTGGCAGTCGCGGCAGGTATCGACGCCCTGCGAAAGGGCGGCAATGCGATGGATGCCGCGATTGCCGCAGCACTCACGACAGCTGTCGTCATTCCCGCGATGAATGGCCTCGGCGGCGACTGCTTCATGATCCATTGGGATAATAAGAAGAAAAAGGCTACCGCCGTCAATGGTTCTGGCATCGGACCACGCTCGGTCGACCGCGAATGGTTCACCTCGCGCGGCTACAAGAAAATGCCATTTGTAGGCCCGCTCTCAATGGCCGTGCCCGGCGCGGTCGCCGCTTATTTCTGGGCCATCGAGAACCACTGCCGCTTGAGCGTTTCGGAACTGTTCGCACACGGCATCAATTACGCTGACAAGGGCTTTCCGCTGTCTGTCAGCGGTTCGCGAATGATTCGGGTCGGTGGAACGGAATTCAAGAACTACGAAAGTTCAGCGGCGGTTTTTCTGCCGAATGGTGAACCGCTCGGGCCGGGCGAATTCCTGGTTCAGAAAAATCTCGCAAACACGATGCGACTGGTTGAGAAGGGTGGTCCGGAAACCTTCTACGATGGAGAGATCGCCCAGCGGATCGGTGCCGCGATCGAAGCCGCCGGCGGACAGCTCAGCGCCTCCGATTTTGGCGGGCATACGAGCGAGGTCTACGAGCCAATCGCAACCGACTATCGCGGATATACCGTCTACGAGACGAAGCCACCAAGCCAGGGTCATATCGTCCTCGAAGAGTTGAACATCATCGAGAACGCCGATATGGCAGGTTACGGCCACAACAGCGCTGACGCGATGCACCTCATGATCGAAGCGAAGAAGCGCGCCTTCGCCGATCGCCTGGCCTACGCTCAGGACCCGCTCTTTGGCGATGTTCCGCTCGATGTTCTCCTGTCAAAGGAGTTTGCCGCCGAGCGCTATGCAACCATCGATATGGCAGCAGCCACCGAAAAGGTTGCGCCAGGTGCGTTGCCGGAGACTTCAGGCGACACGACATTCCTTTGCACCGCCGATGGCGAAGGCAATATGGTCTCGTTGATCACGTCGCTCTCGGCCGGCTTCGGCAGCCAGTTCATTGCCGGCGATACCGGCGTGCTGCTGAACAACCGCGCCGGACGTGGATTCTCGCTCGAAGAAGGACATCCGAATGTCATCGAGCCGGGCAAACGCACGATGCACACGTTGAACTGCTATGCCGTAGGCAAGGACGGCGAAGTCTTCCTCGTTGGCGGTACACCCGGTGGCGATCAGCAACCGCAGTGGAACATGCAGGTGCTCACGAACCTGATCGACTATGGCATGGATGTGCAAGCGGCGGTAGAGGCTCCGCGCTGGACCTCATTCCCCGGCACAGACCCGATTAACATCGACAATGACTTCGTTGTGCGGGCCGAGTCGCGCATCGACGAAGCAACACTCGACGAACTGCGCCAGCGGGGCCATCGGGTAGAGGTTCTGGAACCATACGGCGCCGGCGGTACGATGTTCTTGATTAGCCGCGATACCGAGACCGGCGTCCTTCAAGGCGGCGGCGATCCCCGGAGTGAGGGTTTGGCCCTGGGAATCTAGCCGGTATCGGCCCTCCCAACTGGATCTAGTGCTATGCAACAAAAAAGGCGGCGGAGAAATCCGCCGCCTTTTCTCGTTCCGTCTTTTCTAGGGCAGGATGCAGGTCACTCGACGGGATAGATCCGGCGAGTGTTGTCGTGCATCACCGCCGTCGCGACGCCCAACGCTTCGCTTGCGCCAATCACATCATCGGCGACCAATTCAGCGAGAACCTTTTCGAGTGCCCAGCGCCAGACATGCACGCCAAACCATTGAAACTCTGGAGTCATGTGACCGTCTGTTGAAGCGAGCAATTGCTCGACTGGAGTCATTTCAAGCGTTTCGGCGAGAATCTGAGCTGACCCGTGTCCCGCGATAGGAATGGTCAGACCCAGATCGACATAGACATTGGGATAAAGGCTGGCAAGATAGCCTGCCGTGCGGTGGTAGGGATAGCAGTGCAACAGGACGATCGGCACGCTGCGGAATGGCTCGTGTTTCAGGAGGGCACGCATCAGCGACGGGTCATTCTTCGTCAGGACGATGTCGTCGTCACCGAGCGCAACGTGAAATTGAATCGGCAGAGCCTGCGGCGCGGCAGCTTCAAACGCTGTCCAGACGATCGTGTCGATCAGTTCTTTGTTGTCGATGCGGGCAATACCGCCCTCAGACTTCTGCGTCGAAAATTGGCGTAGCTGAGGGCAGCCTGGCGTCGCTGGGAGGCAGTTGGCGCTTCGATATCGAGTCCAACGCGATATCCGGCGATGCTCTTGAGACCGATGATCTCGTTCTCACTGGCGTGCTCGATTTCGTCGGCGAGTCGCTGTAGAGCTTCGTCGAGCGTCTCGCACTCCTGCCAGAGGTTTTCGATGAAGACTTCAATCCGCACAAGTTTATGGACCTTGCGGCCACCCAGAAGGTCCGACCACTCGTCGGGCTGGTAGCTGGAGTCGAGTGAAAACAGATAGTCCGCGTATGAGTCCCCCAGATTGGCGGCGTCTGCAAGTAGGCGGTGATAGGCCGTTTCGTCGTGGTTGTTGCGAGTCTCGATGACCGTCGCTTCAACTGGCTCTACATCGAGCAGTTTGGATAGTTCTCTAACCATCCAGCGATAGCCGATCTGCGATCCCATCGGCCCAGCCCAAACTTCAGGTGACGCAGACTCTGTGAATGGCCGGCGAAACGCTGGCGTGTCGAGCCGGTGCACTTTTTCGGGCGCGTGGACATGATGATCTTCGAACGGGATCGCCTGGATATCGCTTGAGATGTTCATACTCGCTCCATATAGACTTCACGTTCCCAATCGCCGACTTCGACATCGTAGCGTGCAAGTTCGTAGCGCTTGACGCGAAGGAGCTCCGGACCGCAAACCGGTCCGAGGGCGTCCATCACAACCTGATCTGCTTCGATGGCGTCCAGCGCTTCCCCCGCAGTGCGTGGCAGGAATCGAATTCCCTCTGATTCAAGTTCCTGCTGTGGTGCGTGGCCCAGATCTTCTCCGGCCGGTTGGCCCGGGTCGAGCTTTTTATCCAGACCTTCGATACCGGCTCCGATGAGAGCGGTCAGCAGGAGATAGGGATTGGAAGTGTTGTCCCCGGAACGAAGTTCAAGGCGTCGTCGATGTCGATCCAGGTACCCGCACGAGAGCCGAGCGGTTGCCCGCCCATACGCGACATGGGCCGGCGCCCAGGAGGCGGGTTGCAGGCGCTTGTAGGAATTGACTGTCGGTCCGGCGACGCCACAGATGGCCGGCGCATGCTGAAGCACACCGCCGATGAAATGGCTCATCTCGGTCGAGAGTCCGAGTGCCTCGTCGCCGGTCGAGCGGTCTTCGTCACCGGCTTCGTTCCAAAGCGAGAGGTGCACGTGGAGCCCGTTGCCCGCTGCTGTTGCATGCACCTTGGGCATGAATGTTGCGATGAGGCCCGCGTCCCGCGCCAGCGCCCGTACGGTGTCGCGCAAGATGAGCAGATCGTCGGCTGCCTTCAGCGGTTTTTCGTGAGCAACGTTGATCTCCAGCTGCCCCTGACCATATTCCGTCCCGATCTGAATGACGTTCACATTTTGCTCGACAAGCGCATGCTCGATGCGGGTCAACAGATCGAAGTGTTCATCGATGCGATCGACGCTATACATCGCGTGGTGATCGACCGGCATCAGCGCACCGTCCGGCCCGCGTCGATAGAGCGAGAACTCCGGTTCGAAGGCGACACGGGCGCTGAGGCCGCGTTCGGCTAAACGATCCAGTTGAGCGACGAGGCGTGTACGCGGGCAACCGTCCCAGGCTTCGCCCTCCTCTGTCCGCATCCAACTGTGAACCCTCGCTGTACCGGGATGGTAGGGCAGTGGTGACAGGGTATCGTGATCCGGAACGGCAAAGAAATCGCCGGAATCAGCTCCGAAGTGCGGTTCCGGCACCTGATGATCGTCGATTGTGAAATTGAGATTCGCTCGAGCAAATACTCCGCCGCGTCGTATCGCCGAGCGGATCGACGGGCCCGGTATCCACTTAGCGCACGAGCGCGAACTGTAGTCGTGGAAGATGATCCACAGGTTGTGGCAGTCCCAACTCTCAAGATGACCTTCAAAACGGTCGAGATCGGACTCGGATACTCCGGCCATTGACAACTTTCCCCATCCTTCATCGCGGCGCGGCTCATCGCGTTCCAGCTTAACCGAAATGAGGCGTCAAAGACGCCCCATTTCGCTAGTTCACTCTTTGGAATTATTCGGCGCCCGACTCATTCGACCTTGCGATAGGAGGGATGTAGTGTGCCGTACAGTGCGACGATCGTGGCGAGCAACAGGCCGTTAATTCCTATGATGATTGGTGCCCCGAACATGTCGACCAGGAAACCGGTCGGCACGACAGAGAGCGGCATCAGTGAAAAAGTCATCATGTTGATCGACATAACGCGCCCGTGATACTTCGGCTCGGCGTAGCCCATCACCAGTGACATATTGAGTGCCATGTACGAAGCGGACGCCGCTCCAACCAGGACAAGGGCGGGGAATGCGATGGCGAGCGTCTGGCTGAAGGCGAAGAGCGCCAGCGCAAGACCAAAGACGATGCCGAGACCAACCTGAAGAATGCCACGGCGCCGAAATCCGCTGAATGTCGCAACAGCCAGCGATCCGGCAAGTGCACCGAGCCCATTCACTGTCATCAGCAATCCCAGCCCGCTTGGTCCGACGTGGAAAACGTCCTCCGCGAAGACTGGCATCAACGACTGATAGGACATACCGAGCAGCGTTGGCGCGAACGCGAGGAGCATCAACGCCGACAGGACGCTGCTATTGCGGATGTAGCGCAGGCCGTCGAGGAGTGAATCCAGGCCACGTTGCGCGTTCGCACCCGGTTGGACGCCTCTGTCGGGCAATCGTGATATCGTGAAGACGACGATGGCGTACATCAACGTCATGATCAGGTAGACGCCGCCAATACCGACAAATCTGATGCCGATGAGCGCCCCGGCTATTGCAGGGCCGACGACACGGGCCATGTTCATTCCAGTGTTATTAAGAGCGACTGCGTTCGTCAGTCGTTCCTTGCCGACGAGTTCGCCGACGAATGCCTGACGAGCGGGCATATTGAAGGCAAATGCAGTGCCCATCATGAACGCCACAAGGGTCATGTGCCAGATCTGAATGAGATCCGTCAGGACAAGCACCGAGAGGATCGAGGCTGCAACTCCGACGACCGCTTGAGTCGCCATCAGGATTTGGCGTTTCGAGAATCGATCTGCAACGACCCCGCCGACAAGTGATAGGAAGAGCATCGGGATGCCCATTCCGAGCGTCACGAAGCCTACTGCAGCCGCCGAGCCTGTTATTTCGTACGCCAGGTAGCCGTTCGTCACCATGCCCATCTGCATTGCAAATGTGGAGGGGAGCATTCCAAGCCAGAGCAAGCGAAAATCACGCTCATGGAGCGAATCGAAGGTGCGCCGCCACCATACTTGATTCTCATCGACGGGAATACTAGCCGGTGGGCTGACTACGGCTCCTGTTGTCGGAATGGCTGCAGGCCGTTCCAGTTCCGCCACCGCTGACGTGTCAGGTCTAGCGACCATATGGCTGCGGTCTCCTCGATCAAGATAACTTCAATTTGCAGTTACGCGAAAGGGCCTGACGATCATTTATGAGTGCCAGATATTCGTTCAAGCGGGCCCATTATTACGATGTGATGATACTAAATCATCAAGTACCACTAAAGTAAACGCGACTTTCGAACTATCTATTCCTTCGCACGCCTATTCCATCTATTTGGTATTCAAAGCTACGGACTTCGATCTTCGCTACGATACAATTCCTCACGGGATTGGATCAAGAATTGCGCTGTGAAGAGCGCTCTTCATGGAAGGTGCTTCGACCGCATGCCGTGTCAAACAAAATCCGTATTCTTGCCGCTTGTTCGACGGGTAACCCTGGCTTTGACGGTCGTATCATTGGCGTTCGCGTCGCTGTTGACTGCCCTACCCGCCCGAGAAGTCAGTGCTCAGGCAAGCCCAATCGGCCAAACCCCAGGTTTTGTACCTCGCAAAGCCTATTTCCCGGAAACGGGACATCATCTTTCCGGCGATTTGCTCGACGCCTGGATGAATCGCGGCGATTTCACCATCTACGGTTTTCCCATTACCGATCCTGTCGTTGAAAACGGACGTATCGTTCAGTATTTCGAGCGTGCCCGTTTGGAACTCTGGCCGGAGAACACGGAAAATCATCCGGATTGGGTTGTCCAGGGAACATTGTTGGGCGTCTGGAAAGCCCAGCAGGTGCGCGATCGTGGTCCATTCTTGCCAGTAGTTCTGCAGAGTTATGAACCAAACGATGAGTTCTACTTTTTCGAGGAGACGCGCCACACGCTTGCGAACGGTTTCAAGAAATACTGGGATGAGCATGGCGGCGTTGCTGTCTTCGGCTATCCGATCTCTGAAGAATTCCAGGAAGATGGATACAACGTCCAGTATTTCGAGCGCGCTCGTCTCGAATGGCACCCCGAGAATGCAGGCACAGAGTATGAAGTGCTACTCGGGCACCTGGGCCGCGAGTACGCCGAGTCCCATCGTGTGGACACAAAGGGATTTGATCGGGCCGGTGATGCGCTGGAATTTGACTGGGGACTTTTCGATCCAGCCTGGGGTGATGCGCTCGCCAATGGTCCGAGCGGACGTTGGGCCTTCGTCGAAGTCGATGTCCTCAACGTTCGTGCCCAACCGGACACATCCAGCGAGGCCATCGACGTCGTCTATTCCCACCGCCCAATACGATTGACCGGTCTCGTTGCGGGCGAATCGATCAAGGGTGTATCCGGCTGGTATAGCCTTGAGGGAGGCGGCTACGTGCCTGCCGTTTACGTCGATCCGCTCGTTGTGCCAACGCCACCGGCGACGTATGCCGGTGCGTGGATCGACGTTAATCTGTCTGAGTTCTGGGCCATCGCCTATAGCTGGGATACACCTGTCTATGTTGCAATCATTACGGCTGGGCGTGGTGACCGGACGCCTAAAGGTGTCTTCGAGGTTCAGTATCGGGTCGAGAACGAGACGATGGACTCGGCAACCGTCGGTTTTCCGCCAGGTGACCCGGAGTATTACTACCTCGAAAATGTCAAATACACTCAGTATTTCCTGAGCGGTGGTTTCGCAGTGCATGGAAACTACTGGACTCCAGAGTCTGCATTCGGGAGGTTCAGTTCCAACGGCTGCGTCGGCCTCATGGAACAAGACGCGTTGTACATGTGGAACCATCTCGATATCGGATCGGTCGTCGCAATTCACTACTAGATTTCTAGTCCGCACCGAACGGCAGGCGTGCGTTTCTCCAGGGCTCCTCATCTGACTGATCCTTCGGCTAGGATTGAGTCCGGCGAGGGAGCTTTGTGTCCACAAATGAGGAGAATAGCAATGACTGTCGTTTTTTCCGGCGAGAACCCTGGGCTCACATTGTTCAAGGCCGGCACCGAAGACCGCGTCGCCGCGGTCAGCTACTGGAGATGTGTCTATTCGGAGCATGGTGAAGGCAATGCCATGCTGATCTGGGTTGACCCCGAGGAATCCGGATTGGGCGAGCTTGCTCCACACGCCATCTATACCGACAACCCCGGCGTCGCGAAGCTCGTCACCGAGCGTTTCACGAGCCATTTTGCAGGATTCAACCAGCTCGGCTTTGAGAAGATGGAGCCGACACATGCTCGTTTCTTTCAGGAATCTGACAGCCGCTGGTATCACCGCGTCGTCTGCAACGACGGAACCGGCGTCATTGAGCTCGTCTGGTGGGATGTAGCAGACTACCAGCCCGTATTGCGTCAGAATCACGAACTGGGCGGGACGCGCTGGGATTTGATGACCGTCATCTGTCCTTGCAACCAGGCCCAGGTGATGGTCAACAACCAGTCTGTTAGCGGTGAAGTGCGAACGAGCACAGGCGACAACGGGAAGCCGGGCAGCTCATGCTTCCTCGCTTTCTCGGAGACCTGGGTCGATCTCGACGCCGATTAGACGATTACGCGAGTGAGTTCGCTCGAACCAACCTTGCGGGTTGTCATCGACTGCGATCCGGGCCGGGATGACGCGCTGGCGATCCTGGCTGTGCTGGGGTCGCCACACATCCAGCTCGACTTCATATCGACGGTGGCCGGTAACGTCACGCTCGATCGCGCTTCGGCGAACGCATTGCGAATCCTTGCCGTAGCCGGTGTGGACGACGTAGCCGTCTATGCGGGCGCAGCGGCGCCGTTGGCTCGAACGCTGGTGCCAGGTTCAACGCTCCACGGTGACATGGCGGATAGCACGCTCCCGCTACCCGAGCCATTGCGCTCGATCGCCGGTGATGCGCACGAGCCGTTGCGTGTATGGTGCCGGGAGCCGAGTACTGTCCCGAAGCGCCTCATCGCTATCGGTCCACTGACCAACATCGCGCGCTTGCTGGTTGAAGATAAGGCCGCGCTGGATGGGGTTGCCGAGATGTACGTTATGGGTGGTACGGTCGGCCATATCCCTACGCGGGTCAGCCCAACGGCGGAATTCAACTTTCACAGTGATCCGGAAGCTGCCAACCTCGTCCTAAATTCCGGCGTACCGGTGCGGCTCTATGACTACGATGTGACGACATCCTGCCAGATCCCGGTCGATGCTATTCCCGAGATCATGGATGCAGTTGGTCCGCCGGTTGGCCGATACGTCGGTGGCTGGCTGCAACACCTCTGGGAGTATGCAAACCGGGCGTACGGGCGGGAAGGCGTCGCAGTCCACGACCTCTACGCCGCTATTGGCGCGGCGGGATTAGATCCCGGACGCTGGGAATGGTTCGAGATGACCGTGGATGAGACCGATGCGATGCAGGGGACGATCCACTCTGTACCGGTCAATACCGGCAGCGGTGTCGCAGTAGCTAGAGAATTGGACTGGAAGAAGATCGTGCGCTATCTGGTGAAGGCTGCGCGTCAACTACCTGCGAGCAATGCTAGTTGATGCGGTCTGGTGTCTCCCCGAGCGGAAAGCCACGGTCTTGCCAGCGTTGATACTTCCAGATATTGATCGCCCGGCGGATATTGTGGAGCGTCCGGGCATCCATATTCGAAAGCAGAATGAGCGATGAGTCCGGTGTGCGGTCAACGTGCTCGATCGTCTCAAAACCATGGCGTACGAGCAGGTTGTAGACGCGCTGGCTTACTTCGAGCTGATCGATGCCGGGATGTTTCTTGCGGCGGTAGGCGCGCCAGCCGACTTCTGCAACGGACCAGAAGAAGATCGGGGTGACGAAGACGACGCCTGCGGCAGCCATCCAGCCGAAGCCGATCAGGAGTAGTGCCTGCAGGTCGCCCTCGCAGGAAAGCGGCCGGGACGATGAGCAGCGCCCAAGAGCTGAAGCTAATAGCGGCTGACCGCCGTACGGGATTGACGGAGAAGAGATCGTCCGGCGACGAGCCGTAGGCGCTACGTTGGGTTGCATGATAGACGGCGCGTGCGTTGGGCGCAGGGCCGCTCATCGTCGCAGATCTTGAGTTGGAACCTCGTCGGGCCATCAATTTCCAACCACATCAAATGCGGCGCTCTCGCACCGCCATAGGATCGTTGCATTCACTAATCATACGGCTGGAAGGCTGGATGTGGTTGTAACGACCCGCAACTCATCGTTGTATCTTCTACAGGTTGTCTCAGAAGGCGTGAGCTACCTATACTAGGATGCTACCCGAATCCGATAGATCGGGTTCGGTAGTGTGTCACACAGAGCCGAAGTGGCGGAATGGCAGACGCGACGGTCTCAAAAACCGTTGGCCGCAAGGTCGTGTGGGTTCGACTCCCACCTTCGGCACCTTCGATTATGACGGGAAATATCGGAAAAAAAGGCTAACGTTGGTACGGCGTCGCGATATATGAACTGCGCGTTGACAGGCACCTTGACAGGCATCATGTTCGGGCTAGCTCCTGAAGTGTCGTCATCCGCGCAGCGAGAATAGGAGCATCTCGACTCGAATGCAATCGAAATTCTCTGGCTACTATAGGAAAACAGAAGATCAATTGGAGCAGTTGATCGAGAAGTGCTTGTTCGTTTTCGACACAAATGTTCTTTTGCATCTTTATGCGCTTTCTGCAGCAAGTCGCGATGAGTTCCTTGGAGTCTTAGAGCAGGTGCAACAGCGAATCTGGATTCCTCATCAGGTGGGGCTCGAATTCCACAAGAACAGGTTGAAAGCGATTGATGATGCTCGCAAGGCGCCGATCTCTCATCAGGCGGAACTCAAGAAGCTAAAGGCTAGTTTCCTAATCTATCTGAAAACACACGATCGCTACGCGGCTACGGAAGAACCTGAGCAGCTTCGAGAAGTTGTCGAAGAAGCATTCGAGGGACTTCTAGGGATAGCAGAGCGAGTATCTCTAGAGGTCCGAGGCGCCTTTGGGGAAGACGGCACGTACGAGGTTGATCCTGTGCTTGATCGAGTCACAGAACTTTTCGATGACTCGCGAGTTGGAGATCAGTTTTCGACAGAGGATCGTTTGACTCACGAGAAGGAGGCGCAACGCCGATTGATAGAAAGTCCTCCGTTACGAGGATCACAAGAAGCAAGCGCCAGACAGGTATGGCGACTATTTCGTATGGTCGCAGACTCTTGCAAAAGCTCAGTCCACGCCACAGACGCCAATCATCTTCGTAACAGAGGAACAGAAGCAAGATTGGTGGTGGAAGCACTCCGAGGCAACTATCGGGCCGCGACCAGAGTTGGTGGCAGAGATGCTGGACGCTGCGAGTGCCGAATTCCACATGTATCGATCCAGTCTATTTCTGCAATTTGCGGTGCAGTGGCTCGACAGTCAGGTAAGCGAAAACACAATCGAAGAACTGGCCAGTCTGGAATCTACTATTTCCAAGCGCCCCGTCGAGTTCTTTCAGATTCAAAATCCATGGAGAGAATGGCAGGACCTGGCTGAGGCGAGGAATTCGCTCCATAGAACAGATACAAATGCCGACTACATCACAGTTGGTAGATCAGCTAACCAGCGCAATGCGTGAGTGGAATAGACATCAGGAAATTCTTCGACGGACACTTGACCTGTTATCAAATCCAGTAGGCCCAGAATTTCAACAGACAGGCGAAAGCATCTCCAGCATCCAATCAAATGACTCGTACGAAGACGAATAATGCGAAGCAACGGAAGATCAACGGATTCAGATAGGGTGAATGAAAATTAGGATCCGCTGCCTGAGGATGCTTTAATTCCGCTCACCTGGATCTCTACATGGCAGCCTCGCTGAGCAGTTGATCCATCGCGTCAGCGGCGTCTTCGGGAGGACGACGACCGCCGCGAAGCGTTGAGCCGGGATCTGACCGAAGGGCGGAAGTATTTGAGTGACCAGGTGTTCTGCACCAGTCGAAGCACTCTTTGATGAGTTCGTGGATTACCCGACGGATAAGGAAGACCAAGAGTAGATTCAGCGGAGTCGCGTCGGTGAAGGATCGATGGAGTAGACGTGGAACTACAAGACGACCACCTCATTTGCAACTCGGTGACGGGTCTCAATGGGCGCGCAAGCTGTAGCTGACAGATCGGTAGGGCGACGGTCGGCTATCGAGTCGTCATCAACGTGCGATTCACCTATCAAGGGCAGACGTACTCGACGTCAACGAGCTTCACTCCGCAGTAGTGCATGATCAAAGGCTGCAAGTGTTTGGCGGCATGGCCCGCGCCTGAGCGCTGGCCGTGCTGCCGATGAGGCATAGCTCGAGCGAGACCATGACGACTTGACGCTAGCGGTAGGAATTTGTTTTCGGGACTGATGGACCGTGAACTTCGACGCGGCGCATCAAGCTCCAACTGGTGAACTCGCACTGGCCAAATCGTGAGATCGCTCGCTGCGGTCCGCTAATCCGAAAGTTGGATCCGGGGGCTCATGGAAGCACCACAGAACAGCGTAGCGGACGTTCTCCAATTCGATGGAATCACCTGATATCCATCTGTGCCTCCAGTGCCGATTCGAATTTCCGATAGACATCCCCAATGGCTTTGCGTGCCATCGCAAGGACCTGACGATTGTGGTCCCGTATTCGTGGTTGCCCGGCGCGATTGACCGCTACATGCATGACGCGATTGCGAATCCTGATGGGATTTCAACAAACAGCTGTCGATTTCCGAGATCGTCGGCCTACAATCTTCGTCTACGAACATTGACGAGACGATTGGGAGCAGAAGTGTGATCCCGCCATCTCGTAGAAAATTGTCGGCTGTTTTGCGGGCGAAATTCTCTTTGTGTCCTGCGATCGTTAGCTTATTCTGTACGACTAGGCGCCGTATATGCTGAGAACGCCCCTTCAAGTGCAACTGCTGCAAGCAGTAATCCTTCCTCGTCGTCGCCCGCAAGGCTGGCGCTGATTGAACGGAACATGTACTCGTAGTGAATAAACCGCTCTTGGAGGTCTATCGCCCTGGATATGCCTTGAAGCTCATTCGCAGTGAAGTCATCTAGGTCCCCAACCTGCGGGCCCACCTCATTATCTTGGGTCACGATGTGGTATGGGTAGCTCGAAGAGCTGCTGAACTTCTGAGTCTGTCAGTTCATCTCCACTCTGAATAAGGATCAGATTGGTACTCATGATTCGTACCGCGTAATCTGGGAAGGTAAGTAGTCTCAGTGGGTCGCCACCCCAGGGTGTACCGGCAGTCCGTGAATACGCGATGAGGAATTGATTAAGACGCCGGCAGAAAGTAGCGGTGGTGGCTGGGATGGACCGGAATTCCAATCGAAGCCGGTCGGTCTCGAACTTCGATCTTACGGGCTTCTTCCACAGAATTTCTCGGAAACTGGCGGATCTGGCAGGATGACTAGCACATCCGTATAGAGCGAGGTTTGTGATGGACCCTGTGGTAGTTGGCGCGGGTAGTCTGGATCGTCAAAACGCTTTGTGCCGGTCGGTACTGAGATCGTATTGCGACACGCGATTTCGAACGGTTTGCGGTCCCAGCTCGCTGAGACTCGGAAGAGTCCACTTGTTCGAAGTCGAAATGGAAGTCGTACAGAAACACTGACTCGGATATTGTCCTGAGCTGCTTCCCCCGGTGGAATTCCTCGGGGCGAATATAGGCTACTGTATGCCATTTGACTCACAATTCCTCAATGGAAGCACCATCTGTGTCTCCGTTATTCCGATTGAATATGAACATCTCTCAAGATCCGCAGGCGTCCCGCAGTTAGTTATGATCCTCGCAGGGCATGGGTGGATCGGCGCAGTCTTGTCGCGGTTGTCGGGATAGTGCCATGCGGCATCACGGATTGGAAGTGCTCAAGGTGTCTGAGCCTAAGCGTCATCACATCATACCGGCGAGCTACCTAGAGGGATTTCGAGATCCTGACCCCGAGAACGGGTCCAGTATCAGAGTCTGGGTCTATAGAATCCCACAGGAGCATGGGCCGTTCCTGGTTAGCCCAACGAACGTGGCGGTTGAAAAGTTCTTCAACACATTCGAGTTGGATACGGGAGAGCGGAATTATTCAGCGGAGGTCTTCCTTGCAGACGAGATTGATGTCTTCATTCGACATTGGAGAGAATTGCCGACCGCTCAACTAGATACTTTGCCTTTGCAGGATCGGGCTGACATCGCGAACTATGTAACTCATTTGTGGTTGCGAACGCAGCACACCCGAGATCAGTTCGTAGAGTTCATTGCGTCCATCGAGGATCCTCATCTGGCGGACGAACAGCAGCAAGAGCTAAACAGAGTCTTTAAGCGATCACTACGAGAATGAAGGCAAGCGCGATCTCATAGAGATCAGTCTGGGCAGTGCAGATCAGCGCGCTCAGTTCCTGGTGCAAATGAACTGGAGCATTCAGCACGCGCCAGAAGGTAAGACATTCATTACCTCTGACAATCCTGTAGTGCGATTGCTGCCACCGTGGATTCCGAGCGGTGATGCCGATGCATACGGAGGGCTTGCTCACCAAGGACATCAATGTTGGTGTTCCTGTTGATGCATCAACCTTCCTGCACATTTCTTGGAAGGCTGGAGAAGAAGGGCACACAACGATTTCGGAAGATGGAGTAGATGCTTTGAACAGGCAGACTCTCCAATATGCGCACCGAATCTGTCATTGGCTCAAGCAAACAGGTGCTGGCTCAGTTGATCGAAGAATAGTAAGTCGGCCCTGTCACCCTCGGGATCGGCCAGTTTTCACTGATATCGAGATCTTTAGATGCGCATACTGCCTAACCGGATTGGAAGTAAACTGACAGGCATCTTGACAAGCACGCCGAGATGAGACGAGATTACTGCTGACTGTTCACCGACACATAATCCCTGAAAACATGGGAAAAGAAGCACCCCAGATCAGGCCGGATAACCACTCCGTCGAACTCAAAAACCGTTGGCCGCAAGGTCGTGTGGGTTCGACTCCCACCTTCGGCACCGCTCGGGCAAGCAATGACGACGGTGGGAGCCTTTCAGTGTTGGGCTATTCTTCGCGAACCCAATCGGCGATGTTCCAGACTTCGTTGGACCAGCCGGATGGCCGCAGGCCGCTCATACCGTTCTTGACGGCGTAGGTCTGGAGGCGCCAGACGAGCGGGATCTCGACGACATTGTCGACGATGATGTCGTTCAGCCTGATGAAGAGTTCGTTCTGCGTCTCAGGGTCAAGTTCCACCTTGGCCTGCAACCAGGTGGCGTTGTACTCATCGCTCGCCGGTGTCCCGAACCAACGGGATGAATTGCCGCGCACCCAGTCGTTCGACTTCTGCGGGATGTCGGTCGCGATGTCGATCGACTTGTAAAGACCCATGTAATCGATCGGATAGAGCGTCCCGGCCGACGACCACATACCCATATCGGCGTAGAACTTCGTCCAGGTGTCGGGGTTGCCGACGTCTCCAGAGAAGTAGACGCTACTTTCGATGGCCTTGATCTCAACCTTGATGCCCAACGTCCTCGTAGGCTTGCTTGATGATCTCCTGGGTCTTCTGACGAACTGAATTGACCGTCGTCTGGAATACAAAGCGGGCTTCGTAGTCGCCCTTCGTGCGCACGCCGTTGGCGACTTCCCAGCCGGCATCGTCGAGCGTCTGCGCGGCCTTCTCGATGTTGAATTCGAAGGAGGTGTTTGGTGACGCAAAGCGCGGCGGACCGGGGAGCGTGTTCGCCGTCGCTTCTCCCGATGGTCCATAGAGCTGAGTTGCTATTGATTCGCGATCGATGAGCAAGGCCATCGCCTGACGGAACTCCAGTTCGGAGATAGCCGGGTGACGGGTAGTGATGCTCGCTTTCTCGCCGTCGACCTCCACATTGGGATCGCTGAACTGCAGGACGACCCGCTCGACGGTGGAAGCTCGCGTCGAACCGATCGAGCCAACGCCACCATCCTCCATCGCAGCCAGCAATTCCGGTTCAACTTGAAGGAAGGGGGCAAAGTCAAAGTCACCGGTTTCCAATACGGCACGGGCAGCCGAGGTTGCGTCGCCGCCGCCTTTGAGTTCGACGGAGTCGAAGCCAGGTTTGCCGGCGTCCCAATAGTTTTCGTTGATCTCGTAGGAAACGGTGTCGCCTGGCTTGAACTCGCTAACGCGGAAGGGCCCCGTTCCTATCGGATTGAGGTTGAAGGGCGCGTCTTGCGCGTCGGCGCCGATCCAGTCGCTCAGGAGGTGTTCAGGCATGATGATGCCGGTTGTCGCAGTGAAGGCATTGAACCAGTCGGGTACAGGCTCGGTGAACGTCACAAGTACCGTCTGCGCATCTATCGCTTCGACCGACTCGATCGCCGCATAGCTTCCTGCGGTGGAGGTCGCTGAGTCGGGATGGGTCACATATTGCCATGTGAAAACGACATCATCGGCGGTGAACGGCTCGCCATCGTGCCAGAGGACGCCTTCTCCTTAACCTCCAGGTGACGCTCGTGCCATCGGCGGCAACGTCGCCATTTTCGAGCGACGGGATTTCGCTCGCGAGGATCGGAACGAGCTCGCCATCTGGATCGAAGTCCGCCAGCGGTTCGGCATAGATCCGAACCGCGAATGTGTCTTTTCCGCCCTGCGCCAGGTGGGCGTTGAGGATCGTCGCGGCTTGCCAGGCGATGATATTCAGCCGTCCTCCACCGCCAGCTGCCGACGGCTCGGTCGTGGCGGTCGGCGCTGTTTCTTCGGTTGTAGCAGTTGGCTGATTGTTGGCCGTCGTGGCCGTTGGATCTTCGCTGGCCGGTGTCGCAGTTGGGTCCGCGCCTTGCGGTGTGTCGGTCGGTTGGGAGCCGCCATCTGATGACGTGGCAGTCGGATCCTGACTCGCCCCGTCGTCATCGTCATCGTCGCCACCACAGGCGGCGAGCAGGCCGGCAATGACCGGAGCCGAGAGCCCGAGCTGCAAACTGCGCCGGAGGACATCGCGACGTGAGAAGTTCCCAGCGATTATTTCTTCGTACATACTATGAGAATTCCATTCTTCAGGTTTAACACTTACACCTAACGTACAGAGTTAACGTACGCCGAAGGCAGTAAATTCCCGCGCCTTGCTTTCGGAGCATTGGTAGTCACTGAATCTACGTTTGGGACTATTGCGCCAACAGGCAATATTGCCTCTTTCCGTGCTACTCTGGTCTTGACTGAAGTTGATCGTCAGAAACGAAGGTGCGGGGCAGCATGCTGCGATCCAGAAATCTTGTTGTACTCGGGGCCGCTGGCTCCCTCGTGTTGCTGATTGCGGTCTATCTGAGTGTGGCCGCCGTCGCTCCAGGCAACGCGGCATTCCAGGCACGCTGGGAACGCACCGACGAACCCGTCAAGAGCGCCCAGGTTTCACGTACCTGGATCTGGGGGCCAGAGGCGAACACCACCGTCCTCACCGAAGCCTATTCCGATGCTCCCGGCGGCACGCGCCAGGTGCAGTACTATGACAAGTCCCGCATGGAGATCAACAATCCCAACGGCAATCCGGACGATCTCTTCTACGTCACCAACGGCCTGCTCGTCATCGAGCTGATGACCGGTCAGCGGCAGGTGGGCGATAACAGCTTCGAGCAATACAGCCCGGCCCTCGTCAACGTGGCCGGTGACGCCGATGATCCGACCGGTCCGACCTACGCCACTATGGCTTCGTTGCGCAACCTGCCAGCGGGAGCAGATGGCGCGACGCTCACCCAGCGGGTGAACCGAGCCGGTGTGGTGACGAACGATCCGTCGTTAGCCGCCCAGGCCATCGCGAACGCACAGCGTCTGACGGTGCCGGGGATCGACCACCAGATCGCGGCGCCCTTCTGGGACTTCATGAATTCGAGCGGGACGGTGCTGGTTGGCGGGAACTACGTCAGCCAGGCGTTGTTCACCAACCCCTACTACGCGACCGGATTCCCGATCACGGAAGCCTACTGGGCGAATGTGAAGGTGGCGGGACCTACAGAGATGTGTTGATGCAGTGTTTCGAGCGACGTTGTCTGACCTACACGCCGGGCAACAGTCGCTGGCTTTGCGACCGAGGCGGGCAATGTCGGTCAGCACTACTACACCTGGCGCTACGAGCAGAGCAGCGCGACAGCGACAGCGACCGAGCCGGGTCGTCGATCAGCGACTGCGACTGGAACGGCGTCGGCAACTGGTACAGCATCGGCATCGCAACCGGCACGGCGTCGGCGACGAGACAGCTCCGGCGACATCGACGGCGACGACGGTGCCGGCCACGAACTACGTATATGACTCCAAGTTCGGCCTGCAGAGCGATCCCGACCGCACATTGGGCTTGCCGTACGGATCTGACTTTGATTCGGCCGGCAATCTGTACGTTGCTGATTGGAGTAGGATCGAGTCCAGAAGTACGATGCCGCACGGCAAGTTTGTGACCCAATGGGGAACGACTGGAAGCGGGAACGGCCAATTCTAGACAACCCGCGGGACATCGCGATCGACTACTTCCAATAATGTTTACGTACCGACGGAGACAACGATCGGGTGCAGAAGTTCGATCAGAACGGACAGTACCTGATGCAATGGGGGATGTCTGGCGTTGGAGACGGGGATTTTGATCGCCCAACCGATATTGCGATCGATTCGGCCGGCAACGTCTATATAACTGACTACGGCAACGACCGCGTGCAGAAGTTCAACAGCCAGGGTGTCTACTCATTCCAGTGGGGCACTACTGGATCAGCAACGGCGAGTTTGACTTCCGCCGGCATAGCGATCAGTTCGGACAACACGGTCTACGTCACCGATTAGGTCAATGATCGCATACAGGTCTTCGATCAGAATGGCGGATATCTTCGAAAATGGGGAAGCCCGGGACCGGAAACAATGAGTATGAAGATCCCTGGGGAATCGCGCTCAGCCCCGATGGCGCGCTGTGTCTACATCGTGGACCACTACAATCACAGGATACAGGTCACCGACACACAGGGCGTCTTCAGAGAACGATGGGCTCAGGGCGAGCGGAGCCGGGAAGTTTGATCCCCAAGCTTTGTCGGGTTGCATTCCAACGAGATGGTCTACGTCGCAGACGAGACAATATCGAATCGAAATGATCTCGACCGCAGACGGCAGCTACTGGGCCAGATCACCGGCGACAGCCGGGGACGCTTCAACACGCCGTTGGGCTGACGCTCGAGCGACGGCAACATCATCGTCGTCGATTGACTTTAATCAGGTCAAGCCTTCACGCCCGGCCGGCAGCTACATCACCGAGTGGGGCGATCCCGGCTCCGAAGCCCCACGGAACAGCCGCTGGACGTCCCGATAGATGTGGCCGCGATAGCCTGGGCAACATCTACGTGACTGATAGCGAACAATGACCGTATCGTCAAGTACACCCCGCTGGGTAGCAGTTGACAAGTTGGGGCGGGACCGGCGCCGGCAACGGCCAGTTCGACGCCCCCAGCGGCATCGCCGTCGATGCGAGCGACAATATCTACGTCGCGCGATGCTGGTAATAACCGCATCCAGAAATTCACCTCCAGTGGCAGCTTCCTTGGAGCGCCTGGGGATCGATGGGCAACGGAACGGCCAATTCGACCGACCTGGCGGCGTCGCAGTCTGGGGTAACTCGGTCTACGTGACTGACCTGACCATCACCTCATCCAGCAGTTCGACCTTAACGGCAACTACGTGCGTCATTGGGGCAGCTTCGGGACCGGTGATGGCCAGTTCAACGTCCCGTCATTCATTGCGGTCGATAGTGCGGGGTAATCTATGTGACGGACTGGGGCAACAACCGGGTGCAGAAGTTCACGCCGGAAGGTGTCTACTAGGAGCAGTTTGGGACGACCGGTAGCGGAGACGGGCAGTTCAGCAACCCGCTGGGGATTGCGATCTACGCGAACGGCAACGTCGTATGTAGCCGACAGTAGAACAACGCGGATACAGATCTTCAGTCCAGCGTCGTAGAAGTGTAATTTGCAGGTCGATCGGAGGAGCGTTCCTATCTCGAACGCTCCTCATGCTATATTGGCGGGATAAGTGAGTGACCGGCAGCCGCACACTTCCCGAGCATGGTCATAGGCTATTGCATAATGAGGGGCCGATATGTCTGCGATCCTGAAATTCGTTGCACTCGCTGGCGTCGCCTCCCTCCTGTTGCTCATCGTCGTCTATCTGAGCGTAGCGGCCGTCGCCCCGGGCAACGCCGCCTTCCAGGCACGCTGGGAACGCACCGACGAACCCGTCAAGAGCGGCCAGGTCTCGCGCACCTGGATCTGGGGACCGGAAGCCAACACCACCATCCTGACCGAAGCCTATTCCGATGCTCCCGGCGGCACCCGGCAGGTGCAGTACTATGACAAGTCCCGCATGGAGATCAACAATCCCACCGGCAACGCCGACGACCTCTTTTACGTCACCAACGGGCTGCTCGTCGTCGAGTTGATGACCGGCCAGCTGCAAGTCGGCGACAACAGCTTCGAGCAGTACAGCCCGGCCAACGTCAATGTGGCCGGTGACGCTGACGATCTGACCGGACCGACCTATGCGACGCTGGCCACGCTGCGCAACCTGCCAGCGGGAGCCGACGGCGCGACGCTCACCCAGCGGGTGAACCGTGCTGGCGTGGTGACGAACGATCCAGTCATTGGCAGCGCCAGAACTGTCGGTGGCCAGCGTCTGACGGTGCCGGGCATCGATCACCAGATCGCAGCGCCCTTCTGGGACTTCATGAACTCGAGCGGGACGGTGCTGGTCGGCGGTCAGTATGTCTGCCAGGCATTGTTCACGAACGCCTACTACGCGACCGGTTTCCCGATCACGGAAGCCTACTGGGCGAATGTGAAGGTCGGGGGGACCTACAGAGATGTGTTGATGCAGTGTTTC
>CAVUYM010000023.1:0-254473 GCA_963745675.1 uncultured Chloroflexia bacterium
CGTCAGTTCGCGGCGCAATCCACAGGGTCAGCAGCTGACAACCTGGGGCGGCTTCGGAACCGGCAATGGGCAGTTTGACAATCCACTTGGGATTGCTGTGGACGCCAATGACAACGTCTACGTTGCAGACGAGTTCAATCATCGCGTCCAGAAATTCACCTCGAGCGGCGCATTTGTGAGCGCCTGGGGAACGATGGGCAACGGCAACGGAGAGT
The DNA here is from genome assembly GCA_963745675.1 of uncultured Chloroflexia bacterium. GTDB lineage: Bacteria > Chloroflexota > Chloroflexia > Thermomicrobiales > CFX8 > JAUIIK01. The sequence goes on from CAVUYM010000023.1 coordinate 216, forward strand.
TTGACCGTCCTGGCGGAATCGTGGTCTGGGGTAACTCGGTCTACGTGACGGACCAGAACAACCATCGCGTCCAGGAGTTTGATCTGAATGGCATCTACGTCAGTCAGTGGGGCAGCTTCGGGACAGTAGGCGGTCAGTTCGACACCCCCGCCTTCATCGCGGTTGATAGTGCGGGCTACATCTATGTGACGGACTCCGGGAACAACCGCGTCCAGAAGTTCACCCCGGCCGGTGTCTACTATGCCCAATTCGGGGCGGTCGGCACCGGAAATGGACAATTCATGAACCCGCTTGGGATAGACGTCGACGCGAACGGAGAACGTATACGTCGTCGATGAGAACAACTACAGGGTGCAGGTGTTCAGTCCATCGCCGTAGAAGGTAATTGACAGGTCAGATTGTGAGGAGCGCTCGAATTCGAGCGCTCCTCACGCTATATTGGCCGGAAAGCTGGCTGCGGAGCTGAGCTTCTCGAGCAGGTCAGAGGCAATTGCATATGGGGGACGATATGCTGCGATCCAGAAATCTCGTTGTACTCGGGGCCGTCGGCTCTCTTGTATTGCTTATCGCCGTCTATCTGAGTGTAGCCGCCGTCGCTCCGGGCAACGCGGCATTCCAGGCACGCTGGGAACGCACCGACGAACCCGTCAAGAGCGGCCAAGTTTCTCGCACCTGGATCTGGGGACCGGAAGCCAACACCAACATCCTCACCGAAGCCTATTCCGATGCTCCCGGCGGCACCCGCCAGGTGCAGTACTATGACAAGTCACGGATGGAGATCAACAATCCTGGCGGCAACGTGGACGATCTCTTCTACGTCACCAACGGCCTGCTCGTCGTCGAGTTGATGACCGGCCAGCGGCAAGTGGGCGATGACAGCTTCGAGCAATACAGCCCGGCCAACGTCAACGTGGCCGGTGACGCCGACGATCCGACCGGTCCAACCTACGCGACGATGGCGACGTTACGCTATCTGCCAGCTGGAGCCGATGGTGCGACGCTCACCCAGCGGGTGAACCGAGCTGGCGTGGTGACGAACGATCCGAGTCTGGCAGCGCCAGGCTGTCGCGAACGCACAACGTCTGACGGTGCCGGGGATCGATCACCAGATTGCGGCGCCCTTCTGGGACTTCATGAATTCAAGCGGGACGGTGCTGGTTGGCGGGCAGTATGTCAGCCAGGCGTTGTTCACGAATCCCTACTACGCGACGGGCTATCCGATCACAGATGCGTACTGGGCGAATGTGAAGGTCGGTGGGACTTACAAAGATGTGTTGATGCAGTGTTTCGAGCGGCGTTGTCTGACCTACACGCCGGGGAACAGTGCAGGCTTTGCGACCGAGGCGGGCAATGTCGGCCAGCACTACTACGCCTGGCGCTACGAGCAGAGCAGTGCGACACCGACGGCGACCGAGCCGGGTGGATCAGCCACTGCGACAGGCACGGCGTCGGCAACCGGTACGGCCTCTGCAACGTCGACGACGATGCCAGCGACGACCTACAACTACGCTTCCAAGTTTGGCCTGCAGAGCGATCCCGGGCGTGCCCTGATAGTAGCGGGCGGCGTCGCCTTTGATTCAACTGGCAACATGTACGTCGCTGATTTGGGCAATAATCGCGTGCAGAAGTACGACGCACAAGGTAAGTATCTGACCCAGTGGGGAAGCGGAGGCACGGGCAACGGACAGTTCAGTGTCCCTTATGACCTTGCAGTTGACTCCGCAAATAATGTCTATGTGACCGACTCCGGTAACAATCGAGTGCAGAAATTCGACCAGAACGGTGGGTATCTGACGCAATGGGGGACACCCGGCGCCGGCAACAGTCAGTTCAACTTCCCAATCGGCATTGCAATCGATTCTGCCAACAATGTCTATGTTGCTGACTTAAACAACAACAGGGTGCAGAAGTTCAACAGCACGGGAGTCTATCTGACGCAGTGGGGTACCGCTGGCGTTGGCGATAGTCAGTTCAACTTCCCAGTCGGCATTGCGATTTCGGTCGATAATACGGTTTACGTTACGGACTCAAGCAACCACCGTGTGCAGGTCTTCAACCAGAATGGTGCCTATCAGCGCAAGTGGGGTGTTATGGGCACTGGTAATGGCCAGTACAATGCGCCAGTTGGTATTGATCTGAATTCGGACGGATCTCGAGTGTACGTTGCCGATTCCGGCAACAACCGCGTTCAAGTCACGGACAACCAGGGCGCGTTCCAGGCAAGCTGGGGAATCACCGGAACGGGCGCTGGCGAATTCACCGTTCCTCTTTTCGTTGAAGTGCACGACAGTAACCTCTATGTCACAGAAGCCGGTGTCTTCCGTGTGCAGATCTTCTCGATAACGGACGGCAGTTATCAGGGCCAGATCACCGGCGACAGTCGCGGACGTTTCAACGACGCCGTTGGCCTGACGCTCGATGCGGCCGGCAATGTCATCGTTGTCGATGCAGCTCTCAATCAGGTCAAAAGATTCACCTCTTCCGGGGGGTACATCGATGAGTGGGGCGAACTGGGCTCAGAAGTCACACCTAACCTGCCGCTCAGTGTGCCGCGCGACGTCGCGGTCGACAGTCTGGGCAATATCTACGTGACGGACACGAACAACGATCGCGTCGTCAAGTACAACCCGCAGGGACAGCAGGTGACGACCTGGGGTGGTCTCGGAACGGCAACGGGCAGTTCAATGATCCGCTCGGGATTGCTGTCGATGCGAGCGACAACGTCTATATTGCCGACGAGTTCAATGATCGCGTCCAGAAATTCAGCTCATCCGGCAACTTCATCACGGCCTGGGGGACGACGGGTAGTGGCAACAAACAGTTCAATGGGCCGGGCGGTATCGCGGTCTGGGGCAACTCGGTTTATGTGACGGACCAGAACAACCACCGCATCCAGGAGTTTGATCTGGATGGCAACTACGTTACTCAATGGGGTAGCTTCGGGATGGGTGACGGGCAATTCAACATCCCTGCCTTCATTGCGGTCGACTCCGCGGGCTATATCTACGTGACGGATTCGGGGAACGACCGGGTGCAGAAATTCACCCCGGCAGGCGCATACTATGCCCAGTTCGGGATGACGGGCACTGGTGACGGGCAGTTCATGAATCCACTCGGGATAGACATCGACGCGAACGGGAACGTCTACGTCGTTGACGAGAACAACTACAGGGTGCAGGTGTTCAGTCCGGCTTCGTAGAAGCTAATTGACAGGTCGGACCGTGAGGAGCGTTCGGAAATCGAACGCTCCTCACGCTATATTGATAGGGAATCGGATTGCCGGAGCAGCTTCATCGAGATAGGTCGGAGGACAAATGTATACAAGAGGTGAGAAGTTGCGATCTAGAAATCTGATGGTTCTCGGGGGCGTCGGCTCCCTTGTGCTACTTATCGCCGTCTATCTGAGTGTGGCGGCCGTCGCGCCAGGCAACGCGGCATTCCAGGCACGCTGGGAGCGCACCGATGAACCCGTCAAGAGCGATCAGTCTCGCGCACCTGGATCTGGGGACCGGAAGCCAACACCAACATCCTCACCGAAGCCTATGCCGAGTCTCCCGGTGGCACCCGTCAGGTGCAGTACTACGACAAATCCCGCATGGAGATCAACAATCCTGGCGGCAACGTGGACGATCTCTTCTACGTCACCAACGGCCTGCTCGTCGTTGAGTTGATGACCGGCCAGCGGCAGGTGGGCGATAACAGCTTCGAGCAATACAGCCCGGCCAACGTCAACGTGGCCGGTGACGCCGACGACCCGACCGGTCCAACCTACGCGACGATGGCGACGTTACGCAATCTGCCAGCTGGAGCCGATGGTGCGACGCTCACCCAGCGGGTGAACCGAGCTGGCGTGGTGACGAACGATCCGAGTCTGGCAGCCCAGGCTGTCGCGAACGCACAACGTCTGACGGTGCCGGGGATCGATCACCAGATTGCAGCACCCTTCTGGGATTTCATGAATTCAAGCGGGACGGTGCTGGTTGGTGGGAACTACGTCAGCCAGGCGTTGTTCACCAATCCCTACTACGCGACGGGCTATCCGATCACAGATGCCTACTGGGCGAATGTGAAGGTCGGTGGGACCTACAAAGATGTGTTGATGCAGTGTTTCGAGCGACGTTGTCTGACCTACACGCCGGGGAACAGTGCAGGGTTTGCGACCGAGGCGGGCAATGTCGGCCAGCACTACTATGCCTGGCGCTACGAGCAGAGCAGTGCGACAGCGACGGCGACTGAACCAGGTTCGTCGAGCACGGCGACTGGTACGGCGTCGGCAACTGGGACAGCTTCCGTAACCGGCACGGCGTCGGCGACTGAAACAGCTCCGGCGACATCGACGGCGACCACGGTGCCGGCCACGAACTACGTATATGACTCCAAGTTTGGCCTGCAGACCGATCCAGACCGCACATTGAACGTGCCGGGCGGATCTGCATTTGATGCGGCTGGCAACCTGTACATCGCTGATTGGATCGAGGATCGCATTCAGAAGTACGATCCGCAGGGCAAATATCTAACGCAATGGGGCACCTTCGGAACCGGGAACGGTAAGTTTGACTTCGGTACGACCGCGGGCGTTGCGGTTGACTCTTCCGACAATGTCTACGTCACAGATGGCAACAACAATCGCGTGCAGAAGCTCGACCAGAACGGCCAGTACCTGACACAGTGGGGTAGTTACGGAACTGGCGAGGGACAGTTCGATAAACCTACGGGAATCGCGATCGATTCAGCCGGTAACGTGTACGTCACGGACGCAAACAACAACAGGGTGCAGAAGTTCACGAGCGAGGGTGTCTATCTGACTCAATGGGGTACGTTAGGAACGGGTGACGGGCAGCTCGATTATCCGTTTGGGATTGTAATCGGCTCGGACAATACGATCTACGTTACGGAGACGGGCAACAAGCGCATACAAGTCTTCGATCAGAATGGCACATACCTTCGAAAATGGGGGAACTTCGGAACCGGAAACGGCGAGTACAACGACCCGTGGGGTATCGCCCTCAGCCCAGATGGAACGCTGCTCTATATCGCGGACTATTACAACAATAGGGTACAGGTGACCGATACTCAGGGCACCTATCAGAGAACGCTGGGATCACTGGGCGCTGGAGCCGGTGAAGTCGATCATCCAAGCTTTGTGGTGCTGAAGTCCAATGATGTGGTCTACGTTTCCGACGAGTACAATTCAAGAATCCAAATGATGTCAACCGCCGACGGCAGCTACCTGGGCCAGATCAATGGTGATAGCCGGGGCCGGTTCAACGACGCCGCTGGTCTGACGCTCGATGCGTCCGGCAATGTCATCGTGGTCGATGCCGTTCTCAATCAGGTCAAAAGATTCACCTCTTCCGGGGGGTACATCGATGAGTGGGGCGAACTGGGCTCAGAAGTCACGCCTTACCTGCCACTCAGCGTGCCGCGTGACGTCGCGGTCGACAGTCTGGGCAATATCTACGTGACGGACACGAACAACGATCGCGTCGTCAAGTACAACGCGCAGGGACAGCAGGTGAGGACCTGGGGTGGATTTGGAACCGGTGATGGGCAGTTCAATGACCCACTCGGTATCGCCGTCGATGCGAGTGACAACGTCTATGTTGCTGACGAACTCAATGATCGCGTGCAGAAGTTCAGCTCATCCGGCAACTTCATCACGGCCTGGGGCACGACCGGCAATGGCAACGGGCAGTTCAACGGGCCGGGCGGTGTTGCGGTCTGGGGCAACTCGGTCTATGTGACGGACCAGAACAATCACCGAGTCCAGGAGTTTGACCTGGATGGCAGCTACGTCAGTCAGTGGGGCAGCGTCGGGACCGGAGACGGTCAGTTCAACGTCCCGGCGTTCATTGCGGTCGACTCCGCAGGCTACATCTATGTGACGGACTCGGGGAACAACCGGGTCCAGAAGTTCACTCCGGCAGGCGCCTACTATGCTCAGTTCGGGATGGCCGGCACCGGTGACGGGCAGTTCATGAACCCGCTTGGGATTGGCATCGACGCGAATGGGAACGTCTACGTCGCTGACGAGAACAACTTCAGGGTGCAGGTGTTCCGTCCGGCTTCGTAAGAGTGAGATAGCAAGCCGAGCAGTGAGGAGCGTTCGATTCCGAACGCTCCTCACGTTATAGTAGCCGGATGTCGAATAGTCGCAGCGGTCTTCGCTGGGATGGTCGCGACAATCGTATACAAGAGGTGAAAAGTTGCGATCTAGAAATCTGATGGTTCTCGGGGGCGTCGGTTCCCTTGTGCTACTCATCGCCGTCTATCTGAGCGTGGCCGCCGTCGCGCCGGGTAACGCGGCCTTCCAGGCCCGTTGGGAACGTACCGATGATCCCGTCCTCAACAGCATCATCGCGCGAACCTGGATCTGGGGACCGGAAGCGAACACCACTGTCCTGACCGAAGCCTATGCCGAGTCTCCAGGTGGCACCCGGCAGGTGCAGTACTACGACAAGTCCCGCATGGAGATCAACAACCCCACTGGCAATCCGGACGATCTCTTCTACGTCACCAACGGCCTGCTCGTCGTTGAGTTGATGACCGGCCAGCGGCAGGTGGGCGACAACAGCTTCGAGCAATACAGTCCGGCCAACGTCAACGTGGCTGGCGACGCCGATGATCCGACCGGTCCGACCTACGCCACGATGGCGACGTTGCGCAACTTGCCAGCGGGAGCAAATGGGGCAACGCTCACCCAGCGGGTGAACCGAGCTGGAGTCGTCACGAACGATCCGTCGTTGGCAGCCCAGGCTGTCGCGAACGCCCAGCGTCTGACGGTGCCAGGCATCGACCACCAGATCGCAGCACCCTTCTGGGACTTCATGAATTCGAGCGGGACGGTTTTGGTAGACGGTCAGTATGTCAGCCAGGCATTGTTCACGAACGCCTACTATGCGACAGGTTTCCCGATTACGGAAGCGTACTGGGCGAATGTGAAGGTCGGTGGGACCTACAAAGATGTGTTGATGCAGTGTTTCGAGCGACGTTGTCTGACCTACACGCCGGGGAACAGCCCTGGGTTTGCGACCGAAGCAGGCAATGTCGGCCAGCACTACTACGCCTGGCGCTACGAGCAGAGCGGTGCGACAGCAACAGCCACAGAGCCGGGCGCATCAGCCACCGCGACCGGAACGGCCTCCGCATCGCCTACAGCGACCAGCCCTGCGACATCAACGGCAACGACGGTGCCAGCGACGAACTACACCTACGCTTCCAAGTTCGGTCTGCGGATCGATCGGGATCGCAACATGCAGACGCCGTTTGGATCCGCCTTTGACGCGGCTGGAAACCTGTACGTCGTTGATTGGGGCGCGGATCGCGTGCAGAAGTACGATTCGCAGGGCAAGTATCTAACTCAGTGGGGGACAACCGGCACTGGAAACGGTGAATTTGACACGCCTGCAAACGTCGCGATCGATGCCGCAGGTAACCTCTACGTCACCGACTCAGAGAACGATCGAGTGCAGAAGTTCGATCAGAACGGCCAGTACTTGATGCAATGGGGTAGCTCTGGTGTTGATGATGGGCAATTCGATGCGCCGATTGGAATCGCGATCGACTCAGCCGGCAACGTCTATGTCACGGATTCAAACAACGATCGAATCCAGAAATTCAATAGCATGGGTGTCTTTCTTACTGAATGGGGCACTTCTGGAACGGGTGACGGAGACCTTGATGATCCCGTTAGCATCACCATCGGCTCAGACAATACGGTCTACGTTGCCGAGTTGAGCAACGACCGCATACAGGTCTTCGATCAGAATGGCACATACCTTCGCAAGTGGGGGAACTTCGGAACCGGGAATCGGCGAGTATGACGACCCCTGGGGTATCGCGCTCAGTCCAGATGGAACGCTGCTCTACATCGCGGACTATAACAACAATCGGATACAGGTGACTGATCTCATGGGCGTCTACCAGAGAACGCTGGGATCAGAGGGCGATGGAGCTGGTGAGTTAGATACTCCCCAGTTTTGTCGCGCTGAAGTCCAATGACGTGGTCTACGTTACCGACGAGGACAACGACAGAATTCAGGTGATGTCAACTACCAACGGTAGCTACCTGGGACAGATCAAGGGCGACAGCCGTGGGCGCTTCTACGATCCAGACGGCTTGACGCTCGACGCAGCCGGCAACGTGATTGTGGTCGACAACGATCTCCATCAGGTGAAGCTGTTCACCTCGTCCGGAGACTTTATTACCGAGTGGGGCGATCCGGGCTCACAGGTCACACCCAATTTGCCACTTGAGGGGCCAAGTGCCCCAGCGGTCGACAGTCTAGGCAACATCTATGTAACAGACACGAACAACGATCGCGTCGTGAAGTACAACCCGCAGGGACAGCAGCTGACGACCTGGGGTGGTGTCGGGACAGATGCTGGGCAGTTTGACAACCCGCTCGGAATCGCGGTCGACGCCAATGACAACGTCTATGTTGCTGACGAGTTGAACAACCGCGTGCAGAAGTTCTCATCGTCGGGCGTCTTCATCGCGGCCTGGGGCATGGCCGGTAACGGCGACGGTCAGTTCATGCTTCCGGGTGGCATCGCTGTCACCGCAACGTCGGTGTACGTGACGGATCAGAACAACCAACGGGTCCAGCAGTTTGACCTGGATGGCAACTACGTAGGTCAGTGGGGCAGCTTCGGCACTGGAGACGGGCAGTTCAACACCCCGGCCTTCATAGCAGTAGATAGTGCGGGCTACATCTATGTGACGGACTCCGGCAACAACCGCGTCCAGAAGTTCACCCCGGCAGGCGCATACTATGCTCAGTTCGGGACGGCCGGCACCGGTGACGGGCAGCTCATGAACCCGCTTGGGATTGACATCGACGCGAATGGGAACGTCTACGTCGCTGACGAGAACAACTTCAGGGTGCAGGTCTTCAGCCCGGCATAGATGACTGCGAGAGCCAGTGATCGAGGTGTGACAATGAATGCAGAGGGCGGACGCACCGGCGACGAGGACGACAAGTCAATCACGATTGAGCTGCTCGTTGATAGGAGCCCGAGCGACGAGCTGGAAGGCTTCCTCGAAGGCGAGTGGGCTGCCTGGCATGCGGCACAAGGGCACGATCCAACGGTTGACTGGTCCGGTTCGTCCATTGCAATCGTTGCCCGTGACGCAGATGGAACGATCGTGGGAGCGGCCAAGGGCGGGATGTCCGCCGGCATCGGCCACCTGCGCGAATTGATGACTGCGGCCCATCGTCGAGGCGAAGGGGTCGGTAGCGAACTCGTTCGCCAGTTTGAGGAGCGCTGCTGGTCCTTCGGATGTCATAAGCTCACCGTGCATACTGAACATGGTGGACCGGCGCATCGCTTCTATCAGGCCAGAGATTGGGACGAGGAAGCAATCTTTCGGCGCGACAGAAGTGGCAGAGACTTCGTACGACTGTGTAAATTCAATGAAGATTAACGTCTTGTAGAGCAAGAGAGGCACTGATGTCATTCCGAAGAATCCCAAAAGAGATCGATCCCAGGCGACCGCCAAAACGCGTTGAACAGAGCTCCGATGGCGAAGACCGTCCCGAGCCGCGTTCGTACGGCCAGTATATTGAGATGACGCCCGAAGAGGTTGCCGAACTCGAACGGGCAACCGGCGAAGTTGCACGCGAAGGGTCTAGCCCTTCTAGCTCACAGCCCCAGGACGCTACGAGCCTGGCGGCGAAACGACTTGTCCAGGCTCAGGAAGAATTTGAAGAGATGACCGACGAAGTCAGTCGCGAGGACGGAAGCTCCCGCTGACAAATGTAGACGTGCTGCAGTTCGTCGATCACCGTCCCTATCCGCTCGAATCGGGGCCGTGGGTTATGGCGCAACGCTGGCATGACCTGCTCTTTGCCCACTGGCGTGTCGAGCCTGACGCACTGCAGGAACTGTTGCCGCCCGAGCTGGAGATCGAACGCTTCGACGGCTCAGCCTGGCTGGCGATTGTGCCCTTCGCAATGACGGACGTGCGTGCCCGTGGGTTGCCCGGGTTAAGCCGCGTCTCGAATTTCCTGGAACTCAATGTGCGGACGTATGTGCGCTACGGAGACGTAGACGGTGTCTATTTCTTCAGCCTCGAGGCGGCAAACCGGTCGGCGGTAGCTGCCGCACGGCGCTGGTTTCACCTGCCGTACTTCAACGCTCGAATGGAGCTACGCCAGCGTGCCGACTGGATCGATTACCAGTCGAAGCGAAACCACCGCGGCGCCGAACCAGCCCATATCGCCCTCTCATACCGGCCGGTTGGAACTGCCACGCCCGCAACACCGGGGTCGCTCGAAGAGTGGCTCGTCGAACGCTATCGGCTGCTTACTGAGCGCCCGGACGGCAAGATCATAGGCGGCGAAATACACCATCCGCCGTGGATGCTTCAGCATGCCGAAGTTGAGATCCATCTCAACACGATGACGGAGTGGCTGGGAATCGACCTCAAACCGACCCCGGACCATGTCCGCTTCGCACGCTTCCAGGATGTCTATCTCTGGCGGCCAAAAATGTATCGCGATCAGTCACGCTAATTACCTGCAGGGCCCAATGATCCGCGGCTTCCGGACCAATGGTTCATTGGGTGCTAATCATACCTGGCCGTAGACTGATGACTGTTGAATGATCGGTTCGTCCCTGTCGATTCCTATGGCCCCACCACTTACAATGCGGCTGGGCCGACGATGATGCCCGATCGCGCATTGTTCCCGCATTCAACCGACGACTTCTTCGTTCCCGGGATCGATGGGATGTGGTCGAAAGTGCTATGCGAGGGCGTCGGTCGAAGTACATCTGTCACCGATCTTATCGGCGCTCAACGTGCAGTTCTCGACGCGATAGCAACCGGCTCCTCCCTCCAATCAACCCACACGCAAATCAATCGAATGCTGAGTCGGATTCATCCAGGGGCTGCAGCCGTCACCGTCCTGCCTTCCGATGTATACGTAGATGAGCTCGAAATTGCCAGCACAGCGATCAACTGGCGATGGGTCGCCGATGTTGCCCCCGGCTGGGTCGATATGGGCTCAATTTCAGATCAATGCGAACTCGCGTTGGGTACGCTGTCCCGGTTGGACTCCGAGTCGCGCATCTACCTGGCACCGTTCCAATCGACAAGTGCCCAACGTCTGGGCGCGCTCGTCGTTATTGTGCCGGAGAAAGCTCAAGACTCCCAGCTCGTGGAGTGGATCGAACTAGCCTCCTATTTGATGGGAATAGCAGCCGAGCGCTGGCGTCTCGCAGATCGTCTCGACAGGCGCCATGTGCTGGAACAGCTTGCGAGGCGGATCGTCGTCGTTGCGGATGAAGCGGCCGATTTACCAACGGCGATGCAAGCGGCACTTGATGTTATCTGTGTCGAGTTAGGTTGGCCTGTTGGCCACGCTACTCTTTACGATCCTTCGGGCGAATTTGTTCCGTCTTCCGTTTGGCATCTCCCGCCAGAAGATACTGCCGACCCATCATGCGCGAGAACTCGCCTCGTTCGTGCTGCGATCTGATATGCGTACACACCTGGCAGATCTCGTCTTTGCCGAACGGCGCCCATGTTGGCTTGAGGACCTTGAGCTGCCTCAAGGGATGACGATCGTTGGGATCAACTCGGCCTTTGCCGTGCCGGTTATCGTGGGTGACCAGGTAGCCGCCGTGCTGGAGTTTTTTTTCCGGCGTCACGATCGAACGCGAAGTTGAGCTGCTCGATCTATGTGACGGTCGCGGCCAAACAACTCGGGATGACGATCGAACGAAAACGGGCAGAAGCCGAATTGCAGCAGTTGAATGAACGCCTCTTCAGGAGCAATAGCGAACTCGAAGAGTTTGCATCGATCGCGTCCCACGATCTGCAGGAACCACTACGCAAAATAATGATGTTTGGTGATCGACTCGAAAGTGCTCTAGGCGGCAACCTCGACAGTGAGCCTCGGCTGTATCTTGAGCGAATGCTCGACGCTTCAAGACGCATGCGGCAGATGATTGATGATTTACTCACCTACTCCCGCGTGCGTCCATCGGCGCTCAAGATCGAGCCGGTCAATGTGCGGGAGATAGTTGAAGACGTCACTGAAGAAATGAGCGAGTACGTTCAATCGCTGCAGGCCCAGATCCTCGTCAGCGAATTGCCGAGCGTTCCCGGAGATCGACTCCAGCTTCGCAGCCTATTTCAGAACTTGATAGGCAACGCGATCAAGTTCAGACATCCCGATCGCGATCCGGTCGTCAACATCCGTGCCCAGTTTACGCGATCAGATTTGGGTGACTATGCAGGTTGGTGGAAGATTGAAGTGAGCGACAATGGAATCGGCATCGACATCAATTACTATGAGAGAATCTTCGCTCTCTTCGAACGATTACATGGTAGGTCCGAATATGAAGGTACCGGAATCGGGCTCGCGATTTGCCGCCGCATCGTTGAACAGCACGGGGGTGAGATTAGCATCTCGAGCATCCCAGAGGTTGGCTCTACGTTCTGCAGTGTTTTTGCCCGCGCTAGACGATGAACGAGGGGAATCCGGATGACTGCCAACATGCGTCCATTAAACATTCTAATGGCCGATGACGACGAAGACGATCGGATGTTCGCCAAGCAAGCGCTGCGCGAGGCTCGGCTGTCAAATGAGCTTGTCTTCGTGGAAGATGGCCAGCAACTCCTCGATTACTTGCGACATGAAGGGAGAATTTTCGGATTCAGACGAAACACCGCGACCGGGGCTGATCTTGCTGGATTTGAACATGCCGCGAATGGATGGACGTGAGGCACTCGAGCAGATCAAGGGAGACCCAAATCTGCGTCGAATTCCAGTCGTCGTACTTACTACCTCGCAATCGGAAGAGGACATTTACCGAAGCTACGACCTTGGCGCAAGTTCGTTCATTATGAAACCTGTTTCCTTCGACGGGCTCGTCGTTGCTATGAGAGAAATTGGTGCTTACTGGTTCCAAGTTGTGGCCCTCCCGCCGTCTGATCAGCATTGATATTGTGATGACTGGTCACTCAGCTGCACATGGAAATGATGGACATGATCGCGACTGATCCACTCAACGTATTGCTCGTCGAAGACGATGAGGACGACTACGTCTTGACGCGGAGTTTTCTCCAGGAGGATAGTCGCGCTATCCATAAGTTGCTCTGGGCACAAAACTATGCAGACGCTGTTCGGCTTTCGGAAGAAGAAACAGCGGACGTCATCCTCCTCGACTATCGCTTGGGAGCGGAGAATGGTCTGACGTTCGCTCAGGAGATGAAAGCTCGGGATTATCCGGCTCCAATTATCATGCTGACCGGACAGGCGAATCTGGATATCGATCTTGAAGCGATGAATTCCGGTGTGGTCGATTATGTTAGCAAGAATAACCTTACTCCAGATAGGTTGAATCGCGCTATCAGGTATGCCCTCCAACATGCGCAAATTATTGCCGCTCTGCGCGCTTCGGAGCGCTTTCTCCGGGACGTGCTCGACGCTCTTCCTGAGTCGGTTGCGATACTCGACAATACGGGAACGATTCTCGCGGTGAATGAACGTTGGCGATCCTTCGCCCGCGAGAATGATCTTGCCAACCCGAATTTTGGTGTTGGCGTGAACTATATCGAAGTGTGCGAGCAGGCGGATGGTGCCGAAGCCGTTGACGCGGCTCTTGTAGCGAATGCTATTCGACGATCATTGTCTAGCGAGGACACCGAGTTTGTGCTCGAGTATCCCTGCCATAGCGATACCGCAGAGCGTTGGTTTGCCGTCAGAGTTTCGCGATTTCAGGCAACTGATACGGTCCACGTCATCGTTTCTCATCAGGACATCACTCGCCGAAATGTCGCTGAACGGGATTTACTGTCCACCGCCCGTACGATGGAAACGCTCATGATCTCTTCTCCTGCCGCCATCGTTGGCGTCGATCGTGATGCAAGAGTCACGCACTGGAGTCCAGCGGCCGAGAGGCTATTCGGTTGGACCAGTGAGGAAACAATCGGCGAGTTTCTTACCATTTTTCCCGGAGAACGAACGAGCGGAAGCGCGAGCCTACCTTCAGCGGGTGATGGATGGCGAAATAATTGGTGGGCGCGACGCAAACAGGTTGACGAAGAATGGCTCGTTGATTCCGGTGCATGTCTCGGCGGCTCCAGTTAGATCGGCGGATGGCACAGCAGAGGGCACAATCGGAATTTTTCTGGATCTGCGATCTCGCGTGCAGGCTGAAGATGATCTTCGTCGTCGCGAATATCAGTACCGAGTGCTCGTTGAAAACCTGCCTGACACCGTCTCACGATATGATCGCAATCTACGTCGTGTATACGGTAATCAGGCTGCTGCGGCAAGTGTTCTATGCAGCGGGCGGCGACCCGGTTGGGGAGAGCCTCTCGGAACTCGGGCTGTCACAATCTATGGCAGAGGTATGGGAGGCAAGGCTGCGGGAGGTGCTGCGAAGTGCCGAGCGCATCGATGCCGAGTGGATCTCACCGGTCGGCGATGGCACCGTCTTCGAGACGCGTCTTGTGCCCGAGCTTGGACCGGATGGAACTCCAGAGTCCGTTCTTGCCGTCAGTCAGGATATCACCGAGCGCAAACATCGCGAAATACACAGTAAGATCTTGGAAGAGACTTCTTCGCGATTGGCTGCCACCTTCGATCTCAACGAAATGCTACCGAGTGTATGTGAAATCCTTGTCCCTGTTCTTGCCGACATGTGTACTGTTTCGCTCTTTGACGAGGGAGGCATGCCCATTCGGCGTGTGGCTGTTGCCCAGGTTGGAATTGATGGGTCTATCAGCCACGAGGCGAATCCAGTATGGCAGAAACACCCGCTTGATCCCACTGGAGTTTTCGGAATCTCAAATGTCTACAATACTGGTGAGGCGACATTGCATGTAGATCTGGCGGCCAACGATACTCTCAAGAAGCTTTTGCCATCGCCACTCCAGGTTGCTGTACCCGAATTCGAACCGCGTTCGGCGATGTTCGTTCCTTTGAAAGTGCGCGAGAACGTTATTGGAGGACTCTCCTTCTTTTACGGCGAGTCGGGCCGAAGATATTCTAGCGGAAGACTTGAAGATTGCTCAGGAAGTGGCTAACAAGGTGGCGATCGCAATTGACAACGCCAGGCTCCATCGCGATCTGCTGGCCAGCGAGGAGCGACACCGAACGCTCGTGGAGCAAATCCCGGCCGTTGTATTCACGACTGATGCCATCGACATGGTCAATCTGACCTATGTGAGCCCTCAGATAGAAGGGCTCACTGGATACTCCCCAGACGATTTAGTTAGCGGGAAACTTAATTGGTATGACATAGTGCATCCCGCGGATCAGGAACTCCTCATTGCCGCGGATGGCGCATCACTCGAATCGGGTGACGAGCGCATGATCGAGTATCGCTTGCTAACGCGCGATGGGCGCACCATTTGGGTGCGCGAAGAGGTTCGCCTCGTACGTGATGAGGACGGAGATAGACAATTCTGGCAAGGGATTCTAAGCGATGTCACAGTTCAAAAGGAACTTGAGTCCCAACTCATCCATCAGGCGTTCCATGACACGCTGACCGGACTTCCAAATCGGGCGTTGTTCAACGACCGTGTTCAGCACGCCCAGGAACGTCGCTGGCAACCTGGCTCAGGAATAGCCGTCTGTTTCATCGACCTCGATAACTTCAAGATGGTCAACGACAGCCACGGTCACAGTGTCGGCGACGCGCTGCTCCAGGCCGTCGCGACTCGGCTGCGCCAAAACTTGCGCCAGAATGACACAGCAGCGCGACTCGGAGGTGATGAATTCGCCCTGCTTATCGAGGACGTGAGTTCCATCTCAGGTGCTTCGCGCTTGATCTCCCGGGTGATGAACACTTTCGACCAACCCTTTTCCATCGGTAGGCATGAACTCTATGTGACGCCGAGCATCGGCATCACGATCGCAAACTCCAAAGAAATCAAGGACCGAGACCTGCTTCGCGAAGCGGATTTTGCCATGTACGAGGCAAAACGTAGCGGAGGCACTGCGCGCTTCGAGATCTTCAATCCCGCGTTGATGGCTGAAGCCGTCAGCCGGCTTGAGTTGGAAAACGATCTCCGCAAAACGCTGCAGGGCGAACAGATGCAGATCTACTATCAACCAGTCATCAATATGGATGTGAACGCTATCGTGGGCGTGGAAGCGCTCGTGCGCTGGAATCATCCCGTACACGGTTTGATAATGCCTGATCGCTTCATCCCTGTCAGTGAAGAGACGGGGATGATCGTGGAACTTGGTCGCTGGATTCTCGAAGAAGCTTGTGGACAACTGCAGGAGTGGAATGTCCAGCGGGATAGCGATTCGCCCTTGTCACTCGCCGTGAATCTGTCCGCGCGTCAATTTGGTCACTCTTCTCTGGTTGAAGACGTTCGTGCGATATTGACTAAGACCGGTCTGAAGCCGGAACTGTTGTGTCTTGAGATTACGGAAACGGTCATGGCCAGCGATGAAAATGCTGCGGCGGCCATGCTCGGGCGACTAAAGGAATTGGGCATCCTTATCGCTATCGATGACTTCGGCGTAGGCTATTCATCTTTGACATCTCTTCGGCGCTTTCCAGTCGACATATTGAAGATCGATCGCTCGTTCGTCAACGGTCTCGTCGATGATCCAAATGATGCGGTTATCGTGTCGGGCGTAATCGGTTTGGCCCACGCTCTTGGGCTGGATGTCATTGCCGAAGGAGTTGAAACGCACGCGCAATTGGCACAGCTTGCAGAACTGCAATGCGACTTGGCGCAAGGGTACTACTTCGCTAGACCTATGGATGTCTCGACGTTTGAACGTGACTATCGGCCTCTGATTCCGGCAGACGGATATCGTTCTGGACACTGTTCAATTCTCTGCTGAAGGACGGCCAATCGAGATTGAGTCTCCATCCGATGTTGTTTCCCGGAATCGTCCCAAACGACTATGTAGGTCCTTCGTAGGCTAGCGGGATCTGGTTCCTGCGGCGTGCATCCCTGTGGTTGTTTTATCCTTTTGCCCTGGCACGAAGATAGGCAAGCAGGAGGTTGACGGCATGACGAGAACGTTCTGGATCGACACGGATACGGCTTCTGATGACGCCGTCGCCATACTCATGGCGTTGCGCTGGCCAGATGTTGATGTGGCAGGCATCTCGGTCGTGAATGGCAATGTCGCGCTCCAACAGGGCAGCATCAACGCACGCTATACCGTCGAATTGTGCGGGCAGTCCACGCCGGTTTATGAGGGTGCAGATCGTCCTCTGCTGCGTGCTCCGGCCGATGCGATGTTCTTCCACGGCCCGGACGGTATGGGCGGGATGAACTATCCGGCTCCGGCAGCCGAAGCACAACTGATCATGCGGTGGACGCGTTGATCGATGTGTCCGGGCCAATCCCGGCGAAGTCACGCTCGTGACGCTCGGACCGCTCACAAATATCGCGCTCGCGTTACGAAAAGCGCCGGAGATCGCCGAGATGATCCCGATGACCTACGTCATGGGCGGGGCGGCCGTTGCGCTCGGCAACATCACTCCGGCGGCGGAGTTCAACATCTGGGTCGATCCCGAAGCGGCACATATCGTCTTTCATTCCGGGATACCGCTGATGATGGTCGGCGCAGAGCATTCGCGGGATGATGCCAATCTCGACGACGATGATATCGAACTTGTGCGCTCCTTTGACACCACTTCGGCCACTTCACGATCGACTGCAACCTCTTTGCGTTGAAGGCAAACCGCGAGTGGTTCAAGGAGTCGGGCATCGGTCTGCCCGATCCGGTGACGATGGCGATCGCGCTCGATCCTGACGTTTGCACGCGCCGATCGAAGCACTATGTCGATGTCGAGATCCTCTCCGACGTGACCCGCGGCATGACCGTCGTCGACGAGCGGGGCGTGTTGCAGCGCGAACCGAATATCGAGGTCTGCTGGGAAATCGATGTCGCCAGATGGAAAGAGACACTCTACCGGACGTTGCGATAGGGCGAGGTTCCGGGCTGACCTTCAGGAGATGAGCGGCGATTGCCAGCTCGGAGGATTGACTGGCGGCAGGAGTAGATTCGCGGATGCATGGCGCGGTAGAGCGCGAACCGGCAGACCAATTCCGCGCACTGCCAGTGCTTCAATCACAGCAGCTTCGGCGACATCGGGAGCGTTGTTGTTTTCTGACAGATGGGCGAGCCAGACGGTGTGAGCGTTGGGACGCAAACCCTCAACGAGGGTTGCTGCGCAGTCGTCATTGCTCAGGTGGCCGTGCTGGCTGCGGATGCGGCGCTTGAGGTAGGCAGGGTAGGCCGAGCGCCGCAACATCGATTCGCAGTAATTGGACTCCAGCACGACGACCGTTGCCGACTCGATTGCCGCAGAAACCTCTTCCTGGGGCGTGCCGAGATCAGTAAAGAGGGCGATGCGTTCCGAGCCCGCGTCGATGAAAAAGCCGAGCGGTTCGGCGGCATCATGAGATACCGGGATCGGGGTGATCCGCACGCTGCCGATGGTACACGCTACGTCCGCTTTCAGCGTCTGCCAGCCCGGTTGGCGGCCTATTTCACCAAGCGTTCCGGCGCTGGCATAAATCGGGCAGCGTTCATAGCGGGTGAGTGATTTGAGGGCGCGAATGTGGTCCGAGTGCTCGTGGCTGATGACAACGGCATCGAGCAGACCCGCGACGCCCAATTCGACCATCTCGCGGCGCATGCGCCGGATGCCAACACCACAGTCGAACAGAATCCGCGCGTCCCCTGTATCGAGCAGAAACGCGTTGCCGCTGCTTCCCGAACCGAAGGAAATCAGCCGCACTAGATAGCGTGCTCGGCGTGGAAGATAGCTCTCCCTACGCGCACCATCGTCGAACCCTCTTCGACGGCGACGGCGAAATCGTTGGTCATGCCCATTGAAAGCGTGTCGAGCGTGGCATCCGGATATTCGGATCGCAGCTTTTCGCCAGCTCGCGCATTTCTGCGAAGACCGGGCGGGTTTCTTCAGGTTGGGCATGAAAAGGGCGCCATCGTCATGAAGCCCTGGACTTCGAGATAATCGAGCTCGAGCACACATTCCAGCAATGCCGAGCGCTCCTTCGACCGATGAACCGTGCTTTTGCTCTTCGCGCCCGACATTGATTTGAAGCAGGACCGGCTGGACGACGCCGGCTCGTTCGCAGCGTATGTTCAGTGCGCGTGCAAGCCCGGCCTCACCGAGGGAGTGAATCAACGCAGAAGCGCCCCGGGATCTTGCTCAAGTTCTTCTTCGCGCATCGGACCGACCATGTGCAGCACAAGATCATCCGGCACGTTTTCGGCGAATTTCTCGATTGCCATATCGACACGATTCTCGCCGAACTCACGCAGGCCAGCGGCGTACGCGGCGTTGACTGATGCTCTGGTGACCGTCTTCGAGATGCCGACGAGTCGGACGTCCTTGCTCCTGCGGCCCGATTTCTTGGCGGCTTCGTCGATCACATCTTGGATTCGTTTCAGGCGCTGGGCGAGGCCGCTATCCAGGGCGGCGTGATACGTGCTGGTCATGACTACCGGTTCATCCTTCCAGAATCCAACTGTGAGTCAGTGCCTTCAAGTCAACTGCGCGACCATAATCATACGCCCTCGGGGACGTTTTCCGGCTATCGCCGCCCGATGTGAAAAATAGTTCTGTGCCGCGCACCTGGTGCATGCGCCGGCGGTCTCGATCCGATCTCGCACGCAAGCCGGCTTGCAGCAAGATCATCCGGTTCGCGCCCCAGAGATCGAAGTGTGGACGCGGTTCGCGTTCGACGACGACAGACTCTCCGCGGTCGACCGCAGCCGGCCATCCAGGCGTCAATCACTTCCTCCCCGACTTCGTAGCAGCAAGGACCGATTGAGGGTCCTATACCTGCTCGAAGATCCTCTGGTTTGCTCCCAAACTCATCCGCCATCTTGTCGACAGCGTTTGCCACAATCTTCTGGACGGTTCCACGCCATCCGGCATGTACGACTCCAAGCGCATGCTGCACAGGATCATAGAGCAGCACCGGGACGCAGTCCGCAACGATAATGCCTAACGCCAGTTCGGTTGAGTTGGTGATGAGCCCGTCGGAGTCTGGGATGGCGTCGAAATCCGGTGGTAGCCCGCGGCCGCGGTCATTCTCCGTGACCAGGCTGACCCGGCTGCCGTGAACCTGGCGGCCGAGCGTCAAACTGCCAGATTCGAAGCCAGCATCAGTCAGAAACTGCGCTCGATTTGCCTTGATGTGACAAGCGATCGTGTCTCGCGCGTAGCCCACGTCTCCTTCAGATGGCGCGTCTCGACGCCGTTGTGACATTGCCTGGCGGATGGGAAGACCAGCGAAAGTCTCGAACTCAAAGTACATTCCTACCCCTCGCTATCGGCGCTGCGCTTCCTCAAGGATAATCTGGTCGACGACCAGCTCAACCGGAGCACGATCGTCGGTGAAGACCATCGCATCGCCATCCCAGCGCCGGACGGAACCAAAGCGAACCGACGCGTCGCCGACCGAACGCAGGATTGAACCTTCTGGAAGCGCTTCGATATTGGCCAGAAACGCATCGACACTGGTGTCGCCATTCACTCCGATGACCATCGTGTTGCTGAAGTTCTCAACATCGACCAGATAAACATTATCGAAGACATCGTCCATCGTCGCTGCGATGACTTCGACAAGCCGGAAATCCTCGCGCGTGCGCCCGGCGTTGACGACGGCTGCGCCGTTCGGCGACAGGTGGCTCTCAACCGCTTCGAAGAACTCGACCGTTGTCAGATGGAAAGGGATATAGGGTTGGCGATATGCGTCGATTCCAATGACATCGTATTGCTTGTCGGTCTTCTCGAGATAGTAGCGCCCGTCAGAGACGATGACGTTCAGATTCGGTTCGTTCATGTTGAAGTATTTGCGGCCGATGTCGACGATCTCCGGATCGATCTCAACGCCGTCGATTTCGATCGGGCCATATCCCTCGGTGAACTGATGGGCGACCGTCCCGGCTGCCAGCCCGATCATCAACAGACTATTGACGTCTTCCGGCTTCGTATCCGGCACGAAATAGGGCGCGACCATGAAGTAGTCCCACGGTCCTCTCGTCAGCGGTTGTGTTGGATCGTAGATCGAGTGGATTGCGTGACCTTCGTTCAGCACCAGGAGCGTCTCGCTTCCGCGCTGGACGACCTGTATGTAGTTGTACTGTGACTCCGCTTCGTGGATCACCGTCGAATTGCGGTAGTCCGCCGGCCGGATGAGACCGTTGCTATCGAAGACCGGCAGCGCAATGACGGCGAAAACCGCGGTGACTGCGAAAGCGAAGCGCGGCAGGTTCGAAGTCGCGAAGAGCCCGATCGCTGACGGGATCAGGATCGCCAGCGCGAGAACTGCGAAGGCATCCCGCGAGCCGAAAATCGGGATCAATACGAACGCCGGGAGCAAACTCCCGATAATCGATCCGATCGTTGAGAGCGCGTACAGCGAGCCAGCTGTGTTGCCTGCATTGGATACATCCGATGTGCGCAATCGGACGGCGAAGGGCGAAACCATCCCGAGAAAAGTAATCGGCACGGCAAACAGGAGGATCGTGCCCAAGCAGCGAGCCATAAAATGCGCCGACATTCACGTTGTCGAAGGCGTCGAGCGACACGCGCAGGATCGGACCTGCCAGATACGGAGTAACCGCGATCGCCAGTCCAGCCAGCGTTGTGAGGGTGAAGAGCACCTGCGGTTCGGGACGCCGGTCGGCAATCCTGCCACCCAGCAAATAGCCGATCGTCAGGTAGAGCAGCGTCAGGCCGATCAGGTTGGCCCAGATGAATGTGGAGGAGCCAAAGTAGGGACCGATCAACCGCGATGCGGCGACT
Source organism: uncultured Chloroflexia bacterium (assembly GCA_963745675.1). Taxonomy (GTDB): domain Bacteria; phylum Chloroflexota; class Chloroflexia; order Thermomicrobiales; family CFX8; genus JAUIIK01. The sequence goes on from CAVUYM010000023.1 coordinate 21,996, forward strand.
TCGATGGCGATGCTGGAGATGCCGCCTGCGAATACCACCAGCGCCAGTGCTCTACCGCGCGGGTCGATTCCGGTACGCCCAATCGCGGTGGACGTTGCGCTCAGTTCTTCCGGAGGTGCCTGTCACCCGCGCCCGCTAGGATTCGTAGCGTTCGAAGTCGACCGGGACGTCGATCAGGACCGGTTCGTTCAACGTCTCGCGTCTCTTTCAACACCGTCGCAAGCGCTTCCGGCGATTCGGGACGATAGGCTTTCATTCCGTAAGCATCAGCGATCTTGACATAATCAGGATTGACCAGATCGACCGCGATGAAGCGACCAGGATAGGTGCGATGCTGGGCGGCCTTGACCGCGCTGTGCGTGCCGTCGTTGAAGATCACGATCTGCACCGGAATCTGATGATGCACTGCCGCGCCAAGCTCTTCCAGGGTGAACTGGAAGCCGCCGTCGCCTGCGATAGAGACGACCTGGCGGTCCGGGCAGCCAACTTTCGCGCCGAGCGCCGTTGGCATTGCCGAGCCGAGCGTGCCGAATCCTCGCGGGAAGAAATAGCTCCGCGGTACATAAGTCGGGAAGTAGCGCACCGCTTCATAGGCGAGCATCGTCATGTCGTTGACCAGGATCGCGTCGCGTTCCATCCCGTCACGCAGGGCCTGGACATAGGGGACGTAGCGAGCGGCACGTTCGTCGGCCGGAGCGAGGAGTTGTTCGCGGACGGCGCGCACTTCTTCTGTTGACCAGCGGCCCTTAGGTTTTGCGCCAGCGGCAGATTCGCTCCAACAGGGCTTCGATGCTCGCAGCGGCGTCGGCGACGATGCTGACCGTGCGTTCATAGCTGCCGACCTCGTGTTCGGCCGGGTCGATATCGATATGGATCAGCTTGCCGGGCAACGGCATCGTACCTTCGCCGGTTGTTCGCACTCCGAGGCCGGTTCCGATGGCGATGACCAGATCGCTGGCCTTCATCAGGGCTGTTGTCGGGTTGTCTCCGGACCAGCGATAGCCGAATGCTCCGGCGCAGTAGGGATGGTCGTAGCTAATCGCACCCTTGCCGGTCACCGAGGTAATGACCGGAGCGCCGAGTTCTTCGGCCAGTTTCGACGAGCAGTGGCGCTACCTCGTCGTGCTCGCGCCCCCGCCGGCGAATATCATGATTCGTCCGGCATTCGAGATGAGTTCAGCGGCTGCATCGATATCTTCTGTAGCAGGTCATTTCCACACGATGGCGTGCTACGCGAATCTCAGGGGAGTCGACAGGTTCGGCCAGCAAGTCGAGCGGGATTTCGAGATGGACCGGTCGGGGACGACCGGAGGTAAGCGCTTCCAGGGCCTGCGCGACCAGTTCCGGCAGGTCAGCTGCTTCCATTGCGCGCTGGCTCCATTTGGTGATTGGTTTCATGAAGCCGAGCTGATCGGTCAGCTCATGGAGGTTGCCGACCATCATATCGAGATGGCGTCGTTCCTGGTTTGTGGCGATGACGAAAACGGGCGCTGAATCGGCGTACGCCTGCCCGACGGCGGTCGAGATGTTCGTCAGACCTGGGCCGGTAACGATCAGTGCCGTGCCCGGCTTGCCGGTCGCCCGGGCATAGCCGTCCGCCATGTATCCTGCGCCCTGTTCGTGGCGAGCGAGGATGTGGGTCAGTTCGGGGTCTTCGATCAGGGCGTCATAGATATCAAGCGTGTGCACACCCGGGATACCGAAAACGACGTCAATGCCGTTGGCTTTCAGTGCCTGTACGACGCTGTCCCCGCCACGGATTGTCTTTGTAACTGTTGTTCCAGACACGACCCTGCTGCCTCCACACTCTGTCGAACTGCGTCCCTCAGCGGCCAAGTATAGAGCGTCGAACGAAGTACAATATGTACGTATGTTCTACTAGCGAATCGAATGGAAGCAGCCGTTGACGAAACTCGTGCATTTCACACTCGCCGCCGAAGATGTCCATCGCGTGAAAGACTTTTACAGCGCCGTCTTTGACGAAGAGTTCGCTGCCATAGAAATCGGTGACGAGACGCTCTATCGCGGAAGCCTGGCTGGACTTGGGATGGTCATCTGCCCGTCGGAGATGGCCGATGTGGTCGCCAATCGCAGCCGGCACCAATTGCAGCTCGAAGTCGAAGATGTCGCGCAGCTGGTCGACCGCGCCGCCGTCGAGCGGTGGCCGCGTTCATACTCCACTTTCTAATGACGGACGGTCGAAGCTACGCCGTCGTCTGCGATCCAGACAACAATACGATCGAGTTAGTTGGCACAAGCCAGGAGTAGAAGATGTGTGGAAGATTCGCCGTCATTACGGCAGCTGGAAGAGCTGGCCAGGCTATTTGAGGCCGGGCTGATCAGGATGGAACCGTACGCGCCAAACTTCAATGTTGCCCCGACAACGCTCGTACCGGCTGTCATCAATGAAGATGGCGAGCGGGTCATCACGGGGTTGAGCTGGGGCTTCACGCCGCGCTGGGCTAAGGCACGGCGAGACGGCCCGCGGCCGATCAACGCCCGGCGAGAGACGGTCGCGACAAGCGGCATGTTCCGAAACGCCTTCAGTCACCGGCGCGCAATCGTTCCGGCTGATGGATTCTTCGAGTGGAAGAAAGAGGGTGCCGGTAAACAGCCATACTTTATCCATCGCGCAGATGGCGAGGTCATGGCGATGGCTGGAATCTGGGAAGAGTGGATCGACCCGGAGGGCAACCTGGAGACTCCGCTCATGTCCTGCGCGATCATCACGACTAGCGCGAACGAAGAGATGGCTAACTTCCATGATCGCATGCCAGTGATTCTCGAAGCGGAAGATTGGACTCGCTGGCTCGATCCCGAGATCACCGGCGCCGAGCCACTGGCAGATCTGCTCGAACCGGCCGAGGATCGGGTGATCGCCTACCATCCGGTTGGGCCGGACGTCGGAAACGTCAGGAACAATCGACCGGACCTGATCGAGCCGATGGAGCAAACGAAGCTCTTCTGAAGTGACAAATGATCGTGCTCTGTCGACGTCCTGCGCCTATGTTGGTTGGGAATAGTTGTGGTTAGCTCGCCGCCTGATGAGCCAAATTGCACGCCATTTGGTAGAAGCAAACCTCTTGTTTGCCCTCGAACGTGCGCAGTAATCAGGTCGGGCAATGACCAGCATAATAGTTCCATTTGATTCAGGCGAAGTTGCCGTTTTCGCCGTGATTACGTATCTCAAAGACGGTTGTCATCCTGAGCGAAACGGAGTGAAGTCGAAGGATCTAGCTGCCGTTCAACACAATAGCAGCGCAGCTAGATCCTTCGACTGCGCCGAGCCTCCGCTCAGGATGACACGACGGCTGCGGCCCGAGCGCCGACCTCAAAGAAATCGGCATGATATCGTCGCAAACTGTGCGCGAACCATGATTGTGATGAGAACATGTTACACGAGGTTCGCCCCTATTTGCTCCAAGAGTGTCATGATCATCAAATTCAGAGATTGGTCTAGTCGGCTGCGACTCCTAAATGCGATGTGAGCCCGAGACGCTCCGCTTCCTCGATCATCCCCGGCTCGAGGGTTGCGCCCAATCCATCGACGATACGTGTGAAATATGCAAACAGTGCGCAATTGATTGCGATGTCGCCAATCGCATTGTCCTCGAATCCGGCTTCTCGAAGTGCAATGACATCGGCTTCAACCATCTCGGCCGGCAGGGTTGTCAACTTGTAGACATATTTGAGCATGGCGCGGTCGGCCGCGTTGAGCGGCGCCGAGTTCCAAATGGCACGAGACAGGTCGTCGGCGATCTGGTCAATCGCATCTCGATCGTACTCTTCTTGCGTTCTGCCTAGTCGGCGAATCCACCGACGATGTGAAAGTGTTCAGAAGACACAACCGGTTGCTCCGCTGGTCAAGGTCGCGATCATTTCGCGTTGCAGGCGGCTCAACGGCGAGTCCCCAAAACGCACTGCTTGTTGAAAATCGACAAGCGTCTTGAGTGCCGGGCCATTGTTGGTCATCACCTCATAGGGCGGGAAGATGACGCCTGCATCGATTTCGTGGGCAACATATACGTCGAGTAGATCTCCGTGGGCGTCTTCAGAACCAACGGGCTTTATATGTGGCATTTTGAGGTTCCATCCTTTTACTGATCTAATCGCGCAACTCTAGCACGTCGCTCCGAAAGCAACTATCCCTGTGCCGGTGCGTTACAGAAGTCCGGTTATTGAGAGTGATAAAGTCGGAGTACCGTGTCAGGTCGCTAATCAGGAAGAGGTAGCCTTGAGCCTCGCGAGGCGAACCTGTAAATCTCAGACACCGATCGATGATCTACGTACAAATGCTCGGCGTGGTCCTGCTCGCCATCGTCCTTACTGGGTGTTCGACGAGCGGCGACGTGACTCCTACCTCGGCTCAAGCTGATGCGACAGCGACGAGTACCTCCGACGCCGCCGACAAGACACCCGAGTTCTCTCCGGCGTCGATCCGGATGGCACGCCTGAGGAAGAAAGCAACCCGACTACTATCAAGAGCTACGAAGAGCCGACGTCACTCCAACTCCCGAGATCGGGCCCGATGGGCTCTTCACCGAAGTGCAGTATTCAGATGACGGAAAGGGATACCTGATTCCTGCTGACCGAATCTTCAGCGGTGGCGTCCCTCGTGACGGAATCCCCTCGATCGATGCGCCGAAGTTTGCCTCGAGCGACACCTGGGACCAGTATGAGTATTTGCCCGATGGGCTCGGTCATTGGCGTCGAAGTCGATGGCATTCGAAGGGCTTACCCATTTCAGGTCATCGTCTGGCATGAGCTTGTAAATGACACTATCAACGGCAAACCAATCTTGATCTCATATTGCCCGCTCTGCGGTTCGGCTATCGCATTCGAGCGAACAGCTGATGGGCAAGCCGTCGAGTTCGGAGTTTCTGGACTGCTCTACAACTCGGATCTTCTGATGTATGACCGTGAAAGCGAACATTGTGGTCGCAGATCATCGGAGCAGCGGTCTCTGGACGAACAGGTTGGCGACCGCCTCAGCTATTACCCAAGTGAGGTCATGACCTGGGGCGATTGGAGAGAGACATATCCCGACTCGCAGGTGTTGACCACCGAAACGGGCGCAACGCGCGACTACAGCCGCGACCCCTACGGGGACTACTACTTCGAAGCGAGCTCTGATGTTCCCGACGAATCAGACAAGCGACATCTTCGATATCGTCCATACCAAGACGGACGTCACCGGCATCGAGGTCGAATGGTCCGTCCTATGGCGCGTTTGTAAGCGCGACGTGCGGGAGCTAGGGACTCGTCAATGAGACCGTAGGTGCGACACCGATGGTGATCTTTGCGAACCCTCAGGCGGGCGAGAACATCATCGCATTCGAGCGGCCGTCGACGGTCAGATCATTGACATTGTCAATCGACCGAGAATGGATTGATCGACGCAGAGACGGGCACGAAGTGGTCGTTCGACGGTGAGGCGATTGAAGGGCCGCTATCTGGCGAACAACTCGTCGGAGATAATACCGGTCAAAGGGTTCTGGTTCGCCTGGGTAGCGTTCCATCCCGAAACGACGCTCTGGGAGTTGAACGATGATTAGGTTTCGCACCAAGACTAGGGAAAGCTACCGATTCTGCTTGCTGGCCTGGCAATGATTCGCACCACATTCAGTCTCGGTTCTGATCTGGCCGTTCTGCATGCGGTGGGAGCATCTGGTTGAAACAGGAGCGGTAGCAGATTGTCGATTCAGTGCGTAAGCGGCACTTATGCCGGTAATCGAGCGCGACACCATTTTCGCTCTCGATGGGCCGACCTCCGTCAACTCAACCACTGCAGCATCCCGGATCGCGGAAGATGGCCTCGTTTTGGGAGCATCGATAGACCGTAGCATGCTGGATCGTGTGGGTTGTCTTCCACCCGGAGATGGAGCTACGGCGTGCGGGATAATCGGGGCAGGCGAATTGTCCTGATCTAGCGCCGGTCGCGGCAGCAGGCTGGACAAATACCCTACACTTAGTAACAGAGATGATCTGACAGAATTGCTGGATCGCTTGCATCTGGAAGGTGCTATGTCGGCCGAAGCTGAACAAAATGGATTTATCCCAAATGGTGATCCGCCTGAAGCGGTGATCGCACAAATGCGTGAGTTACGCGAAGATCCGCGCGAACATCTCGAGCGACTGAACTCGTTCGTTTCTTATGAGATCGGGCGTCGCATCACGATGGGGCAGCTCGGCGTCTCAGATCTCCAGCGGGACGAAGTCGTCGACAATGCGTTCGCATCGGCGCTTACTCGCCTCCAGGAAGGCGTGCCGATTCGTGATCTGCATACCTACCTGCGTTCCCGCGCCCAGGACATGATCCGCCGCGAGATACGGCGCGTCGCAAATGAGCGGCTACGAACCGTTTCACTCGATCAGATCGTCTCCAGTGAGGGTGAAGATGGAGAACAGGTGACGCTGGCCGATATCATCCCGGACAACGAATCACGCTTGCTTGATGACGCCGCCGTCGATGCGGAAACTTTAAGCTACTTGATCGATTCGCTCTCTGGACTTCCAGATCGCTGGCGGACGATTTTCCTTCAGCGGACGATACACGGTCGCAACGCCTATTCGATCGCTGAAGAGCATGAAATTGTCGTTGACGAGGTGCGGCGAATTGTCGTTCGAAGCCGCGACTATCTCCGGGACAAGATGGAGAACACGCACTTCGCGATGGATGAGGACGACTTTTAGCCAGCTACATCTCCGGTAGACCCGGGCCGTTTGCTTCGCAGTAGACGTCCATGAGAATTTTTCGGCCCGAGACACACCCCTCGTCGAGAGTTCTTTCCAGCGCATTTCATCTTCAATGACAGCTTCGATCGCTCCCGCCCACGCGGACGGTACATCCTGATCGGGAATATGAGCGGCTGGCCCGGTCACTTCCGATAGCGCCCCAAGCCCCGATGAAACGACTGGAGTTCCGCGTGCCATCGCTTCCAGTGCGCCCAGTCCAAAGCCCTCTGCCAGACTCGGTATGACGAGAGCAGTGGCGTGCGAAAGCAGCTCGTTGATCTGCGCGTCCGATGCCGCGGGGTACCAGGTAACCCCATCAGTTTCGCGCAGTCGTTCTTGCAACTGTGCGGTGTTCCAACCGGGTGAACCGGCCACAACGAGTTCCGGGCGCGGTTTCATCCGTTCGAAGGCGTCCAGGAGCAATTCGTAGCGCTTGCGCGGCTCAATAGTGCCGACGGCGAGGAGATAGGGTGCGCGCTGTTCGCGAGGGAGAATATCGCCACGCGCCACGAAGCTTGATACACCGTGTGGAATCACCGAGATGTCGCGCTCCGGTATGCCAACCAGTGCCATCAGTTCTGAACGCGTCCATTCAGAAGGCGTGATCCAATGCGCCACGCGCCGCTTCTGCTTCTCAACTTTGCGGTAATAGACGAGCGCATCGCGGCTTAGTTGATTGGGCCAGCGCAGGAATGCGAGATCGTGAACCGTCACTACTACCGGGCAACGCATCGAGTCTCGGCGCTACGAAATCCGTTGCATGGTAGACATCGAATGACTGGCGTCGGAGCGCAAGCTCCGTGCCGATCATAAGCGGCTCGATACGATGATGGGCCGGGGTTCGGAGGACCAGGTCCCCGGCCGAACTCTCTGCCCCACGCTTGCGGCGTATGCGGGTGACACGGAGGTCAGGGACGAGCTCGAGCGCAGTGCCAAGTTCGAGTGCATAGCGCGAGATGCCGCCGGAACGGTAGGCGCTGAGACGCTGATCGAGTCCGATGTGGAGCATGTGGTCGTCTAGCGCCATCCGCTGGCTAACTTTCGTATGAAAACGGAAATCTATTTTCAACAATGAGTGCGATCAGGCGATCTTTAGTGTCGAGGATCGTATGGTAAAGTGCCGGATCTGATTCTGCGATGCCGGAGGCTTCGAGTTCGTCCTCATCCTCAATATGTATCGCTCTGTGGGTCGTCAATAACGATATCGAGGTACAGGTCATGCCAATGGATCTCGTTGCCTTCGACAGTTGTTGGATGCGTGATATTGCAATACCAGCCTCCAAATTCGCCATTTTCCCTGTGAATCAGGAATGCATTGAAGTAGTCGTTCGTCGAGAAGAACTCGGTTAGCCGGTCTCCAGGTTTGAACGTAACTGGTCCGGCTTTGACCTCGTGTAACGGCCAGTCTGCTTCGACGATCACCCATTCGTCGATTGATTCGACGAGGCGCGCGCCATACCTGTACGGTGGGCGACCGTCGTCTGCGTGTTTGGTAACCTGAATCTGGGTCACTCGCCGTCCACCACCGCCGTGCTACTTGCCAGCATACGGTGGTCCGCAACCAGGACGAGGGCAGCGGTCGTTTGGCCGTCGGTCGGGAATGTAGCCGATCCGGCAATGATGCCCGGTTTCGAACCCGCGTAGCCTCGTTCGTCCAGCGCAACATCAACTTGCTCGAGCAGCTCCTGAATCCGTTGGATCGTCACATCAGCGCCCCCAACGTCGCTATCCGGCAAGAGGAGTGCGAAACCGGTTCTCCCGCGCCTGGCGACTACATCGGAGGCGCGCATCAGGATTGTGAATCCAGCAGCCAGATTTCGGATCGTTTCATCCGCTAGATCGTAGCCAGCCGTGGATTCAAAGGCTTCAAAATCCGATGCTTCGACAAGGACGATAGTTACCAAATGGCCGCTTCGTTGCGCCCTCGACAATTCCTGCTCTAGCCGGTCAATGAAGAATTCGTAGGTGTAAGCTCCGGTTTCGAGATCTCTGACGCTTGAGTTTCGAAAAGCATCGTGGGTACGCGCGACGCGGATGGCCGGAGCGATTTCCTCCGCCATTACACTGAACGCCTCCAGATCCTCCTCCGCGATAGATTCGGCCATGACATCGAAGATGACAATCGCTCCCTCGACATCAGTTCCAATCGTGAGGGGAATCACGACGCTGGTTTGATCCAGTAGCTCCTCGCGCGCCCCAAATATTGTTGAACTTTCGACGATTTGCGTCGTTGATTGGCTGAGGGCACCGCTCGCCAGGCGTTTGGGAAGCCAGATTGGCGCTGCGGCCGTCGCAGCTCCAAGTGCGAAGCTTTCGCCTCGACCTTCGGCGACATAGACGGCGACGGCAGGATTGCCGCTACTTTCGGAGATCACGTTAGCAATGCGGTGAAGAAAGCGCTCCTGATCGAGCACGAGGGTGATACCACGCGCTATCGCCTCTCGAATCGTCGATCTGAGACTGGTCAATCGTATATTCTCCCGACGGGCTGCGCGAATCGACGATTCAGTATATCCAGTGAGTTGGAATTCGCGCGCCTGCATTGTCGCTATTGACTCCGTCACACCCGAACATGACACGGTTTAGCACAATAAAGTAGATGATATGCCCAAATGTCACTGTAACCCTAGAAGACATAGGTACTAGCCTTTTGCGGGACCAATAGTCCCGAGCGTTTATCGAGTGATAATTGCGCTCAACGCTTGCACTCTATCTTCAAGCGTTTCAGGATCGTCGACCTCGACGTTTAGCCTGAGAAGTGGTTGCGTGTTTGATGCCCGGACATTGAACCACCAATCCTCATAGCCGACGGTCAGCCCGTCAACCTCGTCGATATCGGCGTCCGAAAATTCCTGCCGTATTCGCTCGATAACCCCTGCCTGGTCTGCCACCTCAAAGTTGATCTCGCCGGAGCGCGCGCGATGGTCGATGGGTGAAAGCGTCTCACTTAGCGACTTGCCTTCGGATGAGAGCAGTTCGAGGACGGTCAGAAATGCGATGAGCCCGGAGTCGGCGTACCAGTTATCGCGAAAATAGAAGTGGCCGGAGTGCTCGCCGCCAAATACCGCGTCGTGTTCCCGCATCAGCGCCTTGATGAATGAGTGGCCGACACGCGAACTGACTGCCACGCCTCCGTAATTGTCAATGATTTCTTCGACAGCGCGGGAACAGATGAGGTTGTAGACAACTGCCGCTCCCGGGTGGCGGCCGAGCATCACCTTCGCAACCATCGCCGTGACCATGTCGCCGCCGACAAATACCCCGTGTTCATCGATGAGGAACATGCGGTCGGCGTCGCCGTCGAACGCAACACCGAGGTCGGCGCTCTGTTCGACTACCGTTCTCTGGAGATCGACGATGTTTTGCGGTTCGAGCGGATTGGCTTCGTGGTTTGGGAATGTTCCGTCCAGCTCGAAGTAAAGTGGGATGAGTTCGCCGGGAATCTTGTCGAAGACCGGCGGGATCAGCCGGCCGGCCATGCCATTGCCAGCATCGACGACGATCTTCATCGGCTTGAGAGCCGCCACGTCGATCATGCTCAACGCATGCGCCACAAATTCTTCAAGCAAGTCGCGCTCTTCGACCGAACCGCCAGCCTTCGCTGGAGGGATGGCGCCATCCGCGATCATATCTCGTATGTCGCCGATTCCCTGATCGATTGAGAGTGGTCGAGCTTCGCTCCGGCAAAGTTTGAAGCCGTTGTATTCCCCGGGGTTGTGGGATGCGGTGACCATGCAGCCACCATCGAAACCGTACTTGCCGACCGCAAAATAGAGTCCGTCGGTGGAGATCATTCCGATATCGGTGACTTGAGCACCCTGGTCGCGAGCGCCGGCGATAAACCGCTCTGCCAATTCGGGTGACGATACGCGCATATCCCGGGCCACTACGATCTTCTGCGCACCGAGATGGCTCACGAAGGCGCGGCCGACATCGTAGGCAATCCCGGCATTCAGTTCATCCGGGACAACACCACGAATGTCATAGGCTTTGAAGATATCTGGGAGTCTGGCTGCGGTCAAGGTCTCATCCTTTCGAAACTAGATGGGGTTTGGGTCGGGAAAATACATCGTCTCAACATTGAACTGCTTGCTGAGTTCTAGCGCCAGAGCCTGTATGCCGCTGCGTTCGGTCGCTTCGTGACCGGCGGCGATGGCGATGATGCCAAGCTCGCGCGCTTCGGCCATCGTCGGTTCGCGGATGTCGCCGGTTATCAGTGCCTGACAGCCCAACGCCGCCGCTTCGGCCAATGTTCCATAGCCGGAACCGGAAAGAATGGCAACGCGCTGGATTCGCTCAATGGTTTCAATTGGTCCGACGGCGACCGGTCGTCGATCCAGCAGCGTAGAAAGACGATCGAGCAGGGCCGTCAATGTGATCGATCCAGGGACTGAACCAACCACCCCCAGTGGCATTCCCGCGACCGAGCCGAAGCGGTCCGTAACCTGCAGATCGAGATGGTGGGCGAGGAGGGCGTTATTTCCGATTTCACTTTGGCCGTCGAGCGGTAGATGATATGCGATCAAATTGAGCTCGTGCTGGAACAGGCGCTTCAGCCGGCCTCCGAGCAGTCCGACGAGCGGTTGCACGCTGCCGCCCCAGAAGAGTCCGTGATGGACGAGCAACGCGTCTGCGCCCCAGTCCACCGCCGCTGAAATCGTCTTTTCCGAGGTACTGACGGCGACAGCAATGCGCTGGATGTCGGGTGAACCTTCGACCTGCAGTCCGTTGATACCGACATCCTGATAGGAGCCCGCATCAAGGCGGGCGTCGCAATAGTCCAGTATTTCCTGTCGTGTGGCCACAAAAGTACTCGTTTCGTTCATCTCCATGCGAATTGTGCCATCCGGCTAGCTGCCCGGGGCCGGGCATCCCGGCTACACTTGAGTGAGTAGTTTGATTGGAGCATCGTTTGACCGTATTAGAAATCGAACCACTTTCGCCCGACGCGGCAGTGGACTTGCACATGCACACTCTCGCATCGGACGGTGGCTGGACCCCCGAGACCCTCATCGAACATTTGGCCGAGCGCAATTTCAAAGTTGTGGCTGTCGCCGACCATGACACGATGGAATCCGTGCCCGAGATGATCGAACGCGGCGCTGCACGCGGTATCAAGGTCGTGCCTGCCGTCGAGATGACCACTCGTTGGCGAGAGCGGCAGATACATCTGCTCATTTACGGCATTGAAAGTAGTCGTCCCGAAGCGAAACCATTCATGGATCTACTCGCGCGGCAGCAGGAAGCTCTCGTGGAGATGAGCGAACGCATCCTGGCACTGCTTGAAAAGAACGGGCGCAAGATCCGTTCGATGGAGGAAGTCCTCGACGGCCGGCCGCAGAAACCCTATATGGTCTATCGGGCAATGATCAAAGACGGTCATGGCACGGACGCTCGAACCGCTCACAATATCGTCAAAGGCATGGACGAGCCTGGATTGGTTGACGTCCCGTTTTCGGAGACGGTCGAGAAGGCACAGGCAGCGGGCGCGCTGGCAGTAATCGCCCACCCGGGACGTGATGATGGCTGGGGAGTGTTGAAGGTCAACGATTTGACTGAATTACACGCCGAGGTTCCATTTGACGGCCTGGAAGCGCACTACCGCTCCTACACGGTCAACGACACGCGCCTCTATCGCGGTTGGGCGGACGAGCACGAGTTGGTGGTCAGCACCGGCTCGGATTCACACCGGCCGAATTTCCCGGTCAATCCGATGCCGTACAAGGCGGCCTGGAGTATGCAGTTGTTGCGGCGACTCGGAATTCAGGTCGAACAACCGGACGGGGCTATCTGGGACCCTACGCCGACCGCCACGCTTTCACGCGTCTAGTCTTTCGGCTCTTTGGCCTGGGCTAATGCTGTGGCGGTCCGTCGATGAGTAACGACTGCAATCCCGATGGCGCGAAATCTTCCGCTACAGCATCCATAAAGTAGATGTCGGTCCGCTCGCGCCCGAGCGTATAGGCCGAACGACGGACGCCGATACGTTGAAAACCAGCTCTTTCGTAGGCTCGCAGTGCGGCGGGATTCGTTGCGTAGACCTCCAGCATGATATTCCGCAGACCAAGAACGTCGAATCCGTAGGAGAGCAGCAAGCGTGTCGTACTGGTACCGAAACCGAGATTCCAGGCGCTACGCTCTCCAATCACGATCCCAAAGTCTGAAGTTCGATGAAAATGATCGATATTGTGCAGCCCGGCGTTACCGATGGGCTGACCGGTATCGCGGCGGTAGATCGTGAATACCGCCTCGCTAGAGTCCGTCAAGGCATGGTCGAGCCATGCCTGCTCCGACTCCCGAGTCATTGGCATGTTTGGGATCGCCAGCGTCCGGGTGACTGCGAGATCGCTCATCCAGCGCTGGTACGTTTCGAGCAGATCGCGTCGTAGCGGCCCGAGCAGGATCAGGTCGTTTTCTAGCAAGGTGATAGGCTCCGACATTTCGCTTCCGTTTCTATGCTGGTTGTTCTAGTGACCGCAGCCTCGGAAGCCGGAAAGCGACGAGAATGACCACTAACGAGCTGACGAGGGCCTGCCCGGCGACTGCGCCCGGTGCGCCAAACATGTCGGCGAGGATGCCCATAGGGAGCGTGCCGAAGGGCATCATGCCCCAGGTCATCATGTAGACGCTCATCACCCGGCCACGATAAGCGTCGTCGACTGTGAGCTGGATGATCGTATTGTTCGCCGCCATATAAACGGAGCTGACTGCGCCCGTTAGCGCAACTAGCACCAGCGATAGCGAGAACCAGGGCGAAATGGCGAAGAGCGCCAGAATGAGTCCGAAACCGGCTGCCGTCACAATCTGGAACATTCCCTGCAGCCGAATACGGTGACCGTATGCGCCGTAGAGGAGTACGCCAACCAGCGCCCCCAGGCCGTTTGCGGCCATCAGCAGTCCGAGTCCTGACGAACCGACATCCAGAACATCGCGCGCGAAGACGGGCATCATCTGCATATATGGCTGAGCCAGGAGGATCGGTACTGCCGCCATGATCATCAAACCGGATAGCGTCGTACTTCCTCGGATGTATCCGAGCCCATCCGTGATGTTCTCTCGCACGCCTGCACGGGTGCGTTGCTGAACGACCGGTGGGACTCGCAACTGGTAACTCATTACGAATGCCCAGAGGAATCCAAGCGCCTGGGCGATAAAGCAGACTCCGGTGCCAACGGCGCTGATCAACACCCCCGCCAATGACGGCCCAACGATTCGCGTCGAGTTCTGTCCGGCTGAATTCATCGCGATGGCGTTCGCCATCAGTTCCCGCGGTACTGCGCCGGGCACCATCGCCTGTCTCGTCGGCGCGATGAAAGCCATGACCGCGCCGCCGAGGATCGAAATCACGATCACGTGCCAAGGCTTGATCCAGTCGAATATCACCAGCGCTGCGAGCGCTATCGCGACGAAGGCACCTGCGGCCTGGAAGAACATGAGTAGTTTGCGCCGGTCAACGCGGTCGGCCAGCACTCCCGCAGGCAGTGCCAGGAAGAGCATTGGCAGGCCGCGCGCGAATCCGACAAGGCCGAGAAACGAGGCTGAGTTTGTGAGGTCAAGGACGAGCCAGCCGATGGCGACCTGCTGCATCCATTGGCCCATTTGAGTGATGACGGTGCCGGACCAGAGCAGGCGGTAGTCGCGTTGAGCGAACGACGCCAGCATCCCGTTTGTAAGCATCGATCGCGGCCATTCGCCGCGTAACGGAGGTGTTCGCGGGCGAATCGATCGCAGGCGGAAGCGACGCTGGGACCCATCCGCTTGTTCGCTCACATCGACGGTCCATCCATTTTCGGTCGCAAAACGCGCAGTCTAGCACGGCGTGAGCGCTGTGACCGCCAGCATTGTAAAGAGACCGGTTTGCTGGATGGGCGTCGCCTGCAAGCCAGCGTACCCGAGCACATGATCTCACTGTGCGAGAACGATGGCGGAAAAGTGATGTCCGTCAACGATCCGCAGGCAAGAGCTGCCTGCCCAACAGCCCGCCCAGAACTTGCCACTCAGGAGCATTTTCAGGATGCCACTCCAGGCGCTGCCGCTCGAAGTACTGCACCGTCAGCCCCGATGATGAGTCCTGAAACTCTTCGCTGATCGGGAAACCAATGATCTCCAGACCGCCGTGGGCGTTCCAGTAGTCGCGAAAACCGTAGCAGAGCCAGTGGCCGGTCTCGGGGTAATAGGTACAGTTTGGACTCTCGCCACCTTCGACGCGTTGGAATGGCTCCGTATCGAACAGACCCTGTTGCCGGGCTAGCTCGTCTCCCAGCAAGCCGAGCAGAACATCGTAGCGATCTGGCCACGAGCCGGGATGCCATTCGAAGCGCGCGCGCTCGAAGTACTGCGTGATGTAGCCAGTCTCGGAATCGGTGTATTCGTCGGTGATCGGGTAGCCGAAAACCGGCAGTCCACCGAAGCGCGACCAGTAGGAAAGGAAGCCGTGACTGACCCAGTGGCCCGTCTCAGCAAAATAACGGCTGGTCGTCAGACCGCTGCGCAGTGCAGTTACTCGGTCAACCGCTGCGTCAAAACTTGTGGCGTCCAGGCGGCCGTTTTCCAACGCGTCGGCGAGCGCCGCCGTGACCGCTTGACCCTGCTCGACGGTGCGGGCCGAGCACAGGATCAGATCCATCCCTGCTCCTGCCGCAAGCACGGCACGTTGGGAATCGTCGCCAAAAGCGGTGAGGGAACCGGCTTCGAGAGCGTCGGTGATCGTCACGCCCTGGTAGCCTAGCCTGCCGCGCAATTCATTTTGAATGATGGTCGGCGATAACCCGGCCGGATATGTGCCGTCAAGATCGGGGTAGAGTGCCCAGGAAGCCATGATCAGCTTGACCTCGGCGTCGATTGCGTCCGTGTACGGTGTCTCATCGACGTTTCGGAGGGTGGCTGACGACACCGGCAGGGTTACGGCTCGTGCGTCGGTGTTCGCGTTCGCACCAGCTGTACCGAGTCCTGGAAAGTGTTTGGCGGTAGCAGCCACACCTTGCAGTTGTTGAGCCGAGATGAAGGCGCGTCCGCACTCGGCAACGATGGATGCGTTGCTGCTGAATGAACGCTCGTACTGATCCAGGAAGTCGCCGCTTTCCCGGTAGACGCCAAGCACCGGCGCCAGATTGACGTTCATACCGGCTGACATCAGGTTCTGCCCTGCCAGCGTACCCATGTCAGCCGCGGACGATCCCGGATCGGCTGACTGACCGGCCTGCTTGGCCGATTGCACTGGCTGGCCGGGGAGCCTTCGAACCAGGCCGCCTTCCTGGTCGGTCATCAGTAGCAGCGGCGGCGCTACAGGACTGGCTTCCTGCGCGGCGCGCAGCTGTTCCGCGACTGCTGCGATCTGTTCGACGCTGGTGATATTCTCGCCAAAGAAGATCACTCCAGCGCATTCGCCGGCCCGAATCGCTTCAAACAGAGCTTCGGGAGGGGTCAGACCAGCATAGGAATAGATCACCCGCTGTCCGGCTAACTGCCGCGAAGTTGGACCAAACTGGGCCAGGCCGACTTCGTCGCTCGCCTCGTCATCAGCCGCCTTCGCTCTGGATCCGCTAACAGGGCGGATTAGTGGAGCTGTAATGCCCAGCGCGACCAGTGTCTTGAGAAACACTCGACGGTCTATCATTCTCATCGGTGCCGACCTCCTGCGGGCTGCCTCAAAGTTCACGTCGATTAACACAATAGTTCTAGAGTCTGGCCGGTCACGAATTCAATCAGGATGTCGCCTGGTGCGCTGGTTTCGGGGACGCCAGGCGGAGCAGCGATACTCGATCATAGGCTCGACGTGCGGTAAGATATCGCCAACGACGCGGGAATCGTACGGTTATTCCTGCGTGCAAGTGAAGGCTGCGGATGTGTTCGACTTTCGACGATTCCGCGCAAGTACGCCGATGTAGCTCAGTAGGCAGAGCACATTCTTGGTAAGAATGAGGTCTCGGGTTCGAATCCCGACATCGGCTCCCTCAACCAGCGTCAGATCGATCAAGATTTGGCGTCTCCAAACGAACCCGGCCGAATCTGGTACGGCTTTGGCCACGGGTTGGCAGCCACATGCACTGCACCTACCTTTTTCCGGGGATCACTCTTGAAAATAAGAATCCAGCCGAGACGCTGGATACCTTCGGGACTCGTTTCTTTTGTCTGAAAGTCAAAACAGGCGTAGACTAGAGGAGCAGGATCCATACATCACGATTGCCATAAATCCGGACCAGTCTCCAGGTGGCTAGAATGTTGGACCGTATCCTACGCAAGCAATACCGTCCTAGTCGATTAACGGAGGCACGATGTCGTCCAGTGAACCTATCTCACTCCTCTCACGACGCTATCTCGATGCGCTGCTGATCCCAAACCGCTTGCTGGCGCTGCAGACTGTCACACATAGCCTCGGGAGCGGAACTCGGGCTCTGGATCTGTATGTCGACGTAATCGCCTGGGCTCAACATGAGATCGGCCGGCTCTGGGAGCGTAATGAGGTGAGTGTTTCGCAAGAGCATGTCGCGACAGCGATTTCTCAGCTCACGTTGAGCCAGATATATCCCGCTCTACCCCGCAAGAACCCGATCGGACGAACGGCACTCGTTTCGTGCGTTGAGGGCGAACTCCATGAGCTCGGCGCACGGATGGTTGCTGACATGTTGGAAGTCGAGGGATACGAAGTTGTCCTTCTCGGCGCGAATACACCAACAGAGAGTCTGATTCAAATGATCCGCGATCTGTCCCCAGACATCGTGGGCCTGAGCGTCTCCATGGAATCTTTCTTACCTGCTGCAATTGAGGCGGTCAAGCAGATCCGAGCGATCGGGAGCGACAGTCCCCAGATTCTGGTGGGCGGCCACGCCGTCGAGGATCTGGGCGGACACTTCGAAGACGTTCGGATCGTGCTCGATGCCGAAGATGTACGAATCGTGATATCCGAGCTTGCAGGATGACAGCCGCGTTTTTTCAATCGTCGCCGCGATGCAAGCTTGTCGTAGCTCCTCCCAATGATCTAAGCCGCTATGTCGGCTGTTAAAGCGTTCGAACTACCCTCTCCAGATGAGCTAACCCGAGCCAGCGCCGAACTGAGCCGAGAGGTCGCGCTGCTCTGTGATATCGGTGGCGAGCTGTTGTGGGCGGATGAGCGCGCGTTCCGGATGTTCGCATTCGAACTCGGCGTCGATCTCATGGATTTCATGGCATCGAATAGCCGGACGAAGTATCAGGAATTTCTGAACAAGGCCGCAGCCGGGAAGATCGAACGTTGGGAACTGGCGATGCGTTCCCGAACTGGTCCAGTTGTCTTCGAATGTACAGGGTCACCGTGGAACAGTTCTATTCTCATCGTCGCATCACGACTACCGGAAGACCATGGATCGTCGCTCAACGAGATGAGTATGCTGGTTAGCGAGCTTTCGTCGTTGCAACGCGAAAGTAGCCGCCAGAAGGCAGAGCTTCAACGTCTGTTGCTTTCTCTTGAATCAGCTCATGCACTAATCGAACGCGAGCGTGAGATCCTCGAGACAATTGTCGGGCAACTACCCTCAGGCGTGCTAGTCGTCGATCGTTCCATGAACAAGCCGATTATCGCGAATGCAGCCCTTGAAGAGATGTTGGGAAAACTCCCGGATGAACTGTATGGGTTGTCCTCCAGATTCATCTTCACTGATCCCGAAGGCAGGCAGATCAGCCCCGAAGAGTGGCCTGTCTATCGGTCCTTGGCGAACGGCGAGTCGATCGAGGACGAAGAATTGCAGATAGTGCGGGCCGACGGCGAGCGCCGGATCATTCAGATCTCGTCCGTCCCGATTCGCCGGACTGAGGGTGAAAGCCAACTAGCTGTTGCCGTATTCCACGACATCACCCGGCTGAAAGAATTACAGCAACAACTCCGTCATGACAGCCTCCACGATCCGCTCACAGGCCTCCCAAATCGAAAACTCTTCGGTCTGCGACTTAAGGAACTTCTGGCGCAGATCGACGATCGCTCGACGCAGGTTGCCGTACTGTTCGTTGACCTCGATGGATTCAAGCAAGTTAACGATGAACTGGGACACCACATTGGCGATCGTGTGCTCATCGAAACCGGCCGTCGGCTGCGTGATGCGATCAGAGCAGAGGACTTCGTTGCCAGATTGGCCGGTGATGAGTTCGTTGTATTCCTCGACAGCGTAGAGGGGCGAGATGTTGCGGCGGACGCCGCTCGACGTATTCTAGCGTCGTTTGAGCAGCCATTCGAGATCGAAGAGCACTTGATCGACTGCGCAATGAGCATTGGGATAGTGTTGAGCGAAGGTGGGACCATCGACCCGGATGGTCTGATCAAGCGCGCCGACTCAGCGATGTATGTTGCGAAGGGGCGTGGCAAGGGCCAGTACTCGTTCGTTGAGGCGGATTCAGCGGACCTGTTGAAATAGCCTGGACTTCGGCCACATGACAATCGAATATCTCCGGTGGGGACCATGCATGTTATCGAAAGGTAGAGGTATCCGCACCGGTCAAGCGATTGTTCGGTCCCGTGAGCCTCGTTCATCTGAAAACGCGCAAGCGCACAAGGTGTGTCGTTTCGTGTGGAGTGAGAATCCTCGCTGTAACCTGTCATGGATGTAACCACAGAGTTCTCGTAGTCCACGCTTACGCTAATCCATAGTGATGGCGCGTAGGGAAGTTTCGGTATATCGATGATCCCGACCACAGCGAAGACACGGAGGAAGTGCTACGGCCTGATAGATCCAGGCTCCAATGTCAGCCAGCTGTGGGCACGGCCGGATGATGTCTATTTGACGAGAATGCCGATCTTCTGACGAACTTTCGCTGGAATTGACAAGATTTCGCGGTTTTCGCGATCAGCGACTAGTGCTCGCCAGTCACTGTAGCCGCGGCGCGATGCGTCGCCCGCGTGCCAACGCAACGAGCGTCGGAGAGGATAGCGACAAGCGATCAACCTGATTTCGTAAGACTATCTTGAGTTCCTATGAGTTTTCGCTCGGGCCGCGACGCACTCAATTCGTCCACGACAGATCTCGATTGCGTTGGTTGCACGATCAAGGATGTAATTGAGCATTTCGCGGCACGCGATCCGATATCGAACGACGAGGAGGCGACCGTCCAGATGCGAATCCTGTTTCTAACTCCACACCTCCCCAGTCCCCCGATATCGGGTGGTAGTGCTCGCATGCATGGCTTGATTTCTCGACTGGAGCCGTCGCATGACGTTGCGATCTTGTCGTACAGAGAGCGCGCGCAGGATTCCCGTCAGGCGGTTGAATCGACCGGGCAGTACGCGCGGCTTGTCGTGACGGTCGTGAATCCAAATCTCGGAGTTGCGTCTCGATCGAAACGGCGCGGCCAACTGCGGTCGCTGGTCAGCCGGGGGAGTTTCGAGAGGAGGGTTTACGGTCTTCCAGCGTTGCAACGGGCGTTCGATCGCGTCGTACACGAGTGGCGACCGGACGTCATCGTCGTTGAATTTGCTCAAATGGGCTACCTGCGGTTCCCTCCAGAAATACCTGTAATCCTGGATGCGCACAACGTCGAGCACGAGATTCTCCGGCGGAGCGCCAGGGTCGACGGATCATGGTCGCGTAGCCTCTATAGCCGGATTAACGCCTTCAAGCTGCGCCGCGAAGAAGCGAACTTAGTGCGTAGAGTTGATGGCCTGTCGGTGACCTCTGAGCGTGATCGTCGAGAGTTCGTTCAGCTTGTACCAGGGAGCGACCCTGTCGTCATCCCCAACGGTGTAGATTGTGATCATTTCGGCTCCTGTCACGTCGAGCCGGATGACGGAATCGTGCTCTTTTTCGGTGCAATGGATTATTTCCCGAACGTTGATGCCGTAACATACTTCTACCGGGAGATCTGGCCGCAACTGCGCCGGGAGCATCCAGACCTGCAGTTCAGCGTCGTCGGTCGCGATCCCGCCCCCGACGTCCAGCTTCTCGATGACGCGCCTGGCGTAAAGGTGACCGGACTGGTTGATGACCTACGCGAGTGGATTGGACGCGCGGCGGTCGTCATCGTGCCCCTGCGGGCCGGAAGCGGCACGCGTCTAAAGGTTCTTGAAGCAATGGCGATGGGTAAGCCGGTGGTTTCAACCAGCCTGGGGGTTGAGGGCCTCGATGTCGTCCATGGCGAGCACGTTCTCATCGCAGACGATCCCGACTCTTTTGCAGCTTCAGTTTCGTTGCTGCTGGAGTCCGCCGAGAAACGGGAGAATATGGGCGAAGCGGCTCGCAAGCTGGTGGAGACGAGCTACGACTGGCGCGAGATTTCGGCGACCTTCGAGCGGATGATCGAATCAGTGGTCGCTGAAAGACAAGACGAGGACACAGCAGTCGAGACAGAGACGGAATGAGATCCAGCCAGTCGGCTGGTTAGCTCCTGCTTTCCGGCTTCCAGCGGAACGATGTTATGCCGCTCTCGAGATAGTGCGCCTCGAAGACCGGTGACGCGAGGATTGCCTGAGTGTGAAGCACATCAGTTCCGCTATTTGTGAATCCATGCTCGATTCCGGCCGGAATGATGACGGACTCGCCCGGTCGTACCGTCGCCTCTTCGTTTCCCACGAATATTTGCGCTTCACCTGCAAGTACGCGCAAGATTTCCTCGACACTGTGCAGGTGCCGAGGAGCGCCATTGCCCGGATCACACCATTGTTCGAAGACGACGAGTTGAGCGGAACCGGCCGAAGCCGACGCGTACATTCGAGTTCGCACTCCGGGTCGCCAGATTTCGATCTCGCGATCTGCGTCCCGGATATGTAACATCCCGTTAGAGTTCCCCGAGGACCGTCTGGACTTGCTCGTCCAGGCTGTCAGTCGTGTTCACGTAGACCTTGTCCTTGCGGTAGATCTCGCGGGATGGGCGGAACGCCTTCTGTTGCTCGCGCAGCAACCTCAGCCGTTCCCGCGGCCGTTCGTCGTGATCCTCGGCCTGTTCACGGACGCGCTCGCGAAGAATCTCTTCGTCCGCGTCGCATTCGACGACAAGGAATTCGGCATTATGTTTACGAGCTAGCGTCCGCGCGGCGACGCGATAGGTGCTGTTGTAGAACGCAGCATCCAGGACGACCGATCTGCCTCGCGCGAGTCGCTTTTCAGCTTGTTCGAGTAGATCCTTGTAGGCGGCGTCGACCAGCACTGCTTCCTTGTCTTCACCGGGCGCAACATCCTCATCGACGAGTGCAAAGTGTTCCTCGTCACCGTCGGCGGTCAGATGTTTGATAGAGAGGATTTCGGCGAGGGCCCCGGCAAGCCTTGATTTGCCGACACCTATGACGCCGGACATGATGAGCATCAACGGCTGCCGGTCGCCGCGTGAATACCTGTGCGCTAAGTGGTAGTAGCGCTTGGCGTGCTTGACCAGCGACTGATGTTCAGCCAACGGTACGTCCGGCATCGTTGCAAGGCGGCTCAATGTCAGTGCACGGTCGTGGGCTCGGAAGCAAAGATAGAAGTCGAGCACTTCTTCTAGCGCGTTCCCGCTCTGGGCTCGGTACTCTTCAATGAGCACATCTGCCAGATCGGGCGTACCCAGAGAATCGAGACTCAGGACCAGGCCCGCGAGATCGAAGGCGATATCCCGAAAGCGCATGCGATCGTTGTACTCGACACAATCGATGATTTGAATGCCGTCTCCGAAATAAATATGTTCGGCCGTCAATTCGCCGTGTCCGTCGCAAACACAACCGTTATCGATGCGGGACTGGAGCAGTGATCTGTTTTCTCCAAGGAAGTAGCTGGCAAAAGTCACGATATCGCGATAAACATCGGCGCTAAAGAAGGTTCCGACATACTCCGCAGTGGCTCTAAAGCGGCGGTTCCACTGGCGCGCGATAATGTGCGGACGGCTGAAACTATTGATGAGCTGCCGTCGCTCGGCTTCCTCATGAAAGATCACCAGTTTACGTGCCAGTTCGCGCATCTCGTCTGGCTCGACCAGGTCGGCTTCGATCATTGCCAGCAGGCTCTTGTCGTCATCGAGCCTGTTCATTTCGATGATGTAATCGATGACTTTGCCGCGACCATTCAAAGCAAAGCCTTCGCGCCGCGAGGTCACCTTGTGAACTTCGTGATAGAGCGTTGGTGACAGCCGTTGACTCAACTCGACTTCCAGATTGCACATGCGGCGCCGGCGAGCTGGTGTCGAGTAGTTCATGTCCGGGTGGTTGATCGGCTTCTTGAGCTTGAATGCGCGGTCACCGGCCAGGAATACGACTGATGTCGTGGACTCCCGAACTTCGACGCTCTTCGGATTGTGGGCATAAAAATCCGGATCACTAAGCGCCTCTATGAGTTCAGCTACTTCCGCCATTCAGTACTCTCCAGTTCGAAATTTTGAGACGTGATCGGCGTAAAGGTGCGCCGAGTTAGATACCTAAGTATAGAAGACGACTTCGCCGGGTCGTTTTTAGCGCAAAATGTGTCTAGATGCGACTTGACCAGGCGCTCATGGCACGCAATACAAGCGCTCCGCCACCGAAGATTCCGACGATGAATAAGATGACATAAAAGATCATCGCGGGGATGGCGAACGCAAGACTCAATCCGGACCGTCCGTCGCCCAACCAGGCGACTAACCCTGCACCCAGCACGCCTCCGACCGCGATAAGCGCCACCAATTGCAGGACCACCGTTCCGGCAATAGAAGCAAGATAGGGATGCGTGACGGTGCTGTCAGAAATGGGTTGACCGGTAATCAAGGCACCAATTCGCGTGCCGAAAGTGACGTAACCGAGGAACCAGACAGCAAACCCAATCATTGCGATTAGCGGTAGAGCAGGGATTGCGACGACTGATAGAGTTGCCGGAATCACTAACAGGACCAGACCAAACCAGAACGCAAGCGCCGTCAGAGCTGTCGCGCCCGGACGAGTCGAGAGATTCGCTGCGCTCGTCCAAAGTTGTCTGCCGCCGATGCCAGAGAAAATGAACGCCGCAACGACCGCGATGAGCGTCGACCCAAACCAGGCGGCAAGCGTTACGAGCACTATTCGCCATGCTACGTCGCGATCCAGGTTTGGAGACAGATTGCCCTGATGCACCGAACCGGTAAAGATTGCGCCTTCTTCGACAACCCACTCAGCATCGTTTGAAAGGTAGATATCGCCGTTAACGGCGCGAGCCGTCGCGAAGTGTTAGCTTACCGTCAACGACTATGACATTGCCGTCGATCGTCGCACCATCTCGAATCGAGAGGTCGCCTTCCACGACGACAGCGACATCACTAACTGCTCCGAAAATGTCGAGATCACCTTTGACGACGACAGCGACGCTCAGTGATTCCTCGGCATCGATCGTGTCGGAGCCGTTGACGCTCACCAGCACTTCATCTTCGTTGGCGTTATCTGCCGTCTGAGCGACTACAGCTGCCGGTATGAGGAGAAACAGGAATAGCGCGAGTAATTGCCGGTCGACGCACAACGTACCTCCGTGGACCTCGTTCTAGCAGCTACCAGCCAATGGCGTAGCCGTCTCGCCTGGGATCGGCGCCTCCACAATACGCGCCGCTGTCGGGATCAATCATGATACCCTGTCCGCCGCCGACAACCGGCGACCAGTCATCGAGCAAGCGGATTTCGTGTCCACGGCCAGCGAGCGCCGATCGCACCGTCTCAGGGATGCGCGATTCCATCGCGATTTCGTTGCCGCCAAAGATTCGAAACCGCGGCGCCTCGATTGCCGCTTGAACGCTGTAGCCGTGGTCGAGGACGTTCGAAATCATCTGGACGGTTGTGACGAGGATGCCGAACGCGCCGGGCGTGCCGATCAGCAGGAACGGTTTGCCACCCTGGAAGACGATCGTTGGAGCCATCGAGGTCATTCGTGGGGTTGAAGGACCAATTGCATTGGCACTGTCCGGGTCGAGATCGAAGAAGTGGCTGAAATTGTTCAACATGATGCCGGTGCTGCCGGCGATAACACCTGAACCGAAGAATGATCCAAGACTCTGCGTCACTGAGACTGCGTTGCCGTCGCGGTCGACGACATCGAAGTGCGTCGTATTCTCGCGAGCGAAGTCCTCAGGACTTCCGGGTCGGACGGCATTTTCCGGGAGCGGTCGCGTGTAGCGCTCCCCTTCAACCGGGGTCGCCTTTTCGCGATCGATGAGGGCGCCTCGCGCGTGCTGGCATATTCCGAGGAGAATAGGCCAGCGAATGGCGCATCCAGCGTCGCCTGCCCAGCGGATGCGGTCGGCGACAGCAAGCTTCATCGCTTCTGCCATCAGATGGATCGTCTCGACGGAATTCTGGCCGGACGCGCCCAGATCGAATCCTTCAAGAATCTTCAGTGTTGCAGGGACCTGGAATGATGTTGCAGGCGGTCCAACCGTGCGAAGTTCGTAGCCACGGTAGTTGGCGCAGAGCGGAGCACACCAGCCTGCTCCGAAACTTCCAAGATCTTCCTCTGTCAAGTAACCGTCGACAGCCTGAACCGCGCGGACGGTCTCCGCGCCGAGTGCGCCTTCGTAGAACGAGCGGGAACCTTCGGCGGCCAGCGTCCTGAAGGTCGCTGCGAGCTGTGGTTGCTTGATGATCGAAGCGGAACCGGGTGCTGCACCGGAGGGCCAGAAGACCGATCTTGCGCCTGGGTCGAGCCGCTCGCCGGCCATGCCGTAGAAACGAGCATTGATGATGGTGAGTGGAGCGCCAGCTCTCAGCATATTCAATCGCCGGCGCAAACACATCCTCGATCGACATCGAGCCGCGCTCGTTGACCGCTTTCAACCAGCCATCTGGCGCGCCAGGCACGACCGGCGCCTTGCCGCCGACGTCGATCGCCTCGAGCGTCAGTTCCTCGATATCGACCTGGGACGAGGTGACGCCAGA
Organism: uncultured Chloroflexia bacterium; assembly: GCA_963745675.1. Classification (GTDB taxonomy): domain Bacteria; phylum Chloroflexota; class Chloroflexia; order Thermomicrobiales; family CFX8; genus JAUIIK01. Next base: position 47,524 of record CAVUYM010000023.1, read on the forward strand.
ATAGTCGAGCACGGTCGTTTCACCGCTGGAAGAGTGAATGACCATGTATCCCCCACCGCCGAGTCCAGACATATATGGTTCAACGACATTGAGCGCCGCCGCGGTCGCTACGGCAGCATCGACGGCATTGCCACCCTGCTGCAGGATGCGTAGACCGGCCAGCGACGCCAGCGGGTGGGCGCTCGCAACCATCCCATTCGTGCCCATGACGACTGGTCGATGCGCCAGTCCGTTGTTGCTCCAACCCATTGTCGTCTCCCTGTCAGTTGTAATTCTGATCTGTAGCCTGCGCCACGTTCATTTGATGTCTCTTCCAGCATAGTCTGTATAGAGACGTAGCGGAATCGGAAGTGCGTTGATTTCGAGTGTAGAGTAGGTTTGCTGGGTCATAGTCCAGCGGGGGTTTTGCGCAAAGGGTTGATCATGGACGAGCAGCAGATCGACGATCAGATGAGCAGGCGGCGATGGCCGATGGTGGCCGTGCTCGTGGCTATCGCGATTGTGCTCGGGTTAATAGCCTGGGATCAACGTCCTTGGGCCGATTCCGGCGCGAACGCCGGCGATTCAGACATCGGTATGTTGTCGAACGAAACCCCGCGGCGAGGAGGCGACGCTCCAGACTTTGCATTGCTCGACGAACGCGGCGAGCGGGTGACGCTCTCCGAATTTGAAGGCCGGCCAGTGTTCCTCAACTTCTGGGCGACATGGTGCACCTTCTGCAAAGAGGAGATGCCCGATATGCAGCGGGTTCACGAGGCCTACGGCGACAACCTCGTCGTCATCGGCGTCAATGCCGGTGATAGCGTCGAAGATGGCGAAGCCTTTGCGCGTGGTTCAGGCATAACCTACCTGCGGCTCTACGACCGCGATCTGGTCGTCACCGACGGATACCTGGTGCAGGCTATGCCTACCAGCTATTTCATCACTGCCGATGGCAAGATTTCCGACGCCAATTTCGGTTTCATGGTTCACGACCAGATGATCGAAAAAGTGGACAAGGCTGTCGCCGGATAACTGCGCCACCGATCAATCACCTGAAAATGCAAAATGGCCGGCCCAATTGAGTGAGCCGGCCATGTACCTGTTGTCGCTAGTCGGCAGCGACAGGAGCGCTTGCGAAGCTCTGAATTCTCGCGCGAGCCGTGAGACCGCTCAGCCAGTCTTCCGGGATCGCCTCAACGCCATGATAGGCACCGAGGATCAGCCCAAGCATCAGGGCACGAGCGGCTGAGTCGCCACCGGCCTCTGCATTCGCAATCTGGGCTGCACGGTAGTCATTCTCGTAGCGGCCAATGAGCTGCGCGACCGATGGGAATGAGAAGCGGATGTCGCAGGCGCGCCCGAACTCGCCGATTGCGTCGGTGGAGTCGGTGCCTGCCTCAGCGAGGCCCTTCTCGACCCACTCAGCGGCCGGAAGTGCGGTGTACTCCTGTGCGGCAGCGGCAGTGCGTAGCGCTTCGATGGGAGTGTTGCCGTTCTTGATTGCTTCGACGGCATGGACGATGAATGCGGCGGTTTCGACGATGATGTCGGTGTGGTGGGTCACATCAGTCTGTTCTTTGGCCGCACGCATCATCTCGTCCGGCGAGTCCCAGTAGTAGAAAACGACAGCGGCGATACGGCTTGCGCCGGCAAGCTCGGTCGAGTCCGAACCGGCCGTTTCGACCGGATCTCCGGCTTGCAGATGGCGGCGTGTCTGCTTCGATGCTGCGTCGTGGTAGCCCTCGTAGCTCTCTGCCCATTCGAGCCAATCGGCGGCCCAGCCATCGCGATCGAAGCCATTCCGCTTTTCGATTGATTCGAGCAGCAAAGCGCCTGGTCACCGAGATGAGTGAAATCCCCCGGCTGCCGGCCAACGTGATAATCCATCACCGTCGGCAGCGTGTAGCCGGTGATTGACCCGTAGTTCTCGCGTAAAGCATCCATGTCGTAGACCCAGTGCGGTCCCATGCAGAGCGCTTCAGCCACAAAAGATCCCCATAACGCGCCGTCTCGATGTCCGGCCATGATTTGCAACCTCCAAGAGTGTTGAATGCGAATACTGACAAGTTTTCGAACACAGTTATCCTAGCAGGCTTCGTTGCAACACTAGACCTATGCCGGTCGGTGTTGCGGCGATCATGACGGGAGCGATACCATTCTCTGCGAGAGCGGACCGTCAAGCAATAATCGTCGGAGCATCGTGGTTCGCAGTTGCAGCGTTGAACGCGGCTACGGCGCTGGCCACGAAAGATTCAACTTGATAAAGGGCTATCGGCGCTGTCAAGCAGCAGTCGACATGAGTGTTCGACAGATCTTTGAGATAGTTCGACATCTTCGCGGCGACACTGCGAGTAGCCGCAGATACACCTGCTGCTCAGTGCGGTACCATGCGTCGCCAGCGCAAAGACTCGAAGAGTCAGACGTTCAGTTGAGGTCGTCGTTCGGTGCATTGACAAACCTGGCGCATCTTGATCTCACGACACGCATCGGCTTTCCACCAAGGGACGTTCGGCCGTCGCGGTGGAATGCCAATTCGAGCGCTAGCTTTCCGCGCTTACAGCAGGGCCGGGATTGTAAGCGGCATCTCATAGGGGCTGCACTGATTGAGGCTCAAGACCCAGCGCACGGCCCCGGTGTATTGACTGACACAGGTCAGCAGATCGCCATCGTCTGGCAGGGTATGCGTCCACTGAGGCGGGTTGCAGGGGCGCCCGAATGTATAGCTCACCTTCCCGGTATAGGGATTGATACAGAAGCTCAGGCTGCCACGAACCACAAGCTCGGTCTGGCCGGCATAGCAACCGCCACTGAGCGGGATGAAAACTGCACCACCGGTGTAGCGCGAGGCGCACAGTGGAAAGGCTGCGTTCTGCTGGACCTCCACCGCGCCGATGTCACAGCCTGAGCCGGAAGGACGTGAATACCTTCGCTGGTCAGCGCTCGTTCTGCAAGCTCCGTTATCAATGGCGTCGGAGCCGAGGCTCGGGAGCATCGTTAGGGTCGGGCCGCCGTTGTCAGCCAATGCATCGAGGTTGACGCTGGCGCTGTTCTGGATGTCGCCGGTAGCCGCGAAGAGGCAGGAAGTATCATCGCTTAGATTGAAACCGAGCGAGGTGAGTGTGCCCGTACTGTTGTAGCAATTTGGGCCATATGCGGCGAAGTTCCCGGCGACAATTGAGTCTGAAGTCTTCAGCGTGCCGGCGAAGCCGTTGGCGACCGCTCCTCCACCATAGGTTGCACTGTTGTTGCTTAGGGTACTGGCGATGATTGATAGCGTCCCGTAATTGAAGTTGCCGATGGCCCCACCTTCAGCGCCGCTGTTGCCACTGAATGTACTGTTCGTGATCGCAAGTGTGGCAAAGGACCCGATCGCGCCGCCGCCGCCGTAGGGCTGAATCGCACTGTTGCCACTAAAGGTGCTGCCGGAGATCTCGACCGTGCCGGTGTTGATGGCAATCGCGCCACCGATATCGTCTGCGGTGTTGTCACTGAAGGTACTGTCTGTGATCTTCAGCATGCCACCGTTGATGTTGATCGCGCCGCCTCGGAAGGTGGCGCTGTTGCCACTGAAGGTGCTTGCCGTGATCGTCGCCGTACCGGAGGTGATGGCGATCACGCCGCCGACGATTGAGCTGTTGTCGCTAAAGGTGCTGGACGTGATTGTCAGGGTGCCTCGGTTGTAGATTACTCCGTGACCATATCCATCGTACCCACTATTGCCACTGAAGGTGCTGGCTTTGATCGCCAGCGTGCCAAAGTTCTCGATTGCGCCAGCACCATCTGTGCTGTGGCCATTGTTGAGGGCGAGATTGCGTAAATCCAGTGCTGCATCTTCGTCTACTGAAAAGAATCGGGTCGTGCCACCGCCATCGAAGATGACATTACCGTTGCCGATGATCGTCACATTGGACGTGATCGTCTTTTCGCTAGTGAACGTAATCGTCTCGCTACAGGCAAAGGTGATCGTGCCGACACCATTCAGCTGCGCCGTCGCTAACGCCGCGTTGAAGCCGTCTTCGGTGCATGTCGAGACGAGAGCATTGTTCGCCAGCACGCCCCCGACCGATAGCAGCGGCACCAGACCAACTATCAGCCCAACGGCCATCAACAGGCGCAAAGTACCTGACACAGATTCTATCCATTCAGTATTCCCAGATGAGCCTGCATGATTGTAGCCTCATTGCGTCAATGGCGAGAGAATCGCTATTCATCCAACCTTCCATCACTGTCTCTCACTCAGGTCCACATGCAGATGATTTTGGCAAAGCTGGTGTTGTATCGATAGCATAATAGCTGTAAAAAAACCTCGGGGACCAAGCGTCCGGCACTCAGCGGCTGACCCCAGTTTGGCGACTGAAGTACGTTCGGGCATTCGCCGCTTTCGGCTAGCAAACAGAGCCGCTAACTTCTGAACTTTTCAGATTTGTTGGGGAGCCGACGATCGGATTTGAACCGATGGCCTGCTGTTTACGAAACAGCTGCTCTACCACTGAGCTACGTCGGCAATGGACAAATGGTACGCAAAGCTGCGGCCTATTTGCACGTCAGATTTTATCATAGCAACTTCCCTGGTAATCCCTTCTCGTAGGGTATTCAGACCGCCTGGACGATCGTCCTAATATCGCGCTCGATTGCTGGCGCATGCTTCCTGTTGCGACTGTTGGCGGATACGGGCGATTCAGGGGTTGCAGCCCGGTGAGCCTTCCCAACAGGCACTCTTGTGGAGGCTAGCTGCGCTTGGCGGAGTCTTTAGGAAATCGATCAGGTCAGTTTGTGGCAGCAATTTTCTTCGTATTGCTTTCGGCGAGCTCAAGCGCGAACGCCAGAGGTTCTCCGCCCTGCGCAAAATAGGCATAGATACGCGGGCCTACTCGTACATAGACGATAGCGGTTCTGGTGCCGTCGGAGGCCAGCACAGAACTGGCGAACGCGCCATCGGCCAACTCCGGATCGGGTTCGACGAACTCCTGCCCCTGACTTGCATTGAGCGAGCGTAGCCAGTCGAGTGCATCTGCCGCCTGCTCATCGCCGCCATATTCGTTGACGGTTGTGAGCACATAGAACGGAACGGTGTCGTCATTCCCCTGGCTCTCCCGGGAATATTCACGGAAGAGATGCTCCTTGAATCCCCATTCGTTGAGCCGCTCCAGATGCGCCGTCGCGTCGGCATAGGAATTCGCCAGATCCAGGGCTGACCGTGCGCCCTGGTTAGCCAGGAAGAAGCCTTCGCCCGGCAGTTCGTCAGTCTGTGGCAGCGATTCGGCCAAACTTATTGGGATTGCGGTGGCCGTCGGCGTCGGCTCAGGCGTCGGAGTTGGCGGTTCGGGCGTTTCCGTGCTCGTAGCGATCGGTGTTGCCTCCGTGGTCGCAGTAGCTGCCGCGGTTGGGCTCGGCTCCGTCGTCGTCGTTGCAGTATTGAGAGCTACCTGCGTTGGGATAGTCGGCTGAGCGACCGTTGTCGGAGTAGGGTCGGTGTCGTCGCGATTGTCCGGCCCCGCACATGCTGAGGCCAGAACGACGAGTCCGCTCAGCAGGGTAACTATCAATATGCGTTTCGTCATCGTTGTCACCCCGTAAGCGATAGGAACATGTTTGCACGATCGACCTGTAAGGCATTGTAATGAAGTTGCAGTCTCTATCGCTGAAGCAACGGCGAGGAGTCCAGCCCGGGATTGTCGTTGAGATCCGAACGGCGAGTACAATCGATAGTCGTTCAGCACTATTCAGAAGCGGCATACAAATCAGGGAGTTACAAATGATTACAGGTATCGACCACATCGTCATCATGGTGTCCGATTTGGAGCAAGCTGCCAGGCAGTGGGGCGATCTCGGCTTCACCGTCATTCCGGGGGGAAACACCCGAGAGGGACCCATAACGCTTTGATCGCATTTCAAGATCACTCTTATCTCGAGCTGATCGCCTTCTGGGAACCGGACTACGACGCCCACAAATGGCACAGATTCCAGAACAGCGGCATCGGGCTCATCGACCACGCCCTCGCCAGCAGCGATCTGGCGCAGGAAGTCCAGGACGTTAGCGCGCGGGGAGTTGTCTACGATGGGCCTCATCCGGGCGCCAGAAGCCGCCCCGATGGAGTGGAGCTTTCGTGGCGCACCGCACAGCCCGCCGGGATTGAGGATCATGCTCTTCCCTTCCTGATTGACGATGTGAGCCCGCGTGAGTTGCGCGTTGCTGGTGGCGCACAGGCCGAGCACTCCAATGGCGTCCTGGGCGTCGATATGCTTCAGCTCGTCGTGGGCGATGTCGCTTCCGCATCGGCCGCATACGCTTCCGTCGTTGGCACGGAAGCCTCGGGGTCGATCAGCGTTGGGCCACATACGGTTGAGCTACAGAAGCCCGCAAGCGGCAGCGATGCCGAAGCGCGCCTGAGAGATTACGGCGCTGGTCCGTTTCGTGTGCGCTTTTTTGGCTCTAGTTCGTTCGATGTTGAACCCGGCGAAGTAGATGGCGCGCGCATAAGCTGCATCACTCGCTAGAGATCGCGCGAGAATCGCGGGGCCAGGCTACATCGAAGGAGCAGAATCAAGTGTCACAGTATGACGGCAGGATGGAACTCTGGAATTCCGCCAGGGAGGCGATTGATCTCGCAGAATCTGATCTACGGGAGCTGGGGCGGCGCATTTCGGGAGAATCTCCGGATGCTCGCGTTCGCACTCTTGGGGCATTCGTTGAGGATCATGCCTTCGAAATCGAGTGGGGTGTCGCGGGCATAGACGGCGCGTTTTTCGCGAGCTCCCAGCACTTTGACGAGGAAGACATGCGCAAGGGGCTGCGGCATGGACACGCCGCGATCGTCGCCTGTGGCGATACCGACCATTCTTCCGATCTGGTCGCGAGCGCAGCTTGCGTTATCGGAGTCGCGGCAACGCTCTCGAAAATGTTCGGCAAGGTGAGCTTGATTGCGACTCCGCAGACGGCCGATCTGTTGTCCATTGCTGATGAGGACATATTTTCAACCCCCGATTGCGTCTTCACGTTTCGCGGCGCGACGGACGGAACAGGCTTTCAACACACGATAACAAGCTCAGGTAATCATCTGGCGGGGGCGACGATTGAATTGGTCTCGGATGGCGGCAACAATCTCCTTTTGCGGGAACTTCATGCTGCGGTCGCGACATTGATCGACGGTCTGCGAAGAGCCGGAATCATTGACTCCTACGCAGAGCGGGTTCGAGATTCGGGCATTGGAATCGGGCAAGGTACGTGAAATCGTTAATCAGATCTCGGCGCTCGTGCGTGCGAGAGTCGAATCGACAGGAATCCCGGTAAGCATTTCGGTTTCTGAGATGAAACTGGAAATGTTGCCAAGCCGGATCCTCGCGAGGCGCATCAAGACATTCTCGGATACGTTGAAAGTGAAGATGGACAGAGTCCACAAGCGTCCTATTGATGAGCCGACCTACTGGGGGACGGTATCCCACGAAGTTGCGACGGCTATCGTCGGATATCCGCTCGCTAATGGTGGTGATGACGTTGAACAGGCCATGATCATCGCAAAGGCTACAGCGGGGGCGGCGTTGGACCTTTTTGGAGACATGGAGTTTCGAGGATTTGTGGACGGAGAACGAATCAGGGCTTTGCGGGAACGCGACCTTGAGCGCACACCGCGACGCTGGCTCGGCGTCCATCCCGTCCTACCGCCCAACGATACTCGACGACGAACGGTCAACATCCCGGACGTGATCGTTCGCGGTCCCGGTTTGCCGAAACCATCAGCCGAAGACTTCGTCGACGAAGACGAACACTCCTAGGTTTTGGCGATCGATCGTCGCGCGCTGGGCCAGACCGGAATCGATCTACCCTCGTTCGGGATACGCGCGAGCAAGCCCTTCGACGTATTCGGGAAGGAAGCCCAAACTTCGCGCGCGCATCTGGTGCGCACAGCGATCGATCGTGAAATCGACTTTTTCGCCAGCTCTCCCGGATTCGGAGAAGGCGAACGAATTCTTGCCGCAGGTCTTATTGGTTACCGTCTTCGTGCAACGGTGATGTCGACGATTCGGAACCCGGAGCTGGCAGCCGCCTACAAGGAAATTGATGTTTCACTCCACCTCTTCGATCAACATATCGATCTTCTCCTGGCCGACTGGGCAGCGGCATCTGAAGAATTGTTGACGTCATTCGCCCGGATGCGAGCGATGGGAGACGTTGAAGCATTTGGGGTCGCCTGTCAGACGATCGATGAGTTGCGAGAAGCGTCAAACCGCATCGTTGTCGATGGCCTCGATCTGATCTCTATCCCTGCGACACTGCTTCTGTCAGCAACTGCCAATCGGCTTGTCTCCTCTGTTGTGCGACGGGAATGCGGCTTGATTGCCTACATCCCGGATGGGTTAGAAGCGGTTCGCGGTGCGGCTCTCGACAATATGAAGGTGAATCCAAAACGTCACGGCCTCGAGTCGGTAGCCGATGTGCTGGCAAAGCTCGCGCTCAGCGACAACCGTATTACGTCAGTTGCGATTCCGGTACGTCGCGTTCGAGATCTCGATCGACTCGAAGCCATCGCGTCAGCACGTTCCTTCAACGCCACGGAGATGGAAGCGCTGCGAACCGGTTGACAGTCATCGGTGCGCGTCGCATGTCTTTGGCGTGTTACAACCCGGCAGTACATTTTCAAGCAGCGGCCCCTGATCGGGTTAGTCTGTATGTCCGACGAATGGCCCCATGATGCTTGGCAGCTTGCGCTCAAGACTAGTTCTTTCGCACTTCATCGTTATCCTGATGGCGTTTTTGTTGACTGCCATCATCGCATCGGTGCCGATACGGCGCGTCCAGGAAGCGCGGCTGCGAAACAGTCTCGTTTTGAGCAGCGAGTCCGTCGCCCGACAGATCGATCTCACCCGAACTTTGACGCAAGATGCCGATCTGGTTCGCAATTCAACACAGATCGAATTCGCGCAGCGTGCCGCGTCTGCGGAACAACAGCGCTCCGGCAACCGCATCCTGATCGTCAATCAGGATGGGCGTGTGATTGTCGACTCGAGCCCGACCCGCTCGTACGAGGGCGAGACCATCCCAACGCTGGTACCCGCGATCGACCAGCTAAGTATTCATGTAGGAAACAAACCCCCACCAGCGCGACTTGGCGCGCGTATCGCGCTCGTTGTTGAAACATATTCGGTACCTGCGGGCGAGCTTGATGGTCGCAGACTCACGGTAGCGGCGACGGGCGCAAGTGCGTCCCCGGAACTGGCCAATCTCTACTTCGTTGCCTGGGCGCCCCGAAGGGCAGCGCCACTGATCGACGACTTCGTAAGACCACTCGCGATTGCATCGATCGTAGCCCTGGGAGTATCAGTCGTTATCGGGTTGCTGATATCGAGGTCGATCACTGGCCCACTACAACGTTTGACTACATCAGTAGATGAGATCAATTCTGCAGGGCTCGATGAGCGCATCAAAATGGAGAGTGGGGATGAGGTTGGGACGCTCGTCTCAGCCTTCAACCAGATGCTGGATCGGCTAGCGTCGACGTACGACTCGCAACGCGAACTACTCGCCAACATCGCTCATGAATTACGCACGCCCTTGACTTCCATACAAGGTTATACGCATGCACTGCGAGACGACGTCATCCACGATGCGGACGCGCGCCAGGATGCCCTGCAGACAATCGCTGATGAAGCACGGAGGATGACCGAGCTGGTCGAGCAGATCTTGCAACTTTCGCGGCTGGAATCCGGCCAGCTACCCGTAAGATTCACGGAAACTGTAATAGGCGAGGTGCTTTCAACGCTTGAGCGCCAGTTCGCGTTGCTGGTTGCCGAGCAAGGCGTGCGCCTTTCAGTCGATCGAGAATCCGAACTCCGCTGCGTTGTAGATCCAGAACTCCTCACTCAGGCGCTCGGCAACTTGATAAATAACGCCGTTCGTCATACCGGTGATGGTGGAGTGGTTGAAGTTCGAGCGACGCGGATATCGAGCCCATCTCGACCGGCGGCTATCCGAATCGTCGTCACAGACACCGGCGAAGGGATGAGCGAAACGGAACTCGAGCATATCTTCGGTCGCTTCTACCGCTCCGGCGGTCGATCGAGCCAGCACGACGTGCGCAACTTCGGTCTGGGGCTTTCAATCGTGCAAGAAATCGTGAACCGTCACCGGGGCGAAATAAGCGTTGAAAGTACGCCGGGCGTTGGGACCGCGTTCACTATCGAACTTCCGGTGAACCAGGATGCCGCCAACTCTTGAATCGATTCACGCGCCTGTTACAAAGCGACACTAACCTGATCACATGCATGGCAGCGTATCGCTGCATATTCGACCGGGGCCTCGCTACAGCGTTGTATCCGAAGCCCTGACGAGCCACAAGGAGGACTGGCAACATGAAGAGGTTCAAAGGAATGTTTAGCAGCGGGCGAATCGCGACGGTCGCAGCTCTATTCGGTATCGCGCTCATTGCGCTCATCGCCGTTCCGTTCGTCGCATCTGCTGACGAACCGACAGGCGACGGACCGAGGAAAGGACCAACGACCGTCGAGCAGTGCGACAATCGGGTGGCTGCCGACACCCCGCGGCGCGATAATTTCCTCGACGAGTTGGTGACCGACGCCGTTATATCCGCCGATCAGGCGACCGAGATTGACGCCCGGCTAGACACCAGGCGCTTCGAAGGCTGTGTCGCTCGTATCGTCTTCCCGCGAGGCACTGCCGTGGAAGCAACCGCTTCGGCGACCGGAACCGCTAAACGAGAGGTTCTGGGAGCCCTGGTAGCCGGACAGAGTCTCTCGGAGTTTGCGAACGAGCATGGCGTGGATGATGCGTCGCTGATGACGGCGATCATGGAATCACCAACGGCGAAGGCAACTGACCTTGTCAACAATAGTGAGATCGATCAGGCAACTGCCGATAGCATCCTCGCAAAGATCGAAGAGTGCGTCAGTGAAGTGATCCATAAAACTGACTTGCAGCCGAGGCACCCCGGTGCAGCGGCCAACCTCTTTGGCGACCAGCTCTAGCCAAATTCACGCCTGGAAAACTGTGGCGGCCGGCGCAAGCCGGCCGCCATTTCCGCTGTCGAATAACCCAACCATAACGTCTCTGCTTTAATTGGAGCTATGGGGGAGGTTCCCTCGATACGTCCGCGCGCGCTAAGCGCTGGACGTTGACGCTGTTTGTGCCCGGCTGCTAGTCTCGCCGGGCCCGCTTACCGGGTGATTTGGTTTGCGCCATGCCAAGACTGTGCACGGGTCACAAACCTGCAATACGGAGGAACCATGGGTTATCTCGATCAGATTGACGCGCCTGCGGATGTCAAGAAATTAACAATCCCGCAGCTGAAAGAGCTCGCCCGTGAAATCCGCGATGAGGTCCATCGGGTAACCAGCATCAACGGCGGACATTTCGCCTCGAATCTCGGTTCCGTGGAACTTACCCTCGCACTCCACTATGTTTTCGACTCGCCGACGGATCAGATCGTCTGGGACGTCGGGCATCAGGGTTATCCGCACAAGCTCGTTACCGGGCGCAGAGAACGCTTTGCGACGATCCGCAAAGAAGATGGCCTTTCCGGGTTCCTTCAGCGCGAGGAGAGCGAGCACGATGCATTTGGTGCTGGACATGCCAGCACGAGTATCTCTGCCGGTTTCGGAATGGCGATGGGACGATTTCTCCAAGGGCAGCCTGGCCGGGTCATCAGCGTTATCGGAGACGGCGCGCTCACCGGTGGAATGGCGTTTGAGGCTCTGAACAACGCTGGAAGCTACAACCTGCCCTTTATGGTCGTCCTCAACGACAACGAGATGAGCATCGCCCCCAACGTTGGAGCGATGACGAAGTATCTCTCGCGCGTCCGCACCGACGAACGCTATGGGAAAGCAAAGCGACAGATTGAACGATTGATGAAGAGCGCGCCGAAGGGCGATTTCTTCCTTGATCTGAGCAAGCGCTCGCTCGACGCTTTCAAAGAGTTCGTCTACCACACGATGATCTGGGAGGAACTCGGCTTCACCTATATCGGACCGGTTGACGGGCACGACGTCGGCGAACTTATCGAAACGTTTCAGCACGTCAAGGATCTTGATGGTCCAGTCATGATTCACGCCGTGACGGTCAAGGGCAAAGGCTTCGAGTGGGCTGAAGATGACCCCTTCCAGCATCATGCCGCCAAGGTCGATTTCAACCGGACCCGCAAAACCGTCGCCGCCGAAGTATCAGGATGTCTTTGGCATTGAGCTAGCCAGGTTGGCACGCGACGACGAGCGCATTGTTGCTATCACCGCTGCGATGCCGGATGGGACTGGCTTGCTGCAATTCGCTGAGGAGCATCCGGCGCGATTCTTCGATGTCGGCATAGCTGAACAGCATGCCGTCACCTTTGGTGCTGGCATGGCAACGCGTGGTTTGCGTCCGGTCGTGACGATCTACTCCACTTTTCTCCAACGCGCCTACGATCAGATCATTCATGACGTTTGTATTCAGAACCTTCCGGTCGTCTTTGCAATGGATCGTTCGGGCTTTGTTGGCGATGATGGCAGAACCCATCACGGCGTTTTCGACTTCTCTTACCTGCGTTGTCTGCCAAATATCACGATCATGGCTCCAAAAGACGAAATCGAACTCGTCGATATGATCAAGACGGCTATCGATCATGAAGCCGGTCCGATCGCATTGCGCTATCCCCGAGGTGCGGGTACCGGTGCGAAACCCGAACGGCCGCCGGTCGCATTGCCAATCGGTCGTGGCGAGGTGCTGCGGGAGGGTAACAGACCTGACGATCCTGGCAATCGGATCGAGAGTCACGACGGCTGAACATGCCGCTGCGATTCTCGCGGATCGGGGAATCGACGCGACCGTAGTCAATGCGCGTTTCGTGAAGCCGCTTGATGAAGATCTCATCTTGAAACTTGCTCGGAAAACCGGCGCAATGATCACGATCGAAGAGAATGTCATCGCTGGCGGATTTGGTAGCGCGGTGCTCGAACTTCTCGTTCGCGAAGGCGTTCAAATCCCGATGCAGGTGCTTGGTATACCAGATCGTATTTTTGACCATGCCTCGCAGGACTCGCTTCGAAAGCAGGCAGGGATAGAAATTCAGGATCTGGTTGAGGCGGCATTGGAATTGCCACTTGGCGCCAGAATGGTCGCAGGCGACTAGACCGGAAAGCTGTATTGAATCGGCTCGACGAAAAGTCTCAAGATTCGGTCGAACCGAATGCACGTGAAGCAGCCGCCCTCCTCTGGCTCAATCTGTCGGCGGCACAGTTCGAACTGCTCGATCGCTATCGAGATCTGCTGCTCGAAGCAAATCAGCGTATGAATTTGACTGCGCTCAAGACTCCTGAGGCGGTAGAGTCCCGACTTATTGCAGAATCGCTGGCGATCATTCCCCTGATCGGGGAAGGCCCCCATCAATTGATCGACGTTGGAACCGGCGGGGGGATTCCAGGTATTCCGCTCGCTATTGCGTTGCCGGACTCAACGATCCACCTTTTGGATTCGACGGCAAAGAAATTGGTGGCGATTGAGGAGATGGTCCAGAATTTGGGACTCCAAAATGTTCATCTCATCCATGGGCGAGCCGAAGATATCGCTCACAATGCGGAAAATCGCGGTTGCTATACTGTAGTCGTGTCGCGTGCCGTTGCACGTTTGGCAACGCTCGTTGAATACACACTCCCGTTTCTGGAACGCGGCGGAGTCGCGATCTTGCCGAAGGGTCAGCAGGTGCAAGCCGAATTGCGCGAAGCGATGAACGCAATAGACACCTTTGGTGGGCGCTTGATCGACCTCTTCGAAAGCCCGATCAATGGCGCGATGTTCGTCCGCATCGAGCAGAAGCGGTCTACCCCGGCGCGATATCCGCGTAGTCCCGGCATCCCATCTCGACAACCTATTGGCGTCTCGACACGCTAAACGAGCGTGTGGCGGGACTGCTGGCAGAATGTCATATTCCTGACCCTGCGCCGGGTAGGATATCTCCTATGGGAAGGATGATATCTAGCGATGAAAATGAGTAGTTTGTTCGTCACGACGCTGCGGGACGCGCCTGCCGGTATCGATACCGTCAGCGCTCAGCTATTGACCCGGGCCGGATTCACGCGACAGCTAGGCGCAGGCATCTACTCGCTGCTGCCCTTTGGTAGCCGCTCCGCCCGCAGGATCGAACAGATCTTGCGCGAGGAGATGGAAGCGATCGATTGCTACGAGCTGAGCATGCCATTTGTGCAGCCAGCCGATCTCTGGAAGGAGACAGGGCGTTGGGAGAAGGTCGGCCCGGAGATGGTCCGGGTACACGACCGCAGTGACCGTGACATGGTGCTCGCTCCGACGCATGAGGAAGTTGCCACAGATCTGGTCAGGCGCGCGGTGCGCTCCTATCGCGATCTGCCATTCTCCTTCTTCCAAATTCAGACAAAGTTCCGAGACGAACCACGCCCGCGCGGTGGCTTACTGCGCTGCCGTGAGTTCATCATGAAGGACGGTTACTCGTTCAGTCGGGACGCAGAGGATTTTCGCAAGATCTACCTCGAGTTTTATCGGGCCTACCTGAGGATCTTCGCTCGCCTTGATTTGCCGATCGTCGTCGTTGAAGCCAGTGGCGGGTATATGGCTAGCGATATCTCACACCAGTTCACACATGAGTCTGAAATCGGCGAAGACACGCTCCTGATCTCGCCAAATGGCAACTATGCGGTCAATTCGGAAGTTGCCACAACCGTTCTGGAAATTCCGGATGAAGAACTTCTCGAGATGGAGGAAGTTGCCACCCCGGATTCCAAGACGATCGAGGATGTTGCGGCTTACCTCGACGTTCCGACGAGTCGAACGCTCAAAGCGATGTTCTTCGACGTCGAAGGCGAACTGATCTTCGTAACGATCCGCGGTGATCGGGAAGTGAGTGAGGAGAAGCTGAGCGAATTACTCAATGTCGATGTGCTGGAATTCGCTGGCGCTGATCTGATCAAGGCTTCCGGCGCAGTGCCGGGCTACGCATCACCGGTGGGGCTTGAGGGCGTTCGAATAATCGCGGATGAGTCGGCCCGTTCACCGAATCTCGTTGCCGGCGCCAACAAAGTCGGTTTCCACTTGCTTAACGTCAACCTCGGCCGCGATTACGAAGCCGAAACCGTTGCTGATATCACACAAGTTCGTGGCGGGATGCCATCGCCGATCGACGGCGCGCCGCTTATCGAGAGTCGGGGTATCGAGGTCGGCAACATCTTCTCCTTGGGCACAACCTATTCGAAACCGCTCGGCGCGACCTATCTCGATGACGAGGATCAAGAGCACGTAATGATAATGGGCTCCTACGGGATCGGCGTCGGGCGCAATCTGGCCGCAATCGCCGAGTACCATAACGACGAAAATGGCCTGCGCTGGCCGATCAGCGTCGCGCCATTTGACGCTCACTTGGTAGTTCTTGGGAACGACCAGGAGTACATCGACATCGCCGATACGATCTATCGCGAGCTGATGGATTCAGGCATCGATACGCTCTATGACGATCGCAACGCCTCACCTGGTGTCAAGTTTGCCGATGCCGATCTGATTGGCGTTCCATTGCGTATCACGATCAGTTCTCGATCGGTTAAGGCCGGTGGGGCGGAACTTAAGGGCCGTGATCAGCAGCGCGACGAAGCGGTAATACTGCCGCTCGATGGCGTTGCGGCATATGTTGCCGCCGAACGGCGGAAATTGCTCGACCGGCTTAGCGCCGCCGCCAGAGAAGCTGAGTTGCTTACTCCTGAAGCTTAGTTAACGACAACCGGCGGCGTGTTAACACGCCGCCGGTTGATTGACACTCAGTCCGAATTAGACCTCTTCGGGGACTTCGAATTCGAACCACTCGTCATCCGGAAAATCTTCTCCGGCTGCGGAGCGATAGAGCATCATCGCAACGATGCCGACGATGGCAACGATCACGACTGCCAAGATTGCCTTGCCCATCTGCCGTCCTCCCTGTTTGGCTGGTCGGTTGGGTCACTCTAGCTTTCCAGTATAACAAGTGCGTGATCGGCTGCCCGAAGGCTACAATTCGAAGAAATCAGGAATTGAAAGCGTCCCTGTCAAATGCAATCGAATATCCACTTTCAATCGAGATCAGCCGGCGCTCTCTACTATCCGTCGCTGGCTCAGCCCGACGGGTGGGACGTTCGTCGACGGCGTCCGACTGGCGGTAGCCAACGGTCTCTTTCTCATCGCTGCGCTCATACTTTCGTTTGTTCTTGCGGTGCTTCGCTGGTTGCTGCACTTTTTCATACCGGTTCCGTCGGTGAGCCCCGGTCTGATCGTGCTGGCTCTCTCGGTGATCTTTGGCATCGTCGTCTGGTACCGCTATGCCGTCTCGCACCGAAAACTGGCCCAAGCTTCCGGGAAGATCGACGCGTCCAGATCGCTTTGGGCTCATCGCAGGGTCGCCTTTCGTACTCTTGGCGTTGCTGCTCTTTGCCTCCGGTACGTTTGGCCTATTCGTTTCAATTGCCGGACTCAATGTCGGCGGGGCAAGCGCGGCGGCCGGCAGGCTGATATTTGCGCTGCTCTTTGGATTGCTGGCTGTTGCTTCGGTTGTCGTGGCAAGGGTGGCGATGCGTGACTAGTCATCCTCCGGCAATCAGGATTCGAGTGTGCGAGCTGGATGATCTACCGGTCTACAGCCGCCTCCTCAATCATCCCACCATCGTCCGGCAAGTCTTGGAACTTCCCTATGTGGCAACCAGCGAACACGCTGGGCAGATCGTAAATTCGCCCGACCGACGCAATCTCGTCGCCGAGTACGATGGCGGCGTCGTCGTTGGATTCGGGAGCCTTATATTGCACGCTGGTCGACGAGCTCACGCTGCCAGTATCGGGCTTGTTGTGGACCCCGATCGATCTGAGATGGGGATCGATATGGCGTTCCTGGGCGCTCTGCTTGATTTCGGCGCGGATTGGCATGGAATCAAGCGCTTTGAAACCGAGGTATTCGCCGACGATGAGCCCGCGGTTGCGCTTTACCTGAGCTTCGGCTTTGAAATCGAGGCAACTCACCGTCAATTTGCCCAACGCGATGGCGCCTACGTGGATGTCTATTCACTGGCGAGGATCGTGGAATGACCGGGGAGCGAATCATCATTCGAGCTCTGAATGCTGAAGCGGATATTTCGGCTTGGACATCTATTCACAATCAGCGCGCCGTCGCGTCTGGAACGCTCCGCATTCCTTTCACTCCCGACTCTCTCTGGAAACAACGCTTCGACGCAAACCGCATGGAACGTATTCTTGTCGCGGAGATCGATGGTCGCGTTGTCGGAGGCGCCGGATTTGAAGTTTATCTGGGGCGCCGTCACCATTCCGGCACGTTTGGGATGGGTGTAGATGTCGAGTTCCAGGGACAAGGCGTGGGTTCCGCGCTGATGGCTGCGATCGTGGATCTGGCCGACAACTGGTACAACTTGCGGCGCCTGGAATTGGAAGTCCACGCAGACAACGCGGCCGGTATCGCACTCTACAAGAAATTCGGATTTGAAGTTGAGGGCCTTTACCGCAAATACTCCTATCGCAATGGGGAATTCGTTGATGCGCTGCCGATGGCGCGCATACGCCCTGATCCATGGTTTTCGGCCGATACGATGGGAAGGTAACGACGATGAGTGAGTTTCCGTACTTCGAATTTTCAGGCAGCCCGGAGGACATCGGGATTCAGCACGGCGAACAGGTTCGCCATCTCGTTCATCAGCACCTGGAAATGGCTACCGACAAATTGCGGGCGGCTGGAATCGATGGCCCGGAGCAGCGCCGCCGTGCGTGCCTGTACATGCCATACATCGAAGAATATGCGCCTAAATTCGCTAGCGAGATCACCGGCCTGGCCAGGGGCGCGAATATCACCGTCGAGGAAGCCTATTTGCTCCAATTGCGCGCCGAATTGCAGACGACGGACTTTGATTCCGAAGGCTCGCAGGCCGCCGCCGAAGCGAGAGAGATGATCGCCAACGAATGCACGACATTCGCTATATCCGGTGACGTTACGTCGGACGGCATCCCCATGGCCGGGCAGAATGCCGATCTGCCCGCTCCCACACGCGACCTCGGAATCGTCATGCGCATCAATCACGATGATGGTCGACCCGACATGCTGATGCTGACGCCTGCCGGTCAGATATCCTATATAGGCATCAGTGGAAGCAAGATGGCCGCATTCGCGAACTTCATCAACACGACCGGTTGGCGTGCAGGCTATCCGCGCTACCTCTTTTCGCGGACCGCGCTCGAAGAAGACTCGATTGCCAATGCGCGCAAGCGTCTCGCTCCAATTCGGCGGGCATCCTCTCGCAATCTGATTCTCATGGACGGCGCTGGCGATGCGATCGACCTGGAGCTGGCCGTCGAGCGCGCAGGCGTTATCGAACCAATCGACGGTGTCATAACGCACGCCAACCATTTCCTGGCCCCGGAGATTCAAGACGAAGAACAGGCCAAAGGCGATCGGCTGCACAACAGCTGTACTCGGTATGAGCGTATGACCGAACTGATCCAGTCAAAGCGCGGCTCGATGACGCTTCAAGATGCGATAGCTTTTTTTCGCGACCGGGCCAACGCGCCCGATGCGATCTGCCGGTATGAGGGCGATGGACCGACGGATTACATGACATTTGCGTCAGTGATTGCGCGACCGTCGGTTGGTGAACTCTATATAGCCCCCGGTCCTCCCGACCAGAACGAGTACAAACTCTATACTTTGCACTAGTCCCGGGTACAAGTTAAGACATAAGCAAACGTATACACCGCACTGTTGCGCAGTTCGGGATATTTTGTCCTGTAAGATTGAGGAATTGCTTCCGCGCTTCACCGTGTGCGCCGCTTGCACAACATCCAATTCATGGTGGTGCTTCGTAGGAGTTATGAATTATCGGTTCTGATGCGACGGTTAGGGGATATTCAAAAGAATACATCACGTTTCAGACTGGTGCGTTCCGGATTTGGCGTGGGAGACGAATGATGGGTGCACACCTGAAATTGATTTTTGAAAAATTCGAGATTTTCACAGAAAGGGGGAGCAGGGTTTGATAACACTGCTTCGCAAGCCAATTATTGGAGTCATGGGTATCGTCATGATGCTCTTGCTATCCGCAGCTCCAGTACTAGCGCAATTTGATACAGAATATGATCCTGGTACGCCGGAATTCCAGCGCACGTGGGATCGCACTGACAAGCCAGTTGAAGACGGGGTCATATCCCGAACCTGGAACTGGGGCCCGGGCCGTACCGACGTGATGATGGAAGAGTATTCCGAATCACCGGGCAGTATGCGCCAGGTTCAGTACTTCGATAAGTCGCGGATGGAAATCACGAATCCAGACGCTGCCGACGACGGAATCTGGTTCGTGACGAACGGACTACTCGTCGTCGAGATGGTTACGGGCCAGATGCAGGTCGGTGATGCGGACTTTGAGACGCGTAGTCCGGCGGATGTCAACATCGTTGGCGACCCCGGTAACGCGTTCTCTCCAAGTTACGCCGACATCTCAACCTTTGACCTCCAGAATGAGCCCGCCGACAGTGTGGGGGATCTAATCTCCCGGACGCTGACCGACAGTGGCGAATCCGTCGACGATTCAGCCTATGCAGGCTACGGAGTCATGGCCGCCGAGAATGTCACGGTTCCTGGTATCGACCACACGGTTGCGGGACCGTTCTGGGATTTCATGAATTCATCAGGTCCGGTCTGGCAAGATGGCCAGATCGTCGATGACTTGCTCTTCGTGAACCCGTTCTATGCAACGGGTCTACCGATTACAGAAGCCTATTGGGCGACTGCGCCCGTCGCTGGAACCAGTGTCGATGTGCTCTGGCAGTGCTTCGAGCGCCGTTGCTTGACGTACACGCCGGGCAACAATGAAGGTTTCCAGGTCGAAGCCGGGAACGTTGGCCAGCACTACTGGACGTGGCGTTACGGCCAGCAGACACCGGCCGAAGACTATGACGGCACCTACTATGCCAACCTTGATCAGTTCAACGATTCTGGCGTATCGGGCACAGCGATGCTGACGCTCGCCGGCGACCAGCTGACGGTCGAGATCGAAGCCACCGGGCTGACACCTGACCAGACTCACTTGCAGCATATCCACGGTTTCTCGGACGATTCGAATTCGACGTGTCTTGATTCCGATGCCTATGGTCCGGTGCTCTTGCCGCTAGATCCGTTCCCAATGGCCGATTCCGGTGGCAATCTAAGCTATTCCGAGACGTTGACCGTCGATAGTGAGATGCTGGGTGATCCGACCCTGCGCGCAATCGTCATCCACGGAATGATGGTTGACGGTGAGTACAGTGCCGGTACCCCGGTCGCCTGTGGCGAGGTTATGCAAGGCGATCTTCCTGAGCCCGTCAACTATGACGGCACTTACTATGCCAACCTTGATCAGTTCAATGACTCTGGCGTCTCGGGCACAGCGATGCTGACACTCGATGGCGACCAGCTGACTGTTCAGATCGAAGCGTCAGGACTGACACCTGACCAGACTCACCTGCAGCACATTCACGGCTTCTCGGACGTTACAGAATCGACCTGTGTTGATTCTGATTCGTACGGTCCCGTGCTTATCGGACTCGATCCGTTCCCGATGGCCGATTCTGACGGCAACCTGAGCTATTCAGAGACGTTGACGGTTGATACGTCAATGCTGATGAACCCAGCCCAGCGCGCAATCGTCATCCACGGAATGATGATCGACGGTGAGTACAGTGCCGGTACTCCGGTTGCGTGTGGCGAGATCATGGCAGGCGATCTTCCTGAACCCGCTCCGGCCGAGATCTACAACCTGTACTTCGGTGAACTGAACAATTCGGGCGTGAGCGCGACCGGTATGATCACACTGGACGGCGATCAGCTGACCGTTGAGATCTCCGGAAGCGGCTTTGCGGCCGATATGGTTCACCCACAGCACATCCACGGCGATGACGGCGAGTTGGCCTTCTGCCCCGGACCTGATTTTGATACCAGCGGCGATGGCTGGGTCGATCTTGGAGAAGGCGTAGATGCTTACGGAGGCGTTCGCCTCGCGTTGAATGTTGGCGGCGCTGAAGGCGACCTCCCGGTCGCTGATAGTGATGGCAATTTCAGCTTCAGTGAAACCTACACCGTTGATCCGCTCGCAGTTGGAGCTAATCTCGAAGATCGCGTCGTGGTCCTGCATGGACTGAGCGACGGTGAAGAATATGTCGCGACGCTGCCAATCGCTTGTTCGCTTATCGTACCGGCGGATTCAGAAGCGTTTGCAGCCGATGACCTCGATGGCCAGAATGAAGAGCCGGAAGGGAACCTCTCGGACGGCTCCGGCAATGCGATGTTCTGGTATGACGCGCCTGGCGACGTCATCTACTACATGCTCGTCGTCAATAATGTTGATGACCTGACAGCCGCACATATTCACATGGGTGGATCCGGTGATAATGGTGGCGTGGTGGCTTTCCTCTTCAGCCAGGACGCAGAGGCAGATCCAGTTGCAGCCTTTGGCATCCTCAGCACGGGTCGCATTACCGAGAGTGATCTCGTCGGAGACCTGGAAGGCATGTCCCTTTCTGGCCTTGTGGATCTGATGGACAAATCAGATGACCTGGTCAGCGATGCTTACGTCAACGTGCACTCGGACCAATATCCCGGTGGCGTTGTGCGAGATCAGATCATATCGGTCAATCCAGGGGCATAGCTTCCCTCGATAATTCGTTACGATTACGCCCGGGTGGCTCCCACCACCCGGGCGTTTCGTGTTGTTGCAATCTAATGGGGAGCAATAATTGGACGAGGTGACACCGTGGACCGACATCCCTGCCGATGATGACCCCCGGCGGCTCGCAGCAGCATTTGGTTATCTCGCCACCCCGGTCGTCCCGATCGTCAACATGACCGGGGCGGGACCTCGAGACTCCTGGATGCGCTACCACTCGCTTCAAGCGTTGTTCTGGTCGGGTCCGTTTATCCTTCTCCTGGTAGCTTCTATCGTAGGGCTCTTTATTCTGGTAAAAGGAAATTTCCTCTTCATTTGCTTAATGCCGTTGATATTCATGGCGCCTTTCGTGCCGGGAGCCTATTGGGCGCGACGCATCTATATCGGGGAAGAAGTTGCCATTCCCATCATCGCTTCACGCGCAATGCGATCCTCAAACAACGCAGATTAAATGTTGTGGGCCCTCATGCTCACCTAATCGACGCTTCTAAAGACCGTGAGCGTATGTACCGGACGGTCGATCCGAGCTACTTTTCCGCTGGAGGATTCTCAGTAGGTGGCGAGTTGTCTGCCAATCGCCCCAGTGTTTCCAGAGCTACGAGAATCAACGCTGCCGTCTGTTCTCTGTTCAGCCGATCCTGCGTTGCATTACGCTCCCGTTGGGCCATGAGGGCCCGTACGACGGCATCGTTGAATGCGCCTTGCTCTGCGAAGGCGTTGTCAACATACCAGCGGGGACCGAGATTG
The DNA here is from genome assembly GCA_963745675.1 of uncultured Chloroflexia bacterium. Taxonomy (GTDB): domain Bacteria; phylum Chloroflexota; class Chloroflexia; order Thermomicrobiales; family CFX8; genus JAUIIK01. The sequence continues at coordinate 69,922 of CAVUYM010000023.1, forward strand.
TTTATCAAGTTTCGAAGCCAGGCGATGAGAGGTATGCGTGATGAGAGCGGCTTCCCGCTGACGGTCTTCAGGTTGTAGAGCTCTTCGATGTCGATATCTACGTCTGGAAAAGCTGGGACTTCGAGTAGCGCACTGTCCGCATTCGCGAGCGGATCGAGTTCACGCAAAAGCATCTCGATGCCTTCAACTCCAATTGTTTGGGACACGCCCGGAATAGTATGGATCATGCTAATTCGTGTCGAATTCTCGCTAGTTCGGCAGGTACGAAGTCTTCAGTCCACTGACGCTGGCTCAAGTGCTTCAGGGCGTAACGTAGCCTGTTGCGCTGGAGCAGAATGTAATATGCGCTTTCGCGTTGGAGCGTAACGCCCTCGTGATGCAGCCCACGCAACGTCGGAACGAGTTGGACATCCCAGCCGGCTGCGCGAATTCTGACCGAGAGATCGACGTCCTCGTAGTAGGCTGGTGCAAACTGCTCGTCGAATCCACCGATCTGGCCGACTGGCTTCCATCCGTACTGCTAGAGCCGCGCCGGTCGCGTAGTCAATATTCACCTGCGTTTCGAATTCTGGAGAAAGCTTTGCTCCACGCCCGCGATGGTCAGTGTGAAGTGTTGGGTATTTGATGACGCCACCTGCATGTTGAACGGTCACGCCATCCGGAAAAGTCAAGAGCGTGCCGGCGACGCCGAGGCGAGGATTTTCACCGAACGCAGCAATCAGCGCATCGCCGTATTCTGGCGCAAGTTCGACATCCGGATTCAGGATGACAGCTATGCTTGTTTCGACACGCGCAAGGCCGACATTCGCGCCACCGGCAAAACCGATGTTGGTCGGATTTTTGATTGCTTCGACCCAGGGATAGCCGTGTAACTCGTACAGGGAGCCATCGGTCGAGGCGTTATCGACGACGAATACCTGTTTGGGACTCAGCCGGACTCTGCCGAGTGCGTCGAGACAGGCGGGCAGAAACGGATCCCCGTTATAGTTGACGATGACAGCCGACCAGTCACCGGCTCTTCGGTTTCCAGTTCGTCTATTTCGAGCGGAGTCCAACGTGACGTCACCTCCCAGGGTGTTGCTAATCTCGACCGATACGATAGACACCAAGATGGCCGGGCCGGGAATCCGGTACTGGAATCTGGCGCGCATCCTCGGTCGTCAACAGCCGGTGACGCTCGCGACGGCATCGATACCCCGGATGGACGCCCCGGCAGGCGTAAGCATAGTCGCATACGGCGCCGGAACCCGCGACGAGCAATCTCGCAACCTGGCCACCCTGGTGCCTGAATTTGATGTGGTCGTTTCGCAGATGCCGCCATATCTCCACCTCGACGAGGAAATACTGCAAAATGTTCACATGGTTATCGATCTCTACGCGCCCTGGTTCCTCGAAAAGCTCGAGTATGCTCGCGTCGATCCTGATCGCGGAGAGCCGTTGCGTGCAGACGATCTAGAGATCCTCAATCGCCTGCTGGATATTGGAGACTTCTACATTTGTGCTTCGGAACGCCAGCGCGATTTCTGGCTCGGCAGCTTGACTGCTGCCGGACGGTTGACGAGTAGCCAGCTGGAGGCTAACCCGGAGCTTCGATCCCTGATCGACGTGGTTGCGCTTGGGTTGCCTGAACAGCGGCCCATCCCAACTGGCCCAGGACCACGAGAACTGTTCGATGTGATCGAAAAAGGCGATCCAGTCATTCTCTGGAATGGCGGCATTTGGAACTGGCTCGATCCTATAACCGCTATCCACGCTATTCATCTACTCGTGCAGCAAGGTTTGAAGACCTCGCCTCATTTTCATGGGTGTCAAGAGCCCTGGTCTTGAGGTGGCAGAGATGGAACTCGTCGAAACCGCGCGGAAGCTAGCTATGACCTGGGTCTGCTCGATACCCATGTGATCTTCAACGATTGGGTCGAATACGACCAGCGTCAGAATTGGCTGCTCCAGGCGACGCTGACGCTGTCATTGCACCAACCGACGATAGAATCGCGCTTCGCTTTCAGAACCCGCCTGCTTGACAATCTCTGGTGCCGCGTTCCGATCGTCGCAACCGAAGGCGACGTGCTTTCCGATATTGTCGCGAGTGAGGGCCTTGGCAGGGTCGTTCCTCCGTCGCGGCCAGAGCGCCGTCGCAGAAGCAATGCTCGCCATCATCAATAATGAAAAGGTAGGCGATCTACGCCGCCGAATTGCGGCCGTCGCACAGCGCTACACATGGGATCGCGTGGCCGAACCGTTGCTCGGATATTGCAACGCACCGTGGAAGAACCGTCCCACAGGCGCGGCGGACGATTATGTGCACAAGCTTGAACGGCTCTATACGGAAACTGCTGAATATGCCCGCTCGCTGGAACGGGTCGTCGAGGAAAAGAACAGTGCCATCGAATCGATGACTTCGGCTGAACCTAGCACTGATCCATGGACACGACGTCTAAATATTTGGAAGCGCCGCGGCTAGTGCTTAATCCTCGGGAGCGACGAGGCGGTAGCCCACACCGCGTACGGTCGCGATTTCAGTGTTGGAGTGGGCGATTCTTGAACGAAGGCGATTGACATGAACATCGACGGTGCGGGTGTCGATGTCATATTCGCGTCCCCAGACCGATTCCAGAAGATTCTCACGTGTATGAACGATCTGTGGAGCTTCAGCCAGGGCCAGCAACAGATCAAACTCCTTTGCACGCAGATCGACAAGCTGACCAGCGATAGTGCTGATCGTTCCTCGGGTCGAAGCTCGATGTCGCCGATAGATATCTCGCGTACCAGTTCGGAGGCTCCCGACGCTCTTCGGAGTGCGGCGCGGACCCGGGCCATAAGCACGCTCGGCTCGAACGGCTTGGTGATGTAATCGTCCGCTCCGACATCGAGACCTTCGACAACATCGCGGTCGTCATCGAGAGCTGTCAACATCAGGATCGGCACGGCTCGAATTCTGCCGGATCGCCATGCAGGCGTCACGTCCATGCAAACCGGGCAACATCAGATCAAGGATGACAAGATCGGGATCTTCGATAGCGGCGAGCCGAACGCCTTCCCGTCCATCGAAAGCTTGAACCACCTGATGCTCCGCGTTTTCAAGATAAATCTTGACGAGATCGGAGATGCGCCGATCATCTTCAACTACCAATACTCGCGCCATCGTTGCCCTGCCGCCTTTACAGAATTCTCGTCCCTAAATGTTATCGTTGACGTTTGTAACAGGAGTGTATCAGCGCACTCGCGCAATTTTTCAACGTGAAGCGAATCGAAATTTGAAGGGGCTATCAAGCGTTGACGACAAGAGCTTCGGAGGCGCGTCAAGGTCCGTTCGCAGCTGGGCTGGATCTTGATTCGTATGTTGGCGAACTCCAAGACATACGCTCCCAGTCCGAACAAAATCTATGTTCAGCGGGAGAACAAGCGCTAAAGACGCTTGATCTATTTCTGTCCAACCTTGCAGCCATCCATGGGTACGAAAACGACCGCCCGAGTATGCACGATTCTATTCAATATCTGGAACGCATCGGTGGCCGCGCACAGGGCATCGCCGCCCAGGCGGAACGTTTCCGAGGGACGAGAAACGCGCTGGCGCACAATCCCGACCTCACACTTCGACCTGAAGCTGCACTGAGAATCATCGAAAGCGTTGAAAAGATCATTCGTTCGGCGGCGCAGACGGCCTATGAGATGGCGCGTCGACCGGTTGCGTCCGTGTCAGCTTCGACCAGTGCGAGCGCCGCGCGTGACCGCATGCTCTCGCGCCGGTTCCCTCAGCTCGCGGTGGTTGATGACCATGGCAAACTCGTAGACCTCCTGAGCTACCGCGACATCGTTGCCGCTGAAGCGCGGCGCGATATCGATGGCGAGCAGCGCCCGCCAACAGTTCGTCAGGTCATTGAAACTCGTGACCATCTTGCTGTTGCGCCTGTAGCTCGAGATTGGGGTATTCAGAGTGTTTCCGAAGCCCTTTCGAGCGACGACGTCGTCGCGGCAGTGGTGACGGAAAATGGCCGAATCGGTGAAACGCCGCTCGGCATCATCACCCGCGGCGATATTCTGAAGCTGCGCTAGCAGAGCGATGCCACGATCAGGAGGACGAATTGCCCGATAGAAAACGCAATCTTCCCAAGCGCCACCCTGGCTGGATCCCTGAACAAAACCTGCCGCTAAACCTCACGCTCAATCGCCGCACCCGACTAGGGCTACCTACCGAGGATGAGTCACTCCTACACAGGCGCGACAAGCAGGGACTCGACTTCCTGAGTTCCGATCCCTGGCGCGTTCTTCGAATCATGAGCGAATTCGTTGCAGGTTTCGACGCTCTCGCCGCGGTTGCGCCGGCAGTGACGATTTTCGGGTCGGCTCGTACCGGTGAAGACGATCCGGCGTACCAGGCGGCACGGGAACTGGCGCAGGACTTGGCAAGGCTCGACTTCTCGGTCATAACCGGCGGTGGTCCTGGAATCATGGAAGCGGGTAACAGAGGAGCGGTCGAGGGCGGTGGCACCTCAGTTGGAGCCAACATCGAGCTGCCATTCGAGCAAGGCATGAATGAGTATGTCGAGATCGCAGTCGATTTTCGTTACTTCTTCGTGCGCAAAGTTATGTTCCTCAAGTACGCCGAGGCGTTCGTCATCTTCCCGGGCGGATTTGGCACCCTCGATGAACTATTCGAGACGCTGACACTCATACAGACCGGCAAGGTTCACAACTTCCCTATCGTGCTATTCGGCAGTGAATACTGGTCCGGGCTGTTGAATTGGCTTCGTTGGACGGTCGAAGGAACCGGGAAAATAAGCTCCGGCGACATCGACCTGATGCTAGTAACTGACTCAAGGGTTGAAGCCTGTGAGCATATTGTCGCCGCATATGAAGCAAACAATGACTTTGACTTGATGAGTTAGCCAGCGACAGTCAACCGGCGTATCTAAGAAATGACTAGAGAGCTAATCTATCGACAGGAAATGCCCCACAGATTCTCAATGATCAACGAAGGATTCAAAGCGCGTCGCGCTGGCAGTGGCGCAGGCTATTGCTCCTGCTTCGCAATCTTCGGCTTCACTCCTGCTACCTGATCTTCAAATCTACCGAGAACGAAGAGCAGCGATGAGAGACGATTGAGATAGGCAAGGGTGATCCCATTCGAAAGTTCGCCATCGTGGGCGGCCTTCGTCGCAATGCGCTCGGCGCGTCTGACAATCGTGCGTGCAACGTCAAGCGTCGCGCCTGCAAGCGAGTCCCCTGGGAGAATGAATTCTCGCGCAAGAGGGACTTCGTCGGCTAACTCGTCGGTGATTGTGCCAATGCGTTCGAGATCATCCGACGTCATTCGGTAACGTTGGGCCAGATCTTCGGAGACGAAGGCCAACTCGGCCATCATTTTGTAGAGATCCCGCTGGATTGATTCGAGCGTATCTTTTGTTCTTTGACTTGCGGCAGTAGCTCTGGCGACGCCGATCTGCGAGGTCGATTCGTCGAGGGTGCCGATCAACTCTGTGCGGGGGATCGAATTTCGGCACGCGCGCTCCGAGCAGGTCGGTGTAGCCGTCGTCGCCGCGTCCTGTGTAGAAAGTTGGCATCTGAGCCGGTAATCCTTCCGTAGCATTGCATTCATCTACATTTCAGCCGCCAACGTATACTCAGAGATGGACTCTGACGCCCGTTGGAGGATTCTTCGATTATCCATCACGGCTGCCAGTTGAGGTGGCTCGTGGCATGAGGCCAGATCGCATTTCTGAATGTTAGAGACAATCATGACAACTGATTTTGATCCCGGATCTGGAGCGAGAGCGCCCCGATGGCGTATTGGTCCCAAATCGCTCCGTGACCCCGCCGGTTGCGCAGCACGTCCACGCCAGGCAAAGCCATTCGGCTTCACGCTTCCTGATCTGGATACTTGACCTTTGGGCTGGCCGCGGTCGCGCTCATCGGTGCGTTCGCGCGGTGGCATCGCGTTTGAACGCAACGTGCTCGCCGGGAGTAGCGGATCGTCTGATGAACCATTGACCGTATTCGATGTCGCCTGGCAAACCGTCCAGAGTAACTACGTTGAGGAAGCGGCGATCAATGAGCAACAAAATGCTCGAGGGTGCGATTGAAGGCATGCTCGCGACGTTGGGTGACGTCGGACACACGCGCTATCTGACCGCCGAGGAGACTGAACTCGACCGGCAATCGTCGCGCGGCGTCTATCAAGGGGTCGGAGTTCAGGTCCGCGAGGATGAAACAGCCGGACTCGTCATCACAAGAGTCTTTCCCGATTCCCCGGCCAGCGAACAGGGAGTCTTGGCGGGAGACATTATCATTGCGGTCGATGGCGAAGATATCACCGATTCACCGATCGACGCGATCATTGCAAAGATACGTGGACCGGAAGGCACAAGAGTTGGCGTTACCGTATTATCGTCCATCCGAAAACAAGCAGATAGTCTTCGATCTGGAACGTCGAGAGATCGAGATTTCTGCCGTTACCTGGGAGATGCTAGACAACGATATTGCCTTGCTCAAATTGACCCAATTCTCCGAGCGCTCAGGTGACGACCTGAGTAAGGCACTGAACGAGGCGGAGTCCGAGGGTGCCCAGGGCGTTGTGCTTGATCTACGTGGAAATCCGGGCGGACTGGTTCGCGAAGCGATAAGCGTCGCTTCCCTTTTCGTCCCCAATGACGCTCCAATCTATATCAGCCAGACTCGAGATGGTGGCGAGGAAACTCACCGAGCCGATCAAGGGAGCGTATATATTGGCGATCTGCCGCTCGTCGTCCTCGTTGACGGCAACACGGCTTCGGCATCCGAGATCGTTTCTGGATCAATTCAAGCCGAGTCAGACAACGCGACAATCATAGGTGAACGGACAGTCGGAACCGGGACGGTGCTGCGTCGTTTCGACTTGGGTGACGGATCCTCCATCTGGCTGGGCGTCGAGCTGCTGGCTGACGCCGGAGGGCCAGATGATCCGCGATCAGGGCATAACGCCGGATATCGTCGTTCCATTGGCAGAGAATCAGACGCCCTATGCGCCGGCTGAGATCGATGATTCGTCGACCGGCACGATCAATGACGATCAGCTCAACTACGCGATCGATCTTTTACTTGGCAAATCAGCGTACTTTCCAGAGGCAGACGGGGTACCCGCGCTTAGTTACGCCTGGTAAAAGTATCGGGGCGCTTGCGGCATCATGTAGAGTCACTCCCTGACGTCTGCATGAAAGGTCTCAGAATCTTTTGAGACGTGTTTGAAGGGGTAAGTGTGAACGAAACTGCAGGGGCGGCGGAGGGGCCGCTGGCTGGAATCCGAGTTCTGGATTTGTCGCGGGTTCTGGCGGGACCATATTGCACGATGGTTCTCGGTGATCTGGGTGCTGAGGTCATCAAGGTTGAACGACCCGGTTCCGGTGACGATACGAGAGCCTGGGGGCCGCCCTGGGCAGGCACCGAGAGCGCTTACTATCTCTCAACCAATCGCAATAAGAAAAGCATCACTCTTGATCTCAAAGAGCCACAGGCTCAGGAGATCATCCGCGAACTAGCCTCGAAGTCTGATGTCGTCGTCGAGAACTTTCGGCCCGGGAGTCTGGAGCGGATGGGCATCGGCTATGAGCAATTGTCTGCGGCAAACCCGGCGATCGTCTGGGCGACTGTTTCCGGTTATGGTCGGCGCGGCCCCGACGCGACGAAGCCCGGCTATGACTTCGTCGTTCAGGGTGAGGCTGGGATCATGGCGATTACGGGTGAGGTCGACGGCGAGCCGATGAAGGTCGGAGTCGCTATCGTTGACGTCACGACCGGTCTCTTCACCGTCATCGGGATTGTTGCTGCGCTGCGCGAGCGGGAACACAGCGGAATCGGACAGCGTGTCGATACGAACCTGTACGCATCAGCAATTGCATGGCTGGTGAACGTCGCGTCCAACACCCTCGTCTCAGGGCACGACGCCAAACGTTATGGGAACGCGCACGCCAACATTGTTCCATATCAGGCGTTTGAGGCGCGTGATGGTTACATGTCGATTGCGGTCGGGACGGATCGGCAGTTTAGAGACCTTTGCCGGATTATTGGCGACGAATCGCTGGCTGACGACGAACGCTTCAGTTCCAATTCGCAGCGTGTCGCTCATCGAGAAGAAATCGTTGCTATTCTGCAGGAAGCGTTTCTCTCTCGTGATGCTGCGGACTGGCTTGCCGACTGTCGAGAGGCGGTCATTCCATCGGGAGCGATCCGAACCGTCGACGAAGTGCTCTCCAATCCCCAGACGATTGCGCTCGATATGGTGCAAGAACTTACTCACCCTACTGCTGGCTCGGTCAATCTGACTGGAATTCCATTTGAACTGTCGCGCACGCCGGCTGCCATCCGCATGCCACCGCCAACTCTGGGTCAGCATACGGAGGAAGTACTGATGTCGTTACTGGAAAAGTCGTCCGACGATATCGCTGCGTTGCGATCGACTGGAGTGATTTAGATTCGGCGACCCGCAACGGTGGGTCAGTTTGCCAATCCGGTAATGAGATCGTGAACCAGTGGTCGCGCTCGAAATTCTTCGGCGAGGAGTTCGAGTCTGATCCATGCTTCCCCGACATTTACCGGTCGTTCCAGAATTTCATAGACGATGAACTCAATCGCGGTAAAGATCTCATTGGGCATGCGGGAGATGTCGGGCGGCAACATCTTCGATAGCCTTACCAAGCGCGTAACAATGAGTTCGGAGTGTCGTATTCGATCACTGCCAGGCAGGCGGGCATCGAGCAATTCTGGTAACTCGTAGATGTCCAGAATATGACGTTCTAGCTGTTCCATTACGCCGACTGCGCCCGGAGAGAGTATTTCCCGGCAGAGGTCTCGAAATTCGTACGTACTATGGGTTGGAATTGAAGAGGTCGACACTCGTATCCGACTTTCATCATGCTCTCGTAGTGTTGATGATACTCAATCCGATGGTGAGCACAAAGAGCGCAGAAATTTGAGAAAACGAAAAACCGGCCTAACGGGCCGGCTTTTCTGGGTTTCTGGGCTGCCACCTCAAAGGTGAAAACTGCTACGCAGCTACCTCCGAGGTGACGCCCGAAGTACCATGACTACTCATTACTTGGCATCACCTCCTTTACCCTGCTCGGTCTTTACTTCTATCGAACGAACACATTCCGAGTCTACCCCACCATCTACCATCAGTCAACGCATTTGAGAGCGAGCGATTCGGATATATGACGGACGGGCTATTACTCGGCCGGGAGCGGGAAGCTGGAGTTCTCGGCCAACCGAAATATCGTTCGGATCCGAAAGCCCGTTGAGCGCGACGATCGCCGCTAGATCAAGCTGAAATCGTTTGGCGATTGAATAGAGAGTGTCGCCTTCCTGGACAACATATGTTGAAGGAACTTCGAGCGCCGTTTGAGTACCTCCGGCAGTTGGAGGGATCTGCGATTGATCAACGGGAGTGCGAGTAACAATTCTCATCGGAGGAAGCGTCGCGATAGTCTTGCTGGTGGGAGAAGGGGTCACGCCTGCCGCTGGCGTTGCATCCTCGCTCACTGGGTTGCAACCAGCCAGGAGGATGACGATTGCCACGGTAAGCAGGAGTGCAGATATTCTCATCCTGAGCTCGAATCACGATTGAATAGCCGGTGTTGAAGGTTGCGAACTCGCGCTGTTCGCTCTGTGGATGACTCTTTATCCAGTCGGAAATTCGCAACAACGACGTGATTCACCGCGGCGCCTTCGGGTAAAAGTGCAACGGGCACGGTCACGATTAGACCGTCTCGGGCGACGAGGGTTGCGATCTGTTCGCCGTCCCGGTTGATTTCAATCTCATCTATCGTTAGCAGTATAGAGCTTGCAGGCGCGTTCACGGCGTCGTATCCGTCTCGACCGTTGATATCGTGTACTGGTTACCGTTCGTGTGAATTTCTATCGTGCCATCCAGATCAGTTCGATAGATCTCTATCGATCGAAAGCGCAGGCGTTGTAGGACCTCGTCGTGCGGGTGTCCGTATTGATTATCCTTACCAACGGATATGAGCGCCACATCCGGATCCACCGCATCAAGAAACTCAGCGGTGCTGGATGAGTTACTGCCGTGGTGACCGACGACAAGAAGTTCAGCTTGTAAACTGGCTGCCATTTGCTCGACCAGGGCATGCTCTCCGCGTTTCTCAAGGTCTCCGGTCACGAGAACGTCGATGTCGCCCACCGAAATGAGGACGACGACGCTGTTATTGTTCGAATCTGGTTCAGATCCAGAGAGAATGAAGTCGGATTCGGGCCAGAGCAGGCTTAGTTCAACTCCGGAACCGAGGCTGAGTTTCTCTCCTTGCCGTGCGAGCAGCGCCGGGATGTTCTTATCAAGAACGATGTTGATCGATTCCTCGTAGGTCTGATTGGTCGTCGGGATTGCGGGATCTACCCAGTTGTCGACGGTGAACTGGTCGAAAACTTCGGGCATGCCACCGACATGATCCTGGTCTGGGTGACTCAATATCAGGTATTTCAGCTCGGTGACTCCGAGCGAGTAAGCATAGGGCGCGATTTCTTCGCGGATGCGTGTCTGGGAGCGACCGGCGTCAATAAGTGCAGCGCTACCATCCGGGGCGACGATGAGAACCGCTTGACCCTGATCGACATCGAGCACAGAGACGATCGTTTCACCCGACGGTAGCGATAAAGTAGATGTTGGAGTGTCGGCGTTTTCGTTTCCACCCAGACCTGGTAACGAAACGAGCGAAAGCCCGATGGCGAGGATGACACAAGCGATCAAGAGAGTAACGGCAACGATCGCACCGACAACCAGGCATGTCGAGCGTCGCGATTGCTCTCGACGGATCAACACTAGCTATCTGTTTCGGTGAGCCTGAGTTCCCGCCAGACATGGATGATGCGTTGGAGCACTGTGAGGTGAGTGAGGATTGCTAGTCCACCGATCGCCCAGACAGGAAAGCCCAGCAAAAGCCCGCCGGAGAGGATAATGATGCGTTCTGCGCGCTGGGCGAATCCGACGTCACCGCGCAAATCGATGCTTTCTGCTTTGGATCGCGCATAGGAGATCATCAGTGATCCGACGAGAGTGGTAAAGGTGAGCATGATCGCCCAGGTTCCCGAATCTTCATTGAGGAAGTAGAGCATGAGACCGCCAAGGATCACTGCATCCGCGTAACGGTCCATCGTGCTATCGAAAAACGAGCCAAACTTACTGACCTGATTGGTCGCTCGCGCGACGGCTCCATCGATGACATCGAATCCGCCTGCAATGAGAAGCAGCGCGCCGCCCAACAATAGATTGCCAGTTGAGATAACCGCGGCAACGACAACGTTGAGTACCAGCCCGATAACTGTTATTGCGTTCGGGGAAAGATTCGTCTTTGCGACGATTCGACCGACGCCTCCCAGCCGCTTTCTCACCTGGTTGGCGAAGCGCGTACTAACCACGCGCCCGCTCCAAGATGGCCTCGGGTATCATCCCCGTGTCGCGTACCGTGCGTTCCTGCGCCAGACCGCGATCGTACACTTCGAGCATCTGTCGGGCCACTACTTGCCAGCCGTAACGTTGAACTTCGCGCAGGCCGTTTTCACGTAGCTCTCGACGGAGCCCATCGTCCGCCAACACGCGAACGATGCGCAGCGCGAGATCCTGGGAATTCGCGGGGGCAGCCAGGATGCCGGTCCTGCCATGCTCGATTACGCCCGCATAGCCCGGGATATTTGATGCCACGACTGGTGCGCCAGTAGCCAGTGCTTCGAGCAGGACGATGCCGAAGGATTCACGTCCGGTTGAGGGCGCACAGTAGACATCACAGGTCGCATAGTAGCGGGGTAAGTCGGCCGCTTTGGCCGCGCCGACGAAGACGACGTTGGGAATCGCCCGTTCCTCAACCTGACGCATCGCGCGCCGAATGTCTCCTCGTCCGACGACAATGAGACGGGTGTTCGGGAATTGGCTTTGAATACTCGGCATCGCCCGCAGCAAGTAGTTAAAGCCCTTACGTGGCTCATCGTAGCGGCCAACGAAGAGGATATTGCGCATGCCGTCGAGGTATTCAGTGACAGGTGTAACATCCGGTCGAAAGCGTTCCAGATCAATGCCATTTGGCACGATCTGGTAATCGCCGGGGAAGTGGCTATCGATGGATTCACGTGCAACCTCCGAGACGGCTACCCGGCAGTCCACGCGGTCCACAAAGACATCCATTATCGCTTTGATGTAGTGGTACCAGAAGTTGAAATCTCTCGCTGCGTGGAAAGTGGCGACGTTGAGAGCTTTGGAGAAAAGTAGCGCCGCCATAGGCAGAACCGGTGCAAGTGGTTCATGCACGTGAACGATATCGAAGTTCTCACGTTCCAGAAAACGGCTCACTTTTGAAATGACGAACGGAGATACTGTCACTCTGGCCGTAGAACCGTTGGAGGGAAATGGTATCGACGTTCCGAGACGATAGATGTGCCCATCGTCGATTTCGCGCATACCGGCTGATGCAGCGGCAAGTATGCGCGTCTCCATGCCAAGCGTTCGGAAGGCTGCATCGAGGTGGCTCACATGTTCATTGACGCCACCTCGTACGTTGAAATCAAACGGAGAGACCTGGAGGATCTTCATATTCTGCCTGTTGCATGCTGCTTGCAGGGGCTGGAAACGCAAAGTCGCACCAGCCTACTTCATCGGATTATAGCCCGGATTGAAACAGGGATGTCCGGACAGAATGAAGCTACTGCAATCCCCTATATAGCCCGCCGTCAACCTGGAGGGTGATCCCGGTGACATAACTGGCGGCCGGCGAGGCCAAAAAGGCAACAACATTCGCAAATTCTTCCGGCTCGCCAAGACGTCCCAACGGGATGGCCGAGGCATCCTCGGAGAGCGCATCGTCAAGCGTGACGCCACCGGATTCTGCTCGCTGGCGGGCGAGATCGAGAATCCTGTCGGTGCGAGTAGGTCCGGGACCGACATTGTTGACGCGAATGCCGTATTTCCCAAGTTCGGTCGCCATGCTCTTCGCGAGTCCAATGACGCCGGCGCGGGCAGTATTCGACAGGATCAAGCCTTCGATCGGCTGCTTGACGGAGATGGATGTGATGTTGACGATCGAGCCGCCACCTTGATCTTTCATGATCGGAACGACTGCTTTGGAGAGCCGCACGGTACTCATCAAGTTGAGATCGACGGCGTCCAGAAACGCTTCCGCATCGAGGGATTCGAACGTCCCGGCCGGAGGCCCGCCAGCGTTGGCCACGAGGATGTCAATGCGTCCATAGGTTTCGAGGGCGAGTTTGATCAAACCGTCGATGTCCGCCTGCTTGCGGACGTCTGCTACGAGACCGACCGCTGTACCACCATTTTCGAAGCGCGTAGCTTCCGCTGCGACCTCATCGACGGCGTCGGCGATACGATCCGCGCTTCTCGAGCACATGACGACATGGGCGCCTTCACGGGCAAGCTGAATCGCCGTTGCCTTGCCTAACCCTTTGCTCGAAGCCGCAACGATGGCGACTTTCCCCCGTAGTCCTAAGTCCACCGCGACCGTCGCTCCTGTTCCTCGTTAGCCGGAGATCCGATAATTTGGCGCTTCTTTGGTGATGATGACGTCGTGCGGGTGGCTCTCCCGAAGACCTGCGCCAGTTATCTGAACGAAACGCGTCTTCGTCTTCATCTCTGCGATTGTCAACGTTCCGCAATAACCCATCGCCGCACGCAGACCACCAACGAGCTGGTAGACGACATTTGAGAGCGGGCCTTTGTAGGCGATGCGACCTTCGATACCCTCTGGCACGAATTTCGACAGCCCCTCGATATCCTGTTGGAAGTAGCGATCTTTGGAGTACGAGCGCGACTTCATCGCGCCCATAGAACCCATACCCCGGTACTCTTTGTAGCGTTCTCCCTGGTACAGGACGACTTCTCCGGGGCTTTCATCGACGCCTGCAAATAGTGAACCGAGCATCACCGTGTCAGCACCGGCGGCGATTGCTTTTGCGATGTCACCGGAATATTGCACCCCACCGTCGGCGATGATCGGGACGCCGCGCCGCGCCGCTACGGCCGCGCAGTCGAATATGGCGGATATCTGTGGAACGCCGATGCCGGCTACCACTCGTGTCGTACAGATCGAACCCGGGCCTACGCCAATCTTGATGGCATCGGCTCCAGCGTTGATCAGTGCCTCCGCAGCTCGCCCAGTTGCGACGTTGCCCGCGACGACTTCGATTTCCCAGGCACTCTTGATCTCGCTGACTGTTTCAGCGACGGCTCGAGCGAAGCCATGTGCCGTGTCGACAACGATGGCATCGACACCGGCGTTGATAAGTGCTTCCGCGCGGCTGATTCCGTCCTCACCGACACCGACACCCGCGGCGACACACAGTCGTCCACGCGCGTCTTTCGTCGCGTGGGGGTACAACCGGCGCTTTTGAATGTCTTTGACGGTGATGAGCCCCTTGAGGATGAAATTGTCATCGACGACCGGCAGCTTCTCGACCTTGTTCTGGTGAAGAATTTCTTCGGCCTGTTCGAGCGTTGTGCCAACGGGGACAGTCACGAGGCCCTCGCTCGTCATCAGCGCAGAAATCGGTTGCTCGACATTGGTCTCGAAGCGCAAGTCCCGGTTTGTGAGAATCCCGACGAGTTTTCCGGACGGGTTCGTTATCGGTACGCCGGAGATGTGATACCGCTCCATGACTGCCAGCGCGTCGGCGACGAGGTCGTTCGGACCCAGCGTAACCGGCTCAACGATCATGCCCGATTCGCTGCGTTTTACCTTGTCAACTTCTGCAACTTGATTCTCCACCGAGAGGTTGCGGTGAATGACGCCGATGCCGCCTTCGCGTGCAAGCGCAATGGCCAGACGCGCCTCGGTAACGGTATCCATTGCTGCCGATACGAGTGGTATCGCCAGCCGGATTCTAGGGGTGAAAAAGCTCGACGTATCGGCATGGCTCGGCATGAGGTCTGATTCGTCGGGCAGGAGCAAAACGTCATCAAATGTCAGGCCGGTGCCAATGACCCGATCGTTATACGGCTCTAAACGCGGTGCTTCGGATGCTATTCGAGTATTGCGTGGATCTCCGACGATCATATGTGTACCCCTTCTGCGTTAGATACCGTTCCCCGTCGATACTGGTTCTGCTTCGATCGATTCGGACACCTGGCTAATGCCATTATCAAGATTCAGACGCCGGGCCACTTCATTTGAAAGAGCCCTGTACGCAAGCGCCCCGGATGATTCCGGGGCGTAGTCAACGATCGTTTGGCCGTAGGAGGGCGCTTCGGCAAGCCTTACCGAGCGCGGAATAATCGCTTCAAATGAGTGCCCGCTGAAATGTGTCCTGACGTTTTCAACGACATCGGACGACAACCTGGTTCTGCCATCAAACATCGTCATCACAACCCCAAGAACAGAAAGCCCAGGATTGATTCTTCGTTGAATGAGCCCTATCGACTCCATCATCTGCATCAATCCCTCTAATGCGAGATATTCGCACTGGATTGGGATGATGACAAAGTCGGATGCGGAAAGCGCATTGATCGTCAAGAGTCCAAGCGATGGCGGACAGTCGATGAAGATCGCGTCGTAAAAGCCTGCCTGTGTCCCCATTGACTGGCGTAACTGCGTTTCTTTGCGATCCAGTAGCGCCAGTTCGACTTCCGCGCCGGCCAGGTCGGGCCGCGCTGCGATCAAATCCAGGCCGGGCCGCACCTCTGGAAGTGTCACATCAGCAATACTCGACTGGCCTACCAGGAGCTCATAGCTTGAATTCTGAAGTGAAGAGCGATCGACGCCGAGTGAACTTGTCAGATTTCCCTGCGGGTCGAGGTCGATTACGAGGATATTTGCGCCGCTCTGAGCAAGCCAGGCGGCGACACTAGCCGTGGTGGTCGTCTTCCCGACCCCGCCCTTTTGATTTGCTACCGCGACTGTTCTCGTCACCAACCATCCCCTCACGGAGCCGAATTAAGGAATGGTATCAACCTCGTCAGTCGCTCACAACCAAATCTGTGCCGGTCAGGACGATTGGCTGGCAACGTACGGGATTGCCATGCGCTTCATATAGGCGAGAATCGCGGCCATCCCGTGCATGCGTTGAGGTGACAGTACTTTGCCCAGTCCCATTTCGACGAAGAAGGTGCTGGGAATCTGGAGTATCTCAGCTGGCGTCGCCTCGCGCGTGCCTTCGAGCATGATCGCGGCGAACCCCCGCACAGTCGGAGCGCTCTCCGGTATTGCAAAGTAGAACTTCAAGTGACCGTTTTCTGGCTCCGAATGGATGCTCACCGGTGACTGGCACTCCTCGACTTCGACCATTTGGTCTTTCATGTGTTCCAGGCGCTCGGGCAAATCCGGAAGGCTGTCGGAAAACTCCAGAAGAAGCTCGAGCTTCTCGCGATCGTCAGCCTCGCTGAACTCTCTCATGATTTCGGCCAGCGCGGCCGGCACGTTTTCATAGGGCGTACTCAATGTGGAAACTCCATACTTTGATTTGGAAAGCGACGATCAATTGATCCTGGTTCATCGAATAAAGGATAGCCTTAGCGGCAATGAAAATCATGCCGCTGGCAGCGAAAACTGGCGGCGCCAGTTGACATACGATGGAACTGCGGATAAGCTACGGGCCAGTTGAGATTGATCAACAGCGTTGATCGGAACGAGTACACGTCCGGACGAGATTCAGAGAACTGGCGGTAGGTGTGAAGCCGGTATCTCGAAAGACGTGGAATGGATCCGGGAGTTGCGCCCCGAACCGCTCATCCAGAGCGTAGTAAGCGGCGCCGGGACTGTCCCGCCGTTATCACGGGACCGGATATCGGTTGTGTCTATCGACCAACCCGTATCTGACTGAGTGGATTGCACTTTGCAATCAACCAGGGTGGCACCGCGGAGCAGGTCCATAACCAGCCTCCGTCCCTGTTGGGACGAGAGGTTTTTTTGTTGCCCGAATTGGAAACGAATCGCAAGACGCATGAAGCAGATTGAACGAGACCGAAGAATCAGAACGCCAGAGGGGCTCTATCGAGGGCGTTGGCGCAGTTGCATCACAGCTGCCGATTCGCATTAGCCTGAAAGAATTCTGAACATGGTCGAAACAAAACACCAACCACCAGCGATTTTCGAGCAAGCGGTCGATTCCCGACGGCTGGGACGCCGTTACTCTCTGTCACTCGATGAAGTCAAAGCGTTGCAGGATCAGGGCAACGTCATCCCGATCTATCGCGAGCTGATCGCAGACCTGGAAACGCCAGTCAGCGCCTACCTGAAGATCGCCGAAGGGCCGTATTCGTTCCTGCTGGAGAGCGTTGAAGGCGGCCAGTTGCTGGCACGCTACTCCTTTATCGGAGCGGACCCCTATCTCACGGTGCAGACTGCAGGACGGTGTTGCCCAGGCGAATCAGTCCGGTTACAAGCAGGCCATACCTTATGACGACCCGCTGGTCGCGCTGCAGTCCTTTCTGTCGCCTTACAAGGCGGTCAACGTGCCGGGCTTGCCACTCTTCGTCGGCGGGGCCGTCGGCTACCTGTCGTACGAAGCGGTGCGCTTCTTCGAGCGTCTGCCGGTGGCGGCGAACGACCCCAACGGCTTTCCCGACGGCATGTACATGTTCGTCGATTCCATGGTCGTATTCGATCACGTCGAACGCCGGATGAAGGTTGTGTCTCACGTGCACACCGACGACGACAAGCCCCTGGAACAGTCCTACGCGGAAGCCGTCGATCGAATTGAGCGTATCGCTGAGAAGCTACACACTGAGCGTCCGGAGGCTCCGGTATCGAAGCGGCCGATCAGCGACGTCAGCGTGCGCGATCGGGCTGAGTTCAATATCGATCGCCGGTACTATGACAGCATGATTGATCGGGCCAAGGAGTACATCGCCGCTGGCGACATCTTCCAGGTCGTCCCGTCGCAACGCATCGAACTCGACACTGGCGCCCATTCCTTCAACGTCTACCGGGCGCTGCGGACGGTTAACCCCTCCCCGTTCATGTTCTACGTCAAGATGGGAAACGAGCAGGTTGTTGGAGCTTCGCCGGAAGCGCTGATCCGACTCGATGATGGCGTCTTGACTACACATCCCATCGCCGGGACACGCCGCCGGGGCGCGGACGAAGCCGAGGACCAGCAGCTTGAAGCCGAGTTGCTGACCGATGAGAAAGAGCGCGCCGAACACGTCATGCTCGTCGATCTGGCGCGCAACGATATTGGCCGGGTGGCCAAGCCAGGCACAGTCAAAGTGCCGGTATTGATGCGCACCGAGCGCTTCTCGCATGTCATCCACCTCGTCAGCCATGTGACCGGCGAACTGCGTGATGATCTCAGTGGTGTGGATGCGCTGCGAGCCTGTTTCCCGGCCGGGACGGTGAGCGGCGCGCCGAAGATTCGAGCGATGGAGATCATCGCCGAACTGGAACCGGATCGCCGCGGGCTCTATTCCGGCGTCGTCGGTTACTTTGCCTATAGCGGCAACATGGATCAGGCGCTAGCGCTACGCACCGTTGCGATGCGCGACGGCAGGGTGATCATGCAGGCCGGTGGTGGCATCGTTCACGATTCGACGGCCGACTACGAGTATCAGGAGACGATCAACAAGATGGCGGCTGCGATGCGCGCCGTCGAACTGGCCGAAGACATCGAACTACAGGAGCGCATGCGGCTCAGCGCCGGAGCGGGGACGGAGGAACAGGCATGATACTCATCATCGACAACTACGATTCATTTACCTACAACCTGTATCAGTATCTCTGTGAGCTCGGCGCTGAGGTTGAGGTCTTTCGCAACGATGCTTTGACGGTGGCGGAAATCCGCGCGATGGATCCTGAGGCGATCGTGATATCGCCCGGCCCAGGCACGCCGTATGACGCTGGAATCTCGATTGAAGTTGTCAAGCGTCTCGGTCCGTCCATACCTATTCTCGGCGTATGCCTCGGCCATCAGGCTATCGGGGCCGCATACGGGGCCGACATCGTTCGCGCTCCGGTCGTCATGCACGGGAAGACAAGCAGCGTTAGCCACGAGTCGATGGGGATCTTCCGCCAGCTGCCGAATCCATTCACCGCGACACGCTATCACTCGCTGATCGTCGATGAGGGCAGCCTGCCACCAGCGCTTGAGGTTACTGCAAGATCGGAAGACGGAACGATCATGGGCCTCCGCCATCGTGAATTCGATGTCTATGGAGTGCAGTTCCATCCGGAATCGATTCTGACGGACACGGGCCACCAGATGCTGGCGACATTCATCGGAAGTTCGGCGCCTGCCGAACTGGTCGTCGGCTACTAGAGGACAGGACGAGGAATATGCTTCGAGCACCAATCCAGGCCATCGTCGATGGCCAACAGCTTACACGCGAGGAAGCGACCTCGGCGATGCAGACCATCATGAACGGAGAGGCATCGCAACCGCAGATTGGCGCATTTCTTACCGCGCTGAGAATGCGCGGCGAGAGTGACGACGAGCTTGCTGGCTTCGCAGATGTGATGCGCGAAAAGGCTGTCAAGGTTCCGGTCGATGCCGGTGGTCAACCGCTGGTAGATACCTGTGGAACCGGCGGGGATGTCAGCGGGTCGTTCAATATCTCGACAACGGCAGCCTTCGTCGTTGCCGGTGCAGGAGTCAAGGTCGCCAAGCATGGCAACCGGGCGATGACGAGCCGCTGTGGTTCTGCCGATGTCCTTGAAGGGCTGGGGGTTCAGATCGAACTTGAACCCGACCAGGTCGCCGAGTGTATTGACCGGGTAGGAATAGGGTTCATGTATGCGCCTGCCTTCCACCCGGCGATGCGCTTTGCTGGACCAGTGCGCCGCGAGATCGGAATACGAACTGTCTTCAATCTTCTCGGGCCGCTGGTTAATCCGGCCGGCGCAACCCATCAGGTGGTTGGCGTTCCCGATGTTGAGACGGCTAATCGGGTTGCGCGAGTAATGGGCATGCTCGGCTCTCGCCACGCGCTGGTTGTCCACGCTCACGAAGGGCTGGATGAACTTGGCGTGGCCGGGACGAGCACGATCGCCGAAATGCTGATGCGCGAGAGCGCCTGGGTGACGTCGTACGAAGTCGAACCGGAGCGCTTCGGACTGAAGCGCCACGATTTGGAGACAATTCGTGGCGGTGGCGTCCGCGAGAATGTGCGTATTACTGAGCAAGTTCTGAGCGGAACTCCGGGCGCGACGAGAGACATTACGCTGCTCAATGCTGGTGCTGCGATCTACGCTGCCGATGGAGCGGCGACCATCGAAGCTGGCATCGAGATAGCGGCAGAATCGATCGATAGCGGCGCTGCTTATGCAAAGGTGCGCGAACTTGCCGATCTAAGTCAACGCATTACCGCGCCCCAAACAGCTGGAGTCTGAGCGAATGATTCACATACATACCGGAACCTATCTCGATCGAATACTCGACAACACCGCCGACGAGTTGCGCGAGCGGATGAGCGCTCAACCTACGGAGGCGCTCCTGGCGCTCGCTGGCGAACAACCAGCGCCGGCTTCGCTCGCAGCCGCTCTTACCGCACGTCCAAGAAGTGTCCGTCATCGCAGAATTCAAACGGGCATCTCCATCGAAGGGACTTATCGCAGGCAATGTCGATCCCGGCGACATCGTTCCCGACTATATACACGGAGGCTGTGCGGCAATATCTGTCCTGACTGACGAGAAGTTCTTTCAAGGCACCCTCGCCGACCTCGAAATGGCCAGCGCGATCTCCGGGCCGGGGGCATCACGAAAGCCGGTACTGCGAAAAGACTTCGTCATTTCCAAGTATCAGATCGTTGAAGCTCGTGCCCATGGCGCTGACGCGATTCTGCTGATCGTCGCTGCTCTTGCGGATGAGCAGCTCGCTGAGCTGCACGAATTCGCGGCCCACCTTGGCATGGATGCACTCGTGGAAGTGCACGACGCTGATGAACTCCAACGCGCTCTCGCAATCAGTCCGCGAGTAGTCGGCATCAACAATCGCGATCTGCGCACATTTGAGGTTGACCTGGCTGCGACTGAACGGATTGCCCCTCTCGTTCCAGACGGTATCGCGATTGTCGGCGAAAGCGGCGTTGGCAGCCGTGAAGACGTCCTGCGGCTCGGACGCGCAGGCGTCGATGCGGTGCTCGTCGGCGAGTCGCTGATGCGGAAAGCAGATCGTGCCGCGGCAGTGCGTGAGTTGCTCGGACGGTGAGAAGCACGCCAAAGATAAAGATCTGCGGAATCAGTGACCCGCGCTACGGCCCGGGTCGCCGTGGAGGCTGGCGCTGACTACATCGGCATTGTCTTCTATCCCGGCAGTCATCGTTACGTTGAACCTGAACGAGCGCGCGAAATTGCGGCCGCTGTGCGGGAATGTTCGCGCGACGGGCAGACACAGATTGTCGGTCTATTTGTCAACGAGCCGCTCGACAAGATTCTTGCGGTGCGGGAACTTGCGGGGCTCGACATCATTCAGTTGTCCGGCAACGAATCGACTGATGAGATGGCGGCGCTGAAAGAGCGCGATATTCCTTTTCTTGGGACTGTGCGGGCAGGGCAAGACGCGCAGGATACAGAGGCTCGTTTCTGCGAAATCGTCGAACAGGGACCGTTCGCCGTGCATCTCGATACCCACGTGCCGGGCATGTGGGGTGGAAGTGGTGTCGTCGGAGACTGGGATCTAGCACGCGATCTGGCACAGCAATACAGACTGTTTCTAGCAGGTGGGCTAGACCCGGAGAATGTCGCCTGCTGCGATCGGCGAAGTCGCCCCTTTTGTTGTCGACGTGTCAAGTGGAGTCGAAACGAACAAATTGAAAGACCATTCGAAGATCAAAGCATTTATCGCCGCGGCACGCGGTGCGGAAGGCGAGGCGCGATGAGCGCGACGAAAGAGCAGACAGCCGGCGCACGACCGGACAGGATGGGCCGATTCGGTGATTTCGGTGGAATGTACGCCCCGGAAACGCTGATGCCGGCGATTCGAGAATTGGAGAGCTGCCTACCAGGAAGCACGTAACGACCCGGCGTTCCAGGCCGAATTTGACCGCCTGGAGGCGGAGTATGTTGGCCGTCCGACGCCACTCACCCTGTGCTCGAATCTGACGGAGCAGTGGGGTGGGCCGAAGATCTACCTCAAACGCGAAGATCTTGCTCACACCGGGGCGCACAAGATCAACAACGTCGTCGGCCAGGGGTTGCTGGCCAAGCGCATGGGCAAACCGCGGGTCATCGCCGAGACGGGCGCCGGCCAACATGGCGTTGCCTCAGCGACCATCTGCGCGCTACTCGGACTCGATTGCGTCGTCTACATGGGCGAAGTCGACGTGCAGCGCCAGGCGCTCAACGTCTTTCGGATGAAACTTCTCGGCGCCGAGGTCGTCCCGGTTAAGAGCGGCTCGCGAACGTTGAAAGATGCCCTCAACGAATCGATTCGCGACTGGGTGGCCAACGTCGAGAACACCTACTACATGATCGGGACCGCCTCGGGGATGCACCCCTACCCGATGATCGTGCGCGACTTCCAGTCGATCATCGGCACTGAAGCGCGGGCGCAGTTTCTGGAACGTGAAGGGCGACTTCCGTCGGCGGTTATGGCGTGCATTGGCGGCGGATCGAACGCGATGGGCATATTCCATGCCTTCGTCGACGACGAGTCGGTCGCGCTCATCGGCGCTGAAGCCGGTGGCCTCGGCCTCGAACCGGGCGCCCATGCGGCCAGTCTGACCGCCGGTTCAGTCGGCGTACTGCATGGTGCGAAGACGTACATTTTGCAGGATGGGCACGGTCAGATCACCGAAGCGCACTCGATTTCAGCGGGCTTGGATTATCCCGGTGTTGGCCCGGAGCTGGCATGGCTGAAAGATACGGGACGTGCTTCGTTCGACGCCGTTAGCGATCAGGCCGCGCTCGAAGGTTTCCAGATGTTGACCCGCGCTGAGGGCATCATCCCGGCGCTGGAATCGGCGCATGCTGTCTATCTGGCCAGCGAGTGGGCTGCGAAGAATCCGGACGCACATTCGATCATCATCAATCTATCTGGTCGCGGCGATAAGGACATGCACACGATCGCCGAGGCACTGGGGGTGTCACTGTGAGCACGATTGCCGTCAATTCGCTGACCGATACCCGCACGACGCGAGCATTTGAGAAGGCTCACAACGAGGGCCGTATCGCGATCATGCCCTACATGCCGGTTGGCTGGCCCGAGCTTGACGATACGGAACGGGCAGTCGCAGCGCTGGTACGGAGTGGCGCTGATCTCGTCGAAATCGGCATGCCGTTCAGCGATCCGATCGCAGACGGTCCGACGGTACAGCGAGTTAATCAGCGCTCGCTGAGCAACGGTGTCACCACGGTTGTGGCATTGGATCACATTCGGCGATTGCGGGAGAACCAGGGCGTAGAAGTTCCATTGATTGCTATGGGATACTACAATCCGATTCTGGCCTATGGCATCGAGCGCTTCGCGCGCGACGCCCGGGAAGCCGGGGCTGATGGTTTCATTGTGCCCGACCTTCCGCCTGAGGAAAGCGACGACCTTCTTGCCGCATGTGTCGATAATGGATTGCATCTCGTCTACATGCTCGCTCCGACGAGCACGGAAGAGCGCTTCGAAGCGATACTCGAGCGTGCCAGCGGTTTCATCTACCTTGTCTCCGTCGTCGGGATCACCGGGGCACGCGACCGGCTCTGGGAAGGTATCCCTGATTACGTCGCGCGGGTGCGGCGGCACACCAGTCTACCGTTAGCGCTCGGTTTCGGGATTTCCAGCCACGCACATGTGGTTGAGGCCGGCGGACTTGTTGACGGTGTGATCTTCGCCAGTGCGATGCTCAACTATCTGGAACAGTTTTCCTCCGACCAGCTCCCGGACGAAATCGAGCGCTACATGGCATCTCTTCTGGGACGAGACTAGCTAGCGTTCACACGATTGGAGCCTGCCGGTGTCCGCCGTTTGCAGAGCTATTCGCGGCGCAACGACCGCGCGCGCAAACACTTCCGAGGATATCCTCGAAGTGACGACCGAAATGCTTGAAACGATCTTCGCGCTCAACGACATAGACGTTGATGATGTCGTCAGTGCTTTTTTCACGACGACGACTGATTTGACGGCAACGTTTCCGGCCGTCGCCGCACGCGAAGTAGGGCTGGATAATGTCGCTCTGATGTGTGCCCATGAAATGGACGTGCCAGGCTCCCTTCAGTCATGCGTTCGAGTGATGTTGCACATTAACACCACCGCTTCGCCTTCTGAAATCAAACATGCCTATTTGCACGGAGCCGTACAGTTGCGACCGGAATGGGGCCGTGAGCCGGCGCGTTGGTCGAAACGCCCCGAAGCGGTAGAGACAATTCATTGATTCATCGATTACAAGGATAGGGAAAACGTCAAATGATCATCATCATGAAACATGGGCACACGCCCGAACAGAGGGAAGACGTCATCGCCAGAGTTAAGGAGGAGGGCCTCGACGTCCACCTCTCGATCGGCGAAGGCTCGACAATTATCGGCGTCATCGGCGTACCAATCCGCGAGAGCCTGAAGTCGGCGATTGAGTCCCGCGACGCCGTCGAGCAGGTCTTTCGGGTTACCAAGCGCTACAAGCTCGCCAGTCGCGAATTTCATCCAGAGTCGACGATCATCGACGTCGACGGGGTCAAAATTGGTGGCGACGAAGTCGTCATCATGGCTGGACCGTGTTCCGTCGAGTCTGAAGAGCAGCTGATGGCAACGGCCCGATGTCGTCGCAGAAGCTGGCGCGAAGATCTTGCGTGGCGGGGCTTTCAAACCACGCACCTCCCCCTACGAATTTCGTGGCATGGCCGAGGATGGTCTGAAGCTTCTGGCGCAAGCTCGCGACGAGTACGGCTTGAAGATCATCACCGAGGTGATGACGCCGTCGGACGTTGAACTCGTTGGCCGCTACACCGACATATTCCAGATCGGCGCGCGCAACTGCCAGAATTACCAGCTGCTCGAAGAGGTCGGCCGATCCGGCAAACCTGCCATGTTGAAGCGCGGCATGGCGGTGCAGTACGAAGAGTGGTTGCTACTGGCCGAGTACATCATGGCGCAGGGCAATCCGAATGTCATGCTCTGCGAGCGTGGCGTGCGCGGCTTTGAGACCTATACGCGCAACATCTTCGACCTGACGGCTGTGCCGGTCGTGAAGCACCTGAGCCACTTGCCGATCATTGCCGATCCGAGCCACGGCACCGGACATTGGCATCTGATACCTGCCATGTCTCTGGCGGCCGTTGCGGCTGGCGCAGATGGCCTGATCATCGAAGTTCACAACGATCCGAGTCACGCAATGTCTGATGGCGCGCAGTCACTGAAGCCGGACCGCTTCAGCGAACTCATGCCGCAAATCGGGCAGATTGCAGCGGCCGTCGGGCGGACGCTTTCGCCAGTCGAACAGGCGGTTGCAGCCGACTAGACTGAGGACGTCCGGCTGTTACAGCGGTGAATACAAGTAGAAACGCGCCGGCGGTGTGGAACTTACGCGCACCGCGGCGCGTTTCGTCGTTCGATCATCAAAGGATTAAGAAATGACTGACTGGGGCAAGTGGCTGACAGAGCAAGATTTACCTCCGGCCGAGCAGGGAACGAAGTCCCTTGCACGGGGCGCGCACGGTATGGTGTCAACTTCCCATCCACTTGTCACTGCGGTAGCGAGACAGGTCCTCGAAGATGGCGGTAATGCGGTTGATGCGATGCTAACCGCGATGCCGGTTCAGCATGTCGTCGAACCGCAGATGTCGACCCCGGCTGGCGGGTTTGGCGCACTCTATTGGGATGCGACGACGCGTGACGCGGTCTATCTCAATGCCAACCTCGATCGTGCGACAAATGCTGCGATCGCCGGCGACGGTGTGCCGTTCACATCCGGGCTTCGGATCGGAGTGCCGGGCGCGGTGCGGGGCATGCAGGCGCTCGCGAAGCGTTACGGCACGCGGCAATGGTCCGACTACTTCGAGCCGGCCATCCGGATCGCGTATGACGGTTTCCCGATGTACTCCTTTCTCTATGGCGAAATGGCCGATGCGATCGGTCGTATCACCCATCATCCTTCGGGACGGGACCAGTACACACCCGATGGATTTCTCGTGCCGGCAGGCGACCAGTTCAAACTTCCGAAGTTTGCCCGAGCCCTTGAACGACTTGCAGAAGCGGACGGCCCCGATTGGTTCCAAACGGGCGACTTCGCCGAGCGCTTCGTGGCTGCGGTATGTGCCACGGGTGGAAGTCTGACGATGGAAGATCTCGCCGAATATGAGGTGCGCTGGCAAGATCCGTTGGCATTCAGCGCGTATGGTGTCGACATGCTCGGCGCACCCTCTCCCGACTACGGTCCAGCGTACGCTGCGGTCGGACTGGGAATCCTTGAGCGCTGTGGGCTGGAACCGGGCGTTGACTGGCTCAACGATGCGCGCGCAACCATCTTGATCGCCCGCAGCCTCGCGGTGGCTGACCACTACGTTTCTCAGTTGCTCGTCGATCCAGCGGGATTCGACGTCCCGATTGACGTGCTGCTATCCGACGCGTTCCTGCAGTCTCAAGCAGATCTGATCATGGGTAGCTTCCCGAAGGTCGATCTCACTCCGAAGTCTCCGAGCCAGAGTGCCTACCCGGGCGATCCGTCCAGAGGCTCCAGTCACACAGACAGCAACCACATGACGATTGTTGATGGCCAGGGTAATTGGCTGACGATGCTCCACACCGTCTTCGGCACGCCCTTCGGGACCGGGCTGGTGGTCGATGGAATCAGCGTCAACAGCGGCAATATCGTGCCTTTTGCCGGGACATCTCGCGGGCCAGGTCGACGGATCAGCACGCCGCTGCCGCCGGTGTTGGCGATGCGTGACGGTGAACCGTGGTTGGGGATCGGATCACCGGGAGCGTCATGCCACACCGTCAGCCAGGTACTGATCAACATGCTCGCCGGCAACATGGAGCTATATCCTGCGATCGATGCGCCACGCTTCATGCTGCGTCCGAATGCTGACCACTCGACAGGCTGGCGGCTCGGCACGCTGGATATCGAAACGAGATTTCCCGCTGACACCGTTGCCGGCTTAGAGCGCTACGGGATCGATCTCGCACCATTGGGTGACTACAACTGGCATATGGGCTCGATCCAGGCCGTTATGCGCGACAGCGAAACCGGGGAACTCGTAGGCGCCGCCGATCCGCGCCGGGCTGGATTCGCGCAAGGATTCTAGGCGAATCATATCGGCTCGTAGATTGACGGGCCGATATGACGCATGCTAACTCCTACCAAGTCAATGTCCCGCATCGCGACGAGACCCGGGCGGCCAGTTGATCGTTGGCTGTTTCGTGTCTCCTTCGAACGACGATTGTTGCTTGAGAGGATTACAACTGCATGACCCGCACGACTGAATTGTTGGATGATCTGAAGTGGCGACTGGTTGGTCCATTTCGTGGGGGCCGCAGCGTGGCCGTCGCGGGCGATCCAGATGACCCGCTGACGGCCTATTTTGGCGCGTGTTCCGGTGGTGTCTGGAAGACGCGCGATGCTGGTGCGAGCTGGAAGAACGTTTCGGACGGCTTCTTCAAGACGGCGTCTGTCGGGGCGATTGCGGTGGCACCATCGGACCGCAACGTCATTTACGCTGGCATGGGCGAGGCCTGTATCCGCGGCAACGTGACGCATGGCGACGGCGTCTATCGTTCGAACGATGGCGGCGCTACCTGGACTCACATGGGTCTCGCGGAAACGTTGCACATTGCGCGCGTGCGCATCCATCCATCGAATCCCGACATCGTCTACGTCGCAGCATTCGGGCACGCGTTTGGCCCGCATCCGGCGCGTGGTGTCTATCGCTCGATGAACGGCGGCCAGGACTGGGAACTCGTACTGCATCGCAACGACCAGACCGGCGCGTGCGACCTGTCGATGGATGTGACGAACCCGCGCGTGCTCTACGCCGCGCTCTGGGAAGCTCAACGCTCGCCCTGGTCGCTCGTGAGCGGCGGCGAAGGCAGCGGAATCTTCAAGTCCACGGACGCAGGCAATACCTGGGTGGAGCTCAGTCGCAATCCCGGGCTTGCCGGAAGGTCTCATGGGCCGCATCGGGATCGCGGTGTCGCCAGCGAATCCAGACCGCGTCTGGGCGTTGATCGAGTCGAAGCAGGGCGGTCTATACCGATCTGACGACGCTGGCGCGACCTGGAAACTGGTGAGCGACAACGCCGATCTGATGCAGCGCCCCTGGTACTACATGCACATCTTCGCCCACCCGACCGAAGCCGATACGATGTTCACTCTGAACCTCCAGATGTGGCGTTCGACCGATGGTGGCGTCACGCATCAGGCGATACCAACACCGCATGGTGACAACCACGATCTCTGGATCGATCCCGCCAACCCGAGCCGTATGGTCGAAGCAAACGACGGTGGGGCGTGCGTTTCGTTGGATGCTGGGGTCACCTGGTCATCAATCTACAATCAGCCGACGGCGCAGTTCTATCACGTCACCACCGACACCCAGTTTCCCTATCGCATCTACGGCGCCCAGCAGGACAACACGACGCTGTCGATACCGAGCTACTCCGATCGCGGCGTCATTTCTGCCGACGATACCTACCCGGTTGGTGGCAGCGAGAGCGGCTATATCGCGGTACGGCCCGATGATCCGAACATCATCTTCGCTGGTGGCTATGCGACGCGGATGACGCGCTACGACCATCGTACGAAGCAAGAGGTTGATATCACCGTTTGGCCGGATGATCCGATCGGTTATGGCGCGGAATCGATGAAGTACCGCTTCCAGTGGACCTTTCCGATTGCGCTGTCGCCTCACGATCCCGATGTGCTGTACGTCACCGGCAATCACGTTTTCCGATCACGGACGGGCGGCCAGACCTTCCAGTCGATTAGCCCTGATCTGACGCGCGGAGACCCGGAGACGCTGCGACCATCCGGTGGACCGATAACGCTCGACAACGTCAGCACCGAGTATTACGGGACGATCTTCGCCTTTGCCGAGTCGCCGGTACAGGCGGGCGTGCTCTGGGCCGGTTCCGACGACGGGCTGATCAACGTCTCGAAAGATGGTGGCGAAACCTGGGAAGACGCGACGCCGCAGTTGCTGCCCGACTGGGCATTGATCAGCATCATCGAACCCTCGCCGCACGATGCAGCAGTCGCCTACGTCGCAGCCACGCGCTACAAACTCGATGACTTCACGCCCTATCTGCTCCGAACCAGCGACTTCGGTCAGAGCTGGGAATTGATAACTGACGGTATCCCGGATAGCGACTTCACCCGCGTGATTCGAGAAGATCCGGCGCGCATGGGTTTGCTTTATGCGGGCACCGAGTCCGGCGTCTATGTCTCCTGGGATGCGGGTGAAAACTGGAATCGGATGGGCGGCAACCTGCCGGTCGTCCCGATTCACGATCTGGTGATCCACGATACAGACCTGATTCTGGCGACGCATGGTCGCTCATTCTGGATGATCGATGACCTGACTCCGGTTCGCCAGGCGGATAGCGAGGACCTGTCTAACGCCGTGAGCCTATTCGCCCCGCGACAAACGGTCAGACTGACTCCGCCGCGTCGTTGGCCGAGCCGTGGTTCCGCTGGCTATAAGGGCTATGTGCAAGCCTGGGGTAACCAGGTCAAAGCCGAGATCGTTCCCGATGGCCGGGGTGGTGTTGAACTCGAGCTGCTTGAAGCCGGTGAGAACCCGCCAATCGGCGTTCTCGTGCAGTACAACGTCGGCAAAGAGGATGCGTCCTCCGTCACGATCACGATCCTGGATGGTGCCGGTGAAGTCGTACGCAGCTATGCCAGCGACGACGAAGAAGGCCCCGTGGTCGCGACCGGGCCAGGTCTCAATCGGTTCGTCTGGGATATGCGCTATCCCAGTGCAACCAGCCTCCCGGGCACGGCCGTCGCGCTATCGGCCTACTGGGGCGGAAGCACGATTGGACCACTTGCGGTGCCCGGTAAGTACACCGTCCGGGTCGATGTCGATGGCGAGCACTCCGAGCAAGAGTTTGAGATTATCGCCGATCCGCGCCTCGATACATCTGGCGAGGATCTGCAGGCACAATTCGATCTCCTGATTGCGATTCGAGACAAGTTGAGCGAGGTGCACGAAGCCGTCGCGAGAAGTCGCGGGTTGCGCGAGCAAGTTGGTGTCTGGCACGGACGGCTGGAGGGCAGCGAAGGCGCTGAATCCGCTCTGGCGACTGCCGACGAACTGACTGCAAGACTCGAAGTGGTGGAAGGCAAGTTGGTCGAGGCGCGCAGCACCGGCGGCGCGGATGTCTTCAACTACCCGCCAATGGTCAACCGCAAACTCGCCTCGCTCGCGAACAGCGTTGGTTTTGGTGACGCCCGACCTCCGCAGCAGTGCTTCGATGTTTTCGACGATCTTGCGGCATACGCGGACGAGCACATCGCGGAACTGCGCGCGCTCTGGGACACGGATGTCGCGGCGCTGAATGAGCAGATCCGCGCTAGCGGCGTCGATCCCATCGGTTGAAACGATTGACTGGAGAAACTGCATGACTGCCGAAAACTATGACGCAAAACGCGATGCGCTTGGATGGATCGACGCCAACTCTGAGCGTCTTTCGGAATTCGATATGGAGATCTGGAGCTACCACGAACCGGCCTGGCGTGAGTACAAATCCGCCCAGGCTTACGTTGATCTCCTGCGCGAAGATGGTTGGGAGGTTGAAGAGGGGTCGGGCGAGATGCCGACCGCTTTCGTCGCCAGCTGGGGTAGCGGGGGACCCGTCATCGGTGGCTATGCCGAATACGACGCCGTCCCCGGGAACTCGCAGCAGGCCGTGCCCTACCGTGCTCCACGCGAAGGTCTGCACCCGTGGGCGGCTGGCCACACCGACCCGCACTCGATGCTTGGCACGGCGGCGTTATCGGGTTTTCTGGCCGCCAAATCCGCGATGGAAAAGCACGGCATCGCCGGGACGCTGAAATTCTTCGGCGAACCTGCCGAGAAAGTGTGCGGTTCGAAGCCGGTCCACGCGGCTAAGGATTACTACGACGGATTCGATGCCTTCATCGCCTACCACCCGCACGCATCGAACACCTGTGTCTGGGAGACGCACTGCGGCAGCTACTGGAGCGCTGTCTTCGTATTCGAGTGTGAAGACCCCGAGGGTTGGGTCGACCCCAGCCTGATGCCGCCCGGCGCGAGTTCGCACACGACCGCCAGAGCGCCCGGCGCGATCGATGCGCTGATGCTGATGTACACCAACACCAAGTACACGAAAGAGGCGATGTTCCCGAAGACGGGGACCTGGACGCTCAACGAGTTCGTGATGGCTGGTGGCGATGCAACCTCTGACAACTTGCCGCCACGCTACAGCGCTATCCAGTATTCCTGGCGCTCGCCGACGTTGGGGATTCAGGAGCAGATCTACCGGGTGCTGGCGAACAATGCCCGCCAAGCGGCTGGAGTGACCGGTTGCAAGCCATCGGTCAGATGGGTCACGAAGACACGCGTCGGGCTGGCGAACAACGCGCTGGCGGATCTGACCTGGAAGAATCTACAGCTCGTTGGCGCACCGGAAATGCCGGAAGATGCCCGCGAGTTTGCGCGCGAAGTGCAACGCAATCTCGAACTTGACCCGATGGAGAATCCATTCGCAGACTCCAACGAGTCGCTGCTCGATCCCCGGGAGTATGAAGCATCGATTCGTCGCAATCTGCCTGACTGGCAGCTCAATTCAACCTCCGACGACTACGTGGAGTATTGCTGGCACGCGCCAACAGTACGCCTCCTGACGGCGCGACCGGCACTTCGATCGCCAGGCTCCAGCTTCAGCTATCCCGCCTGGGCGAGAAACGCGCTGGGAGGAGTAGCCTCGGCCGTCGATCCAGGTATGTTCGTGGCAGGGAAAACGATCGCCGGAACGATCCTCGATCTACTGACGCAACCGGGCGCGTTACAGGCGTGTCAGGACGAGTTCAACGAGCGTACGGGCGGCGGCGTCGGCGGAAGCGACTGGGTTGCGCCGTTATTGGACGGTGACTTTCTGCCGCCGGTTGATCTGCGCTGGCCTGAATATGTCCAGACCGTGCGTGGCGAGGAGTGGTGGATTCCGACGACGAATCCTGATGGATACGAGGAGCTCTAATCTGGGTAGCTAACTGGGGCCGAGAAAGAGAGTGGATCGGTGCGGCCCGCTCTCTTGATCCTCACCTCTGGCATTCGAAAGGTGCAGTGAGATGGCTGCAACGAATGATCGACCGGTTGTTAGTATCGAGGGCGAGCAAGTGGCGCTCGGGCCGATGGGACGAGACCAGATTCCGATCTACCACCGCTGGCTGAACAATTTCGGTACGTTGAGAAGTCAAGGTGAACCGCCTCAAATGCCTGACACACTGGATAGCGTCGAGCGCTGGTACGGGAGCTATGTCGATGGGCGAGACGATGTCGCCTGGTTTACCGTCTATGAGCGCGAGTCATACCGGCCAGTAGGCTGGACAGAGTTGAAAGACATTGACCGGCATAACGGCACGGCGGAGTTCGCAATCATGATCGGTGACCCGGAGGTGCGCGGCAGGGGGTTCGGCACCGAGGTGACGAAGCTGATGCTTGCGTACGGCTTCGAGAGCCTCGGGCTCTTCAACATTCATCTCTACTACATGGAATTCAATGCTGGCGCGAGGAAGGCATACGAGCGAGCAGGCTTCAAGGAGTACGGGCGTCGTACGGGAGCGTACCGCGTGGGCGACGAACGTTGGGACGTTGTCTTCATGCAATGCCTTCGGAGCGACTTTGAGACTGCTAGCTAGCGGGGCCTAGCCACTCAACAAAGCACGCTCATCATCCGAAACTCGTGCCAGCCCGAAATACTCGCGTGCTTCGGCTACGACTGACAGCGAGCCGGTGGCGACGATGATCGTCCCCGGCTCAGCGGTATCGATTGCCAACCGGATCGCCCCGGCAACTGAACCTTGCTCGATCGCGGTCATGCCTAGCGCTGCAGCCGCGTCTCGAATACTTGAAGGGCTCCGGGCTCGCGGGCTGTTGGAGCGGGTCGCGATGATGGTGGGATTGAGTGGCCGCAGTTCGCTCAACATCGCTGCCAGATCTTTATCGCGGTAGCTTCCGAAGATGATAATGAAATGTCGCGCGGAATATTCCGCCAACAGCGCATCAGCGAGCGCATTCATCGATGCACCGTTGTGAGCTCCATCGACGATTACTGTCGGCGATCTGTTCGCCGTCTCGAAACGACCCGGCCACAACGTTGATTCGAGTGCGTTCACTAGCGTCGAACGGTCACTGAAAAGCGAGCGGGAAATGAGCCATGACGACATCAGGGCGACTCCAGCATTTTCTGCTTGATGCCTGCCCTGAAGTCCAAGCCGGACGGCAGCAACATGCCCCCACGGGCCGTTCAGGGAAGATAACCCGTCAGCGAAGATTGTCTGCCAATCGGTGCCGGCAACGAAGATCGGCGCATCGAGAAGTGTGGCGCGTGCAGTGATTTCCGCGAGGGCAGATGTATCCTGTGGCGCGACGACGACTGGAATTCCAGCCTTGATGATTCCGGCTTTTTCGCTTGCGATCTGCCCCAATGTGCCACCGAGAATCGCTTCGTGGTCGTATGAGATTGGCGTGATGACTGATACGATGGGCTCAACGATGTTGGTGGCGTCCAGGCGTCCACCAAGACCGACCTCTACAATGCCGATCTCCACGCCCGCTCGTTCGAAAATGAGCAACGCTAGTGCGGTGTTGAGCTCAAAGGCTGTGATTCTTCCCAACTCCGGCTGTCCAGCTTCAATCCCGCTGATTGCACTGGCCAACAGAGTCATCGACTCCGCCCAGGTCTCCTCTGACACAGGTTCGGCATCGATCTGAATTCGCTCACGGACCGTATGCAGGTGCGGCGTGACGAAGAGCCCTGTTCGCAAACCTGCATGACGTGCAATAGATTCGATGAACGCGCAGGTGGAGCCTTTGCCTTTTGTACCGGCAACGTGAATGATCGGGTAGGCTCTGTCCGGGCTAGCAAGTGCGTCGACGAGGATCCGCGTGCGCTGCAACCCGGCAGAAGCAGCATCGTCACCGGCGAATGGATTGCTGATGAAGCCACGGTCATAATCAGAGCGATCTCGAAAGTATTCGAGAGCTTCACGGTAGTTCACCTTTAGGAGTCCTAGTCCAGCCCTAGAGCGGCTTGAGAAATAGCCGGAGGTCTAAATGTGTCGTTTTGAGCAGAGCGAGAAAACTCAGACGAACGCGAGCGCAGTGTCCGACTGAAATCTCTCACTTCGTTCGAGATGACATTGCCCTCAACTATTCGGAAATTCGACGTAATTTGTCAGGAAGATACCCATGAGTATGTCAGATGCCGATAAGGCGATTCACGATCGAGTGGCCCATCATATCGCCGCAACAAGGTTCCCATTCCCAGATCAGACCGACTGGCCCAAAGGCTATCAGACGATCGTCAACGCCGGGAATCCGCAGGCAGCGGTCCAGTATCGCGGTCATCAGCATGGCCCCGATATTGTTGTTATCGATGAACGGCAAATTCCCCGCGAAATCGGTGAAGTCGAGATGGAGATCAGGCCGGAAATGGTCCCACGACTCACCGTTTCTTCAATGGCCGCCCCGATGATTCGGGAGTCAGGCGTGCGCCACTTCTTTCTCTACGTCCCACGCGAGCTTGAAGAGAAGGCGCGCGAATTCGTCGTCAACTATCGGATCTCATTGGCGGGCCTGCGAACATTTGAGATTGACGAGGATGATGTCATCCATATCCGGCCGGTCGAAACCCAGGGGCATGCCAAAGATCACCGCGAAACCTGATCCGGCGAGATGTTGGCCGCCGCTGCTTCGTCAACATACCAGCGGAGCTGCCCGTGTACCGGCCTAATTAAGGAGGCTGGCGGGGCGCTATCACCGCCTTCGAATACTGACGCAAGCGCAGCTGCTTTGCCGCTGCCAGTGACGAGAAACAGTATGTTCGAGGCCGCGTTGATAGCGGGATCGGTCAGAGTAATTCGTACGGTGTCCTGTTGTGGGACCTCGTTAGAAACAACGATGCGCTCCGATTCAGCTAGCGCTTCGGTCCCGGGAAATAGCGAAGCGGTGTGGCCATCATCGCCCAACCCCAGCAGTACGAGATCAAAGCGAGGCATACCGTTGGGATCGAGGGGAACATGTTGCTCTATCTCAGCCTGGTAGGCGGCCGCGGCTGCTTCAGGGGGATCTTCTCCACGCATGCGATGGATGTTTGATGATGGAACGTCGAGTCCGGAGAGCAAGGTGGTATGTGCCATCTTGAAGTTTGATTCGTCGTGGTCAGGAGGGACCGTGCGTTCGTCACCGAACCAGAAATGGACATGATTCCAGGATGGCATGTCGGCTGCGACGAGCAGCCGGTAGAGTCTCGCTGGCGTTGAGCCGCCTGCGAGCACGAGATGTACCGGTCGGTTCGATTCAGTGTTCGAAATAATTGATACAACGAGATCTTTCGCCGCCAGTGCTACAGCATCGGGCGTCGCAAGCACGCAAAGCTTAGTTCTTGAATTAATCATTTCATCTTACTTTCCATAATGCGGCAGTATCGCGCCGCAGTTGAAAGGGTACTTTCAAAGATTCTTCCGCGGGTGTGGCGCATCAACTCGGCTGCAATAAGTTCCTGTCGGGGCGGATCAACATGCTGAACGACACGTTCCTGGCGCGGCATACCGGGTGATTCGACTCGCGCCGTGCTCGTTCCGCCGTCTGACTTGAAGATGGAAATCCTTGCCACCGATGAACCGGAACGCGCTAGGATCCTGACCGAACGGATGCCGATGCCAGAGCGGTGTGAGTGATTCAAGTTCAGCGTGACCCGATGATCTGAAGTACCGTCGCTCGCCCGCAGTTCCATGCTCGAACGGGAGTCGACAGCATTGACCGGTTGCAGGCCAAGGCGAGACGTCAGCCAGCTCGCGAGTAACGTGGCACCTGATGCCTGTGAGTTGTCGTAGGTGATGTCGACGCTGCGTATGTTCATCGCGAAGCGGCGCATACCGGGCGGATCGAAGGACTGTGCTATCAATTCGCGCCAGGTCGAAAGGCGCGTCCAGGCTAGATCGCTTCCAAGCACGCTCGCGCCTGCTGTTCCTAGAAATTGCGCATAGTCGCTAAGTGCATGGTGAGGATCGTCAAAGCTCTCAGTGTCGATCACCAGCCGGTCGGCTACGGTGGCGATCGCAGTGAAGTCCGTCGATCCAATCGCCGGTTGTCCTGTCCAGACCACAAACGTTGGGAGTTCACCGAGGCGGTGTACAGCGACGATATTCGGGATCGCTTGCATACGATTCGCCGGTAGCGTCACTTCGATAACGTCGTAGCAACCGCCCTGTTTTCCGCGCGTCGTCAACGTACAGTGCGCCCAGATCGAGGCAACTGGCGTGTCGCAGTCAGGGTCGATGACAAAAAGGATGACTCTCGACGGAATTGCAGACGCAAGTTGATGGAGGACGTGTCGGGTTGATTGGACCACCGAACCTTGTTCTGCGATAACGACGAGGGTTGAGGTGTTGGCACGGAGCGGGGGCGACCCCGTCTGCTGTTCCACCTCCGCCGATAAACTGGTCCACTCCTTATGAAGGGCATCGCGAATTTTTGATATCGGGACGTCGGTCTGTGGGCCGGCCTTCTCTGATGCGCTCAAGGTCTACGCCATTCGCGGCCATCATGGGCGAGCAGCATGTTTGCCTCCGAAGGTCCCCAGGAGCCTGATGGATAGGTAGGGATCGAGTGCAGCTTCTGCTGCTCCCAGCCTGCGACGATTTGATCGACGATTTTCCATGCTGCTTCGACTTCGTCGCGACGAATAAAGAGTGTCCTATCCCCTAGCATCGCGTCGAGGAGCAGCCGTTCGTAGGCTTCGGGGAGTTGAATATTGAACGCTGTCCCATACTGAAAGACCATGTTTACCGGTCGCAGATCGAATGTAGGCCCTGGCACCTTGACTTTAAAATTCAAGTTGATGCCCTCATCGGGCTGAATCTCGAGTACCAACTCGTTCGGCGCGGACTGCTCGCTTAGGTCTGACTCAAAGAGACGTTGGGGTACGGGCTGGAAGCGGATCGCCACTTCGGTCACCCGGCGAGCAAGACGTTTGCCGGTCCTGAGATAGAACGGAACCCCTGCCCAGCGCCAGTTGTCGACGTAGAGCGTCACGGCAGCATACGTTTCGGTGATCGATCCCTCCGCTACGCCCGGCTCGTCTCGATATCCAGCTAACTGGTCGCCGTCGACATAGCCCTCACCGTATTGCGCCCGAACTGTTTGGCGTGGCACCAACTCGGGCCGGATGGGCCTGACGGCATTTAGCACCTTGACTTTTTCGTCGCGTACGGCGTCGGCGGCGAGCGAAACTGGTGCTTCCATCGCCGTCAGGGAGAAGAGTTGCATGAGATGATTCTGGAGCATGTCGCGAATAGCTCCGGACTGGTCGTAGTAACCAGCGCGGTCTTCTATCCCGATGGATTCGGCGACGGTAATCTGGACATGATCGATGAAGTGGCGGTTCCACAGCGGCTCGTAGATGCCGTTGCCGAATCGAAATGCCAGGATGTTTCGCACCGTCTCCTTACCGAGGTAGTGGTCGATGCGATAGACACTGTCCTCGTCGAATGCGGCACTTATGATCATGTTGAGTTCGTGGGCGCTCTCAAAGTCGTGCCCAAATGGCTTCTCAACGATGATCCTGCGCCACGAATTTTCGCTTGTTGCAGTTTGCAGATTGTTGGCTGCCAGGTTCTTGATGATCGGTTCGTAGAAGCGTGGCGGTGTTGCGAGATAGTAGAGATAGTTGCCGGTCGTACCGCGTTCTTCGTCAAGCTGATTAAGCTTGGAAGCCAGTTGCAGGTAGTCGTCGGCTACAGTGAAATCGCCGCGTTCGTAGCGAACACCCGCGCAGAAGGAATCCCAGACGGCTTCGTCCAGCGGATTTCTCGAGAACTGCTCAACGCCCTTTCGGGCATGCTCGCGGAATGACTCATCGTCGTAGTCGTGATGGGCAAAACCCAGGATTGAGAAGCCGGCGGGCAGCAGGCGTTCATAGGCAAGGTCATACAGCGCCGGGATGAGTTTGCGCTGTGTGAGATCGCCAGAGGCGCCGAAGATGACGATCGTCGCTGGTACCGGGGTGCGTTCAATACGCAACCCTTCTCTAAGCGGATTGGGCTCGAGGGCGTCTATGTTCGCCGTCACACTCGGCATCTGGAATCCGCCTATTCTTCGACTTTTTTGACGGCGTGGCCGCCGAACTGGTTTCGCAGTGCGGCCAGCATCCGGTGGCTGAACGCGTTGTCGTCACGCGAGTAGAAACGAGAAGCGAGCGCCATATAGATTGTCGGTGCCGGCACGTCGAGGGCGATCGCTTCTTCAACGGTCCAGCGGCCCTCTCCGGAGTCACTTACCCAGCCTTCCAGCTGATCGAGATGCGGGTCTTCCTCCAGGGCGGCGGCGGCAAGTTCGAGCAGCCAGGATCGCACGACGGAGCCGTGATTCCAAAGGTCGGCTATACCGTGCAGGTCAAGGTCAAAGCGAGATTTCTCGAGGATTTCGAAGCCTTCAGCGTAGGCTTGCATGATGCCGTATTCGATGCCGTTGTGAACCATCTTGACGTAGTGTCCAGAACCGGTCGGACCAACATGGAGATAACCATTTTCCGGCGCAAGTGTCGCAATAGCTGGTTCAATGACCTTGAAGGCTTCGTCGGAACCGCCGACCATGAGGTTGAAGCCAAGTTCCAGCCCCCAGATGCCGCCGCTTGTACCCGCGTCAACGTACTCGATGCCGCTCTGCGTCAGTTTCTCTCCCCGCGCGAGCGTGTCAAGGAATCTCGAGTTACCGCCGTCAACGATGATGTCGCCTTTATCCAGCAGCGGTACCAGCTCCGCGATCTGTTGGTCGACGGGATCGCCAGCAGGAACCATGAGCCAGACGACGCGTGGAGCGGCCAGCTGGTCGACGATCTCTTCGAACGTGTAGGCCGGGATCGCGCCTTCCCCGGCCAGTTCGTCAATAGGCTCGCGACTGCGGTTGTGGACGATGACCTCATGGCCATTCTGGATCAGTCTCCGGGCCATGTTTGCGCCCATACGCCCCAGTCCGATGATCGCTAGTCTCATACAATTTCTCCGATTTCCAGGAAAACGTCGTTAGTCGGCGACGACGCTCGTTGCTTTCGCAGCGCGCGCCATCTGCTCGACGTCGTCTACCGTCTCGATGTTCGTTCGAATAACATGCAGATCGCGGCTCGCAAGGGCGAGGTAGTCGCCGTCCGCCTGTGCTCCGAAGAGGTGCCCGAAACCCCACTCTTTTCCGGGAATCGCCAGATCATCGCCCGGTTCCTGAACGATCTGCAAGAACAATCCCTGTCGCGGGCCACCCTTATGAAGTTGACCAGAGGAATGTAGGAAGCGCGGACCGATACCGAGCGTAACCGGCACAGGAGTGGAGACAGCAAATGATTCCCGGAGCTGTGTGAGCGCGACGTTCATATCCTCCGACGCATCCACGAAAGCCTGGATGGCGACGTACGTACCGCGCCCTGCCAACTTCAGTATCTGCTCTACCGCGTTCGACGAGTTTGACGTCGGAATCGTTTCTGAATCGCTGCTGGCCAGGACCCGATTCGTTTGATCTTTCGCTTCCTGGACGTTGGGTTGGTCGAAGGGGTTTATGCCGAGCGACTTACCAACGACGGCTGTAGCAACTTCCCAGATCATGAACAGTTGACCGAGATTTGCCGGCAACGAGACAACCGGGTGTCCGGCTTGCTGGAGCGCTTTGGCCAGCGACGCCGCTTCGGAATCGCCGTCTTGAATCAGGGCGAAAACGCGATCGTCACCATAGTCTGCGACGTCTCTGTAGTGTTCGCCAACGATAGGAACGATTCCAGTTTCGTGCTTGCCGGTGCTCTCTGCAATGAGTTGCTCGAGCCAATCACCAAATGCGGCCCAGTCGGCAGAACATAGAAGGGTTAGCTTGTTGCGTCCAGCGCCGGCGGCTGCTCCGAGTGCTGCGCCGAGGACTACTCCCGGATGGTCGATGTTGTTTATCGGTAGAACCGAGGTTGCATCTGCGAGCAATCCATCGACGTCGATCCCGGCCGCGGCAGCTGGGACGAGCCCGAAGTATGAAAGCGCTGAGAATCGACCACCGATATCGTGGCGGTTGGTGTAGACCTTCCAGGCACCAAGATTACGGGCACGCGCTTCCAGGTGACTACCCGGATCGGTGATGATGATAAAGTCGTCGGCGTTGCCACCTTTGAGATCGAGGAAATAGTCGAACAGCGTCTCGGTTTCGATCGTCGTCCCGGATTTGCTCGAGACGACAAAGAGCGTTCGTTCATCGCCCAGGCCGTCAGCCACGCGGCGAATCGTTTCCGGATGCGTCGAGTCGAGTACCGACAACGCCGGATAACCTGGTTGTGATGACAGGGTACGTGCCATGACTTCCGGAGCCAGCGACGAACCACCCATTCCGAGCAGAACGAGCCGGTCGTAGCCTCGTTTTTCGACATCCATGGCGAGCGAAGCAAACTGCCCGGCTGCGGCTCTCTGCTGCATTTCGGGAGCGGTGAAGAGCCAGCCCAGGAGGCCGCCAATTTCTCTGGCGGTTTGCGCGTTATCTGACCAGAATCCACCGCTGGCGTTTCGAAGTGCGTCAACGACCCCCGATTCGCTCAGAGACGCCAGGCCATCGTCGTAGGAATCTGCGATTGCCCCTAGCTGCTGTCGGCGTTCGTCGCGGAGTTCTTCGGCAATGCGCTCGACTTCAGCGGCGATAGATGCACTGAGCGACTCGAACGATTCAGCGAACTTTTCGACTCCCTCAGAGATCAGAACGTCAATGACATCGTCGTAGGCGATTCCAAGCGATTCCATCGCCTGTATTGCGTCGGTTGCGATGTCGATGTCTTTTTCGACGGTGAGTGCGACTGTGCCGTGGTCCCGGAAGGCATCGATTGAAGCCGGTGCGAGCGTTTCA
Organism: uncultured Chloroflexia bacterium; assembly: GCA_963745675.1. GTDB lineage: Bacteria > Chloroflexota > Chloroflexia > Thermomicrobiales > CFX8 > JAUIIK01. The sequence goes on from CAVUYM010000023.1 coordinate 110,860, forward strand.
ACGGTATTTGGGCCAATAAGCTCGTCAACGTAGAGCGTGTCCGAATAAGCGGGATTCTTGGTGCTCGTGCTCGCCCAGAGTGGACGCTGAATGCGGACGCCATAGCCCGCTAGCTCATTGAATCGAGTCGAATTGAATACCGTTTTGAACTCGTGGTAAGCGAGACGGGCGTTCGCAATCGCGATCTGTCCCAGCAGCGCCCGGGCAGTTGCCGCTCGCTCGTGGTCTTTGTCTTCCTGAATGATCGCTTCAAGCCGGCTATCCACCTCACTATCAACACGGCTGACGAAGAAGGATGCGACTGACACGATGTCATGGACCGGTTTGTCGTCGGCGACACGGCGTTCCATGCCACGCAAATAGGCTTCCATCACGTCGCGGTATGCCTGGAGCGAGAAGAGCAGCGTAATGTTGACGTTGATGCCTTCGTAGAGAGCCTGCTCTATCGCCGGGACGCCTGCCGGTGTGCCCGGGATTTTGATCATGACATTCGGGCGGCCGACAAGCCGATTCAGCCGCCGTGCCTCCGATATCGTCCGCTCTGTGTCGTTGGCAAGCAATGGCGATACTTCCAGCGAGACGACGCCGTCCTGGCCGCCACTGGCTTCAAAAACGGGGAACAGGATATCGCACGCATCCTGAATGTCCTTAATCATCAGGGCATCCTGAATCTCAGATGCAGATCTTCCCTCGCGCAGGAGTTCGCGCATCTGATCTTCGTAGTCGTTTGACTTCGAGATCGCATTGTCGAAGATCGTCGGATTCGATGTAATCCCGACGATACCGTCGTCATCTATCAATTGCTGCAGAGATCCTGATGTGAGCATCTCGCGACTGAGATTGTCACACCAGACGCTCTGGCCGAAATCGGCGAGATGTTGCAGGGGGTTCTTGTCGGTCATGTTGCCTCCCGTGATCAAAGTGCTGTGAGCCAACAAGCCGGGTAGATCCCGGAATATCGCTGGCTACGTCAATAGTAATGCTTCCCTCTTGACGCCAGGTAAAGGGTATCTAATCTAACGGCGAAATCGTCTTGAGCACATCAGGATTTTCCAGCGCCGACAGATCGCCCAACGACTCGTGCTTGAGATAATGTGCCCGGAGGACGCGCCGCATGATCTTTGCATTGCGCGTACGCGGCAAGTCGGTCACAAACTTGACCGCTTCCGGCCGTAAGGGTCTGCCAAGGTGTTCGGCGACCGTATCGAGAATTTCTACTTCCAGGTCCGTCCGAAGCTGCGAAGCCCGGACGGAGGATGGCAAAGATCGTTGCTGTTTCGCCCTTGACGGGATGGGGAGTGCCAATCGCCGCCGCCTCCTGGACGGCCGGGTGAGAAACTGCGGCCGATTCGACTTCTGCTGGACCAACGCGTTTACCGGCGATATTCATCGTGTCGTCGGAACGTCCGAGGATGTACCAGAAGCCATCATCGTCAATGTAGGCCCAGTCGCCATGAACCCATAGCCCGGGAATTTGCGACCAGTAGGTTTCAATGTAGCGTTCGGGATCGTTCAGGAACCCGTTGGTCATCCCGACCCATGGAGCACGGATCACCAGCTCTCCGACTTCACCGCGCACTGGATTGCCATCCTGATCGACGACATCCGCATCAATACCGATGACCGGTCCGCTAAATGATGCCGGCTTTTGAGGCATGTTGGCGTCCGCGACCAGGATGCCACCGCTGATCTCGGTTCCGCCGGAGTAGTTGACGATCGGGCAGCGCTTTCCTGCCCACAACATCATGAGTCCATCGCCATGGACCGGGGTTCCAGGGCTCGCCAGTCGAACCGATCGCCCGTAACGAACTCATTTGGTGACGTTCTACCCACTCGTCGCCATGACTCATGAGCGCGCGAATAGCGGTCGGGGAGATCCCGAGCACGTTGATCTCGTGCCGGTCGACGAGTGCCCACAGTCGGTCTGGCTCGGGGTAATCGGGGGTGCCCTCGTACAGTAGAACGCTGGCGCCGGCAATTAGCCCACCAATGATTGCCCAGGGGCCCATCATCCATCCGATATCGCTGATCCAGCAGAGGGTTTCACCTTCTTTGATGTCAAAGGCAAAAGCCATATCCTGAGCCGCCTTGATCGGAAATCCGGCGTGAATATGAACCGCGCCTTTGGGACGGCCCGTCGTTCCGGAGGTATAGATGATCATGAATGGGTCGTCTGCGGCGGTGTCTGCAGATTCACAGATATCATCAGCGTCGTCTGTGATCGCTGTCCACCAGCTGTCGCGTTGACTTATCCCAGGGTATCTCTTGTTCGGTATGCCGTACAACGACGATGTGCTGGACACTACCTGCACGTTCGGCGGCTTCGTCGGCGGCGCGCTTTAGTTCGATGATGCGACCGCGTCGCCGGAAGCCGTCGGAGGTGATCAGATGGGTGACGCTTCGCATCCGAAAGACGTGTCGACGCGGCATCTGCGCCGAATCCTGAGAAGATCGGAACGATGATAGCCCCCAGCTTCCCGCAGGCGAGAACTGCGACAGCGGTTTCGATGAGCATGGGCATGTAGATGCCGACGCGAGTGCCTCTGTTTACGCCGACCGAACGCAAACCGTTTGCGGTTCGATTAACTTGTTCTGCAAGTTCTTCGAACGTGACTGAACGTGTTGAGCCGTCGTCGCCTTCCCAGGAGATCGCGACTTCTTCAGCACGTTCCGCGAGATGACGATCCACGGCGGATGCCACGTAGTTCATCCGGCCATCGACATACCAGTGTGGCCACGCTTTTCCGTCTGACAGATCCAGAACTTGGTTGAATGGTCGGGACCAGACCAAACCGAGTTCTTCGGAGACCGCGCCCCAGAACCAAGCAGGATCGTCGACTGCTTGTCTGGCGAGCTCATCGTGGTTTGTAAGCCCGTGCGCAGCAGCGAATCGCATGGCACGGCTGTGTTCAGCGATGGCACTCCGTGGACGCCAGACAATAGGCTGATTGGTGAGGTCTGCTCCAATATTCGACACCTAAGGCCTCCAATTCAAGGTGGTACATTGATTTGTAATATCGATTCGTCTTAGCGGTGAAGTTGAAACAGTTTAAGCTAGCACGGTCGGCGAGTGGAGGGACTATCGATGTCGGTAAGTGGTGGCGGCTCGGTTGACACATTTACCTGTCAAAATTGCGGAGCAACGAGTTCCTTTGATCCGGGTACATCAACGTTGCGCTGTCCGTTTTGCGGCACGCAACTGGTTGTCCACGCCGATGCGGCTGCTGCCGAAATCACGGTTGATCACTTTGTGCTGCCTTTCAGGGTTGAGAAGGACGAATCGCAGCAGCTCATCCGGGAATGGCTCGGGGACTCGTTCTGGGCGCCCTCTGACCTGAAGAGCCGCTCCGCGCTCGATCGAGGTCAGGGATCGTACATTCCATTCTGGCGCTTCGATGCCGACACCGAGTCAGAATGGGAAGGCGAAATATCCCAAACTCACACCCGACAGGTGCCGCGGACTCGCCAGACTGCCGGGGGCAAGTCCGAACGCTACATGGCGATGGAGACATACAAAACGTGGCATCCCAGAAGTGGTAGAGCATCGCGCAAGCTATCGAACCTGGATAGCGGCCTCGAGTGGATTGACGCAGGCGGAAGCGGATCAGTTGATGCCGTTTCCCGAAGAGAGCATGATGACCTACTCAACTGACTTGTTGGTCGGGTTTTCCGCTGAGGAACCGGGAATCGACGAGGATGGAGCGTGGGTCGCTGGGGAGCAGCGCATTCGCCAAATGGCTCACGACTCTTGTGCGTTGGAGGTTGAACGCCTGACGCGTGTCGACACTGAAGTATCAAATCGCCGTTCTGCCGTTTGTCACTTGCCGATTTGGATTTACGGCTATCGCTATCAGAATGTTGATTATCGAGTGCTGGTTAACGGCCATACTCGTGAGATTGTGGGCGACCGACCCACGAGCAAAGCGCGGGTCATCGCGGCCATTGCAATTGGCATCGCCGTCATCGTCGTGATTGTCGTCGTGATTGTGTCTTCTTAGATGATCAGAGCCCTGGTGCACACGAGGGCTGAGAATCGACGCATCAAGAACTGAGGAGTACTCGGAAGAACACGTTGTGGTCAGCGTCGATGAGTCCACAGGCTCGAACCGGCGGTGTGCAACGTCACAGACGGGCAACTCCAGGAGTTGCCCGTCTGTGACGTTTCGTTGCGGAGTCGGGATTGACCGCTCTGTCAGCAAGATCGGCCCAACTAGCTAAGCGAAGAGCGAACGTCTTCCAGCCCGGTCAGCAATTTCTCGATGTCTTCTTCGTTGTTGTAGAAGCCGACCGAAACACGAGCTGCATCCGGATTATTGATGTATTTGTTGACATACCGGATTGTGACGTTGTGGCCCTCCGCGAGCTTCTCGGTCAATTCGTCCGGGTGCCATGCCATCGAAGGTGAACGCGATGAGCCCAGCGCGATTGTCGCGCGGTGTCACCATCTCAATACCATCCATCTCGGCCAGGGCATCGTAAGCTCCACCGCTAAGCCGATCGATGCGTTCATAGACCCAATCGAGTCCGACCTCATCCTTGATCCAGTTCGTGGCTGCAATCTGTCCGGCCAGAAGGACCATGCTCCAGCCCCCGGTGTCGAAGCGGCTCGCATTCATGGCCGGTTGATAGGTGCGGCCGTGATAGTCGAGTGATGTCCACTCTAACATTCCTGAAAAATTCTGATTTAGCTCGCCAAGGCATTCAGGCCGTACGAAGAGCGCGCCGGTGCCGTCGGGACCACAAAGCCATTTCTGACCTGGGCAGGCGTAAAAGTCCGCGCCGAGATCGTGGACATCGACGTCGAAGGCACCGTATGACTGGGCTGCATCGACCGTCACGAGAACATCGTGCGAGTGAGCCATTTCAATGATCTCTTTGACCGGCAACCGTGCGCCGGTAGTGTAGGGAACGTGCGAGAGGGCAATCATGCGGGTGCGCGGCGTGATCAATTTCTCGAACGCCTCAACGGTGTCTTCGACCGACTCGCCGCCGAGCTTGACGTCAGCAACTTTGACGCGGATGTTGAAACGCTGGCGAGCAAGGAACGAAGGAAGAAGCCCGCCCGGGTGTTCGATATTCGTGATGATGAGTTCGTCGCGTTCCTGCCACGGATATCCCATGAGAGCAACGTACATGCCATCCGTCGTGCGGTTCGTGATCGCGATGTTGTCGGCAGTCGTGTGGAGCACTCCGGCGACTGCCTCGCGAGCTTCGCCCCACAGTTCAAAGAGGCGCATGAAATGATCCGAATTGATGCGCGCTTTGGTCAGATCGTTGCCAAGTTCTTGAACCATTGCATCGTAGGCGATCTGTGGCAGTGGCCCGCAGGTGCCGGTGTTCAAGAATGTCGTGTCGGTTACGCCCGGCATCATGTCCCGAATCTGGTCAATCGTAAGACTCAACGTTTCCCCTTTCTTAGGCAGCCCGCAGTTCCCGACGCCCGGGTTAGCAGACCTGGATAGCGTACCCTATCCACAGGGTCAGACGGACAATTCGTTCTAGAATCTGAACCGTAGCAGTGAAGGGCAATCGTGGGCGTGGCGCTAGTCGAGACATTCCAATTGGAGCGCGATTTCGTGCAGCGTCGACGACTGTTCCAGCGGCAGTCTCCAAAGCCGATCGTTGCCCTCAACGGGATCACCTTCGAGCTTGATAAAGGGCATTGCCTGGCGCTCGTCGGTCCTAATGGAGCCGGAAAATCGACGTTGCTCAGAATACTGGCTACGCTTCTCACCCCCAGCCGTGGAATGGCGCGAGTGTGTGGATACGATGTGCGCCGGCACCCTTCAAAAGTGCGTGCTCTGGTTGGTTATGCCGGGAACTCAGACCGCTCATTCTTCTGGCCTCTGACCGGCAGCGAGAATCTCGTCTTCTTCGGTCAACTTGCGGGCATGACCCGCTCGACCGCAGTAGCTGAGGCAGAAAAGCTGCTCGAGCAGGTCGGGCTCGCGCATGCGGCAGGCGACCGCGTTAGCGGCTATTCTGCAGGAATGCGCCAGCGCCTCGGTCTGACAAGAGCGCTCATCCATCGTCCGCAGATCTTATTTCTGGACGAGCCAACTGCCAATCTTGACGCCGAGTACCGTGACATCGCCATTGAGATCATCAACGATTTCGTGGCTAACGGCGGATCAGTGCTGGTTGCAACACATGATCCGGGACTTGTGTCGGCGACTGCAACTGAAACGTTGCGGCTCGAAAGTGGCCGCATGGCAGATGCTCCGAGTCCCGGCGACATCGTCCAATACCGTGTGCGATTGTCTTCGAACGCACTCGAAGACGGTGGGCCAGAGACGTTACACGTCGACGATCTTGGTGATGGCCACGTACTGGTGCACGCGCTCAGCCAGGCTGTCGCAGATGGCCGGGACGTCCTTGCGGTAGAGCGAATATCGGCATAGAGATGGGGATTTCGGGGTACGCACGTCTCCAGCTGGCGTTTCTTCGCCGAGACTGGCAATACGAGACAACCTATCGGGGCATGATGATCCTGCAACTGCTAGGGATCCTTGGCACGTTGATTATCTTCTTCTCGATTGGCAAACTCGTCGCCACCGGAACCGAATCACTGGTTGAGTACGGGGGAAGCTATTTCCCGTTTGCACTCATCGGCCTGGTGGTATCTGACTATTTCAATACTGGACTGCGGTCGTTCTCGAACCGCTTGAGGCTTGCGCAGACGACCGGCACGCTTGAAGCGATGTTCACGAGTGCCTCATCTCCGAGACTGGTGCTCCTGTTTTCGGGCACTTGGGATTTTCTCGTTGCGACTGCTCGTCTGGGGCTCGGCGTCGCAATCAGCATCATCTTTTTGAATGTGCATTTCGACGCCGACTATCTGGCCGCAACTGTCATTGCGCTCCTGAGTCTGGCGACCTTTGTTGCGCTTGGTTTGTTCGCTGCCGCTCTCATCTTGATTATCAAGCGCGGTGATGCGGTAGCTGCGCTGGGCAATATCTTCGCGACAGTATTTGCGGGCGCGTTGTTCCCTATTTCTGTACTTCCAGATTGGCTGCGTTGGGTCGCATATCTCCTACCACTGCATTATTCTCTTGATGGGCTGCGACGTTCGCTGCTCGTTGGTGAAGGCCTGTCGCAGCTGACAACGAATTTGCTGGTTCTATGCGGCGCGACACTCGTACTCATGCCCGCTTCACTGTTGAGTTTGGGGTTGGCCGTCGAAGCCGTTCGTAAAGATGGGAGCATCGGGATGCACTAGTCGCGGCAACCGATGACGCAATAGACTCCGTATAGGAGACTAGTGACGAGTTCTGTTGGGGCGGGGCTTCAATTCTTCGGATTTTGGAAGAAAGGGAAATCGAGTGGGGAAATTCCCGATGGGCCAACTTCGCATTCTGGCAATAGTGCTGATCTTGGCGATGATGTTCGCAGCTTGTGGTGGCTCTGATAACTCTAACTCGGATGAGCCGACGGCGACACCGGAGGCGGCTGCTGCGACTCCAACTGAGGCGGCGAGTGAAGCTCAAGCGACCGAAGAGCCCGTTACACTGCGGTTGGGCGTCTCAATGACACCAGCAGAATTGGATACCTTCGAAGCGGGCCTCGACACGATTCGAGAGCGCCATCCAAATTGGGACATACAACTCGAACAAACGCCGCAAGATGGAATTGTCGAGAAAACCAATACTCAAATCGCCAGTGGCGATCTGCCGGATGTCGTTCAAGTACAGGGTCTCTTTGCGCAGCCATGGATCAACCAGGGCGCGTTCGCATCTCTCGCCGATTATGCGAGCAATCCTGAATTCAACGTCGACGATTTCTACGCTGCGGCACTGGATCAATTCACCTATGACGGTGCGCTGTACGGGATTCCAAACATTGTCGCGCCGGATCTCGTCTTTCTGAATCTGGATATGTTTGAAGCAGCCGGAGTCGATTTACCCACTAACGATTGGACGATGGACGATCTCAAAGCACTGGCATTGGAACTGACGCTGGATGGCGACGGGCGCAATGCGAACGATCCGGACTTCGATAGTTCGAATGTCGTGCAGTGGGGACTTAGCGTTACTCCAAATAACATTTGGACGCGTCACTATCTTCTTGCCATTCGGCGCTGATCCGTGCGCGAACGAGGATTGCACGGAACTGCAATTCTCGTCTCCCGAAGTCGCAAGAAGGCTTTGCAGTTCTGGGCTGATCTCGCACAAGCTGGAGCCGCGCCATACGATCCTTACACCGGCAATCAGACGGGCGTACCGGGCGAAGGATTCCAGGCAGGTATCGCCGCTATTGGAATCAATGGATTTTTTCTCGTTGGCGTCCTCAACGCTACCGGTGATCTCAACTATGACGTTGTCGAGTTCCCGACCGGTCCTGCCGGAGTCAAAGCATCTCCACTAAGCACGAATGGCTGGATGATTGCCGAGACCTCCGATAACAAGGACGCAGCCTGGCAGCTTATCGAGGAATTGACCTCGGCCGATTACTTGACCCACCAATGGGCAGAGCCAGGACACGGGATTCCCGCTCGTGAGTCGGTTGCGCCAGAGATATTGCAGGAAGGGGCTGCGCCAGACAACCAGCAGGCGATTCTCGATACGCTCCAGTACGCCGAGGTCTTCAAGCCGAGCGTTGCCGGCGCATTCGAGGTCTTCGGGCGCACCTCGGACATCTTCGTCGCTATGATGAAGGGTGATCGCACGATCGAGGACGGCACGATGGAGATCGACAGCATAGGCGCGGAAGTCTTTGGCAGCGCGGCCAGTAAATTCGGACGGCCCAGCAGGTTACGAACGAGACGGCAGCGTGAACGCAGGCGTTTGGTCCTGTTCACGCTGCCGTGGATTCTTGGTTTCGTCCTGCTCCACGCCGGACCCATGCTTATGGCGTTTGGCCTTTCTTTCAGCGACTGGATATTCGCATCCTCCCCGGAGTGGAGAGGATTAGTCCACTACCGCACGCTTGCGAACGACGATCTGTTCTGGACGGCACTGAAAAACTCAGCGTATTACGCTGCAGTGACCGTTCCGCTTGGTGTTTTGGCGGCCTTCTTTCTTGCGATTCTGCTCAATCGACCCTGGCTCGGGATGGGGCTCTTTCGCACTATCTTTTTCATGCCTGCCCTAGTTTCGGGTGTATCGATAGCGATGGTCTGGGGCTGGTTGTTCAATCCTCGTTTTGGAGCGGTCAATTCGTTTCTCGATCGGATCGGCATACAGGGACCGGGGTGGCTTGGTGATCCCAGTTGGGCGATGCCGGTGCTGATCGCTCTGGGTCTTTGGAGTGTTGGCGGCACAATGTTGATTTATCTCGCCGGCCTCCAGAGCATTCCTCAGGAACTTTATGACGCCGCGAAGCTCGACGGCGCGGGTCGCTGGGCGGCGACCCGACACGTTACGTTGCCGATGATCTCGTCGGTAACGTTCTTTCTTCTCGTCGTCGGGACGATATCGGCTCTGCAGCTCTTCACTCCCGCCTATGTCCTCACGAATGGTGGACCCGAAAATGCGACGCTGACATTGCCGCTATACATCTACCAGAATGCCTTTGCCTTTCAGAAGTTCGGCTATGGAGCGACCCTAACGGTGGTGTTGATCGTTCTAACGATGGCGATAACTGCCGTCCAGATGACGCTTGCGAAGCGCTGGGTCTTCTACGCGGGTTGGGGTGGTCGTTGAGGCACACTTCGACATTGTTCAGACGGCGTATCGGTGGGGTGATAGAGCGCATCGCTGTATACGGGTTGTTGACCGGCATCGCCGCGCTATTCCTGTTGCCGTTTTACTGGATGGTTGCGACGGCGCTCAAGCCACGGCAACTTGTTTATAGATTCCCGCCCGACTGGTTTGCGGGCGACCTGACACTCAGCAATTTTCAAGAAGGCTGGACGGCGTTGCCTTTCGAGCGTTTCTTCCTGAACACGGTGTTCGTGACCGTGCTGATCGTTGCCGGTACCGTGCTGTCTTCCTCACTGGTTGGCTTTGGACTCGCGCGCTACAGAAGCCGGCTGGCGGATTTGCTATTCGTGCTCGTTTGCTGACGATGATGGTGCCGCCGGTGGCTACGCTGATCCCACGATTTGTCATATTCAGCAGACTTGGGCTGGACCAACTCGTATCTACCGATCGTCCTGCCATACTGGTTTGGTGTGCCTTTTTTCATATTCCTGTTTCGCCAATTCTTCCGTGCGATTCCGCAAGAATACTTTGATGCCGCGGAACTGGATGGAGCGTCACCATTCGATCTCTATTTCGGGTTGCCATTCCGCTGGCGCGACCGGCGTTCGTCGCAGCGGCGCTCTTTTCAACGCTGATCGCCTGGAATGACTTTCTTGACCCGTTGGTTTATCTTTCGACACTGGACAAGTTCACGATCCAGCTTGGCCTGTCTAGTTTTAGGGGGCAGTACGTTGCTGACCTCCATTTGATGATGCCGATGGCGCTTCTGGCGATGTTACCGGTGCTGATGCTGGTAGCGTTTGGCCAGCGCTGGATCGCTCGTGGGCTCGCACCGGATCTGGAGAAGTAACTGCATGTCATCGGTTGAGTTTCAGCATCGGATTGTTTCGGAACAGCAACCTGCGGATGACCCCGTACTGCTGGGCGCTGTTGCGGATCGGGTTCTAGAACTCGAAGGGCTGGGATACCAGATTACCGTCGAAACGAACGATGAGCGTGTTGAACGCGTAGCACGCCAGTCTTTCGGGGCTCGCCAGCCGCACACGGATGCCGAAGGTGCTATCCATCTGCGCCTCCTGGTGCACGACGTGCCGGAAGATTCCGACTGGACTTCTTTGCAACCGGTGCTGCGAGGTCACGGCGACTATTTCTATCTGGCGGCCAGCCGAGCGTCGGTCGTCACCGGAGATTGCCGTAGCGGTTTCGCTTTCGGATTCATCTCAGATCGACAGGCGGCACATGAGGAGCATCTGCGTAGCACGATGATGCAGGCTCCGGTGCTCTGGATGGGGTCCAATCGATCGCTGTCGGCGATGCATTGCGCCGTCGTTACCCTCAACGGCAAATCGATCATGCTGCGCGGCCGGCCCAATGCCGGGAAGACGACGCTTGCTTATGCAGCCTTGCGGCAAGGTTTTTCGTTGCTCTGCGAAGACGTTGGCTACGCCTTTCCAATCCGCGATTCCATTGAACTGCGCGGCATACCGTGGTTGCTCTACCTCAAACCGGATGCCGTGCGCTTCTTCCCGGAACTGGACGGTCTCGAAGCGCTCGAACGCTATAACGGGGAGAAGAAGATTCTGGTGCACGTTGGCGAGCGCTTTCCGCAGCAGGTCGTCGATAACGCCCCACTGGGGCCAGTGGTGTTCGTCGAGAGATCACCATCTGGCACGAACACGTTGCATCCGATCGATCAGGAAGACGCGCTTGATCGTTTCGAATCGACACGCATTGCTATGGAACATCGGACAGCGGATGGCATAGACATTTGGGGTTCAATTTTCGAACACGGTGCTTATCGTTTTGAAGTCGGTCCAGATCCGCTTGCCGCGGCGAAGGTCTTGCGAAACTTCTGTGGAGGTTGACACATTTTCCTGAGGCGTATAGGATGCCGACATGAATGAGGTTTGTCGGCCAACATACCAACGAGTAGATCCCTCCGAATCCCGGCGGTTCTATTTTTACTTTACCTCTCCGGTATCGCCGGTGGGGTCGTTGAGGTGTGAGACCTAGACGAACCAACCAGATCAAAGGCGATACCGGAGGCAGAGGCAAAAGACCTCTGCTTTTTTCGTTTAAGACGTAAGGGAAGGGAACTGTTCTGATGATTGTCACGATGACGCCCGACTGTACCGACGAACAGGTGGAACGGATCAAGGCACATCTACGCGAATTTGGATACCAGACGCACGTACTCGTGGGTGCCGGCCCGACAGTCATCGGGGCGACAGGGCGTGCCGTCTCAGAGGAGCTCGTTGAGCAGGTTCGGGGGCTCGAGGGTGTCTCGCTCGCGAACAAGTCCGGCCAGCCGTACATGCTTGCCCAGCGGGCTGCCAGGCCGGCTGGGAGCAGAGTGCCGGTTGGCAAGAACGGCGAGGTCATAATCGGGGATGGCGGATTGACCGTCATGGCCGGAACTTGTTCTGTCGAGAATCGGGAAATTACCCTGCAGGTGGCTCGAGCAGTTCGAGCGCACGGTGGCCAGATGCTTCGTGGGGGCGCATTCAAGCCGCGCACGTCTCCCTATTCCTTTCAGGGACTGGGTGAGGACGGGCTCCAGATCCTGGCTGAAGCGCGAGAAGCAACGGGGCTACCGATCGTCACCGAGGTTATGGAGCCAGATCAGGTGGACCTTGTTGCGTCGTACGCAGACATGCTCCAGATCGGATCGCGCAACATGGCGAACTTTCCGCTATTGCGACGGGTAGCGACGACGGGCAAACCGATTCTTCTGAAACGCGGCTTCTCGGCAACTGTCAACGAGTGGCTCATGTCCGCCGAATACGTCCTGGCGGGTGGCAACGATCAGGTCGTGCTTTGCGAGCGGGGAATCCGCGCTTTCGACACCTCGACGCGCTTCACTCTCGATCTGACTGCTGTCCCGCTCGTCAAGCGGCTGACCCATCTGCCGATCATCGTCGATCCGAGCCACGGTGTTGGCATCCGGGATCTCGTGCCCCAAATGGCGCTGGCCGGAGTGGCTGCCGGTGCGGATGGGCTTATGGTTGAAATTCATCCAGACCCGGAAAATGCATTGAGCGACGGGGACCAGACGATCACACTGGATGCCTTCGAACGTATGATGAATGCCGTCGAGTCAGTCCGACAGGCGGTTCACGGCTCGATGGGACTCGCGGTCGTAGCTTGACCTGGCAGATAGACGGCGAAGCCACTCGCCATATCGACGATCAATGCTGATTTTGGGATGTTGCGGAGCCGGACGAGCATCCAGACATCGCCGCCGGCGCCCATGGTGTTGATGATTGACAGATAGAGCGCCCAACCTGTCGCGGCGGTCCAGAACGAGCCAACCATCACAGCACCAAGATTGATTACCAGGAGGGGTAGAACGACGACCAGGACATAGGCGTTTCGAGTCAGAGGCGAGTGGCAGGTGGTGTAGGCGAAACCTGGTCCGATGCCGAATGAAGGCAGATTGCCCGTTAGTAGTACAGCAACGCCATGGAGTAGTTCGTGGATGATGATAAGCAGAAAAGCAAACGAGATCGCCACGAGGATGTGGATAATCGAGATCGTTCCGCTCGTAAGGCCTTGATCACCCAATAATTGGATGAGCAGGCCGAACAGCACGAGCCATACCGGTACAAGCAAGATGCCCAGTAGAGAAGCGCGCATGATGTCGAGTTGCTCGCCTCGTTCGAGATAATATCCCTCGATTGCCGGCGGGACTGTGATCGGCGCTTTGCCAATCCATGGCCGGAGTTCCTGCACCCTTCCCTCCGCTATACTTTTCTGGATGATCGAGCATTGTGAAAAATTACTCGAATCGAATAGCAGCAGTACATAGATTACTAAATGAACACACGAGCATTTGTCGTCGGAACTGCTGGACATGTTGACCACGGCAAGTCAACGCTCGTCCAACGGCTCACCGGCATCGATCCTGACCGGCTTCAAGAAGAGAAAGAGCGCGAGCTGACGATCGATCTCGGCTTTGCCTGGCTGGAACTGCCGGGCGGCCAGTCCATCAGCATCGTTGACGTTCCCGGTCATGAGCGATTTATCAAGAATATGCTGGCCGGTGTCGGCGGGATCGATGCCGCATTGCTTGTGGTCGCTGCCGATGATGGACCGATGCCTCAAACTCGCGAGCATCTCGCAATTCTCGATCTGCTGGAAATTTCGACGGGCGTCGTGGCCCTCACCAAGCGCGACCTTGTCGATCCCGATTGGCTGGAGCTGGTCGAAGCTGAAACGCGAGAGACGCTCCAGGGGACGCTCCTTGCGGATGCGCCGATCGTGCCTGTCTCCTCGACCACCGGTGAAGGCATTGATCTGCTCCTGACTGAACTGGCAGCGGTATTGGCGGGAGCAAATGCCGTCGCGAGCCGTGGAAGGGCGCGACTGCCGGTCGATCGTGTCTTTGCTGTTAGCGGTTTTGGCACGGTGGTGACCGGGACGTTGAATGGCGACGTGCTCGAGATAGGGCAGGAAGTCGAAATCCTGCCAGATGGCATTCGAGGGCGGATTCGGGGTTTGCAAACGCACGGAGAGCGTGTTGAGCGGGCTATTCCGGGATCCCGAGTCGCCGTAAATGTCTCTGGAATTGATCGCGATCAGGTTCAACGTGGCGATCTCCTGTCCATTCCTGATTGGGTTGAACCTACTCCGATGCTCGATGCCAGGCTGCGCCTGACGCCAACCGCGCCGCGTTCGCTGGTTCAAAACGATCCTGTCGATTTCTTTGTCGGTTCGTCGGAGCGATCGGCTTACGTTACGTTGTTGGATGCCGAGGAGATCCAGCCTGGTGAAGAAGGCTGGGTGCAGATACGCTTCGACATCGCTGTGCCCGTCGTAGACGGGGATTTATTTATCGTGCGTCAGGCGTCGCCGAGCATGACGATCGGTGGTGGCAGAGTGGTGAATGCCCATCCGCGACGACACCGGCGCTTTCGGCCCGATGTCATCGCAGAACTCGAAGCTCGTCTACGCGGTAAACCATCGGATCTACTCGTCCAGGCGCTTGCCGATGGACCGCTTTCCGTTGCTGATCTAGGTCGCAGTCTCGGACTTGAATCCAGTACCGTCGCCGAAGCCGCGACGGAGGCAATTGGTGAGCAAAGTATCGTTCGACTTAGCTCAGGTGCAGCGGAGCCAATAACGCCTCAAGAGGTTTTGATTGATGCGAGAGAGTACAGCAAGGTTGGCGATGATCTAAAGCGCCAATTAGCGCGCTATCACGCACAGAATCCCCTGCGACGGGGCGCCTCGCGAGAAGAAGTCCGAAGTCGGACCGGATATTCGCCGCGAATATTTGATGGTCTTGTAACCCGATTGGCGGCTGAAGGGTTGGTGAGCGAAGACGGGGACGTGCTGGCTTCACCGACGTTTGAGGTTCGCCTGACAGATGAGCAGCAGGCGAGTGTCGAACGCTTCCTGCCGTGCGATCGAAGGAGAGCCATATAGCCCCCCTTCTCCTGACGATTTCGGACTGAATCGTGATCTGCTAGCGGTTCTCGAGTCTCGCGGACAGATCGTGACGGTGGATTCTGGAATTGTCTATTCCGTCAGAAGCGTTCGAAATGATGCGCAGTGAGACGCTTGCGGCAATCGAGCGGGACGGCAGCATCACGTTGGCGGGATTTCGTGACCGCTTCAATACCAGCCGGAAATATGCTCAGGCGGTCCTCGAATACTTCGACGAAAGGCGCATCACTCGACGGGCCGGAGACGAACGGGTGCGTGGAAGTGGCTGAGCCGGTCTTCGTCCAACCACATTTTGACGATGTCGCACTGTCGTGCGGCGGCACCGTCGCCAGCTTTGCCGAGACCAGTTGCCCGACTATCGTTACCGTATTTGCAGGGATTGCGGGAACAGTAGAAAGTGACTTTGCAAGGTTTCAACATGAACGCTGGCAACTGGACGGGATGAATGCCGTGGAAGCGCGTCAGGCTGAGGATGCGCAAGCCGCAGCCGCCCTTGGAGTAAGCGTCAGTGTCGTGTGGCTCGGTTACCTTGATGCAATCTACCGGGACGACGCCTACTCAAGCGACGATGCGCTTTTTGGACGGGTGATCGAATCTGACAAGGGGCTGGTCGAAGAGATTGCCGATGATCTCGATCCGATCGGCGAACTCTTCGCAGTTCCGCTTGGTGTCGGTAACCACGTCGACCACCAACTAGTATTTCGGGCAGGGCAGCTACTACGAGACCGGGGAAACGAGGTCTGGTGTTACGCGGATATGCCATATTCGCTGGATACGCAGGCATTCAGCATGCGACACTCAGCCATTCGGAATGTTGTTCCCTGTCGTCGTTCCATCACCCGTAACCAGTTCAGCGACCGCTGGAAAGCTATTCAGTGCTACGAGTCTCAGTTCCAGTCATTTTTCGAGAACTCCCAGATGCAAGAGAGCGCTTCGAACGTTTCGGCGTTGAGCGGTCTGAAGACGGTCCCGTTGAATTGTTCTGGAGTATGGATGATATCGAAGGGCAAAGAATATGAGCGACTCTATGATCGTGCCCGGATTCATCCAGGAAGCAATCAGCCGCTTTGAAGAGGACCCAAGAACGGTCCAGGTTGATGGGGGCGGCGAACGATTACCAGATCATTCGAAAGAGATGCGGAACAGGGCGCGTTCATTCGCTGAGACTGTGGTGTCACCGCTGGCCCGGAAAATTGACGAGACGAACGAGATTCCCGATGAGCTCTGGTCTGCGCTCGGTGACGACGGCTATTTCGGAATTGCCATCCCACAAGAGTACGGTGGACGCGGTTCGATCATCGACACCTGCATCGCCGTCGAAGAGATTTCGCGGATTTCGGCCGGAGTTGGCTTGCTCGTTTCGGTCGGCCTGCTTGGTCCGGCCGGGCTGATGTTGGCTGGTACGGAAGCGCAGAAGGAACATTGGCTGCCGATCATGGCCAGCGGTGGGTTCTCGTCCTTCTGCCTCACCGAACCCGGCGCCGGGACGGATGCAGCAAGCCTCACGACGGAAGTGCGCCATACCGGCGATATGTACCAGCTCGACGGGCGTAAACATTACATCACCGGCGCCGGGCGATCCGTGCTCTACACCGTTTTTGCGCGTAGCGGAGACGGTCCTTATGAGATGACGGCGATGCTGATGCCTGCTGATACTGCAGGTTTCCAGGTGAACGGCCGGCATCCCTTCTCAGGCATTCGTGGAGTTCCCGTCGGAGAGCTGGATTTCAACGCCGTTCAGTTGCCGGACGAAGCCCGGCTCGGGGATGATGGCCGGGGATTTCAGCTCGCCTTGTCGATTCTGGACCGCGCCCGGCCCTGCATCGCCGCGCAAGGCCTCGGTCTCGCGCAAGGGGCTCTGGATGCGTCGTTCTCCTATCTTGAGAACCGTATCCAGTTTGGAAGCCCGCTTCTTGATAAAGATGTGGTGCGTCACCGCCTGGCACGACATGCCGCGTCGATAGCAGCTGGCCGGCAGCTCGTCTATCACGCAGCTGCGCTGGCCGATGCGAGTAGCCCGAGCCTCAATGCCGCTGCCTCAATGGCCAAACTCTTCTGTACTGACCTGGCCATGAGTGTCGTGACCGATGCGATGCAGTTCTGGGGCGGCGCCGGATACATGAAAGGCTCGCCAGTCGAACGAATGTATCGTGACGCGAAGATCATGCAAATTTACGAAGGCACAAACGAAATTCAGGAGCTCGTTATTTCACGGGCGCTCGTCCGGGATTTCCGAAGCCAGGCCGGAGTCTGAGCAAATGGCGCGCATTGCTATGATATTCATACGCTTATACCAACGTGTCATCTCTCCTGTCCTGCCCTCAAGCTGTCGTTTTGAACCTTCCTGCTCGCAATACGGGTATGAGGCGTTCGCGACTCACGGATTTTTTCGCGGCTTTTACCTGACTTTCCGGCGCATCATGCGCTGCAATCCGTTTCATCCCGGCGGTTATGATCCGGTACCCGAACGAGAAAAAGGGGCTGAAGTGGAGCTTCAGTCCTAGTTGATGTTTTCCCCGCAATTGCGCGCCGTATATGCCGTATCGAGTTGTGCGCGCTCAGGCGTAAGGCAGCTTGTCGTTGAGATGGCGAAAAGCTGCGCTCGACATTGACTTGATCTAACGCACATGATGCTGTTTCACCTTGACATTGACAGATTGCCGCCATCGATTGTAGGGACGTGATTCATCACGTCCGCCGTTGGCAACTGTGTACGTTCGAGGGTTGCGACTATCGGGCGTGATGAATCACGCCCCTACGAACGTAGCGCAGTTTCCTGCCATCGAGAGGGTGAAATAGTATTGCTATCTCGGTCGCTTGAGGACATGGCTGGCCCAATCAGGCTAATGTTGCTCAACGCAGTTACGCGTCAAAGATAGACTGAGAAGGGATATCCCAATAGATGGCTGATCGAATCAGAATAGATGCGCGGATGATCGTTGGCTTCCAGGATGGCGAGCACCGGCTGCTCGATAATGGAAGTCTCGTCATCGAGGGAAATCGGATCGTTTACGTCGGTAAAGCATGGGATGGCGAGGCAGATATCGTCATCGATGCAGGTGATCGGGTTATCACCCCTGGTCTCATAAATACCCATTCCCATCTGGCTGGCTCCCCGCTCGATAAGTCATACATCGAAGATGTCGGGAAACGACAATGGTCGATGAGCGGTCTGGTCGAGATGCTACCGGCGCGCGGCGCTGCGATGGATACCGAGGCGGCTGAAGCCTGCGTCGATTACTCGATGGCTGAGTTGCTTCGGACGGGCACGACGACCGTCATGGAGATCGGTGGAATCGGCGACTACGTCGCTGACGCGGTGGATAAGGCCGGATTGAGGGCATATATCGCAAACGGCTACCGCAGCGGTCGCTGGCTCACTCGCGACGGCAAACGTGTCGAATACGAATGGGACGAGGAAGCCGGTGAAGCCGGTTTCGAGGCCGCCATCGAATTTGTGGAGCGCATAGATGGACGGGCAAACGGGCGCATCCGAGGCTTCCTATCGCCTGCCCAAGTGGATACTTGCACAGCTGATCTACTCGTCAAGAGTCGCGAGGCGTCGGATTCGATGAGCGTTCCGCTCGCGCTACACGTGAGCCAGTCGGTTTTCGAGTTTGACGCGATGACCCAGCGCCACGGGATGACGCCGGTGGAGTGGCTCGATTCGATCGGATTTCTCTCCGAATGGAACATCCTCGGACACGCGATCATCATCGCCGGAGGCTCCTGGGCTCAGTACAGCGGTGACGATCTGGCCTTGCTGGCCGATGCTGGTGCTTCGGTCGCACACTGCGTCTGGGTATTTGCGCGGCGGGGAATTGCTATGGAGTCGTTTCCCGAATACATGCGGCGTGGCGTGAACATGACGCTGGGCACTGATACGAATCCCCAATCGATGATCGAAGCGTTGCGCTGGACGTCGGTGATCGGCAAAATCATGGATCGCCAAACCGAGAGTGTTAGCGGGCTCGATGTTTTCAATGCGGCAACGATCAACGCAGCGAAGATGCTGCATAGAGACGATCTCGGCAGGCTTGCGCCCGGCGCGAAAGCGGATCTCCTCTTTTGGGATGCAGAAGCGATGTTCCTTGCCCCATTGCGCGATCCTATTCGGAATCTCGTCTACAACGCCACGCCGGAAGATCTAAAGGAAGTCATGATCGACGGCAAATGGGTTGTTCGCGATGGCGCGGTTGTCAACGTTGATGAGCGCGAGGTGAGTCGCAACCTGCAATTCGCCGGTGAACGGATGTGGGCCGAGATGGGCGCTGGAGACTGGGCGAATCGAGGCGTCGAAGAGCTCTCCCGCAGCTCCTCAAACCATTTGAGGGATAGCCTGTTTTCTGGCTTCCTCAATTTGATCCCGAAGGGAAATCGCAACGGCACCGCGCAGCTTCGGCAAAGTCCGATCCAGAGGACGCATAATTAATCGACCGGCTGGCGTTGACCAGAAGGCCGTACCCGCTGGAATCGAGACCGGCAGTCACTGCCGCTGCCAGGTCGCCCGCCTGCGCGCCAACTCCTGGTACCAGAATCGGCATGTCGCCGACCTGCTTGCGGATTGTGCGTAGTTGATCGGCGTAGGTCGCGCCGACGACAAGCCCTAGATTGCCATGCTCATTCCAGTCGACGGCTCCCTGTGCCACATGGGAACTTACTGGCCCGCCATCGATCAGCGCATCCTGGAGGAAGCCCGAGCCCCTATTCGATGTCTTCGCGAGGATAAAGACGGCTTTGTCCGCGTATTCGATCAAGGGTGCAAGCGAGTCATGGCCGAGGAATGGATGAGCGGTGACGCCGTCGAAACCCCACTCGTCGAAGTAAGCGCGTGCGTAAGCCTGCGATGTTGAATCAATATCGCCTACTTTGGCGTCTAGCAGCACCGGGATATGATCGGGCACGTCTTCCCGGACTGCTAGAAGTGCATTGAGGCCTTCAACTCCAAACGGGAGATAGAATCCGAGGTTCGGCTTGTATGCGCAGGCGATATCGGCCGTTGCCTGTATGATTTCGCGGTTGAATTTCCGGATTGCGTTAGCCGTGACGCCAATCGATTTTGGAAATAGATGCGGCTGCGGGTCGAGCCCAACACAAAGCATTGAGCCGGATCGTTGCCAACTATCACGAAATTTCTTCATCGGCTGCCATTTCTATCTCACTCGTCGACCGAGCCGTGTTTCGGTTCGGCGTCACGATGCTATCCTCAATAGGGGATTGTACAGTTCCGACTAAGGAGGTTTGCATCGAATGAGCGTTGTGTCCACAACCCTGCCCGTCTCAATGACCGATATTCTTGATGCCCGCAAAGTTATCAGCAGCTATCTCGACCCCACGCCCGTTGTCAGACCTTCTAGCCTCGCAGCCAAGCTGGGATTTGATGTCACGCTGAAGTGCGAGAACCTTCAGCCAATTGGAGCGTTCAAGATTCGCGGTGGTGTGAACCTGATCAGTCGCTTGTCAGAGGAAGAGTTGGCCGCCGGTGTTGTCACCGCGTCGACCGGCAATCATGCGCAATCTATTGCGTATGCGGCGAAGCTTTTTGGGACAAGGGCCGTGATTTTCATGCCGGAGAACCCGAATCCGATGAAGGCGGCTGCGGTGCGTAGACTCGGAGGAGAGATCATAGAACTGGGGCCGGACTTCGATTCGGGTAATGAAGCGGCGAGAGAGATGGCGGAACGGGAAGGCATGCGCTACATCCATCCCGGAAATGAGCCGCATCTCATCGCTGGCGTTGGCACCTACGCGCTCGAACTTATCGAAGCCGAACCTCACCTCGACACAGTAATTGTCCCGGTCGGTGGTGGCTCCGGTGTCTGCGGCACGGCGATTGTCTTCAAGGCGATGAGCCCTGAAACGCGGATTATCGCCGTCCAGACCGAAAACATGCCTGCGGTGCACGATTCCTTTCACCAGAAGAAGATGATTTCATATCCCGGCGGACAGACCTGGGCAGAGGGTTTGGCGACTCGTGTCGCCTTCGAAATGCCATTCGAGATGATGCAAGAGTTGGTCGACGATGTCGTCCTCGTCTCCGAAGACGACATGCGATCGGCAATGCTCGATCTGATGGAATCGGCGCATATCGTTGCGGAAGGCGCCGGGGCTGCTTCGCTGGCGGGCGCTAAAAACATGAAGGAAGAGCTCCAGGGACAGCGTGTTGGCCTTATTGTCAGCGGGGGAAATGTGACGCTTGACACCATTCGTCAGGCGATATGCACGGACGAAGCATGACCGGGGTGCCGTACCCGTTAGGGCTAATCAGAGGCGCATGAGCGACTGATGGTTGACATTATTAGCCGCTATCTCCAGAACCGTCGGGGTATTCAAGCGACCTCAATCTACCGCTTGGCTGTCGCCGTCGCGAACGGAAACTTGAGCTGGCAGGCTGCTCTCAATGAGGCTCGCACGCAGCGGGTCGTTGCTGATCTTGCCGACGGCGACCTGATCGAACTCGATCGCCATGCTCAATTCGAAGCCCAGCGCAATCTTGAATTTGGCTTGCTGCTATCACGCCTGACAGTTGCCGCGGCACGCGCAAAGTCGTTTGAAAAGGTATATGTCGACCTGTCGCTGAATCTCGTTGAGATGCTTCAGCGTGCCGGGCTGGACGAGGAACGCGACTACTACCTGCGGCAAGCGTTGCAGTCCGCCCGACGGGTCTCCTATCAATCGGGGTATCGGAGCGTCCTCAACCGCATGGCGCGGTACGCCTCGATGGAACACAACGATCTGGAGGCGCGCCAGTACCTCGCCGATCAGTTGACCGTCGGGCGTGAAGAATCGGACACGGCGCAAGATGTCGAAACGGCGATTCTCCTGGCGGATATGGCACTTCGCGACGACCAACGCGCTGTTGCGCACGATCTCTACCAGCGGGCGGCTCGATCAGCGCGTCGCCTTGGACTCTATTCGCTCGTGGTCGAAGCGCTTCTACGTCAAGTTTCGATCGTTCTGGAGAATGGAGACAGCGAAGGGGCACTTCGTATTCTCCGGCAGGCGGAGGAGGTGTCGGATCGCACGGTAGACGCTCGGCTCAGAGCCCGCGTCGCGGTGCGCCATGGTGAATTGCAGCTCGACGCTTCCGAATATCATCCGGCAGCAACGAACTTTGAACTGGCTTTGCGCTTTGCCAGGGAGGACCAGGATCTCGCTCTCGAAGCGCGTTCTCTCGGTGGGCTCGCGCGTTCCAGAGCCCGGCTTGGAGATTCAGATGGAGCAGTTCAACATTTCCGAGATTTGATCCAACTGGAGACCTCTGTGGGTAATACCACTGAGGCGATACGTTCACAACTCGAACTGGCTGAGATTCTGATTGACAACCGGCAGTTCGACGAGGCATTGAAGGCGCTTGCGGAAGTGCGCGATGCTGGAGCGCGCATGCGCGACGATAAGATGTCGATTCGTGTCCACGGTTTGCTCGGAACGCTCATGGTGGTCAAGGGCCAAGCGGACGCGGCGCTGGAAGCGTTTGAGATCGCGGTAACGACGAGCCGTGAGATAGATGACCCGGCAAGCGAGGTGTACTGGCTCCTGGGCGCGGCCGAAGCTGTGCTCAGATTTCGGCGCTCGTCCGATGCTCGCAACATGATCGATCGTGCCGCCCGCCTGAGCCGCTCGCTCGATAATCCTATGTACAAGGCTCAGGTTGCCGGATTACTGGGGCAGGTTGCGCTCATCGAGGGCCGTCCTCAGGAGGCTTCGAGATCCTTTAGTGAAGCAACAGAAATAGCTCTGGAAAACGGGCGGCCGCAACTCGGAGCGCACTACCTCCCGATTCTTGCGCGCCTGGCGCTCGATCGGGATGAGTCTGACGAAGCGCTCCAATATATGATGCGCGCCCTCAATATCGCGGCTGAATTCAATGACGCCCAGCAGCTCTGCATGCTCAACATCCAGACGGGCAGAATCCACCGGCAAATTGATGATCCGGAACACGCAGTGCCCTATTTCACCGAGGCAACGCGACTCGCAGAACAATCGCAGGATTTACGCTTGCGCTACAGAGCGCTTCTTGGCCTGGCTGAAACGCTTGACGACGCGGGTGACTACGACGGCGCTGCCGAGAATTATCGCAGGGCTCTGGATGTTAGCCGGCAGCTCGGGAACGAACGGGCTGTTGCTAGATTACATTTCAATCTCGGCGCATTGCTCGTGGACATTCAACGCGATGACGAAGCCAGAGCCCATCTGAGCCGGGCGCTGCACATTGCAGAAGAACTCGAAGAGCTCGCGCTGGCAGACCGGGCCGCTGCGCTTATCGCAAGTATCGCGCCGCCGGGTTTTCCAGTTGACGAATTCAACGACGATCTGCCACTCAACGAAGCGCCTGCGCCACCGCGAAATGCTCAGGACTAGCAGCAGCTGGGTATGGCTGGAACGTGAGCTAGATTTCGTAGCTAGACCTTGACGGGAACTTGCGTCGGTTGCAGACTGAATAGTACGGACGCTGTGTCCATATCCTGGGGGATGTTGAGCGACATAACGAAAACACGCTACATGGCAAATGGCGAAAAGCTGATCAAATCTGCTATAGCATTGAACTGAGATGGTCGTAGAGGTGCGCACTGCCTAACCTGCAATTACTGCTTGGATTCGTCCTGACGTTGACGGCTGCAGTCGTCGGTGTCTGGCACGTCGCAAGTCGTGATCACCCTTTGCATGGCCCGAGGGATGATGGCACGCTGGGTCTTCCGCATCTTCAGCGCTTCTCCGACGCCCAATCAAAGCGTCGTTTCGGCTGGGTGCGGGAATCGTTGCCGTTGCTCGATGTCGGCCGCATCATGGTAGGGCTGGTCGGTATCTCCGTTGTCGTTGGGCTCGCTGCCGGAGGCCTGTTCCTCTGGCGGCATGTTACTGACTCGCCCGCTGAAGAAGCAGCCTCAAGCCTGGGAGAGGTCGTCACACTTCACGCCCGGGCTAACGCCTCCTCCGATCTTTCTACCCGATATCAATTACTCGTCGATGCGGAAAGCGCTGCACAGTCGGCTATAGAATCTAGCTCCGTCTGCACAGGCCGATGCGATCTCTTCCGAATTACAGTCCGTGCAACAGGATCTTGACCGACTGACTCGCATGGTGCGTCTGGATTCCATACAGCCAGTTGGCTCCGTGCCCGAATCAGCCAGCGCGTCACTTCCGATCCTGTTTAGCGGTAATGGCGGAACATATCTGCTGGCTGACGCACTCTACGAAGTACAGGTTGCGACGGATACTCTCGTCGAGCTCCTACAACCCGGTGAAACCGTCGCCGGTGCTGTTGTCGGTCCGCTTCTCGGCGGCGCATGGCGCGGAGACGGCCCGATCGTCTTCGATTCTGAGCGTGCATATACCTTCGATCCAGTGCGTGGCGAGTGGGATTGGGAGGTGCTTGGATCTCTCGAAGGTGCGCCAGTCGCCAGCGATGTCGTCGCGGCCGGGGTATTTGATCTGAATCTCTACATCATCGAAGGTGCAACCGGAAAGATCCTGAAGTTCAACGGCGGGGATTACGAATCTGCGCCTGAGGATTGGACTCAAGGGCTGGGGACCGACGAGTTGATGCGCGCGACCGATATTCTGATCGATGGAAACATCTTCGTCCTGCTCCCGGAAGGAGCTATTCTGAAGTTCTTCCTGAACAACCTGGAAGCGCTCGATTCAACCTCAGATCGAGCCTGCGTTCGATTCAGCCAGCGCGCTTGTTGTCGTTGGAAATGGCTATTACATGGCAAATGCGAGCGATGGACGTATTGCTCACATCTCAGAAGATGGAACGCTGATTCAACAGTTCAGACCCCGTGATCCTGACATGGAAGTTGGCAACTTGAAAGACATCGTCCTCGACGAAAGTACAGGCATCGCCCTTCTACTTACGGACGATGCCCTGTATACAACCCGTCTTGTTGCAGGCCAGGAATAGGTTTCAGCCGAGGCAACCCACTATTGCGTTAGCGCGACTGGAAATACTCGGCGTTGCTTGCGAGGAATTTCGACCACTGTTCGGGCAGGTCATCCTCGAAAAAGATTGCTTCGACCGGGCAAACCTCGGCGCAAACTCCGCAATCGATGCATTCATCAGGATCGATGAAATACTGATTCTGACTTGGATCCGTATGAATACAGTCAACCGGGCAAACCTCAACGCAAGACTGATCACTCACTGAAATACATGGTTCAGCGATGACATAGGTCACCGGTGGTCGCTCCCCTCTGGAGGAATGTTCTTTATCAATTCGTGCTAGCCCAACATGGCTGGCCAGCGTACCTATTCATCCATTGAGTATACATATCCGGATTGATCATATATCAATGGCAGATGAGAAATTGACATCGGGCTCGTGGTCTGCTCTAACCCCAGCCGCGTACTTCCTCCGAAGCGCTCCAGATGCGCTCCAGCACATGATATGCATTGTCTTCGTCAAGCAGCACTGGTCGATGCTCCTCAACAATGAGCACGGGCTTTAGATCGACGCCTGTGACCTTGGAGCCTTCGAACCAGACATCGGCGATCGTGCCCTCGGTCGTTTCCCTTGACCATGCCTGATCGAAGACGAAATTCCCGAGCGAATAGATGATCGGCCGCCCCTGATACGTTTCTACGGCCTGTACCCAGTGGGGATGGCTCCCGATCACAATCGACGCCCCGGCCTCAATCGCGACGTGTGCGAAATGCCGCTGCTGGTCCGTAGGCAATGCGACGTATTCGATACCCCAGTGGAAGAACGGCACGACGATATGACCGTCGGCCGCTGCCTGGGCGATATCTTCCCGGACGTAGTCCTCGATCAAGGGCGAGGTGCCCAGCGAATCCGCCGTTGCACCGTCATAGCTGTCGCTGATGCCGTTGTAACCCAGGAATGCGAAGGTGAGGTCGCCTACGGTGGAAATCGACCGGTCTACGGGCATCCTCGAGCGTCTGACCCATGCCGAAGTGTTTGATACCGGCAGCATCCAGAGTCCTAGACGTGTCATCCATACCGATCGGACCGAAATCAAAGGAATGGTTGTTGCGCGCGAGACAACACATCGATATCAGCCAGTTTCAGCCCTGAGACCGTGATCGTGCCCGTCTTGAATCTAAACGTTTGCGGGTCGAGCCGCTCCGGTTGTTCGAAATTATCGGACAGACGTGCATTCGAGATCGCCGATCGTGAGATCCGCCTTTTGCAGCTCATCTGCGATCGAACGGAAACGATGCCGCGAAATCATTGCGCGCTTCGAGTGCCTTCTGGACGTAGCGTCCAAAGATGATATCGCCGACGAACGTGAGTCTTGGCGGGCTGGGAGCGGGGCAATAGCGTTTCCGGCGCGATCTCTTCCGGGACGCCATACATCTGCAGCAGCAACGGATTCGGTGCGCCGCGACCGCGCAGAATATCGATTCCGTTCACTTTCAGCGTCCGGAAGCGGTGGTCGACCTCCCGCGTTGGGATGATGCCGATACCGCCTCGATCTCCCCAGAGCGCTTCCGCCATCTCATCGATGCTTTGAACCTGGACATCTCCGCCATAGGGATCGATGGGGATCGCGGTGTCCGGCAACGTATAGCGGCGAACAGGGCTGCTTACCGGGATCTCCCAACTCGCGCCAGTTGTCGATCTGCAAGTTCCAGACCGCGACGAGATCCTGGTAGGAGATCTCGCGGACCTGAAGTTTGCGCGAGACGACGGCTGCGAATGGAATATGAATTTCCCGTGGCAGGGACGGGTGAAATGCAGGGGCAGGGCGGCCGAAGGAACCGGCTGGGTTGAGCGCAGCAGGATTCGCGCTGGATTCGCCATTCGTTGAGGCGGCTCCAATGGCAGTCGGAGCGGACGGCGCAAGGGGCGTCGCGGTCGGTGATGAATCGGCGGGCGAATCCGATGAAGAGGATTCGCCTGCCGTCCCGGTAACTGTTGCTGTTTCCTTCTGATCTGATTCCGGACGTAAGGGTCCGCTACAGCTTGCTGCTAGCGCCGAAACGAATCCTAGAAGTCCGGCGAGCGTTGCCCGTCGCGTTAGCCTTCGGTGGAAATCGAAGATCGTCAACGTGTTGCCAATCTGTCGTCGATGGCTCTTTGAATAGCCTCGTCCGTTCAGTAACGCCTGTCTAGTGCATTCTATGCGCTCATGTATCCGTCGGCCATCAGCATCTCTGCATTCAGGATTGACGCACCAGCTGCGCCTCGGATCGTGTTGTGACCCAGTACGGCCATACGAATGTCGAGCAAGTTGCATTCTCTCACCCGGCCGACGATCGACGCCATACCGTTTGATACATCGCGATCGAGTGCCGGTTGCGGCCGGTCATCCTGATCCATGACGATAATCGGTTGTGGCGGAGCCGAAGGCAGACCAAGCTCTTGCGGTCGGCTACGGAATGCCCGAAGCACTTCGATGACATCCGACGGCGAGGCCGAGTCCCGTAGCCCCAGGTTGACCGTTTCGAGATGTCCGTGGCGCACGGGCACACGGTTGCACTGGGCACTGATACCAATGTTCGCATAGTTGAATGCGCCGCCATCGAAGTCGCCCAGCAGTTTGCGCGTTTCGCTCTCGATCTTTTCTTCTTCGCCACCGATATAGGGGACGACGTTGTCGATGAGGTCCAGCGAAGGAACGCCGGGGTAGCCTGCACCAGAACTCGCCTGGAGCGTCGTCACAAAACAACGTTCGATGCCAAATGCGTCCCAAATCGGCTTCAGCGCCAATACCAGGTGGATCGTTGAACAGTTGGGATTCGTAACGATGAAGCCGTTTGAAAAGCCGCGTTCTTTACGCTGCAGTTCGATGGCTTTGGCATGCTGCCAGTTCACCTCAGGGATCATCAATGGCACATCGTCCGCCATGCGGTTGTCACGCGCGTTTGAGAAGACGTAGTGACCGTCCGATGCAAGGCGCAGCTCGGTTTCGCGAGCGATTCCGCCGGGCAGCGAACAGAAGACAACAGGGCTTTCTACGGGCTGTTCAGGGTGCTTGACGGTGAGGTCGGCGGCTTCTTGGGACGGGCCGGCACTGACTCTCCAATCGCATGCTTCGCGATAGGTGCGACCGGCGCTGCGTTCGCTACCGAATACCTCGGCCAGCTGCAGGCTAGGATGGTTCTCGAGTAATTCGACATAACGCTGCCCGACGCTACCTGTCGCGCCGAGTACTGCGACATTCATCTTCTTGTTTGCCACGTTCGTCCTCCGTATTCCAGACAACAAAAAAACAGGAGCAACTTGCTCCTGCCGGTCCGCTGCGTTGGTGACGGGGTCTGCGCCTAGGCCGACCTACACCACGCCGAACCGGCGGGGGTAGTAGTCGTAGTAATTGTCGCAAAACCGTAGATCGCCAACATCTTCGCTTTCGTGCATTGCTCCGCGTCAATCGTTTAGACTGCGGGGCGGCATCAAGATCCCGTCGAAGATATCAGGGCGATGCCCAATGGTCAAGCGATAACGCGATGAGTATGTGGGGGTAGAGGCGTGGCGCGGATAGTCAATGTAGCTGTACTTGGTATAGGGAACATCGGTGGAGAGGTGGCGCGGCGACTGGCAAGTGGCGCATCCGCCTCTGAATCAACCGGAATTCAACTCAACCTGGTGGCCGCTATGGATCGCGGTCCGGAACAGGCTCTTGCGGCAGGAATCGAGCCCGCGCTGGTTTCGTCCGATGGCTTCGGCGTCGTCGATCGCGAAGATGTTGACATCGTCGTTGAAACGCTGGGCGGGGCACAACCGGCGGCGGAGCTCATGATCCGCGCTCTGGCCCAGGGCAAGCATGTTGTGACGGCGAATAAAGAAGCACTGGCGAAGAATTTGCCGGCCATTCTGGCAGCTGCACGCGACGGAGATGCCGCCATCCTGTTTGAAGCCAGTATTGGTGGTGGAATTCCGCTCGTCGTGAGTCTCCGACAGATTCTGACCAACAATCGTGTAGTGAGTGTCAGGGGCATCCTCAACGGTACGACGAACTACATCCTGCATCGCATGGAGGATGAGGGCTGCGACTATGCGACCGCGCTTCAAGGCGCACAGGAACTGGGCTACGCCGAACCGGATCCGACGGCGGATGTTGAGGGTTTTGACGCCGCCAACAAGATCGCAATACTCGGCTCGATGATAGCCGGCGCTTATTTCCATCCCGACCAGGTCGAGACTACCGGAATAAGCGGCGTCAGCCTCGCCGATTTCGAGGAAGCGCGTTCGAGAAACGGAACGATCCGCCTGATCGCCTCGGCGCAACTCGGCGAGGATGGTGGCTTGCGGCTCCAGGTCGAGCCGACATTCGTTTCCAATGACGATCTTTTTTCCCGGGTGGTACGAAACTTCAATGCGGTTGAGATCGTGGGCGATCGCGTTGGTCCGGTCTGGCTGCACGGTCAGGGTGCGGGACCAGACCCGACGGCGAGCGCGATTCTCTCGGACGTCATTGAAGCCGCAGTTGCTGGCAGCGCTGCGACTCCAAATCTCCGTCTGTAGTTGCCGTCGCGAGACCGACGAATCAGACACTTGAAGTGCCTGATTCGCGGATCGCGGAGTGTAGTTTAGGTGAGGCCGGGGATATTCAAACCGCCCAGGCCCAGGTTGCCGAGCTTGCTGGCGGTCAGTTCTTCGGCCTTTGTTCCAGCGTCCTGCAACGCGGCCAAGATCAGATCCTCGAGCATCTCAACATCGTCGGGATCGACGACATCGGGCGAGATCTTGACGGACTGAATGTCCCGCGAACCATTCATCACAACCGTGACCATGCCGCCGCCGGCGCTGCCTTCGATCACTTCCGAGGCAAGCTCTTCCTGGGCCGATTGCATCTGTTGGGCCGCTTTTTGAGCCTGCTGCATCAAGCGATTCATATCCAAGACTATGTTCCAATCGATTGAGTTCGTATTTCGATTGAGTATATCAACCGCTTACTGAGCTCCCCTGGACCCTGGCGTGATCCATTTTCCAGCTATTAACTCTTCGCAGTAGCCCCTCTGCGCTGGCTCTCGACTCCGGCGAGACCGGTTTACCGTCGAACATTGTCGCGATTTCGTCGATGCTGGTGTCATGCGCAAGTGGCTCGGCGGTCGTCTCGGTCAGATCGTCGACATCCCGCTTGACCATCGTCGTGTGGCGGTCGGCAAATGCTGCCACCTGAGGAAGATGGGAGATTACGATGACCTGATGGTTGCTTGTCAAACTCCAGAGCTTTTCGCCAACAATCTGACCGCTTCTGCCGCCAATGCCGACATCGATCTCATCAAAGATGAGCGTCGGCGTTGCGTCTGCTTCGGAGAGAATCGATTTGAGCGCGAGCATCAGGCGCGCCGTTTCTCCGCCGGAAGCGACACGGGCCAGTGGCTGCGGGGCGCTGCCAGGGTTCGCGGCCAGGAGAAATGCAATGGAATCGATGCCGCTCTCGTCGACGGCCAGACGGCGGCTCCCTACGTCTATACCAGACGGATCTTCACGCTGCCTTACCTCGACTTCGAAGCGAGCATTTCCCATGTTCAATTCGGCGATTGTAGATTCGACCCTTCTCGCCAGTTCGGATCCAGCATCCAGACGCCGTTGGGAAAGTTCGCAAGCGAGTCTTGCTAATGCCTGTTCCAGACGTGATTCCTCAGCCCGCAGGTCGTCAATGTTCGTCGCCTCGCCTTCGAGTGTTTCCAGTTCTAAACGAATGCGAGCGGCGTAATCGAGTACTTCCTCGATAGTGCTTCCGTATTTGCGGGTCAATTCTCGAAATGCCTGCAGGCGCTCTCCTACGAAATCGAGCCGTTGCGGATCAATGTCGACCAGGTCGAGATAGCCCCTCAGGTCGGTAGACAGTTCGTCCAGGGCATACAGCGCGTCACGAAGCTGGCGCAGGTAGGTCTCGGTAGCCGGGTCGAGCCGCGACATGTCGGCCAACGCCGATTCGGCTGATCGAAGCTGGTCGAGTGCGCCGGATTCGATTCCGTCTACCCCTTCGGTGCCCTCAAAGGCGATCCTGGTTTGTTCCGCGAGAGACAGGAGGCGGGCGGCGTAAGTCAGACGCCGCTGCTCGCTCTCGAGTTCTTCGTACTCACCGGCAATCGGTTCCACCAGCTCAATCTCATTGAGCTGTAATCTGAGCAGGTCAATCCGTTGCGCCTGTACTCGCCGTTCACTCTCGAATGCGAAAATTCTTCGCCGAATCGCCTGCCACTGCTCGTAGGCTGTCCTGACTTTTACGCGCATAGCGGAGGCAGCCGCGAAACTGTCGAGTATTTCCATCTGGGCTTGCGGGCGCAACAGCGACAAATGGTCGCTCTGGCCGTGAATATCGACGAGCAGCTCGCCAATCTCGGTCAATGCGCCTGCCGTCAGTGCCCTGCCATTTATGCGCGCAGTCGAGCGACTTGCGGTAATATCCCGACTCAACACGAGTGGATCGCTCGGATCAAGCTCGATCCCGAGTGCTTCGAGTCGCCTGTAAAAATCTTCTGAGAGTGCATTTTCGGATAGATCGAAGATCGCTTCGACATACGCGCGTTCTTCGCCCGTCCGTACAACCGCCGGCGACGTTCGTTCTCCCAGCACAGCACCAAGGGCGTCGAGGACGATCGATTTACCGGCGCCTGTTTCACCGGTCAACGCGTTGAGTCCGGGTCCGAATTCGATGCGCGTTTCCCGGATAACAGCGAAATTACGGATGGTGAGCTCGAGCAGCATGTCGCTAGATCCGGACCTTCTACTCTGGTGGATCGCGGCGTAGGAACCCGGTCATGCAGTGAATGCCTCCGCCGGCTTTGATCAACTCACTGACCTCGACCTCAACGCAGTCGACGCCCGCCTGACGGTATTTTTCACGCATGTCTGGCGCGTCGGTCGGCATGAGCACCTTGCCGGGTGCCACCGCGACGAGATTCATCGGTAGCCGGTGGTGTGCTTCGAACTCGTCATCGACTTCGATGAGCTTGAAACCCTTGTCGAGTAGTGCTTTCGCAACCGCAAATGGAGTCCTGCGCGGCCAGACGACGGCGAGATCGTTGTCGATGATGCTCAAAAGCCCGTCCAGGTGCATCGCTCCCCAGGGTAGTTGGACGCGAACGACCTGGCTGACACCGATCTCGCGCAGTACGCGTTCGACCTGGTCAGCGCCTTCGGTGTTTGTCCGCAATCCTTCGGCCAGGAAACAGAAATCGTCGTTTACCCAGGCAACATCTGCGCCCTCAAATGTGCCGTTACCGTGCACCGTCATCAGGATCGGCACGCCGAGACGTGCGAGCGCTTCCGCAACATAGCGTTCTTCGCCAGCGCGCACCGTCGAAGCGGGGCGGCTAATAATCGCTCCTTCTGGCGTCATCAGCATGAGGTCGCGCATGAACATGGCGTTGGGCTTGTCCGCACGTGCTGACTCCACATAGTGGACTTGAACGCCAAGAGACTCGTACGCATCGGCCATCGCGTCATGCTGTTGCCTGGCCAGATCTGGATTCAGATCTTCACGCATTTGCATTGCGTCAAAGTCGGTGACACCGTCAAGCTCAGGGCCGGGCCGACGGAGGAGAACCGCGCGCAGCCGTCCGTGTTCCGAACCAACTCCCCAGTCGCCCCAGACGTCCGGTAATTCGTCCCGTAGCGGCTTTGTTCGCGGTGACCATTTTGGACCGCCGTATGCAGCCGTAAGGCTCATTCTTGCATCCTCTTATCCATGCCTCAGATACGCTGGATAATCTTACATCCGGCCAGCTTGTCACCAGCCATTGGGCAGCTCGTACAGCACGACGCGCGCACCGTTAACCTGCTCTTCGTAGAGAACAACACCGGTGTCGTTCAACCAGTTTTCGAGCTCATCGTTGGGATCTTCAAGGGGTACTCGATCGGGGGATTCGATCAACCAGATGCGATTGAATTCTCCGAAGTCCTTCCGCAGCATGTCGATCATCACCTCCCTGGTCATCCAATCTGGAGAGAAGGAAGGGATCGTAGCGACCGGGTGACCGCCAAGTCTGGCGTCGCGTTGACCGTAATATGCCAGGGTACTGATCATGTAGCCCGGGTGGATCAGGAACACGTCATTTGGTTCCGCGTGCTCGGCCACCCTGGCGTAGGCGCTGCGCCAGTCTTCCTTTTGCGCGATCGTCGAGCGGTTGACGTCGGACACGGGAACCCAGGTGTAGGCGACGAGAATAGTGCTCAGGAGAAGTACGGGAACGAAGCCGCGGCGGTCGCGCGCGAGTTGGGATAGGCCTATTGCGATGAGTACGAGGTAAGCCGGAAGCGCGCCTATCACGTAGCGGTCGGAGAAGACCGAATTCCTGAGCGAGACGAACCAGATGCCGAAGACAGGCACAGCAGTGAGGCTTACGAGCAGCAGGCCGACGGTCCGTCTGGAAGATCGAATCAGCATCCAGATCGCCGTGCCCGCAGCAACCAGGAAATAAAGCCAGCCAGCCCGAAATTCAACGCCGGGAGTGCTACGGAAGGTGGCGAAGCGGATTCCGATTCGGCGGAGTGCTTCAACCAATGAAACATCAACTTGCCAGGTAGGTACGTCTCCACCGACAACCTTGAGTGCCCAGAGTGCAATCGGGATATACGGCAGGGTAAGTGCAGCAAATGCAATGAGGACGGCACGTAACTGCCACTTCCACCTGCGGATGCTGACGAGAACGAACATCGCCTGCCCGCCGAAGACCAGGACAGACGCAACGTGGGTGTAAAACATGACGGTTGTGACGAGGACGTAGCTCACCCAGTAGAGCCGCTTGCCGGATGCAAGCGCTTCGACAAGTAGGAGCGTTGAAACGATCGCCAGCAGGGCGACGATCGAGTACATCTTGGCTTCCTGGGAATACCAGATGTGATAAGGAGATATCGCGAGTAGAGCGGCCGCAACCAGGCCTGCCTGCGGGCCAGCAAGGCGGCGCCCGAGCAGATAGATCGCTGGAATCGCGAGTACCCCGGCCACTGCCGAAGGGAACCTGACGGCAAATTCAGATATTCCGGCAACACGGACCCAGGCAGCGAGCAGCACGTTGTAGAGCGGCCCATTTTCACCCTGTGCCGTAAACGTTCGGAAGACGTCCGACCACGGGCGTTGGGCACGCACTACGATGTCCGCCTCGTCGAACCACAAACTTTGCTGACGAAGCATCGTAAAGCGGAGATAACCCGCAATGCCGACGATTAGCGCGAGCAGACACCAATGCAGCCATGTTCCCAGCGCGCGAAGCGTGTCTTCTTCCGGGAAATTCGATCGGGACGGGACCTTCATTCGCGATTGCCGCTGGCGCTCAGAGCCTCATTGTAAAGTTTTGCGTGAGCCCGGCCAATCGCGGGCCAGCTATATTCGACCGGAAGTGATGCCGCCTCGAAGTCCTGGTTCAATGCGCGGTTGATTTCGCGATAAAGCGCGTCGATGTCGCCGGCAGGCGCTGACAAAAGCTGCGGAAGATCGGTGAGACCGTCGAGGTCGCTACGGAGGTCACTCGCAGTCGTGACAACCGGACGTCCGAGATTGAGAGCGGCGATCAGCGCGCTGCTCCGCTGAGATGCTCCCTCTGGAAAGGGAAGAGACAAGGCGGTACAACCAGCTAGTTTGTCGCTCGCCTCCTGAGGCGGTAGATAGCCGGTGATTTCCAGTTCAACATTGAGCTCGTCCGCGTATTCATAGACTTCTTGCGCAGTGAGATATTGATGAGTTCCACTATCTGGTTGGGGGGCGCCGACCAGGACGAGTTTGGGTCTACGGGCGGCATCGAAACGACCGAGGGCGCCGAGGAGATCAAGTAGACCCTTTTCTCGCGACGGAAAGCCAAAGTATCCGATGGATTTGATGCTATTTCGAGGCGTGTCGGAGGTGCTTGGGTCCGGCAGGCTGGGTCCAAGAGGGATCCGGTGCGTCCGGATCTCGGCGTGTTCTAGAACGCGTTGGTCGCCCGGATTCGTCACAATGGCCCTGCGGGATGCGCGTGCCATACGCAGCATGACGGCATTGCGTAGACGCCCGGCTTTCGGAAAGAGATACGGTACCCTCAGGTCGTGGAACGTTGTCAGCACGGGCAGGCGTAGCCAGGCTGAGAGCGTCGTCGGCAAGGCATTGACGGCTGGGTGCATGTCAAATGCTCCAGCTTGATACTGTATATGGATCATATCGATGCGATTCTGGTCTGCGATCTCACGAATCTGGAGCGCTACCGGCCAACTCCAGCTCCCGATTGTGATCACACCCGGCCCTTCAGCGCCTTCTAATGTCAGGACATAGGTGCCGAAGCCGAGATTTTCGATCTCATTCCGAAGCCGGTAGGTGTAGTCGGCAATGCCGCCCCGATGAGGCGGGTATTCACCGGTAACATACAGAACGTAGTGTTGATCCTCAGTCATCAAGTCTCGATCTCAAGAGTTCCCAGTATTGGGTGATGCGTCTCCTCCGAAGTTCGCGGCGATGTCCCACGATCCACTTCAGCCCTTCTCGTGCGAGCTGAATTGCGAAGTTTAGCCTGAGTAGGCGAGCTGTTCGACGGCTTACCCGGGAGCCGTGGATAATCCGCTGGGCGCGCACGCGGCCTCGATCGAATTCAAGCCGGCTCGCGAGTCTGTCCTGGCTTGTGCTCGCGGCTTCGTGGTGGACGATGGTGGCATCGGGGACGAAGCGAATAGTCCAGCCATGACGGCGTATTCGATAACACCACTCGAGTTCTTCGCCATAGAGGAAAAACGACTCGTCGAAGCCGCCAACTTGCGAGAGCATCTCACGTTTGACCATTAAGGCAGCGCCGACAAGCCAATCGACCGGCTGCCCGGTTGGCTGGCCACTCGATTCGGGATCGAGCATCCTGTAGTGGCGCACCCACGGATTCGCAGGGAACCATTCTTCGAAGATCGTGCTCTCGAAAACAGGCGTCCACGTGCGTGGAAACCTGCGGCGTGAAGATTGCAATGTCCCATCCGGATAGATCAGTCTAGGTCCCACTACTCCAGTGCCCTCGTTTGCAAAAAGTGCGTTCGACAATTTGGGGATGGTTGTTGGGCAAACGACGGTATCTGGATTAAGAATCAGCACCGCATCCCCGCTCACACGCTCGAAACCTGCATTTACGCCCGCACCGAAACCCCTGTTTGGCACAATGTCGAGCGTGACGTTCGGAAAGTTCCGCTGCACTGCTTCGACACTACGGTCCGAGCTTGAGCAATCGATGACGATGATTTCGTCCAGATCGCCGCTCATTCGTGCGGCTTCCAACGACTTCAAGCAATCAACGAGAAGATCCGCGACGTTGTAGCTGACGACGATCGCGGAGACGCGAACCGGTGAATCGGTCACGAGCTAGACCGTAGAACCGACCAGACTCGGTATGCGTCGCTCGCACACACTAGTGCGGCTGCGGTCAGTCCAGCGGGTCCGTCTAAATAGCCGCGTTCAGCGACGGCGTGACGCCAGAAGGTCCTCACGGGAGAGCCAACCAATGAACGGGCTCGAACGGGTGATGAAGTGTCAGCGGCCAGTCTAGCGTAGTTGAACTGCTTTCTCGCAAATTCACGCCAGGTTCGATAATTGAGATGGACGAGCGGATTGTTGAGCGCTAGCGTCGAGCCTGTGCATGAAGCGAACTCGTGCACTTCACGGTCTTTTTGATACTCGCAGCACCCTGATCGAAGAAGCCGCAGTTGGTAGTCCGGCCACCATCCTCCTCCTCGCATGATCCTTCCGCAGATCACGTTCTTTCGCGGTATCCAGAACCCGCTTACGTCTTCCGGCGCCCGACTGAGGGAATCGTCGATCTCGTCTGCGAGGGACGACGGCACGCGTTCGTCTGCATCCACGAAGAGCACCCAATCTGAGCGAACGCGCGAGTTCGAGCGCAGCGTTTCGTGCCGACGCAAACCCATGCCACTCACGTTCTACGAACGCGGGCTCCGAGTGATTTTGCGATTTCTCGGGTGCAGTCTGTCGAATGCGAATCGAGCACGATGACATCGTCCGTAACCGCCCGAAGTGACTCGAGACAAGCGCCGATGAAGTGTTTCTTCGTTGTAGGTCAGGATGACGGCCGTGAGCGTCATAGACTCAGTCCGGATGCGAAAGCTTCACGAATTGTTTTTCCGTCCTCGCGTTCGTTCCCGATGCGGGTCGCAACGTCAACAATGGCACGCAGCATCAGACGTCTGCCGCCGCCAGACCAGAGACGGTGGTAGCGCCCCCGGCTCCGCCAAAGCGCGGCTTTCATCGCAACAGCGCGCTGGCTGGTCGAAGCGCCGCCAACGTGCGTGATCCGTGCTCGCGGTTCGATCAACCTCGCCCAGCCTGAAGATTCCAGTCGACGCGCCAGATCGATCTCTTCCGAGTACATTCCGTAGTTCTCGTCCCAACCCCCGATTTCCCTGAGGGCCGACGTTCGAACAGCCAGGGCTGCGCCAAGAGCGTAATCGACGGCATACGGGTGATACCAATTCCCGGCATCGACGCAGCCGTTGAACTTTGACGCCCGAAAGCGGTCAGGAACAGGAAGCAGATCGCAAATGATGTTCGCGGCCCCCGGGAATGCATAGCCGCTTGACTGGAGCGAATTGTCCGGGTTGAGCAGCAAGGGGGCATACGAGCCCAACTCGCGGATTAAGGTCGAAGCAGCTGGAAAGCGCAGAGATTGCACCGGGAAGGATTTCGGTGTCGGCGTTGAGGAAAAGGATCGTTTCAGTACTCGCCAGAGCTGCGCCAGCGTTGCATCCAGCCGCATAACCGTCGTTGCCAGGAAGTTGGACCAGTCTTACACATTCGAAGTGACTGATAAGACCGGAGATATTTGAATCGCTGGATTTGCAATCGACGACGATCGTGTCTGGGAGCGAGGCAGGATGAGTGCGCTTGATAGACATGAGGCAGTTGCGCAACAGGTCAGGTGTATTCCAATGCACGATAACGATGGAGATCAATGCGACTCGAACTTTCTTACCAGCCAGCGGTTTCTTGTGGCATGCTAGTCACGATATTTGTCCGTAATTGTAGACAGAGACGGCGGCTAGTCGTTGCGAGTTCATCGAAATATCGGTTACATCGAGAAACGTCAACGTCGGACCCGGCTGTTCGTCGGAGTCGGTATCGTTTTGCTTGCCAGCGCCGTAATTACCCCTTTCGTCAGTCCCTCCGCAAATATCGTCATCGTCTCCTATATTGCGCTGATATTCGGCTTTTTCACGTTCATCTATGGAACACAGCAATACAGCAAATGGCGACGCAAGCCGAGGCTCGATGAAGTTATCGATGCGACCCTGGCGAAACTCAGTGATCGATTCGCACTGATCCATTATCCTGAATTGGGTACTAACTCACCCGAGCATGTTCTGGTAACGCCCGGTGGTGTTCTGGTCATCACTCCGAAGGATGTGACAGGTCGCATCACCGTCGAGGGAAAGCGTTGGCGCCAGCATACGCTCATCTTTCTGCGATTCTTCAATCTTGGCGCGCCAAGTCTTGGCAATCCAACCGTCGAAAATGAACTTCAGATGGATTGCCTCGAAACACTCTTCGATCAGGAAGCGATTCCGGGAGAGATTGAGGGTGTCATTCTCTTTGTGGCCGAGAACGTTCAGATCGAAATGAAAGATCCTGAATCGACTGTTGTTCACATTTCCGAGTTCTATGATCTGAGCCGTGAAATCGGATCAGAGGTACAGCTAGGAAACGATGATCGAAGCGAGATCGTCAAGCTCTTGTCCGTCGGCACCCGATTTGAAACATCAGGCGCCCGACCATCCCGCCCAAAGAAGAAGATCAAGGTCTCAGGTTCCTGATGCTTGCTTCCGCACACTGGAATATCGTCGGTCACGCTGAAGCAGTCGACCGGCTACGGGGCGCAATCGAATCCGGACGAGTTGGACACGCTTATCTGATCGCCGGGCCTGAAGGTGTTGGAAAGACGACTCTCGCGCTCGAACTCGCACGGGCATTGATGTGTCTCAAACGGGACGACGGTATAGCCTGCGGCGAGTGTGACTCGTGCCGGCGTATTTCGCGAGAGCGTGAACGCCGTACACATCCAGATCTGACTGTTGCTGATGTCGAATGGCAGGCGACGCTCATCGGAAATCGCGCTGGTGGGGTGCGCCAACGCCTTTCAATCGAAGCTGTGCGCTGGTTGCGGCAGGATATCGTTTCGCGTCCGGTCCTTAGCCGCTGGAAGGTGCAGATCGTCGATGACGCCGACCGATTGTCAATCTCAGCTCCGGACGCATTCCTGAAAACACTTGAAGAGCCGCCTGGATCAGCTGTGATCATCCTCGTCACGACCAGCCTTGAAGCGATACCTGAAACGATTCGTTCGCGTTGCCAGCTGATCCAGCTTGGCCTCGTTCCGAAGGCGGAGATCGTCTCGGCCCTCCGCGAGCGTGGGGTCCAGGATGACAAAGCGGTCGCAATTGCCGCGATAGCGCGAGGGCGGATTGCGACGGCATTCGACCTCGTCGATGATCCCGAAGCGCTTGAAAAGTGGCAGACCGACGTGACTGAAGCGTTCGGCTACCTGAGCGAACCACTGGGTCGCCTCAGACTTGCAGGTCCGATCGCGGCGAATCACACAAAAGAGCGAGATCGAACGTTCGCTCTTCTAGAACATTGCGCCGGTCTATGGCGTGATGCCTTGCTGGTGCATGCTGGAGTACCGGACGGCGAAGCCTATCCCTTCATGCGGGACGCGGTCCAACGCTTCGCGCTGCAATTTAGCCCGGGCCAGATAACCTCGGCGTTGCGAGCAACGCGCCGAGCTGCGGATGATCTCGACCGCAATTTCCAGGCGCGCATCGCTATCATGGCGATGGTTTCGCGTTGGCCAAATCTGCCTGAATAAATCTCCCGAACGAGAAATGCAATCGAGCATTGCAGGCGCAGCTTTCTGCTAGGCGCCGGCGAGGATTGTCCGCAGCACGTAAATGATGAGAATCGCGATTAAAGGCGAGAAATCGATGAATCCGGTACGCGGCATGAACTGCCGAATCGGTGCGATAAACGGTTCGGTGATGGCATACAAAGCCTGGGAAATCGGATTCTGCATACTTCGGTCAAACCATGACAGTATGGCTCGTCCGATGATGGCGAGCCAGAGAATTGTCAGCAAATTTCGGAGGAGATCGATAAATGCGCTTTGGAGGTCTATTTCAAAGTCTCCGGATTTCCAGATCGAACGATTGAGAGCGGGACCAATTGCTAAAGTTCCAAGCAATCACAGAGGCTATGATAGCAAAAGGCGGTATCTCGTAGGTTCGGTACAGCTAATCGAAAGCAGGCGGAGCGTGGCGGAACGTGCAGGTTATGTCGTAGTAGATGTTTGGCGGGCCAAGCCGGGGATGACCTCCCAGGTGGATCGATTGCTCGTCGCCGCTGCTGATCGCTTTAGACCTATCGAGGGCATTATCTCAGTCGACTATGCGCGACTCGACGATCAACCCGATATGTACCTCGTCGTCTTCCGCTATGCCTCGAAAGAAGCGCGCCAGGCGTTTCAGGATACCGAGGAGCTACGCTCGACGATGAACGAACTGCGTCAAGTGTGGGATCTCGAAAGTCCGATTTATCGAGGCGAAACGTTCATCTAAATTCCGGGAGCGTGATTCGGAATAGGCGATGTCCCAAAGGCTGTCATTTCGGGCGGGTACCCGCCTCAGCGGGTGCGAGAAATCTCAGTCAAGCGCCGGTGCAGCGTACCACTGAGATTTCTCCCTCTGGTCGAAATGACAACCCTTCCGAGCTTTCCGAGACGTGGCCTAGCCTTTTTTCGATAGCTTCTGCAACTCGTAGAGGCGTGTGATTGCCTCGAGCGGCGATATCGCATCGAGCTCGAGTTCTTGCAGTCGCTCAAGAACAGGGTGATTAGCGCCAAAGAGCTGCATTTGCAGCGGTGCACCGTTCTCGGATATTACCCGGCGTTCCGTGGCCGAATCTCGACCATTTTCCCGTTCCAATTCGGATAATATGTCTTCGGCACGGCGGACGACCGCTCGCGGCATGCCCGCCAGTTGAGCGACGTAGATACCAAATGAGCGATCCGCTCCGCCTGGCACAACGCGATAGAGAAAAGTGATCTCGTCGCCCGATTCCAACACGTCGACCCGGTAATTCCTGACGCCCGGTAACGTGTCGGCCAGGCTGGTGAGCTCGTGGTAGTGCGTTGCAAAAAGGGTGTTGGAGCCAAGGCGCGGTGTGTTGTGTATGTACTCGATGACGGCGGTCGCAATCGCGAGTCCGTCATAGGTGCTCGTTCCGCGACCAATCTCGTCGAGAATAACCAGCGAGCGGTCTGTGGCATGGTTGAGGATCGTCGCCGTTTCCAGCATTTCGACCATGAAGGTCGACTGGCCGCTGGCCAGATCGTCCTGAGCCCCGATACGGGTGAAGATACGATCAACGATTCCTAACTTCATGCTCTCGGCAGGCACATAGGAGCCGATTTGAGCGAGGAGTACGAGCAGCGCGACCTGCCGCAAATATGTCGATTTCCCGGCCATATTAGGGCCGGTGATGACCGCCAGATAGCCGTTGTCCCCGCCAAGCCTGGTGTCGTTCGGGATGAACGCACCGCCGGTCTGTTCCTGTTCAACGATCGGGTGGCGGCCGCGAGAAATTTCAAGAATCGCGGCATCTTCGACGATTTCAGGGCGGACGTAACCCCGGCTGGCGGCATTTTCGGCCAGTCCAGCAAGACAATCGATAACGGCGATCCGGCGTGCGCTCTCCCGGATGGAGTCTGCTTCGAACGCAATTTCGCCGAGGAGCGCGTCAAATGCTTCTGCTTCGGCAGCCGTAATCCGTTCCTCGGCAGAGGAGACTCGCTGCTCGGCCTCTTTCAGTTCCGGCGTGATGTATCGCTCAGCATTGACCAGTGTCTGTTTGCGAATGTAATGGTCGGGAATCGGCTGGCGATTCGCATTCGAAATTTCGAGATAGTAACCGAAGACCTTATTGAAGCCCACCTTCATGCGCTCTATGCCAGTCGCCCGTTTCTCGCGGCTCTCCAGACTGGCGATAAAGTCCAGATCGGCGCGCAACGTCTGTCGCAGCCCGTCGAGTTCTGCGTGGTAACCCGCTCGAATCGATTCGCCGTTTCCGAGATATGCTGGAGGATCGTCGCCGACGGCGCGTTCGATCTCGTTGGCGATTGCCGAGCAATCGAGTGGAGGTGCGACAAGTGACGGCCGATCTGGTCTGTTCAACGACTCCAATATCACAGGATTCTGATTGAGAGCCGCACCGAGGCGGGCAACTTCCCGAGGACCTGCCTGTCGGTTGACGACGCGATTGATGATCCGCTCAATATCTGCCAAACCGCGTAGACGGCTTCGGATTTCACCGCGGATGAGGGGATTTTCCAGGAACCATTCCACGCCGTCATAGCGATCTTCTATGGCAGCCCGCGACAGCAGCGGTTGTCCCAGCCAGCGATGGAAAAGTCGCTTACCACCGGGCGTGAGGGTTGCTTCCATCGTGGACAGAAGCGTTGGTCCACCGGATTTTGAGGAAGATGCGTCGATCTCGAGATTGCGCCGCGTTTGCCTGTCAAGTCCCATGAAAGCCGAGGTGGTGTACGTGTAGAGGGTTGTGATCTGGCGCAGCTTATTGAGTTGTGTGCGTTGGAGGTAAGCCAGCAACGCGCCTGCTGCGCGCGTTGCAAGCGGCAGTTCGTCACACCCGAAAGGTTCCAGCGACGGAATACCGAAGTGCTCGAAAAGCGTTTCCGAAGCTTCGTCCATGCGCCAGAATCTTGATTCCAACTCTGACTCAACGAGAC
The DNA here is from genome assembly GCA_963745675.1 of uncultured Chloroflexia bacterium. Classification (GTDB taxonomy): domain Bacteria; phylum Chloroflexota; class Chloroflexia; order Thermomicrobiales; family CFX8; genus JAUIIK01. The sequence goes on from CAVUYM010000023.1 coordinate 153,622, forward strand.
CCACCGTGTCGATGATAGTTGCTACATCAGTGTCGGGCGGAATGACCAACTCTGAGGGTTGTATGCGCAATAGCTCGCGCGATACGAGTTCGTTGATCGGCGCGTCGTTGCCATGGATTTCGGCGGTGGCGAATTCGCCTGTTGATGCTTCAGCGAAAGCGATGCCAGCTCGCTGATTCTCGATCAATAGCGCCGCGATGAAGGTGCTATCGGTGCCGGTCAGGAGTTCGGGGGATGTCAGCGTGCCCGGCGTGACGATTCTTGTCACCTCGCGGTCGACGATGCCATGTCCCGTCGGTTCGCTTGTCTGTTCCGCGAGGGCCACGCGGTGTCCGGCGTCAAGTAGTTTTCGCAGATAGCCATCGGCGGAGTGATAGGGGATGCCGGCCATCGGAATGCGGTTGCCGCGTCCCATCTCACGCGACGTCAGTGCAATATCAAGGACCTCTGAAATCAGTTCGGCATCGTCGTCGAACGTTTCGTAGAAATCGCCCATCCGGAAGAAGAGCACAACGCCCGGGTGTTGCTGCTTCAGCGACAGATACTGCCTGCGTGCGGGAGTAGACGTGGCATTAGTCCAATCGTGCGACGAGTTTCCGCTGCTGCGACTATTTTACAGGCAGGGGCGTACGGACGGGGTCTACCGTTCTGATTCCGATCTGGGCTGACCGATCCGGGCCTACCAGCCTGCTGCGTACGCCTCGGCGCGCGCATCTGCGCCGGCAGTAAGCGTTTTCTCGTCGTGATCAACGACGATGGCGCACATATTTCCGGTTGCGCGGGTCCACTCGGGCCACCATTCGACGTCGTGCCCACGATCAACGAGATCTTCGCCGATACTCGCGGCGATGCGTGCTTCGAGCCTCAGTTTGCCCGGCAGGTATTCGTGTGGCCAGAACGAGTTCGGGAACGAGAATGTGCCGAAGCGTGGCGCTTCGATCGCTTGCTGAACGTCCATGTTGAAGACGAAGAGGTTGAGGAATGTTTGCAGCATCGACTGGCTTTGCATGTCGCCACCGGGTGTCCCAAAGGGCATCAGGAGTTGACCATCTCGGAATGCCATCGCCGGATTGGGCGTCAGCCGCGGTCGTTTTCCCGGTGCAACGGCCGACGGATGATCTTCCTCCAGCCATGATTGCGAACCACGGCCAGAACAGATCAGCCCCAGGCCCGGGATAATCGGCGTGCTCCCGACGCCGTCGCTCGGCGTAGCCGAGAAGGCATTGCCGTCTGCATCGATCGCGCAAACATAAGAGGTGTCTTTCTCGACGTTTGCATGCAGAGCAGATCCCTGGCGCATTGCGCTCAGTGTCGCGACACTCCGTCGGATGGCGGCATCTGCCCGAAGGCGCGGGAGGGATCGATCGTGGCCCGGCGGCGTTCCGCATGGGCCATGGACAGCAATCGTTCGAGCGGCACTTGAACCTGTTCCGGATCACCGTAGTGATATTCCCGATCAGCGAATGCGAGGTTGAGAGTTTCAGTGACAGATGTGAATGTAGTCGGCGGAATTGTGTCCCATCCCGCGTCAGATCAAACCCTTTGAGGATATTGAGCGCCTCGGCAAGCACCGGCCCCTGGCACCACGGCCCACATACGTATACGTCGATGCCCTCGAAGTTCACCGATGGTGGCTCTTCGATCGTGCTCCGGAAATCGGCCATATCATTCTCGTCGACAGTGCCGCCGTTAGCCTGAACATACTCAGCGATCTCGCGGCCTATGTCGCCGCGGTAGAACTCATCCCTGGCTGCTTCAATACCGGCTGGTCGTCCGCCGCCGGAAGCCTCTTCGGCGCGGATCATACGTTTGAAGGTGCGCGCAAGGTCGCGCTGTTTGAGGATCGTTCCGGCCCGGTATGGTGCCCCATTTTTGAGGAAAATTTCAGAACTGGAAGACCAGCCAGCCAGATTGTCCACCGCCTGGCCAAGATTTCTCGCCAGGGACGGATAGACGACGAATCCGCCTTCCGCCAGCTCGATCGCGGGTTGGACGACTTCAGCAAAGGTCAAGGTGCCATAGCGAGCGAGCGCAGTGAGCCAGGCGTCGGGCGCGCCAGGTACGATGGAACGTTTGACTCCGACGGGGATGTCGCCGTTTTCTTCGGTCACGAAACGCTCTCGCGATGTGGATCGGCCCCACTTCCCGAGGCCGCTGATGGAAACGAGATCGCCCGATTCCTTGTGAAAGACGATGATAGGCGCGACCCCGCCAAAGTTGCAGAGGTCGGGCAGGAGGACGTCGATACAGATCCCCGCGGCAACACCGGCGTCGATGGCGTTGCCGCCGACTCGGAACATTCGCATAGCGGCTTCAGTCGCGAGATAATGTCCGGATGCTGCCGCGAATCGGCTGGCCTGGATCGACGGTCGTTCCGATATGCGAGGAGCCGGAGCGATGGTTGCCATTGTGTCATCCTTCCGGTTGGATTAGGCGGGTTCTTATATCAACGTAGCACGCGAACCGGCATCTGTCTTGACGATCTCAATGCGATTTGGGAACTGGTAGCGCAGTTCATCAACATGCGTGATCACCAGTATTAGGGCGAAGTCTCTGGTCACACTCTGCAACGCCTCGATCAATCCGTCGCGGCCCTGCTGATCTTGCGACCCGAAGCCTTCGTCAATGACGAGGGTGTCTACGGACGCGCCGGCCCGGCGCGCGAGGAGTTTGCTGAGCGCGACTCGGATTGCGAAGTCGATGCGAAATGCTTCCCCGCCACTGAAGAGTTGATAGTCTCGGCGTCCGGATTCATCTCGGATGATGATATCGAGCGTCTCGATCGTGGAGTCTGACGAAACGGCAGCCCGCATCGTTCGAAATTCAACCTCCAGCTGTTTCGTCGTCATTCGTTCGAGGATGCGGTTGGCTTCATCCTGGAGTTCTGGCAATACGTTTTCGATCACCATTGCCTGGATGCCATTGCGGCCGAAGGCGGTGGAGAGCTCGTCGTATGCGTCGGACTCGGCCGATAGCAATTTCGATTCGGAAGTCAGCGACTTGTGCTCTAGATCGAGTTCTTCCAGCTCTTCAATACGTGCGCCGAAGGCTGCCGCGCCGCTGTTCCATCTCAGTTAGGGTTCTGGAGAGTTTGTCGAACTCGCTGACGAATGAATCGTGATTTTTGCGGGTTTCGTCGATGCCTGCCAGGCTTTTGATGATCTCCGTCGCGTCGCGACGGGCATCTGCGAGATCGGCGTTGATCTCCGCGATGCGAGCGTCCAGTCCCTTGAGCTGGTCGCGCCGCATCTCTATATCCGCTTTTGCCCGCTCGATGGCGCGGAATTCCTCTTCAATCTTGTCCAGGTGCTGGCTGCGAGTTCGTGCTTCGGCATGGGCGTGTTCATCGTAGGCGATCTCGTTCAACTGCTGTTGTAATGCGCCCAATTCATTTCGCTGGTCTGTCATGAACGAACCCTTGGCGAGGGCTGCTGCTAGTTCTCGCGCCTCTCGATCCACAGCATCCAATTGAGAAACTATCTTCGGTCGCTCGTTCGATTCCAGGTTCATCTGGGTGAGTTGAGCGTCGGTGGTGGCCGCCGTTCGGGCGAGCTGGCGAAGCGTATCTAGCTCTTTTCGGGTTTCGGCGATCGCCGACTCGCTTGCGTCGATCGCTTTCTTGTTGGCCCGGAAGGCGTCACCGAGAACACGTCCCTCAATTGTCCACTCATCATGGATATGCTCATGATCACCCACTCCCAGCGGACGCCGGCAGACCGGGCAGTTCGCGTCGCCTGCTTTGAGGCTCTCGATGCGCTCCTTGATCTCTGCCATGCGAGCGCGCAGGCTGGAGTTCTCGCCTTTTAGCGACGTCACTTCGTCCTGTAATTCCTTCAGACGTCCTTCTAGAATCGGTGTTTGTTCTAGCTTCCTATGTTGATCTGCCTGCACTTCTTTGAGCTTTTCAGCTGCGGCAGCATACCCCTCGATCTGAGCGAGACGCTCGCGCAAGGTTCCCGCGGATTGTGTCGCGAGAGCCTGGCGCTGCTCTAACTCCGAATGGGCGTTACTGAGTTCGCGTTCGAGTTCGTTGACCCTCGCGAGAAGCGGTTGACGCGCCGAAAGGGTGGCTGAGAATCTGTCCGCCTTGACCCGCCAAGCTCGCTGCTCGTCGCGCGATTTTGTGATCTCGGCCTCTCGGCCAGTGAGGGCGAGCAGTTCCCGTAGCGCTCCCTCGGTCTTCGACTTTTCAGCGGTGGCGCTGGTCGACTGTTCCTCAAGCCGCGCGATGCGGGTCTCGGCTCGTTTGAGATGTGATTCCGACGTTTCAGCCGCCGCGAGGCGATCACTCAAGGCCTTGATAGTCACTTGAAGTTCGGAAAGCCGGTTCCCAATGGCGATGACGACCTCGTCGAGTTCAGCTTGCTCGACTTCTACCTGGTGGCGTGACAGGAGTTGAAGATCGATCTGCCCGAGGCGTGTCTGGATTGCGTCAAGACGATTGCGCCTCGTCCTGCGCTCAGTCCGTGCCGCTTCGACAAGTTGGTCATATCCGGAAAGATCGAGGATTTCGGACAGGATTCGTTTCCGTTCGCCCGGCTTGTTCTGAGTGAAGAGGCCAGCCTCGCCCTGACGCAGAAATGCTGAATTGGCGAAAGTATCGTAGTCAAGCCGCAATTCCGCGACGATTCGGGCCTGAGTGTCGCGAACCGAATCACCTCCAATTGGGAGCCAGTTTTCAGCGCCCGGGTTGCGCGCATCAAATTCGAGCGTCGGGCGCGAGAGCGTGCGGCGGCGCATGATCCGATACTCGCGTACACCCATGCGGAACTCGAATGTCACTTCGGTCTCAGACTCTCCCAGTGAGATCAGTTCGATGTCGCGCTGGGCTCTGCTTTGGCCCCAGACGGACCAGGTAAGCGCATCGAGAAGTGCGCTCTTGCCAGCCCCATTTTCACCGGAGAGGCAAGCCAGACCAAGGCCCTGGAAGTCGATAGATTCGACGCCCCGGTAGCTGAGGAAATTCTTGAGCGTGATTCGGGTCGGGATCATGAGTTGTCATTTCTTATTAGGTGTCTTCAAAGCAAGTTTCATGAACGTACGCCAATTGTAGTGATTCCCCGGTCGTCGTGTTAGCGCGCTGCGACTCGATTGGCTAGCAGGGTGTAGAGCCTACCAGCGTTCAGAGTCCATCCGACGCCGAACACGTGGGGGGAGAATATCGTTGCTTCGTCGGGTGACCAGAGAGCCGCTCGAATGCGCCCAAAGGTCGGCCTGCGGAAATCATATGGCATGCCAAAGACGTGACCGTGCCAATCGCGATAGGCAGGATCCCGAGCCAATTGATCCCAAAGTGCGAGGGCTAGTAGGACGCAGGCTGCGATTCCTGTTATGCGTTTGAACGTGTGCATGTTGAGAACCTCTCAGGTTGACGTAAGTTATTGCTCCGTTTAGCGACCGTCCGAATACAAGCCAAGTTGACACTGCGCTCCACGCGCCACTATCATCATGGTGGGCGAAGTTGACAGAATCGACGATACGTCTCGTACGTACGCTGCCGATCCCAAAGCGTCAATTCGCCGAGAACATTAACAAATGATGACTCATTGTGGAAGAAGGAGTAGATGGAGCTAACCGTTTTGCTCGCTGCTCTGATTTCTGCGGTCATTGGCGCGGTTGCGTCCGGATTAGGTACGCGATGGGCACTCTTGAATCGTTCCGATTCAAAGGTAGCTCAGGCGGAACACAGGGCGGAACGGGTCGTCGAAGAAGCAGAGACAGAGAAGCGGGAAATAGTAATTCAGGCCAAGGACGAAGCAATACGGCTGCGTGCCGAAGCCGACCGGGAAATCTCAAACAGGCGTAAAGATCTCGAACGTGTCGAGCGCCGGCTCGAACAAAAGGACGAGCAGGTAGAACGCAAAGGCGAACAGCTCGAACGTCGCGATCAAACAATGCGCCAAGCAGAACGCAAACTGGAGCAACGCGCCGAGGAGCTCGACGGCTACGAGGCTCGCCAGGTAGAAGAACTTGAACGCATAGCCGGGCTTTCAGATGAAGAGGCACGCGGAATTCTGCTTGAACAAGTCGAACGCGAAATGAGCGACATTCTTAGCCGGCGGGCGCGTGAACTCGACCTGGAGATGCGTTCAGAGGCTGATCATCGTTCGCGCATGATCCTCGCCACGACGCTTCAGCGCATCTCGAGTGATTATGTCTCAGAGTCGACCGTCTCCGTCGTCCAGTTGCCAAGCGATGACATGAAAGGGCGCATTATCGGTCGCGAGGGGCGCAACATCCGGGCGCTCGAACAGGCGACCGGCGTTGACCTCATTGTTGACGATACACCGGAAGCTGTAACGCTTTCCGGCTTCGATCCGGTGCGACGTGAAGTCGCGCGGCGGGCATTGACGAAACTCATTCAGGACGGCCGGATCCACCCGGCGCGCATTGAGGAAATCGTCAACAAGACGCGCATCGAAGTTGAGCAGATCATGCGTGAAGAAGGCGATCGCGTCGCCTACGAGGCGAATGTTCAAGGTCTGCACCCGGATCTCATCAAGCTGCTTGGACGCTTGAAATTCCGAACCAGCTACGGACAAAATGTGCTCGGCCACTCGCTGGAAGTGTCGCTGATCTCGGCGGCTTTGGCAGCCGAACTTGGCGCGGATGTAAATGTCTCGAAGACTGCAGGCCTCCTGCACGATATCGGCAAAGCCGTCGATCATGAAGTTGATGGACCGCACGCACTCATCGGCGCCGATATCGCGCGCAGATTGGGGCGTTCGGCTCGTATCGTTCACGCGATTGCCGCTCATCACGGGGAAGAAGAACCTCAGACAGTCGAAGCGTTCATCGTCGCGACTGCCGATAGCATCAGCGGTGCCCGCCCTGGAGCCCGACGAGAAATGGTTGAGGCTTACATAAAGCGGCTTGAAGCGCTCGAGAGCGTTGCTTGCTCGTTTGACGGAGTGGAAAAGGCCTACGCAATCCAGGCTGGGCGGGAAATTCGCATCATGGTTCAACCAGATCGAATCGACGATATGGCTGCAAGCCGCCTCGCACTCGATGTGACGAAGCGGATCGAAGACAATCTCGATTATCCTGGTCAGATCAAAATCACGGTGATTCGTGAAACTCGTGCAATCAATTACGCACGCTAGAGGAATTTATGGAAGCCACGGCGACTTTCGTCGTGGCTTTCGTATAACTGCAATTTCCAGTCAATTTAGAATAAGTTGACCGTACGCGCTTTTCGATGGTAAGACTATCGACGATGTACACGCGCTGCCGAACCGGTAGCGCGTGACGAGTGAATGGGGACAGTGCGTTCCGGGGGGAAACTGTAACTGAGGTCAGTAGAGGAGTGAACCGACTGGCTGCGGCAAGGGTTTTATAGCCCTATTAGCGCTAGATCTCAGCCTTCAGTTGGAGCGTCGTAATTGGTCCGAGGGGGAAAGGTAGATAGACCGCAGGAAGACATATCGTCGTTCTTGAGCAACTCGCTCGATATTGTAAAGCACTTGCGCATAGCGAAAGCATGCTAGCCACACATCAGTGTTGGAGGTTATCAACGTGGATCGATTCTTCAGTAAACTTGATCTGAGAGACATAAAGATTCAGCCTGAAACGAAATTCCCGCCAACTGAAGAAGAGTATGACGACAATGGCATTGAGGAATCGTGGGAAGACGACGACGACGATTACGAAGAGATTGAAGTCGCTGCAGTTGTCGAAGAGCAGGTTGTCGTAGCGGAGCCCGCTAAAGAGAAGCGTGAATCGAACTCATCGGACGTTCTCAAAGTTTCTGCACGTTCTCGCCCAAGTGCGGTGGCCGGTGCCATCGCTGGAGTGGTTCGAGAAAACGGTCGGGCGGAAGTACAGGCGATTGGCGCTGGCGCCACGAATCAGGCCGTCAAAGCCGTCGCGATCGCACGTGACTACTTGCGTGAAACCGACATTGAAGCGATCTGTCTTCCAGCATTCATAGACGTCACCATAGATAATGAGGATCGAACCGCGATTCGACTTATCGTCGAACCTCGCTAACCTCGCTAACTGTGGCCCAGCGGAACGACATAGGTGCGGACCTACATACGCACAGCACAGCATCCGACGGACTGAATACCCCCGGTGAACTCGTAAAACTAGCGAGTTCCCGGGGCGTTTCGATTCTTGCCGTTTCCGACCACGACACGGTCAGTGGCGTGGCGGAAGCACAAAGTGTTGGTCCGGCTCACGGCGTGACGATTATTCCCGCTGTTGAGTTCTCAGTGCGATCCTACAGAGGTCAGACTCATATCCTGGGTTATGGCATTGATATTAGCTATAGCGCGCTTACCCGCGAACTTGAAGATCTTCGGGTAGGGCGCGAAGAGCGCGGCTTGCGCATGCTTGAGCGCCTTCGCGAGCTCGGGATCAACTTGGATGAAGAAGTTGCCGGGGCCGACCGTACCGGCGGTTCTCCAGGGCGTCCACACATTGCGCGCGAACTGGTGAAAATTGGTGCTGCTGACTCCATCCAGGATGCATTCAACCGCTATCTTGCGGTGGGACGCCCAGCATTCGTGCCACGTCGAACATTGGCCGCAGGACATGCTATTGACCTGATTCGGAGCGCAGGTGGAATTGCGGTGCTTGCCCATCCGCTGAGCGTCTACGAGTTGGAATCGGAGTTGCCATCCCTGGTGCAACAAGGACTTGCCGGTATAGAGGTCTACTACGGGGAGTATGGCAGCAGTCAACGCGATTCGCTCGCAGAATGGGCCTCGACCTACAATCTGATTGCTACCGGTGGCAGTGACTACCACGGGACGCCTGAGTCGGGCGGAAGAGTGCTAGGTTCGGTGCGCTGGCCGAACGAGGCGCTAGAAGCGTTCCTGCAAAGACTCGAGTAAGATTCTGGTTGCACGATTGATTTGCATTATTTTGGATAAACGCTAGAACGCAGACGGGGGTGTTCCGGGACGTAGCCTAACGCAGGTTCAGTCACTGCTGTGACAGATTGCATGTTCCCCGGTATTAACTATGCTCAGTGACGATTCCCGCCAGATAGCCCGTTCGACGTCCGCACGTTTGCTGCGGTATTTTGGGCTTCTCGTTGGTGCATTTATTGGTTGGCAACTGGGTGCCCGATTTGCTGGTGGAGAGGACGCCAACGCGTGGGGGCCGATGGCCCTATTTGGCGCGGCGGTCGGTGGAGGTGTCTTCTTCATCTCAGCTCCTTATCTCGTTCTAGCGACCGTTGGCGGACTGCGCCGAAAGTTTTCATCCGTTCCCGCGATTGATATTGTGGCTGCCGGGATAGGGCTCGTTGTCGGTGGTATTGTGTCGTCTCTCCTGGCGTTTCCCGTTTCGCTGCTTCCGGACCCCTATGGACAAGTGCTGCCATTCGTCGTCGCTCTCGTCGCCTGTTTCCTCAGCGTCTTCGTCGTGGTCCTCCGGAAGGATGATCTGAGTTCGCTGGTTTTTCGAAACGCAAGTCGAGCAACAGTAACGGACAAACTGTTGCTCGATACGAGCGTCATCATCGATGGGCGCGTGCTTGAGCTCATGCGGACTGGTGTGGTTACCGTGCCGCTGGCCGTGCCCGGCTTCGTTCTACGTGAATTGCAAGGTATCGCCGATTCATCGGATCCGAATCGGAAAGTCCGGGGACGCAGAGGGCTCGACATCCTTGAACGGTTGCAGCGGGAGGATGTTGCAGACCTCGAAATCGTAGAGGTTGACGTGGACGAAGAAACGACCGTTGACAACAAGCTGATCCGCCTGGCTGCGCTGTCGCACTACCGTGTATTTACTGGTGACCAGAATCTCGAGAAGGTCGCAAGAGTGCAAGGAGTCCAGGTCGTTAACATTAACGCCCTGGCTCAGGCCTTGCGGCCGCCGGTCAACGCCGGTGAAGAGTTGGAACTTGAGATTGTGCAACCGGGTCGAGAATCCGGACAGGGCATCGGCTTTCTCGACGACGGAACCCTCGTTGTCGTGGAAGACGGCAAGGCACTCGTTGGTGAAGCAGTACGTGTTGTCGTAACCCGCACACTGCAAACGGGTACTGGTCGCATGGCATTTGCCCAGATAAAGAGCGAAGAGGTCATGGCTTGACGTCCGATGGGACCTCCATCTGGGGTGTTGTCATTGTCGCGGCGGGCCAAGGGCAGCGATTTGGGTTCGGCGACAAGATCCTGATGCCCCTTCATGGCCGTCCCATAATTTGCTGGTCTGTCGCCGCGATCGCCGCAACTGGCATATTCCAGGAGATCGCCGTCGTGACGGGCTCGCACAATCGGGACGACATTCGAGATTCCATTTGTCAGCATTTCCCTGAGCTGAGCATTCGATTCTGCATCGGCGGCCAGACACGTAGCGCGTCCGTGCGATTGGGTCTTGAGGCGCTGCCCGATGAAATTTCTCATGTTGCGATACATGATGGTGCTCGACCGCTGGCGTCTGCCGCGCTTATCCGCCAGGTGGTTGAGGTAGCAGAGCGAGACGGGGCGGCTATTCCCTGCGTCAAGCCCACAAGCTCTATGGGTGTTCGAAGCACGAACTGCGACGGTATGGTGGGGTTGTTGAACCGCGACAGGATCGTCGAACTGCAAACTCCCCAGGCAGCCACGCGTGCAGCCCTTCAGGATGCGCTCGCCCGATGTCCGAATGAGACGGATGAGAGTTCTGCGCTGTTCAAATCTGGATACCAGGTTACGTGTGTCCCGGGTGAACGCTCGAATATCAAGATCACGCAAGTGGAAGATCTCGCCATCGCAAGCGCGCTCTCTCTGAACATTAGCGAGACCATATAGTGCGTATCGGGCAAGGCTACGATATTCACGCTTTTGACAATGATCCGAATCGCCCGCTGGTACTGTGTGGAGTAAATTTTCCTGGTGAACAGGGGTTGAAAGGCCATTCGGATGCTGATGTGGCCCTGCACGCGCTCTGCGACGCGTTGCTTGGGGCACATGCACTAGGAGACATCGGCGACTATTTTCCTCCCGGTGAACCTGAATGGTTGAACGCCAATAGCATTGATCTGCTCCGCGCTGTACGAGAGCTTCTGCCCGCTGGCATCAGAATTGAGAATGTCGACGTGACAATTGTCGCGGAGCGTCCGCGAATTTCGCCGCGCAGGGCTGAGATGCGGGTGGCAATTTCAAAAGCGATTGGGATCACGGTCGATAGGGTGAGTGTGAAAGCGACGACAAATGAAAAGCTCGGAACGCTCGGGCGGGGAGAAGGCATTGCCGCTCTTGCAACCGTGCTGACGGTTGATGCGGCGTGAGAGTTTTGCTTCAACGCGTTAGTCGGGCATCGGTTTCGGTCGATGGCGAAATTGTGGGCGCAATTGGGAAGGGGCTGTTGTTACTCGTCGGCATTGGCCACGCTGATCGGGATACCGATGTCTCCTTTGTCGTCCAAAAGATCGCGAATCTCAGGATCTTCTCGGATGAGAACGGGCGCATGAACTTGTCGTTGCTCGACGTTGGGGCCGATCTCCTTATCGTTTCGCAATTTACTCTGTACGCAAACATGCGAAAGGGCCGCCGCCCTTCGTTTGTGGACGCGGCGGGGCCTGACGAAGCTACTTCCTTGCTTGAATCCCTTGTTGTGGAATTTAGACAGCTTGGAATAGACGTCGAGCAAGGACGATTTGGCGCGCATATGGATGTCGAACTAGTAAATGACGGCCCGGTGACAATCTGGTTGGACACAGCAGATTTCCTTGATTAGTGCTGTGAAACCGTAAGCGCTCGTTCGTTACTTCTTGGCTACAGGTTAGCGAAAATCGCTATGTTATATTCCAGACTGACGGGCGTAATGACGCGAAATATTCGATCGACTTTGCGCACGAAGACGTCGAAATAGGATCACGGCATCAGGAGGATCAGTAGGTGGCTGCTTCCCCATTCGAACGACAAGTCGTCGAAAGTGACGCGGCAGACGAGCACTCGCCGTCGACGCCAAGACTGGCTGAGGGACCTCAGCAGTATCCGCCGTCGCCAAGTTTTTTAGAAAACGATCGCCCGAAAGTCCGGTTGGTTGAACTCCCGGCCTGGTTGCAGTCGTTCGCTTCGTCAGTAGGTGAGCCATCAGAGTTTGACGCTCCAGCGAGTCCGGAGCCTGCATCGCCCGAGCAACTCGTGCGAGCTTCTGATCACTCTACCCAGAGCGAGCCAAAACATGAGGAGAAGTCCTCACGCCCCAAGTCGTCTAACGTTGGCGCGGATTTCATTAGCGAAGATGACTTGCCAGAGTGGCTTCGAGCGATTGCTCCAGACGATTCCGCCGAAAACTCGATGGAAGTATTTGTGATCGATCGCGGAGACGAAGAAGGCGAACAAATTACAGTACCGAATATTACTCGTGCCTGGTCGACGTCGAAAGATTCGAGAGGCGTCGATGAAACGACTTCTCTATTTGCGCTGGTTGCAAGTCAGACGACGCACACAGCGCTGCCAGATCAAGGTTCGACGTCCGCAAAGCAACAGGCCAGAGCACGTAGTGCGGCCGGATCTACTGACCAAGTCGCCGCGTACGGTTCAGACCGGCCACCAGACGAGCACTCTTCGATCGAGATGCCTTCGCCCACAAAACAAGAGGCTTCGGTAGACGAAAAGCAATTTGCGATTCCGATTCTGCCTGTTGTCATTGGTGGAATCATCTTGTTGATTCTGTTGAGCGTCGCGGCCTACATGTTCATTTTATGATGAGTTTGTCAGGACTTATTCGTTCAAAGTTACTGAGTAATCGACGCTTCACCGCGATGTGATCGGGGGTCAAGTGGTCACGCATAGAAATGCAGAAGCTACAACCGGGCTAGAAGATAGTTCGATTGCCGGAGCTCGAGAGGTGGCAGATGCTGGGGCATCGCTGGTAGTTGACGTTGACGCCAAAACGGTTCGCGGAGTCGTTTTCGAATCTGTTGAAGGTAAATCGCGATTTGTCGCCTCGGCCCAGGTCGTGTCCACCCTTGGCCCTCCAATTGGGGATGTATCTGTCGCAGTGAGAGAGGTTGTGTCGATCCTCGAGGAGCAGACCGGTATCAAACTCAGCGCCGATTCGACTTCGGACTCTCACCTCGGCCCCTTCGCAATTACCGGCTATCCGGTTACGCCATTGAGTGTCGCTATCGTGCCGACTGGGCACCAGCCTCTCACTCAGGTGCTCGCAGCGACGGGACGAGCGACTGCATCGACCGTCCATGTACTGGCTGATGTCGTACGAACAGACGATGGCGTACTTTCGTCAACGCTTCTCGAGGGCCAATTGCGCGGCATCCGTCCTGATATTGTCGTCTTGCTTGAAGGCGACCGGGCACAATCCGAATGGGCGTCAGCAGTTGGGACATTTGGAACGCTGATCGACGATAACGCTATCGATCAGCTCATTGTCCTCGCCTCAGAGGAATTCCAGCAGTATCTCATTCAAACTCTCGGCGATCGTGCGAACATGACCGGACTCGACCCGAATCAATATGAGGCGCATGAAGTAGCGATGGCGCTCGAAACCGAGCTCATCGACCTCTACGAGCAACGCGTCGCCGCGACAACTCGAACGGGTATCGATCGCAAACTAAAGTTTGTCAATCGTTTGCGTGGCGGTGATCTCGCGACCCGCTACATCGCCCGACGGCTCGAACGTAGCATCGTGTCAGTGGATGTGTCTTCTGGCATCGCGATTAATTGGTCGACGTTGCACACCGGCGGCTCGATTGCACGGCCCGATCTCGATGTTCATGGAAATGTCCGAAACCTCTTTGGCCCAGGTCTTGACTCGGTACGTTCAATCTTGCCCTTCGATCAGTCCCTGGAGGACCTTGCAAATTGGATTCTCAACCGCGCATCACGGCCGCGGGTTGAATCCGCGCTATGGACCGACCAGGTAATCGAAAGCGCCTTGCTGTCAACCATCGTGAGGCGAGCCTGGAGCGACCTTGCCGGCATTGCAAGCGACCAGATCGATCTGATTGTTGCCGGTGCCGGGTTCTGCTTTGAAGGTGATCCGGTACTCGGGGTACTAGCTCTGCTAAATGGCTTTCAGCCGGCTCCGCTTGGCGGATTCGTCCAAATTCTGCTGGATCCGGACGGCTTGCTGTGGGCTGCGGGAGCAATCGGAGAAATGGCACCGGCTGTCGCGGCGGATGCGATTGAAAATGACCTGTTGACGCCGGCTGCGACAGTTTTGGTCGTTGAAGGTGGTGGTGCTGAAGGGCAGACAGCCGTTTCCGGCAAGCTCACCTATGAAGATGGTGAGGCGGTTGACTTCTCGGTTGCTTATGGCTCTATGCACCGACTGCCGCTCGGGGACGGAGATCGAGCGACGCTTGTCATCACCTGTGAACCTGGTTTTGCGGTAGGCGGCAGTAACCCCGGCGAGCAAATGCAATTTGGCCCCGACGATGGATTTCAGGGTGGCGAAGTAGGCGTCATTATCGACGCACGGGGTCGACCTATGGCTGAGTTTTCTGAGGATTCAGCCGCTCGCGACGCTGTGCGCAAATGGTACGCCGATCTCGACATTGATCTTTAGTTGCCGACGGATAAAGAGCCTCTGGAGGTGAACCTAACGTGTGGAGTTTTCCGACTCTAGAACCGGTCGTTCTGGAACAGGGATCATTCGCAATTGACCGTATGTTGCCCCAGGCTGGCGAAGTGCTAGTTTCGGTTGGCGAGTCGGTCGCCACGAACGAAGTCATCGCCCGTTCCGAGGATGTCGATCAAACATTAACCCTCTATGTAGCCAGTGAACTCGGCGTCGCCAATGCAGAGCTGAGCAAATACCTGTCCAAGTCTATCGGTTCATCGATCCAGACTGGCGACATTATCGCCCGGGTTCGTCGGGGCCTTCGAACCGCAACGGTGAAGTCTCCGACAGACGGTACGCTCGTCTCCGTCGATGATTCGAGTGGCACTGTCCACGTAAGCTCGTCGCTCGGCAAACGCGATCTTCTGTCGCTCGTTAACGGCGAAATTGAGCAGATAATCCCGAATCATGGGGCGGTGATTCGCACCTCTGGAACACGGCTGTATGGAATTGTCGGCTTTGGAACAGAAGCTATTGGTCCGCTCGTAGCTGGAGTGGATCGACCGGATCGAGAGTTGACCGCGGATAGTGTGTCAGACGAGTGGAAAGGGAGCGTCGTTCTTGGCGGTCTGACTGCTAGCGCTCCGACACTAACCCGTCTGCGAGAAGTTGGTGCGGCAGCCGTCATCATCGGTTCTATCCCTGAGGGCGACTTGCGAAGATTTCTGACTGGCGGGCAGATGAGCCAGGCAGGTTTCTGGAACCCGGTTACTGCAATCCACGGTGATCTTTCTCATCCTGCGATCGAATCACCATTGGTGATTATCGTCACAGAAGGCTTTGGTCGTCGACCAATGACAGAGCGTATTTTCGAAATTCTGACGGAGAGAGTTGGCCAGTCGATATCGGTTAGTGCGCGAACCGCTATCGGAAGTAGCCTTGCCCGGCCCGAAATATATCTGGACGACGAAGAAGGTTCAGACCGCGGTATCGACAACCGCATCGTGGCGGGACGATCCGTTAGAACTGTCGATTCAGGAGCTTTTTCGGTGCCAGGTGAGGCACTCGGTGAGCCCTATATCCGGCCGGACCGCTACGGCATTCGTCACGTCGTGGCGGAAGTTATGATGCAGTCCGGAAAGGTTCGAACTGCACCGGTGCCGAATATCGAAGTAATCGAGTAGTCGAATCAGATCCAGTCCGCCGATACGGGGAACTAAACTCGATACATAAAACGGCCGGGCAAATGACGCCCGGCCGTTTTGGTTTAAGATCTTCGGTCGAGGTTAGTCTCCGACTTCGCGGAATTCGCCTTCGACGGTCGATTCATCTTCAGCTGCAGCGGGTTCGCCGTCGGCTCCTGCATCTGTGCCATTGGCCGCTGGTTCCTGAGGCGTCCCGGCTTCCTGATAGAGTGTTTCGCCAACTTTGGACAGCGTCGTCGTCAAGTCCTGATAGGCGGGACGCAGGCGCTCTATATTTTCAGGATCGTTGTCGAGAATATCGCGCACGTCGCTGATCTTGTTTTCGATGTCGAGCTTAAGATCGGACGGGATTGATTCCCCGTGTTCTTCGAGCGTTTTCGTCGCCTGGAAGGCCATCGAATCGGCAAGATTGCGTAGTTCAACGGCTTCTTTACGCGTCTGGTCTTCGCCGGCGAATCGCTCCGCTTCCTTGACCATGTTGTCAATCTCATCGTTTGTAAGGCCCGACGAGGCTGTGATCGTCACCTTTTGCTCGCGGTTCGTGGCCTGGTCGCGGGCCGTCACGTTGAGGATTCCGTTCGCGTCAATATCAAAGATAACCTCGACCTTCGGGACGCCGCGAGGCGCAGGCGGGAGGCCATCGAGGATAAAGCGGGCCAGCGTCTTGTTGTCGCCCGACATCGGTCGTTCGCCCTGGGTGACGTGAATCTCCACCTGAGCCTGATTGTCGGCGGCGGTTGTGAAGATCTGGCTCTTTCGGGTCGGAATCGTCGTGTTGCGCTCGATGAGTGGAGTGGCAACGCCGCCGAGGGTTTCAATGCCGAGTGTTAGTGGCGTGACGTCGAGTAGCAGAACATCTGTTACGTCGCCACCGAGTACGCCGGCCTGGATTGCCGCTCCGATTGCAACGACCTCGTCGGGGTTGATCCCGCGGTGCGGCTGCTTTTCAAAGAAATCATTGACCGTCTTCTGAACGATCGGCATACGGGTCTGGCCACCGACGAGAAGTACTTCGTCAATTTCAGCCTTCGAGATGTCGGCATCTTTGAGGGCAGAAGCCATTGGCTGGATGGTGCGCTTGATGAGGCCATCGACGAGCTGTTCGAGCCTCGAGCGGCTCAACGTGATGTTGAGGTGCTTTGGTCCATTCTGGTCTGCTGTGATGAAGGGCAGGTTGATCTCTGTCTGCTGGGCAGAAGAAAGCTCGATCTTTGCCTTTTCAGCCTCATCCTTCAGTCGCTGCAACGCCATAGGATCTTTGCGGAGGTCAATACCCTCGCGTGATTTGAACTCGTCGGCCAGGAAACCGATGATCTCCTGGTCAAAGTCATCACCGCCGAGATGTGTGTCGCCGTTCGTTGCCATGACCTGGAAGACGCCGTCGGACAGATCGAGAATCGAAATGTCGTAGGTACCGCCGCCAAGGTCATAGACGGCAATCTGTTCGTCGCCTTTCTTGTCGAGTCCGTAGGCAAGGGCGGAGGCTGTCGGTTCGTTGATGATGCGAAGGACATCGAGTCCGGCGATCTTGCCTGCATCCTTAGTCCCCTGGCGCTGGCTGTCGTCAAAGTACGCTGGCACGGTAATTACGGCCTGATCGACAGTTTCACCCAGGAATGCTTCGGCATCTGCCCGCAGCTTCTGTAGGATCATTGCCGAAATTTCAGGCGGGCTATACCAGCGATCGCCCATCTTGATCTCGATACCACCGTTGTCACCCTCGCGAGCTTCGTACGGAACCAATTCGAGGTCGCGCTGTACGACTGGATCGTCAAATCTGCGCCCGATAAAGCGCTTGACCGAGAAAATCGTGTTGTGCGGGTTTGTGACCGCCTGACGTTTTGCCAGCCGGCCCACGAGCCGCTCGCCGCTTGAGGACATCGCGACGACGGAGGGCGTCGTGCGTTCGCCTTCGGCATTCGAAATGACTTCCGGTTCCCCGGCGTCGATGACGGCAATGACCGAATTGGTGGTGCCGAGATCAATTCCAATTGTTCTTCCCATGGTTGCAAACCTTTCCGTCTGCGATTGCATACTATTGCCTGCCGGCCGCCATCGCAGCCGGAAATTCTAACTAACTAGCTACTCTCATCCTCGCCGCGATCTCCTCGTCCAACCTTGACCATCGCTGGCCGTAGTACTTCATCGCCAATGAAATATCCGCGGCGATGTTCGCCAACGACGGTATCCGCGTTCGTAATGCCGTCCTCGACTTCGACAGCGTCATGAAAGCTCGGATCGAAGGGTTCGCCCATAGCATCCATTGGGCGGACACCTTCAGACTCAAGCACTGCCCAGAGTTTGCGTTCTATCAGGCGGAAGCCATCGATCCATTCACGACCGGCGGCTTCCGCGTCGACCGCGGCGAGGGCCCGTTCGAAATCATCAAGTATCGGTAGAAATTGCTGCAGCACTATCCGGCGCGTCTGTTTGCCGAGCCGCAACGTTTCCTGCTCTTTGCGCCTGCGATAGTTCGCCATGTCAGCGACTGCACGCTGGTATCGATCGAGGTTAAGAGCTGCTTCAGCCCTCAACAATTCAACGTCGGAAACGTTCTCGATCTCTGCTTCCTCTGCGAATTCAATCGCCGCCAGATCTTCAGCTGTCGGTTCATCCGGCCCCGCCGAGGCGGAATTTGGGCGATTCTTGTCAGTATCCGCACTAGTCACGGTAATAAAGCTCCTGCATCATGTCGCTCATGAGGTCCGCCATATAGCGGACGGTTGATATCGAGCGTTCGTAGTACATTCGAGTTGGGCCGACGATGCCGATCAAACCGGTGGCACTCGAATCGAGCCCATACGAGCCGATCACAATGCCATACGGTTGAAGGAGATCGGCGTCGATCTCTTCGCCAATAAACACCTGCACATCACTTCCCGACGCGTCGATCTGCGGGAGCAGCATTGATAGAAGTGCGCCTCCGCGCAGCAGCCGGACGATGCGCTGCATGCGTTCGCTTTCGAGGAATTCGGGTTGGCGCACCATATGCTCCAGGCCATCGTGCATTACCTCTGTGCGTGCTCCTGACTCGCCAGACTCGAGAGTTGCGACGATGTGGTCAACCACAACCCGTTCGAAACCGGAAAATATCGCGAATTTCGATCGCATTTCCGCTGCCGTCTGGTTGTCGAGAAGCGCGTTGAGCTTGCTGCTCACTGCGCTCAGGGTCTCCTGATCGACTTCCTCTTCGACGTGGATCATTGACTGCGTGACGGCGCTGTCCTGAGTAACAATGACTAACAGCACCATGCGGGCCTGCAACGACAGCAATTCAAAATGGCGCAAGCGCATTGAACGTTGTCGCGGCGACGTCACCATCGCCAGGTGGCCGGCAAAATCGGCCAGGACCGCCGCTGACAGTTGAAGCCAGGCTTCAATCTGCGTCTCTACCTGTTTGAACTGATGTCTGATCATCAATTGTTCGCCGGTCGAAAGGTGTGAGCGTCGCGCATAGCGCTCCACGTACACACGATAGCCGCGGTCGGTCGGAATGCTTCCGGCTGACCGATGAGGGTGCTGGATGTACCCCTGGTTTTCGAGATACGCCATCTCATTGCGAACCGTCGCAGGTGAGACGTTGAGCGGGTAGCTTTCAACCAGGGTCTTTGATCCCACGGCCTTACCGCTCGCGACATACTCGTCCACGAGATATCTCAAAACTAAGTGTTGGCGTTCAGTCAGGTCTTCAAACATCATCATTCTCGTCATTTTAGCACTCGTAGCCTTCGAGTGCTAATCGTAGATGAATGGTAACACTTGATATGACTTGTGTCAACAATAATGCATCAGAATCAGTGCTGGTAGGAAGCCGTTACGATGAGACCCGCCTACTCCTGAGGCGAATCGCCATTGTCACCCATCGTGTGGTGCAAGTAGGCGTCGATAAGTGGGTCGAGATCGCCATCAAGCACGGCTGCGATGTTACCCGTGGAATAGTCTGTGCGATGATCGGTGACCATTGTGTAGGGCTGAAGAACATACGAACGGATTCGATTTCCCCAGCCATCGACGATTGCTTCGCCCTTTATCGCGGCCTGTTCTTTCTCTCGCTCGCGCAATTGCAATTCAGTTAAGCGCGCGCGGAGGATCTTCATCGCGGTCGCTCGATTCTGCAATTGCGAGCGTTCATCCTGGCATGTAACGACGATTCCGGTTGGAATATGGGTGATCCGAACCGCTGAACTCGTCTTGTTGACATGTTGCCCGCCGGCGCCGGAAGCACGATACGTGTCGACTCGGATATCTTCGTCTCGAATCTGCACGTCCACGTCATCCTCGACTTCGGGCAGTACTTCTACGAGAGCGAAGGCAGTATGGCGTCTGTTTGCGGCATCAAAGGGCGATAGGCGCACTAGCCGGTGGGTTCCAGCTTCGCTCTTTGTGTAGCCATAGGCAAACTCGCCTCGGAACTCGAGCGTCGCATTCTTGATGCCGGCTTCGTCGCCCTCATTGCGATCGAGCAAGGCAACTTCGAAGCCGCGTCGCTCGCCCCAGCGGGTGTACATGCGCACCAGCATTTCGGCCCAATCCTGAGCGTCGACACCGCCTGTGCCGGCGTGGACTGCCACGAGCGCATTACTCTGGTCATACGGGCCATCTAGCAGCAATTCAAGCTCGAGATCATCGACTCGTTCAGACAGTGCCGTCGATTCGCGGCGAACTTCGTCAATGAGTTCCGGCTCGTCGTTGACTAGCTCGTCTATTTCCGCGAGCTGGCGCACCGTGTCGCGCATGTCGTTCCAGTTGTCTACGCGTGCGCGCAGGCCGTTCATCTCACGCATCATTCGACGCGCGCGCTCATTGTCCGACCAGAAATCCGGTTCTGTTGTCTGTGCTTCTAATTCCTGGATGCGATGTTCGAGAGTGGGTAAGTCAAAGACGCACCCCAATCCGGTCGAGGCGCTGGCCTAAATCTGTGAGTAGATTCGTCGTACTTTGTTCCATCATGCACTTTCGCTTGTGTGCGAAACAAACCAGCAGGGAAGTGTAACACCATCGCGGAAACAGGTCGCGCTTCCTCCGAGTCCCGAGTATCATCCGTGCTGCTGATGGGGATGGGAAATGGGGATCAACACTGAGGTTACGCGATCTGCTATCCAACCGGGCGTTGCTTGTCTTCATGCTCGGACATTTCACTGTGGACATGTATGGCGGCATATTGCCAATCATGTATCCAACGTTTGCGGATCTGTACGGCCTCAGCAATCAAGCCGTCGGCTATATCGCGTTGGCCTTCACTGCCGCCGCATCGCTAAGCCAGCCATTCTTCGGCTACGTTGCCGATCGATGGGGAAGCCGTTATCTCGCCGTCGGTAGCATGGCCTGGTCGGCGGTGATGGTCGGTCTGATCGGCGTCGCGCCAGCGTTTCCAGCGGTTATCGTCCTGGCGGTGCTCGCTGGATTGGGGTCAGGAGCCTATCACCCACAAGGCGCCTCGAACGCCGCCTCCGTCGTACGCGATGACAACCGAAATTCCGCGCTCGCTTTCTATACGATTGGTGGGACATCCGGGTACGCATTGGGTCCGCTCATTGGCGTATCAGCGCTGTTTTTCTTTGGGCGGACAGGAACGTTAGTTGTACTTCCATTCGGGATCATCATCGCAATCGGACTATTGCGTCAATTTCGACGCCTGAATCTCGGCTTGCCTCGTGGGCAGGATGGGTCTGGCGACGGCGTTCAACGTACTATTGCCTGGGCGCCGCTCGGGATCATCGTTCTGGTCGTCATGCTGCGCAACTGGGCGGAGAGCTCGGTGGTGAGCTTTGTGCCATTGTGGTTTGACGATCTCGGCTATAGTCCGGCGTTTTATAGCATCCTTCAGACGCTGATATTGGCCGCTGGCGCCGTCGGTACGCTCACCGGTGGCATGCTGGCCGATCGTTTTGGTCAGCGGCGCTTGCTTGTCACTTCGCTTCTCGCGTCCGTCCCACCGCTGTTCGTTTTTGCGGCGTTTCCAGGCCCGCTATCGGTGGCGCTCGGTCCGCTCTTTTCTTTTATCGCCGATATGAGTCTTTCAGTAACGCTCGTGCTCGCCCAGCGGTTCATGCCGGGGAGGATCGGTATGGCGTCGGGCTTCATTCTTGGCATCGGCTTTGTGACGGGTGGCATCGGGCTACCGGTGACCGGCGCGATTGCTGATGTTTACGGGTTCTCGCCGGCGATGATGGCAATGTCGGTCTTGATCGTATTGGCGGCACTTGTAGGAACTCGCATACCGGGCAGATCGCGCGATCCAATAGCCACCTCGGTGGGCACTATTGGGGGTTAATTTCCGCCCAGAACTTCTCGATCTGTGCGCGAGTGGCTTCGAGCGTATCGCCATTATCTATGATGCGATCGGCCCTGGCGATCTTTTCTTCTTGCGGGGGTTGCGCTTCGATTCGGCGCAATGCTTCTGCGCGGTCGATACCGTTCCGTTGTATTAGACGCGCAATGCGGACATCCAATCCCGCGTCGACGACCCACACTTCATCGCAATGATCGGCAATGCCGGCTTCGTAGAGTTTGATTGCGTCGAGAACGAGAACATCGGCGCCTGGTTGCTGTATGGCGTCGATCATTCGACTGACGACGATCGGGTGGATCAATTCCTCGAGTCGTCTGAGCGCCGCTGGATTAGAAAAGACGATTTCACCGAGAGCCCTTCGATCAATGCTGCCATCAGCGGCTAGGACATCGTCACCAAATTCCTTTGACAGAGGTTCTGCCAGACTGGAGTTTGGTCCCATCATCTCATGGACAAGCTTGTCGGCGTCGATCGTGTCTGCCCCAAGTTCAGCAAGCATATCCACGACGGCCGATTTGCCGGTCGCTATATTGCCGGTGATCCCGATCACGAGTCGGCGTCGGGTCATGCCCGCTGCTCCTGTTCGAGTGCTTCTGCTTCCTGTGTGAGCCTGTCAAGCTCGGCTCCGGCCTCGCTCCATTCCTCATATACCTGATCGAGTTTGCTCTGCGCCTGGTCGTACTGTGTTCCGAGGACGGACAGTCGCGCGACATCCTGATCCGCACTCGCCAGCCCAAGTGCGTCATTGATGTCGTTCAGCATCGCTTCGAGTTTACCGACGGCACGTTCCGCAATTTCAAATCGCTTGCGAGCAGCCCTGAGTTCTTTGTCCAGTTGTCGCCGGGAGCCGCGATCCCGGATCGTCGTGCCATTACCTGGAGATTCCTGCGGAACGGCGACGGGCGCGGCGCTAAAGGAACTTCCACTGGTGCGTTGTTCGCGTGCTCGCAGCATGTCGCTGTAGTTGCCGAGATACTGGACGAGACGATTATCTTCAATCGTCCAAACCCGGTTGGCGATGCTGTCGATAAAGTATCTGTCATGCGAGACAAACAAGAGCGTGCCGTCGTATGTTGAGAGCACCTCTTCGAGCGTTTCACGGGCAAGGATGTCAAGGTGGTTCGTCGGTTCGTCAAGAATCAGGAGATTCGATTTCTCCAACGTCAGCCGGGCCAACGCCAGACGAGACCGCTCGCCACCGGAAAGCTGACTGACGCTCTTGTACACATCATCGTCCGAAAAGAGAAAGCGTCCAAGAAGATTCCTCGCCTGCTCTTCTCCGAGCGGCTGGTCAAAAAGGATCGTTTCGAGAGCTGATTTATCCCGGTCGAGCCCCTCATGCCCCTGGGCATAGTAGGCTGGCTTGACATTCGTACCAAAGGAGACGTCGCCGTCGAGGGACGGGATTTCGCCAACGATTGTACGTAGCGCCGTCGTCTTGCCACTTCCGTTTGGACCGACGATCGCTACCCTGTCGCCACGCTCGATGACGAGTTCGCCTGTCGTCGCCAGCACCGTTGGTCCGGATCCGTTCGACGCCGGATAGCCAATTGTCATCGGGATCGGCGCTCAGTGCGATTCGTCCGGATCGTTCGCTGGCCTGCATCGAGAGATTCAGGCGTGCATGATCCTGGGGCGCTCTAACGCGTTCCAGGCGGGCAAGCCTCGTTTCACGGCCACGAGCTTCGCGTGAACGCTGTCCCGCTTTGTATTTCCGAATGAATTCTTCGGTATGACGAATGAACGCCTGCTGCTCTTCATATTCTTTTTGGCGTCGTTCACGGCGCTCGGCACGTAGCTTGAGATAGCGTCCATATCCACCGGGATAGTCTTCTATTCCGCCGAACGCCATTTCCAGCGTGCGGTCGGTGGCCCGATCGAGGAAATAGCGATCGTGGCTGATGACGACGTACGTGCGATTCCAATCTGCCAGAAAGCCTTCAAGCCATTCCAAGGCAGCCAGATCAAGGTGATTGGTAGGCTCATCCAGCAAGAGCAGGTCAGGGTCGGAGAGCAATGTCTTGGCCAGCGACACGCGCGTTTTCTGGCCGCCGGACAACTGGTTGACGGGCATCTCGAACATAGATTCCGGAAAACCAAGTCCACTCAAAACTTGAGCGGTGCGAAACTCCATCTCGTAGCCATGACGGGCGTCGAATTCGGCGGAAAGGCTGCTGTACTCCTCAAACAGTTCGTCAAGGTCGCCCTCAGAGTGCGCAGCCATATGTTGTTCGAGTTCGGACATCCGCCGTCCAATTGCCCGAACGTCACTGAATGCGTCCAGTGCTTCTTCGTACATTGAGCGTTCGCTATTAAAGCGCGGCTCCTGGGCCTGATACGCGATTCGCAGTCCTGAAAGGCTGCTAACGCGTCCGGCTGCCGGCTCAGCCAGTCCTGCCACGATTTTCAGAAGCGACGACTTTCCCGAGCCATTCGTTCCAACAAGACCGACTCGTTCTCGGTCGGTCAGCTGGAATGAGACCCCGGAAAAGATCAATTCCGAGCCAAAGCGTTGAACGAGGTCGTTTACTGTCAGAATGGTCGCAGCCATCAGTGCCGCCAGATTCGAATTCGAGCGCTAGACAACCTTGGAAGGATAGCATGTAGCCCCTCAACACCCTATCTCGAGCGATATACTGACAAGCCGTAATTGGGATGAATTAGATTGGCGGCCAATGCTCTGGCCCACGACGACTCAACGTGATTCCAAGGGGATGCTTCATGTAGGCGGAGTTGCTGTTTCAGCGATTGCCGCTGCGGTGGGCACTCCAGTCTATATCTACGACGAAGCCACAATTCGAGATCAGTGCAAGGCGTACCAGTCCGGGATGAAGGAAGGCTGGTCGCGTTCTGTCGTTACCTATGCGGCGAAAGCCTGGCTATCCCGCGCGCTCGTTCAGATCCTGATTGATGAAGGCGTCAACATCGATGTCGTATCGGGCGGAGAGCTGTATGTTGCGCTCCAGTCCGGCATGCCACCGGAGCGTATAACGTTTCATGGGAACAGCAAATCGATGGCGGAGCTCGAGATGGCGATTTCCGCCGGTGTTGGCTCGATCGTCGTCGACAACTTTGATGAGGTGGATAGGCTCTACCGGCTGTCGACGTCTCGCTTATCTCCCATACCGGTAATGCTGCGCATTAACCCGGGTATCGATGCTCACACCCATGATTATCGAAAAACTGGCATCGTGGATTCCAAGTTCGGGCTGGGTGTCCAGAATGGCGATGCCGAGCGCGCGGTCGCGAGGTTACTCGACAACGACGGCCTGGATTTACTCGGATATCACGCTCACATTGGTTCGCAGATCTTCGAAGAAGAGACGTTCACCGCCAGCGTCGATGCAGTCGTCGGGTTCGCAGTTGCGATGCGTGACAGGTTTGGCGTTGAGCCTCGTAAATTGTCACCGGGAGGCGGTTTTGGAATCGTCCACACGGACGAGGAAGTAGCTCCATCAGCCCTTGACTATGCGCGAGCGGTATCGAGCGCCTTCGCAACCGGGATAGCTTCAGCCGGATTTGAAGTGGAACCGACGCTGGTAATCGAACCCGGTCGCTCGATCGTTGGAAACGCCGGCATTGCCGTCTATAGCGTCGACGCGCGCAAGACGATTCCAGACGTACGAACGTATATCTCTGTTGATGGAGGAATGGCCGACAATATCCGACCAGCGCTCTATGGTGCGGTATACTCAGCAGAACTCGTCGCCGCAGGAAATGATGCGATTCCAACCGCCAGTGTGACACTTGCTGGCAAGTTCTGCGAATCCGGGGACATCCTTATTCGTGAAGTCCATTTGCCGGCTGTGCAACCGGGCGATTTGATAGCTATTCCGGCGGTTGGGGCTTATTGTCTGGCGATGGCGAGTAATTACAACATGGCTCTGCGCCCTGCTGTCGTAATGGTAGGGCAAGGTCGAGCCAGATTGGTACAAAAGCGTGAGTCTTACCGGGACCTCATGTCCCGTGAGTCCATCTCGAATCAGGACCTGTCGGTGTAACACTCTGTACCACGGGCTGAGTAATACTTGAGTGTCGACCGAACTAACATACGCCCGTACCTGCCCGAGGAGAACCTAGCCGTGGAAGCCCGTCTGGAAGAAGCTGAGCTAATGGTCAGTTTGCCCGAGACCGGAATCAAAGCAGATAACTTTCAAGATGAGTCACAGGACTCAGGTCCGGACCGGCGTCTGGTCAAGAACGTCATTGAATTGGCGACGCGCCAGGGACCGATTGCTCTTGATGAGCTTCTCAAGTTCGTTGATCCAGATCAAGACCCAGCGACATTTGATCTACTCGAAGCCGAACTTTCTGCGCGCGCCCTGGTCATTACTCCAGACGACGAAGAAGATGAAATAGAGGATCTCGAAGCAGAAGAGCATCGCGCTGCCATCGATCTGATCGGCACGTCGACGCCAACCGGTATTCGCAGTCGTGCAACATCGAGCGCCAACGCGTCATCGGCTGTCGAAGACTTGTCAAGCGTTAGCGTCGATGATCCCGTTCGAATGTACCTGCGGGAAATTGGTCGGGTAGATCTGCTGACATCCGAAGAAGAAGTCTATTTCGCCAAGCGGATGGAGCGGCGACAATATCTCCTGAATCTCCGTCAGCAAAGCGATGACCCGGACTCGCCTGTCGCGCCCGTATGACGCCATTGCGCAGACGTATGACTCGTTTCGGCGTGGTTGGATATACGTCGTAGCGGTTTATAGCGAAGCAAATCCGAATATTGATCCAATAAGCCGTACTCAGATGTTACGCGACGTACTCCCAGTCACTGCACAACCCGAAGGCACGATGCAGCGCGTCGCGGAACGACTTGGCATGACGGAAGCGCAGCTCGAAGAGCAACTGCGAATTCGTCGAGTTGAGTTCGAACTCTTTCCTGAACGCCTGCAGCAAGCACTTGAAGATCCAGACGTCTGGGTCGAGCCAGCCGAATTGCGCAAAGTATGCGGAGTGTCGGCATTGTCATTGCGCCGCGAGCATCAACGCTTCATGGTTGAAGGAGAGATGGCTCAGGCTCACCTTACCGAAGCGAATCTTCGGCTCGTCGTGAGCGTTGCCAAGAAGTATGTCGGCCGTGGAATGACGATCTCGGACCTGATCCAGGAAGGTAATCTCGGACTCATTCGCGCGGTCGAAAAGTTCCAATATCACAAGGGTTTCAAGTTCTCGACCTATGCGACATGGTGGATTCGACAGGCTATTACCAGAGCCATCGCCGATCAGGCGCGGACGATTCGGATTCCCGTCCACATGGTTGAGACGATAAATCGGCTGATGCGCACGTCCCGGCGACTGCAGCAGGAATTGGGGCGTGAGGCGACTTCGGACGAGATTGCGCGAGAGATGGAGATGCCGCCGGAACGTGTCCGCGAGATCCTCGAAGATATCGCAGGAGCCGATTTCGATATGGACACCCGTCGGTGAAGAAGATGACTCAAATCTGGGCGATTTCATCGAGGATGAAAAGGCCCTCGCACCGGCGGATGCTGCATCGCAGCAGATGCTCCAACAGCAGCTCGAAGACGTGCTCGACTCGCTTTCGGAGCGTGAGCGGCAGGTGTTCGGCTGAGGTTCGGAATCGAAGACGGTCGCAGCCGGACGCTGGAAGAGGTCGGCCGCGAGTTCGAAGTGACGCGAGAACGCATTCGGCAGATTGAGGCGAAGGCATTGCGCAAGCTGCGCCATCCAAGCCGATCCAAAATGCTGCGGGATTATCTCCTCTAGATTGAACTGAGTGCTTACAAGACCAGGCCCGAATCAACATTAAGAGCGGCAACGGTGGTCGAGGCGTTGTCTCGTTTCATCGTGAGAAGTTCGTGCCCTTTGGCGGTCCCGATGGTGGTGACGGCGGCAAGGGCGGCAATGTCGTCTTCTACGTCGACGATCAACTCGCGACATTCACTCCGTTTCGCTACAAGGTTCATTTCGCTGCCGAAAATGGCCAACCGGGTATCGGGCCGCAATATGCATGGCAAAGACGGCGAAGACGTTCGCATTGCCGTTCCGCCCGGAACGACCATCTGGGATGACGAGATGGGCCAGATTCTCGCCGATCTCGTCGATCCTGGGGAAGAAGCCATTTTGTTGCGCGGCGGGATCGGCGGGCAAAGGCAATGCCCGCTTCAAATCATCCCGCAATCAGGCGCCGCGCATCGCCGAGCTAGGCGAGCCAGGACGAGTTGAGTGGGTCCGGCTCGAACTCAAACTCATCGCAGATGTTGGTTTGGTCGGTCTGCCGAATGCCGGGAAGTCGACATTGCTGGCGGCTTCGAGCGCCGCCCGTCCGAAGATCGCGGATTATCCATTCACGACACTTGAGCCGATGCTGGGCGTCATTGAGATCGGTGGTCCGGCCGGTCATTCCTTCGTCATGGCTGATATTCCGGGCTTGATCGAGGGCGCGGCGTGAGGGCGTTGGGCTTGGTTACGAATTTCTGCGTCACGTCGAACGCACCCGAATGCTGCTGCATGTCATCGATGGTTCCGGAGGACTTGAAGGCCGCGATCCGGTGGAAGATTTCGAACTCATCCAGAGCGAGCTTGAGGCATATTCGCCGGAGCTTGCTGCGAAACCGATGTTCATCGTCATCAACAAATGCCGACCTCTCGGAAACGCGATCGCTGTTTGAGTACGTCGAGCCGCAACTGGAGGGCAAAGTCGGAACGCATGTTCCGCGATCTCGGGCGTGACCGGCGAAGGCGTTCCAGAACTGCTCGAAGCAGTCTCTCAGCGCCTCGACGAGATTCCGCGTGAAGAGCCGGAACAGCCGAGAGACCGTGCGCATCTATACGCTCGACGGAAGATGATGAATCAGCCTGGGAAGCGATCCAGCTTTCGGCCCATCATTATCGAGGTGACCGGCAAGCGCATAGAGCGCGCCCTGGTGATGACAGATTTCACCCTTGTCGAGGCCGCGGACAGATTTCAGCGAATTCTCGAAGCTGCGGGCATTTCGAGCCGACTCGACGAACTTGGAATACAGCCAGGAGACTTCGTCCACATCGCGGATGCCGAGCTGATCTGGGAGCAGGACCTCATCGAGGGCAGCCGATCGAACGCCTGTCAGTGCGCCGCAGGAAGACGCGCCGGCAGCGCACCGAAGATCGGATGCGCGCGCTGGAGGAAGACGACGGACAGCTTAGCTCGATCGCCAAGCATCGCAGTAATCTCCTGTCAGCGTAGGCAATCCCGATATTGCTCCCGTCGTTTTAGCGTCGCAAGCGCGCCAGCTGCGGCGGCAAACCGTAGCTCCGACTGCCCAATCATCCTGTTGACTTCTGATGCTGGTAGATCAGCGCCGCAAAAGATGCATCCCCGGCGCCAGTCGGATCGACGCGTCGACGAGCTGGCGCTTCGGCACGTGGATCAGCTCATCGTCGTCGCAGCGTCCAGCTACCGCTGGTGACCGCCAGTGATGAACATTTGTGCTTTGAATCGGCCCGACACCATTCGAGCAGTTGCTGCCGGCTCGGTTGGCCATCCGAGCGCAATCAGCGTCGTCGAGACTGAGTTTGGCGATGGTGCTGTGTCTCAATAGAGACTCGGTCGCTTCGACCATCGCCGCCTGTGAAGTCCAGGCAGAAGGTCGCGGATTCGGGTCGCTGTAGATCGGGATATCGCGCTTCTCAGCCAGGCTCAGTAGCGGACTGTTGGACTGGGCGTGCTTTCGAGATTGGTCATCATCAGCGAACCGACATAGAGTCCGTCGATCTCGTGGCTGCTTCAAACGATGCCGTCAACATCCTGGAGCGAGAGCGCAGTGTCTGCTGTCGAGTCTCCGTAGAAGCGAAATGGCGAGCTCGTGTTCAAATGGTCGACAACGGCGAGGCGTGTTGGATTCGCGACCGGTCTGCCGGGGATGGTGAGGTACGCCCTCGGCTGCGAGGATGGCCGCTAAGCGTCGCCCGAATGCGTCGTCGGACAGACAACCAAGCAGCAGCGACGATGCGCCCAAACGTGCCAGTCCGACTGCAAATGTTGAGCGGCGCTCCTCCGGGTTGAATCGATAGCGCGGCTGTCGTTCGCGGGCTCTCTCCCGGTGGTGGAACGAGATCAATCAGCGCTTCGCCCAGGCACACGAATGTCATACGCGACTAGTCGCCGCTCGTACTCGTGCCTGCGGTCTCCTCGCGCTGCGCGGTCGACTTTCCGGGCGGATTCTCGCGCCTGACATCGAAGACATCACGGAGCGTTTCGAGTTTTTGCAGCACACGACTCAGTTGCCCGACATCGTCGACCGTCGTCGTGATCAGCACGGTGACCGTCTGATCCGGATGGGTCTGGGTCAGCACCGAATCCATATTCAGTCCCTCATCCGACACCAGCGTCGTCAGGTCGCGCAATAATCCGACTCTATCCCAGGCGATGATTCGAATGGTGACCGGATAGGATTCGCGCTCGATGCCCCAGCTCACGTTGACCAGACGCGCATCGTCGTCGGGATTCTTGACATTTGGACAGTCCGTGCGGTGAACGGTAATTCCACGACCGCGCGTGGTGTAGCCGATGATGTCGTCGCCGTAGACGGGTTTGCAGCAATTGCCAAGGCGCGTATAGAGATCGCCTACACCCATCACCTGAATGCCGCGCGCGATCAGCGATCGCTGATCGTTTGTTTTCGGTGCTGGCGGCAATACCTCCGGTTCCCGCCTTTCGACGAGTTTGGTTGCGATTTGTTGCGGGCTTACTCCCCCATAGCCAACTGCAGCCAGGAAATCATCGGTGCGTTGGAATGATGGGAAAAGTCTTGGCGATATCGTCGAACTTTTGCGTCAGTTACATTAAGCCGACGCAATTCGCGATCGAGGATATCCCGTCCTTGGGCGATGTTTTCGTCGCGTTCCTGCCGTCGGAACCACTGGCGAATTTTTTCGCGAGCGGATGCGGTCACGACGTATCCGTTGGAGGGCATCAGCCAGTCGCGGCTTGGTCCAACTTTGGAATTTGAAGTCAAGATGCGCACGACGGCTCCGTTGGTGAGCTTGATGATCGAGGGGCACCATCTGATCGTTGACTTTTGCGCCCACACACTGATGGCCGACCTCTGTGTGAATGCGATATGCGAAATCAACGGGTGTCGCCCCGTCGGGAAGTTCAATGATGTCGCCGGCAGGTGTGAAGACGTAAATCATCTCCCGGAAGAGATCGGTTTTCAGCGATTCGACAAACTCCTGTGCGTCGGCGATCTCGTCGCGCCAGTCCATGAGGTTCCGCAGCCATGCCACCTTACGCTCGACGTGATGGTCGATCTTGCCCGATTCTTTGTAGCGCCAGTGTGCGGCGATGCCGTATTCGGCAACGCGGTGCATTTCACTCGTCCGAATCTGGATCTCGACCGGCGTGCCGCCCGGTCCGATAACTGCCGTGTGAATCGATTGGTACAGCGATTCTTTCGGGGTGGCGATATAGTCGTCGAACTCACCCGGAATCGGGTACCAGTTGGAGTGGATAACTCCCAGGGCCGCGTAGCAATCTCGGCCTGTCTGTCGACGATAATGCGAAAGCCGAAAACATCGTAAATCTCGTCGAAGCTGACGTCTTTGCGCTCCATCTTCTTCCAGATCGAGAAGAGATGTTTTTCTCGCTTCTGAAGCTCGGCGTGGATTCCAGCGTCGGCGAAGTGCTCCACGATATCTTCCTCAAAACGGTCGAGGAAATCGACGCGGTCTGAGGTCCGACGATCGATTGCGCGGTCGATCGAGAAGTACTGCTGGGGATTCAGATACCGAAAAGCGAGATCTTCCAGTTCGGAGCGAATCTGGGAGATCCCGAGGCGGTTTGCGAGCGGCGCGTAAATCTCGATCGTTTCCCGCGCCGAACGGAGTTGTTTGTCTTCCGGCATGTGCTCGAGGGTGCGCATGTTGTGCAGGCGGTCGGCCAGCTTGATGAGAACGACTCGAACGTCATCGACCATCGCCAGGAACATCTTGCGGAGCGATTCTGCCTGGCGTTCTTTTCCCGCGCGGCTTGCTGGGTCGCGTCGTTATCGCTCGCCCATGCGATCTTGCCGAGCTTGGTGACGCCTGACACGAGGCTTGCGACCGTTGCGCCGAACTCTTCTTCGATATCTTCGAATTGTGATGGCAGTGTCTTCAACAACATCGTGAAGCAGCGCCGCTGTCAGCGCTTCCTGATCGAGCTGCATGCGGGCGAGGATGATCGCCACTTCGACGCGGATGGGTGATGAAGAGTTCGCCAGAACGCCTGCGTTCAATGCCATGGGCTTCTTCTGCGAAGGCGTAGGCCTTTCGAGTGGGCCGGTATCCATTCCGGGAGTTCGGCCTGCGACCAGGTCGGATCAGGTCATCGAGACCTGGTCCATCGTCGGAATAGATTTCCAATACCGGCGGGTTCGCTCATGAATGCGTAATTCTTTCCTGGTACCGAACACCCTCGTGCTGAGGAATCGAGGCCCTCAGATGAAGATGACAATTCCCGAGCTTCCATTATGCCAAATCGCCGCGCGGCCGCTGCGGAGTATCATATCCCGAGTGAACGCAGCACGCCCGAAAGGTTATTGCAGTTCGTGACAAATATCGACCGAATGCTCCACCCCGATGAAGCTCGTGCAATCGTCCTCTCCCACTCCAGGGCTCTCGAACCGAACGCGTTCCGCTCGGTGAAGCTGGGGGCCGGATATTGGCCCGTCCGCTCGTTGCAGAAGAGTCGCTACCACCATTCCGCGCGTCAACGATGGATGGTTATGCGGTCGTGAGTGACGATACGTCGAAAGCCGGATCGTTCTTGGGGACGGACTGGCGGGCAGCGTTCCGGAAGAACGTGGTCAGGCGCGGTTCGGCCGCCAAGATCATGACCGGCGCACCCGTACCCGAGGGCGCTGACGCAGTCGTCCCGGTCGAGAACACCGAACGAGCTGAGGATGGAGTGCGCATCGTTCAGCCAAGAGTGAGCGCAGGGGACAATATCAGGCCGATAGGATCGGATATGGTCGCCGGAGACACCGTCCTGGACGCCGGAATGCGCTTGACTGCTCCGCGACCTTGGCCTTTTGGCCAGCCTGGGCCACGCAACTATCGAAGTTGGCGGGCGTCCAAGAGTAGCAGTGTTCTCGACGGGCGATGAGGTAGTCGCTCCGGACGCTGAACCAGGACCGGGTCAAATAAGAGACGCGAATCGGTTCACCCTCTCGCTTTGCAGTGACCGAAGCTGGCGGATCTGTCATCATCAACCGCCACATCCCAGATGACGAACAGGCGCTTCGGGCGTCGTTAGGGAAGCGCTGGAGATCGCTGACGTCATTGTCACCAGCGGCGGGGTTTCAATGGGAGATCGGGATCTGGTGAAAGCGCTGCTCGGTGACTTCGCCGAGGTGCATTTTCGTCGTGTCTTCATGAAGCCAGGCAAGCCGCTGAATTTTGCAACGGCAGGCGACAAGTTGATATTCGGCCTGCCCGGCAATCCAGTCTCATGTCTCGTCTCGTTCTACATGTTTGCGCGTCCCGCATTGTCGGTGCTTCAAGGCGGCGCTTGAGACGAAGAATGCCGCGGTGTCCGTACTCGTGCAGGACGAGATCCGGCCGTCCGACCGGATCGAGTATCAGCGGGCGAGAATCCTATCGTTGCCCGACGGTCGACTAAGCGCTTCAACGACCGGACCGCAGCAGTCGTCGCGCCTGCAATCATTCGTCGGAGCAAACGGATTTCTGGTCGTGCCGCCTTCGGAAACTCCTATTCCGGCGGGAAGCATTCTCGATGCAATTCTGTTCGCTCCCCCTGCGGAGGCTCAATCGTAGGGTGTGAATCGAGCGTATTGCGTTCGATTTCGGTGTGAATTGCGTCACGAGTTTCACCCCTGATTTTGTGCTCTACGCCTTGCCCTGCTTTCAGGTCGCAAACTACACTGTATCCCGGTTCAACAATGGCTTCACGCCGTCAATATTCGTCATGATGATTGTTGGGGTCTTCGGGTTGATCGGACAGCGTGTCGCATTCGGTATCAATGTCTATTTCCGAGAATATCTCGCCGACGAGAGCGAAAACCATGATGTTAGGCCACTCCCCTGTCATGCCGACCGCAGCGGAGCGGAGATCTCAGTCGAACGTTGCGATAGCGCTACACTGAGATTTCTCCACTTCGGTCGAAATGACAGGTTTGTGCGTTAGCCAATTACACTGAAAGCAGGTCTAGTTTGCCTGAGGTTCATATGTCAAAACGGCCAGTATCTATCGACGATCTATTCTGCATGAAGATAATCGATGATCCGGATGTAGATCGTAGCGGTTCGAAGGTCGCATTTACGGTAACACGTCTTGACCGAGACCTCGACGTCTATTTGTCGCAGATCTGGGTTCACGATGTCGACCGAAATGATTGCTTCGCTCTGACCAATGGACAACATCGAGACACGCATCCTCAATGGTCTCCGGATGGATCCGCAATCGCGTTTCTGTCGAACCGTGCGGACGACGATCATCCCGGAAGTCAGGTATTTGTCGTTTCAGTTGCTGGCGGCGAGCCTCGCAGACTGACAACCCATGAGCACGGGATTGACATGTTCGAATGGTCTCCTGCGGGCGATCGATTGCTGTTTGTGGCCAGCCAGCCAGAGCCGCGAAACGGCCCATCGGAGCGAGAAACGGATGTTCGCGTCATCACGACGGCAAGATATCGTGCGGATGGCGCTGGCTATCTCGATGATCGTTTCAAGCAGGTATTCACGTTCGATATTCGCTCCGGCGACAGTCGTCAACTGACTTCCGGTCGGTTCGATCACCAGCAAGCTGCGTGGTCACCAAATGGAAGTGAAATTGCGTTCGTTAGCAATCGGCGTTCCGGCTGGGAGTTCTCGCAAATTCGGGACATCTATCTCATCAAATCAGAATCTGGGCACGTTCGCCAACTGACTCATGGAGATGGACGCTGGTCGCTTCCATCGTGGTCTCCGGATGGCCGTCAACTTGCGGCGTATGGCAGCCAAAATCTAACGTCCGCAGGCGCACGGAACGAGCTTTTCGTCATTTCAATTGCCGATCGTCAGGTTGGCTCCGTGACCGCCCATCTCGATATCGACTTTCGCGATTCGACGATCTCTGATTGGAACGGATACGGTCTCGATAGGGTCGTCTGGTTGGATTCGGAGCAACTCCTCGCTGTTGCGGGAATCCGCGGAAACATTCAACCTGCTGTGATCGATATTAGTTCCGGAGACTGTGAGTTTTTCACGGGACCCAATGGTAGAGTCGGCCATCCGCAACCGCTAAAAGATGGTTCGATCGTTGCTGTACGGAGTGACTTCAGCAATCCCGGCGAACTCGTCCGGATCGGGGACGATTCGCAAATCGAAGCCATTACTGCGTTCAATCAGGAGTGGTTGGAATCTGTCGAACTGTCGGTCCCGAGGCCGTTCGAGGTTCAAAGTACCGGCGGCGAGACGGTTGCCGCCTGGCTAATGCCACCCGTTGGCATCGCGGCAGATGAGAAGACCGCGTTGTTGTTGGAGATACATGGCGGGCCGTTCGGGATGTATGGCGACACGTTCATGCATGAGTTCCAGTTGTTGGCTGGAAAAGGTTACGGCGTGCTGTTTACCAATCCACGGGGCTCGGCCGGCTACGGTCAGCGTTTTGCCGAGGCCTTGCTGCCAGAGATGGGCGAGAAGGATCTTCCAGACTTGATGGCCGCGTTGGATCAGGCAGTTGCCGAACCCTGGGTTGATCCGGCGCGACTCGGAGTCCTCGGTGGCTCATACGGGGGCTTCATGACCAATTGGGTTGTCGCTCACACCGACCGCTTTCGGCGCTGCGGTAACACAGCGCACGGTGTCGGATTGGTATTCGGCCTGGGGCACCGATGACATTTTCTATGGCGACGAAAATCTGACGTTTGGCGCGACTCCCTGGGAAGACCCCGAGATCTATTTCAGGCTATCACCAATAACCTACGTCGAAGAGATGACAGCCGCGATGCTCATCATTCACTCGGAGCGAGACTATCGCTGCCCAGTTTCACAGGGCGAGGAACTCTACGTCGCCCTAAAACGTCTTGGTCGGACGGCGGAGTTTGTCAGGATTCCGGACGAGAGCCATGGTCTATCCCGTACAGGTAAGCCGTCCCATCGCGTCGAACGCCTTCAGCACATTCTGCGATGGTTCGAAACACACCTGTAGCAACGACATATGTGAGAACGAGCCTCACTTGCTAGCGGGACTTCCCGACGCACTCAAAGCTGTGCCAGCGTGCCCTATCGGGCATGTCCTAGAGCATATGGCGGTATTCGCACAGGCTCAAAGGAGCCAATTCAGCTAGGTTTCGTAGGGGTGGAGCTTGTCTCCACCCGGAAACATCATCGCGTACGTACGCGGGTGGAGATAAACTCCACCCCTACCAGATGCGACCTGCTTGGTCGCCGACGAGAATGCAGCAACGCGCTGTAGTATCAAAGCGCTACTCAGTCCTGACACTGTGATTTGTGGGCTATCCCTCGCTCGCGATACCCGTTTCAAATGCAAGGGCCAGCATGAAACGACAAATCGTTACGATCGATTCGATGTCCGCTGATTCATTGATGTTGTGCGCGCCGGATTTAGACGGATCGCTGTCAGGATGTCCAGGCGTGAAACCATAGGCGATATTGCCGAGTGGCCGCACGAAGGACGAATCGGTGAATCCAACGGTGATGCCTGGCACGAACTCGATATCGTCCCGACCGATCGTGCGCTTGACGTGTCTTCTGAGCGGCACTCATGACATAGTCAGAGAATGGATGATCGTAGGTTGATGCACTCGGTACCGACGTTTCGATAATTTCCACGCGGACGCCGTCGATGCCGTCAACAATCTTTTCAATTTCTGACTGAACATATGCGCTGTCTTGATGAGGAAGCGAGCGCACATCACAGGTTATCAGGCAGTTCTCAGCAACGCTGTTGGACTTGACGCCACCTTCGATCATCGAAGCGACAAGAGTCATCCGGCTGGCTGCGCGCAGGAAGGATGCAAGACTTTCGCGTTCATCCCAGATTTCGGCGATGATGCGGTCGATGTTGTCGTCGGTCACCGGTTCGCTGACGCCGACGAGCGTGTCGAGATGCTTGAACAGCTCGTGAGCCGTCGAAACTTCTGGTTCGTACTGCCGGATGCGGCGAATGACTTCCTCAGCTTTGTAGATGGCGTTGTCAGCTTTCCAGGGTTGGGAAGCGTGGAAGCCTCGCCCCTTGATATATATGCGGGCCTCGAGGCGCCCTTTTTCGCCGGTGTTGATCGGATAGATAAGCCGATCGCCGACACGAACCGGCGCGCCACCACCTTCATTAATGGCGAAATCTGCGGTGATCGTTTCTGGTTGATGTTGAGCCAGCCAGCCGAAACCGTAAGCGCCGCCGGATTCCTCATCGGCGCAAACTGCGAGTTTGAGCGTCCCGTTGAGTTTCACTCCTGCGCGCTTCATGAGGATCATCGCCATCGTTTCGGCGGCGACTGTACCTTTCATGTCGGCTGCACCGCGACCCCAGATGCGACCCTCATGGATTTCCGCACCAAAGGGCGGATAGGTCCATTGAGACTCGTCCTCGACCGGCACAACGTCGATATGGGACATGTAGAGCAGGCTGGGACCGCTGCCGCCAGTCAATCGGGCGGTGATGTTTGCTCTGTTTTCCTGCGAGTGATAAATCGTCGAATCGATGCCGTCGGCGGCCAGCTTGTCGCGCAGGAGTTCGGCGCAGGGCAGCTCGTCGCCTGTCGCAGAATTGCCCTGAAGGATGTACGGCACAATCGGTTCGGCAAACTCTCCGGCCGTTTGTGAGGCGGACCATGGGGGCTCGTTGTTGTGGCCGGTGTTTACAGACGCTATCTGAACGAGCGCTTGCGTTAGCTCGATGAGCTCGTCGCGCGCATCGTCCAGCATGTCATAGAGTTGCTCCAGTTTTGCTGCCATGTTCTCCCCAATTCCATCTACGTGGTTTCGTGCCATCCTAGCGCTGTCTCTCGACAGCGATCAATTGTTGGTAGTCGCTCTCGCTACCGATCCATGTCTCGCCATCATCGTAGAATTCTTTCTTCCATACCGGGACAATTTCCTTTATGCGTTGAATCGCGTAGGCGCTGGCTTCGAAGGCATCCGCACGGTGCGCTGATGACACTGCGATAACGACGCTCGCTTCTCCAACGTTAAGCAGTCCGATAGCGGTGCTCCATCGCGACGCCGAGTAGTTCCCATCGCTCGCGCATCTCCTCCGCAACCCGTGCGAGCTGGCGTTCAGCCGCAGCCGGATAGGCTTCATATTCGAGCGCCTGAACGGATCGTCCGCGGGCATTGTCGCGGACGACACCGGTGAAGACGTTGACCGCCCCGGCTCCAGGATGTTCTACGGATTGCAGCTATCGCTTCCGGATCGCAATTCACTTTCGTGGACACGAAAGTGATCGCCTCCGCTAACCGGGGGGTATGACGGCGATCTCATCCCCTCGGCAAGCGCATCGTCAAGATCGACGTACTCATGGTTGCGCATGATCATTGATCGGTCGAGGAGCGGTTGAAGTTCTGGAACTCTTGTTGCGACATGGTCGTATACCGCGCGCACCGGAGTGCCTTCACTGAACTCGAGCGACTCTTCGGAGATCCCGAGACGCTCGCGGACCATCGCGAAATATTTGACAATAACTTTCATAATATCCGCCTTGACTGTTCAGAGAGCCGTCAAAGTGAATTCTCGAACGTCTGCTTCGTCAGATCGTTTCCCGCTTGCGAAGCAGGAATCACCGGCGAACACCGTTTCACCGTGCGGATCGTGATATGCATCGTTGGGGAGGAAGCCGAAGAAAACTCAGTCTGCATGTTTGGGAACAGCCTTTACGCGGCGCTTGCTGTTCGCGACAAGGATAGTACCCCCGGCAGGATTCGAACCTGCGACATCCGGCTTAGAAGGCCGACGTTCTATCCCCTGAACTACGGGGGCGAATCGATTTCGATTATAAGGCTTCGGAATCAACGTTGCTGACGGTGTTTGCGACCTTCTGTTCGTAGCTCATCGACATAATCTTGGAGTACGCCGGACAGCTTCTCGCCCGCGCCGCTGATCGTCACCATCGTCACCTTACCTTTGCCAACGTTTGTCTGAATTAGCAATTCAGCATGAACGGCCGGGCAGAAGCCCTCTCGGCGCCCTCGCACGAACACCTGATTCGGACGCCCGGTCCGCCCTGCTTTGTATCCGCGCTCGACAAAGAAGGCGATCGCATGATCGGCGGTCGGCTGAAAGTCGAGGTACGACACGGCTTTGCGCTGGAACGCCGTGCGTTCGAGTTCGGCTTCCACATCTGATCTGGAGGGTGGTCCGGAGCTCATTGTGATTATTCGATCTCCCAACTCTGCTCCGGGCTCAAGAACGACACACTTTGCCTGTGTCTGAGCTTCGACCTGGGTCTTGAACGCTCCTTTGTCTTGCTCGATCGGCGGGAAGGTGTTGCAGTGGCACGGGATTACATACTTTGGACGTAAGAACTTGACTGCCTTGACCGCATCCTCCGGACCCATCGTGAAATGGTCGCCGATAGGTAGAACGGCGAGGTCCAGTTCCTCGTCACCGATGAGCTGCATGTCCATGAAGAGGCACGTATCACCGGCAAAGTAGAGCGTCTTCTTGTCTCTGCCCTCACCCAGCTTCACAACGAGCCCGGCTGGCACACCCGGAGCCAATGTCGTGCCGTCTTCAGCCGTCCAGGATGATGTGTGCCAGGCTGGTACGAGCTTTACGGATCCGCCATCAAAGCGATAGGTGCCACCATGATTCATCGGGACAGCGTTCGCTCCCTGGCTCGCAAGTAGCTCCCCGAGCTCGAAGGTTGAGATGACCGGCGCACCGGTGCGCTTTGACAGTTCAACCGAATCTCCGACATGGTCGTTGTGGGCATGGGTAACAAAGATAAAGTCAGGAGAGATGCTACTTGCGTCGATCTTCGCGTCCGGATTTCCGGTGATAAAGGGGTCAATCGCGATGAGCTGCTCACCGTTCTGTATGGTGAAAGCTGAGTGTCCAATGTAATTTACCGTGACCATGTTGGCCTCCCTGTTGTACTTGCGGATGTTCGACCATCATCTCAATCGTAGGGTGGTGGGAGACAAATCCGCAAACTATCAGGCAGAACCCTCCCGTCGATAGACAACATGTCCGTCAACGATGGTGATATCGGCCCGCACCTCTGCCATCTCATCCGGGTCGACACTTGCCAGGTCGCATTCAAAGACGACCGCATCGGCGAGCATGCCCGGTTCAAGGGTTCCTTTGATCTTCTCTTCGAAGGAGGCATAGGCCCCATTGAAGGTATAAGCGCGCAGGGCCTCGACGAGCGGGACTGCTTCTTCCGCCCACATGACCGTACCTTCCTCGCTCTTACGCGTCATCATTGTCTGGAGCCCAATGGCCGGATTCGTGTTGACGACGGGCGCGTCGGTCGAGGCTGCCGCGACGATGCCATGCTCATAGAATGTGTTCATCCCGTAGGCGTAGCGAATCCGATCCCACCCCAGATTCTGGATATAGGCGCTGTTGAAATAGTAGAGAAAACTGGTGCCGGGAATCGGGATCGCGCCGATGCGCTTGATACGCTCGACGATTTCAAGATCGATGATCGAACAGTGCTCGATGCGGTGGCGCGAATCCTCTCGCGGATAGAGTTCGAGCGCTTCCTCGTAAGCGTCGAGGAGCAACGATATTGCAGCGTCTCCTATGGCATGCGCGCAGAGCTGGAAGCCGGCCTTGTGAGCCCGAATCATCTTCTGCTTGATCTCCTCAGGATCGTACATCCATAGTCCGACATTCTCGGATTCGCCCTCGTAGGGCTCGGACATGCGGGCAGTACGGCCGCCGATCGAGCCATCCAGGAAGAGTTTGGCCGGGCCGATCCTGAGCCATTCGTCACCAAATCCCGTCTTGATGCCAAGAGACTCAAGCGCGTCGAGAGTTTCGTCAATCATCATCATCAAATAGGTTCGGACGGGTAGCTCGCCGGCGACCGCCAAGTCTTCGTAGGCCGTCATATGGGTCAAATCGCGAACACCGGCTTCAGCGACGCTCGTGACGCCCTGGGATAGGAACTGTTCACCCGCAGCCACCAGGGCTTGTTTGCATTGTTGGAGTGTTGGCTCCGGGATTATGGAGCGCACCATCGTTTGGGCTGACTCCCGTAACACACCGGTCGGCTTGCCATGTTCGTCTCGGTCGATCGTTCCACCTGGAGGATCGGCTGTATCGGCATTGATGCCAGCCAATTTCAAAGCGACTGAATTTACGGCGCAAATGTGCCCACAAGCGCGCACGACGATGACCGGATTGTCAGGTGACACGGGATCGAGGTCGTCGCGCGTGGGGTGTCGCTGGTCTTCAAGCCGTGCCTGATCGTAACCGCGCCCGGATACCCACGCTCCCGACGGCGTTGCGGAAACCCGCTCGGCTACTCGTGCAACGATATCGGCAACGGTCCGGTTAGGCGGTGACGAGGCATCGACGTCGGTTAGAGACAGGCCCAGATACAGGGGATGGCAATGTGCATCGTTGATGCCCGGCGCAATGGTCCGGCCGTTCAGGTTGATGACTTCCGTTCCCGGAGCGCCGCCAACCCAGGATTTCATCATCGCTGCCGACAGCAGAGATTTTGCCGTTGATCATCGCAACAGCAGTCGCACGGCTGTCGTGATAGTTCCCGGTCAATACTTTGCCGTTGGTAAGAATCAAGTTTCCATGTCTATCGGGTCCCACTGGTTGTACTCTCTTACCAGTTGGATCAAACATTAATCTCTGGCCAGATTGTAGCTTCCATGCATGGTGGGTGGTTGCCGGGCGACCGAATATGTGGGACGATTCCACTCCGATGGGCTGAGTTGGCCAGTTGAAGGAGGGGTGCTGTGGGATGGGGCATTTCCGGGGGGGTCTTGGGACTCGTCCTGATGTTTGGAGCCTACCGTTGGCTTATGGGGTGGTCGACGGCACGCTCGGGCGGAATGTCGATTCCGATGATTGGAACTCGACCTCGTCGTTTGGCCGGTGTTCCTGAAGAAGCGCCAACCAATGCCAGAATGCCGCCGGCGATGGAAGTGCTGCGCCACGGGCAGTCTCCTGTCATTGTCGAGCCACGGAATGAAGAATTAATCCACGAGGTTGAAGGCGGGCTGCCGGGCGAGGAAGTAATTTTTACCGCGACAGACTACCCCGTACAAGAACTTCTCCGTCCGGACGACGATGATGAGTTTCCCGTCGGTTTCGTCGTTGACAGCGCTGAGGTCGGTGTCGTGGTAACAGAGATCAATCACGGCATAGTGGACGAGCTCAAACATGTTCACGACACCGGCGAATTTGTCGTGATCGCAAACCATAGTCCCAATCCGGTGAATCTCGAAAACTGGCGACTCGCCGATGAAGGTGAAAATCACTCCTTCCAGTTTCCGGCTTTGGTCCTCGAACCGCAGGCTGAGATCAGAGTGCATATGTGGCCCGGGGAGGATACTGAGACCGATCTGTATGTGGGTCGGCGCAACCCGTGGTGGAACAATGATGGCGACACTGCATATCTCTATGATGCCGAGGGAGCGATCGTCCACACGCTGACAACCGAGAACAACGACTAGACTAGCTCAACGCTAGCCGTTCACATCCCGCTCGAGCCACCACCTGGCCACGTGGTCGGCTCGAGCAATCCAGATATCGCCGAGGCTGATCGCGTAGTCAAGCAGGTTTGCGAGAGCCGTCGATGGACCGGGTCTGCCGCTCACCCAGGGGTGCAGCGTCAGACACATGAGTTTGCCTTCGGCACGCAAAACGTCCAGATCGTCGCGCCAGAATTCGGCTGCATTTCTTGGATTGACGGTTGCATCGACAAAATAGGTGTAGTCATCGTAGAAGCGCGACGGTGGCAATTGGACAAGCGGCGATCCCGATTCTTCGGGACGTTCGATCCACGGCAGATCGGACCGGGCATAGTCCATTTGCCAGGACAGCCCCAGCGCCTGGACGACGCGGCGGGTCTCATTATTGAAACTCCAGCCGGGTGATTTGTGTCCGGTGGGACGCCGTCCGGCGATCGACTCCAGCATGTTTGCGGTTTTACCGGCATCGTCCAGCTGTTCTTCGTAGGACATCCCTGCATAGTGGCGATGATCCCAGGAATGAATGGCGTGGTCGTGCCCGTCTTCCTCGGCACGCTCGACCGCATCAGGCCTGTCCTCCATGCAGCGTCCAACCCAACAAAACGACGCGGCGACTTCCCGATCTCGCAGGAGGTCGAGAAGTCGCCAGATGCCTGTGTTGAGGTCATATTCGGCCTGTGACCACCAAAAGCTGTCATCGGGGCCGTGATGATTTATCTCACCGTATGGCCCGTCTACGTCGAGCGTAACGACGAGCGCCGAGCGGTGACCGGCGGGCCAGACAGAATTGGCTGACACTGTTCGTCCGCCTATTCTATTGGCGACCATTCGATGATCTCGTCCATGAATTCGACAAAATTGTTGAGCGCGCTCGTCATCATCTCTTCGCCGATCTCTCGTGTGGATTTGCGAGCATCGCCCAGTGCGCCGTTGCGCGTGTATTCATCGAAGCGGTAGGGGACGTTGACCCCATAGCGCTGGAGCGTGCCACGCAGTTCATAGGTCAGATCGGTCATATCTCCAGCTGCCAACGCGTCGGTCTTGACGATTTCAGGCGCAAGGAACATGGCTGCCGAAGTTTCCATCTGGCAGGCGTGGCCAACGATGTCCTTGTCGAAACCGAACTTTGGTCCGAGATCTTTATCGGCGAAGCTGAAATAGGTGGCAGCTGCGACGAAGGTTGGACCGAGTTCTTCGTTGATGCGCACGAGCGTGTTGCCGAGGGGTGCGATGTTTCCGCCATGGCCATTGACGATCATGAACCGTTCGAAGCCATGCTCCATGAGTGAGCCAACGACTTCGACGAGAATCTGACCGAATGTTTCCGCAGAAAGCGTGATCGTTCCGGGGAAGTTCATGTGATGATAGGAGACGCCCCAGGGCATCGATGGAGCGACCATTAGTTTGGGATTGCGCATCGCTGCGGCCCGGTTACAGAATTCGGTCGCACCAATGATATCCATCTTGAGCGCCAGATTTGGTCCGTGTTGCTCATTCGAACCTACGGGTATCAGGACGGCTTCAACTTCATCACGGATCGCTTCGACTTCTGGCCATGAGAGATCTGCAAGTACCAGAGGATCGCCATAGTCGGCCATGTTTAGGTCCTTTCAGGCGCATGTTGATGCGCCACGATACAGAAGCTAAATGCTTGCTCTGCGAATCGCCTGATCGAGGTCGG
Organism: uncultured Chloroflexia bacterium; assembly: GCA_963745675.1. Lineage (GTDB taxonomy): Bacteria > Chloroflexota > Chloroflexia > Thermomicrobiales > CFX8 > JAUIIK01. The sequence goes on from CAVUYM010000023.1 coordinate 197,876, forward strand.
CGACAATGTCGGCTGCGTCTTCGATTCCAATCGATACACGCACCAGATCGTCTCCGATTCCTATTTTTTCACGGTCTTCGAGCGGCATAGAACGGTGTGAGGCCATCGCAGGATAGAGTGATAGCGAGTAGATGTCGCCGAGCGAGGTAGCCGGAATGATGAGATCCAACGCCTCCAAATAGTTGAACACATCCTCCTTCGTCGCGTCTTTGATCGTGAACGAAATCATCGCTCCATAACCCTGGCCACCGAAGAGCCTGGTTGCAGTTGCATGGCTTGGGTGACTCTCGAGTCCCGGATAGTTCACCAGGCCGACGTTAGGATGCGCCTCGAGAGCTTTCGCTACCGTCATCGCGTTTGCACTCTGCTGGCGGAAACGCAGCGGCAGCGTCTTGATGCCGCGAAGGGCGAGCCAGGCTTCAAACGGTCCGAGAATCGAGCCGGTGAGCTTGGCGTAGTCTCCCAACTGCTGCCGGCGCATGCGTGATGTCGCGACGATGCCACCGGTGACGTCGCCATGCCCGGCAATGTACTTGGTCATCGAATGGACGACGAGGTGGGCTCCGTCCTTTGCAGGCTGATAGAGCACTGGGGGCGTGAAGGTCGAGTCGACGAGCACTGTCGCGCCGCACGTACTTGCCATCTCGCATATGGCGGGGATATCTGTCACTTTCATGAGCGGATTGGTGATCGTCTCGCAAATGATCAGATCCGGCTTGTGCGTCTCGATCGCAGCGGCTGTGGCATCGAGGTCAATAAAATCGACGAGTTCGGTCGTGATGCCCCAGGCGGTGTAGTGATCGCGGAGGCTGGCGAAGGTATGCCCGTAGAGGTCACGCGTGGCAAGAATCGTCGAGCCGGGCGTCACTGCAGACATGATTGCCGCGTGAACGGCTGCCATGCCAGATGCGAAGCTAATTGCAGTGGCGGTACCTTCGAGATTCGCGACGACTTCTTCGAGCGCCGATGTCGTTGGATTTCCGTAGCGCGTGTAGACGTACTTGGTGTCGTCGCCTGCGAGAGCGGCGTCCATTACTTCCAGGTCGTCGTAGACGAACGTCGAACCGGGATAGATCGGTGTTACAGTCGGCCTGAACTGCGGCTGCGAAGGTCGCTCTCCGGTATGGACGGCGCGGGTCGCCACGCCTGGACTCGAGTCTGTTGGGTCGTTATTCGTCCGTTTCGGCTCTACCACCCTGGCTACCTCGTTTCTCAAGAATCTAAGCCTTGGCAGTCTAGAGACTTACGATTCGCATGTCAATCGAGGATCTAGGTGGAGCAAGCGTCGCGAATTGTGTCAGAATTTCAGGATGGAAAAAGACGCCACAGATTCAGCCATCTCATTCGTCGACCGATTCACCGGCTGCCTGTTGGGGATGGCAATCGGAGACGCTCTAGGCACGCCGCGGGCATTCGGTTCGAGTGTTCCCGCAGATCATCCCCTCGAATATGTCGCGCGGTTTTCGGATGACGGTTCGGTAGAGGTTCCTGCCGGGCAGTTCAGCCTCAACACCGAGCTGGCGCTATGCCTTCTGGAGACGCTGGCAACGTCGGATGGGTTTATCGATCCCGAACTCGCGATCTATCGCTTCGAGAACGCTGCAGCGCGTTCAACCTACCTGGGCGAGGCGAGGGAAGCTCGGGCTATAGCGTTTGCGGCGTCTTCCGAAGCGTTTCAATCGGGAGGAGATTCGCCCTCGACGGGTTATGCCGGCCCAGCGGCGCGGGTGACGCCTTTGGCTCTGGTTCACTCTCTTTCCGATCTCAACGTTGCGCTTTTGACGCGCGAGGTCATGCGATCCGTGCTGCTTACCGACGCAAATCCAGTCGTTGTCAATGGAGCCCTCGCCGTTGCACATGCAGTGAGGATGCTCATGCGCGCGGGAAATCCCGCTGGCATTACTCATTGAGGAAGTGCTTAGCCTCATTGACGAGGATGATGTCGCTCGCGCGCTGCGCGCCGGAGGCATCGTCGAGGCTACAGCTGATGTCACATCCGTTGTGCCGAGTGCGCTACACGCTGTCGTTATGGGCGACGGAGCTCTTGAGCGATCACTCTTAATCGCGTTCGCTGCCGGGGGTGCAACACATCTAACCGGCGCGATTGTCGGAGCGCTTTGCGGGTGCTGCGTTGGAGCGAGCAATCTGAGCCAGAAATTGATCGACGGATTGGAAGGCCGCGCGTACGTGCTCATGGCATCGCCGGCGTTGCTACGAACGGCTCAACTTCGAGCCGGACTGCTTTTTCAGCTGCGGCTGCAATGAGTAACCGACGCATCGACGCCGTAGTTTTCGACCTGGATGGCCTGCTTGTGGACTCGGAGCCGGTTCAGTACGCGGCATGGGACGCGTTTGTGGCTCGCTACGATCGCACGCTTTCGTCGGATCAGAAGCGTCGTATGTACGGCACGCGATTGGTTGATTCGGCTGAGTTGGTTGCACGGGAACTTGGATTGCCCATTGACGCGAACGGCGTCGCGGCGGAACGGGATGAACTGTTTTTCGAGATGATTCCAGGCAATATCGTCCCAAAGCCAGGTGCGATCGAATTGCTCCTGTGGTTGCGGAACGAATCGGTGGCGATCGCCCTGGCGACGTCCGGTCATTCCAGGTACGTAGATTTGGCGCTGAGCAGCGCTGGCGTTCCTCGATCTTTCGACGTCGAAGTCACCGGCGATCAGGTCTCACGCGGTAAGCCAGACCCGGAAACATTTCTGACCGCTATCCGATTGCTGGGTGTGAGTCCGGAGAACACGTTGATCCTCGAAGATTCGCCACAAGGCGTTCAGGCCGCCGTCTCTGCCGGAGCAATTTGTTTTGCAATTCCGGATGCTCCATTTGAGCGGGATGTCGATCTATCGATGGCTCACCGGATCCTGCCATGTCTCGATACTGTCATTCAGGCAGCTCTGAACTACGGGCTCGTGTTCTCGAATTCATCCCAGGGGTAGATGATCCAATCGCGTGTGATTTCGCCGTAGATATCGGGACTCTGGTCAGGATAGTGTGAGCTTTCGGGCTTGTAGTGAAGCACAACCAGCTCGGCTCGTTCTGCGACGGACCGCACTCGATCGCGCACCGAAACAGCCGTTCGCCCGCTGTCCCACACATCGTCGACGATCATGACCGATTTTCCTCTCAGCAGCTCATCGTCAGGAAACTGCCAGAAGACGGGTGCGTCAAGGCTTTCACCGTCACGGTTATGAAATTGGATTGCGGCGACCATGATGTGGCGCAGAGCCAGGCGCTCGCTGATGAGACAGGCCGGCACCATGCCTCCGCGAGTAATGACTAGAACGACATCATAAGGATCGATAGGGACACGTCGAACTATCGATTGAACGAGCCAATCGACTTCGCTCCAATCGATAATTCTTTTCAGATGCGATTCAGACATGCGTATCTCCTCGCTGGCATTATCGGCGTCCGGCGCCCAGGACGGTGTAGGGCAGTTCCGATCAGCCCGAATTGAATTCGACCGTGATGCTATGATTTTGAAGCGGCCGGGCATCAAGACTGTCTCGGCCGCTTGGATTTTCGACAAGGATACGGCTTCTCAGGACGAGCAACACATGTCAGTTAAACGCGACTATTATGAAATCCTCGGCGTCGACCGTTCGGCTGATTCCAAAGAGATTCGCCAGGCATATCGAAAACTGGCCCGTCAGCTTCACCCCGACGTAAATAAAGCAGCTGATGCCGAGGACAAGTTCAAAGAAGTTAACGAAGCGTACGAAGTTCTCAATGACGCTGACCGTCGTTCTGCATACGACCGGTTCGGTCACGCAGCCTTTCAGGCCGGCGGTCAGTCTGCAGGAGATCCATTCGGATTCGGCGGCCAATCTCCTTTCGGAGATATTTTCGATTCGTTCTTTGGTGGATTCAACCGACAATCCAGACAACGGTCGGTACCGCGTGGCAACGATGTTCGGGCAACCCTGGACCTTACGTTTGAAGAGGCAATTTTCGGAGCTGAAAAGGAAGTGTCATTCAACCGCTTCGAACCCTGTGGAACGTGCAATGGGACGCGTATGAAAGATGGCGCTACGCCAACACGATGTACCCAATGCAATGGTACCGGCGAGGTGCGGAGGGTCCAGCAAACGATCCTCGGCCAGGTCGTCACCGCGATGCCGTGCGATCGATGTGGTGGTGAAGGCGTATTGATCACCGATCCTTGCGATGCCTGTCGGGGCCGAGGACGACTGCCCCAAAGCGCGACGATCGAAGTGTCGGTCCCTGCCGGGGTGGATGATCAGTCGGTTCTGCGGCTAAACGGACAAGGTGAGCAGATACGAGATGGTATCCCCGGAAATCTGCTCCTGTCACTCAAAATAAAGCCGCACGCGTCTCTTACACGTTCGGGGCGAAACATTCATTATGATCTACCGGTGAATGTCGCCCAGGCAGTGCTGGGGACTGAAATCGAAGTCCCGACGGTGGACGGGCCGGTGGAGATGACCATTCCGGCCGGGACGCAACCGACGCAACAATTCAGGTTGCGCGGCCGGGGTGTTCCGGATATGGGCGGTAGAGGTCGGGGCGACCAGCTGGTGACGGTGCACGTCATCATCCCTCATGATCTGGGCGGAAAGCAGCGCCAACTCTTCGAAGAGTTGGCGGAGGAGCTGGGCGAAGCCGTCATGCCAAAAGATCGCGGCTTTTTCTCGAAGGTCAAGGATGCGCTCGGCGTCTGATCAGCTGATCTGTTATCTGCTTTAGTAAATTCCTGGAACCAACCGATATCGGACCCGTTCGGCATATTCACTGTATTGAGGGTCGCGTTTGAGTACGGCTTCTTCCGCGTTCATGCGCCGCACCTGGAATGTCAGTGATACCACCATGATGAAGACGTTCAATATTGAAATGGCCGCGAGAAGGTATGCAATGTAGCCAATCAGATAGGATGCATAAATAGGGTGGCGCACAAACCTGTAAGCGCCTTCTGTCTTCACTCCGCGATTTGCCGCGACGATTCCAAAACTACGACCGAGCGAGAGGCTGGTAACAATTGCCAGAGTTGCTCCCGCCAGTTGGATCGCTACCGACGTGGATTCTGCACCGAGGATAATGTGCCCTTCCGGGCGTAGGAGCAAGACCCCATAAGATCCGATTATTGCGGCAATCCAGGCTCCGGGTGTGTTTGTAGATTCCTTTGCCTGACGCCGTACTAGGAAAAGCACGATGAGGACTGATTCCTGGAGCGCTAACCCCAATCCGACGAGACTTCCAGAATCCATCCAGTGTTGGATATGAACTATCGCGAAAATCGTCAGCAGCGAGATTGGTGTTGCGGTACTCAGAATATTCCAGGATTTTATTCCCAACGAGGATTGAAGTCTTTTCGAGCTAACTAACTGAGCCATCGATCGTCCAATTCCATGCCTCGAAGGCGCTGCCTGCAATCTGTCGTAGTGTGCAATAGCGTGATCCGTGCTGCACTTACCCGTAAGTCCTGTTGCGGTTTTCGGGGATGGCAACTCTACCGGTGAGATCGGATTGGTAGGACATAAAAATAACCAAGCCCCGCATTTGCGGGGCTTGGAAATACTATTGCGAAATTTGTGTCACCGAAGGACGGTGTCTGACGAGTTGGCGATTCCGAGCAACACATGCTTGGTTCGGATAGCTACTCTCAGCCGGATACGGTGCCTAATCGTTCACCAGGACTATATTGCGCCACCACTTGAACCTAGCGAAGTGGAGAGTACTCCACCGAGACCTGTTAGTGCTAAAACAGCGGCTATTGCAACAAAGAGAATGATGAGCGCGTATTCGACTAGTCCCTGTCCCTCGATTGCCAAACGCATCATCTTGTGATTCATGGTTTGTCCAATCATCTGGTGTGACAGGCGAAGAACGCGGGGGGTCTAGAAACCCGACCCCCCGCGTTCCAAAATCTCAAGAGTGGACTACTAGCCTACGAGCGAACCGGTGATAGTGCCGAAGGCACCGTTAATGCCGCCACTGAGAAGACCCAGCGCCGCAACTGCGGTAATGGATACGAGAGCGATGATCAACGCGTACTCAACCAGGCCCTGTCCCTCTTCGTCGCGACGGGCGTTCAGGTAAGCGTAAAGATACTGAACCACTGTGGGCTCCTTTCGGTGCGCCGTACTATATCAGCGCACAATCACTGCGAAAAAACTTGACCCGAAAGATTTTCCCCGTTGAGGCCGGGCCTGCTCCTCATCTCGGGGGCCGTCGGTGTGAACCGCTGACATTCATAACGATAAGGCGTTGTGGCGGATACGTGAATAGTGCATTGCTCCCGGAGGCCTATCTACAGGAGTACTAGGGAGCGTAAGTACAGTTAGTGTTGTGGTCCTGCTCTCTACCTGCCAACATCAGGAAACGCCCGTATTAATACGGGCGTTTCCTGATGTTGACGCGAATTTCGTGATTCAAGCAGAGATCACGACCCGGTGATCGGCACAATCACACTCAGGCGCTCTCCTTCGGAAAGAACTTCGCGTTGGAGTGATGCGCCAATAAGATCGAGCGTTTCGTTTGTGTATTCATCCTCGACGAAGTGGCCAACACGATTTTGCCCACGAGTATCTACTTTCGTAGCGTCGATCCTGACCACGAGCTGAGCGTCTTCTACCTGGACTGAGACTTCGACCTCAGTCCCGATGTTCGGGGTAACGACTGCCGTCAGTGCCCCCTGGATCAAGCGGAAAAGGGCTATGCGAATATGACCGTCAAGACTTTCTTCACGTTCAACACCAGTTATGGCGATTTTCGCAGCAGTCTCACGAGCGAAATCCGAAGAGTAGCGCCGCAACGTTGGGACGAGGCCCAATTCGTCAATGACAAGAGGGCGCATTTCGAATACGGAACGACGGATGTCAAGGAGTGAGTCAGCGGCGAGTCGCTCCATGTCGTGGAGTTCCTGTACCACCTGGTCTGGTGCGCGCTCGACCACGCGTTCTAGAATCTGGGTGCGCAGTATGACATTGGACATGACCTGGGCCGGACCATCGGTCAGGCTCTGTGCGATCCTCGCACGCTCTTTTTCGCGCGTCTCAACGATCTTGGCGCCAATATCGAAGTCGTTCCCCATCCCCGATGTGCCGGGAAGGATGCGAGTACGGTCTTCCCCGCCCTCAAGTTCGAATTGATCCTGATTGATCTCGGCGAGATCGAGCAAGATCCTGAGCTTCTGCTGAAGCGAGGCGATGGATTCTCGGCGCGACTCTAACTGTTCGATCTGGCTGCGCATCATGAAAAGGCGCATCTGAACTTCGTGAGCAGCGACGAACGCTTCGCGAATCTCGACTCTCGAGAACGATTCCAGGCTGGATTCCATCTCGCGCAATTTCGCGCTTTGTTGCGTTTCGCGTTGAGAAAGTCGATCGATCTCTTGTTGTGTCTGCCGCAGGAGCATGTCGATTTCCTGTATTGCCTGCGTACTGCGCGACAATTCTTCGCGACATTCGACAGCCAGCGACGTAAGTCGGTCAACAAACTCCTGGGTCTGGGGCGGTGGTAGCGACATAGCCGATCCCATCAACTGCGGTTTTCAGGACCAAAGGGAGCGACAATCGCCACTCCAAGTCAGAGCATATGGGGCGCTTCTGGTGATATCCACGGGAGTTTCGTCCTGAATGTTTTGCATTGCCCGATGCTAATGTACGTACATGCATGTGGTGTGTTTGCGGTCGCGGGTAGCGTAGGATAGACTCGGACTATTGGCGGGTGGTGAAATGGTATCACAAGGGCCTTTGGAGCCTTTATTCCAGGTTCGAGCCCTGGCCCGCCAGCTCTTCGGCTCGGTTCAATCTCTATTCGCGACGATGGGCACGGCAGGGGAAGCTTGACTTCCGACGATTCAGAGAAATCAGTTTCCGAGCACGTGCCACTTAGCGCGATTGTGCTCGCTGCGGGGCGCGGGACACGCATGCGGTCCCGGATTCCGAAGGTGTATCACAAGATTCTTGGTCGCTCTCTGCTTGATCACGTTCTTGAAGCAGTTGCAGTCTCGCACGTTGATGAAACTGTCATTGTGTCAGATCCAGTTTCAGTAGGGTTTCTCGCATCGCACTCTGACGTTGAGATTGCCATTCAGCAACTTCCGCTGGGCACGGCGGATGCCGTCGCCGTGGGGCTCGACAGCCTTCAATCGCTAGATGGTTGTGTACTCATCCTCAATGGCGATGTTCCTCTCGTGCGCTCAAGCACGCTGATTGAGCTTGTGCGCCACCACACGTCTACCCACGCGCAATTGACCTTCGGATCGTTTCTCGCTCCTGCCGGGACAACGTATGGACGTGTCCAGCGGCGAGACGGTCGAGCGATCCGTGTCGTTGAAGCGGCTCAAGACAGTATTGAGCGATCCGAAGACTTCGAGGCTAATGGTGGAGTCTATTGCGTCGATCTCGCGTGGCTTCGAGATGCGATCGGCAAAGTGCCCGTCAGTCGGTCGGGTGAGTACTACGTCACGTCGCTAATAGAGATGGCGGTCCGCGAAGCCGGCGAAGCAGGACAAGTCGAAACGATTCGAGATCGATCGCAACGAATTGCTGGGGGTTGACGATCGACATCGTCTTGCCCAGGCGGAAGCAATACTTCGCAGACGGGTGATAGATCGGCATTTGTCTGCAGGAGTTACCGTTGTCGATCCCGATCGAACCGTCATCGAACCGAGTGTGCAAATCGAGCAGGACGTCCGGATTGAACCGGGCTGCTTCCTCCGTGGTCGCTCTTCAATTGGCAGTGGTTCAACGATAGGACCATATTCCGTCATTGAAGACAGTCATATTGGTCGCGATTGCCATGTTGTGCAGTCGTGGCTCAACGAAACGACGATAGGCGACCGAGTGCGAGTTGGGCCCTTCTCACGTCTCCGGCCCGGGACTTCTATTGATCGAGACGTCTTCATCGGCAATTTCGTCGAAACAAAGGCGACATCGATTGGCGCGGGGTCCGACGTGCACCATGTCTCGTACCTCGGGGACGCGACGCTTGGAACAAATGTCAACATCGGCGCGGGAACGATCACCTGCAATTACGATGGTACGGACAAGCACCGAACGATCATCGGCAACGACGTATTTGTCGGGTGTGACACGATGCTCATCGCTCCGATCGAGCTGGCTGATGGGAGCCGGACGGGCGCAGGGGCGGTTGTTACGCGCTCGGTGCCACCAGGGCGGACAGTTGTCGGAATCCCGGCACGCCCGATTAAGTCGACAACAGGTTCAATCGCGCAGGAGGAACATGGACGGTAGACTCCAGGTCTTTTCCGGCAACGGCAATCGACGACTGGCAGAGGACATCATGCGAGTTCTCGAAGCGCCGCTGGGCCGGGCAATGATCGGCATGTGGAGCGACGGCGAAACCCGCGTCAAACTCGATGAAAACGTGCGTGGATCAGATGTATTTGCGATTCAGGCGCTCAGCCATCCGGTGAATCACCATCTGATGGAACTGCTCATCATGATCGACGCGATAAAGCGCGCGTCGGCTTCGAGGGTGACGGCCGTGATCCCCTATTTCGCGTATGCCAAACAGGAGAAGAAGACTGCGGGACGCGAACCAATTAGCGCTAGCCTCGTGGCTCAAATGCTCATGACAGCCGGTGTGGATAGGGTGGTGACGCTGGATCTGCATTCCCCTGCCATCGAAGGATTCTTTCAGGTTCCGGTCGATCACCTGCGTGCGACGCCGATGCTTGCCAATATGTTTCGGCGCATGGGGATCGATGATCTCGTTGCGGTTAGCCCGGACTCGGGCGGTGTGGCGCGGGCCGAAGATTTCAGGGTGCGAGCCGGTGCTTCCCTCGCGATTGCCTCGAAGAAGCGGCCAAGTCCGGAAGAGGCTGAGGTGCTGGAGGTCGTCGGAGATGTTGAGGGCAAGACCGCCGTCATCGTCGATGACATGATCTCGTCCGGTTCAACGATGGTGCTATGCGCGCACAAACTCGTAGAGCGTGGCGCGCTTCAGGTGTACGCAGCTGCTGTGCATCCGATACTCTCCGGGAACGCAGCAGCGATGTTGGAGAGTTCACCGATCAAGAAGCTCTACGTAACGGATACATTGCAAATTGCGGAGCAAAATAACACTGAGCGGGTTGAAGTGCTGACAGTCGCGCCGTTGCTGGCTGAGGCTATCATGCGAATACACAAAGATTTGTCAATCAGCGCGCTCTTTAACTAGACTGGCAGTTCCGGAGGAACGTTGGAATCCCTACTCGTCACTGAGGTTCTGGTCGCAGCCGCAGCACTCGTCCTGCTCGGTATCGCTGCATGGGTAGAAGCAAGCCTTGGAACAGCAAGAGAGCTGACCATTCGCGAGCTGCTTAGCGACCGGTTGTCAAAATCCCCAGACTCTGATGTGGACGACACGACGCAGATCAGGTCGTCGATGGTGCTCATTCAGATGCTCGCAGCTGGGATATCCACAGGTTTGATTGCCCACGCTGCTCTCGATCTCGATATCGAAGGTTCGCTGGCCATTGGCTTAGCCATTGGATCTCTTCTCCAGATCACGCTGGGCCGCGTGCTACCCGGATTCCTGGCTACGACCCCCGAAGACGTTTGGTCGTCATGGCCGGGGCGTGTCGGGCGCTTACTTCGGGCGCTTTTCTATCCAGTTGTGTGGCCGGTCGAAAGAATTCAGCGCTATCCTTCGCGATCTCACGGCCGCAACGACGCAAATTCGAACGAACAATCGAGTTTCGGACATCGTGACGGCGATGCGAACGGTGAGGGGTCTCACTCTGACGAATCATTTTCCGACCAGCACGAGATGATATCTGGCGTGCTCCAGTTGGTGGATGCAACTGCCGACGACATTATGGTGCCGAGGCTTGATCTGGTGGCGGTGCCGTCGACTGCGACCGTTGGCGAAACGGTGGACGTTGCGATAAGTGCGGGACACTCGCGGATCCCTGTATTTGGCGATAGTATCGATGAAATCCAGGGCATTGTCTACGCAAAGGACCTCTTGCGATTCGTCTCGGAAGAGGGGGTGGATCAAACCATCGATCAGCATACCCGGCCCGCTTATTTTGTCCCTGAATCCAAACGTGTCGACGAGCTTCTCCAGGAGTTGCAGGCGTCAAAGGTTCATCTCGCGATAGTGGTGGACGAATACGGTGGTACCGCCGGCGTCGTTACGATCGAAGATATCCTCGAGGAGATCGTCGGCGAGATTGAAGACGAGTATGATCGTGAATTGCCGCGCATAGAAAATTGCGATGATGGATCGATTGTCGTTGACGGCAGGCTCCTCGTTGAGGATGTACTGAACGAACTTGACTTGTACTGGGATGAACGAGCGCAGGGTACAGTAGCAGGACTCATCCAGCGCGAACTTGGTCGAATTCCCAAACCTGGCGACGCAATCGAGACGGATGGCTTGCGGTTAGTTGTCGAGACCGTCGAGCGCAGGCGGGTGCGGCGCGTCAACTGCGTTCGTATCCCGGTAGAAACAGAGCGTGCGGATGACCAGGATGTCGCCACGCAGTCTCAGAATTCCCACTAGCTCCAATCTGCCGCCGTGGACCGTCGAGTGGTATGAATCGCTGGATTCGACGATGGAACGCGCAAAGGAACTCGCACAAACAGAGAATTCCGTTGGGCGAGTCGTCGTTTCCGATTACCAATCGCAAGGACGCGGGACACATGGTCGATCGTGGATAGCTCCGCGAGGAACCTGCCTGATGTTCAGCTTCGTCATCCAACCGCGCATAGCCATCCCGGAGCTGGCGAAGCTACCTGCGATGATTGCTGCGATGGTTCGGGATGATTTGAATTCACGCTTTCGAGCAAATGTTGCTGTTGATCCTCCGAACGACTTGACGATTCGTGGCCGTAAGCTCGCGGGAGTCCTCTGTCAATCGCACCTGCGCGGAAAGAATATTGAATGGGTTGTCTGCGGAGTTGGTCTCAATACGAATCTTTCGGCGACTGAAGCTAGCGTGCCGGATAGCACAAGTCTGTCGATTGCCTGCGGGGGCCGCTATTGTCACAAAGAATTGCTTGACTACCTATTAACGGCACTTGATCCACTTCGGCAACTGTAACCGGATCGGTCTTTGGTTGCCCGTCCAGAGACGTAGCCCATATACTCAGAAGCCAATGCGACGCCATTCCTGGGTGGGAAAGCTGAGGGCGATCGCCAGGGGAGGGAACAAACACGCAACATGCTCGACCTACAATTGACCGATGAGCAAGCACAAGTTCGAGATATGGTCCGTGAGTTTGCGGAACGCGAAGTAGCCCCGCACATTCAGCAATGGGAAGCTAATCAGGATTTTCATCCGGAAGTCTTGTTGAAGATGGGTGAACTGGGAATTCTCGGGCTGCCGATCCCGGAGGAGTATGGCGGCGGCGGGTTCGACTACATATCGCTGGCGCTTGCCTGCGCTGAATTGGAACGTGTTGACACGTTTCTGCGCGTTGTGATGAGCGTCCACGTCGGTCTCAATTCGCTAGCGATGCTCCAGTGGGGTACCGAGGAGCAGAAGCAGAAGTATTTGCGTCCTCAGGCTGAAGGCACGAAGTTGTCAACATTCGCACTCACCGAACCGGGCGCTGGCACAGATGCCGGCAACATCCAGTCGACGGTCACGAAGGACGGCGACGACTACATTCTCAACGGCGAAAAGATGTGGATATCGTTGGCTGACACGGCCGATCACATCCTGACTTTTGCAACGCTGGATCGATCGAAAGGCCACCGCGGTCTCACCGCATTCATCATCGAGCAAGGCTGGGAAGGCATAACCTCCGGTCCGTTGAAGGGCAAGCTCGGCGTGCGCGCCGGTAGCACCGGATGGCTTGCATACGACAATGTCCGCATTCCTGCGGCGAATCGCGTTGGTGAAGAGGGCGAAGGCTTCAAGATCGCGATGACCTGTATCGACCAGGGGCGATTCACGGTCGGTGCGGGTGCAATTGGCTTGATTCAGGCTTGTCTGGATGCCAGCGTCAAGTACTGCCACGAACGCGAAGCTTTTGGCCAGCCAATAGGTAACTACCAGCTCATTCAGCAGAAGATCGCTTACATGGTAGCGGGACTCGAAGCGTCAAAGGGACTCATCCTCAAGGCCGCCCAACTCAAGAATGTGGGCATCCGTAACACTCGCGAAACGTCGCTTGCCAAGTGGTACGCCTGCGATCAGGCGTTGTCGGCTGCGGATGAAGCGATTCAGATCCATGGCGCATACGGATACTCAAACGAGTACCCGGTAGAGCGCTACTGGCGTAATGCACGCGGCGCGGTGATCTACGAGGGAACTCGGGAATTACATCAATTGATCCAGGCAGGTTACGAACTTGGCGAACGCAGCGACCGTGAGCTTCGCTGCCCGCAGCCTCCGGCGCAGGGCTTTGAGGCGGCCGGCCAGCTTGACCAGCTGCGTTTGTTTTAGACCCAACCGGCTATTCATTCTACGAGCGCACTACAGCGCGAGACGCAGGGAGCGTGAGACATGCCAGGCACCGTCATATTAGAAGGAGCTCGCACGCCGTTCGGACGATTAGGTGGAGGATTGGCGAGCCTGTCGGCAGTTGAGCTTGGTTCGATAGCAGCCGCGGAAGCGATGAAGCGCTCGAACGTTCAAGCTGCAGATATCGACCATCTCGTCATCGGGCAGGTGTTGCAAGCAGGTTCGGGACAGATTCCCTCGCGCCAGGTTGGATTCAACATCGGACTGGCCAGCACGGTTACATCCGACACGATCAATCGCGTCTGTGGCAGCGGAATGCGGGCCGTAACGCTGGCTGATCTCCTGATCAACGCCGGCGAATACACGACAGTCATTGCCGGCGGTATGGAGAGCATGAGCAACGCGCCATACCTGCTGAAGAAGGCGCGCTTCGGCTATCGCATGGGGAATGGTGAACTCCTTGATTCGATGGTCGACGACGGTTTGATCTGCGCCGTTGCGAACGTGCACATGGGGATCCATGGTTCCAATGTGGCGGCTGAGAACGAGTGTAGCCGTGGCGTACAGGACGAATACGCCTATCGAAGTCACATGAAAGCCCAGGCTGCCTACGACGAAGGACGGCTGCAGGACGAGATCGTCCCCGTTGAGATTCCGGGCCGTCGTGGCGCGGTTACCATCGTTGATCGTGACGAATCCATTCGAGCCGACACGACCGTCGATGCGCTAGGGCGGCTACGGCCGGTGTTCGATGCCGACGGAAGCGTTACCGCTGGAAATGCGCCGGGCGTCAACGACGGGGCTGCGGCCATGATTGTTACGACGAGCGAACATGCCGCTGAACTTGGCGTCAAGCCGCTCGCGACGATCGTGGCCCACGCAACATCAGCATGGGATGTGCCATATCTGGCATACACTCCGCACCTTGCCGGTGCGGCGGCGCTTGAGAAAGCCGGGCTGACAATCGACGATATGGAAGTTGTGGAGATAAACGAGGCTTTCGCCAGCGTCGCGGTCATAAGTTCCGGGCGTCTCGGCATCGATCCCGATAAGGTGAATCCGAATGGCGGCGCGATTGCCCTTGGACACCCTATTGGCGCGTCTGGCGCGCGCTCCTCCTTACGCTGGCTTACGAATTGCGCCGGCGCGGTGGCGGCTACGGTCTCGCCGCAATTTGTTCCGGCGGCGCGCAAGGCGACGCGGTTGTGATCCGGGTCGATTAGACGGCCAATCCATAGTTTGGAGAGGCGGCTGAGTTGGCAGTAAGCGCTGAAATTCGGGGCAGGGTTGCGATTGTGACGATGGAACGTCGCGAGGCGCTTAACGCCTTCGATACCCAACAGCTCAACGCACTGATCGAATGCCTCAGCGGGGTTCTGGACGACGATCAGGTGCGTGCTGGTGTCTTGACCGGCTCCGGTGATCGCTCGTTTGCGGCTGGTGCTGACATCAAAGAGATGAACTCAAAGTCTCCGGCGGAAGCCGTCGAATTTTCCCGGCTGGGCCATAAGGCGGCTTCCATGCTTGAAGACAGCCCGATTCCGTGGATTGCGGCAGTCAATGGCTATGCATTCGGAGGTGGCTGTGAAATATCGCTGGCCTGCGATATCCGGCTCGCAAGTGAGAACGCTGTTTTCGCCCAGCCAGAAGTGGGTCTTGGCATCCCTCCGGGCTGGGGAGCGACTCAGCGGCTTGCCCGAGTCGTTGGACCGGGGATGGCCGCCGAGATGATCCTCTCTGGTCGCTGGGTCAGGGCTGACGAGGCTTTGCGCATCGGGCTGGTGAATGCAGTCCATTCGCAGGATGAACTACTTGAAAAGGCTACCGAGTTGGCCGCGACAATTGCCTCAAATTCCCCTACTGCCGTCCGGGCCTCAAAGCGCCTGATGCAAGTGGCGCGAGATGGGCCGCTTGCGATCGGCCTGGAGCATGAGGCCCAGGCGTTCGCCCTGCTGTTCGGTGGTGCGGACCAGCGTGAAGGAATGGCAGCGTTCCTTGAAAAACGGGACGCAAATTTCGATGGATAGCTTGATTGCCCGAATCGAGTGCTAGTTTCAGGGAGCCTTCGTGAAGATTCTGAGCCTTCTTGAAGCAGGTGCCTGATCCAAATTCGCTGCGCTTCGACGGAGATGGTCGTTTCGCGCCAAATACTGCCCGGGTTGTCAACGAGTATGACGAGTATGGTCTTGAGGCTGCGCTGCGCCTGAAGGAGTCCGACGATAGCGTCGAGATCGCCGTTCTCTCACTCGGCCCGGCGTCTGCAAAAGATGCTGTGTCGCGTGGTCTGGCGATGGGCGCTGACCGGGGGATTCTGGTTACTTCCGACGCTCCGAACCGTGGATCGCTCGAGACTGCCCGCGCGATAGCGAAGATTGCAGGCTGATGAGGACTTCGACCTCATCTGGCTCGGCCACGAGTCGAGCGACAGCGGGACCGGAAATCTTGGTCCTCAGCTGTCGGCGATTGCTGGAGGTGCCGTTCGTCACCAACGTCGTGGCGTTCGAGCTTGAGGACAGCGGTACAGCGCTGATCACGCGAGAAATCGAAGATGGGCATGCCCAGGTTCGAGCATCGTTGCCGTTGATTCTCTGCGCTCTCTCCGGACTTGATGAGCCGCGATATCCATCGCTGAAGGGGATCATGGCTGCCCGGCGTAAGCCTGTAGCGAGATTGCATATGAGTCGCTTGAGGTCGAGCCGAGCGATGTCGTATGGAGTGATTTGCGCGAAGAGGAACGCACGATAAGCGGCACGATCATAGATGACCGAAGATCCTGAGGAAGCTGCGACGAAACTGGTTGCGTTGCTTCAGGAGCGAAACCTGATTTAGTCGCATGATGGAGATACTTTGATGTCCTCGGATGCCGTCATTCTCGTTGTCATTGAAACGAGCGCCGGCGTCGCTCGCGAGCAATCGTTCGAATTGCTTGCCGCTGCCCGTGTCGATGGAGTCCGGCGCCGATTCACGCCGTCGTCATAGGATGTGACGTTGCGGAGATTGCGAGTTACGTTGCAGAGTCATGGTGCAGGCACTGTCCACCTTGTGGATACGGACCGGCTTCGAGCGATATTCCACGGCTGGCTATGTAGCGGCGATCGAAGCCGCGATCGAGGCATGCGAACCGTCCGTTGTCCTGATTTCTGGGACGACGTCTGGTCGTGATCTCGCTCCATATCTGGCCGCCAAACGAGGTCAGGAGTGCTTGACCGATTGCACGACATTCCGCATTGAAGATGAGCGAGTAGTTGGCATGTGCGGCCCGTCTACCAGGGCAAGATGATTGCTGACGTCTCCATTCCCGCGGAGTTCACCGACATTGTATCTGTACGGGCCGGAGCGTTCGAGCCACCAGCTGGAAAGCGAAGCCGGCAGCGTCGTGGACCTGGACCTCGATCCTTCCGCGGTCGCGATGCCGGTCGAGTTCGTCGGATTGAGCCAGGCAAAAGGCGGGGATACGGCGCTTGAAGATGCCGACATCGTCGTTGCAGGTGGGCGCGGAGTAGGCTCGGCGGAGCAATATCAGATCATTCTCGATCTCGCGGAAGCGCTTGGGGGCGCGGTCGGCGCGACGCGGGCGGTGACCGATCTAGGGTGGCGCCCCACCACGAGCAGATTGGCCAAACTGGAGCGAATGTGCGTCCGCAGCTCTACGTCGGGGTCGGAGTCAGCGGAGCAGTCCAGCACGCGGTCGGGATGCAGAACTCCGAGACGATTGTTGCGATCAACCGCGATCCGGATGCACCGATTTTCCGGTTGGCGGAAATCGGCGTCGTGGGTGATCTGCACGAGATCGTTCCCCACCTGATCTCCCAGCTCCGCGCCGCTCGGGACGTCCTAAGTGGAAGAGGAACGTTTTGACGCGGTAGTCGTCGGCGCTGGACCAGCTGGCGCTGCTGCGGCAATCGAAATGGCCCGGGCCGGGCTGGAAGTCGTCGTCATTGAACGAGGCTCCTTCGCTGGCTCGAAAAATCTCATGGGCGGCATTCTCTACCATCAACCTACCGAAGAGATCGTTCCGGGATTTGCCGAGTCTGCGCCGCTGGAACGTCCGATCTTCGAGCAGCGATATATGCTGCTCACGGAGGATGCCCACATCGGTCTCTCCTACCGTACCCAGCAGTTCGCAAAACCTCCGCACAACGCGTATTCGGTGTTGCGTGCTGACTGGGATCAATGGTTCGCGGCATCAGGCGGAGGAAGCTGGTGCCTTCATCATCCCGGAGATGGTCGTCACCGATCTTCTCTGGCAGGATGGCCGCGTCGACGGCGTGACGACTGGCATGCCTGATGGTGACGTTCACGCCAATGTCGTCGTCCTCTGCGACGGCGCAAACTCGCTTCTGGCTCAGAAAGCCGGACTCCACCGGGAGTGGCAGCCGAACGAGCAGGCGCTCGTCGCAAAGGAACTCATTCAGCTCGATGAGAAGACGATCAACGAGCGATTCAATCTTCACGATGGCATGGGCGTTGCGATGGAGATTTTTGGCGCGTCAACGGCTTATCTGCTCGGTTATGGCTTCATCTACACGAACAAGTCGTCGATGAGCATCGGTACTGGCGCGTTGCTATCGGATCTGATAGAAAGCGGCCTCAACGTCTCGGATCTACTGAACCGATTCAAAGCTCATCCGTCGATCGCGCCTTTGATCGAGGGTGGCGAGACGGTTGAGTACGCCGCCAAACTCATTCCTGAGCGTGGGTGGCAAGCGATGCCGACGCTCTATGCGGATGGCGTGCTGGTGGCCGGGGACGCCGCGATGTTCTCGAACCCACTCAATCGTGAAGGCGCGAATCTGGCGATGATCTCCGGCATGATGGCCGGCGAGACGGTCTGCGCGCGCGAAAGAGCGAAATGACTATTCGGCTGCGACGCTGTCCTACTATCGTGAATTGCTTGAGGAATCAGTCGTCTTCAAGGATCTGCACAAAATCCGCAACGTCACCGACTTCGCCCACGAGCGCCCGTATCTTGCTGGACGAGGTCCCGGAGGTGGTGTCGCAGGCGCTGCGGACCTATCTGACGGTCGACGGGGAGCCGAAAAAGGACAAGCAGTCATCGATCATCCGGCTGTGTTCGGACAGCCTGCCGATTCGGCGGACACTCCGAGACCTCAAGGCTGCGAAGAAAGCTCTCGGCTAAGACTCCAGATGCTTGGCCGGGATGGCCTTGCGCCACTCGCTATCCAGACCATCTTCGGTGACGCCGTAGAAGACGCGAAGTTCCGGCCATCACGGTAAACGAGGTTGTAATCGCTCGCTGGCGTTTCGCGGCTTGTAGGCTTTCCAGAAACCTCTGCCATTCACCCAGGAAACATCGTCGGCTGAGAATTCGTGCTGTTCTTTTTGCGTGATCGCGTAGCGCCAGAGAGCGCGAGCTGAATCCCGGGTGACGTTATGTACGACCTTGAGATTTCTCAGATCGCGCATCGAATGGTAGATGACTCCTTCGCGTTCACTCGAGTCGACGATTTCAACGCCGGTGCGGGGGAGCGGAATCTGCTGCGTCCTCAATCGTCTTCCTGGGGCTTCGGGTGATGATTCCTCGG
The DNA here is from genome assembly GCA_963745675.1 of uncultured Chloroflexia bacterium. Classification (GTDB taxonomy): domain Bacteria; phylum Chloroflexota; class Chloroflexia; order Thermomicrobiales; family CFX8; genus JAUIIK01. Next base: position 216,821 of record CAVUYM010000023.1, read on the forward strand.
GCACGGGCTCGGCACTCTGTCGCCGCCGGATTCGACGCGCGGGAGCTGCTGGCTCCTGCGCGCCATTTGGCTGCTTCGCCCCCGAGCAGCGGCAGTACGCTCTGTTCAGACTCCAGACCCGATTTCACCAGATCGACAATCTCATCTCGCATCGCCAGAGTCGTATCGCCCTCCTGGCGGACATAGATGTTGCCCGGCGCGACAGCGTAGGGCTTCTCATGTCCGGTCGGGACGGTGACGATCACGATTTGCTGTCGCCTGTGACTGCCGACATCGGTCGCAATCGTGATTGGCGGGGTTACATGGCGGGCGACATCCTCTTTCAGTTCTTCCGAAATCTTCGCTGCATCCTGTGACTCCGCGAACCTCGTCCTTTGGATTTGCGGAAAGTCCGATGAAAATCGTCCCGCCATTTTCATTGGCCAGAGCGACGACATCTCGCAAGATCGGACTTAAGCGTCCGCGCCGCTTGGGAGGATTCTCATGGAACGACTGGACAAACGTATTGCCTTCGCTTCTGGCTGTTCGGATGAAATCGTAAGGATCGCGGGAAGGTCTGTATGGGCGCGTGCGGTTGAACTGTTCGGATTCGAAGAGTTCTCGCAGCGCTTCAAAAGTTGGCTCAGGCAGATGTACCTCGGTCATCCGGTCGCCGACACCAAGATCTTTCTCCCTGGCGGGATTGCGGTTGAGACGGTGTGCGTCAGAGCCCTGAATGATATGCAGCCGTCGCGGATAGTCGGGCTTCGATCCGTTGAAAAATTTGCGCGTGCTGCGCCGGCTGTTGTTCTCAAGATCGGTCGCTTCAAGCGCATGAATCAACGGGCTCTGGGTAAATGCGATCTTCGTTTGACCACCAAATGGCATGTTTTGCATGGCGATTCCATGCGTCGAATTGACATGTGCCGGGATGACGAGCGCACCTGCGTCATGGAGTATGTCGTAGGCGTTCAGTACGTCGGTTGTTGCTCCAACGACTCCGGTGCCCTCTTCAATTTGCGCCTCGGGGATGTTGAGGTCGAGCAGCGTGTGTTCGAGTTTTCGGATCGACGTATCGGGAGGAAATATCCCGAGAATATGAAATCCAAAGGTGGCCGTGAATTCGACGCCCGGGAAGTACGAGAATCTTCGACAATAAGCCGACGATATTCATCGAGCTGGGCGAGCTCTTCCTGGCTGATGCGGCCCAGCGTCTCCAGCAAGGAAAGATTCTCGAGGCCGCGTTGCAATGACGCATAGCCCTCAACGGTATTGTGATCGGTAATGGCTATGATGTCGGCCGAGCGAGTTTCAGCCCGCCGGAGGATGTCAAGGAGGGTGACGCCGGGCTCCTGATAATCAGCGGATGCGGGGGTATGGAGGTGGAGATCGATGCGGTACCAGTTGAGATCTCTGGTGTCTCGACCCCGCCGTTCACGTGTACGGGACTGGCGGCTTCTAGACAATGTCAAGAGTTCCTATCTTTGAAATGTAGGCCAGTAGATCGCGAAAATTTTGAGACGCGAATCTCTGTCGATTGTATCAACGTGTGCCATATGACCGCTGGAAGTGAAGCTAGACGACTCTGATACCATGCTAGACTGCGGCCCCGAACGGTTCGTCATCGGACTCCCGTTTATGCCCGTCGAATGAGCCGTCGTTAAGGAGAGTGTAATCTGGCATGACCTGGAACCTGACGCTCGACATATTGCTCGTCGTGCTCGTGCTCCTGTTCGCGCCTATTGGTTATATGCGCGGCCCGGTCAAGGAGTTACTCGTGATGCTCGGCGTCGCTGTCGGAGCACTCACCGTCGAATTTTGGGCGCGCCCATGGGGACGTGATCTCGACTACTACTTCAATACCGGAGATGATCCGGGTGCTTTCATCGTCGCGATGTCATTCCTGATGGGGACGACGTTCATTTGTGGTTATGGACTGGGACTTCTTATTGCTCCCTGGACATTTTCTATACGAGGAAGGATCCTCGGCGCGCTCATTTCGGCGGTGAACGGCGCACTACTCATATCGTTCAGCCTGCAGTATGTACGGTTGTTCCTGCTTTCCGATGCCAATGAAGCTGCGCTCGAGCAATCCTATTCGGTCAGCATCCTCATGAACGAGATCGGATGGGTGTTGCTTGGAGCGATTGCACTCGTTCCATTCGTCATTCTTTACGGATTGATAACTCACCGACGCGCTTTCGATCTCCGAATCTGGGACGACTATGAAGACGACGAGTACTTCGACGAGTACGATGCGGAATACGACTATCTTGATGATGATGCATTCGAGCCGGACCACAGCACGTTTGCGCCTCAGCCTGCTGGAGATTCTCACATGGCCGAAACGCGAATCATGCCTCCGAGAGTGCCTGTGTCACCGGCGAACGATGACAGTATCTATAAGCCGGAGCCAGAGCCGATTCCGTTTCGGATTCCAGAGACCACGCGGCGGATCGGGGTCGCTGAACTGGACGAATCCATACCGCAAGACTCGACCGTCACCCCCGAGGAAGTCGGCGGTGAATGGTTCGCAATCGGAGATACCGATCCATCGATGACCGCACCGGATACAGCGGCGCTCGAAGATCTCAATCTCGAGGATGACGAGCCCGAGCAGTCGCAAGAGATCGACAACTCATTGCCAGACGGATATGCACGGTGTGAAAACTGCCACGCGGTTTTGCCACCCAACACCGGAATCTGTCCTGTGTGCGGACATGTCCATTAGGGCCGATCGAGTCCCTGTGCGGATCTTCCCTGGATGCGGATCTCGTCAGGTGCAAGGACCGCGTCGATGCGTTCTCCTGATTTCAGGCTTAATGTCCTTGCGGCGTTCGATTCGTCCGATCTAGTGGCCGTAACTCGAAGGTCACTCCACTGTGCCTGTTGGCCGGTGCCGTTGGAGACGAGCAAATGGAACCGATCGAATTCCGGCAGATCGCTCAGTTCGACGGCAGCCGTCACTGTGCCATACTGGATCTTGACATAACTACCCGAAGATTGCTTGCTGTCCTGCTCGGGCGGCACGATCGTCATCTTGAGTAATGCAAGCGGGATCTCCGTGTCGAATTCCAGATAGCTCACGTCGATGCCAGATTCCTGACAATGGCGTTCAATGGCCAACCAATCCGGATCAGCACCCGGAGCGCCTGCGACAATCAACTGGCGTGGTTCCAGACGTTGTAGCGCCTCCCAGAGAGCGTCGACATTGCCCTGATCTGCCGACACAATGACGGTCGATGGTTTGGCTTCCCAGGGTTGAGAGAGAGTGCCGATTACCGAGCGAGCATCTTGTGGACCATTGGCATTCAGAATGAGTACACGATTTTCACCATCGACGATAAGGGTGGAGAGTGCTCGATCAGTTGCGGCGATGCGCAATTCTGGCGCGCCCGATGGCGGCACGACGAAAATCCATACATAGAAAAGTGTCGCCACGGCAGCAACACATAGTCCGGTCAGCCAATGACGCCGGCGGGGCAAGATGACGTTATGGTGTTGAGATTTGCTGGAGGTAGACGAGGTCGACTTCTGTTCCCCGATCAACGATGTCTCCCCAGTCTAGCGGCTCAGTCCCGCTGGAGATGGACACGACTGTGTTTGGCTCGACATCGTCGCACTTAAAGCTAGGGTTCAATCGCTGCAAGAGATCGCAAGTGCGCGGAATCACATTGCGTACCGTTAGACCGGCCTTGACCAGTTCATCGCGTGCTTTGAATACGTCGACGCCAAAGAGATCAGGAATTTTTACCACGTCGCCCAGACTGATGTAGAGCGTTACCGTCTCACCGAGTTCTGCTTCAATTTCCGGCTCAGTCCGAATCGCGTTTCCCTCTCTGACAGTTTCACTGGGCTCTTCTTCAATCACGACAACAAATTCGGCGGATTCCAGCGCATCAACGGCAGCTACTTTGGAGAGATTGGATATCTCCGGAATCTGAACGATCGCGGGCCCCTTGCTCACCCAAATGGTTACATCCATCTCAAAATCGAGCTCGGTCCCGGGCGCTGGGTCCTGGCGAATGATAAGTCCGGGATCCACATCTGGATCAAAATCTTCGAACTGAACGAGAGTCCAGCGTCCAGCGACTGCCGAACGTGCCTCGCTTACGCGTAAGTTTCTGAGTTCGGGAATGGCTCCCGAATTTGGCGTCTCGGTTGCCGTTGGTTCGGCCGGCTGACTGCTCGGCGTTGGCTCTGCTTGCGTAGGTTCAACCGCTTCAGTTGGCGCGCCTGTGGAAGTGGCTACGGATGCGACCTGTGTAGGCGTTGATTCGGATTGTGTCGGATCGGCGGTTGCGCCGCCAGCCTCGAACAGCCCCGGTCCCCATTGCAGGAGGGCAAGAACGACAGCAACGATCACCGTCAGCAACAGTACGCCAATAAACCAGGTCGCACAGCCAAGTTCATTCGATGCAGGCTGTCTCGGCTGCCCTGGAGGTCGTCCTCCACCCGCGGGCGGGCGCGGCGGACGCTTCGCCCTCCGGCGGTCGATATCGGCTCTTCCGGTTGATGCGCGGACTGGGCGATTGGCAGGTCGCGGGGCGGTTGGTTGTTGACGGACTGGGATTGGGTTGCGCCAGAAGCGCAGAGCAGTTTCGAGCGCCGCCCCTGATGGGTAGCGCTCCGATGGGTCTTTTGCCAGCGTTCGGAGAATGATCTTGTCTATCTGTGGCGGAATATTCGGATTGTGTCTGGATGGCGGGACCGGTTCGTCAGAAACGTGCTGCATTGCGATTGAGACCGACGATTCGCCTTCAAATGGCAGCGTCTTCGTCAGCATCTCATATAAGACGATCCCGGTGGAATAGAGATCAGATGCTGGTCCGATCTCAAAACCTCTGGCCTGCTCGGGAGAGACGTAGTGCACCGTTCCCATACCGGTGCCGGTCTCGGTCAAGCCCGGATCGCGCATGCCTTTGGCGATGCCGAAATCGACGACCTTTGCGTTGCCGTCTCTATCGACGAGGATATTCTGCGGTTTGATATCGCGGTGTACCAGGCCACGCTGATGGGCGTAGTCAAGAGCCGAGGCGACCTGTCCAATGATGAAGACGGCACCGTCTACGGAGAATGGGCCTTGCTGGTAGATGAGTTCTTTGAGGTTCGGACCACGGATGTGCTCCATGACGATGTAGTGCAAGTTCTGGTCATTGCCGACGTCGTAGACACTGACGATGTTGGGGTGGGTCATGCCAGCTGCGATCTGGCCTTCGCGGCGGAAACGCTCGAGGAATGTCGCGTCGGAGGCGTACTGATCGCGTAGGACTTTGACGGCAACTTCGCGGTTGAGCAGCAAATCGCGGGCAAGATAGACGATAGCCATGCCGCCTTCACCGACGGTCTGACCGAGTCTGTAGCGTCCGTTAAGAATCGTCTCTTGCTGCACGTACAACCTCCAGCGCGCCAATTCTACTGATTGGTGGCGGAGTCAAGCGGAGAGCGCTAGTTCTCGCTTTTCACAAGCGCCAGCAATTTGCGGATGGCACGCTCTTCTTCATCGACGACGATCCCAATAGATACCTCTTGCAATATGGACGATGCGATCCTCTCTCTGCCTAATCCTCGCCAGAACGTCCTGCGCTTCTTGCGTATGAGCTGTGCCAGCTGTAAATCGTCGGTCCGGCGCCGGAGAGGGCAACTCGTCCGGCGAGTATTTTCGAGTTCCTGCCAGGCTTCCCGAACGACTCGCTGCTCCAGCATCTGGCGTTGGAAGGCATTGGGAAGCTCATCTAGTCGATGTGTCAAGCCACTCGGATGACTCCGCAAGTCGGGCCTCGATTGAGCCTTCTCGAAGTTCGGACGAAAAGTTGCGAACTCGGTGCACCGTCCGAAAAGTCGTCGGGTTTCAGGCCCGCAAATAGCGATGCTGTCTTGTTCGGTATATCCAGTCGAGGTGTGACGACCACGAACACCAGTGGAACACGCGGCAGTTGCTCTAACTTGTCGCCGATTCCCGTGGCAAGAGCCGTGCCGCCCTCGATGAAGAATGGAACGTCCGCCCCGATCGAATTTGCGCAGCCTGCCGAATCTCGTTCGAAGTGTTGCCGAACATCGCGATCTTCAAGGCCAACGCGGCATCGGAGGAACCACCACCAAGTCCTGCCGCAATAGGAATTCGTTTGATCAGCGAGAGCGTTGATGTCCAGCCCTGTTCGGCTGCAGCCTGCTCCAGTATTGGTCTGACGATGTCATCCGCTGGGTTGATGCGGGGGTCGCCAATGTAGGTGAAAGAGTCCGCTTTCTCGTAAGCTCGATCTGGTCGTAGATGTCGATCGCCTGAAACACCGTCGCAAGATCGTGGTAACCGTCGGGCCGTTTGCGGATGACTTCGAGCCCGAGGTTGAGTTTGGCCGGTGTGCGGACGCTGAACTTCACAGCTGATCGGATGGACGGATCTGCAGCCAGGCGGCAAAAATCCGGCCCCAATCACTGATATCCAGCTCCTGGGGGCGCACGGCGGGGTCGATCTCTGCATTGTGGAGAAGGGTCGAAACAAGGTTGCCAGGCACTCCCCCATTCTCCAGCGAGTTCTTGAGCTGTTTGCGGCGTGCGCTGAAACCAGCTCGGACCAGACCAAAGAATTGCCCCAGATCCTCCTGAGAAATATCAAGCTGCCGTAGGATCGGCATGTGGACGACTGAAGAAGTGACTCGCGGCGGCGGTGTGAAGGCTCCCCGCCCGACATGGAACGCGATCTTTGGTCTTCCGTGAAATTGCATCGCGACTGCTAGAAGATTCATTTCCGGCGGTCGGGCCACGATGCGCTCGGCGACTTCACGTTGAATCATGAAGGTGCAACTGGCGGGAGCATTAGCCGAATCGAGAAAGCGTCTCAGAATCGCGGTCGCAACGTTGTAGGGCAGGTTTGCTACCAGGGTATAGGGTTGCTCGCAGATCTGGCTCGAGATCGACTGTGAGGGCATCCTCGTTGCGCACAATGACGTTTTCGGGGGACGTGGCTGACAACGCCGACGCAAGTTGGGTGTCTTTTTCTAGGGCAATTACGCTGGCTGCTCGACGTGCCAGTTCTTCGGTCAGAATTCCCAAGCCGGGACCGATTTCGACGACTCGCGTCGTCGGTTCGATGCCGGCGGCATTACAGATACGTTCCACGATCCGACGGTCGTGCAAGAAATGCTGGCCGAGTGACTTCTTCGAGCCCAGGCTGAGTTCGGCAAGTCTTTTGGCGGGGGAGATCATGCTATGGAACGAGGACGATCCCTAGACCGTCGACGACTTCACCGATCTTCCAGACGTCAATGCCCCTGCTAGCAAATTCGGCTTCCAGCGACGAAGCTGCCGATTTATCGATGCCAATGAGTAGACCGCCAGATGTCTCCGGTCCAAATAGCAGCGCCTTTTGCCATTCTGGAAGGCTCACTTCGCTCGAAACACCGCACTCAGGCAGGGTTTCGTAGTAGTCCATATTGCGGTGACCGCCCCCTGGAATTCGGCCTTCTTCTGCATAGCGTTCGGCGCCGGGCAACAAGGGCACGTTTGACGTCGATATTCGCAACTGGACGCCACTCTTGATTGACATCTCCGTCGCATGTCCCATTAGTCCGAAGCCGGTGACATCGGTACAGGCGCGCACGCCCGCGGCTCGTGCTGCCTGACTCGCTGCCTGATTGAGCGTTTGCATGCTGACGATGGCGGCATCAACATCGGCGGGGTCAGCGGCTTCCTGTTTGAGTGCCGTCGTCACGACGCCGGTGCCTAGCGGCTTCGTCAAGTACAGCGCGTCACCGGCTTGCAAGCCTGCCTTCGTCATCAGATTGTCGGGATGGATATCGCCGGTGACGATGAGCCCATACTTTGGCTCGTCGTCGGTCACCGTGTGACCGCCAGCGATGACAATACCCGCCTCTGCTGCTTTGTCGGCGCCACCTTCGAGAATGCGGGAGATGATGTCGAGATCCATATCGCCGGGAAAGGCAGCAACATTGAGAGCGAAGAGCGGTTCGGCGCCCATAGCGAAGATATCGCTCAGGGAGTTAGCGGCGGCAATCGCGCCGTAGAGGTACGGATCGTCAACGACCGGCGTGAAAAAGTCGACGGTCTGGACGATTGCTCGTTCGTCATCGAGTTTGAATACCGCGGCGTCATCGCTCGTTTGCAGTCCAACGAGAATCCGCGGGTCGGTGCGTAGTGCTAGTGGGCGCAGAACCTGCGCCAATGCGGCCGGAGCCAGCTTGGATGCTCAGCCAGCGGTGCTCGCCAGTGTCGTCAGCCGGATTTCGTCGCGAGTCTGCATGTGCAGCCTGCCTTTGCTTCGGATTCTTGTGATTGGTCTGTAGCGATCAAATGAAAAGTCGACTAGCCTAATTGAACCAGAGAATCGGCAACCTGCGAGCATGTCTCTGGTAATGCGGAAAGCGGGGAGATGTGGCGACTTCTACGAGAGAACTGGTTGATATAGCGCTTGAGATGGCAGATATGGATGAATTGCCCGCCGATAGCAGCGTCTATATCAGTGGATCAAATCTCAATCGCATCATGTTTGGCATCGATATCGGGCCTGCTGAACTGCTACTCGCTCGAGAACTTGATTGCGATGCAGTCATCGCCCACCATCCCGCCGGAGGTTCCTCGACGCTGCGCTTTCCTGCAGTGTTGCAAAAGCAAATTGATTTCATGGTCGACCACGGCGTACCGGAGCAGTGCTGCGCGAGAAGCCGCACAGCCGTTGATTACCCGTTCGACGATGGGCGCACATGCGGCGAATCACGATCGCGTGCCGTCGTTCGCACGACACATTCGGATGCCATTCCTCAACATACACCTTCCGCTCGATGAGCTCGGACGCAGAATCATGATTGAGGCAATCGACAGCCATCTGATTGAGCTTGATCGAGCGCCTGTCGTTCAGGATGCTATCGACGGACTGATGACGCTGGATGAATACCAGCGGGCGCCGACCCGGATTATGGTTCCCGTCGGCACTCTCGACAGTCCACTTGGACGTATTGCGATTGTGCACGGCGCCGGAACGAACGGCGGCGCAAGAATCGCATCGGCGTACTTTGATGCTGGCGTTGGTACTGTCTTATATATCCACTGTGCCGGTCCGGAAGTCGCAGCGCTCCAGGAATCGGGAGGTGGGAACCTCATCGTTGCCGGACACATTGCAAGCGATCTGGTTGGAATCAATCGATATGTAGATGCAGTTGAGGCGCTCGGTGTTGAGGTTGTACGCATAAGCGGACTCTAACTTTCCTCGTCCGTACACTTGCAAGCTTCCGTCTGATTCACTATCATTCGACTTGTTAGCACTCTCGACCTTAGAGTGCTAAATGGCGAAGGGAAGTGATCCCGCTAAAGAGCGGGTCGAAAGAAGATACGAGGAGGTACGCAGAGGTGACCCTAAACGGGAATCTAACACCGCTTGGAGATCGAGTAGTAGTTAAACCGTCGGCGCGCGACGAAGTCACAAAGAGTGGCATCGTCCTGCCCGACACAGCCAAGGAAAAGCCGCAGCGCGGCGAAGTCATAGCAGTGGGCAAGGGCCGCTACGACGAAGACGGCGACCGCATTCCTATGGAAGTCTCCGCTGGCGACAAGGTGCTGTTCGCGAAGTATGCGGGCACCGAATTCAAGCTGGATGACGATGAGTTTCTGATTCTTTCCGAGAAAGACATCCTCGCGATCGTTCAGGACTAGACCATCAGCCAGATCACATCTGGCGATTTTTATGAGTATCAGACAAACCTTAAGGAGGGAATCACGCTGTGGCAAAACAGCTTGAATTCAATGAAGACGCCCGTCGTTCGCTTAAAGTTGGCGTTGACACGCTCGCGAACGCGGTAAAAACGACACTTGGCCCCAAGGGCCGCAACGTTGCACTCGACAAGAAGTTCGGCGCACCGACCGTTACCCACGATGGTGTCACGGTTGCCAAGGACATCGAGCTCGAAGATCCGTTTGAAAACATGGGCGCCCAGCTGCTCAAGGAAGCTGCCCTCAAGACCAACGACGTCGCCGGTGATGGCACGACCACGGCGACGGTGCTTGCCCAGGCGATTGTTCATGAGGGCCTTCGGAACGTCGCAGCCGGTGCGAATCCGATGCAGATCAAGCACGGTATCGAACAGGCTCGCGATCTCGTTGTCGAGTACCTCAAGGGACTCGCAGTCGATGTCCAGGGCAAGGAAGACATCGCTCAGGTTGCGTCAATCTCCGCCGCCGATCCAGAGATTGGCGACCTCATTGCCAACGTTATGGACAAAGTCGGCAAAGATGGTGTCATCACCGTCGAAGAGTCCAAGGGACTCGAGTACGAGGTTGAGTTCACCGAGGGCATGCAGTTCGATCGTGGCTACATCTCCCCCTACTTCGTGACCAACACGGAGCGCATGGAAGCCGAACTCGACGATCCCTATATTCTCATCACCGACAAGAAGATCTCGAGCGTCCAGGATCTCCTGCCCGTGTTGGAGAAAGTACTCCAGACTGGCACGAAGAACTTCGTGATCGTCGGCGAAGATGTCGACGGCGAAGCACTGGCGACTCTGGTCGTCAACAAGCTGCGCGGTATCGTCAACGTTCTTGGCGTCAAGGCCCCAGGCTTCGGCGACCGTCGCAAGGAAATGCTGCGCGACATCGCCATCCTGACTGGTGGAACGGTTATCTCCGAGGAAGTCGGCCGCACGCTTGAAGGCGCGACGCTCGAAGATCTCGGACGTGCCCGCCGCGTCGTTTCGACAAAGGACGACACGACCATTGTCGAGGGCTCCGGTGAAGAAGGCCAGATCAAGGGCCGCATCGAGCAGATCAAGAGCCAGATCGAGTCTACGACTTCCGACTTTGACCGCGAGAAGCTCCAGGAACGTCTGGCGAAGCTCAGTGGTGGCGTTGCCGTTATCAAGGTTGGCGCTGCGACAGAGACCGAGCTGAAGGAGAAGAAGCATCGGGTCGAGGATGCTCTGTCCGCGACACGTGCTGCCGTTGAAGAGGGACTCGTCCCCGGCGGTGGTGTTTCGCTCGTCCAGGCAACGTCGGCGCTTGAGAACGTCGATGCCACGGGTGACGCGCTTACTGGTGTTGCGATTCTGCGCCGCGCTCTTGAAGAGCCGATGCGTGGCATCGCTCAGAACGCCGGCCTCGACGGCTCAGTCATCATTAGCGACATCCGCCGCAAGCTCGCCGAAGGCCAGACAAACGTTGGCTACGACGTCATTCGTGGCGTCTATGGCGACATGTTCGAGCTCGGCATCACCGACCCGGTGAAGGTCACTCGCTCGGCTGTTGAGAACGCCTGCTCAATCGCAGCGATGATTCTCACAACCGGCGCGCTCATCAGCGACAAGCCCGAAGAGGGCAGTGGAATGCCTGCAATGCCTCCAGGCATGGGCGGCATGGACTACTAGTCCGTCGCACAATCGATAGTGAAAATCGCCGCCCCATTTGGGGCGGCGATTCCTTTTTGCCGCAGATATCCGCGAAGCGCTATCGGATCGTCTACTGCCACATCGCGTCTTCGTCGGTGCCATCCGGAAGCGTCGCGTCGCCGCCAGAGAAGCCCATCGGCGCGCCGTCGGCTCGCCAGCAGGCGACGCCTTCCATCATTCCACTTTCAGGGTCAAAACGAACGCCGTTCATGCCGCCTGCCACGCGAAACACCGGACTGACCTCATGACCTCTTGACTCCAAGTCGGACTTGAGAATTCCAAAGTCTGCATAGCCCGTCTCAATCTCAAGTTCAGGGCCACGATCCCACATGCGCGGAGCTTCCACAGCCTCCTGCATCGACATGCCATGGTCAATGACGTTCGAGATCGCCTGCATCACGCTCCCAAAGATACGAACGCCACCCGGAGTACCGAGAGCCATGTAGGGCTGGCCGTCCTTGAGCACGATTGTGGGGGACATCGACGACAGGATGCGCTTGCCGGGCGCGATCGAGTTTGTTCGCCCCGGATTGGGATCCATCAGGTGCATGCAATTGTTGAGGAGCATCCCGGTACCTGGCACGGTGACTTTGGATCCGAATCCGCCATTCAGAGTCTGCGTCGTTGTCACGACGTTGCCGTCGGCGTCCATCGCGCAGCAATGGGTCGTCGAGGCCGACTCGCCATCGGATGGCGTCGCTGCCTGATAGCTGTGAGCTGTTGACAGATCAATCTGCGCACGACGCTCGGCCGCGTACGCTTTCGATGTCAGCCAATCCACCGGCACATCGGTCGAAGATGGGTCGGCCATGTGCTCGAATCGATCCGCAAAGGCGATCTTCATCGCCTCGGCAAGCAGGTGGACATGGTCGGGCGAACCGAAACCCATCTTTCCGACGTCGTAGCCCTCCAGAATGTTGAGAATCTGAACGATGTGCGTGCCGCCGGAGGAGGGTGGCGCCATCGACACAATGTCGAAGCCTCGGTATGTGCCCGTCACCGGCGCGCGCTCGTGGACCTGATATCCATTGATGTCATCTAGCGTGAGAACGCCGCCATTAGCCGACATTTCGGCGGCTATGGCTTCCCCGAGTGGACCACCGATAGAGATAGTCCGCGCCGTGAACGCCAATCGCTTCGAGGGTGTTCGCATAGTCTTCTCGGACGATTCGGTCGCTTGCTTCCGGCGGCGCACCTCCAGGCAGGAAGACAGCGGCTGTCGCCGGGAAGCGGGCCAGATCGGGAGCCGTCATCTTGATGATTTCCCGCAGATAAGGGCTTACGCGGAATCCTGAGCGAGCGTAGCGGACTGCCGGTGCGACGATCTGATCGAGACTAAGCCGTCCGTAGCGTTCTACCGCCGTAGCCCATCCCAGAAGCGAGCCTCCTGTTGCGACTGCGAGGTGACCGGTGTTGTTCAGCGCGCCTTCCACGTCGTTGTCGAGGTTGCCGGGAATCGGGTCGAACATGTCGGCCGTGGCGCCGGCAGGGACCGTCGCATAGTTGTCGATTGTCGTCGTCGTACCGTCCGCAAGGCGAATGACGATGAAACCCGCGCCAAAGATCGTCGTCATCATCGGTTCGACGACGGAGAGAGCGAACATCGTTGCGATAGCGGCATCGATTGCGTTGCCTCCGAGGATCAGCATCTCGTTGCCAGCCATAGACGCGAGTGGATGATTCGAGGTCACCATTCCACCTGCCGCGAATGCAGGCTGCTTGCGGGTTTTCAGTGCGCTTCTCGTTCCTGTCTCGCCTGTGCGTTCCCGTTCAAGGATTGACATATTGGTTCCTTTCCTGATCCATCAGGCTTCGTAGACGGTTTCTCCGCCGATGATTGTTGCGCTGACTTGAATGCCTGCTAGCGACTCGGGGTCGACCGAGCGCGGATCTTCTTCCAGGATCACGAAATCTGCCAGCATGCCGGGCAAAATAGCGCCCTTCTCGTGCTCTTCAAAGGTCGTGAAAGCTCCGGCCGTCGTGAACATCTGGAGTGCTTCCTCTACGGTAACTGCTTCTTCCAGGGCGTAGGACTGCCCCGATCCGGTGCGTTCGGTGACTGCCGCCTGGACGGACTTCAATGGATTGAATGCCGACACCGGGCAGTCGGACGAAAATACGAGCGGGATGCCTTTGTCCAGGAACGAACGGAATGGGTAGGTCAGCTGGATGCGTTCGAGACCCAAATGGCGGATGAAGCCATCGCCATATTCGTTGATGAAGACCGGTTGCGAAACGGGGATGACTCCGAGCCGCGCAATGCGATCGATGATGTCGGGACGACAAATGCCGCAATGTTCGATACGGTGTCGGTGGTCTGCGCGCGGAATTTCGGTCAGAGCCTTTTCATAGGCGTCTAGCACCATGTCGATCCCGCGGTCGCCGATTGCGTGGATGGCGATCTGGTACCCCAGGCGATGCGCGTGGAGCACGTAGCCATCAAGCCGTTCCTGCGACATCATCGTCAGTCCCAGGTTGTCCTCGGCCGGGTCTTCGAGGAAAGGGATGGTGACGGCGGCAGTCCGCCCGATCAACGAGCCATCAATGAACATCTTGATCGGGCCAATGCGAAGCCGGTCGCTGCCGAGTCCTTGCATGATCCCCAACGTTCGTCGATCTGCGGCAGAAGATTTTCGCGGATCATCATGCTCGTTCGCAACTTCAGGTCACCGCGTGCCGCCGCTAGCTGATAGGCACGGATTCGATCGGCTGAATCGGAGCCTGCGTCCTGCGAGCTAGTGATTCCAGCTTTGACGTAGGCGTCGTTGCAGACTTTCAGTGCCTGGACGAAGTCTTCTACGGTCGGCGTAGGGATCGCGGCACGAATTGGCCCTTGCGCCGTTTCGTGGAGGACTCCGGTTGCTTCGCCGTGCTCATCGCGTACAAAGTGGCCGCCCTCTGGATCGTCCGTGTTGCGGTCAACGCCGGCCAACGTGAGGGCGAGGCTGTTGACCGCCGAAAGATGGCCCGAGCCATTGACGATCATCACCGGATGATCTGTCGTCGCTCCATCCAGATCCTGGCGGTTTGGATGGCGGCGCTCGGAAAGCTTGTTGTCGTCGTAGCCTCGTCCGATGATCCATGACCCTGGCGGCTGGCTCCCGGCACGTTGCCTCACCGCCGCGACGATGTCTGCAACTGATTCGACTGCAGGATAACCGCAATCAATGTGCTGGGCAGTCTCCCCGTATCCGATCATGTGATTGTGAGCTTCGTTGAAGCCGGGCATCATTGTGCGCCCGCTCAGGTCGATCTCGCGATAGCCGCCAGGCAGGGCCGCACTCGCATCGTCCCGTGAGCCAGCCGCTACGATACGCTCGCCAATGACGGCGACGGCCTCCACTTCGGGTTGTGAGGGGTTCATCGTCAGGATCGTGCCGCCGAAAAACAGCGTCGGTTCAGAGTTCACGTTCGCTCCCGCGGTTGAATGTCAATTATTCGCTACTGTCGGCGGAGACTAGACCTATCGAGACGCGCTGTCAAGCAGATCTGTCGTTCAATAGGTACAATGCCGCCCAATTGGAATGCCCTTCTGAAGAGGAGTGATTGTTGACAGTGGAAGTGGTCGACATTCGAGATCTCGACGGACCGAATCTCTTCCGTTTGGAGCCTGTTGTCAAGATCGGTCTGGTGTTCGCCGCTGAAGACGACAGAGATGAAATCGTTGATGCGGTGATGTCACGCATCGTCCTTGCTCACGATCTGGTAGATGAACCGCGACCAACGATAAGTTCCCATACTGTCGATCACCCCGACGAGATCGTCATCGCATTCGATTGGCGCTGGCGTCGTTTTGCCCTCGGCACAGCGCGTTTTGCCGCAGACTTTGAAATCTCGTCTGAAGATGTGGAGTTGGCGAATGGTCTAAAAGCGCGTCTGCAGGTGGACCGGGACACGCAGGATGCGCCGGAGTGGGTGCGTGACTCTGCGCGTACGACGCGATGCGTAGGGATCACCGGAACCAACGGCAAGACAACGACAACAAGACTACTGGCGCATATCGCCCAGTGCGCTGGCAGACGAGTTGGCTGGTCATCGTCTACCGGCGTTTACATCCAGGGTGTACAGGTACTTGACGGAGACTACTCGGGTCCAAGTGGGGCGCGTCGAGTGTTGCAGGATCCGGATGTTGAATTCGGGATGCTCGAGACTGCTCGCGGTGGTCTCCTGCTGAGAGGGCTTGCATACGAGTCCAACGATGTCTCTGTATTCCTAAATGTGAGCGCCGATCATCTTTCACTGCAGGGTGTCGAGACGCTCAAGACACTTGCGGATGTGAAAGGGGTTGTTGTCAGAGTCACAAGATCGGATGGCCTTGTGGTGTTGAACGCCGATGATCCGTTTGTCCTGGCATTCAGAGACCGCGTTCGTTCTTCTGTGTTGCTGTTTTCTCGCCAGCCCGACAACGCGCCGATTCAGGAGCATATTTCAGCGGGTGGCAGCGTCATCGTACGCGATGGAGACTTGTTGATCTTGAAGAATAACTCAGCCGTCACGACGATTGCCGGCATAGGTCAGATCCCGATCGCGTTTGGTGGGGCAGCACCTTTCATGGTTGATAATGCGATGGCGGCAGCCGGCGCGGCGCTTGGACTTGGCTTCAGCATCGAGCAGATTGAGGAGGGGCTGACGACATTTCGTAGCGACTCCGCAAGCAATAAGGGGCGCTTGAATATCTTTGATGTCGACGGGCGCACGGTGATTATCGACTACGCGCATAACGATACCGGGCTGCGTGGTCTCGCGAATTTCGCCCGAAGGCTGAGCAAGGAGAAGGGACTCCTTCACCTCGCAATCGGTACGGCCGGTGATCGGCGAGATGAGGACTTTCTCGCTCTCGGTCGCATCGCGCGTGAACTCGGAGATGTCGTCTATTTGAAGGACACGCCAGAATATCTTCGCGGACGGGAACGCGGCGCGATGCCAGCGCTGATGCGCGAAGGGTTCGACAGTGGCCACGGCAGTGCAACGCTGGCGGGGGCGTTCAAGACCGAGGCTAGTGCATTCGTTGCAGCACTTTCTAACTCTTCCGATGGGGACACAATCGCTGTCATGTGCCAGGTCGATCAGGATCGCATGATTGAGGAGATCGAGAGTCGCGGCGGGCGCGAACGAACGCAATCGCTGTGACACGAGTTGGCCCGGTCGCGTATCATCTCAAGATTGACTCTTGGGTGTTAGCCGGTTCGGATGAGGCGATAGCTTGGTAAGTAACTCCACAGTTGGTCCACTGCTTGCGATAGGCGGTGCAGAGGACAAATTCCGTGATCGTCTCATTCTGCGTAAATTTGTCGAGTTGGCGGGAGGAAACAGGGCACGAATTGCTATCCTGCCGACCGCCTCAGGTCTCCGCGATGCCGGCCAGAGATACCAATCCATCTTTGAAGAGTTCGGCGCGGAGTCGAGTTGCGTGCTCCAGGTGCGTACTCGCGAGCAAGCTTTCGACGAGGGCTACGTAGAGGAAATCCGAGCCAGTACTGGAATCTTCATGACCGGCGGGAACCAGATTCGCATTGCCGCGATACTTGGTGGTTCTGCTGTCGGTCGGGGCCTGATGGACGCACACAAGCGCGGCGCGGTCGTCGCCGGTACGAGCGCCGGGGCGTCTGTGATGACGGGCATCATGGTCGCGGGTGGCGAGTATGGACGAACTCCGCGTGCGAATTTGGCACGAATGGCGCCCGGTCTGGGACTGCTTGAAGATGCGATCATCGATCAACACTTCCGTCAACGTGATCGCGTTGCTAGACTGATGACGATGGTCAGCTACAATCCGGGGCTTCTGGGGCTCGGTATTGATGAAGATACAGCAGCTCTCATAAATGCGAACGGCTGCATCGAGGTACTGGGTGCGGGTACTGTGCTCTTTGTGGACGGGCAGCAGATGGTTAGCAACGTCCACAGCCGCCGTGGTGGGACGCCGCTCAATATCACCAATGCCACCGTGCATTTTCTGACGAGTGGTTCTCGATTTGATCTGAAAACCCGAACGGCATACCCGAGCCCTCGCTAGTGTTTACGACCAACATGCCATTTGCGATCACCGTGCCGATGGCGACACGTCGGTATGGGTTACATTGGGGGGACGAGAGAGATGCCAATTCAAACGCTCGACTCGCGAGTTTTTATCGGACCGAGCACCTGGTCACTCGCGCGAGTTATCCAGCTGCGGGTGGATATTGGTGAGCTGGAAGAGCGACCGACGGACAAGATCGACGGATTCACCGATCGCCTAATTGAGCTGATTCCTACGCTCTACGATCACCAATGTTCTCTCGGTAGGCCCGGTGGGTTCATCGAACGAATGCGTGATGGAACCTGGCTAGGGCATGTTCTTGAACACGTTGCGTTGGAGCTCCAAAGCCTGGCCGGGTCTGAGGTTGCGCGCGGACTCACACGCTCTACAGACGCAAAAGGGATCTATCACGTTGTCTATCAATATCATCAGCGCGATCTGGGACTTGCTGCTGGCGATGTCGCGCGACGCCTCCTAAATTGGATCATCTACGACGACGACCCGGAGTTCGATTTCGATCGTGAGATGGAAGCGCTGATTCGCGTAGCAGAGCGCCTTGATTATGGTCCGAGCACGCGTGCCCTGGTTGACGAAGCAGAACGCCGCTCAATCCCGGTGATGCGGCTGGACGACAGTTACTCACTGGTGCAACTAGGCCATGGTGTCCACCAGCAGCGTATCTGGGCGACGACGACGTCGCTGACCAGCAATATCGCCGTTGATCTTGCG
Source organism: uncultured Chloroflexia bacterium (assembly GCA_963745675.1). Classification (GTDB taxonomy): domain Bacteria; phylum Chloroflexota; class Chloroflexia; order Thermomicrobiales; family CFX8; genus JAUIIK01. Next base: position 234,938 of record CAVUYM010000023.1, read on the forward strand.
GCAAACAAGCGCTTGACGAATCAGATGCTCAGCGGCATCGGTATACCTGTGCCGCGTGGCAGAACCGTCTCTGAAGTCGAAGAGGCTGTGCGCGTGGCCCGGGGGATCGGATTCCCGGTCGTGCTCAAGCCGGTTGACGGGAACCATGGCCGAGGCGTGCGGATTAATCTCAAATCTGAAGCTGAAGTGCGCGCAAACTACGAGATTTCGAGCGGTGAGAGCCGTTCAGGCAGGATCATCGTCGAATCCTTCGTAGAAGGAAATGATCATCGCATCCTGGTCGTCGGCGGGCGCGTCATTGCCGTAGCGGAGCGCGTGCCGGCTCATGTGCGCGGCGACGGCGAGCATACTGTTCAAGAGCTCATCGACATCACAAACGAAGATCCGCGGCGTGGAATCGGCCACGAAAAGGTGCTCACCCGCATCAGTGTTGATCGAGCGGTCGAAGAGCTGCTGGAAGAGCATGGACTCGACGCTGGATTCTGTGCCTGAAAAGGGCAGATTCGTGCAGCTTGCGCTTGACCGGCAATCTCTCGACCGGCGGCACGGCTATCGATCGAACAGACGATATACATCCAGACAACGTCGAAATCGCCGAGCAGGCGGCGAAGGTCATAGGTCTCGACATCGCAGGGATTGATATGTTGGTGAAAGACATATCGAAGCCAATCAAAGATCAGAATGGCGCGATATGCGAGGTCAACGCCGGACCCGGCTTTCGCATGCACACGAATCCGACGGAGGGTCATCCGCGTGACGTCGCCCGACCCGTCGTCGAGCGGTTATTTCCGTCGGGAGCCGACTCGCGGGTGCCGATCATCGCGGTCACCGGTAGCAACGGCAAGACGACAACCACGCGCATGATCGCTCACATTCTAAAAATGGCGGGCAAACGCGTCGGGATGACGAATACCGATGGCATTTACATTGATGGGACGCAAATACTCAAGGGCGATATGAGTGGTCCCCAGAGTGCCCGCATGGTGCTTCAGAATCCAACCGTTGAAGTGGCTGTACTCGAGACGGCGAGGGGCGGCATACTGCGGCAGGGCCTGGGGTTCGACCGCTGCGATGTCGGAGTCGTAACAAACATCACCGGCGACCATCTTGGGAAGTCGGGCGTCGATTCGATTCGCGAACTGGCGCAAGTCAAAGCTGTCGTACCGCGATCGGTCTTCAGGGACGGGTTCTCTGTGATAAATGCCGACGATCCGCGCTGTATGGCGATTTCAAAGTATGCGCGCGGCGATCTTGTGTCTGTTCTCGATGGACGATCGCAGCGAACGCATCCGCGAGCATCTGCGATCTCGGGGATCTCGCAATCGTCTTGCGGGAGACCGATCAAGGGGAGATGATTTTCATCCTTGAGGGCCGGCGGGAGACAGCCGTACTCAATGTGCGCCAGATCCCGGCAACGTTCGAGGGTCGGGCGCGCTTCAACATCAAGAACGCGCTCGCCGCAACCGCCGCCGCCTACGTCTCTAACTGTAGCGTCGAGACGATTCGGACAGCCTTACGATCGTTCACGACGTCGTTCTACCAGACGCCGGGCCGTGCCAACGTGGCGTCGGTGCACGGTTTCCAGGTGATCATCGACTACTGTCACAATCCAGCCGGGCTTGAAGAGTTGAGCGATTTCGTCGGCCGGCTCATGCCCAAGCGAACGATTGCTATGATCGCCATGCCGGGCGACCGGCGCAACGAGGATATCGCCACTTTTGGGCAGATTGCGGCTGGTTCATTCGATAAGTTCGTCATTCGTGAGGATAAGAACACGCGCGGACGCCGTCCTGGGGAGATCTCCGGCCTGCTGCGCCAGGCCCTGATCGACAACGGTATCGAGTGTGGATGCCATTCGGGTGATTCGCGATGAATTCGAAGCAACAACAGCGGCGCTGGAGAGCGCAGAGAGCGACGATCTGGTGTTGCTGTTGGCCGATACGCCTGACAAAGTGTGGGAGATCGTGACCAACTACAGCTTGTCGGAGCAGGCGACGCCGACGCTCATTCCCGCCGGTTAGTTCGTCGCTACAAGAGTGACACCCGGCGCGCCTGTCTGGGGAGGCGCGCCGGGCGTCGGAGCAAGTTGGGAGGGAGTATGTCCAGTGTGCCGGTCTCCCATATTGGTTGTGAGCACACTTCCTATCCAGCTTACTGAGGCTTCTTGGAGTGCGCATCAGTAGTCCTCGGTATTTCTTCCTCGAATCTGGTTCCTATGTGGTGAAATATGCGGTCATTGCATGTGCACGAGCGCTATTCGCTTAAGATGCAGTAGCAAAGTGTGAGCCGGGCGATTTCTGATTCTGTTGCCGGAATAGAGATGATGACAAGATGACGCTTGAAAGTTCGGTGGCCTGGTGGCGGTCCGCCGTGATCTATCAGATATATCCTCGAAGTTTGATGGATACGAATGGTGACGGCATTGGAGATCTTCAAGGGATCTTGAACCGGTTGCCATACTTTTCAGATACCCTCGGTGTTGACACAATCTGGATCAGTCCATTCTTCACCTCACCGATGAAGGATTTTGGATATGACGTGTCGAATTTTGTTGATGTCGATCCGATCTTCGGCACGCTTGAAGATGCCGAACGGCTTATCGAAGAGATCCATCGGCACGGTATGCGGGTTATCCTCGACTATGTGTCCAACCATTCGTCTGATCAGCACGCCTGGTTTCTCGACTCGCGCTCGTCAAAAGAATCGCCTAGACGTGATTGGTATATCTGGCGGGATCCCGCAGATGACGGAGGGCCGCCAAACAACTGGCTGAGCGTCTTCGGCGGACCGGCGTGGGCATTTGATGAGGCGACCGGGCAGTATTACCTTCACACCTTTTTGTCGAGCCAACCCGACCTGAACTGGAGAAATCCAGAGTTACGAGAAGCGATGTACGACGTTCTCCGGTTCTGGATCGATCGAGGTGTCGACGGCTTTCGTATCGACGCTGCCCACTATGTTGGCAAGGATGAGCTACTTCGGGACAATCCAGCTGCCAAACCTGGCACGAAGGTGATGCATAGGCCGATGGGCGATTACGACAGCCAGGAACATGTTTTTGACAAAGGAACGGCGCTCGCCCACGAGGTTTATCAGTCGATTCGCCAACTACTGGATACGTACGCAGAGCCCCATGAAGACCGGCTGATGATAGGTGAAATGCATCTCTTTGACTGGGGCGAGTGGGCAAGCTATTTCGGTCCAAGTCTGGACGAATTTCATTTGCCATACAATTTCGGTTTGCTTGAGATCGATTGGTCTGCGGATGCAATTAGAAAACTGACCCGCGAAATTGAGCAGGCTACACCCACAGGCGCATGGCCGAATTGGGTCATAGGGAATCATGACGAACAACGTGTCGCCTCCCGTCTGGGGGCGGAGCAGGCGCGGGCAGCGATGGCGATCTTGCTGACGCTTCGGGGCACTCCAACAATTTATTATGGCGATGAACTGGGCTTTATCGACGGAGATATACCTGAGGATCGCCGCCAGGACCCTTGGGGGTTGCAGGTGAGGGAGCTCGACCTCGGGCGCGATCCTGGTCGCTGCCCTATGCTCTGGACGCGCTCAAGCGCTGGACGCTTCTGCGATGCTGATGTTGAACCGTGGCTGCCTGTCATTGACCCCGAAATTTACAGCGTCGAAGCACAAATCGACGATCCGGGCTCGATGCTCACCCTGACGAGAGCTCTCCTGAGTTTGCGTCGCGAACGCGTCTCGCTACAGGTGGGGGACTTCATCGAGCTCGAAGACTTGCCCGCTGAGATCTTCGGTTATGTGCGTGACGCGGGCAGTGAACAGACGTTCGTCCTTGCGTCATTTTCTCAAGAAGCGCAATCATTCCCAAACCCGGCTGCGGGCGATCTTATACAACTGCTATCTACAAACGCAGAAGCCGAAAGCGTTGTAGTGCCTCGGGGCGGACTCGTGACGTTGCGCCCAAATGAGGTCATCATCGGTTCCAGGGAACTTGAGCCTTCCAGCACGTAGCCCGGAAAATTTTCTAGCTTCAGATTGATCAGAACGAGCTGATGAGGGTGTCCCCCGTAGACTCTCCATCATGCAGTTAGCGTTGCCTCAACCTGCCGGCGACGCTCTGCCCCCGCATTATCTCGAAATCCGACAGTATCGGGTCGGTCGCTGAGTTGTCCAGACGCGATGGTGAATTACCTCGACGAATCCCGAGGCTTCGTTCTCGAATTTTGGATTGATTCTGGATCACAGTACTTGATCTTTCGGGACCAGAACAGGGCCCGCAAATCAGATCTAATCTACCATATCTATACTTCTACGATAGGATGAGTTATAATTCTGCTGTGGGGCTTTTCCCCCTGGTTTTCGTTGATCTGTACGGCGAATGAATAGCGTTCATTCTTGCGACAGACGACGGCTGGTTCGGCCTCCGAAGGTTTTCGCTGACACGTCAAGGGATCTACAGTGCGAGACGCGAATCCAGCAGCTTTGGATGAAAATAGATCGCTCTCGTCTCTTCGCATCCTGGATGAGCCTGCGAGCGTTAGATCTCGTGGATCAAACCGGTCAGGTGAAGGTGTTGACTATCAGCGCTTTGGACCGGAGGAGTACCAACGCACGATAGCGGAACACGGTCGTACGTCGTTCAACTTTGCTACGCGATTTCTGCCCCCAGAAAAGCGCGAGTCCACTATCGTTCTCTATACCTTTTTCCGAACACTCGACGATCTTGTTGATGAATCGCCGCCCGATAAGGATCGAGAGGCGATTCGTGAGGAGATTTGGACCTGGCGAGCCTGGCTGGATGATCCGAGCGGCGTCCGCACACCGCAAACATCGCTGGCATCCGACGTTCGCACCGCGCTCATTCGACATGAAATCCCTACCAGTCCGATCGCGCACTTCCTTCAGGGGCTTGAATTTGATCTTGATGGTCACGAAATATGTGACGTGCAGGATCTGGAGAGGTACTGCTACCAGGTCGCATCCACCGTCGGAATCACGATGAGTTACACCCTCGGCGCAGTGAGCGACGGTGCAGTATCAGCCGCCTCCAGACTCGGAGCTGCAATGCAGCTAACGAACATCTTGCGAGATGTCGGCGAGGATCTTGAAGCCGGACGAGTGTTCATTCCGACAACGACATTGGAGGAGTACGGCCTCAGTCGGGAATGCCTGCGATCGATGAAGAATAAATCTGGACCCAACGAGGCATTCCGAGCGATGATGGCAGAGCAAATAGATCGTGCTCGCTCCTGGTATCGAGAAGGACTGGCAGGGGTCTGGTTGTTACCCGAAGATTGCCGGTTTCCGATCCTCGTTGCCAGCCGAATCTATCGACGCCTTCTTACCAACATCGAGAACAGCGATTACGACACTCTGCGACAGCGCGTGAAAACGACGCGTCTCGACAAAGCGCGAGAAATGCTCGTTTCATACGGACTTGTGCAGTTGTGGAGTCGCGATGAGTAGCTCAGTTCGCCATTTTACGCGCCTGTTGGCTGTGTTGCAGCTATTCTTCGCCGCGCGCGTGATTCATCGGATGATCCGAAGCTCGAAGGGGCTCCGAATCCACCCTGCGATCCCATCATCTGCAGGTGCCAATACGACCGTTATCGTGCCCGTCCTCAACGAGGTACTGCGACTTCAGCCCTGTCTGGCCGGCTTAACGGCACAGTGTGAGGTGCTGCAGGAAATTCTCGTCGTTGATGGTGGATCCAATGACGGGACACAGGATCTTGTGCGTCAAATGTCGGCGGAGTATCCAAAATTACGGTTGATCGAGGCTCCGCTTGCACCTCCCAATTGGAATGGAAAAGTTTGGAACCTTAAGACGGGGCTGTCAGCATCCACTTCATCTGCGGATTGGATCTTATGTATCGACGCCGATGTGCGTGTTCAGTCGAACCTAGTAGATTCCTTGATTGCCTTCGCTGAGAAGCATGAGCTTCAGGCGTTGAGTGTTGCGACCCAACAGGAACTTGGCGATGGCGGATCGGGTCTTATCCACCCATCGATGCTGACGACACTGGTCTATCGATTTGGCATTCCGGGCCAAATTTACGATTCCATCGATCAGGTCCAAGCCAGCGGTCAGTGTTTTCTCGCCAGCCGCGAAGTAATTGAGCAGGTTGGCGGATTCGAGTCGGTCGCCGTGACAAATAGTGAAGACATGGCACTAGCGCGGGAAATTGTAAAGAGTGGGAGCAGGATCGGGTTCTTTGAAACCGACGATCTGGCGACGGTCAGGATGTACGACAACTGGCTCGAAACCTGGCAGGGGTGGTCCAGATCGCTGCCGGCACGCGACCGATCCCCACGCCGGAGTTGGGTCCCCAGAATCGCGGATGTATTCGCAGTTCAAGCAATGCCGATACCAATTGTCGTGCTGCATGCCATCTTCAGATTTGGTCCGGCGGCACGCCTGTTGGTAATGGTGAATATCTCACTAGCGATCATGCGCCTGGGTGTTCTCGCCGGGACGCGAAGAGCTTATAAATCGCCGCCGAGGACCTATTGGCTGTCACCAGTGATGGATCTACCTGTTGCGATGAAGCTCGTCGTCAGTTCAATTCGCCGGAGCCATACGTGGCGTGGTCGCAGAGTCTTGAGCGAGGAGTAGGAATGCGACGTATCTGGCTGCTTTACAGTTTCCACGTTATGGCGCTTATTTTCGGTTTGTCCGGCATCTTGATTGCGCTGCCGAATCCAGACCTCTGGATTGACAGCCCTTACGGGCCAGAGATATTCCGCTTCGGAATCAATTACGGCGGAATCGTCCATATCTTGTGGGGTGCGTTGGCGATGCTCGCCTTTGGAGGCTTGACCATTGGCTGGCGCAAAACGTTGATCTTTGCTGCGCTGGCTGCGAGCATCTCGTTGTCGTCCGAGTTGATCGGCACATCGACCGGATTCCCGTTTGGCGACTATGCCTATCTCAACGGCCTGGGAACCAAGGTTCTGGGCCGTGTGCCCTACACAATCCCTCTCTCCTGGTTCTATCTGGGATTTGCTTCATACCTGCTCGCTAACGCGGTTATTGGACCAGCTAGAACGCTAAAACGCTCAATTCTGGCAATTCTCGGCGGCACGTATTTACTCGTAGTCTGGGATCTGGTGCTCGATCCGGCGATGGCGCATGAGTCGATGCCGATTCGTTTCTGGACCTGGTATGACACGGGCTCGTACTACGGGATGCCGTGGGTCAACTTTCTCGGCTGGGCAGGCACCGGGGCGCTGTTCATGTTGATAGCCCGTCTGATCTGGCGTGAAGATGCTGATCCGGATACATACTCTCCTGCACTTCCCTATGCGATCTATCTGGCGAACGTCGTGTTCGGGGTCGTGCTGGCGATCAATGTAGGACTGTGGGTCCCGGCCCTGCTGGCGATAGTTCTGGGAGTCGTGCCTGTAACCGTCCTGCTCAGTCGAACATTGGGAGCGCCTGGCCGGGGCGAGACTTCAGTCGGGTACGCCGTCATGAAGCGTGGCGCTTTGCTTGCACAGCGGCGGTTGAATCTGACGGTCGAAGGGAGCGACAACCTGCCCGCAAGCGGCGCGACGCTGATCGTAGCGCGGCATTTCCATCACTTTTATGACGGCTCACTTCTCGTCGCAAATTCTCCGCGACCAGTGCGGATCATGGTCGGACTCGACTGGATTCAGCAGCGCCCATTGCGATCTTTGATGGAGCTTGCCTGTCGTAGCGTTTCGTGGCCGGTCATTTTGCGGCGAGACGGTCCGGCATTTGCTAATAGCTCCAGCGTCTACGAGGGCAACGAGATGATTTCTTACCTGCGATCAGCCGTACGCGAATCTGTGAGTTTGCTTCGTTCGGGTGAAGTTCTCGCCGTCTTCCCCGAAGCCTATCCGAATATTGACCCAGCTGGATCACGCAAGCCGGAAGCGGGTGACTATTTGCCGTTCAGCAATGGCTTTGCACGGCTTGCTCGCATGGCTGAGGGCGATGGGACAACGAAAGTCTCGATTGTTCCGGTTGGATTCGCATACGAGATGGACAGTCCGAACGCTGGCAAATTGAATGTAACCATGCGATTCGGTGCGGCGATCGAAGTATCGCCTGATGAGAGCACGGCAGACCTCGTTCGGAGAGCTGAGAACGAGGTGCGGATGCTCTCGCGTCCGAGCGAGATAGTGAGTCCAGTATCGGAGCGGGAGTTGGTGACGTCATGATTATTAGTGAAGTGCTTCCAGATTCTCTGGTCGTCTCCCCTTCTCAGCCAGATGATGCCGGTACACCGATCGTCGTCATCGGAAGTGGATTCGGAGGATTGGCCACCGCAATCCGATTGCAAGCGGCAGGGTATTCGGTGACGATCGTTGAAGCACGGGAAAAGACCGGCGGTCGCGCTTATCAGCTGGTCGACGGAGGCTACACTTTTGATATGGGGCCGAGCCTGATCACCGAACCACACCTCCTGGCGGATATCTGGCGAGCTGCTGGTCGAAACATCGAGGATGACGTAGAACTCGTGCCGCTTTCCCCCTACTACAGGATCTATTTCCAGGATGGCCGATATTTCGACTACGGGGCGAGTCAGACATCTGATGAGGCGGAGATTTCCAAATTCAACGAGGGCGATATTGCTGGATTCAACGAACTTCTGGCCCGAACCGAAGAGATCTACAACCGGGCTTTCTCAGATCTTGCGGACCAGCCGTTCGATCAACTGAAGACATTTCTCGACGTGGCGCCAGAACTTTTGAGGCTGCGGGCACACCGCAGCGTCTATAGCCTCGTTTCCGAGTACATCTCTGATCCGAGCCTACGGGCAGTATTTTCTTTTCATCCACTCTTCATCGGTGGAAACCCATTCAAGGCCAGTGCGATCTACAGCATCATTCCGTTCCTGGAGCGAAAAAACGGCGTCTACTTTGCGATGGGTGGAACCTATGCGATCGTTGCCGCGATGACCAGCCTATTTGAGGATCTTGGCGGACGGGTTGTTCTTGGCGAGTCGGTCGAGCGAATTCTCACGAGTCGGGGCAAAGTAGCAGGGGTTCGCACAACGAAGGGTAGGAGATACAGAGCTGGGGCGGTCGTGGCAAACAGTGATGTCGGGCTGCTGTCGTCCGAGCTGGTGGCGTCTCGTCACCAGTCGATCTTCAGCAAGCTCAATCACCGTCGCTACAGATATTCGATGAGCTGCTACCTGCTCTACCTCGGGTGCGACCGGCAGTTCGATAAGCTCCGCCACCACACGATCGTCATGCCGCGCGACTACCAACGAGCGATATCGAGCATTTTCGGAGGGGCGAAGCTCCCCGACGATCTGGCCTTCTATGTACATGCGCCAACGAAAACCGATCCCACTATGGCGCCGCCGGGAGGCGAGAGCCTCTATGTACTCGTTCCAGTGCCGAATCTCGCTGCCTTGCCTGTAGATTGGTCGGAGACGGCTCCTCGCTTTCGAGATACTGTCGTCCAGTTCCTGGAAAACGATTTTGGTCTGGAGGGGCTCGAAGCTAGCATACAAGTCGAACATAGTTTCACCCCGGAGGACTTCCAGACTCAATTGCAGAGCCTGCATGGATCGGCGTTTTCAATCGAACCGACCCTCTCTCAATCCGCATATTTCCGACCGCACAACAGATCACGAGATCTAGAGGGACTTTACGTCACCGGCGCGGGTACTCATCCCGGCGCGGGCGTACCTGGAGTTCTGTTGTCCGCCAAGATCACAAGCGCCCTCGTTGCTCAGGACGTACCGGTCGAGGCGAAAGCGCCAGATCGTTCTTCGTTAGCAGGATAAGAGCACGCCAATTTGAGACGACCGATAGCGTCAGTTTCCGAACTCGCTGGCACACCGACACGATAAGCACTGTATTAGTTAGGACTGAGCTAAATGAAGCGGATAATTCTCGCAGATACGATGGGATTCTGTTGGGGTGTGCGTCGCACCCTCGACATCGTTGGCGATTCGCATGCCGATGTCGAGCCGATAGCGATGATCGGCGATGTGATTCACAACCCGCAGGTCGTCAGGGAGCTCGAAGATCGCGGCGTTACGTCGGTTCCCAGCATCGGCGAAGCGCTGGCGCGCGGATATACCCGTATCGGTACGACTGCACACGGCGCTGGTCCAGAACGAGGGAGCGAGGCCGTCGCAAGTGGACTGGAGCTCATTGATACGACATGCCCGCTTGTTACCCGTGTGCAGCGTTTGGCCGAGAAACTGGTCCGCCAGGGATATTTCCTCGTCATCTACGGTGATCAATCGCACCCGGAAGCGCAGGGGATCTTTGGCTGGGCGGATACGAAACGAGCGCTGATAACGATGAAGCTCGATGAATTACCCTGGTCGACGACACGCTCTCCGGATGCGGATCCATCGAATGCACCGCCTCGAAAAGTGGCGATCCTGTCTCAGACGACTAAGAATCCAGATGGATTTGTCGAGTTTTCACACGGAGTACTCGACCTCGTCGCGCCATTCGGGGGCGAAGTGCGCGTCTGCAACACGATCTGCGAACCGACGGTTCGGCGCCAGGAAGCGATGCGTGAACTTGCCAGTAAGGTTGAGGCTATCATCGTCGTCGGCGGGCGAAAGAGTTCCAATACGTCTCGCCTCGCGGAGGTAGGTCGAAGTCTCGGCACGCCAAGTTTTCACGTTGAGTGCCCGGAGGAGATATCCGATAGTTGGCTGGACGATGTCGAGAACGTCGGCATTACTGCGGGTGCATCTACTCCGGATACTGCAATCTTTTCCGTTATCAACGCGCTCGAGGATCGTGGCTACGTCTGGAGCGGTTCCGAGGAACAGGTGATCAGCGCGCACAGCGTGCCGTCGTTCTGATAGGCGAAGTTAGAACACATCGTCACTGTTGCAACGTCGATATGCCGATGGTAGTGGTGCAATTAGTGCGGGGAAGGCGAGCCAATTTGGCTCGTTCCGCGCCCATTGGATCGAGTTCCGTTTTTGCCTGTTCCATGCGGGATCTTGTGTAACATTGAAAGCGTTCGTACACTTCTAGTCTATTCGTGTGTGCGAAATCTGTGAGAATGGTGGGCCGATAGTCGATTGTGATGTGAATAGGGCATGTCGACTACGCCACCGGGCAGCAAACTATGTGAAGCACAAGCGTTGCTTGGTACTGTCAAGTCTGGCAACGCGCTGCATTACCGTCCGACGATCCGGACATGTAAATGGCGGGAACTACGCACTCTTTTCGCTCAAGAGAATCCAATTAGCTTGCTTCCCTTTGGCGATTGACACTCGTGACCGTCATGCGTCGAGGCGGACAGCTTGCGCTCCGGTGGGCAGACGTCGACTTCGACGGTGGTGTTGTTCAGGTCCGTAACAACCCCAGCCGTGGCTCCGACGGTGTCGTCATCGCGGAGCTAAAGAGCGAATGCAGGCCGTCGCAATATCGACGAGGACAAAATGACCATCGAGACCTTGCGGGCACACCGCCGCGGCAATAGCGAAAGGCGATTGTCAGTTGGAAAGGCTTGGCATAATGATGACTTCGTCTTCGACCGTGGTGACGGATGGTATGACCATCCGGACATCGTCAGCCGTGGCTTCCCATTGTTGTGTGAAGTTGCAAGTGTTCCGCGAATTCGCTTCCACGATTTCCGGCAGCACAGCTGGCAATTCTGATGCTGTATGCCGGAAAGTATCCCAAGCTCCCTAGTGAGCGTCTGGGACGTGTCGATATCGGCATGACGCTCGGACTCTATGAGCACGTGCCGAGCCGGCATGGGCAAAGATGCCGTCGATCGGCTCGCGCGCTTGCTAGAGGGAGCTGAGCTAGCGATGCCCGCATTTGATCTGCCGACGTCATCCTGGCGACCATCCTCGCGATCCTAGTCGCATTCGTGGTCCATAGGCTGACACGAACGAAACGTGTACTCAAGTGGACCTCAGTCGCGCGTGTACTTGTCGCCGAGGCAGGGAGCAAGCCAAATCTCGCTGGTCGCCTCTTGGTTCAGTTTGACAATGAAGTGGTGCGCAATCTCTCGGCTGCGACTATTCGGATTGCCAATGCCGGCAACCAAACAATTCACGACAGCGACCTGAACACGGGAATGCAGCATCAACTAAGGATCACTGTCGACGGTGGGAATTCGATTCTGAGTTCCACGATTCGAGAAGTCTCGAACAAAGCAAGTGCGCCAACGGTGGTCGCGTCGCCTCTCGACGGCGCGGCCATGGTGTCGTTCCGGTACCTGGACCCTGGTGATTCGTTCTTGGTGGACGCGATCTACACGGATGGGAGCGGTTCGGGACCGAAGCTCTTGGGAACGGTCCGAGGGACTCGTGTCGAGGCAACCGGCAGTCGCAATGAACGTACAGAGCGTTGGCTCGACAGGGTGTACATGATTTTGGGTTCGATCCTGGAGTGTTGGATTACTAGACTCGCTGACGGTTGACTGGACCGATGGACAGGTTATTTCAGGAGCTGCGATGCAGCTTTGCAATTCTCTGATTGCCTTTTTTGAACGATGGTCCCGTCGTGGGTGGTGATTGGGAGTTTGATCAGAGACGTTCGTGAGAAAACGGTGAAGAAGACGGTTTGCGCCAGCGAACTTTCCTGATTCTTCTGGGGTAAAACAGAAATAGGGTGCGGAAACCGGGATTCGAACCCGGGACGGGGTTTCACCCCAGCGGTTTTTAAGACCGGTTAGCCATTCCCAGTTTCCCGATATCTACGCGGAAAATGAGTGAATCTTGTGTAGCAACTGTAGCAACCGAGCCGTGGAAGGACACTTTCCATGGTTCGCAAGCGATCGAATGGTGCCGGTAGCGTCTATCAGCGCAAGGACGGGAAATGGGTCGCGTCCTTAGCCCGTGATGGTCGGCGGGTCGTGCGTTATGCCTCGACTCAACGCGCGGCACACCAACGCCTTGCCGAGATGCTTGTCGAGCTCGACGGTAGGGAATCTTCGTCGCTCAGCGCGCCGGAAGTAACGCTCGAAATGTGGGTGCAGCAGTGGATGCGGATAACGGCACCTCGCCTTCGACCATCGACCGTTCGCAGCTACGAGCAGGTGCTGGACATGGTCTGTGACGAGATTGGTCATCTCCCGCTCGTGGAAGTGTCCCCGCTGAATGTCACCGAAGCGCTCGCGTCACTGCACGAAGCCGGGCGCGGCCAGCGAAGGATACAGATGGCCTATACCGTCCTCAAGACATGCCTTAGAGAAGCGGTCAACCTCGATCTTCTTTCAGGCAATCCGCTCAACCGAGTTAGAAAGCCAACGCGTCAGCCGAAGGAGCGCGTCTACTGGAACTTGCACGAGGTCAACCGCTTTGTGTCCACCGCGCTGAACTCTCATCGTAAGTGGGCACCGCTTTTCGTGCTACTGGTGACCACCGGCTTGCGCGTATCCGAGGCTCTCGGTCTGGAGTGGGAGGACGTCGACTGGCGGCAGGAAACGATCGCCGTGCGGCGGGCTGTCGTCTGGTCGGGCAAGACGCGCCACGTCCTGCCACCGAAGACGAAGGCCGGTCAACGGAAGGTAAGTCTGCCCCGACCAGCCATGACGGCACTGGAGAGGCTCAGCAGTATTGACCGGAACTTCAGGGCCGATATGCCGGACGTCTTCGGGAGCGATGCTCCGTCAAAACTACTGCCGTGAGGTTCTCGATGCGCTCTGCACCGAAGCCGGCGTGCCACGGATCAGTGTCCCACGGCCTTCGGCATGTCGCGGCGATGCTCGCCTTTGAAGCGGTCGACGACATCTACCTCGTCCAAGAGCGGGTGGGGCACAGTCACTGTCGGTGTCACGCTCGCGGTCTATCGGCTATCCGGCGCGGGACGAGTCGATCGTCGCCCCCGAGATCGATCGACTGCTTGAGTCGCCAGATGATGCGCGCTAACCAACGGGCGAGGGTGTGTCAGGCTCATCGAGCACAAGAATGCGAGTCGCGCGTTGCTCGTCTAGTGCGTGACTACCCGAATTGGTGTGGGCCTGTGATGCTCACATCTGCTGCGCTGATGCCGCTGTAACGTGGATTGTCAAACGCTGAATGTAGATACACCTGCCACGTGATAGCGAGGTGCCTCCAATCGAAACCGTCAAGCCCTCCCACCGCGTGCCGGACCTACCTGATAGCCAAATGGGCAAACTGGCGCTCATCTTCTCTGCCGTAGCCCACGCCTTGTTGCTGCTGGACACCGGGCGGTGTCGCCTGACGGGCTCGCAGATTGGTTCCGAGTCTGACTGATACTGACGTACACCCGTGCCGATAACGCGTCGCTCCGTTCGATTCGAGCGTGCGCTTGATCTGGCCGGTTGCTGCTGACGGCTGGGCCGCTTACGCGATCAGGTTTCGTGATGAGCGCTCGAATTACCTTTGTTTCACGACGCGGGTTATCCTCAACATCACGCGGGCGATATTGGATGAAGTGGAGTTTAGCGGTTCTCACAACCAACACCATCATGATCTCTGTCGAACCCGTGTGGGTCTGGCGGCAGGACTTGGAATCGCCGAAATTCGATGTCGCCAAAATTGAGGTTGGGCGGAGGTGGCGGGATGCAAACGTCGGGATACGCGGGTTCGCAATTCCTGTTGGAGGGTTGACTCGTTAGCAGAGGATTCGACGTTTGAATGCGGTGAGACACCGAGCCCGCCGCATGCGCCCCAGAGCCCGGCGTTCGCTTCTCGTGCCTCCCGCTGCCGTTGCAAGAACAGGTGCTGATACCTCACATCCGGTGGATAGGTGCTGACCTGCGCGTAGCCCTCTTGCACCAAAAGCTCGTTCAGCATCCGATACGAGCCGTTGTCAAAGAGCCAGACGTAGCGCAGCAGCCTGCCGTAGCGGTCAGTTTCGCTTACGTCTTGTTCAAGATAAACCTGCTGCGGAACCTTCGCTTTGGTAAACGCGCTCGCCTCGGGGCCATAACAGCCAACCGGCTCGTTAGGGTCCTTGGTTTCGGGCGTGTCGATGCTGATTAACCTGACCGTCTCGCGACGTCCGTTGATAACAACCTTCAGCGTATCGCCATCCACGACCTCGACGACCTGCGCAGCAACACCGGGTGCCGCGGACGGATTGATCGATGCAACGGTTGACGACGCCAGTTGGGGCGAGCGTGGGGTTGGTGTTGGTGGCGACGGCCTGCCGGTTGCCACGGGCTCCTGAGAAGGAGACTTCGTCGACTCGTCGGCTGCCGTCTCACACGCAATCACTAGCAGGGCGATGATCAAAGCAACGGCAATCCATCGCCCAGCGGGATCAATCGATCCAAGGTTTCCGGGTCGAGAGCGTATCCAATGATGACGAGGGTGAGATGGCGCATGCGCTAATCCATCCAATCCCTCAGCGCTAACGTAGCAATAAACGAGTACGTCATTAGCACTTCTTCGTTCCGAATCAGAGCGGTTTGCCTCACGATCTCCAGCCGCTGTTGTAAGCGATTGCGGCTTAGTGGAAACGTGGTTCACATATTTCAGCAGTTCTGGCAACCTTTGCACGTTGGAAGTTGAATGTGTTCGCGTACAATTCCCGGTACTTTGGCACCTTCTCTGATATTGATCGCCTCTTCTGGATGTCGAGTATCGTCGGGCCAGTTCCTACTGTAATTCAGGAAACTCTAACGAGAGCTCCCAGCGTCAACGTCCGCAATGCCCCCCCACCGTGCTAAACGGAATAACATTAGGTTAGGCAAGTACGATCCACGTCAGGAAAAGTAGGGCCATACGGATGCGGCTTAGACCTTAGCTGTGGACCGCAAGTTCAAGATTCAGACTTTTTTAGGCTTGTGGCAGCTAGTCCCTGAGCTCCGAGTTCTCTCAGACTCTCAAGAGTTGCGTGCCTCGTAGCACTTTTTCAGCTGCGTTTGGATTGCAGTGGTCACAGCAGAACTTGGAACGTTCCACTTGCGGATGTGTACTGAAGAGCCATTCGAGAATTCGCATTGGGAGAGATCTTGCCGTCTTCTTTTCATCTGAAAAGTAGGAGACGATCCCGCGCCGGAAACAGGCGTTACGGTCTCGAACAAGCCGATCGAGTTCTTCGATGCTTGAGTAGCGACGCTCTAGAGCTTGTTTGGTACTAGCTGAGTCCCCGGCCTGCTCGGCTGACTTCTCTGCCATGAATCGACGCAGCCCCGTGTCATTGACTGACCTAAAAATGACAGCTACGGCGGGCTTGCCATCACGTCCTGCTCGTCCGAATGCCTGCCAGATAGTCCTCGACTGATTCGGGTTGTACCCAATGAATAACCGTCCGAATGTTCGGAATGTCGACGCCCATGCCAAATGCATTGGTACAGATGATGGCGTTTAGCTGCGGCTGAAATCGGTCCGAGAAGCGCCCCAGCAGAAAATCACGGTCGTGCGCAAGAAGCCTTTCGTGGTAAGAGGGGACATCAATCCTCAGCTCAGCTAAGCCTGTGCGGACCTCCTCTCCGACACGGCGCGTTGGGACAAAAATCGTCACTTTGCCTGCTGCATTAGTGATGAGTCGCGCGGTAATCTCGAGCCGATCTCTCTTGGATCGCGGTTCGTGCCATATCAACCCGATGTTCGGCCGGTCTACCCCAGAGACGAAGAACCGGCTGTCCGGCGCGCCAAGGCCTTCGAGAATCCGCTTCTGAGACGCACGTCCTGGCAGTGGCAGTAAACGCCAGAACCGGGGGATTGCCAAGCGCCGGGCGAATTTCCCATAGTGGGCTCAAAGTCATCGCCCCAACGATCGATGCAATGAGCTTCATCTACGATGAGGAAGCTTGGGTGTCCCCTGATGAGCCGCCCGAATCCTCAGCAACGTTACGGATTGCCTCGGGATCGAAGCGCTCAGGAGCGACGTAGAGAAACTTGATTGCTCCCAACTCGAGGAGCTGAAATCGGAGTTCCTTTTCTCGAGGGGAAAGATCGCTATTGATGAACGTGGCTGGCACTCTTAGCTGGTGAAGGTCAGTTATCTGATCCGTCATCAATGCTTTGAGCGGTGAGATAACAAACACGGTACCCGGCGTGAGCAGCGCTGGCACCTGAAAACACAACGTCTTCCCAGATCCAGTAGGGCGCACTGCTAGTAGTGATTCGCCTCGCAAGGCCGCCATTACGATTTCGAGCTGCCCATCGCGGAACCTCTGCTTTTTGAGGAGTGCGAGAGCAAAATCAAGCGACTCCGGCTTCGTAGCCAATTCAGCGTTTCGGTCCAAGAGACAGACTAGTCGAAATGCCCAGCGCCTGATCGCTCCTTGTGCCAGCGAGGCCTGTAGCGTGGGATGACGGCTGGCGTGGCATGCCGCACACAACGTGATCAGGTTGGCAGGAGTATCGGGTCCGTCAAGATACCGAGGAACAAGATGGTGAACATGGAGCTCCTGAGAATTGCTGCACACCACACAACGAAATTCGTCCCGTTCGAGTACGCGCTGACGAATCGAGGACCAGTCCTGTATTTGATAGCTCTTGTTGTTCGCTAGTGGCGTGTGTCGCCAATGACATCGTCCGATTCATCTCGCGCAAGTGACAGAGGATTCGTGTCTGGGGCATAAGCATGGCATCGCGCTACCGCATGTGCCTGAAAACATGCGAACAGAACGTAGCAGGCGTCCAGATTCGTGTCAATGTAATCTTGTCTGCCACCCCAGCCGGACGTACTGGTAGCGTTGTACGTCGCTAGAAGCCAAGGAACATCTCGCAGGTGAAGCGTGGCCAAACTGATGAAATGGGTCGTCAGAGTTAAACGAATTGCAGCCGTCGAACAGGACTAAATGGGCCACCCCCGCCTTGACAGTCTGGCCATGTGCACTGATACTGCCTATTGCCAACAGGCAGGAAATGATCGTGTGTACTCAAGGCATGCCGGTGGCGATCCAAGTCTTGCCAACTTTATGGCACGAAAGCCTGAAGGCAAAACCGACAGGAAGATAATGTCATCAAAGGACGATGCTCGTATCTATTTTTCGCGAGCGATTGCGACAGCGCCGCAAGAAGCTTGACGGTTCGGTACCTGAATCGGAAACGGTCTCAATGCCGTCTCCCCGCCCGAAGCCGAGGCAAGGGCCGCTCGACGATTACGAACAGGACCTTCTCGCCCGCCTCGAAGATCTCCAGCTCATCGGCGAACTCAATCTCACAAGGGCCGAGTTTGACGAGCTGTGTCGCCATATTCGCCAGCACCAATTCCGAGGCAACGTCTTCAAGGGTCTTATTCAGTATTATCCGGCAACACTCTCGCAACGTTCCTAGTCTTTAGCGGGCGTCTGACCACTACGAGGCGGGAACGTTCTGGCCTCCAGCAATGACTCGGCTGGAACTCGCTTCATCAGATCCCGGGCCTCTGATATCCGAAATCGGTGCGTTCTTCCATTCCTTCGTTCGAGAGCGGAACCTTGAGACATTCGATGACTTCCCAGCTAGGGCTCAGCCGTATATCTCGCGGTTCTTGGCGCACGGCGGGGTCCCGCAATACTGTTTGCCATCTTCTTTCGATCTCCTCGCTCATGCCCTAGCTCGCCCTGACTGGGCTTCCCTCCCGCCTGATCTACTGATTGAGGAGTGGCAGGCGCGGCGCTACCAGTTCCTCCAAATCGATAAGCCTGTTCAACGATTCCTGAACCATGGTGGGAATGTTGTTCTACTTCTTGCAGCGCTCGCTCGATCTCGTCTCACGCTCTTTGGATATGGGCGCTGTGCCGGATAGCGACTCGGTGGGCCTCCCGCGCCGGGTGACGGAAGCATGCGCGGACTGGCTCGCCGCTCACGGCATGGAAGAATCGGGCAAGCAGAGCCAACGAGTCCGTCGAGCACGCCTCGTGGCTCCGGAGATAGTGCTGGATCCATGGGCGCGTGATGGGCTGCTCGTTGAATTCCCCAGCCAGCAGCTGACTTACAGGTTCGGGAAGGTGGAGTGGCTCCTGCGCTCCGGCAGTAAGCAGATCGCTGTCTCTCCGCGTACACAACTAGCAGCGGACAGTACGACGAACGCCCACGAGTGGTCAGATCCGTACGCCTTCCACCTACTTCGATATCGTGCTGCGGGCGGATGATCATGATTTGGGGAGTTGGAGCTTTCCTGCGGCATCTGGTCAGATCGCCCGGTCATGGCTTTCGATCCGATTACCGGTGGACTGCTCCGCTGGTCCAATGTTCTCCCTTCCCGAGATCTCTGGATCGTCGTCGCGGGGGCAGCGACCCACTATCGTTTCCGAGTCGGGTGAGAGGAGGCCCGTACCCGTAATTGAAGAATTCCCCAGCTTCGTCGCTGGCTGGCGGAATTTCCATGCATACCACGTAGACTTAGCTCAGTCGTACGCTTGAATTTCCGAGCGGTGATTCCCCGGCCGATTCCATCACAACTCCAGTCGAGACTTCACCGAGGATTTTGCGCCCATCGTTCAAGATCGACAGCGCAACGGTGTCGGGAGTTGATTCGAGTGACGGCAGCTTTCCCGTGCTCAGTAGAGCTCCACTCGTCACGATCCCGCTCGCAGATACGAAGGAACTCGCCAATCCCGAACTGTGGACTATCACGATCGCTCCGGCGCGCGGCGGCGCGCCCGAAGAGCGGATCACGGAACGGATTTCTGACCTCGCGTGGACGGCGCTCGATGATGGCACGATAGAGGTCAATCTT
>CAVUYM010000024.1:0-10206 GCA_963745675.1 uncultured Chloroflexia bacterium
ACGAACGAAATCATGGTGATGCAATGCGTGAGAGTGCAACAACTATCGGGACGCTGGCCCCTACGTTACTTGAAGACACGTCGACTATATTACTCCACTTCGCGTAGCCTCCAGTTTGGATTTGTTCGGATAATCGTCCGTTTGGATGTTTAGGAAAAGAGCGACGCCCCCTCCTAGCGAGATCCTTGCTTCCTTTCTTGAGATCTTTCACCAAACACTAGGAGGAAGACCCCATTGGCCGTGTACCTAGGATGGACGATAGCGTACAGAAAAGTGTAAGCAGTCATGCGCCATCACTCTAGGAAGTCGATGTCGCGGAGCCAACCTTGAGAGTACCCGCTGTGCGCGTATACCAATCTGTCGCTGTAATTCTCTGCTGTATCCTGCTCGGGAGCCCTACCATCGGCTGCGTGCGGTGGTCAGGAGGGTCGACCACAACTTTCGTCCGTCTGATCACCACTGGAAATCTAATTGTCCGAAGTTCGCGCTCGAGTCGATTAGCACCTGATCTACCCGGCTTTATCCTAGTCTGTGGCCACGAACACCAGTACAGGCGACGAGCTGGTCTACCATGTGCCAAGCTCAGAACCGCCGGGTGCTGATCCGCTCGCCACAAACGCCCGGCTCACGGTCGAGCAGGCGGGAGTCATCACCCTCACCCTCGACAGTGGGAGCAGGAGACGAGTTCAGGTCCACTCACGAACGCATGGTTACATAAGCAGGCCTTCTTTGCCGTCTCTGCTTTAACTGGTGCCATAATCGAGCTGCCCTTCGCGGATGACACCGAACTCTTGGAAGTACGACTCCAAATCGATTACGACGCTGATGGCACGGTAGATGCGAAGATCTCCCCGCTCGTGGCGACTGAGGGGGAAGATCTTGAGGGCGAGCGCCCGAAGGTCGAACCTGTGGTCGAGGAGACTGGGCAAGGTCAAGCGGTCATCCGCTTCTTGCCTGCCACAAACTCACCGGAGCCTGCTGCCATCTTCTATAGCCTCTACCCCAGCCATCCTGAGCTACAGATGTACAGCGAGCCGTTCGTGGTCAAGCAGGGAAGTTTTCTGCTCTATGGGGCGGTTGGCCCGACTGGCACTCGTCAACCAACACGCGAACTCGAAATCTTGGGCGGCATTACGGCGGACGTGCGCTTGGAAGCGAGCATCGATGGTGAGGCGCACGAGGTTCGGACGGGCGTGCCGGGCCAGAATGCCGTGGTGACCTTCGAAGGTGAGCGTGGCCAGCAAGTCGTGGTCGAGGTGGGTCCAGCAAGTGGAGGAATCCAGCCGCGGAATCAGGCCACGCTCGTGATAACAGACTGGACGGGACTGTGTTGTATGAGATCGGGCCGTATGGTGGCACCTCCCTCGGCACCGATCCTCTGGAGCTTTGAGCTTGACCTGCCCTCCGATGGCGTCTACACGATCGTGATCGATCCCCGGTTGGCCAATGTCATCAGCACCAGCGTGACGCTATCCCCAGCGTCCTAATCGTCGCTCTCGAGCGCCTATAGAAGCGGTTGCGGGACACCTACTGTGGCCGTCGATGACCATCCTCAGCAATCGATTCGATCCCATTCCCAATATCCACGCCGAGTCATTGCCGATTTGGCTCACTCGGGGCGTTTTAGTAAAAGGACTGGATGAATATCCGGGTTGGCAGTTGCTCGAATCGCTCGCAGGGGAGGGTGGACGGTATGTCCCGACGAAGCACGCAGATTCTTCTACGACGAGGGATGACGATTCTAAGGCGGTATGCATTTAGGAGAATCTAGAGTTCGTCAACTTCGTAATCTCCGCGGTGCTCAGAGCAATCCCGAACGTCTCCTCCAGCACTCCAGCGAGATCACCATCGCTGACCGACTGACACGTAGACGCCTGACCCGGCGCCGAAGTGGTGAGTTCCCGGCCTCGCAGGGCGTACTGCTGCTCGGGCGTTCTGCGAAGCGCGACGAGCTGGTTGACGAAGGGCGAGCCGGGATAGGTTGATGTGTAGTGGTTGTGGACGACGTAGTCGATCGGGCGCTGGGGTTCGAGGCTGAAGGCATACTCGGTTGCCCAGCGTCGGATTTTTCGAGCGCAGCAACCAGACATCGTGCTGATCAGTTCAGCCGGTAGGTCCATGTGCCCTGTCGAGATCGCGCCGTCATGCACTGGCATAGCTTCCAGCAGGGTCGTGCCGAAGCCGTGTCCGCCAGCCATCTCTCGCCGCCGGCTTCGACGAGGAGACGCACGTGCGTCCTCGGTCCCGGCCTCTCTGGCTGCACCCGCGCCGCCAACCCGCACCGGGAAGCCGATGCGTTCCGGCCCGCGGAAAAGAGCAGATTGTGCTCGAAGCAGTAGCCCCCGCGCCGGTTATGAAAAGCTTTGCTCAATGGCATCCAACTCCAGCGATATACCCCCTCCAAGCAAGAGATCGAGATTCTCGAAAGGAATAGCAGCGAGTGTGCGCGATGCAGCGCCTGGAGCGTCTCGACTGTCGGATTGAGGTTTCCGTCGTACGACAACCGCTTCAGGTAGGCATCAAATTCAGCCGCTCGATACCCCACTCGGAGTCATACTTCACTTACTCTGTCGTCCTCGTGTTTGGACTTCTGCGCCGGCGCGCCATTGTTCGGCCTTTCGTTACCGCTTTCGCTCTGATCATTGTTACCGGAGTGATCTGCGCCACACGGTCAGCCGCCAATGGCAACAATACCTGTGTCCGCTTCTTCGAGGAGGAGTCTGGAACGACTCCGGAACTCATTCAAGGGAGCGCTCGATGCGTTCCAAAGCTTCATTGAATGGGACCACATCATCAGGGTTCTGCGGGTAGGTTTCCCAGCGACGTCTGATCTCTTGAAGATGTGCCTCGGGAACAGGCAGTCGACCTGGATCCTCAATCGCTTCAGCGGCGATGCGTCTCAGATGTCGTCTACAAGTAGAGCCGCAACATCCCACCAGCTATCCATTCCGTTGACGTCGCCCCGCCTTGATCTCCTGGATCAAATCTTCAAGCGTGCGACCTTCATAGAAATCTCTACGGTCTTCGGTGTAGTTGCCGGCACCCGTGGAAAACTGCTGAAGAAATCGCGCAATATTGGCAATACCAAGCTCTCTCATCAATAGTCTGCAGCGCTGCGTCATTTATCTGGTCTAACGGTTGAATCTTGAGACTCATAGTTCGATCCTCTCGACCAGATCAATTGGATTCAGAATAGCTGTGTCGTGGGTTTGCAACCTCCGTGCACGGCGGAGTAACTGATCATCGGTGGTGCAAAAGACATCCGCTTGTGCTTCTACGGCTGAGGCCAGATGCAAGGCATCAAGCGGGCGGATACCCATATCATTATAATGCCTTGCTCGTGCCTCAATCTCGGGACCGATCTCGGTGAATCGATCCGCCAAGTCAAGAATCGCACGAGCAAATCGACGGCGTCTGGGATGCGGATTCTGCTCAGTTTCGAATAGAAGTGATTCTGAAACAACCAGCTCGATGTTGCCCTGTTCGATGTTCTGAATCAGTCTCAGAACGACTTCGGATTCAAGCGCAATGCGCAACTGAGACTGATCGTCAAACGGACGCTGGATTGAACACGTATCAAGATAAACGAGCACGGGTTAACTCAATCGCTCAGCATTTCGACATTGACTGTGGTGAACCACACAAAGAAAAGTGTATCGCTGCATATTCTAGCGTGGCACTCGTACAAGTCTCGATAAGAAGTTGCTCGTACTGGTTCACTCCAGAACAAGAAATAGCCGGGCTCCTGGAGCCCGGCTATTTCTTCGTGCGAGATCCTTCTCGCCATACTGATCGAACCTCTAACGGCTCATCGAGCGGTAGCGCCAGACACCGAGCGGCATGAAGATCGCCAGCAGGATCGCGACCCAGATGAGGGTTAATGCGATCGAATGCTCGGCCGGGAAACCACCCGTTGAATAGGGATTCGGGTTGCCCCAGAGATCGCGGACCGAAGCGGTCAGGGCGCTGACCGGGTTCCATTCTGCGACCGGCTGCAGCCAGCCCGGTAGCGTCTGCGGCGGCACGAAGACGTTCGACAGAAAGGTCAGCGGGAAGATGACGGTAAAGCCGACCTGGTTGGCCGACTCGACGGTGCGGACATAGAGCCCCAGCGTCACGCCGATCCAGGACATCGCGAAGGTGAAGAGCAAGAGCAGACCGATGCCGGCGAAGAACTCCGGCACGCTGCTATGTACCCGCCAGCCGACGGCCAGCCCCGAGAGCATCAACACAATCAGAATGCCGCTGTTGTAGACCAGGTCGAACATCGTCCGACCGCTGAGCACGGCAGAGCGCGCCATCGGTAGCGAGCGGAAACGGTCGATGATGCCCTTGTTGACGTCGTCGGTCATCCCGACCGCTGTCGTTGCCGCGGCAAAGATGACCGTTTGCGCGAAGATACCCGGCATCAGGAACTCGCGGTAAGAGCCTCCGCCCGGCAGCGGGATTGCACCGCCGAAGACGAAGGAGAAGAGCAAGACGAACATGATCGACTGCACGATTGCCAGGATCGCAAGCTCTGGAATGCGCGGCACGCGCTTGAGATTGCGCCCGGTGACGATCAGGCCATCAGCGACAGCCTGGCGGATCCCGCCGCCTCCATGGACGGCTGGAGCGTATGAACTCATATCTGCTTCTCCAGCTTCTCTAGTCTGCCGCCACGAGCGACTCGGCATCGCTGGCGATAAGATCGACTTCGGCGACATGACCGGTCAGGGCCAGGAAGACGTCGTCAAGTGTTGGTCGTCGTAGTCCAATATCATCAATGACGATCGATGCCTCGTCGAGATCGCGGACGATCTGCACCAGCCGTTCAGCTCCACCGTGGGCCGGGGCGGTGAGCCGCCGGGCATGCTCCTCTACCGTGCATTCGTCTTCGCCGTTGCGCATCAGGAGCGTGTGCGCCCGTGCGATATCGGCCGGGTCGCGGACCACTACCTCGATGCGCTCGCCGCCAATCTGTCGCTTGAGTTCGTCGGCTGTGCCGCGGGCGATGATCTTGCCGCTGTCGACGACGGCGATGCTGTCGGCCAGCTCGTCGGCTTCTTCCAGATATTGCGTCGTCAGCAGGACGGTCATCCCATCCCGGGCGCTATCGCGGATGACGTTCCACATTGCGAGCCTGCTGCGCGGGTCGAGCCCAGTCGTCGGCTCGTCGAGGAAGAGCACCCTGGGCCGGCCGATCAAGGCGCTGGCCAGATCGAGTCTGCGGCGCATACCGCCCGAGTAGGTCTTGGCCGGCCGGTTGCGAGCGTCGACGAGGTCGAATTGCTCGAGCAGGTCGTCGGCACGTTTGCGGGCTTCGGACTTTGGCAGCTGATAGAGCCGCCCGAACATCGTCAGGTTCTCGCGGCCGGTGAGATTTTCATCAACGGCGGCGTACTGGCCGGAAAGGCCAATGACCGAGCGCAGCTGATGGGCCTGCCGCGCGATGTCGAATCCGGCCACGCTTGCATGGCCGGCGTCCGGCTTCAAAAGCGTCGCCAGGATGCGCACCGTCGTCGTCTTGCCTGCTCCGTTCGGACCGAGCAACCCGAGCACGCTGCCCTCCGGTACGGTCAGATCGACTCCGTCGAGCGCCCGTACTTCGTTCTCCCCTTTGCCGTAGATCTTCACCAGACCTTCAGCGACAACTGCGTCTGCGCGTGATTCAGTCACGTACATAGCCTCCGTCGTGGCTGCTGAACTGCGTGGACGAAGACCGAAGTCTTGTACAGTCCCGGACCGCGTTGTCACGAGATTTCCAGCGTCCATTTCTTTGCCTTTCTCTTGGCTTGTTCGCATCAAAGGACCGCCAATCGTTTGCTCCCTAGCGCACATCGATTGGCGGCCCCTTGAATAGAACGCATGATCTATACGTACACTATCATAGTGTGCCGCCATGTCAAGCCCTTGGGGGCTTGCATCAACTCGATTGGCAGGTCTCTGCCCGCTCCTCTTTGTCGTCGTCAAGGATGTCGCCTACCTGGCGGAGCAGGGCCAGAGCCGTTTCGAGGCTGTCCAGGTCCAGCTCGCTCTGGATCTCCGTTGACCACTCGGCGAGCCGGTCCTGAACATAGTCGAGAGCCTCACGCCCAGCCGGCGTCATACACATCAGCTTGGCTCGGCGATGATGCGGATTCTGACGATATTCGATCAGCCCATTGCGCTTGAGGGCATCGGCGGTCTGCTGAACGCTCTGCCGCGCCAGGCCCATGCTCCGGGCCACATGGGCGACGGGCGCCGGGCCGTGCTCGACGACTCCGAGTACCTGCCAACGGGCGCTGCTGAGATCGACTGGAGCGCAGAGCCGGTCACCAGCCTCGATCAGCCCACCGTTGACTCGAAAGATCTCGAGTATCAGCCGCGTGAATGGATTGGCATCTTCATGGTGTTGTTCCATCATGACAGTATACTACCAATATGACAGCTAACTGTCAATGTGTATGAACGCGGCGACTTCTCTACGCATGTCTCACGAAACGGTCTGATCGGTGTCAGCGCCGGGGCCGTCAACAGCAGCACTGCTGCGTCTCGGTACCTGCATGGGCGAACGCCTGTGTTCGTGCGATGACATTCACAGTGTCCAGTCTTCGGCGCCCACGGACATCGCAGAGATGTCGTAAATCCACCTAGCCCAAGCCAGAATTGGTTGAGAAGAATGTCGTAGTACAGCTCGTCGCGAGGATGCTCTAGCCTGTCTGGGAGAGGATCCAGCCGGCGGCGAGGATGGTGGCGCTTGCGCACAGTGTCTCGAACAGTCCCTGCGGCTCGGTTTCACCTCGTAGTCGAGATCTCATCAGGACTACTGCCAGAAGTCCGATTGCGACGGTTGCGGCCACGAACGCGAAGACTGGCCGGTTCCCAACGAGCAACGCACCGACCGGCATGATGAGTGCCGTCCCGGTCGAGATGGCCCAAATGACTTGCAGCGTTCGCTGTCTTCCCAGCCGCACCGCCAGTCCGCGCGTTCCCGATTCCCGGTCGCCGTCGATGTCGGAGAGCGATTGGGCTAGATGGATCGCGACGACAAATGCCCCGCCGAGTGGGTAGAGCCAGAGTAGCTGCCGCTGGAAGCCGTCCATCACCAGCGTTGCCCAGATCGGCAGTAGCGGCAGTCCGATGAGATAGGGGATGCCGGAGAATGCCGTCCGCTTGAACCAGATGTTGTATGCAAAGCCGCTGCCTGTGCCGACAAGAAAGAGCGCCAGTGGCCAGAATCCGAGGGTTGCAGCAGCGCTAATTCCCAGCAACAAGCCGCCTGCGATGATTGGCCGGACTGCGCGCGGATTGACCAGCCCGGCCGGTAGCGGCTTGTCCGGCTGGTGCCTGGCGTCGTGTACCCGGTCGCGCCACTCGTTGTGCGCGCCGATTGCGACCTGCCCTCCGAGCATCGCGAGCAGCATCAGCGAAAAGCGCGAGAGATCCGGTTGTCCCCCGGCTACCAACAATCCGAACAGCGCTGTCCCGATCATCACGAATAGGACCGGTATCGGATGAATCAGCCGTAGGTAGCCAAGAACGTGCGTCGTCACGGAGGGATTCTCGCGATTCGTTGCACGATCGAGAGCGGGATGATCAGGCAGGGTATGTATCTCCTTCGTTCAACCTATCCCGCCGTCGCTTGCTGCGTGTCCGCAGGCGGAGTTAGTCATCATTCGTGCGCCAACTGCGATGAGCATCGCGCCCAATCGGTTTCTCAATTGACCCTGTGAACCTGGACGTTCGGCCAGTAGCTTGTGGCGTCGTCGCTCGGTCGCTACTTGACAGTCTTCATTACGTCGCAGTTCAGCTACTCGGTAGAGATCGGAGGTTAGAGCGTTGATGTACATCGTCGGGATCCTTTCTGGATCAGTGCGTTGATCTATTGATCCCATGATGCGCCCGTAGCTCTGTCGCCACATCTGAGCGATTGCGTATTTCTCTTCGCCCGATTTCCGAGCGCCCATACGTGCGATTGCGTAGGCGAAGGCCGCGTCATTGCGTAGAGACGTGCCGCTAGGCCCCTCCATTCCCTTTCATTGCTTTCCGGGATGACCGTGGTGCTGGTACCGAGACGCGCCGCAGCACGTTTCTACGCAATAGCGCCATCAACGCACTTTGACCCCTCATTACTTGCTAAAAGACGACCACGTTTCGCAGTGCCTCGCCGTGCTCCATCGACTCGATCGCTGCGTTGATCTCTTCCAACGGGTAGCGGTTGCTGATCATCTCATCGAGCAACAAGCGGCCACTCTGGTATTGCTCGACCAATCTCGGAACGTCGACGCTCAGTCGAGTCGAGCCCATGACGCTGCCCATCAACCTGATCTCCTGGCCGACGCTGCCGCCGACCGATAGTGGCACTGTGGCTTCGGCTTCCGGGATGCCGACCAGCGTCACCCCGCCGCCGCGCCGGACCATCTTGATCGCATCCGTCACCGGCTCGGCTACCCCGACGGTGACGAATGCGTAGTCGGCGCCGCGTCCCCTGGTCAACTCTCTCACCGCGGCAGCAGGATTGGAGGTTGTCGAGGCATTGATTGTGTGGGTTGCGCCGAATTGACGGGCGGCCTCCAGCTTGTTCTCCAGCAGATCGACAGCGATGATCGGGTTTGCGCCGGAGAGTTTCGCGCCCTGGATCGAGTTCAGCCCGACCCCGCCGCAGCCAATGACGACGACGCTGCTGTTCGGCGGGACTTTGGCCGTGTTGACGACCGCCCCGAGCCCGGTGATGACCCCGCAGGCCAACAGCGCCGCGCTTTCGAGCGGAATCTCCTTTGGTATCGGCACCAGCTGAGATTGATCGACGACCGTCTGCTCGGCAAAGGCTGAGGTCTTCAGTCCCTGGAAGAGTGGCTTCCCGTCCCGGGTTCGCATACGTGTTTCGTGGGTTAGCGCGTAGTTACCCTCACAGAGGTGCGTTTCGCCGCTGGCGCAGAAGAAGCAGCGGCCACAGGAGCGCATCAGTGTCACGACGACGTGGTCGCCCGGCTCGACGATGGTGACACCCGGCCCGACCTCCTCGACGATACCCGAGGCTTCGTGCCCGGCGACGACGCCGACCGTCTGCTCGTCGCCCAGCATCGGGAAATCCTGCCGCCAGTCGCCACGAATCAGATGGACATCGCTGTGGCAAATCGCGGCAGCGGCCATCCGCACCCGCACCTCGCCGGCTTTTGGCGGCGCGAGTTCGATTTCCTCAACGACCAGCGGATCTCCATACGTGTAGCAAATCGCCGCCTTCATCGGGACCTCCCTGGGTATTGATGGTATGTGTGGTGACAGTGTAGACCTTCTGTGAAACTATCGCGCATATTTCTTTGCGATGGATCATTCCGTGTCCATGACCTTGATCGGATCTCATCGTGCCTGACACGTAAAGTGCGCCTGTGTCGGCGCGCGCGAAGTTGAGAGCAACGAATGTCTCTCTTACTGCTCTTCTCTCCGTCGGTAGAGTGTTGAGAACGCGCGTTAGCGAATGAGGAAATACGTGATGGCAAGCGCGACAAGCACGACGATGCCAATCCCGAGAGTCAGGAGCATCATGCGGCGTGCGGCTGGTGATGGCTCTTGTTCCTGGCCCAGCGCTGTGCCGACTGCGACACCGAGTGCAACGCCGATTGCTATGAACACGGGCGATCCCGTAGACACGAAGAGCGCAGTGCCCGTTCCTGCCCCAATGGCTATCCCGATCGCCATGTTTCGCGCCCGGTTATCTGATTCCAGATTCATTGCTTGAGCCTCCCAATGCAACTCTAATCCAGAACGAATGACCGGCCAATCCTGGCTGGAACAGGTCAGTAGCTCGAGAACCTCAGCCATCCAGAAGATTCTGGCTGTGGAGTTCCTCGAAGCGCCGCCGCGCGTAGTCGCTGCCGCTGAAGCTGCAGTCAGGATCGTTCGTCACGAGGATTGGCGTCTCGCCGTACTGAGCCCAGCCTTTATAGAGTTCGTCGGCAGTTTTACCGGCCGCGTGCTCCTTGGCGAACGCGTTGATGAGTCCGCGTGCGTGCTCCAGCGCGGCGTCGCAGCTTGGGAAAGGCCCCGCCTGATATTCATCGGTCTCATCGGGATCCCCTAGATGGAAATTGTCGACGACGATCAATGCGTAGTTGTAACCGCGATCCGGCGCTGCCATCCTCTTACCTCCGCTGCAATCCCGCACCCTTATACAGGCAATGCGATACATCGTCCAAACGCCCGGCGTCAAGGTCGTAGTCGTCAGGTATCGTCGATGGTAAGGTC
>CAVUYM010000025.1:0-109372 GCA_963745675.1 uncultured Chloroflexia bacterium
AAGTTGCCTTCTCCGAATTGGAAAAAATGGCTTTGGGTATTCCTCACAATACTAACGAAGAGGCTACCCTGGCAGCAATTGCCAGCTCCTTGATAATCATGGAGGACTTCCAATGCGCTTTACTAGTTGCTCAATGCATTGACGACTCTAGTGTGCGGACAAGTGTTATTATCAAATTATCCAGAGAATTAGCGAAGACAGGGGATATTGAGGGAGCTAAGAATATAGCACAACATATAGAGAACGATTTAAAGCGGGTTGAAACACTTCAGCTAATTGACGTAGGTAATACCGCAACTGACCCTTCTGATATTCAAGCTCCTTCCTCTACGCCAATTTCTTTGGGGTCCGACATTATCAATCTTAACGAGCTTCCATCGATGATCAAAATGATAGAGCGGATTCAAAACAAGGAGAAAGAGTTGCAGAGTTGCGCGGTCTCGCAACAAAACTGGCTCAGGCTGGTTATTTTAAACATGCTTTCGAAGTACTAGATATACGGATGGTTTATCAGTTCCTTCAATTGCTTAACTCATGGGGAACAATCTTTGAACATCTAAAACAGGGATTATTTGTCGAAGTTCTGCGGGAAAATATGCGTATTGCCGGATGGATTTACCCTGGTTGGCATGAAGTTTACAGCGCATTGGCTACGATGGAAAACTCGGATGCTCGTTGAATCTCAATATGTCCGCGATTACGACCCAATAATGCCTGGTCTACCCCCGATAAATGGCTCATCCGCACTTTGTGTGAAGCGCTGTCGGTGGAACAAGCGAAGAATACGACTGTATGCTAGAAGTCGTTGAGCTTAGCGTCAATGCCGCTTAATTTCTCACATAAAGTGCGGATGAGCCACTAAACTGGGGGTAGACCAGCCAGAGTGCCGAACGTGCAGTGGAGGCATATACCGCAGGCGACTATCTTGACATGGCGGCACAGGTTACGCGCGCACTGAAAACCAAACGGACCGATGTTGTGCATGATATTCTCGCTCTCCCCGCTTAAAAAGACAGATGATCGACCTGAACAAACAGAAGCAGGCGGAGATGAAGCGCTGGATTAGCTGGGTGGAATGAGTTATCGGCGTACAGGTGGATGAATTTCAGCGGCAAGACAATAATTCAGCAATACTTGGGCGATTATCAGAAAGGCGAAGACGCGCAGCCGTTCGAGGCGGTGCTAGATCATACTGCTCAAGAGCGCTAACGCCCGCAAAATGCAGGTCAACATCCGCGACGTGGCGCTTCAGGGACGTATCCGGCAGGAATACGAAGCCTCACTGCGAACACTGCTGCCGATCAAGCGGCGGCTGAAGGACACGGACGACCTGATCGACCAGATTGTGTACAAGCTCTACAGTCTGACGGACGACGAAATCGCTATTGTGGAGGGGCGGGCATGAGTAATTCAGCCGATACTACAGAAGCGTGGAGGATAAGAATGGCTGACGCAAATAAGGCGGAAATGGTTGACCTTGAAAAGCTGATTAGCAAATTAATGTCGGTAAATAATATGTTGCCGAAAGATGATGGAGCCGTACCACCTCGTATCTCGCCTGGAAAGCCTGTTCGCGATGCAATCGACGAGATGAAAAAACATAGGGATGGAACAAATCCCCTGAAGTGAATTCCGAAGCAACGAAGTCTCAGGGAGTATTTTCTTTTCGAGCGTTTGCAACGAAAGCGATCAAAATGAATAGCGATGGGAAGCGCTAGGTGAATTGCCTGTTGAGGAGTTCCTCGAACGCACTTGTTATATTGGGGTCGAAGAAAATATTACATCGGTGCTCGAAATGCTCATTAGGAAATGGCTTTATACTCATACAGTCCCCGGAAAATTACTGGGGTACGCTAACACCCTACAAAATGCCAGAGGCCTGCACAATATCGCACAAGCCTTTATTTTGCTTTAGCATATAGAACTCTTGCTTCGCGCCGTGATTATAGCTTGTTCCGCCTAAGGATTTAAAACCCCTTGTAAAGTCCTTCCGGTCTTATACAAAGCCTTGGAAGATATGCTTTTTAGTGAAGAGGTTGCGATTATTTTAGGGATAAGCCCCGTTTCGAGAATTTCTTTGGTAAAGATAAGTTTAATGAAACAATTTTGAAGTTAAACAAAATGACGAAAATCAGGAATGCGACCTTTCATTTCAAGTATCCCTTCGATTATCAACGAACCAAAGCTGATCAGAACGACCTCATAGACCTCCGAGACTGGTTAGTTCAGCGAGTTCTCAGGTATACCAGAAGGGAGCACCTCATGAATAACGAATTGAATGAGCGTATTTCGTTGAGGCGGGGTTGCTAGATTTTCAGGTTGAATTTGCAACTCAGTTTATCGAAGCGGCAATTCCAACAAAGCAAATTGCACTTCTCCCTGTGGGGTCTGGAAAAGGGCGGTTACTTATCGCGGTCGCTCGTTATTTCGCATTGCGAGGAGGACGTGTACTCATCGTCACTGATAGCGCGATGTCACGAGAAGAAATATCGGACTCGCTTTGAACACGAGAGTGCTCGCGCAATAAACCTAGATAGACAGACGATGCGAAGCTTGCAGGCTGGTTCGACGAACCTTCGCGTAAGATGGCTGGATCTTCAATTTATGTGACGACGGCTTCGTTTGTAGAAGCGACGGATATAAAGCCGCAAATTCTAGGAACTGTATGGATCTCGTATTAGTGGATGACATCGGTTCAACTGACTTTCTCAAGGAGCTCGGAGAATTCGCACCCACAGACGCCTGATGATTACAGGCAGCGCTCTTATTGCTGCGAAGAAACTAAATGAATTTTCGGGCTTCGATGTTCATCGATTTACAATCATGAATGATCCGGGCGTACAACCACAGTTTGACCTTGAAATCGTGGATTATCATCGTGGCGAGAAAGAAGTTAAATTTCTGGAGACTGTAAAAAGGCTGACGAAACTCCTCTCACAAGTGTCCAATCTTGATAACGAGTTTCTTGCTAAGATAATCCGCCGACGTGCGAATTCCTCTTATTTTGCTTTGGAGAAAACGCTAAGGCGACTAAGGCAGACTATTCTCACGCAGCGAAACTTTACCGCACATAACAGGGACAAACGTCAGACACTCTGGCTAATCTGGATACTGTCCTGCAGGTGCTTGACGACCTGTTATTTCAAATCGATGAACTCGGGCAAGATACCAAGCAACAACGCCTCGTTAGTCTTCTTGAACAACTTACCCAGAAGCATATCATTGTCTACACCTCTTACAGTGACACTGCGGATTATCTCAGTCAAACTTTGATCGAGTATGGCTACCATAGTTTCCAGTGGTCTGGAGCACTCGGTCGCCTTGACTATGAGTTGAGTTTAGATGAGTTCTTAAGTTCTGGCGGAATAGCAGTGGTTTCAGTCGCGGAAAGACTTCAAGGTATCAATTTTCGGACTGTACTATCGACGGTGATTTTATACGACGTTCCAGTTAACGATAATGATTTGCTTACCCTGGCGTCTAGCGTTGGACCTCCAAACGAAAGAGTTTGTACGTCTTAAGCGACACTTCAGGAGTATTGAAGGACAACATCGGTGCCGTTCGGAAGCTGCGAACGAAACTGGGGCTGGATAGCAAGTAAGTGGAGAAGCATTGGAATAGATAATGCGTATCCCCTATGTCATTGACAATCAGACGCACCAACTGGCGCGTAGTGCTTAACTCCTACCGTGTAAAAACTCATCCTGAGTAACGAAATGTGCGTTGGGCACGCGAGCACTTTCGGCGGCCCAGTAGATGCGCTGACGCCATAGCGGGTCATGATCGACGTTCGCGAAACGAGTTTTGAGGAATTGACATCGGATGTGATGGCGCGAATTGCGATCGCCTTCCATATGAGGATCAGCGCAATCTCGCTACGGTTCGACTTTCAGAAAGGAAGCAGATAGTGACATACGGCCCGATAGAACTACTCGTCCTGAAATTCCCGGGAAACCAATTCCGTGGGGAGATTGTCCCAGCTATGGAGGAGCTCGTTGAAAACGGCACGGTTCGGATCATCGACCTGCTCTTCGTTCAGAAAGATTCCAATGGCGACTTGACGATTATCGAGATGACCGAACTCGATGAAGATGATCGTCAGGCGTACGACCCCCTGGTTGACGATGTGAGCGGCCTGATCTCGGAAGAGGACGCGTTCATTTTCGCCGGTAGCCTGGAACCGAATTCTTCCGCTGGATTGCTGCTATTCGAAAATGTTTGGGCAGCTCGGTTCGCACAGGCGGTTCAGAACGCGAACGGGGAGGTGCCATTAACGAGCGAATTCCAAGGAATGTAATAGAAGAGCTGGAAGCAGCTCACGCATAGCTATTCCGATCGTCAACCAAAAAGACACAGGAAATGGAGCAATACCAATGATGCGTCGACGAGGACTGAGACGTGGACCCGGAATCGCTGGAACGATGGCAAGAACGGCGGTTATCGCTGGAACGGCGACCGTCGTCTCCCGAGGTGTTAGCGGCGCGATGCAGGGGCGTGCCCAGGCGGAACAACAACAAGTGGCTGCCCAACAGGCGGCGTTCGAATCTCAGGCACAGGTGCAAGACCTTCAGAATCAGATGGCGTCCATGCAGGCACAACAGGCGCAGGCTTCGATCACAACTCCGTCGGCACCCGCTGCCAACGATTTGATGTCTCAGTTACAACAGCTGACACAGTTGAAGGAAGCCGGGGCGCTGACCGATGAGGAATTCGCCGCGGCGAAGGCCAAGCTGCTCGGCGTCTAACAGCTAACGGCAGCACTCACGATCGAAGCTCGATTCTCACAACGGAAGCAGGAAATTATGGATATCTTCGTCGGCGTTGTCATGCTCATCGTTGGTCTCTTCGTCGCATTCGCCGGTTTGCGCCTGTGGTTCGTCCTGCTTCCAGTGCTGGGATTCTTGCGGGTCTCAGTGGGGTGTCGGACTGATGTACTGGGTATTCGACGAAGGGCTGTTCGCAACCGCAACCGGTCTGATCATTGGTTTCTTCATCGGGCTGGTGTTCGCCCTTTTGTCGTACATATTCTGGTACTTCGGCGCGTTGCTGGGAGCGGGCTTCGTTGGTGCTGTGGCTGGCGCCGGGCTAATGCGAGCGCTAAGCATCGATAGCGGCTTCATCATCTTTCTTGCGGCCATGCTCCTCGGGCTAGCTTTCATCATTGCTGCGATTATTCTTTGGTTACCCGTCTATATGGTGGCTCTCAACACGGCTCTAGCGGGCGCAACCTGGGCTATTGCGGGCGTGATGCTTGTCCTGAATGTTGTCGACCGGGTCGATCTCGGTTACGGCACCGTCACGGCAGCGATCAATGAGAGCTGGTTCTGGGTATTCGCCTGGGTAGCGTTAGCGGCCCTCGGAATGGTTGCACAGTTCAGCGCGGTCCGTACGATCCGACTCCCGGAAGAAAAATGGACCCGCATCGAACTAATCGGCGGTCAGCCCGCCTACTAGAGCAAGTTTAAGAATAGATGAAGGCGCAAGGTTGTCATTTCGAGTAGAGAGGAGAAATCTCTGTCGACCACCAGAGTGGCGTCAGACTGAGATCTCTCACTTCGTTCGAGATGGCAACTCGCTTAATCCATTAAGAAGTGGGCTGTAGACCACGTCTTGAAAAGCTCGGAGGAAATGTCATCTCGACCCCATTCGGCTTCGCTCAGGGCAGTCTCCGGGAGAGATCTTACTGCGACGTTGCACTGGCGCTCGGCCGAGATTTCTCGCACCCGTTGATGCGGGTACCCGCTCGAAATGACTGCCTTTGGGCTTCGACGATTCCGGATTACGCTCTAGACCTCGGATCGAAATTTCGATTAGCGTAGATATTTCCACCGGTTACTCGCGTTCGTGGGTATGGGAAATCTCAGTCGACCATGCGAATGGATCGACACTGAGATCTTCGACAATCGCGAGTGGGTACCTGGGACTAGATCGCAGCGCCCACGCGTACGCACTATCTTCAGGTGGGCATGGGAGCAATTGATCCCTATCGAGTCATCGCATAACCCGCCGAAGGTTCATCTGAGTCAGCGATAGCGCGTCTCTCCACAACGACGGGTGGTCCAGCGTTTGCGCCGTTGTCCAAACGAAAGTCGAATGAATATGTGACTCCCGTTCAGCAGTAACAGGGATCCGAATGCTTAGGTGCGATCAGTGTCACAGGCCGCCACGGCGTCACCGACAGTAAGGAAGATACTGCTTTCCCCGACAACTTCGATCAGCTCCGACCGCTTTATTTCGGTGATCACCGTCTGACGAACCTGAACGAGCATGACCCGCACCCCGTCTTCCTTGAGTCCCCGGAAGAAGGTGATGAGTCCCTCCTGCGCGGAATAGTCGATGTCCGTCACTGCTTCTGCATCGAGAATCAGATTGCGGACGGGATCACCGGCTCGCGCTCGCTCGTCCATTTGTTGACGGAGCTTGTCCTCGACAGCCTCGTGGTTGGCATAGAAGAGCAAGCCATCAATACGTGCGATCAACACGCCCGGGGTACGTCTCAGATTCGTCCCATACTTCGACATCCCGGAACGACTCGCCGTCAGGCAGCCGCCCAAGGATCGCTACGTGGGGATTGGTCACGCGCCAGACAAGGAGCAGGAGCGATAGTACGCCGGCGATTACAATGCCCTCCGCAATGCCAACGGTGACGACCCCTACAAGCGTGATCACGTACATCCAGGCCTCGGTCGGATTGATCGAACGAATGCGCTTCAGCTGCGCAACATCGAGCATGTGCATGACGGCAGTGATGATAATTGCCGCCAGAACGGCCTCGGGCAGTTTCTCGAAGATGAACGCGAGCGCGACGACAGTGATCGTGACAACCAACGCGGTGACCAGCCCAGCCACTTGTGTGCGTGCGCCGGCGTTGGCGTTAACGCTCGATCGTGAAATGCTTCCATCGACCACAAAACCCTGAAAAAGGCCCGCTGCTACATTTCCACCGCCGACGGCGATGAGCTCTTGATCCGGATTGATTCTGTAGCCGTTCTGTGTGGCGAAACTGCGCGCCATCGCGATGCCTTCGACGTAGGCAACGAGCGCGATCGCCAGGGCCAACGGGTACAGCGAGAGGATGTCGCCGCCACTGATTCCGGCAGGCCAGGCCATGGCCGGGAATCCGGTCGGGATATCGCCGGCCACGTGGACACCTCGATCTTCGAGATTGCTGACATTCATGAGCAGGATGCTACCGAGCACGACGACAAGCGCTGCCGGCCATAGCGGCCGCAAACGTTCGACGACGATAATCGCAGCACCGGCAGCGAGCCCCAGCGCCAGCGTCCAGCCGTTCGTTTCACCCAGATCGGTGAGCAGCCCCCAGATCTTTTCGAAAAACTCGCCGTGCGCTGGCTCAATGCCAAAGAGCTTGGGGAGCTGCCCGCTGATGACGATCAGCGCCGCCCCGGCTTTGAAGCCCATCAAGATCGGCTCGGACAGGAACGACGCCACAAACCCCAACCGCGCAATACCAGCGATTAGTAAAACGGAGCCCACCATTAGTGCCAGCAGTGCCGAAAGAGCTGCAAAGCGAGCTGGATCACCGTCGGCTAGCGGCGTTACGGCGGCCAGCGACATGATGGCTATGGTCGACGAGGGACCGAACTGAAGCTGCCGTGATGTTCCAAGCAGTCCATAAGCGATGAGCGGGATAGTCGCCGCATAGAGCCCTGCGACCGGCGGAAGTCCGGCGAGCTGAGCGTAGGCCATCGATTCGGGGATCAGCAGGGCTCCGACGGTCACACCGGCCAGCAGATCCCAGCGAAAATTGCCCCGGTCATAGTCGCGCGCCCAGCTGAGGATGGGTACGTAGCGGAGTACGAGGTCCGACAAACTTGCTCGATTCCGTCGAGCGCGATCGGCGTCTGCCAAGTTCTTGCTCCCACCGCATGACTGCAGCGAATTCCGTCTTTTTCACGCTAGCGATTCATTCGCAGCAAGAACAGCCCTCTGTGCCCTTTCAACGTTGATTGCGCCCCCGAAATACGACCGGCCAGCCGTATTTCCCGGTTTTCGAACCAACTATTCTGACGATTAGGGAACTGACGGACCTTTGTGGGCAGCAGTGCAGTCGCCGGAGGTGGACGAGTGAGTCCGTATGACGACGCTTGAAAGTTTCGCATCAATTGTCAGTTGACCACCATGTTTCTAGTTCGTTTGGGGGCGTCCGTCATTGCTCAACGTGCGTCCGAACCAGAATCGCGACCAACACTCGCCGAGCGTTGCTGGAGGCTGGATGTTGTCGAATGCAGAACCGGATCGGCACGAGGAGGAACGTTGATGAGTGAGTCATTTCCAATCGATCAGACGGAAACGGGCCTGACGCCGCCGGAGGATCTATCGGGATACCAACGTGCACATCAGTCGATGGATAAGGCTCTGCGCTACGTCGACATCGCTGCTGCGGTCTTGCTGGCAATTGCGACCGTTTCCACCGCTTGGTGCGCCTATCAGGCGACCCGCTGGGGCGGAGTGCAAGCAACGTCATTCGCCGAGGCATCGACGGCCCGCATCGAGTCGACGCGGCAGTTCAATCTTGCAGTCCAGCTACTGGGTCTCGATGCCAACTTGTTCACGGACTGGGTGGATGCATATTCCGCTGGAAACACAGAGTTGCAAGGGTTCTACGAGACGAATCTGATGCGCCCAGACTTCTTGCCCTATCTCAACGAGTGGGTTGACTCGAATCCGCTTGAGAATCCGGATGCTTTGCGCAATCCGCTCGTGAACGAAACGTACCAGCAGGGACTGTTGGCCGAAAGTGAACGCCTGCGTGGCGATGCCGAGGCGAAGTTCGAAGAGGCGACGGACGCCAACCAGACGGGTGACGACTATATCCTCGCGACCGTTTTATTCGCATCAGTGCTCTTTTTCGCCGGCATCTCGAACAAGTTCGAACGCGTCAAGATCCAGACTGCCATGGTGGTGTTCGCCGCTGGAATGTTGCTGCTCGGCGGCATACAAATCGCTGGCCTGCCGATCCATTAGGAAATACAAGGATACGTGCTTGATTCCTACACTGACGGATCGATTAACTGCTGGCGACACTCAAGTCACTCGTCTGACATCGCCATCAAGCTGCATGGTTTCACAAATGCAAGGTTGGACCCGATGAATTGGCGCCTTGTCATTGAAACTTTAGTTACGACGGTGCGTCCCAGTCGCAAGCTCGTGATGTGCCCGGCTGCGCGGACACTCGCGTTCATGTTGCTATCGTTAGAAGCAACAATCGCCATCATCCATAACTCGATTCAGTCTCTTGAACAGTGCGGAGATGAACTGCATTCAGAGTGGCCAGACGGGGAGGGCTAAGTGGTGACACAAGATCGAGAAGCACCGTCGTTAGTGGACGTGCTGCGACGTTGGTCCTCGCTTCTCATCATCTTCGGGACGCTGCTCGTCACGTTGAGTGGTGTGGGGCTCTGGATCCAGTGGACATTGCTTTCTGAGCGCGGTTTCGTCGAGGTTTCAACCTCCGTCTTCCAGGCTGACGAGACGCGCGAAACGATTGCCAGCGCCATCGTTGATACCATGTTTGAGGAGCGGCCCATCCTGCGAGGACTGGTGCGCGGACCGATCGAAGGCGTCATCACAGGTCTTCTCGGTTCCTCGTTCTTCAACAGCGCACTCGCGTTCGCCTCCGAGCAATTATGGGAGTTGCTATTCATTGGGAGAGATCGCGTGGTGCTGGACATAGAGCCACTCCATGACTTCATTTACGCGATCATCACCGTCGCGGCCCCCGGGGTTGCGGAATCGATAGATCCGGAGCAACTGCCGTCGGAGCTGGTGCTACTCGACGGTAGCGAGATTCCAAATCTCGGCGTTGTCTCCTCCGTCGCATCCTGGACCTCGATCTTCGCATTTGTTATTGGTGTGGGACTCATTGCGTTCGCGATCAGCCGAAGCTGGACGAATCAAGCGCTACGGAGTGGGGTCATCGTCTGGACAGGCATATTCCTCATTGCAGAGGCGTTGCTCATTGTCATTGCCACGTTCCCGGTAAGGTCGTCGCTCATACTCGCTGTCGAGAACGCCTCAGGTCGATCAGTTATCGCCACGACATATGGGATCCTGGTCATCCGGCTCTACATTATCCTGATCGGACTTGCGCTTGTCGGTCTGGCACTCGCGGTCTACGGCCTGTGGAAAAGCGGCAGGATCTTCCGCTCGTCGGTTCCGGCGTAGTGTCGACGTTTCTGGTTTGAGCTCAACAAATAGCTTTCGATAGCCTGGAAGCGCGCCATTCGTTCGATGCCCTAACGCCGGACGATACGGCACAGATTTCAGCTCCGATGATGATGATCTGAGCGACAAGATACAGCCAGAACATGAACACCAATACGAGCCCGAAGGCCGTACCGTAGGCGTTGTATCCACCAGTGATGCTTACATAGAGCGGATAGAGTTGAGACAACATTACGAATAGCCCGCCGGTTGCGGCGGCGCCTGGTATCGAACCTCTCCATCCGGAACCATCAACGGGGATCTTGGCGTAGGCGATCAGACTTACCACGAATGCCAACATGAACGAGATAAAGTAGGCTGACAGGTATTCTTCAATGTTGCCATTGAGTTCGAGGTACTTGTTGAGAGAGGTTGTCAGCAATCCAGTTGCCGTCGCCGACACAGCGGTACTGACCACGAGGGCTACCGAAAGGACCGGTGCAACAAGTAAGGCGACCAGTTTCCGTTCGAGATAGCCCCGCCGTCGAGAGCGGTAGACGACAGCAAATGCCCGGTCGAGAGCGCCGTACATGCGACTTCCGCCATAGAGTAGCGTTACCAGCGCAATGAGCCCGAAACCCTCACGATTGTCGTTTGTCACCTCAGACGTATCGATGACAGGATCGGACACGGCGACGGGCAGCTCATCCGAGACGATGAGCGAAATCTCATTCCTGAGTGACTCATTCTGCACGAGCACACCGATGGTCACACTAATCGCCGCAAGCACTGGAAGCAGCGAAAACAGCACGTTGTAGGCCAACATACCAGCTAGTCCATCGACATCATCGTCGAGATAGTTTCGAACGATGCGGACAATCGACGAATCAGCGAAGCGTCTGCCGATCGGGTGGGTTTTCGTGATCCGAAGGACGGCTGATACCCGTCGACGCGTGTACGTCGCTGTGCGGCGGGCCCAGTCGAATCTCACCGGGAGATCGCTATCAAGTCAAGCAGTGTCCGGCGGATCGGGCCGGGCCCACGTCATCGGTACGTCCGAGCCGCCCTCCTCGGTCATCCGAGCGCCGAACCGCACGAACGTGGGTGTCTGAACGACTCGCCCGGAAACGAGCGATTCTCCCAGGTTGAAGTTCGAGGCTTCGGCCAGGAGGTCTCCAGGGACGAATGAGAAGATGTCGGCAAGGTGGAAGAGATCGGCACTCGAGTTCATCCTCATGAGCAGCAGGTTGTCAGATTGTGACAGAACGTTCGGATGAATCTTCTGGGGTCGTTGTGACGATAGGAGCAGGTACAGGCCGAACTTGCGCCCTTCGCCGGCGATTCGAATGACGTACTGGGTTAGCAACTCCTGGAGAGCGTTCTCCGGTTGCGCCGGGCAGATGTTGTGGGCTTCATCGATCACGATCAATCGCGGTTGACGTTGCTCTCTCCGCCGCCAGAGCTGACTGAGGAGCGCCAGCGCCGTCACTTCTTTCTCGGCCGGTAGACTGAGCGACCCAATATCCAGCACGGTAGCTCGCTCGTTGTTATCCAGGATATCGATGAATGATTCTTCTCCAGGGTTGCACCAGATCGACCAATCTGAGATTCCGAGGTTTCGAACACGCAGACTGATCTGGCGTGACTCGGCGGAGGGGTCGCGCATTGCTGCGTCGAGTACGTCGCTCAATTCCACGTTGGGCATCCCCAGGTGATCGACAATGCTCCAGAAGCTGCTGTACTCCTCCCGGTCGTCAAGCGGATCGAGTTGAAGGACGATCGCCTGCTCGTTGCGCGTCAGGTCACCGAAGCGAAACGCCAGACGCAGATGATCTTCCGAACGTATCAGGGCGCACGATTCGAATTCGATCGGAGATGGACTCGAAGCGCTCAAGATCAGCAGGATCATGCGAAGCGATCGCACCGTCTCGAAGTTCGGGCAAACGCACGAAATCCGAGTTCGGATCAATAACGACGAGCTGCAGGTCGGTCCGCAATAGTAGTTGTTCGAGCACGACACCGAGCGAATAGGTCTTACCAGAGCCGGACTGACCACACAGGAACGTGTGCCGGTTGAAACCTCCGGCGCGGAGCGTGGCGACAGACGAATCGTCGCCGTACATCGCTTTACCGATGGCCAATGCCGTTTCTCCAGACGTACCTGCTAGATAAAGATTGATGAGATCCGCTGGCGCTGGCGCAATCTCGGCGCTTTCGAAGATATCTGAAGTCTCAAGCTCTATGAGCGCACCGTCCATGACCTTGCCGAGCAGAATGCCATCGCCTGCGAGGTATCGAATGTCAGGACGTATCGTCGCTTGCGATACGCCTGCTCCTTCGAGTGCGATATTGAAGCGGGTGCCGACGTCGATCACCAATTCCGGACCTTCGCGGCTATCGATCGACTTTGAAATGATCTGACCTAAATAGCTCTGATTCTCCGGAGTTTCGATGTGAACATAGCTGCCAGCGGGAATCGGGTAATCCAGCGGGGCTTCGTAGGCGAATGTCTTCCCATCGATTGAAAAGGCCAGAGGAATAGCCGCGAATTGCGACTGCATCTGCCGCCGGACGGCCATCATCTCCTCGCGGGAAATCGCCGCACCACCAACTGCTTTACCTGACGATGACACGAAACGAACCTTCCTTACCCCGGCTAGAATTTGTCGAGACGATCGGCTCTCAACTGTGCGTCTGGCACTCGACGAACTGTCTCACTGCCTTCAGACGCCTATATCTTGGTATTGATGCAAGGAGATTCCGGCCTCCGTGGGATGTTCCGGCTGATAATTCCTTCAGCTCATTGGATCTTTGAGGGTTTACGCTTCCTGCGCGATCGCCTCAACGTCGGCTGCCGTCTCCGCACCCAGCACGTGCGATTCCAGCTCTCCGCCGAGCTGTTTGAGGGTATCGTCCACCAATTCGTGCGAGGTGGTCTTGTACAGGGCGACAACGGCTGCCATACCAGGCTTGAGATCGTCGGCTACACGTTGTATCTGATCCTTTTTGATGCCCGTGTCCCGGATTCGGCCGGCGATTGCTCCGATGCCACCGCCTGCCAGCACCGACGCGATCAAGCTCGGTGGGTAGATAAGACCGACGACCCCCATGACAATTGCGCCGCGGAGAGATCCTTTGGCGGCCGTAAGCTCGCGGGTTTCAGCGACATGCAGCTTGCCGTCGTCCGCCTTCGTGAGCATCGCCATGTCGACAAGATCGATCGTCGCCGCCTTGTGCATCGATTCGAGGGTGTCGAGAATTAGCCTGGCTTCTTCCGGATCCTTGTAGAACCCAACTGACATTTGAATAGAGTCACTCACCGCGATCCGGTCCTCTCCTGAAGTATTTGCTGAGGCGCCCGTGGCTTCACTGCCCGATACGCCCTTGCGAGTTAGAGTGCCTGTTTTCGATGCGCAGTGCTTCAACCCGACGGTTGTAGTTGACAGGTGTAGATCCAACCAATCTCTCATAGGAAATCCACGGCCGAGGGTGGCTCGAATTCGGGTTGGGGCCGAGCCACCGTCGGAGCAGCCTGCATTGGAAGGTAAGGGCATCGGAGCAGAACGACATTGCTGTAGATGTCGCCGGTCCCGCCGGGTGACAAGTAGGCGTCAGCATCCCGGTCACGATGCGCGCCAAAACCGTACCGGCCAATGCGTCAAGAGTTCTAGCCCTCACCGTCCGACTAAAGCGGCTCTGCAACCTGACAATACGACCTGCCATGCGATGACGGGTGCACGATTGCGCCGCACACTCGAAGTGAATTCGGTGAATCCGACCGTGCACTGGTCAGTCGGCTGTCGGAACGGAGCCTCTCGAGCGCGCAGTTTCAGTGGCTTGCATTCGACAAGTGTTGCGATCTGAATGGTGCCGAGGGTCGCGGATGCGTTGTTGCTCTAAGTCAGGCATCGGCGAAGAGAAGTAAGGAATGCTATCCGCCGCAGTCGGCCGTTCGCGGTGTCCAGGTCGAGCGCTGAGCGCTAACCATTGCGGGTGATGCGAGGTTTTCATCATGGATTCCTTCGACGGGACATCGGATGAGCTAGTCGACCCGGCTGGTGCGCCCGATCCTGGCGAAAACTCGGATGAGGCGTACCTTAGCCAGGAGCAGCGTCGTCTCGGGATATTCGCATTGCGGTACACCGCCCCGCCGGCGGTATTCACGGCGCTGATTTTCGGAGCGCTCAGCTACTTCCTTCTAACTCGTGGCGAAGATGTGACGATATCGTGGTATGGCTTCGATAGCAGATCATTCCTTGCACTCTATCTGCCAACATCGCTGCTCCTTCCGCTGATACAGACGCCGATCATCTTGCGCCGCACGCTAGAAATGCGCATTGCAGGCAAGTTGCAGCCCGCGACCCCGTCCGATCTTGCCGAGCTTCCCTGGCTACAGTGGTCGATAATCCTGGGACTCGTCACCGCCGGCGTTTGGGCCGTCCTGGTGATGACGATCTTTACGCTCGCATCGGCCTGGGCCCCCGAACTGCAATTCGGAGGCTGGGCCGGACTCGGTTTCAAGCTCTTCTTCACCCTGATTATCGGGATCAGTGTCGCCATCGTCTGCGCGCTTTCGGCCGTGCGAATCCAACCTCAGTCAAACCTCCTCGAGCTGGTGCTTGGCTCAGAAGATGACCTCGACGAGCCTGAATCGACTGAGGCCGACCAGG
The DNA here is from genome assembly GCA_963745675.1 of uncultured Chloroflexia bacterium. Taxonomy (GTDB): domain Bacteria; phylum Chloroflexota; class Chloroflexia; order Thermomicrobiales; family CFX8; genus JAUIIK01. The sequence goes on from CAVUYM010000025.1 coordinate 14,838, forward strand.
GAACGATTCGTCGCGGCCGCCTGGAAGTTCCCGCCGGAACAGGACACCGCCTCGTCTGGGATCGCTGGCGTGTCGGTGCCCGCCCGGAGATTCTGAGCCGCACCGAACGGGCCGTCTACTTCGCCGGCGCACAGCGTTACGCATTTATCCGGCGCGCATTGATCCTACTTACGATGTCCGTGCAGATGGCCTGCCTGGGCTTGTACGTCAATTCGGCCTCAATCGTCGTCGCTGCCATGCTCATCTCTCCGATGATGACGCCAATTATGGGGCTGACGGTTGCGCTGGTTACTGGTCGGCCCGGTCGCCAGATCGAATCCGCGCTACTGGTGGCCGGCGCCGGTGGCTACGCGTTTCTGGGAGCCTGGATCAGCGGGTCACTGTTACCGAAACCGGCTGTGACGCCGACAGTGCTCCTCGACTATACCGATCCGCGACTGGCTGACCTTGCCGTGGCGCTTCTCGCGGGAGCTATCGCCGCCTATATCCTGGTTCATACGGAAGCATCTGCTGCACTGCCTGGAGTGGCTGTATCACTTTCGCTCGAACCGCCACTCGCTGCAACTGGCCTGACGCTTGGCTGGGGGATCAATAGCCTGGCTGCGGACGCGTTCCTGATGTTCATCATGAACCTGGCTGCAATCGTTGCTGCTGGCTCGGCGGTGTTGATCCTGTCGGGCTTTCTGCCTGTGAATGCCCTGGGGCATCTGCGTCACAGGATCAAGGTGGGCCTAATCATGGCCTGGCTTGCGGTGGTAATCGTCGCTTATCCACTAATTCGAGCTTCGACGGACGTTTGGAAAGCAACGAGTGATGAAAGGGCAGTTGGTGCGGTCATCGTCCCATGGGCGGTGTCAGCAGGTCTCGAGATAACGGAGGTGGATATCAATGACACTGAGGTGACAATCGCATTGACCGGCTCCGAACAGCCAACTTCTGTTGATACCTTGATTGAAGATGTCGCCTCTGCTCTCGATCGTCCAGTCGAAGTGCGAGTACACGTCTACCTCTACACTTTGTATGAGGAGCGCGGGAACTCCAGCCCCTAGTCTGTCGGAGGCTCGTAGCCTGCACCTCCGGCAACGACCGAGGTGAACGTGTCACCGGGTGCGTTGAGAATGATCTCGCCCGTCGGGAGTGATCCATTCACTGCCAGATTCACGCCGTTCTTGAGCAACAGGTTAGTGGCGCTCGGTTCGCCGCCGAACACCCCAGGTGCGGGAAATTGAATCCGGTCCGGATGGACATAAATACTCACTGGAGCGTCGTAACCCGGAAGCTTTCGAACGCTGACGCGTTGTCCGCGCGCACCGTTCCACCGACCGTGGCCGAAGTTATCGACCAGGGAATCCTCCTCGATGAGCAGTGGCACGCGGCTCTCGAATATTTCTATGGGTACGTTGCCCGCACTCGACGGGAAGCAGTCTCTCGTAAAGCTATCGTGCTCGAATCCGGCCCCTCGTCCTCCGCCGCAGATGAAGTGGGCATTCTGCGGATTGCCGTCCAGCGTCACGGGCGTAGGCGCGGAATGTGTACATCAAGCCGTTGCCCGCTTGCACTCGAGTAGGGAGTGCATCAGCGAGTGCCCGGAATATGAGCGTATGGATATGCCAGCCCGTTTTGGTGCGACTATTGACTGATGCTGGTGGCAGCGCATTCAGGATCGAGCGTGGTTCGGCGCGCACCTCGATGGGCTTGAAGCTGCCTTCGTTGTTCGGTACGCCAGGTGACAGCAGGCATTTGAGTGGATAAACGGTATGGGCGCGCGTGTAGTTGAAAGTGCAGTTGATTCCACCGCCAAGTGTTTGGGCGGCGGAACCAGTGTAGTCAACGATCATCGAATCGCCCTGAATCTCGATAGCCACTTTGAGCTTGAGGGGTTCGCCGTTACCCTCGATCATCTCTTCAGCCTCGTAGCGGCCATCCGGCACCGCGGAAATCTCGTCTCGCATAGCACGTTCGGTACGGCTCTGGACGGCTTCTCCTAGCTCTTCAAGAGACGCAAGCTCATACTCAGCCATAAACGCTGCCAGTCTGCGCTCAGCAACGTTATTCGCCGCCACTTGAGCTTCGATGTCGGTGATGACCATTTCTGGTTGGCGCACGTTGTGGCGGATGATCGCGAAGAGCGTCTCGTTTGGCTCTCCAGCGTCATAGAGCTTCATCACCGGGAAGAAGAGCCCTTCTTCATGGAGATCCTTGACGCTGATGCCGTCGAGCGCGCCGCCGATTGACGATGTGTGGGCGACGGTGTTCGCGAATGCGACGACTTCTCCGCCAACGAAGATAGGCGTGACGACGGCGATATCATCGAGATGCCCGGCGCAAATCCACGGGTCGTTTGTCGTGAAGATGTCGCCCGGTTTCATCGTTTCGAGCGGATACTTCGCGATGATCGCCCGGACGACTTCCGGCATGATCAGATTGAAGACCGGCATCGAGCGGTAGGAGTGCGCGAGCGAGTCGCCGTTGCGATCGTGGAGTTCGCAGCCGAAATCCTGGGCTGCGCCGATAATCGTTGAGACGGCGGTGCGCAGGACGGTGGTCCACATTTCATCGGCGATATTGATCAACCGGCTCCACATGATCTCGAGGGAAACTGGATCAAATTCGACCATCTGTACCGGACGGGTTGATTTCGACAATGGGGACGCTCCTGATCCAATGATTTTCACTACACGATATCGACGATTATCGATTCGTACTCGTCGACTTGCGCTTGATTTCCGGGCCATATGACGCAGGTTGATTCGCGCTCTTCGACGATTGCCGGACCATCTAGACGCATTCCAGTGGACATCAGATCACGATCGTAAACAGTCGTCTCGACCCAGCCATACTCTCCGAAATAGACTGAACGCCTTCCTTTGATTGCAGGTGTGGCGTCGCTCGGACCTATTGCACGTCGTTGGAGTTGAACCGCTCGTTCTGGTCCGGTCGCGGTTAGCCGCCACTGTAGCGCTTCGATAGGTAATCCCTCGAGCATGCGTCCGTAGCGGGCGGCGTAAACCTGCGCGAACGTGGATCCGATCCCCGGTAGATCGCGGGTAGTGAGAGCGTAGTCGGGCAATGGGACTTCGATCTGGTGATACTGGCCCTCGAGCCGCATTTCTGCCCATCTCCGAAAGCTGACTTGTTCGTCTGATACGCCAGCCGAGTTGAGTTCGAGGATGGCCTCGTTTTCCAGTTCGCCGTAGAGACGGTTGATTTCATCCCAATTCGCGCTATCCAATCGAGTCAATAATGTCCGGCCGGCGGAGAAAGCGATTGGCGCAACGAGCCCGCCTAGCGCTGAAGCCACTCCGGCTCCGGGCGGGAAGATCACGGTAGGGCTTCCGAGTAATTTGGCCACCGCTACCGCGTGGGCGGGACCTGCGCCCCCGAACGCGATGACAGTGAGCGAACGGGGATCACGATTGCGTTCGATGATGTGCACTCGTGCTGCCGCCGCCATGTTTTCGTTGACGACCCGGTGAATGCCCCATGCCGTCGCAACCGGATCGAGGCCAAGTTCCTGTCCGAGTTCGGCGATGGCACGCTCCGCAGCGTCCCGGTCTAGAGGTATCGCCCCGCCCAGGAAATAGTCGGCGTTCAGATACCCAAGCGCCAGGTTGGCGTCCGAAACAGTCGGAAAGTGTTCCGCCAAGTCCGTAGCACGCCGGACCAGGGTCTGCTCCAGAGGAGTCCGGCCCAACTTTCAATAGGCCTAGCTCATCTCGCCGTGCGATCGACCCTCCACCGGCACCGATTTCGATCAGATCGACGACCGGCGCGACTATAGGGAGACCCGATCCTTTCATGAACCTGCGCACCCTGGCCGCTTCGAGCAGCTGGGCCATTTCCGGCGCGCCATTCTCAATGACACAGGCTTTCGCTGTCGTGCCCCCCATATCTAAGTGACAGCACATCCGGATGGCCTGATATTTCTCCAAAGAATGCCGCCGCGATCGCTCCGGACGCGGGACCGGACTCCAGCAGGCGAATCGGACGCTTAGTCGCCGTTGTCACTGAAGCGATTTCACCGGAGGAGAGCATTAGACTCAAGTTGGCGCCAACGCCGGATTCAGTGAGCGCCTGACTCAGTTCCCCGACATACGCGACAACAGCGGGCTTTGTGAAGGCGTCGGCGGCGACAGTCGATGTGCGCTCATATTCGCCGGCGATCGGTGCGACGTCAACGCTCGTCGAAATCTGAATATTTGGCAAGTGTTCTGCTATCGCCTCAGCAACGAGCAGTTCATGCTCAGGATTGCGGTAGCTGTGGAGAAATGAGATTGCGACTGATTCAACCTGCAAAGCCCGCAATTGTTCGATCAATTCGAGGAGCTCGTCATTGGAAGGTGTAATCAGTACGTCGCCGTCGCGGGTGACTCGTTCACCGATTTCCAGGCGTAAGCTGGCGCGGAATCAGCGGTTCCGGCGGAGGGGCAAAGAGATCGTAGATGTCGTACATCTGCTCGCGAGCGAGTTCGAGGATATCCCGAAAGCCTCGGGTTGTGACCAGGGCCGTGCAGGCTCCTTTGCGCTCGATGATGCTGTTGGTGACGAGGGTCGTCGAGTGCACAGCTAGCTGAATGTCGGCTGGATCAATTCCCATCTCCGTCAGGCTGCGCCATCCTCGCAATACCCCTCGTGCCGGGAATGCGGCGTTCGTTAGAACCTTGTGACGCCCGATGACTTCCCCTGCATCATTATCGACGACCACAAAATCGGTGAAAGTACCGCCTACGTCGAAGGAGACGGCCAGATTGCGTTGCTGTTAAGGCATTGCCAAGTTTCGGCTCTGATTTCCGCATATGGGGCTCGATGCCCGCCTATTCGAACCTGCGTACTATAGCGCCAACGCCATGACCTGGTGCAGTGAGCGCTGTTGATCGAGCCGGACTCTAGCAGGAGAGCCCACCGTCGGACATGACCGAGCAGCCAGTCGAGGAATCGTAGAAGTAAGATGACTTTGGCCATCACTGCCAACATTTCCGAAGTACGTTGAGCCGAAATAGCCATTCCCGCCGCCGCTCGATCCAACGCCTTGTGCGACATAGATCAGGTTGCCAAGAGCCTGACCGCCTTCATAACCAAAGTAGCCATTCGCATCGAGCCAGTAGTATCCCGGATAGATGTACCCAACGAGTCGTTGGAGCCCATGCAAGGTCGACCGGATGGAGTTCGCGGCCATTCAGAAATATCCCGGTTCCTCCGCCAGAAGCGTTGCGCGGGGCGTAGCCAAGTTCCATATATGGTCTGAGAAACCCACCGTCGGGCCGCCCCAATATCCCCATCCACCCGAGATTGGGTCGTACCAGAAGTCGCCAGATCCAATTTGGAGCCCGTACGTCATTTCGATCCATGCCAGGTTTTCTGGAGACAGAGGCTGTCCGTTGATCGAAGTATTCGAAGCCTGTCGCTGGGACGATGGCGTCTGTTCTGGTAGAGAAGGAACCGATCTGCCGGCCTCAGTCACCGTCGTAGCTGATGGCGCAGGCGAGTCGTCCCTGTCCCGAACCCGCTCAATGACCGGACTGTTGCAACTCGTCGCGATGAATGCACATAGCGTCAGCATGAAAGCCATAGCACGCATTTCTCAGATTCCTTCCGTTGAGAGACCGGGGAACGCCTTGATCTGACTCTATTGCTGCGGAAACTGTCTGTTTGTATCTCGCTTGACAGGTAACAGGTATTCCGCACTACATCGAAGAATTCGCACTGTTCGTTGATTTCACAATCGGCTACGATGAGAACATGCGAAAAAGCATTCTTCAGAGAGGTTGTAGGCATGACAGCGACACAGGACAAGCGAAAGACCGTCAACGAAGTCGAGAGCGGCGGAACTCAAGCTGGCGCATTGAGTGCTGACGCACTACATGCTTTCGTAGAGGACTTCAATGCGCAGGGCGCAAATCGTATTGCGCAGAACGCGGTAACCCAGACCTCGGTGGACCACATCGCGCTCAACCGTCAGGTTGTAAATACGACCGACCACACGTTTTCGACGGTGCTCGACGACTGGAAGGTGACGGCACAGGGACAGTCGGGTCGCTGTTGGGCCTTCGCCGGGATGAACCTGCTGCGCGTAGGCGCGAAGCAAACGATGCACTTGCGCGATTTCGAATTTAGCCAGACTTTCGTGCTCTTTTGGGACAAGCTTGAGCGATCAAACTACATGCTCGAAGCGATTATCGAGACGGTTGATGATCCACTTGATGATCGAACCGTGGGATTCCTGCTCGATCGACCACTGGAAGATGGCGGCCAGTGGAACATGTTCGTGGCACTGGTTCAGAAACATGGTCTTGTGCCCAAATCGGCAATGCCCGAGACGGAGTCGTCCGGGGCCACCCGAAGAATGAATCAAGTCCTCAACGCGAGACTACGGCAAGGTTCGCAGGAGATTCGCGATATTGCGTGCGAATGGCGCGTCAATTGACGACCTGCGGAATCATAAGAATCACGTGTTGCAAGACATTCATCGCATCCTCTCCATACATCTCGGAACGCCACCGGCGACCGTCTCGTGGCAGTGGAAAGATCGTGATGGCGAATTCCATCGTGATGATGAGATGACGCCCCAGGAATTCGCCGCAAAGTACATCACGTTGCCGATCGACGACTACGTTTGCCTGGTTCATGATCCACGTCCGGGCCACGAGTTGAACAAAACCTACACCGTGCAGTACCTCGGCAACGTTGTCGGCAGCAAGCCGGTCACCTACCTGAATGTCGATGTCGATCTGATGAAAGGTCTGACACGTCAGCTCAATCGAAAATGGGGAGCCCGTCTGGTTCGGATGTGACGTCGGCAAGGAAATGCATCGCGATCTGGGACTTTGGGACGCAGATCTCTACGAACTCGATGATCTCTACTCCGTTGACTTCAATCTCGACAAGGCCGGGCGATTGCTCTACCACGAGACACTCATGACCCATGCCATGCTCTTCACCGGAGTCGATACCGTTGGCGACGGCGTACGACGCTGGCGTGTGGAGAACTCCTGGGGTGAAAAGAGCGGTGTCAAAGGCTACTTCACGATGAACGACAACTGGTTCGCCGAGTACGTCTTTGAGATAGCAACGCGCAAAGAGATGCTTCCGGCGAGCTGCAGGCAGCGCTTGATCTCGAACCGTCGTGCTGCCTGCGTGGGATCCTATGGGAGCATTGGCGCGCTAGATCTCGCGTTGTCGAGTGGCGCCGCAAGGCACTAAAGCGAAATAGGCTAGGGAGTCGCCCAGTTGATCGTACGAAGTCCGCATCCAGACGTAGAAATACCTGAGATGTCTGTTCCAGAATATCGTCCTTTCCAGCTTCGATGAACACGCTGATAAATTCGCAATGATCGACGGCGACACTGGTGAGGGAATCAGCTACGCAGACCTTGCCCATCGCATTCGCAGTCTTGCGGCGGGGCTTCAAGCTCGTGGTCTTTCCAAGGGAGACGTTGTCGGCATCTTCAGTCCGAACTACCCGGACTATGCTGTGGTATTCCATGGTGTCGCGCTGGCCGGTGGCGTCGTCACAACAGCCAATCCACTGTATACGGCGAGAGAACTGCATCTGCAACTAGTAGACGCTGGTGCACGACTCATCTTCTGTCACGAACATTTCCTTGACATCGCGCGGGAAGCGATTCAGGGAACAAACGTAGCTGAGATCATCGTCTTCGGCGAAGCGGACGGCGTGCAATCTGTTGACGATCTTTTGGGTGACCCTGCAATGCTGCAACCAGTGGCGATCGATTCGAAGAACGATCTGCTTGTGTTGCCATACTCCAGCGGTACGACCGGGCTCCCTAAGGGGGTCATGCTCACGCATCACAACCTCATGGCAAATCTCTGCCAGCTTGCCGGACTGGATGATGTGGATCTGATCGAAGAGTCCGATGTGATCCTCGGCGTGCTGCCCTTCTTCCACATCTACGGGATGCTCGTGATCATGAACTTCGGGCTAAGCGTTGGAGCGACAATCGTAACGATGGCGCGCTTCGATCTGGAGCGCTTCCTTTGGCTCATCCAGGAGCATCGCGTGACTCGCGTAAACGTCGTTCCTCCAATCGTCGTTGCCCTCGGCAAACATCCGATGGTGGACGACTACGACGTCAGTTCGTTGCTATCGATCTTCTCCGGCGCCGCGCCTCTCGGCGAAGATCTCGCTCGCGAAGTTGGGCAGCGCCTCGACTGCGATGTTTTGCAGGGATATGGACTGACGGAGACGAGTCCGGTTACACATTGCGCTCCGAGCAACCCCGAGGTGCGATCATCGATCGGTGCGCCCATTCCAAATACCGAGGTTCGTATCGTTGACGTTGATAGCTGGCCAATCACTCGGTCCGGGAGAGTCTGGCGAGCTCTATATTCGAGGTCCGCAGGTGATGCTGGGTTACCTCAACAATCCTGAAGCGACGGCAGAAACAATCGATAGCGACGGCTGGCTACATACAGGCGATCTCGGATATTACGACGACAAGTCGAGATTCTTCATCGTCGATCGGGTCAAAGAACTCATCAAATACAACGCCTATCAGGTTGCCCCGGCCGAGCTAGAGGGTCTCTTGCTCGGTCATCCGGCGGTTGCCGATGTCGCGGTTATCCCGGTGCCCGATGAGCGAGCCGGACAGATTCCAAAGGCCTATGTCGTCAAGAAGCAAGAAGTCTCCGGCGAAGAGTTGATGGCCTGGCTTGCCGAAAGAGTCGCTCCCCAGAAGCGCGTGAGGCAAGTTGAGTTCACCGACGCGATTCCGAAGTCTGCCAGCGGCAAGATCCTCCGGCGCGAGCTGATTGACAGGGAACGCGCACTAGCTGGAACGGCTTGAATGCGCTTGAAATGAGGAGGTGTTCGCACGATGGAGCCTTGGCCCGAACAAAGCCATAACGTTCGACTGGTGGGACACTCTGACCTCAATGGTTGGGGAGATGCGTTTCAAATCCAGGTCCGTAACGGCCTTTGCTACGTAGCTGGTTCCGGCGAGGCCGGGCACGACGGCTTGACGATTCTCGATGTCCACGATCCAGCGAACCCCCAGGTGGTCAATCAGATCGCTGATGGCCCGGAAGCGCGCACGCACAAAGTCTTGCTGATCAATGATGATGTGCTCATTACAAATAGTGAGTTGCGTGCCGACAACCCGACGGGAGATGTACGCGGGGGACTGCGCATTTTTGACATCAGCGATCCGATCTCACCGAGATTTGTGCGCTACGTCGACACCGAGAGCAAAGGCATCCATCGACCGATCTATGATCGCGAGCGGAACCTCCTCTACTGCTCCGGATTCCGAGAGGGATTTGAGGGCAAGGTCATTCTCGTTTACGGGATGGATGATCCCTGGAATCCTGATCTCATCGGTGTCGGTTGGGTGCCGGGCCAGCACGTTGCCGGAGGCGAAGATCCGTCCTGGGACTCTGGCAAAATCGGGATGGGTTGCTGGCTGCATGAAGCCAATCCCTGGGGCGATCAGCTTACCTGTGGTTTCTGGGATGGCGGGATTGCGCTTTTCGATCTCAAGGACCCGACAGATCCGCGATTTCTCTGGCGGCACAATCCCCATGAGTCGCATGGCTGGCCAGGATGCTATCACAGCTTCCTCGTGCCGCCGGGTTCATCATTCGGCATCGCTGCGACCGAAACAACGTCCAATGGCTGCGCAAAGCCGCCTGCGTTCGTCACTTTCTACGATATGCGTGACCCGAACTCTCCGCTCCCGATCTCGACCTTTATGCCACACGAAATAGATCCACTTGCGATGCGCCCGCTCGACCCTCGCTGGTGCGATACAGGCACACGCTACGGCGCTCACAACTTTTGGTTGGATATGCAAGCTGACGATCTACTCTACGTCGTCTGGTTTGCAGCTGGGCTGCGAATCGTGGATTGGTCGAACCCGTTCAGTCCGCGCGAAATTGGCCACTACATTCCGGCAGGAACCAGAGAGTGCCCCTGCCCGCAATCAAACGATGTCTATTTCGATCGTGAATCCGGTCTCATTTATATCTCCGACCGTGCCGGTTTGGGACTGCATATTCTGGAGTTCACCGGGTAGTTCCCAATCGCCATTTCGTGAGGGTGCCGCCTATGGCACGCTCACTTTCTGGGCGTCAAACCTGATCGACTGCTATGCCCGCTGAAGCTTTCGTTTGTTGCTGACATAGTCGACCAGCAGGTACTCACCGAGTTGGTTTGGCTCGGCGAAGAAGGCGCGGCCCTTGTTGATCTTGGCGATTTCCTGAACGAATCCGGTCATGTACGGGCTGCGGTCCATCATGAAGGTGTTGATCGTGATCCGCTCGCGGGTACAGCGCACGACCTCCTTGAGCGTTTCCTGCAATGTGCGCCAGGTTGGCGGGTAGTTGAAGTGAACGTCGCCGAACTCGTCAAAGTGCGCCGTCGGTTCGCCGTCGGTGATGACGATGATCTGCTTGCTTCCGCCCTTGTGGCGACCCAGGAACTTTCGTGCCAGCATCAGGCCGTGCTGGAGATTCGTGCCGTAGTTGTATTCGTCCCAGGTGATCGTTGGTAGATCTGTTGGTTTCAATTCGGTCGCGATGTAGGAAAAGCCGACGATGTAGAGATTGTCGCGCGGATATTGGCCGCGGATGAGACTGTCGAGCGCCAGGGCAACCTTCTTTGCTGCCGCGAAACACCCGTTGTAAAGCATCGAACGACTCATATCGACCATCAGGACCGTAGAGGTCTGGGTTGTCATTTCGGTCCTGTACACCTCGAAATCGTCCGGTGAAAGGTTCAGCGGAGATCCCGGACCTTCGCGATAAACCGAATTGCGCAGCGTCTGCGGCAGGTCGAGTAGGAAGGGATCGCCGAACTCGTAGCGCTTCGATTCGTCGATGCGCTCCGTTCCGAAGCCGCCGCGATCCATTTCATGCTGTCCCACGCGGTCCTGCTTGAGCTGCTGGAAGATGTCGTTGAGTGCCTTCTGGCCGATTTTGCGAATGCCGCGCGGCGTCATTTCGAAGCCATCGCGACTTTTGCGGATGTAACCAGCATCTTCGAGCATCTTGGTCAGTTCTCGCAGTTGGTTGATGTCCTGCCGAAACTGATCTCCGAGCAACTTCTGGAGCTTGTCGTCGTCCAGGGACTCAAGATCGCGCCAGTCGCGGATGCCTCGTAGCTGATCCTCCATCTCCTCCATGTCCTGAAGGCGTTCCATCAATCGCATGGCTTCGGCCAGGCTGAGTTCTTCACCACCACGGAACTGGAACTGCTGGGCGTAGGGATTGTCCGGCATCATCTGCGCGAGATTTTCCGAAAGCCTCTGCATCTGCTCTTGCACGCCCTGGTCATTCATCACCGATTGCATGGCATTCCAGAGTTCCATGCGCTGCTCCGGCGTCATCGAATCCATGAGGGACTGCATCGCGGCCATCTGTTGGGCCATGTGATCCATCAGATCTTCGAGTGAATTGATGTCTTGTCCGCCGAAATAGTGGCCGTGTTTGTGCATGAACTGCTCGAAGTTTGGATCGAGTCCCTTCGCTTTGTCTTCCAGCATCTGGTTCAGATCCCGGAGCATGTTCTGGAGACCCTGCATGTCCTGGGCGTTCATGTTCTGGAGCGACTGCTGCATACCTTCGAAGGCTGAGTTAAGCACTTGCTGCTGCAATTGCTCCATCAGCTCCTGAAACTTCTGACGAGCGCCCTGGTCCATGAATTCATATTCTTGCAGTGCGCGAATCTGGCCGGCCGGATCGTCTGGCAATGCGTGTAGCTGTTCCAGCTTGCGCTCGGCCATCTTTTCGAGCATCGCTTGCAATGCCTGCTGCTGCTCGTAATCATCGAGTGCGGCATCAGGATCTGAAGCCGCCGACCCCTCGCCCTCGGAGCTACTTTGCCCGTCCGGATCTGCCAGAGCTGATTCGCGGCTTCGATCCAGGCGCTCCTGGATGCCATCGCGCTCCATTTGTTTTATCTCGTCGAGGCGTTCCTTGATGTCGTTGAGGACGGAACCAATGTCGTAGCGATTGAGTTCCTGTTGGCGCATCTGTTTGAGGCGGTCCATGAGATCACGAATGCCGGGCATTCGACCGTCTTGACCGTCCATCCCCCAGCGCATGAGCCGTTGCAGCGCCCGCTCGAGATTGCCGTCGGCGAGGACGTCGTCTGAGATCGCTTCCATCAGATCATCGGCATTGAAATCCGCTATGTGTTGTGTGCCATCCCAACGCGAATAGCGCTGGGAATTCCGCGGCACGTTGGAGTAGGGAATTCCGTAGCTCATACTGGACTACTTTCCACTGTGCTGATGCTCAACCGAATAGGCGTTTGAGTACGCTGATCGGAATCGGGAATGAATACCGTTGTCGAATAATTAATGTTCAGTTAGTTACGTCGCGAACTGATGCGCTGGGTCATTTGCTCCGGGATGCTCCAGAGATAAGCATAGTCTTCGGTCTGTCGGGGTGCAACAGAACCAGGTTCGTGGTCGGTCCGACAAAGAGATGGGCTTGCGGCATTCACGCCGCAAGCCCACTCGCCCGACTTGATTGGTTTTAGCGGGTCCCGAGCGCTATTCCAACTGGGTGATCAAAATTGCCGGGCTCAGACCCCAACTCTCCGGAGGTCCCGAGGTCAGTAGCGCCATCGCTCCCAAACGTGAAGCCGTAACGGTGTATCTGCGTCAACAAATTGTCCACGACGTATGCAATCGGCTTTCCAATCTTATCGACGACAATTGCGGTGTCACCGGCGTAGCCATTTCCAACCGTGCCGCCCCAGATGCCAGTCGCCAAAAAGCCGCTATCCTGCCGGCCGAACATCTTTACGTAGCCGCTATCCACGACATAGATACCGCCGTCGGAGTCGACGTCAATGCCTATTGGATTTGAAAACGCAGCGTTGGAGTCGGCATCTCCGCTCGTGCCAAACGCTCTAAATAGCGTACCGTCGCTCTTAAGGACCTGAACGCGATCGTTGTTTTGATCCACGACGTAGACCCAATCGTTGCTATCAACGGCTATCCCCCATGGGTGATCGAATTGTCCACTGCCGGATCCCGGTGAACCCCACTCGTCAACCAGGTTTCCGCCCGAGTCGTACACCTGAATTGTCGAGTTGAAGATGCTCGGGATAACAAATAGTCCTTGTGAATTGACGGCAAAGTCCAGCCCGCTATTATCCGGAAGCGCTGTGTATCCCTCAAATCCGCCTCGATAGTTGAATTTGTGTATTCCGGTCTCAGCCAGGACGTAAACATACCCGTCAGCCCCGACATCAACCGCTATTGGTCTCAGAAATCCGACGGGAGGCTCTCCGCCACCCCATTCGCAGATGAAGTTGAAGCTCGAATCAAATTTCTGAATGCGATCGTTGAGCTGGTCCGCCACATAAATGTACGAGCCAACTGATGAATCCGGACAGGGGCCATCTACCGTGTCTTCCGACTGGTAAAGCCAGTCATAGTAGTGCCGGCCAACATTCCCAGACTCTACCTGCCATTCTGGGGCATTGCTGGGCGTGTATGTAAGGCAGCGTCGCTCGAAGCACTGGATTAATACATCTGTTGGTTGCCCACCGACCAGTACCGTTGCCCAATAGGCTTCAGTGATGGGCCGTCCAGTCGCGAAGAAAGGATCCTGGAACAGATTGCTGTTGACGTATGAGCCGTTTTCGTAGACGGTGCCGGTCGAATTCATGAAGTCCCAGAAGGGCCTGGCGATCGAGTGACTGGTTACTTCGTCCGTCATGCCAATGCCAATGCCGTAGTCGCTCCACTTCGTGGCCTTTGTGATATTCCCACCTCGGTCGATCGCTTCATCGATGAATCCAGGCGGTCGCGCGGGCGTTGTGAGGTATTGTGCGAAAGTTGAATACGTTGGCCCACTTACATCCGCTGCATCCCCTGCCACATTGGCTGTGGCTGGTGCCAACTGCACGAATGTATTGTCACCGAGTTGGTTGCGACCGGTCACCATTTCGACAACGAGTAATCCATTAGTGACATACCAGATTGACGACGCATCTGCGTCCGGCTGGGTAATTTCCATCCGAGACTTGTCAAAATACTGGACGGTACGCAATCCAACGGGAGATTCCTTGTAGGCTTCCTGCAACAGTCCGGTAAAAGCTTCGGGTCCCCACATCCAGGTACGCGTCGCCTGTCCTCCAGCGACCGGTAGATCCGTTCGTTGCCAGGTGCGTTCGAAATCGGAGTTCCCCGGCGGTTCTGCCCTGACGACGGTAGCACCGGCAAGCATGACGACGATCAAACCGAAAAGACTGACTAACGAAACCAGGCGACTTTTCACGCTCGTGCCTCTCGCAATCACCGGGGAAGATAGCACCGTGCTATCGATAGGTGGTGTGTGCAGATTCTAGCGATTCAAGTGTGAAAAATGATCGAATTGTTCGTGCAATTTGGGGGCATGAAGCAGACGATGGTACCCAGGCATCAATACCAAGGACCATCACAACTTCGAGTTTGAGAATTCTGGATGAAATACGACGACGAGCTCCGATTTGAGAAGACAAGGCTTCCTACATAGCGGTGGGAGCCTTGTCTTAAGTTTCGAATTACCGGCAATCACCAGCGTCGATCAAAGGCGAATCGTGTCGTTGGAGTTCGCCAGTCATGGTCTAGCTCTGGTAGCGCACCGCTCCGGAGCTGCTACCGATGTCGTCCTTGTTGAGTTTTCGGTTCAAGTGCAGTCCTTCGAGAATGAACTCAACGCCAGCAGCCACTCCTTGTGGATTGCCCGCAACGTCGAGCTTGTTCAGTGCTTCGCGCATGCCATCCATGTGGGATACCTGATGAACGTAGGTCAACGCATCCATGTCGTCTGCTACCTCAACCGTCAGCCCATTGTCGAAGGCAAGGACAAGTTCATCGAAGTCTCGCACGGAGTAGTAGCTGTTGAAGGTGCTGACGATTGCGCCCTGAATCAGCTTCTCGATGATGCGGTCTTCCTGGGCATCGCCCATCGTTTCAAGCTCGATCTTGCCGGTCGTCGAGGCGAAGACTGCGCGAAGATCCGACACCCGGGGCACAGCCGTTGATTCACCGACCCGGATTGATCGTTTTAGCGCGTTGGATACGATGTTCTCATAGTTGGCAATCGACATGCGCACGGAAACTCCCGAGCGCTGGCTGATGTCATGGCTTCGGCGAGCGAGATGGGTTACATCCGCGATGATCTCCCGCATGAACTGCGGAACCTTCACTTCGATACCATCGGTTTCGAACCTGGCGCGCTCCTGCTCCATGATCTCGATCTCGACGTCGATAGTCTCCGGGTAGTGGGTGCGTATCTGGCTGCCGTAGCGGTCTTTGAGCGGCGTAATGATGCGACCGCGGTTTGTGTAATCCTCCGGATTAGCACTCGCAACGACATAGACATCCAGCGGTAGACGGACCCGATAGCCGCGAATCTGCACGTCGCGCTCTTCCATAATGTTGAGCAAACCGACCTGGATACGCTCGGCCAGATCGGGTAATTCATTCATGATGAAGATCCCGCGATTTGTCCTCGGTATGAGCCCGTAGTGGATCGTCATTTCGTCCGAGAGATAGCGGCCCTCAGCAACCTTGATCGGATCGACTTCGCCTATGAGGTCTGCGATCGTCGTGTCAGGCGTCGCGAGTTTCTCCGCCACGCGATCATCCCGATGAATCCAGCCGATGGGCGTGGCATCACCCATTTTCTCGACCAACTCTCGCGCCATGAGCGAGACCGGCTCGAAGGGGCTGTCGTTGATCTCCGAGCCTTCGATCGTTGGGGTCCACTCGTCCAAAAGGTTGACCAGACTCCGGGCCATACGAGTCTTTGCCTGACCACGCTCTCCCAAGGAAGATGATGTCCTGTCCCGACAGAATCGCGTTTTCGATTTGTGGGATCACTGTCTCTTCGTAGCCCATCACATCGGCAAAGAGCTGTTCTTTCGATCGCAGTCGGGCGATCAGGTTCTTTCGCATCTCCTCCCGAATTGGCAGGATCTGATAGCCACTTTCACGCAATTCTCCCAGCGTGACCGGTAACGTATTCGGCGCCATTCGTCTTCGTTCCTCCCTGTTGGACTGCCTCGTTGACGCGTTGGGCCGTCATCAAGATGGCTGCGGATTAGTTGACAGCCCCGATGTCTAATTGAAAGTGACCTGCTTAAAGTCGCGAGGCTGCGGCTGAGAGACAGTCGGTTTGACACGATGAATCGTACAGGTTATCCGCCACTTGGGGTAGTGCCGGTCGCACTTGTTCCTTCAATGGCGGCTGAGCCGCTCGGCAAGGGTGGTGCCATCCGGCGGGATCCCCGTTCGCTCGGCCCTGGCGTCAATGCTGAAATATTGCTGCTGTATGTAGCGCACTCCCAGGTAGCGCAACGGCTCCGGCTCCCAGTCCGGCGATCGATGTCCCACGGTCGGGAGTAACGTCAACTCGCTGCTGGAACCACGTATGAGGTCAGCCAACACTCGCCCGGATAGGTTGGTCGTTGCAACTCCCTGGCCGGTGTAGCCGCGCGCTGTCGCGATGCCAGTCGTACGGTTGTAGGACATCGTCGGCATCCAATCGCGTGGTACGCCGAGCGGCCCACCCCAGGCATGGGAAAACTGATCCGCACGAACTGAATCAAACCATTCCATCGTCGCGTTACGCAGCATTTCGTGTGTTGGCTGATGCCGATCGTACTCGTCCTTGATGCTGGAACCGAAATGATATGGCGCGCCGCGACCCCCAAATAGGATGCGTCCGTCGGCGGTCTTCGAAAGATAGTCGACGACATATTTGCTTGAACCGATACATTCGCGCCCCTGCCAACCTATTTGTTCCCACTGCTCGTCTTCTAGCGGTTCGGTTAGCACGATCAATGAGTAGATCGGGATAAGCTGGCGGGACAGCTGTTCAAGCTGCGACAGATACGATTCACCGCAAAGCGCGACTACATCCGCGCGCAGGTCACCGGCTTCGGTGTGCAAGACGGGGCGTTTGCCGGTGGTGTAGCCCGTCGCCGCCGTTTGTTCGTAGATCTTGCCGCCAAGTCGTTCCACAACCCGCGCGAGCCCACGCACGAGCTTCCCGGGATGGATCGTTGCGCAGTTCGGGTTGAACATCGATGCGATCGCACCGCTCACCGCGACGCGTTCCCGGGTTTCCGCTTCGCCGAGCATGCGATAGCCACTAGCTATCCCGCGCGCTCGTAGGCCGTCATAAGACGATTGGATGGATGTGAGTTGGTGCTCACCGCGCGCCAGCCGCAGCGCGCCACCCTTTTCGTAGTCGCAGTCGATGCCTTCAGTTTCAGCGACGTCGCCGACCTCGTCGACCGTCTTGTTCATTTCACGGTAGGTCTGAATAGCCGCACTGGTCCCGAAGCGCCGCTCCAGTTCGCTCATCCCAACGGGAAAACCCGCTGAACACCAACCTCCGTTCCTGCCTGATGCGCCGAAACCGGCGATCTCCTTTTCGACGATAGCGACGTTCAGAGATGGGTCGTTCTTGAGCAGGTAGTAGGCCGTCCATAGCCCAGAGAAGCCGGCGCCCAGGATCGCTACATCGACATCTATCGAAGTCTCAAGGCTGGGGCGAGGGGTAAGGTCATCGCCGCTCGATTCAAGCCAGTAGCTGGTAGATGCGTAATCCCTAGTTTCCATCGCTAGCCTCTCTCGCTCTTTGAGCCTAGTCGCCCGAAACAGCTAATTTCGCAAGATCGGAAAGCGAGACAAGCCGGGCAGGGGGCCGAGCAGTCATCGGCAAGAGCTGGTCGAGCGCTATGCCAGTCTGCTGGCGGATCATTCTGGCGATCACATATTCTGTATCGCGACCCTGGGACGCTCCCATCCCGGCCCGTGTCCTGCGCTTCACGTCGTTGATGCTCACCGCGCCGTTTGCGATCGCCTCTCGGATTTGCGCCGTGGTTATCTGTTCCTCGCGATCGACCTGGACATCGTCTGGTATCTGGACTGGATCACCAACTTCAATGTGGGCGCGTTGTTCGCTCAATGAATCGGCAAGGAGCTTCATCGCGTCGGCGAGTTCGTCGCTGCCAGTGGCCGCAAATCCGGCTACGTAGCCCTGCGCCGCGGCGGCGTCGGGAGGAACCAGACCACCTGCATCTCCGACGACGTAGACCCCGTCGACGGTGGTAGCCATGTGAGCATCACGTACCGGTACGTGGCAGCCGTTGGACATCGAAAACTCCATCTCCACCATGGCGTGGCGGGCGAGTTCCGGATCTGGCAAAGAGCCAAGTGCGAGAATGATTGCGTCGACTGCGGTTCGAGTCCCTGCAGCCTCGATCCACTCTACGGCTCCCGTACCTCCAGCGACTACGCCATCTGGCGAATCGAATCGGGACGCGACAATCGCGCCTGCGAGTTTAAGATCGTCGGCTATCTGATCCGCAGATTTTCCCCGGCCAATCACAGCAACCTGTTTGCCGGGCAAAACGAAATGGAGGTGCATGAAAGCTCTCGCCGCTTGTGCCGTCATGACCCCAGGAAGCGTCCAACCTTCGAATGGCCACACGATTGCAGTCGATCCGGTAGCAAGAATGACCCGGTCTGGCTGCAATTGATAGGCGCCCTCCGGACCGGCAACTGCCAATGTCCGGTTCTCGAAAAGCCCCCAGACAACACTGTTTGTGCGGCAATCGATCGTTGATGTCGCTAACACCCGTCGTCCATATTCGGCAGCCTCGAATCCGCGTAATCCTTCGAGCACGGTTGGCGGTTTTTCGATCAGATTGACGCAAGTGCGCATCCAACCGCCCATTTGTTCGTTTTCGTCGAGCAGAACGACCGAGGCCCCGGAGCGTGAAGCGGCCATCGCGGCCATGATTCCTGACAGTCCTGCGCCAACAACGGCGATCTGCTGGCTGGTCACTCATTCGTTAGTTCCTTGTCCACCGAGTCCGTATTGGGTTGTGACGACCATCCCGGTCGCAACCGCGGTCGACATGAGCGGCACATTCGATTCGCCATTAACCGTTCCCAATTCCTCAATGGATCTACCGACGCCGGTGAAGACTCCACGAGGCTCGCCCGTTTCGGGCATGGTGCGGAATGCTCGGACACCTGCTGCCAAAAGGCCAGCAGCGATTGGTTCACCGGCGCGTACTTCGATCTGCTTGCCGTCGAAAGTCATCAGTGTGACCTCAACTTCCGGCGGTTGGCCCAGAATCGGATGATTTTCGATACGCAACAACGACATTTCATCCTTCCGACATAGCTAGCTTTCTTCGAGCACTTTTACCATGATCAGACATGGATTTCCCGGCCACAACCCGTGGAATTCTTCGAGTGGCATGAACCCCATTGCTTCATAGAACTGGCGAGTTGCGGCGTAATGGGTGTCTGGATCCGACGGTCCCAGAGTCTTCACCTCCAGAAGCTTCTGCCCTTTCGAGCGCGCTATCCGGACCGCTTCTTGAACGAGCGCTCTGCCAATCCCCATGCGTTGAAATTGGGCGACGACGGCCATGACGTAGATTTCCGAGGTTGAGCCATTGTGAGTGGCTAGTGCGAGAAATCCAGCAACTCGAACTCCCAATCTTGCGACGAGAGTGTGCATCCTATCAACTGCGCCGACATAGTCAACTATCGACTCTTCGATTCCGAACCAGTCGGGAAGCCCTCGAAGTATCGACTCGCAAGCGGCAAGGTCTGAGTCGGTAGCTCGTTCGACGCGAATCCCCTGCGTTTCGGTCTCAGCCATCGTCTCACGTCGAACGTGGGGTTAGTTCAGCTCCCGCGATGCGGAGCTGATCCAAAACACGCTCCCTGATCTCAATCGGAGTCGGTAAGTCCCCGACGAGCCGTCCATTTGACATCAGAGGGATCAACTGTGGCTCATGTCCGATGTCCGTAGGGACATCGTCAAGAGGTAGCACTTGATCACTCAGCGCCGTCGTATCGCGCCAGACTTGTTTTGCACCGGACATCTTGCCGCGTTTAGCAATCGATATGCCCTCGATCTCAACAATGTCCATGCTGAAATCGATCGTTCCTGCGTTCGCGATGCTCGTACCCACGCCGAATCCATCCACAAATGGACGCAGCTGCAGTACCGAATCCTCATCCAACCCACCACTGACAAAGATCTGGACATTTGAGTGCCCGCGCAGATCCAATTCCCAGCGAACCTCTTTGATAATACTGGCGAAGTCGCCACGTCTGCTGCCGGGCGTGTCGAGACGGACTCCAGAGAGACGCGAACCCAGGGCTTCCGCAAGGCGAATGGCCTCGAACTTCTCATCGTTGAAGGTGTCGATCAGCGCGATTCGAGGTACTCCTTCAGCTATGGTTTCATCATAGAATCTCATCGCTTCGAGAGTGTCTCCGACGATCAAGATGAGCGCGTGAGGCATCGTGCCCGTCGGGATCTGCACCGAGCAATTCGGCGCTTTTCAGGACACTCACCCCGTCACATCCGCCGATAAACGCAGCCCGTTCGATCACCGGCGCAACCGCTGGATGCATTCGACGCGCGCCAAAGCTGATAAGCATTTTGTCGCCGGCGGCGTGACGTACGCTCGCGGCCTTCGTGGCAACGCCAGATGACTGACAGACGAGTCCCAGGATGGCTGTTTCGAGGACGGCAAATGACTGGTATGGCCCTTCGATCTCGAACACAGGGGAGTTGGGGCGGATGATCGATCCTTCGGGGAAGCCTCGCAGAGATATGTCACGATCCATCAGAAGGGCGAAGACTTCCTCAAGACCCGACAGCACTGCCCAGGGCATATTGCCCGGCAACCCTTTGACTGCGAACTCCGCCCGTACTATCGGATTTAGCTGCTTGTTCTTGAGGATGTCGAGCGTGCGTTCAAAGTAGACGTCGGCGGTGCGGCCATCAAGGATTTCCTGCGTCGATGCTTGATGAAACTGGGGTGTGCGGCGGTCATGTCCCTGGGCGCGCGTTTGATCCGGCATCTGATTCTCCTGCTCGATCGAGCTACTTATACTCATTCTGAGAATAAACGAACGTGATGATACCGGGTTGACGAACGCGGGTCATCTCTGTACATTGTACGGACAGTCTGATCGGACGCGACGAAGGGCCTTCAAAGTGAGCAAGCAGGATCGGTCAGGGTGTATTGAGCCGCGAGGAAATCAATCGCCTCATGGATGGAACCCCGCCGCTCCTGGAAGGCATGCTCGATCCGGCAGAACAAATTCAACCGAACGGTATAGACATCACCCTCGAAACCGTTTCGCGTTTCCGTGGACCCGGAACGCTCGGTCGTACGAATGCCAGCCGAGTATTGCCTGAAACGGAAGATTTGAATTTGAGCCAGAGGGCTCCCTGTACCTGCCTGCAGGTGCCTACCAGGTTCGTTTCAACGAAGCGGTAAATCTCCCGACCTGGCTGATGGCCTATGCCCGTCCACGCTCGAGTTTGTTGAGGTCGGGCGTCGCGCTGCATACCGCCGTGTGGGACGCCGGTTACTCAGGTCGCGGCGTGTCCCTGATGGTCGTCTATCATCCCGCCGGATTCCGTATCGAGCGGGACGCGAGAATATGCCAATTGGTGTTCCATCCCCTCGTCGCGGCGACGGAGTCAGGGTACGAGGGTGCATACCAGCACGAGGGAGCGATGCCGGCTAATCGGATTTACCGCGCCCGCAGACTCCTAACCGTCGTAAGTCGACTAAGTTGCCACGCGTCGCAGAACCAATCCTTGTGGTGCTCAGGTCCTTCTCACAGCTGCCTGACAGTGCGCCAGGGCATGCCATTGTTACAATCCGCTCCAGCGAAGTCGTTTCGAGAATGGAGTGGCAGTGCAGGGTTCAGAGAGATTTTTGCGGGCTTGCCGGCTTGAACAAGTCGATCGAACGCCGGTCTGGTTCATGCGTCAGGCGGGACGTTATCAGGCGGCCTATCGCGAAATTCGCACCAGCCACACGATACTGGAAATCATCGCCAGCGCCGAATTTCAGCGAAAGTGACGATGCTGCCGGTCGAAGCGATGGCTGTTGACGCCGCGATTATCTTCGCCGATATCCTTCCACCGCTCGTCCCAATGGGCATGCAGCTTGAGTTTGCCAAGGGCGAAGGCCCGATGATGCACAATCCGATCACATACTCCGTCGGATATCCGACGCGTTGCGATCATACGATCCAATGTTGAATTGAAGTCTACGCTCTGCGCAATTCGGAGTGTCCGTGAGTCATCTCGATGGACGGGCGGCGATGATCGGGTTTGCCGGTGGACCATTCACCCTTGCCAGCTACATGATCGAAGGTGGTTCGTCACGAAATTTCGTCAAGGTGAAGCAGTTGATGTTCGGAAATCCTGAGGCGTGGGACGTGAACTCATGGGAAAACTCGCCGACATGACGTCCGACTACCTCATCGCACAGAGTTGAAGCGGGCGCTCAGTGCGTTCAACTCTTTGATTCCTGGGCTGGTTCACTTGCACCCAACGACTATCGTCGATATGTCTTGCCGGCGACTCGGAACATTATTGAGCGAGTCCATGCAGCGAGCGACGTGCCAGTAATTCTATTCGGCGTCCTCACTAGCGGGATGCTCGATCTCGTCGCGGAAGCGGGTAGCGATGTCGTTGGCGTCGACTGGCGTATCCCACTTGGCCGCGCATGGGAGACGGTCGGTTTCGACCGCGCGATTCAAGGCAATCTCGACCCGATTCGACTCTTCGATTCAGGGGACTCATTGCGTGAGAGCATCGCAGACATTCTCAACGAAGCGGACGGACGGCCCGGCCATATCTTCAATCTGGGACACGGAATCATTCCGGGTACGCCCGAATCAACAGTTCGAGAAGTAGTCGATTTGGTTCATGAACTAAGTGCTCGCGACATGGAGGTCAACTAGATGATGAGTGACGGCAAGAAACGCGTTGGCGTAATGATCATGGCATACGGAGGGCCGAACTCGCTGGAAGAGGTTCCGGCCTATCTTGACGATATCCGCGGTGGCCGTCCGACCTCGCAGGAACTCATCGACGAAATTACCGAGCGCTACGAGAAAATCGGTGGAAGTTCTCCCATTCTCGGCTTGACGACTGCCCAGGCGGCGAGCATTGAAAGCGAACTCAATTCTGTCGAGAATGGCTACGAATATCGCTGCTTTGTCGGTATGCGTCACTGGAATCCGTACATTGATGAAGTCGTGCCGGACCTGTTGGCGGCGAACGTGGATATCGTGGCCGGGGCGGTCATGGCGCCACATTTCAGCCGGATGAGCGTCGGCGCCTATATGGGCAAGCTCACGAAAGCGTTGACCGAAAATGGCGTTGATCTGCCAGTCGTCCAGGTACAAAGCTGGAAAGATGAGCCGGCATTCATCGGTTCGATTGCGAGCCGGATCAACGAAGGCGATGACAAGACATTATCCGGACAAGGCGCTGAACGACGTAGTCGTGCTGTTCACTGCGCACTCACTTCCCGCCAGGATTCTTGAATCCGGAGATCCATATCGAGAAGAGATTCTGACATCGGTGGAGCTTGTGGCGGCAAAAATGGGTTTGACAAATTACCGGTTCGCGTTTCAAAGCCAGGGCGCATCCGGCGATGCATGGCTGGGTCCCACCGTCGAAGATACGCTCGAAGAGTTTGCTCAAAACGGCATCAAAGAACTGCTATTCGTTCCGATTGGTTTTGTCTGCGATCACGTCGAAGTCTTGTTCGATGTCGATATTGAACACCGAGAACAGGCTCACGCATTAGGTATCCGCCTTGAGCGGACAGAGATGCTCAACGACGATCCGGGGCTCGCCAAGGCGGTGGCTAGCGCGGTCCGCGCCGCTGTCGAGGAAGTAGCCGGTTAGTTGACTGCCAGGGTGATCGTCGTTGGCGCAGGGATTTCCGGGCTGGCAGCGGCCGTCGAGCTGCAGTCTCGTGGCATCGAAGTCACCGTGCTCGAAGCATCCAACCGCGCTGGTGGTCCCATCCGAACCGACGTTCAGGGTGGCTACGTCATCGACGCCGGACCTGATTCGTTTCTTTCGACGAAGCCGGGGGGCATTGCATTTGCCGAGCGTCTCGGAATGGGGAATGAGGTCATCGATACCAGTCCCGATGGCGGTGGGACATTCATCGTCCACGGTGGGCAAATGGAGCCTCTGCCTGAGGGCATCACGATGCTCGTCCCTACGCAGTTCCGGCAAATTCTCCAATCACCTCTCTTGGATTTGCAGG
This sequence comes from uncultured Chloroflexia bacterium, assembly GCA_963745675.1. Classification (GTDB taxonomy): domain Bacteria; phylum Chloroflexota; class Chloroflexia; order Thermomicrobiales; family CFX8; genus JAUIIK01. Next base: position 38,932 of record CAVUYM010000025.1, read on the forward strand.
GTAAGCTCAGATTACTGGCCGACTACGTCATTCCTGCTCGCGAGGGCGAAAGTGATGAGTCGGTGGCCAGCTTCATGCAGAGGCGAGTAGGTCGCCAGGCCTTCGAGAACCTCGCGGAACCATTGCTATCTGGAATCTTCGCCGGAGACGCGAATCGACTCAGTATTCTCTCGACGTTTCCACGCCTACGGGACGCCGAACGACAGCATGGCGGGCTGATTCGAGCGGCGCTGGCATCGCGACGCCCCGCTGCCAATCACGCGGCACCGTCGCGCCGCCATACTCCATTCGTGAGTTTTGGCGGCGGCCTTGGAAGGATCGTTGATGCGGCTGTAGATCGTATCGGGACGCAGAACGTTCTTCTCGACCGCGAAGTGACGGCGATCGAAAAGCGCGGTTCCAGTTACGAGGTCATCTCACGGGATGGCGCGCGCTACGAAGCTGACGGGATCGTTCTGGCGACGCCAGCGAAGCCGGCCGCAAAGCTCCTTGGCGAAATTGCCCCCGAAGCTGCCCGATCATTGACCACGATTCCGTATGTTTCGTCCGCAACAGTGTCGATGGCGTTTCGCGCGTCGGAAGTGCAATTGGAGACAGGCGGGCGTGGTTTTGTCGTTCCCAGAGTTGAAGGTTTTGATTTGACCGCGGTTACGTGGTCAAGCCGCAAGTTCGCCGGTCGGGCTCCGGAGGGTGGGGTGCTGTTGCGCGGGTTCGTTGGCAGAGCTGGTAACGAAGGGCCTGCGTTCCTTCCGGACGATCAGCTCATCGACATCGTTCGCAGGGATCTAGCCAGGATCACCGGCTTGCGCGCCGATCCAATATTCGCCCGTGTCTACCGCTGGCACGATGGGATGCCTCAGTACCATGTGGGTCACGGCGCACTCGTAAATCGAATAAGGCGCGAAGTCGATGCGATTTCAGGGCTGGCGCTGATCGGCGCAGCCTATCATGGTGTCGGTATACCCGACTGCATCACCTCGGCCACAAGAGCTGCTGCTGCGCTGGCGACTGACTTGGGAGTCTAGACACCCACTCGAACCCTTTCCTCGTCAACGAATCCCAGACGCGTCAGAGTCCCCAAACAAGCCAAATGTAAAACGGGGTGACGGCCAGTAAGAGTAGATTTAGCGGCCCGCCGACGCGCGGGAAATCGGTGAACCTGTACCCACCGGGACCATAGATCATCGTGTTCGTCTGGTAGCCAACCGGTGTCGTGAAAGCGGTTGAAGCGGCGAACATGATCACCAGGACAAAGGCCTTCGGATCGAGGCTCAACGATAGCGCCGTGCTGATGCCTATCGGCACCATCACGACAACCGATGCGTTGTTTGAGATCAGTTCGGTCAGAATCATCGTCGTAGCGTAGAAGATATAGAGCACGGCAAGCGCTGGCACGTAGTTTGCGGAGTCGACGGCGAGATCGGCGAGCAACTCTGCACCGCCTGTGTTCTCCAGCGCGATGCCAACAGGGATCATTCCGGCCAGCAAGAAGATCACGTCCCAACGAATTGAGGCATGCAGTTCTTGAACGTTGAGACAACCGGTGAGAACCATCAGCACCGCCCCTGCGATTGCAGTAACCAGGATGGGCTGACCCAGCGCCGCGAACAGAACGACGCCGCCAACAATCGCGAGCGCCATCGGAATCTTGGAAGTCCGAAATGTTTCGATTTCAGGCTCTTCTGTAACGATGAAGCCGCGCTCCTGTTTGACCTGCTCGATCGCGCCTGGCGGTCCCTGCAAGAGCAGGGTGTCGCCAAATTCAAATCTGACTGCGCCGAGGCGCTCGCGTATCACGCGGCCGTCGCGGCGCATCGCGATGACTGTTGTGTCATAGCGGTTGCGAAAGTTGGTCGAAATCAACGTGCCCCCGATGAGGTCGGAGTTTGGACCGATGACGACTTCCAGGAGCCGAATCTCCTCGGGGAGTCGATCCATATCATCGAGCCGTGCCTGGGCTTCGATTTGCAGTCTCGGGTCGTCGCGGATCGCCACCAGCTCGTCGGTGCTACCTGAGACAACAAGAATATCTCCGGCAAAGATCGTTGTATCTCTCTGCAAGAACGTTATGTGCTGGACGCCGCGGATAATTTCGATGACCTGCACGCCAAAATCCTGGCGGATGCGGGCTTCAGCGAGGGTGTTGCCGTCATATTCCGATCCTTCGGGTACGAGGACTTCACTCAGGAACTCGGTCACCTGATATTTTCGTTCGGCGGTTTGTGCCGACTGTCGATCCGGGAGCAAGCGTGGCGCGACGATCAGCAGATAGAGGCCACCGGTGGCGAAAACCATCAGTCCGATGGTTGAGAACTCGAACATACTGAAGCCGCCGAGGCCTGCCTGATCGGTCAGTTCACTCGCGAGAATATTTGTGGAGGTTCCGATCAGCGTCACGACGCCCGCCAGCTGCGAGACATACGAAAGCGGCATAAGCAGCTTCGAAGGGGACCGGCGTGACTCTCGGGCCATACGGATGACTGCTGGGATGAGGATAGCAACCGCCGCCGTATTGTTGATGAACATGGAAATCGGACCGCTAACGCCTTGAATCGTCAGAATTTGACGTCGTTCTTCCGTGCCGCCCCACTCGACCATGCGCCTGGATATGTAGTTGATCACGCCCGTTCGTTGGATGCCCGCACTCAAGATGAACACGGCTAGAACGGTGACCGTCGCTGAGTTGCTAAAGCCCGAGACGGACTCTTGCAACGTCATGTCGAGAGCGCCGTGGAGCACGAGAATTACGGCCATGATCGCAAACGCCACAAAGTCGATTGGCATGATGTCGAGCGCAAAGATGATGAACGCGGCCAACAGGATTCCGTAGGCGAGTCCGATTCCCAGGGTTATTTCCATCTACAGACAGCTTCTCCTTTCGCAGCTGACCTAGGAATCTATTGCTTCACGGTACTTCCCAATGAGCTCGATGTGTCCGTCAGGACTGAGCCCACCGCCCATCGTCACGACCGACAAGTGTGACGCGCCGGCCTCGCGCCAGGCGTTAGTCGCCGTTACCCACTGATCTTCCGGGGTCTGGATCAGACTAATGCGCCCTTCGACGCCGATATCTTCAGGATTTCGTCCCGCTTCGCGCGCTGCTTCTGCAATTTTTTCCAGATCGCGATTGAGTTTGTCGCCTGGTTGGCCAGCAGGGAACCAGCCGTCGCCGATGCGGCCAACGCGTCGCAGTGTCGCGTCCACGTATCCGCCGATCCAGATTGGAATTGATTGCTGTACAGGTAACGGCTTGATCCCTGCATCCGGGATCGTGTGCCAGGTACCCTCAAATTCAACGGCTTCGTTGGTCCAGAGCCGGCGCATTACTGCAATCTGCTCTTCTGAACGACGCCCACGATCACTAAAGTTTTCGTTGAGGCCAATGTATTCGACTTCGTTCCAGCCAACTCCGATGCCGAGTCGCAGCCGTCCATTGCTCAGGCGGTCGATCGAAGCGGCCTGCTTGGCGACTAACGCTGTTTGCCGCTGGGGCAGGATCAGGACGCCGGTGACAAGTTCAATCTTTTCAGTGATCGCCGCGATATAGGAGAAGAGAACGAAGATCTCATGAAAATTAGATTCAGACGAATAGGGGCCGCTCCAATCCGGCCGGCTGGCTTTGTTAGCGCCGAGCACGTGATCATAAGCGAGTAGATGGTCGTAACCGAGCTCTTCGACCGCCAGAGCGAGAGCTCGGACGCCACTGGCGTCCTCGCCTATCTCAGTCTGGGGAAAGACTACGCCGATTTTCATGCTGATATCCTCCTTAGCGAAATGAGCATTTCATAGTGCGAAAAAGTTGTGACTGGACCCTTGGCCGGACTACGACCGTGAAATAGTGTAGCGTGACTCGAATAATCATAGACGTGAGGAGATACATTTGGACCACGAGATCCGATTCGGAATCTGGACGTCCCAGTCGAAACCCTGGGAAGAGACGCTAGCTGAGTGGCAGACGATCGAGCAGCTTGGCTTCGATTGTGCCGGCATTGTCGATCACTTTATGCCGACGGCCGGCGACGAAGATGGCTGGTTTCATGAGGGATGGACGATGCTCGCCGCCCTCGCGGCGCTGATTCCTCGCGTACGCATCAGCATCCTGGTCACCGGCAACACGTATCGCAATCCTGTCCTGCTCGCCAAGGAGGCTGCAACCGTCGACCACGTCAGCGGTGGGCGGCTCGATCTAGGCATAGGCGCAGGCTGGTACATTCGAGAACACGAGGCGTACGGGCTAGACCTGGGCAGTCCAGGTAGCCGCGTCGAGCGACTCGATGAAGCTCTTCAGATCATCGAGTCGCTCTTCACCAACCGCCGAACAACGTTTCACGGCACGCACTACACGCTCGATGACGCGCCGTTCCAACCCAAACCAGTGCAGGAGCATCTGCCGATCATGATTGGCGCGCAGCAACCGCGTATGCTCGGTCTGGTAGCGAAGCATGCAGACATCTGGAATCTCAATCACGGTCCGGAAGCGATGGAACAGCTTTGGGCGAACACTCATGGAAGCCTGCGAACGGATCGAACGGGATCCTGCTGAGATTCGCTGGTCGGCATTCGCTTTCCGCAGCGTGCTCGATCGCGAGCCGTTCGATTCGATTGCGGACTTTCGAGCCGTTACCGAGCAGTACCTCGCGGCGGGCGCGACCGAGATCTACTTCCGCATGCCGGAAACATCCTCAGGCCGCGAGATGCTGGAGAGAAGCCTCCGAGATTCTGGATGATTACCGATAGGTACAGTACATGACTAGTCGGTGCCAGTCAGATCGACTTGCCACGAGTCTATGCGGTCAATCTCGACGGTGACTTCACCGGTCTGACAATCGAGGACATGTCCACCGGCGGCGAGATCGTCCGTGATGGCGTGAAAGTGATATCCCGCGGCGTTGGACTGGGCCATATAGTCTGGCAACCGGAACCCGACCATCGTTGCCTCGACATCGCTGAGATTGAAGACGATCTGGTTAGCGAGAACATCCGCGAGCGGCCGGTAGGGAGGTTCCTGGCGTTCTTCGCTCCTCGTCGTCATGGATGTGAAGTGTCCTGTCACCTTGATCGCATATGGAATATCAGTGCTTTCGAGCAACCCATCGATCGCTGTTTCGAAGTCGGCGCAAGTCATTTGGTCGGAAAAATCCGTCGATCTCGTCCGCATCCCAGGTCGTCACGGCAACGAATGGGGTGGTGACCGAACCATCGACCTCCTGTGGGATGCCGTCGGCCGGCACGCGGTAGGCCTTGCCATCGAGAACGATCAGCTCGCCGTCCAGCGCGTCGAACGTACCGAGTCCAAAGTCGCCATGGTCCAGTACGTCGTTGAAATCGATAAGGCCTGCGTACGCGCCAGCCGAGAGGGACGCAATCGTAGAAACCTGGAAAAGTTCGTCTTGGGGCGGATCGTCGGAACTGTCAGATCCAATAGAGCAAGCGGACAACGCCATCGTAAGTACCAGGCTTAGCGCCGCCATATGTCGCAAACTTGTCACCCTGTTCCCCGATCGAATGCGGACACCGGCACGCCGGATGAATGGTAAGCCTTACGTGAACGATAACTCATGCCACCATCGTCCGGATTTCTTGACATCGCCTTTAGGTCTTCGGATTCTGTAATAGTACGGGAACTTTTGGGATGCAGTATGTGTTTTAACAATTGCAGTCGATAGGATGGATGCAATATTCAGAAAATCGCACTGCACGCTATCTACGTCACGCATCGGAGGAACTAAATGATATTTGGGCTTGGAAAAAAGAAGAACGAAGTGATCAGCGAGGCGGAGGCTCTACCCGGAAGAGATGCTCCAGTTTTCGAAATTCCGGCGACGCATGCCGTCCTCGGTACACCTATCCAGCCGCCGTTTCCCGACCATACGGAGCAGGCTGTCTTCGCTCTAGGGTGTTTCTGGGGACCTGAGCGGGTGCTCTGGCAGCTAGATGGTATCTACACAACGGCGGTTGGATATGCTGGTGGTTTCACCAAGTACCCCACCTACCGCGAAGTGTGTAGCGGTAGTACAGGGCACTCTGAAGCCGTCCTCGTCGTCTATGATCCGGCCAATCATCAGCTATCGCGATCTGCTGAAGATCTTCTGGGAGTCGCACGACCCAACGCAGCGTATGCGCCAGGGGAATGACATTGGCTCGCAATATCGATCGATGATTCTCTATGCCGACGACGAGCAATATCGGGCAGCGGTCGAGACGCGCGAGGCATATCAGCGCGCCCTGTCGAGTTCCGGATACGGTGAGATCGCAACGGAGATCCAGCGCGCTGACGCTTTCTACTATGCTGAAGCAGAGCATCAGCAATATCTCCACAAGAATCCATGGGGCTACTGCGGCATGGGTGGCACTGGCGTCGACTGTTCAATTGGATTGGGAGTTGAATGACGTAACGACACGATGAAGAGCGACACGATCGAAGTACCTACAACCGACGACGAATGGCGTGCGAGGCTTTCGCCCGAGCAGTACCAGGTATTGCGAAAGGCAGGTACCGAGCGAGCGTTCACCGGGAAGTACGTGGACACTGAAACTGACGGCATGTACCGCTGTGCCGGCTGCGGGGCTCCGCTCTTTGATAGCAGCACCAAGTTTCATTCCGGTTGTGGCTGGCCGAGTTTCACCGAAGCGGTCTCTCCGGATGCGGTGACATGCACGAAGACCACTCATTCGGGATGGTCAGAACTGAAGTCAATTGTTCGCGTTGCGGTTCACATCTAGGGCACGTATTCGATGATGGTCCGCGTGATGCTGGCGGTCAGCGATGGTGCATCAACAGTATCTCACTAGACCTGGATGAAGCTGAATAGTCCGAGCATTTGACAATCAAAAGCGGCGCCGATTTCGGCGCCGCTTTTGTGTTGACGGACTCGCAATACTGTGTTTACGTGACGCATGATTGAAGTCTGGCCGTATTGCAGAAGAAGGTCAATATGGACAGCAAATCTGATCGTCGATCGGCGTGAATATCCGCTCGGCAAGGTCAAGTCTGCCGACGTGGAGCTCCAGATTCGTCACGGATCGCTCGCTGTACGCGGCGGCGCCCAGGAATTCTGCTCCGCAATGTTCGAGTATTCCCACGAAGAGCTAAAGCCTCATGGACGATTACGATGTGACGATGACGAGGCAGAGCTTGAGATCAGCCAGCCGTCGACAGATAGGCTGCAAACCCCGCAATGCCTGGAATCTGGCGTTCAACAGCGCTGTGACCCTTTCGCATGGCGATCGAATCTATGAGCGGCGCTGTCGATCTCGATCTTGACGATGTCAAGCTCGCCGACCTTGAAGTGAGGTCGCGTAGCGGAGCTGTCAAGATGAGCTCTGGGCGGGAGCTATCCCGAACTTGATGAGATTCTGATCGATTCAAGAGCGGAAAAGTCAATGGCTCGATGTCAGGTGATTTCCCGGAGTTGAGTTCGGTGGAGATCGAATCCAAGAGCGGAAACGCACGTGCTCTCGAGATCACTGGCAACTGTCCCGAATTGCGCCGCTGGCGGTGGATTCGATGAGCGGCAACGTCGATCTGGATTTGCGCGGCGCGTTTCAGCGAGACGACCTTGGAGTGCGAATCGATTGCAAGTCTGGAAACGTGCGCGTGCGCTTGCCCGAAGGAGTCGGCGCGTCGATGAACGCTTCGACAATTTCCGGCGAAGATCCAGGCAGACGGCTTCAAGTTCGACATCCGGGCGGCGGACGAATCCGCTTTCGAGCGATCAACTGCTACGATCTGGCTGAATATGCACGTCATGAGTGGAAACGTTTCAATTGTTAGCGACTAGGTAGAACTCGCAAGAGCTGGAAGGATCAGGGAAATGTCGGTTCCGACGACAGACTCGTTCATGTATCAGACGATGCATAGCCAGCCAGCAGATGTGCAGGCACTGCTCGACGACGGCTGGGGTCCTGCGGCCGATGCGGCATCGCGGCTTCATGACCGCACGCGGGTGCATGTCATTGGAATTGGCACGAGCTACCATGCGGCGCTTGTTGGCGCCTGGTTGTTGCGGTCAGCGGGCGCGGACGCCCGAGCAATTCATTCGTTCGAGTTCTCGCACTACCCAGAAAACTTCCCGATTCGCGATGGCGATGCCGTGATCATCATGACGCATACCGGGGTCAAGACTTTCTCGAAGGTATCAATGCAGCGCGCGCATGAGGCGGGGGCGCGGGTGCTCTCCGTTGGAAGCAAGAGGCGCGAACACCCGGGATCGGAGCTGGTGCTGCGCACGACCGAGCGCGAAAAGTCTGCTGCATATACCTCTTCCCATCTGTCGCGCCATGACGGTCCTGGCGCAGATCGCGACCGAACTCGGTCAACTGAATGAGTTCAGCGCCACAGCAGGTTTTCGTGACGCGCTCGCAAATATCCCATCGCAGGTGCAGGACATCCTCGATCGAGAAGATGAGATTCGGCCGGTTTCTGAAGCTTGTATCAATCGCCGCATCTACGCCAGCCGGCGCAGGTCCGAGCGAATTTTCTGCGATTGAGGCAGTCATCAAGGTTCGCGAGGCGGCCTACGGTTGGATCGATGCACTCGGCCTTGAGCAGTACTCTGCACGGACCGATGGTGAATTTCAACCCCGGCGATCAGGCAATCTTCGTGAACGTTAGCGGCAACGCCGAACACCGGGTTAGCGAGGTCGCTTCCGCAGCGAACGCGCATGGGCGGCCATCTCTGGTTCGTCGGCAAGGGCGCGCCATGCTGTGCCTGATGCGCAGGTTTTCAGCGTACCCGAAACAATCGAAGACTTGTCACTGCTGTTGACTGTCGTCCCATTGCAGCTGTTCGCCTATCACATGGCCGTCGCCAAGGGCATCAACCCTGACACGTTCCGGCGCGACAAGGAGCCTCACAAGAGCGCATTCGGACTTCTGACTCTGTAAAGCGATGGGATCCAAAATGGTAGGCATTGCATCCGCTCGTCGAGCAACTGCGATTTGCTCGTGCTGAATTTCAGCGTGTCTTCGCGGGCGTGTCCCCGGAAGATGCCGGACGGCGAATTCTTCCAATGAATTGCCTGAGCTGGATCATGGCCCATCTGGCATTGCAGGAGCAACGCTACTGGGTCGTGATCGCTCAGGGGCGGGAAGCAGTTCGCTATCCGGAGCTCGTCGAGCTGTCAGGTTACCCGGATAGAGCGACGACGCCGGACCTGGTCGTCGTTCGGAAGATCTGGACGGGCGTCACGGACGGAGCCGACCGATATCTCAACTCCGTCACTGATGCTGAACTCGCCAACCACTTTGAATTCGATGGTGAGCGCTTGCCTGAATCTGTAGGGACGATGTTGTATCGCAACATCCATCACTACTGGTTTCATACCGGGGAGGCGCACGCCATCAGGCAACAGTTGGGACATAAGGACTTGCCCGATTTCGTCGGCGATCAGGGGAGTGCGCCCTTTCGAGAAGGCTGGAGCTGAGTGAGCGACGGCTCTATGAGGTTGCCACTCTTCATAGCGAGCGCAAACGATCGAACCCTGCCCTCGTCAATCGGCGCTTCGACGCGTCCATCGAGTTTCAGACTCGTTCCAGCTATTGCCCCGTAGGCTGGCGGCACAAATTGGCGCAGCGTCTCGGCACTCGCTCCCGAACCGAGATAGACCGGCACATTTCCGGATGCGTCGACTGCAGCCAGTATGTCGTCCATGATTCGCGGCTTTTCCGGTGGCAGTGCCACTGACGATGATCGCATCGGCCCGTCCGCGGAGCACGATGTCATCCACTGCATCTGAAATTGACTGCTGGCCAAGCGGCGTTGCGTGTTTGACCAGAATGTCGGCGAAGCACCTGACGTCGGTCGCTCCCAGGCTCCGTCGAAGTCGCATCAGCTCGTCCGCTTGACCGGTAATGAGTCCCTGATCGGTCGCCATGACGCCGGACAGGATGTTGACACGGATGAAGCTGGCTCCGATTGCCCGAGCAATACCGAGAGCGGACAGGGCATCGTTTCTCAGGACGTTGATGCCGATTTCGAGATCGACCGGAGGCGCGAATACGAAGAGCAATACGCGTCATATCTGCCACTGTATGAGCATCGACCCTTCCCGGTCGAAAGGGTGCATCCCCAAAGTTTTCGATTATCAGTGCGTCGGCGCCTCCAGCAGCTAGAGCTTGAGCATCTGCCAGCGCGAACGCCTCGCATTCGCCTACGCTCAGCGTGTTGAGCGGCGAGCCTGGAAGTGGTGGCAGATGGACCATCCCGATGAATCGCGGCAGTCGCTCCATGGATATCTCCTTGTCGGTCGTCGTTTTGCGCTCGGTATTGTACGGTGGCAGGGTACGCGATGGAGGCACACATGGTGACGCGCCAAACGGCTCCACGATTTTCGATGGATGAGCTTGTTGAAGCTAGCGGTATGACAGACCGCACAATCCGATACTACATCGAACAGGGTTTGCTGCAGAACGCCAGAGGCCGTGGACGTTCTTCCTACTACACAACCGAGCATCTTGAGCGATTGACCCGCATCGCCGACCTGCGCGACAGGGGCTTGAGCCTGGCCGAGATTCAGGAATCGTTCGTTCCTCAAACGGTTGAAACTACGGTGGAAAGTGAGATCTGGGAGCGCCAGCTTCTTCACCCGACGCTCGAGGTCAGCATTCGCGGGGATGCGCCAGACGACGTGCGCCTGTTGGTGCAGCGATTTCAGCAACTTGCAAATCAGTGGTTCGCGGCACTTGAAACAGGCGTCGATTTCAATGAGCATTAGGGCTGCTATGTCTTCGATCGTTGTAGGTAGGAATTCGGGCAAGACGAACCCACAGTTGGAGTTAGAGACAGACAGATGACAATTTCCAATCAGCGCACGGCTCTGGATCCGATCGTCGGTATATTTCGAGCCGAAGGCTACTACGCCTACGGAACATTTGATGACCAGAATCGCTGGTGCGTTGCATGTGACGTCGAGGATGGCCACATCGACATCCGCATCGGCGAGGATGGCTTTGAAATGGACGCCTGGGCAACGCTGATCGGGATGTACGTCGACGAGGAAAATATGAGACGTCGATACGCCCTGGAACGGCTAGCGCGGGTCTCGATTCCATCGATTCAGCGAGGTCTACTCGACGATACTGAGAAGTTGCATTGGGATGACTTTGAGAAGGGTCTCGCTCTTCGCAAGACGATTCAGCTGCCCTTCGCAGCGACAGAAATGTTGCCGGAAATCGCGATGAATCAACTGAGGGATGTGAACGAGACGCTGCTCTTCCTGTCGAGACAGATCAATAGCTAGGTGGCAAACATGGAACAGTGGCGGGCCAGACTCGGTGTTGCATTGCGTGACGAATCTGCGGATCTGCTCCTTGAAAACGCGAGCGTCATCAACGTCTTTACCTGTGAGATTCAACGTGGCGAACGTTGCTATCTCCGGCGGGGTGATCGTTGGTGTTGGTGACTATACTGAGGCGCGGAAAAGATCGATCTCGATGGCGCATTTCTAGCGCCTTCGTTCATCGACGGGCACATTCACACCGAAAGCTCGTTGCTTTGGCTGCCTGAATTTGCCAGAGCCGTCGTCCCTCACGGTACCGGAGCCGTCGTCACCGATCCGCACGAGATCGCAAATGTGGCGGGTTTAGCAGGTATCGACGCGATGATTGCAGCGTCCAGGGGGCTCCCACTCGGCGTTCATTTCACCGTGCCGTCTTGCGTGCCGGCAAGTCCGGCCGAAACCGCGGGCGCGGTAATGACGACCAATGCCATCGCGACGGCGCTGGCATACGAGGAAACGGTCGGTCTCGGTGAGATGATGAATTTCCCGGGCGTGCTGAGCGGCGACAACGACATCTTCGATCGCCTCTCTGCCGCTGCTGGGTGCCGGCGCGACGGTCACGCTCCGGGCCTTCGTGGGCGCAATCTGGATGCATATGCGTTGTCCGGTATGACGAGCGATCACGAATCGACAGAACTGGAAGAAGGCCGCGAGAAGCTTGAGCGTGGTTTGATGCTCATGCTCCGAGAAGGTTCCACTGAACATAACATGTTGGAATTGTTACCTCTTGTTACCGATGCTACTTTCGCGCGTTGTTGCTTTGCCAGCGACGATCGAGACTGTGCGATGCTGCTACATCAGGGCCACATGGATGAGACGCTACGGCGAGCCGTTGCGGCCGGACTCGACCCGATTCGAGCCATCCGAATGGCGACATTTAACACCGCAGACTATTGGAGGCTCGAAGGAATTGGCGCTATTGCTCCGGGCTATGCAGCAAATTGCGTTGTGCTGAACAACCTGGAGGCGTTTGATGCGGAAATGGTCTTCTGGCGCGGGCAACTTGTCGCTGAGAATGGTGTTGCTCGATTCGAAACCGAGGTCGCAATCCCGGATGTGCTATCGAAAACCGTTCACATCGCGCCACTTTCTGCAGCCGCCATCTCCCTGCCCGCCGAACTCGCGGACAAAGCTGTAGGGGCGATTGACGGACAGATCGTGACCCGATTCCTTCGCGTCGAACCGAAGATCGAGGACGGATTCGCTGTTCCAGATATCGATCGTGATCTGCTCAAGCTTGTCTGCGTTGAAAGACATCGGGCCACCGGAAACGTCGGCGTTGGTTATGTCCATGGATTCGGAATTCAGCGTGGCGCACTAGCGTCCTCTATCGCACATGATGCGCACAATATTGTTGCGGTGGGGACTTCTGACGGCGACATTCTCGCAGCGATTTCAGCCGTTGTAGCCATGGACGGTGGGCTCGCGATAGCTGTTGATGGCGACGTGCAAGCGCGATTGCCATTACCCGTAGCGGGAATTCTCTCCGACCAACCATTGGAACCTACGGCAGCCGCCTACGAAGAGATAGAACGCGCGGCGAAACGGCTAGGCTCGTCATTGACGTCGCCATTTGGCCTCCTCGCGTTCATGGCGCTTTCGGTGATTCCAGAAGCGCGCGTCACCGATCAGGGATTCCTCTCCCTCATCTAACGCTGACCGATCGTAGAGGAACCCTTGTTCTAAAGGAGTATGCCGCCAGACGGGACGTATCGCTCCGGGTCGCCGAGGCTCGCAACGTCCGATGCCATGGCCAGCTCAGCGTTCGATATTCTTGCACCGGATCGCAATAGATGAGGAAGAACAGGATGCGGGCCACCAATTTCGATCGTCGCATCGCGGCCCGGGAATACCCTGCCAACTATTGCCAGAGTGGCTAGAACACAGTCACGAGAATCGCTTGGAGTGTATCCGCCAACAGGACCGATATGGAGTGGACATCCTTCTTCGTACCAACGGCCCATGCCACCTGAAAGCGGATCCGAAATCCAGCTATAGCCGACGACATCGCCGTCCCTGAAGTGAAGATACGGCGTAGCGCCGGCGTGTGCAAACCAGAAAACGTGATCTTCGTGGCGCGTTCGTTGAGAAGCCGTCGCGTCGATGTCAGCTAGCGCTTGATCTACAACGGTCGGACGCGAGTCCAACCCGTGGTGCTGGCTGGATCCCAGTACTTGAGTATTCAGAGCAAGCGTGTAAACAGGCCAGGCAGGAACGTAGCCGTTGCGGATATAAAGTGCTTGGGCCCTGGTGTCATCTGATGCTAGTAACAACCGCGTTACAGGCTGGCAGGGATCGATCATCTCGAACAGTCGCCGGCCGATCCCTTGTGATTGGAGATTTTCATCAACGAAGAGTTGGGACAGAATGCGGGTTCCAGTGCCTTCTATCGTGGCGGCGTAGCCTGCTATCTGGTCGTCAATCTCGGCGACCAGAATGCGGCCATTCGAAGATGCATACATGTGAAACGGATGCGCATCGACTTCGGTGATCGATTGGACCAGATCCCCGGCGCCCAAACCGCTGAAGGTCAGTCGAAGCAAGTCGGGGAAGTCACTGGCGGCGGCGTCTCGAAATGAGACAGCTGGAAGATCTGAAATTCCCGGCGAACTGAATGCGTTCATACTTCCCGTGAGGTTTCTTTCTGCGCGTCATCGGCTTGTTTGCGATTAAGCCACCATTCGTATCTCTCAGCTCCTTCCGAACGATGAAGCAGGTCTCCGCCTGGAATCGTATTGGCCAGAAGACGCCCGAGCATGGCACCAAGCGACACTGGAACAACGGTGAGTCCGAAATAGAGTAGCGCCCTGGTGGACGCGAAATTCTCGAGCCCAACGGTCTGAACGAGCGTGCCCGTCCAGACTGGATAAAAAAGCAGAGATACATAGATGCCGGATGCGCCGACACAACTCAGTATCGCCATCGGAATAAGCGCCTTGTTCCGTTCGATTGTGGCACCCATAAGAAACCCAATGAACCCGGCACCTAGAAATGCATAGCCGCTATCGAGGTGATAGCCGACGATCCCTTCGAAGGAACGATCGGTATAGACGACCATCGTGCCGAGAGCGGTGGTCAGGAGCAACCACTGAATGGCGGAAACCACGATTCCGATTTGCAACGTGCGTCGATTGTCAGATCGCCTATCGTTCATTGAATGGGACCTGGCCAATCGTCCCGCGAAAGCGGAAACTAAGTGGTTGTTCAAACTGAGCGAAACGCACCAATAGTTGGCCGGCAAACGCAATATCCGCCGTTCCTCCCTGACTTTGAATACTATTCGTTGTAATGGAGAAGCGAGCGGGAATCTCTCGAGTTTCGTTTCCAGCGACGGTTAGATCTTGCCAACGATCATAGTCCGATCCGGCAAATTCGCCGTCGAAATAAACGGAGACACGAAAGCTCTCGACTACGGCTCTGAAACGCGAGCTATTGACGACCTGGAATGTGGCCGTCCCTTCGTCGTACTCTGGATCCTGCCACTGAAATGAACCTCGGACATAGGAGAGTTCAATCTTGGTGAATGCTTCAGCCGCATCGTTGTACGTCAAATAAGCACGTACGCCAAAGAATAGTCCGCCAAGCCCTACTAAGAGCGAAACAACAAGTACTACGGGATTGAGACGCAAGCGTTAACCACCGATCGCGATACAAACTGCTCCGCCCGCGACGACCGCCGCCGCAGCGAACCTGAGCGACGAAATTGGCTCATGTAAGACGAAAATTCCCAGTATCAGCGCGAATACTATGCTCGTCTCGCGCAACGGTACGACATATCCAACATTGGATCCGGCTAGTGCAATCAGGACTAACATGTAGGTGCCCAACACAAGCACCGCGCCGGCGGCAGCAGCCTTCCAGTTGGTCCTGAACTGCCTCGTGACCGCGTCGCGCCGGCGACTGATAACGTACGGCACTTGAATCGCTACGGCAGCTACGATCAAGCCGTAACCATAAACCACCGGATTGACCTGTTCCACCCCGTATTTGTCAACGAGCGAGTAGGTGGAGATCACCAGGCCAGTCGACAACGCGAAAAGTATCGCAGCCCGAGACTGATCGCCTTTGAATCCCTTCCAATGTTTCCAATTGCTGCCACCAACGATTGCAATTCCAATAAGTGTGGCGGCTATCCCGAACCAGCCGATCGTGCTTGGCCGTTCGCCGTAGATCAGAACTCCAGCGATCGGCACAATCGCGACACCGGTGCCACGCGCAATCGGATAGACGATTGTGACACCGCCTCGACGATAGGCTGCCGCCAGGAACGAAAAGTACAGCACTTGAAGCGCTCCAGAGGCTGACATGATCATGATATCTCCCGTAGAGAACGCTTCGTTCCATCCAGCTGTCACTGCAATCGGGAGCCAGACCAGGACAGCTAGCAGATTCAGTGTGAAAAAGAATGCGAAAGGATCGTCGGTCCTGCGCGCCAGCACGTTCCAGGAGGCGTGCATGACTGCGGAGAACATCACGAGCGCTATCGCGGTGGGAGACATCGGGTTGGCACGTCCTTACAGGTCGGTCTAGCAGCAGATTCTAGGCTATTGTGGTTCCTATCAGTCGGTGAGGCAACGCGCGAGGAAAGGCACGGAGTACGAATGACACGCCCACTTCTTTTCGGTATTTGTACCGACCAGAACATGGATTGGCAGACATCCGTCGATCGTTGGAAGTATTTTGAGTCGCTCGGATTCGACAGCATCTGGAATTGCGACCACTTCGAGCAACCATCGAAACCAGGCGGGCCTTACCTCGAAGCCTGGACGATGCTGGCCGGGCTAGCGGCCCTGACGAGCACGATCCGCATCGGTGTGCTCGTAACCAGCAATACGTTTCGGCATCCTGGGTTGCTCGTCAAAGAGGCGATAACGGTCGATCTCATATCGAACGGGCGCCTCGAATTTGGTATTGGTGCTGGTTGGTACGTCGCTGAACACGAGGGTTACGGGCTTCAATTCCTCCCGCCTGGCCAACGTGTCGACCAGTTCGAAGAAGCGGTAGAGATCATGGACAGTCTCTTCCGAAACGAAGAAACGACCTACTCGGGCAAGCACTATCAGCTCGCCGCCGCCCCCTCGCGACCGCGACCGGCACAACAACCGCGGCCACCGTTCACCATTGGCGCTCACAAACCGCGCATGATGGGCATTGTCGCGAAATGGGCGGATCGATGGAACACGAGCGGGACCGTCGAGGAGGTTCGGGCGAAAAACGCTCTTCTTGACGAGGCACTTGAGCGAATCGGTCGCGACCCGGATTCGATCATTCGATCTCTCTACGGCTGGGCGGCCGTGATGCCGTTCGATCCCTGGGAATCAGTAGGGGCGTTCGAGCAATGTGTCGGGGAATATCGAGAGGCCGGAATTAACGAATTCGTCATAGATCAGCCCGACCCGTCACGATTTGACGTCGTCGAGCAGGTGGTGGCCGATGTTCTGCCACGGCTCCGATCAGAGACCTAAACCAGTTCGCTCCAGTCGATGAATGAATAGTCGGTAGTACTCGGCCCAACTAGAGGCATGGCGTAATCAGCAAATGCGGCTGTGGGCTGCCCCGTGTCCGGTTCAATGAACGACTCGGGTATTTTTGATTCAACATTCGCGATCTCGGCTAAGCGCGGCGAGCCGCATATGTGAGGAGTATGGTGTGGAAGATTCACGGGCAATGACGACACAAGATCCCGAAGCGCCAGCCACCAGCGATTGTACGGCGAAACTGCCCGCAGCCGACGCTTCTCTCCAGATCGACGGAGGAGGCGAAGTCAATCGACGACCGCGATACGGACCCTGGGCGATCGAGCTTGCCGCGCAGTCCGAGTTCAACGCCGCAGGCCCGGAGAAGCGCCTGACCTGCGCTCGCGAAGTATGGATGGCCAAAGGCGTCCACCCATTCCGGGACGTCGCCTGAAACGTGCTCACCGTTTAGCCAGCGCATCGTCTCCGGTACAACAACGACGGCGAAACCCTGATGATCCACGTTCTGTTGGATTGTTTGGAGAAATCGGTCCAGTGATTCGAATGGTTGCTCCGGCAGCGCCACAATCGGTGCCGGGAGCCCCACCGGGGTCCATAGCGTGCCAGCTGCCGCGAGCCAACCGGCATTCCTGCCCATCACTTCGATAAATTTGAGTGGATACAGTGTCGCCGTCGCAATTGTGTCCACCAGTGCATCACGAGCAAATGCGGCGATGACCCTGGCAGCGGATGGGAAACCAAGGCTGTGATCGGTAACGGCCAAATCATTGTCGATCGTCTTTGGCAGGCCTACCACTCTGAGTTGACGGTTGTTGTCCAGGGCCATCAGCTCGAGGCGCAATAGCGATTCAGCGGTGTCATTTCCGCCTATACCGATCAGCGCAGTTGCGTTCAACGCCTCGAGTTGATGGAGGATCAGATCAAGCTGCTCATCAGATGGTCTGAGGCGCGAAGTGGCGAGACCGGCGGATGGCGTACGAGCAAGCCTGTCGAGATTGCGGTCGTCGATCGCTGATAGATCGACGATCCTGCCTTCGAGAAGACCTTCGAACCCACGATTTGCGCCCAGCACGCGCCCGAAACTTTTTCTCGCTTCGCGGATTATCGATACTAGACTCGCGTTGAGAACCGACGTTGGGCCGCCCGATTGGAGTACGACGAGATTTTTCAGCTGGACCTCCTGATTGTCTGGACTCGACCCGGACCGAATACTCAAGTCCATAGCCTAACAACAGCAGCGGGACCGGTGAGGATGGAATATTAGGACTATGAACATGGTTGTATTATTTGGATAGACGTGAGAACCTCATATTGACGCACTTTCGTTATTTCGCTCGATGCATTGAGAATCACCTGAAGGCTGAATAGATGACCGAAAACATTCGCAAAGCAATCGATCGTGCGACTGACTGGCTCCAGGAATTTTCCGACGCGCTTAGCAACTTCGCCGACCCAAAGCGTCTCGTAGGCCAGCCGGTCCCGGTACGAGTGAGCCAGCAGTATCCGGCTTCGAAGAATATCGAATCGGAGCGATAAAGGCGCGAATACTCCGATAGCAAAGGTGTAGTGCAATGTTTGGTTGGATCATCATACTTGGAATGCTTGGGGCTGGATTTTTCGTGAGCATTTATCTCGCCGCCCGCTGGGGGCGTGGTGCACACGAGGGCATGTCAGTCAACATGGAATCGGAGTCGGCAAGCTACCTCAACTACACCCGAGGTCAGATAACCGGCGTATAGACAAATTCCACAATCGATCAGCATTGTAAAGGACGCCTGCGGGTGTCCTTTCTTGTTGTCTCGTTAGTTTCTGCGAGCGCCGTACCTGCCTTTGATCGTTTTGGATTGGTGGCGCTGGCAGGCCATTGGTTATGGAAGCCACCGAGCACCTCGACCAGCCGCATCCGCGATTGATAGCCTCTTATCTATGCGTACGTACGCTATAATTCAGATGCATTGTGTATTGTCTGGACTATTGAAACGGGGCCGCGTGCCAGCATCTGGGACCTGGCGACATCACCTTGCGGCAGCGCTCGTGCCGCTATTCGTCATTGCGGGCCTTACATCAGGATTGCCAGGTGAGTCGGGGCCGCAGGCCGGGATAGTAAAGCCTGATCCGGAGATATTTGGCATTGTCGGTCTTGATCCTTGGTACACCTACAATGCCGATCCGGTCAATTTCCCGGGCGACGTCAATCGTGCCCTGCTCGAACGCATGGCATCAGATATGTCCACGATGGGTGCTCGCTGGATTCGGATCGAGTTCCACGCAGAATATGATCTAGACGAGGGGCCCGGCCCGATCGACTATTCAAAGCTCGATTGGTTCATCAACGAGCTGGCACCTCGCTACGGCCTCAACATCCTTGCCGTACTCGGCAGCGGTCTGATTGGGGATCGTGATCCGACCTGGAGCTTCCAGCATATCAACGATTCTGTCAGTGAGACTGGATCAAACTACTACATCGATCAGTATGTACAGCGTGTTGATGAGATTATGCAACGGTATGGATCGCGGTTGGCAGGCGTCGAGATATTGAACGAGCCCAATGCCAACGAGGTGTTGTCAGAGGAATCGCTGGGGCAGCAAAAGGCTGTGCTATCTGCCAACTATGGGGTACTCATTCGTCGCTCCTACGATGCGGTCAAGGGCCACAGTCCAGAGACCGCAGTGGTCGTTGGTGGTGTGCTTTTCGATGACGATCACGGGGCGTCATACGATTTGCGGGGGCGTTCTTATGACATGGACTGGCTCGAAGGCGTCTATGCGTCCAAGGCCGTCATGAGCTATCAGGCAGAGTACGGCCATCATCCTTTCGATGCGATTGCGGTTCATCCCTACTTCATGGAACCGCAGCAGGTAATCGAATATTTGCAAGAAGCGCGAAAACTACAACTCCGCTTCAATGACCGCATCGGGCGAATCTGGATTACTGAGATTGGATGGCCAGCTCAACCGCCCGAAAATGTCACCGATTTGGGGCTCGGGCTCCCGTCCTCGAGTGAGTGGCAACAAGCAGCGTTCATGAGTGCTATCTACACGTCGGTGCAACAACGGGCGCCGTTTGTAGAACGGATCTTCTGGTTCAAATACGAAGACTTTCCGGTCGACGGTGAATTTAATGGATGGGGACTCGTCCGGCTCGAAGGTCCTCACGACGAGTATGGGAGCTATGCCAATCCGTGGCCGCGAAAATTAGCTTTCGCCGTTTATCAGGCGCTGGCAAGCCCGCAATATTTGCCAGTTGCGCCGGTTGATCCCGAGGTTGTGGCGGATGATGCCGTCTATTTTCCCGAGACCAAACACACTTTGTCCTCCCCTTTCCTGGACTACTGGGAATCTCAGGGGGGCGCAGATAGATTTGGCTTCCCGATAACTGAGCCTTTCGACCAAGGTGGGCACCTGGTGCAGTACTTCGAACGGGCTCGTTTCGACCATTACCCGGAATACGCTGAAGATGGTTGGGGCGTTCAACTTGGCTTGCTCGGGCGATTTCTCGTAGAAGCTCGCGGTATATCAACGGAAGCCGGCGACACGGCAGACAATCCAAACCGGCGATTCTTTGAGGAAACGAACCAATCTATTCTCGGGGCATTCAGGGATTACTGGGAACAGAACGGTGGGTTGGTCCAGTTCGGCTATCCGTTGACTGCGGAATTCATCGAACGCGGCGTGCTCGTCCAGTACTTCGAACGGGCGCGGTTTGAGTATGTGCCAACATCGGATGGATCAGGCTTTGAGGTTCGGCTCGGTGACATTGGCACAGAAACTATCGAGATACCTGGCTGGTATCGCTAATGCAGCTTCGGCCTCCGCCTGGCGACGAATCAGTCATGCCGCTCGCCGAGCTCATCGCTCAAGAGATCGAGACACTGGGCCGATCACCTTCGCAAGGTTCATGGAACTTGCCATCCAGCATCCAGAATACGGTTACTACGCGGCCTCCGTGGAACGCGTAGGTCAATCGGGGGATTTCCTGACCGCACCAGAAACCCATCCAATCTTCGGCCAGATCCTGGCACGCCAGATCGTGGAATGCTGGACCAATTTAGGTGCACCTGCGCAGCTGAAGATTCGCGAATTCGGAGCTGGTAGGGGCACCCTTGCCTCTCAAATCATCGAAACCATTGCCAGCGAACCGCCAGAAGGTCTTGAAACACTCGTCTACGAATTGGCTGATCTGAATATCGATCACATAAAAGCCGTCGAGCGCCGACTAGCGCTTCCGATTAGTGCAATAGACGTTTCCGTGCGCGCGGCTTGTGACGATGGGTTTACCGGCGTCGTGCTCGCTAACGAATTGCTCGACGCGATGCCGTTTCACCGAATTCAAAAGATTCGTGGGAAAGTCCATGAACTCCGGATCGGCCTTGAGAACGGCTGGTTCAGCGAAAGCGCCGGACGATTGTCACCTGAGGCACGGTTATTGGAGGATGACTTCGAACATTTGGGTGAGGGGCAAGTCATCGAGGCATCCCCGGCTACCGCGCAATGGGTTGAGGATCTCGGCAATCAGCTCGAGCGTGGTTACGTCATCATCGTCGACTATGGCTACGAACGTGATCTGCTTCACGACGCCAATCGCTTCCCTCGAGGCACGTTGAAAACGTACAGGCGACACGTTGTCGAGGAAGAACCGCTCGTTCACATTGGGAATCAGGACATTACCGCGCATGTTAACTTCAGTGTAGTGGCGGATGCGGCGACAAACGCCGGTTTCGATCTCGCGGGGATTACGACACTGGCTGAATTTTGCGCTGGTCTTGGTATTGATCGCATTCTCATGCAGGCTCAAACTGAAGCCGAGTCCCCGACTATGTACCTCGCCGCCCGCAACGCTGCGATGGAGTTACTCGATCCTGGTGGGCTTGGTCGATTCCGGGTCGCGATCCTATCGAGGGGTCGGCACAAGGACTCGCATCTCAAGGGATTGGCGTTCAAGCTTCCCGGCCGCTAGCTATCGGAGTCAGCAGGTGACGCATGAGTTTGATCGCAACATTCCGATAGGCTCCCGGTAGCAATCCGCATATCCTGAATATGGATAGTCGTGAGCAGGATGTGTGAAAGAAGCGGAGCAGTACGTGCAATCACAAGCCCACAGTAAACAGGCGCATTTCATTGAAGAAGAGCAACGTTGGAACGCCGTGCTCGAACGAGATCCAGTGGCAGATGGCGCTTTCTACTACGGCGTATCGTCAACAGGGATCTTTTGTCGCCCGACATGCCCATCACGGCGACCGAGCAAGCAGCGGGTGACGTTTTTCGACACGGCGGGCGAAGCGCTCGGTCACGGATACAGACCCTGCAAGCGTTGCCGGCCCGAATCACAGTCCCCGGATGTCGAATTTGTACAACAAGTCGTAGACGTCATCGATGGCTGGGGTGACGGAAAGCCAACGCTAGCCGACCTTGCCGAGGCGGTGGGAATGAGTCCCGGGCATCTGCAACGGAAGTTTAAGGCCGCCACTGGAATATCACCGGCTGAATATTCGAGAAAGCGACGTATCGACAAATTCCGAACTGAATTGAAAGGCGGGCGTGACGTGACTGGAAGCGTGTACGAAGCTGGGTTCGAGTCTTCGGCGTCGCTCTACGAATCGGTAGATCGAGAACTGGGTATGGCGCCAACAGACTACAAATCCGGCGCGGAAAAGCGCCAGATTCATTACCTGACGGCTATGAGCCCTCTTGGACGTTTGATGTTAGCGTACACGGAAGTCGGTGTGGCATCCATTCAGATTGGCGACAATGATGATGAACTTTCGGGCTACTCGAAAGAGAATTCCCGAAGGCCGAAATCGTGCGGGATCCGAAGCAACCATCCTTGGCTTCAGATTGTCATCGACTATCTGAGCGGTGAAATTCCGCATCCAGAGCTGCCACTCGACATCCAGGGTACAGCGTTTCAGCGCCGAGTCTGGCAGGCGATTCGCGTGATCCCCTCCGGTGAAACGCGCAGCTATCGTGATATTGCAGAGGAACTCGGAACCCAGGTGCTGTGCGAGCCGTGGCGAATGCCTGCGGGCGAAATCGCCTGGCATTCACGATACCCTGCCATCGCGTCGTTCGGTCCGATGGTTCTGCCGGTGGATATCGATGGGGCGTTGAGCGCAAAGCGGCTTTGCTGTCGATGGAGGCCGATGCGCAGAAAAACCGATACCGGGCCGAGCGCCGTAGAATGGCGATGAGGTTGCTTCGGAACCGTCAAAACACTCAGTCGGAATCTCGATTCGTAAGATAGCCGTAATTTGACCGGTGCATACTTCAGATGTAGATCAGACTCAGCGACGTTGAAACACTGGACGAACGAGGCTAATCAGATGACGAGTATTCCAACCGATTTAAGTCCATCCGAGCGCTCAGATGATGCCATGTCGAATGTGGCGGAAGTCGAAAATTCCGGCGGTTGGCCGATATCCAACGGGCTAATCGTTGGCGCCCTCGCCGGACTTGTGGCGAGCGGTCTCATGCTTTGGATAGGACGTAGCTGGGGCGGTTCGATCGTTGCACAACTAATGGCCGAGCGGACGACGGCTGAATTGCCGTTGTCGGTCGTGCGTGATTCGATTCAAAATCTCGAAGAGAATGCAAAACCCGTCGCACTCATAGGAATCACAATAGGTCAGGTGATAGCCGCTGCGTTAGGCGCACTCGTCTACGGGCGCTTTGCCGGTTCGACGCCGAGGCAACGGATACTCGGGAGCCTGGCGCTCAGTGGCGTAGCCTGGCTGGTTTTGTCGGTCGTTGCCGCGCCAATAGGCGGCATAGGGTTGTTCGCGCTGGATTCGCCGCTCGGCGTTGGAAAGACCCATCTCAACTTCATCATAACATCGATTGCCTATGGTGTAATGGTCGCTGCAATGGTGCCATGGCCTCAATCCAATGCCGTTCAGGCTGATGATGGGCGACGCAATGTGCTTAGATCGCCGGCCTCGGTGCGCTGGCAATACCTGCGATCTGGGCAACGCGATACATCGGCGTACACGCCAATCGACTTCGAACATCGGCTGACACTGAAGCGGCCTTTCGCTCGACGGCCGGATCTGGGACCTTCGAAGCCGCAGGAATGCCGGAGTTCAACACGCCACTGGATGCGTTTTACGTCGTATCAAAGAACCTGGTTGATCCGTCCGTGTCAGAGATGGACTGGAGTTTGAAGATCGGCGGGATGGTGGATAATCCCGATGACGCTCTCCTTCAGCGATGTACTACTCCGTGATTCGAGTGAAATGTCCTCGACTCTCGAATGCATCTCCAATCGCGTCGGCGGAAGTTACATCTCCAACACGTCTGGACTGGGTTTCCGCTCAAAGAGTCTGCTCGAAGAAGCCGGACTTCAGGATGGAGTGGTCGACATAAAGATGGAGGCGGCTGACGGGTACTCAGAGTCGATCCCGTTGAGTGAAGCACTTCAGGATGACACGATGCTCGTCTACCTCATAGACGGCCAGCCACTAACCGAAAAGCACGGTTTTCCAGTTGCGCCTCATCGTTCCGAACATCTTCGGGATGAAGAACGTCAAGTGGATCACCAGTATCCAAGCGGTCGCCGAGGATTCCAGGGCTACTGGCAGGAGCGACAGTGGAGCGATGTCGCGACTGTCGTTACGATGAGTCGCATCGACATTCCGAGCCGCGGCGCAAGGCGAATCTGGGTGACACTGTCGAGCTTGGCGGCGTCGCGTTCGCCGGAGATCGCGGCATATCCATGGTAGAGGTAACGACGGACGGTGGCGCGACCTGGCAGGAAGCGGAGCTGTCTGAAGTGCCGTCAAATCGGACCTGGCGGCTCTGGCGCTACGATCACGTCGCAACCGAAGCTGGCATTCGGCGGGTTAGCGTGCGCGCCACCGACGGCAATGGTGATCTGCAACCTGAGATCGAGCAAGATCCATTGCCGGATGGCGCGACCGGTCTGGACCGGGACTGGTTCGAAGTCTTGGACGCAGAAGGCGAATCAGTCGAAGTCGGCGGTCAATCGATAACCGCCGCATCCCGCAAGTGGTTGGACGGAGACTTCTCGCCGGAGGCTACGTCCGATCGGGGACTAGACGGTATCCGAGAAATTCACGAGTTAAGAGGACCTGTTCCCGCGATCTACGGGAACAGGTCTTTTTCACGTTCGAGCACGAGATCGGTCGCTCGTCCGTCACCTCTGATCCAGGGATAGCCTCGAATGATCGCGACCGGGCGCCCATCGAGTTTGCCGTGAACCAGCTCTGCGGCGGAGGCGAGTTCATCGGGGACGGCCATGATCGTCACCCGTAGCTCGTGACCACCAGAGTCGACCTGGCCCCGATAGTCGGCGAACACTTCCATCCCGGCTATTCCGATGGCGATATTCGTGATGCCTTTGCGCCATGGACGGCCGAACGAGTCACTGATAATCATAGCGGGAGAGACGCCGAAGCGTTCCTGGATACCTGCTCTGATGCGCCGCGCTGAAGCGTCTGAATCCACAGGCAGCAAGCACACTTGCCCGGTCTCCGGGACGTTTGATGCGTCCACCCCGGCATTCGCACAGATGAAGCCATGATGCGTTTCCGTGATCATGACGCCGCGATCCATGCGCACGATACGCGCGCTCTCTCGCAGGACGACTTCGACCTGTCGCGCGTCTTTGTCCCACTCGTCGGCGAACGTCTTCGCGATCGCCGACGGCTCGATCGTCGAAAGATCGATGAGCCGTCCTTCAGCCTTCGATACGATTTTCTGCGTGATGACGATCACATCGTCGTCCAGGAACTCCAGGCCGGACGCATCGAGCGAGGCTGCAAGCAGCTCCAGCAGATCATCGCCCTCGTTGACTTCAGGAATCCCATCAAGCCCGAATATCTGAATCTCAGGAATAGCCATGATCTCCCCACGTGTCTACTCGACGCTGCGATTGTCGCAGCGCCATCGGGCCGGTGAATGCGGGCTAGTCGTTGACGAAGGGCACCACATGCTCGCCGTAGACCTCGATGAACTCTTCCTGGTTGCGGCCCACATTGTGAACGTAAATCTCGTCGAAACCGAATGAGGCCCAATGTTTCACATGCTCAAGATGGGCTGCAGGATCGCTCGATATGAAGACGCGATTGGCGTAGTGTTTCGGTTCAACCAGACGAGCCATGGCCTGGAAGTCTTCCGGCTGGCGGATATCAGCCTTTGGAAATGCCATGCCGCCATTGGGCCACTCTTTGACAGCATTTTCAGTCGCTTCGTCATCCGTCTTCGCGTAGGAGACGTGAATCTGGAGGATCTTGGCCATTTTCGATGGATCTTTGTCGGCGCGTTTCGCACCCTTTTCGAACTGGCTGAAGAGTCCCTCGATGCGCTCTTCCGGCGCTCCTACGGTGATCATGCCGTCCGAGTAGCGGCCGGTTCGCATTGCATTGAGCGGTCCGGCGGTCGCTACGTAGATCGGAGGAGGCGAATCGGGTAGCGTGTAAAGACGGGCATACTCCATCGAGAAGTAGCGTCCCTCGTGCTTGACGCGGTCGCCAGTGAAGAGCTTCTCGATGATCTCAATCGCTTCAAACATCATGCGCGAACGCGCGCCGCCATCTGGCCAGACGCCGCCGACGATTGCTTCATTGAGAGCTTCTCCAGCGCCGAGTCCGAGATAGGTGCGGCCCGGATACATCGCTTCGAGCGTCGCCGCCATATGGGCCACGATCGCCGGATGGTAACGAAAACTCGGGCAGACGACACCAGGACCGAAGCGCTGGTTCGTGCGCTCTCCAAGAGCTGCCATGAATGCGTAGCTGAAGCCGCTTTCGCCTTGTTCCGGAACCCAGGGGTGGAAGTGGTCCGATGCCATGACGATCGGAAAGCCGACCTTTTCAGCTCTCTCGCAGTAGTCGAGCAACGCAGTTGGCGAGAACTGCTCCATCATCGCCGCGTATCCCATAACAACCATTTGCGGATCCCTTTCTTGTGTTCGAATATGACGGTGTGCCGTATGGTCTCTAAATATTAGAAGCCGTTGGCGATAACGCTGTCGATGGTGACAACGAGCGTGACCCGTTCTTCGCTTCGAAAGTTCGAAAACTGCTTGTCAATTTCATCATCGGTCGCGTTCGGGTTGTACCGGCGCGCCAGGCCGAGGATGTCGCTGAGTGCTTCCTCCGGTTCGTCGATCATCTCGCTGACGGTACCGTTGATCGTCAGAAACTTGTAACCCTCTTCCCAACACAGAGATACTGGCTGGATTGCTGCGCACATTGCGATCCTTCACCCGGCCGACTGCCGTGTTCATGATGATGTTGTCGCCGCGCAAGGCGTACCACATCACCGTCTGTTGAATACGCCCATCGGGAAAGGACGTTGCAAGCACGGCAAAGCGTGGTTCTTCAAGGAAAGAGCGTTGTTCAGGAGTAAGCGTCACTGGTCCTACTTTCGAGATCGAACGAACATACAATTTCGGAAACGGTAGCACGATCGAATGTGTCAATAGCGTAGACTGTCACATTCACGGTGGGCGAATCTGAGAAGTGCAGGGGTCGCTTGGCCTGCTTCGGTTCAGACGGCCATCGCTCTAGCCAGATCATGGACATCCGCTCCACTGTAGAGCCACTGCGTCAGTGCAATTCCATTGGAGAGTCCGTTCAGACTTTTATAGCCGCGCATCGTCTTGTAGCGTAGTTTGCTTTTGCTGATGGCCCGTTCGGTGCCATTGTTGGTCCCATCAAGGCGCAACTCCGGACGGCGCAGATACAAGCGCAGCTTGTCCCAATGCTCCCACAACTCTAAGCGTCAGGAGCCGCATGCGGTACGCCACACTGGCATGTTCGCCCTTCCCGGGTGGTGGTGCATCGAGATAGCGGCGATGGAGTGTGCTCCATCTCCTGACCGCCGTCGGCCGGGAGTTCGCGTACCAACATCCGGGTCTGCGCGAGTTCGCGGGCGAGCTGGTCGATCTGCTGCGGATCGCTCCACGCGTTGCGAGCCTGGGCGAGAATCGTCTTGCTGCGTTTGGTCACGGCTTTGCGGACATGCGTCAGACACAGTTGCTGCTCCAGCCCGAGGTTCGCGGTCACCACGCCGTAACTGCGCATGCTCGTCACTGACGATGACTTCGACCCCATACTGGCGCACGTAAGGTTCCAGCCATTGTTCGAAGGCGACGCTGTCGGTGGTATCAAGCACCGTCGAAATCCAGCGTCAGACCACTCTGGCCGTCGGTCACCATGCCGACGATGGTTTCCTCGCCCTTGACCCGATAGACGGTCTCGTCCACGCCAAGCACCCGCACCCGACCGTTTGGTCGCGTCCTCCGCAAGGCATCACCCGCTTGCTGGGCGTCACGCCAGACCGTCATAGCCGCACACCTCGACCCCGAGCGCGCCGAGCAGGTGTGCGGCGGCATGGCAGGAGAGCCCCAGTCCATAGATCAGGGCAGCGAGGACGACGGTGCGCTCGCTCTGATCGCGGGCCGTCACCCCATCGGGATAGTGCCGAAAGGTGCGCTCACATCCCGACACAGCGGTAGCGCTCGACCGATGACCTCGGCCTGGCGATGATCGCGCAGCGGTTTGGTGACGCGTGCCGTGGCGGTGCAGCCGCCAGTGACCACAGTGGAACATCGCTGCGGTCGCGCGGTTGGCTGAACGTTGACGGTGGGGATAACGAGACGTATCTTCATGACGCGGCGCTCCGGCTGGTTCGTATCGCTTGGTCGTGACACGATCCTAGCCGATCAGCGCCGCATCTCACGTATCCCACCGCTATGAGAAATCTACGTCGGAAGACTACTCAAAATCCATCGTACGCAGCCGCAGGGCCGAGAGCCCGAGCGTGATGGCGATCATGATCAGGACAGCGGGTATCGCCGAATAAGAGTTGCACCGAATTGTCCAGCGTAACGCCTGGATCATTCATCAGGCGTACAAAGACCGATTCGACATAGTGTCGAACACTCAGCGTCCAGACGCCCGGGATAAATCTGCTGATAAGTGATTCCCAGATCAGTGTGTAAAGAATTCCGACGATCGAGTGCCCGCGGAACGAGCAGGCTGATGGCGATGAAAAGCGCCGAATAGGCGGCGACACCGACGAGAACGGCGACGATGGCTGCAACGAGCACACTAACAGTGTCCGGCATATCGCCGCCGGACACGACGACCCAGGTTGCGATTGTCCCAAACCAGAGTGCCAGGACTGTTGATTCGGTCACGGCCAGATACTTTTCTGCCACGATTCGGAAGTCGCGAAATCGGCTTGATGATCAAATAGACCATCGTGCGGTCCTCGATCTCGTCGCGAAATGCGCTCGTCGCCAGAACCAGACTTGCGATCGGCAAGAAGCGTCCCGAGCACGGTATTCAGCATGATGCCGCTGAAGAAGATTTCGGGCGTGTCGTTGATGTCACCGACCAGATAGATTACCCCAAAAGTAATCGGGCAGGGCGGAGAAGAAGGCGACAAAGCGGATCGCCTTGCCGCTACTGAATTGAAGAGGGTCAGGGTTGAGACCGGGAGCAGCGCGATCAGGGATCGGGTCAGATTTGACATGGACTTAACGACCTACCACATAGGCGAAAACGCTTGTAAGCGAATCATCGAGAGCGGCAACTTCATAAAGCGTGATCTTCTCGCGCGCAGCGACCGCCGCTACCGCCCTGTAAAAGGCGCGCACATTTCCGGCCTCAACTCTTATCGTTGGGTCGCTATCGCCATCGGCGACGATCGTCACAGAGTCGACTGACTGATCCTGTATCAAGGCGGAGGCAAATCGCGCGGTTCTGTGGATCGGACACGGATCTTCGACGCCTGCTCGTCCATGCGCTCCCGAATAGTGTGAAAGTTTCCGGCCGCGGCGAGTTTTCCGTTGACGATCACGAGAATGCGATCGGCGAATCGTTCTACCTCGTCCAGCACATGGGAAGAGACGAGGACTGTCTTGCCTTCTTCGCCTAGCTTGCGAATAAGTTCGATCGTGCGTAGACGTTGCAGCGGGTCGGTCCCCGAAAGCGGTTCATCCATCAGCAGCACCTGAGGGTTGTGGACGAGGGCTGCCCCGATTTTCGCCCGTTGGCGCATGCCCTTTCGAGTAGCCTCCTAGCTTGCGATCGGCGTCGTCGACCAGATCGACGATTTCGAGCGCATGTTGCGCGGCGGCGTCCGGATCCGCCACATCCTGGAGCACCGAGTTCAGATAGAGAAATTCTCGTCCCGTCAGAAACGGATACATGTGTTCCTGTTCGGGAACAAGCCCAACTAAGTCGGTAAAGCTCGCGATCTCCTCGTACCGAGCGCCCCAAGATCTCAATTTGGCCCGAAGAAGGCCGCAGGAGTCCAGTGAGCATTTCTAGCATCGTCGACTTGCCTGCTCCGTTTGGTCCGAGCAGAGCGGTAACCCCGGGTTCCAGGGAAAACGAAACATCGGAAACGGCGACGACGTCACCATAGAACTTGGATACCTTGTTTACCTGGATTGTCGCGCCTGTGTGGATGGGGGCCTCCGGATTGTCTACTTTCTGACCGTTCGTTGCCGGCATCGCTATTCCTCCTGCAGGTACGTGCGATGCATCAGAAACATCGCGACAGCGATGACGACAATAAGCCAGACAAGTAGCACCACGCCGGGAAGATCCAGAGACGCGAAGAGTCGATTTTGCTGGTCAATTCGAAAGAGCCAGCGCCGGAGGGCATCCACAAAATGTTGCGGACTCATGAAGATGAAGAGACCGCGCCAGCGTCCTTCGCCGATGGCTTCGTAGAAAGCCGAGCGATGCCCTGGAGCATGATCGTCCCGATGATGAAGATCGCAGCGGCGATGCCTTTGCGAGTCGTGAACGTCGCGATCGAAAGACTCAGTGCGCCAAAAAACGCCGAGACCAGAATCCCATAGCTCGCGATCTTCAGGAGGTCCGAAAAGTGATCGACGAAATAGGTAAGCGGCGCATCATCGGAGAAGGTAAGACCGAGAAAGAGCAACAGGGGCGGGCCAAAGATGATCGTCGACATGAGGATGCCCATGGAAACGACTTTGGCCAGGACGTAATCCAGACGAGTCAAAGGCCGCGAAAAGTAGAGTTGCAACGTACGCTCTCGGCGGTCGTCGCACAGCATCTCCGGTGCAAGAGCGCTGGCGTAGATCAAAATAACTATCTCCAGCACACCATAAAGACTGTCGAAACCCAGGCCTTCTAAATTGCCGGCCGGTAAGAAGGCCAGCAGCGCAACGATGATGAGCGCCGGTATGTATGCGAGAGCATAAAGTATTATCGGCAAGATCTTGGAAGTCCAGCGCTTCTTAATGCCCAGCCCACGCTTTATGGAGTAGATGATGAGTCTGCGGACAGCGAACGAGCGACCCCGACGATCTCCAGCGTAATGCTCGTAGCCGCGATCGAATATCTCCCCGTATGGCTGGGCTTCGGGTAAGTTCGCGCTCGCGCTTGGATTAGTTTCCACCGGCAGCCACCTGATCCTGATCTCCCGCGCCAACCCCTATGCCACTGACGGTTCGAATGTAGACGTCTTCCAGCGAGAGTTCTCGTGGTTGCAAGGCCCGCAGGGATGCGTTGCATTCGACGACTGTGTCGCGCACAGCGTCGTAATCCTGGTCTGAAACGGCTTTGATCAGGATATCCACCCCTTCCCGAGTAGCGCTGATGCCCTTAGCTCGCAATATTCCCAGGAATTGCTCAACGTTTCCATCGATGCGCACGACGACGTCCGAGGTTGAACTGCGGAGGCTCGCGATATCGTCGGCCACAACGAGATTGCCACTATCGAGCATGATGACATAATCACAGACGCGCTCGACATCTCCAAGAATGTGAGAGGAGAGCATGACGGTAATCCCCAGCTCATTGTGAATCTTTCGTATGAGTTCGAGCATCTCGTCGCGGCCCTGTGGATCCATACCGTTGGTCGGTTCGTCGAGAAGGACCAGTTCAGGGTCATGTACGATCGCCTGCGCGAGCTTCACACGTTGCTTCATTCCGGTCGAGAATTCGCGCATGAGCCGATAGCGCTCCTCGTTCAGACCTACTTGATAGAGGACGTCGTTAGCGCGCTGCCGCGCCTGCCGCGCCGGTAGCCCACTAATCTCGGCCATGTGTCCGACGAAATCTGCCGCCGTTACATCGCCAGGAAGCGTATCCGACTCTGGCATATACCCGATTCGCTGTCGAATAAGCGGGCCCTGGCTCTCAACGGGCATACCAAGCACGACCGCATTGCCGGATGTAGGGCGGAGTAGACCAAGCAACCCCTTGATGAGCGTTGATTTGCCCGCCCCGTTTGCGCCCAGCAAGCCTATCGCTGCATTGGGTACCTGAACGCTCAATCCTTCCAATGCAACGATCGAGCCGTACGCCTTTCGGAAGGCGTCCGTTTCGAATACCCAATCGGAGGCTGAAATCGTCATACTACCTGTCCCACTCCGGGATTCCGTAGCGTTCCCAGGATTCGATGCCAGCTTTCAGCATTTCTGCCGCCGAATGGCGGGTGATCTCCGCCCCCTCACCCTCACCCGATACAGATACCATCGCCAGGGCTACAACCTTGCCGGTTGCCATCACAACGTCGATCGCCTGTGCGACCTGAGAGACATCTGGCCCGTTCGGCTCCTTCGTGCCGTGATTTGGGACCAGGCTCGCGTCGACGATATCGGAGTCAATATGGAGGTAGATGTGATCGCAGCGACTTGCCAGGTCTTCGACGCTGGCTTTGAGGTCGAGGCCGGGGAAACCTTCCGCTGGCGCAGCCACTTTGATCGATGTTGCATTCACCAACTGTTCCTCGGCGGGGTCGAGATTACGCACATCCACCATCAGGATTCGGTCGGTTGGTATCGGCGCTGCGATGTGCGAGTTCTGGCGCCATTCGGGGAAGTCCAATCCTGCCGCTACCGCGACAGGCATACCGCCGAGCATCCCTGAAAGCGACGTTCGGGAAGTATTGAAATCTCCGTGGGCGTCGAACCAGACCAATCCGATTCGGGCAGTCGGGCCGAGGGCATCCTGCCAACCGCCGAGGACTCCGGTGATGTGGGCGCAATCGCCGCCGACCATGACCGTTCCTCGACCTTGCTGAACGCCGTCAGCTACTGCCGATGCTATTTGGCCACCGATAATGCCGAGATTGAGCGTCGGGCTATTGTCTCGCAGATTTTCCGGGAAAGCTGGTTCGACGAACGAAGCGCCATCTGCTAACTCGCCGTAAACGCCGTATTGCCGGTAGAAATCCACCGAGCGTTCATCACCGGGAGAAGGCGTGCTACCGCGATAGCGCACCCCGATCACATTGAGTCCACGTTCTGCGAGTGATGCCATTGGTTTCCGTCCAGTCTGAATTTGAAGCTATCCTTTCGCGAGGCATCGTACCAGTAGAACAAGTCAAATGCAGTGAGGAAGGCACGTAAATGGAAGTACTGGTCACCGGGGGACGCGGATTCGTCGGGATGAATATCGCGCGAGCATTGGCCCGTCGCGGAGCACGAGTATACGTCGCCGATCGTGGCCCATACGATTCCTGGGTTAGGACCTTCCTGACCGACGAGTCCACGTCAATCGAACATCTGACCATCGATTTATCGAAACACGGGGATCTCGACCAAACGATTTCCACGGCTTCGTTGGATGCAGTGGTCCATGCTGCGGTTGTGACAGCGACTACCGAAGCGGTCGAGCGCAGTGACGCGCGCGACATCGTCGATTCGAACGTCGGAGGCACCGTCGAAGCCCTTCAGGTTGCGGTATCGCGCCGAGCCACGAAATTCATTTACGTCTCAAGCCCATCCGCAATCGGCGATCTTGTGGGAATCGAGACTGTTGACGAGAGCATAGTCGCGCGTCCCACCTCACTCTATGGCATCACCAAATATGCGAGTGAGCAGATTGTCGAACGTTGGGCAAATCTTTACGATCTTGCGGCCGCTTCGGTGCGCATCGCGCAGCCCTATGGCCCGGGTGAGCGCGCGACCGGCAGCAGGGTGCGAACCTCTCCTATCTGGGAATGGCTGCGAGATGCGCCGCTCGGTGGCAAGTTGGCGACGGGTCCCCTGGATCAAGCCCGCGATTGGACCTATGTAGAAGAAACGGCAGAGGGCATTGCCAGGATGGTGTTTGCCGAATCGTTGTCACATAGGCTCTATCATCTTGGATCAGGTTCGCAAGCGACGGTAGGGGATGTGATAACACAGCTGAGAAAGCGTTTCCCGGCGATCGAGTGTGATCTGGAACCTTCCAGTGAAGATCTCAATCCAAATATCAGTGGTCCCGGTAGACCTCCGCTAGACGTTCAGAGGTTCGCAACTGAATTTGGATGGAAACCGCAAACATCGATCGAAGAGGGGATGGAACGCTATATCTCCTGGTGGGACGAGTTTCGTCACCAGCTAGATCAAGCACCGAATTAGCTGAAAGTGGCCGATTGCCAACGTAGTTCACGAGATCATGCTGGCAATCGGCTGGTTAGCTTCGTGGTAGGGCTACGAATCTCCCGCAAGGCGCTCGAGGAGCGCGCAATAGCCGCGGGGCGCCATGTCAAATGAGCGCAACTGAAAATTCTCGTTTGGCGCGTGACCTCGGCTATCGGGCATACCCCAGGAATAAAAGATCATGTCAGCGCCAAGTACCTCCTGGTAGGTTGCTGCGATCGGCAACGTGCCGCCGAGCCGCACATAGTAGGGATCGCGATCGTAGAGATCGCCGAGCGTTTCCCACGCGGCCTGTATCGCCGGATTTTCCCGCGACACGCGGAATGCTCGCGATCCGCCGGTCGTCCCGCGATCGAACGAGATTGTCGCACCAGGAGGTGCGTGCTGAATCAGGTGCGACTCGATTTGATCGAGTATCTTGTCCGGGTCCTGATCGGGAACCAACCGACATGTGATCTTGAAGTGCGCCTCAGCAGGTGTGACGGTCTTCGTTCCGGGGCCCGAGAAGCCACCCCAGATGCCGTTCAGGTCTAATGTGGGTCGCGCCCAATTGAGTTCGACCGGGGTGTAACCTGTTTCTCCGACGAACGCTGTAGCGCCAATATCCTGCAAGTGTCCTATCGGATCGAACGGAACCCTGGCGAAGTCTTCGCGTTCTTCATCAGTCAACGGAATGACATCGTCGTAGAAGCCTGAAACGGCCACTCTGTGATCGTCATCATGTAGCGACGCCGCCAGATGCGCTGCTGCACGCACGGCGTTTTGAACTGACGCCCCAAACATGCCGGAGTGCAGATCGGTCGACGCAGTCTGAATATTGACCTGTCCACCGGTAACGCCCTTCGTGCCGAGCGTTAGGGAGGGCATATCCGGACCCCACATCCCGCCGTCTGCACAGAGTACGAAATCGCAGGCCAGCAGGTCGGCATACTCGCGAACGAACGGCGGGAGAGACGGCGATCCGACTTCTTCTTCACCTTCAAAGTTGAACTTTAGGTTGATCGGTGGTGCGCCCGACGTAGCCTGCAGCGCTTCCAGTGCCCGAATCGGCATGAAGAGATTGCCTTTGTCATCTGCCGCGCCGCGCGCATAAATGCGATCATTTCGAATATCCGGCTCGAACGGGGGCGTTTCCCACAGATCGAGCGGGTCGGGAGGTTGAACGTCGTAGTGACCGTAAATTAACGCCGTCGGTTTTGATGGTTCGACAAGCCACTCTCCATAGACGACTGGATTGCCGGCTGTCTCCAGTATCTCGACGCGCGGCACTCCTATTCGAGATAGTTTCGCTGCCACCCATTCGGCGGCGCTGCGAATATCAGATTTGTGGTCCGGGATAGCGCTGACACTCGGAATCCGGAGGAACTCGAACAATTCGTCCAGGTGTCGCTGGCGATTCTCCGTTAGATACTGTTCCCAGGCAGGTGATGATGACAAGACGTGCTCCATTTCATGCGTTTCTACTCCGTTCTGTCTACCGGATATTCGCTGCTCATGCAAGCAGGTGCTTTGAACCTGCGAGGCTCCGATGACCAGCGGCCAACTGCGCCGGCGCGAATTCATGGATGCCGTGAAGGCGGCGTGCCTAACCGCGTTGTCGACTGAATCTGAAGAGATTCATACGCGTAGAACGATGAATCTTCTAAAGATCCATTTCAACGCAAACTACCGGATCCATTACGAGCTGATGATTAGTACCGAACAAGCACTGATCGAAATTGGGTTGCACTTCGAGGACGGCCCGGAGTCGACGTCGCAACTGTTGACATTTTTTGATCAATTCGTCGTCGAAGTGAAGCATCAGCTTGGTGCAGATGTTGAACTTGAGCGCTGGACGAAGTCATGGGGACATTTCTACGAAGTATGGCCGCTAGAGCCTCTGACTGCCGCTTTTGCCCAAAAGCTAGGTCGGCGTCTGGCGGAGATTATTGACACGCTTCAGCCGCTTCTGGACGAAGCGGTGGAAGCCGGCATCGCCTCGGCAATACCGCGACCGGCAACCGGTCGGCCGAGATTTGGACGGAGAATGTAACCGGCATACGTGATTTGACCCATTGCGGCAGAGTAAATAGCTGGACTAAGCTAGTAGTGTAGAAGGCTGCGAGGGTGCAGCGTTTTACAGAACCGGCCCGGCTCGGAACACAGAAAGGAACCTGCCTTGGCATACCAATTGCCCGAACTACCGTACGCGAATGACGCACTTGAACCTCACATCGATGCCCGCACGATGGAGATCCACCATGATCGACATCACGCCGCATATGTCAACAATGTGAACGCTGCCATCGAAGGCAACAGCGATCTCGAATCCAAAAGCATCGAAGATCTCATTTCCGATCTTGATGCGGTGCCCGAGAATATCCGAACCGCCGTGCGCAATAACGGTGGTGGACATGCAAACCACAGCCTGTTCTGGGAAATCATGAGCCCAGACGGCGGCGGAAGCCCAAGCGGTGCCCTTGCCGACGCGATCAACGCCAAATTTGGTGGAGTTGATGGCCTGAAGGAAAAGGTCAACGCTGCCGGCGCTGGACAATTTGGTAGTGGCTGGACATGGCTCGCAGTCGACGGAAACGGCGAACTCGAAGTCTTCGGCACGCCGAACCAGGACAGCCCGTTGATGTCGGGTAAGACCCCGATACTTGGCATTGACGTCTGGGAGCATGCGTACTATCTCAAGTATCAAAATGCGCGACCCGGCTATCTCGCAGCCTGGTGGAATGTCGTCAACTGGGACGCTGTTGCGGCCCGCTACGAAGCGGCAACCAGCTAGCTCGATCTGATTCAAGCAAAGAACCCGCCGGGAACAATTCCCGGCGGGTTCTTTATTTCTGAAACATCAAGAGCGCAAGCGCTCGTGGTCGCTTTCGATTACAGGCCGGCGGTCGGCGAAGGCTGCGGCGCATCCAGCCCTGGAGTAATCGTCGGTGTTTGCGGAACCGCTGTTCCATCCACTGGCGTGGCTATTGGTGGCTCTTCGGTTGGCGCTGGCGATGCTGTCGATGCGGGATCGGGCGCTTCCGATGGTGTTACCAATGGGCTATCGCCCGCCGGGGGTGGAACGACGCGATCGGGACTCGTCTTGCCGGGCACCAGGTCTGATGATGGCGGTGTTGCTTCCGGCGTTTCGGATGGATTTGGAGTCGGTGTCGGCTCGATGATGCGATCACCGAGGTAGCTAACGACAACTTCGTTGTTTCGGTCCAGACCCAGCGCGGTGAACGCCGACCAGCTTAACTCGACCGCCCACTTTGACCGCCATGCGATCTGGTGCGGCACAGCGACCTGGTCGCCGATCGTGCATTCAAGGACGCGATCGTTCGCTTCCAGCTTGAGGCGTTCGCCGATCAAGTAGTCAGGATGCACGCAATAGAAACCATTCGGGTCCGGTTGCCACGAATCAACGGCATTTCCCCATGAGGCGTGGCGAGCCATCGCGCCTTCCCACCAGGCCGCATCGTAGCTCGGGCTGTAGTAGGCGGCATGCCCTTCGCCGATAATTTTGCCCTCTTCGCGCACCGGGTCTATTCGCGGCCCAGTCGGAGGGAAATCCGCGAGGAGGAGGTCGGACGTGTCCATGACTACGGTCGCCCACCTGGAAGCATCTTCGAGCCTGGCGTCATTTTGCTCGAACATATAGAAGTTTGAAAGAATGGTCGGCCAATCCCAGGCCGCGTACATTTCGGTCGCAACCTGAGTTGCAGCGACTTGTGCGTTGATTCCTGGGTCGTTCAGGTCCAGATCAGGTTGGGCTGCATCTTCGCGCGCGCCTAGCAAGCCGTGACCTCCATTGACTGACTCGTCAAATGGATTGCCGCGCGTTGAGTTGAGCGAAATTGCAGCGAAGATATAGGGATCAACGAATGCGTCGCGAGCGGCCGCAAGAACTTCTTCACCGAAGGGGATCTCTGCCGCCATCCGCGCGAATTCAGGTCGTTCGGGTCGTTCCAGGCCACGCCATAGTCGGTAGTGCAAACCGACGTTACCGGATTCGACCTTCCATCCGTCGGGATTGGAAGGTGTATAGGTCAATGTTCTACGTTCAAACGCCTGGATTAGCACCAGCGTTTGGACGCCGTCGATCTCTGTATTGATCCAGTAGGGTTCAGTGACAGGCAATCCGAGTAGATTGAGGGCCGGGATGTCGAGATCCTGTGCCCAGCCAGCAAATGGGCTTGCCACGTTGTGACCCTGGAGTTCTTCATATTCAACAATCGTCACGTCCTGATCGACGATAGCGCCCGGCTCGATCGAGCCATCAGGCGCGAGGAGCTCGGTTACTTGCTTTCCTACCTGATTGAGGTTGCGTGTCGCAATTTCTCGCGGTGCGTCCTGATTCGTGAGCTCATTTGACACCGGTTGTACCGACGAATGCCTGGCAAGCGTTGCGTAGGTAACTGGGTTTGGTTGTTCGAGATCGCCAACCAGCGGAATCTCCGCAGGTTCGCGAGAAACAAATTCCTCTTCCCCTAGTTGAATTCGACCGGAAAGCAGTTCGGACGTCAGCAGCGCGCCGGAAACCATCCAGATCGATCCCTCTGGAGACTGTGGATTGAGGAGATCGAGTCTTCCCTTGTCATAATATACGAGCTTTCGGAATTGAGTTGGACTCTGCGCGTAATACTCGTATGCCGCCGCGATCGGTTCGGGACCGAAGGCCCAGCTGCGCTGTACCTTCCCGTTGACAATCTGCCCGTCGGTCATCTCCCAAACCGCCTGGATAGAAGGATCGACAACGACAGGTTCGATATTTACATCTTCTTGCACGGCGTCTTGAGCCAGCGACGGGATGGCAAAGGCCGCAACAATGACTAACATGGATAATGAGGCAGCAACCCGCCAAACGGGCCACTTGGTCCGCTGCATCAGTGAGGTTCCCTTCCCCTGATCCGCTAGAGCTTGATATCCCAGTATGACGGCTCACTGCGGCTATTTCGGTCCTCGAGACCCCACTTCCCGGTTGGACCGTCGTTCTTGCCACGAGGCAGAATCACCTGGATTCTACCTATGCTGCGTTAGAACTCCCAATTCTCCGAACCGGTTACGGTGCAAATTTTCTTGCTCTAGCTGGCGTTACGCCGTTGAGTGTCTTTTCCAATTCGCGAACCGGCATTGCGCCTACTCTTAGATCTAATAAGAACGGGTGCAACCTGAGATCGAAGTTGTGGTCCGCCCTTGATCGATTTCTCGACGATTTCGGAGGCGCCCAAAGAACCTAATGAACGTCTGGTAACCAAATCGAAAACTGGTTTGTATGAAAGTTTCGGTAAGGGGATTCGCAGGATCTCTAATTTGGCTGGGATATCTGCGATTCTCAGATTCAACAGCAGACATCCGTTCAGCCTGCTCCAACTGTAATCCCAACCTCGTTTGCCCTCACTAGCTTGTCGGCACGCTCCTTCGTTGGACAGGTGCATCGTGCTCCATTGTCGGAATTCGCTTAGGGTGTTGACGTGGTCGGGATCTCAAACTATAGTGACGTTACTTAAATTGGTCGGACCACTGACCCAGTTCGGGGGAGTGATGGAGAAGGGGCTTTCGATAGAGCCCATCCGGAAAGAGCGCATATCCCAACGCGTTGCTTTGCAAATATGCAGCATGGTACGTGACGGCACATTATCGGCAGGTGATAGCCTGCCGCCTGAGCGCGAGTTAGCTAGCCGGCTCAGTGTCAGTCGCGCCAGTCTGCGCGAAGCGCTTCGTGGCCTTGAGATTGCCGGGATCGTCAAGACAACCCATGGCGGCGGAACAGTCGTAAGGCATTTTTCCGCTTTTGGCATCGAGTCACCTCTCGCGATGATATTCGAAGCAAGTCATGACGACGTCAGCGATCTTTGGGAGATGCGGCGCATTGTCGAGCCAGCTTTGGCTGAGCGGGCAGCTGTGAGAGCAAGCCCCGAGGATATTGAGTGGCTTAGTGAGATGCTCAAGCGTCATGAAGAACCTCACAACAGTACGAGCAAGTCAGATGTGACCCGTACTCTGGATAGGGAGTTCCACAGCGGTATAGCGCGGATTACCGGTAATCGCGCCGCCGATCAAGTCATTCAATTGCTCAACACGCTCGTTCATCGCGGCTACCAGGCGGGCCGATCCTTCATCCTGGAACGGCGGCAAATCTCATACGCGCATCACGTGGCCATATTTGAGGCGATTCGGGATGGCGACCCAGTAGCAGCAAGGCGACAGATGCTGTCCCATCTTCAAAAGGTTGAGGAGTTCATACTGGAAGAACTCATCGAGCAGCGAAATAAGGTCGAACGAAGTGAATCAGACGTACACCTAGTTAGAAGCAGTAGCGCTGAATAGTCGAATGGAGGTGGCACCGGTGAGGCGCACCGGAAGTAGCAATTAGTTCCGAACCGAGGGGGCAGAGGTTCGGTGGGTGCCAAACTGAACTGAGAAGTTCAACACAAGGAGGAACGAACACAGTGGACGAAGAACGAACAGAGCGAAAATTTCCAAACATCGATTGGAGTGTCCTGAGCGGACCTCGCGTTTCACGACGCACAATGGTGAAACTCAGCTTGGCAACCGGGGCGATACCGTTTGCCAGCTGGCTCGCTGCCTGTGGCGGCGACGATGACGATGATACGGCAGCGACGGCGACGTCCGGAGGGGCTGCTGAGCCGACTGCCACGTCAGCTCCGGCTGCACCGACCGACACCGTAGCAGCCGGTGAGCCGACGAGCACGCCGGCGCCAACAGAGGCACCTGCCGAGCCGACGAGCACGCTTGTCGTGAGCGGTACCGCTGCGGAGGCAACGCCGACCATTCCAGAGACCGCCTCGACTGGTGGCACGCTCACCGTCGGATATCCGATCTCTCAGATCACCCAACTCGATCCCGCGCTCGTGAACCAGGGCGTTGTTGCGGGTGAACTCATCACCAATCTGTTCTCGGCGTTAGTTCAGTTTGATGAAAATCTCGGACTCGTCGCCGACATGGCCTCGGATTGGGAGGTCTCAGAAGACGGTACACAGTACACGTTTACCATTCTTGACGGCCTCACTCATCACAATGGCGATTCCCTCACTGCTCAAGACTTTGTCTACACATATGAGCGCAATATCGACCCTGACTTCGCGTCACCACACGCGAACAAACTCTCGAACATTACTGAAATCGTTGCCACGGACGACCTGACACTTTCACTCACATTGTCCGACCCCTTTGCGCCATTCCTGGCGGTAGCCTGTAGCCGCGGCCCCGGCCGTGCGTTGACCCCAATCAGCAAGCGGGCTTTCGAAGAAATGGGCGCCGAGGCGTTTTCGCAGGCACCGGTTGGTAATGGACCGTTCAAGATCGTCGAAGGCACTCGCGAAATCGGCGTTGGCTTCACGATGGAGCGCTTCGATGAGTACCACGGAAATGTGGCGCTGCTTGACGAAGTCGTGATTCAAGTCATCTCAGAACCTTCCAGCCAGGTTAGCGCGCTCGAAGCTGGCGACGTAGATATTCTCTATAGAGTCCCGACGACCGGCGTTGATATCATCAAATCGAATGGAGACCTGACGCTTGTTCAACTTCCCGGCACAAGCTGGGAAGGCCTTGCGATGAACTACAACCGACCGCCTTGGGACAATCCGGTCGCGCGTATGGCGGTGAGTAAAGCCATTAATCGGCAGGACTATATCGACACGGCCTATCTGGGCCTCGCTATCCCCGCCTACAACGCGATCGCCCCGGCCTTTGGTTGGGTCTACGAGGAAATCGACGTTGACGATCCTAGCCAGAATCCGCAGGGTTACGATCTGGAAGAAGCGAAACGACTTGCCGAAGAGGCAGGGATCGTCGGCACCACGGCTACGATTATCGGAGCCAGCGGTGGCGAACGAAATCGCGAAGTGATGCGGGACATTCTCTCTGAAATCGGTGTCGAACTTACTCTTGACATCAAACAGTCCGCCGCCAACAACGAGCAGTGGCTCGCCAGCGACTACGACATGAACATCAACGGCAGTGTGGTTGATGCCGATCCGGACGACGGTAACTGGAATTTCTTCTACTCTGAAGGACCCTGGAACACATACGGTTACTCTGGTGTCGATACAGACGCCATCATGGAGTTGACCAGATCGACCTCGGACCTTGAGGTGCGACGCCAGGCGTGGAGAGATCTTGCGCAGTACCTCAACGAGAACGTTGTCTATGCGTTCCTCTCGCATAGTCTTGATTTCGTCGCTCACCACGGCTATGTCAAAGGCCTGAGAGCAATTCCGGAAATCCGCCCGCTGGAGTCTGTCTACATCGAGAAGTAAGCGCCAGAGCTAGAGCGTGGTGTGTGCAACACACCACGCTCTAGTGCAAGCAAAATGAATGGAGGGATCCGTTGACCCGCTACATTTTGCGGCGGCTGATTCACTCGATCTTCATCATCTGGGGTGTTGCTACGCTCGTTTTTTTCGGTTTACGGGCGATCCCTGGTGATCCAGTCGTGCAATTGCTGGGCGAAGAATATACGCCCGAAGCTGCGGCTCAGGTGGAGAAGAAACTCGGGCTCGATCAACCGGTTTACGTTCAGTACGTCAAATGGATGGGAAACATGATCACCGGCGACCTCGGCCAGTCGATCGCGTCCAGTGAGACGGTGACGGGGGCAATTAAGACGGGTCTGCCGAAGACTGCCAGCATCACGATTATCTCTTTCACTTTTGCGCTCGTCATTGCTATACCTGCCGGAATTCTTTCCGCACTTCGCCGCAACACATGGTTGGACTACGGGGCCAGTTTGGTCGCGTTCGCCGGGGTTGCGATGCCAAGTTTCTGGTTTGGGATCATCCTGATTCTCATCTTTGCCGTAAAGCTGGATTGGCTTCCGGCCATCGGTTACTCCCCAATCAGCGAGGGCATCTGGCCGTGGTTTGAGCATCTCATCCTTCCCTCGGTAGCGATCGGCACAGGTCTCGCCGCAATTCTCATGCGCTTCGTCAGAACCGGATTGCTCGAGGTGATGGGGAGTGA
Organism: uncultured Chloroflexia bacterium; assembly: GCA_963745675.1. GTDB lineage: Bacteria > Chloroflexota > Chloroflexia > Thermomicrobiales > CFX8 > JAUIIK01. The sequence goes on from CAVUYM010000025.1 coordinate 82,030, forward strand.
CTACATCCGTACGGCGAGATCGAAGGGAATCTCTGAGCGTCAAGTTATCATCCGCCACGCGTTGCGGAATTCACTGATTCCAATCGTGACGATCGCGGGAATCCAGCTAGCGCTGCTGATAAATGGGGCAGTGGTCATCGAACTTGTCTTCTCCATTCGTGGAATGGGCCGTATTCTCGTTGGCGCGATTTTTGACAAAGATTACCCGGTTGCACAAGGGATAATTCTCTTTACATCGGTCGTGTTTGTGATGGCCAATCTTATTGTTGACATCATCTACACGTTCCTGGATCCGAGGATTCACTATGACTAGCGACGACCGCTTCGTCAACGCAACCCCCCTAAACACGAGCAGCGCCGCTGCCGGCACAATGCTCGATACGATGGCGGAAGAGCGCCGAGCGGCCAGTGGCAGTCGTGTGTGGAGGCGCCTGCGCTCACAACCGAAGGCATATGTTGGATTGGTCTTTGTGCTCGGCTTGATTCTTATATCTCTCATTGGTCCACTTGTGGCGCCTCATGATCCAGACGCATCGGATTTCAAGCTCTTCCAGCCACCTAGCCGCGATCATTTCATGGGTACGGATTCCTTCGGCCGCGACCTGTTCAGCCGGATCATCGTCGGAACCCGGGTCTCATTTACGATTGGAATTCTCGCATCTGCCAGTGCCGCAATCGTTGGGGTCGCGCTGGGCCTGATCGCTGGCTATCGGGGCGGTTGGGTTGACAGCCTGATCATGCGAATAATCGATCTTATCTGGGCTTTTCCGGTCATCATCCTGACGGTTGGGATGGTTGCCATCTTTGGCGCAGGCGCTCGTAATGTCGTCATCGCGATTGCGATAGCCTACATCGACGATTTTGCGCGCATCGTGCGTGGAGAAGTCCTGAGTTTGAGAGAAGAGGAATTCGTCATCGCCGCTAAAGCAATTGGTTCGCGGGACTGGCGCATCATGGTGCGCCACATTCTTCCGAATCTCCTTGCGCCAGTTATCATTCTTGCGACATTTGCGGTTGGACTGGGTATTCTCGCTGAGTCAGGATTGACGTTTCTTGGAATCGGCGTCAATCCTTCGACTCCCACGTGGGGATTGGCTCTGAACGAAGGGCGTGATTTCATTCGGCGCGCCTGGTGGATAAGCGCGTTCCCCGGACTGGCAATCATGTTCACGGTACTGGCGTTGAACCTGCTTGGAGATGGTCTGCGGGATGCGCTGGATATCAAGAGCGTTGGTGAGGAAACGCGAACATAGCGTAGTCCGATCGAAGAATGTCATGTTCGTCTGCGATATAGCCAGTTTTCTCCCGCGTTGATACCGGCGGGAGGAAATTGGCGATCTTAATAGATCGCGCCAGCCATAACTACACATGCCTGTTGCAGGAGATATGACTAGCACCCGTATGCGAGGTCAGGAACCTGCGACGTCGGCCATCTGGGTTGGGATTTTACTCTGAATCTCTTCAGGTTCCGGCTTCCCGTCAAGATAGTATGTCATCGATTGCATAAGACTGATCGGGTCGATTTCTCTCACCCAGACGCCAGCCGGGACATGTAGCGTCACCGGGGCGTAGTTCAAAATCGCCTCGACGCCGCCCTCCAGGAATTTGTCGGTGACGTCCTGCGCCTGGTCGGCTGGAACCGCGACGATTCCCATGCGAATACCGAGGTGTCTGACGTTAGCGGGGATCGCATCTTCAGATAGGATTTCGACACCTCGCGCACTATGTTGCCCTATCAGCTCAGGTGATCGATCGAAGATTGCGCGGATCCGGAATGAAGAGGGCTCAAATCCGCCATAGTCCGCAATCGCTTGGCCGAGGTGGCCGAAACCGGCTAAACCGACATCCCAGCGACGATCGATATTGAGGATCTGTTGAATGGCATCAACAAGTGATGGGACGTCATAGCCTTTGCCTTGCTTCCCAAAGCGACCAAAATATGACAGATCCCGCCGTATCTGAGCAGCGGTGACGCCAATTGCATTCGCGAGATCGCTCGACGAGATTGTTGTCTGACCTTGTTGAAGAAGGTGTTGCAACCCCCGCCGATAGATCGGCAGGCGCCTGATTACAATATCCGGGATCGTTCGATCCTGCGCTGGAATGTCACGTTCCATCGGTCCTCCACGACCTGGTCTACAGCATGATCTGTCTAAATTAGCCCTTGGAATGCAGTCGAGATTGAGGGGCTGATGTCGGGCTAAAACGTCGTTCGTGAGATTCAGCACAATCGTATCATCGCTGGCTGTGACTGGCATCAACGATTCCGGCGATGCAGCAAGCTGATGACTTGATCGGCGTTAGGCATTAGTTGGTCTTTTGCGGGAATACGGTGGTTGGATTTCTACGAGTTTCCAAAACAAGAGCACGACGAAGGAATCGTTGGCGACTTGTCGTGGGCATAAACCGGAAGATCTACGCGGCTTACTCTAAGAGTTGATCGATCGATAGTTCCGTTGCCAACGTCTCTATTTCTGTATCGAACTTCTTTTCCAGATCACGTCGCTCTTTGACCGGCAGAAATGAACCCTCGATGGCGTTGCGGGTGAACCCCACCAGATCGTTCAGATCGTAGTCGTAGTGTTCGATCAGTACTTCAAATTCACGCGTCAGCGTCGTGTTGAACATCGGTGGATCGTCGCTGTTGACCGTCACAGTTACTCCGGCGTCGGCCAAGCGTCTGAAAGGATGATCAGCATAGTCCGGGTAGACTCCGAGGCAGATATTGCTGGTTGGGGATATCTCGAGAAGCATGCCCCTGTCAACCAATTCTTCGACAAGTTCGCTATCTTCGATGGCACGGACACCGTGACCAATTCTCTCGGCCCCCGTTTCAAGGGCGTCTCGAACGCTTTGCGGTCCATCGGTTTCGCCGGCATGCAGCGAGATCCGCGCGCCAGCGTCTTGCACCAGTTTGAAGGCGTCGGTAAAGCGGCTGGCGGGATTACCGAACTCCAGGCCACCCAGGCCGAAACCGACCAGCCGGTCTCCGGCATTGGCACTCCACCATTTGGCGCTTGCAAACACTTCTTCAGGAGTTCTGTCCGCGAACTGGATCGAAAATGAACTGCATCTCGACGCCATGATCGCGAGCGGCGATCTCAGCTCCTGATCTTAAGCCGGCGATTACAACATCGGGGACGGCGGAGGTTCGCGGGTTGAGTATCGAGACGGGAGCGAACGTCACTTCCATATAGCGTAAGTTCTGGGCCTCAGCCCGTTTCGCCATCTCGATAGTCACAAATTCGTAGTCTTCTTCGTCGCGCAGGCAATTGCATATTTCTATATAGATTTCGATGAAGTGCGGGAAGTCACGAAATTTGAACCAGCGTTGCGCTTCATCGTGTGTTGAGAATGGAAGCGTGCGACCATGTTTGCGGGCGAGTTGAAGCATCGTCTCAGGGTAGACGCTCCCTTCCAGATGAACATGGAGCTCAACCTTCGGCATACGGCGAATGAACTCTCGTTCGCCGGGATTGAGGATAGCCAAGTGAATCTCCAACCGTTCCACTGCGAATGCGCCGAGCGTAGTCTACCGCGGGCAGGAATCATCGGCAGTCCCTCCAGACGCTGGCAGACTTGCAACTTCCCGGCATTTGTCCAGAATAGGTACGCGATCGGTTGGCAGAGTGATCAACAAACAAGGTGAAGGAGTCCACAATGGCAGATATTAGTTGGATGGAGGTCATGGGCTGGTTTACTTCCAATCCCTACCGACCTTTAGTTCTTATCGTCCTGGCGCAGAATAACGGTCAGCCGCTGGATGAAATGAACGTAGCCGGCCGCGCTGGATTGATCCACCAGCAGATGACGGGTGAAGTCGTCGAAACAGCGGTGCTGATCAAGCAGATCGTCGACCTTGGCGAGAATGGCTACATCGAACGCGCCAATGACGGCTTTCGATGGCAAATGACGGATCTTGGCGTCCTGGTGAGTAGGCAATGGGTTTCAGGCGAAATCGAACCGCCCGGAACAGAAGCTTTGAGTGAAGACGACATCAGGGCGTGGCGAGATCGGATAGTCACCTTCATGGATCATGACGCGGCACTGGCGGAGAGCGCCGGAATCGAGCAGGGTGACTGGTTTATGACTCAAAGTCAGCGCCTGGTGGAGATGCACGTGCTGAACCGTGTACTGGGTGAAACCAAGATGCCAGATTGGCTTCTCAAAATGCGCGGCAATCCATTCACTAGACCTGAAGAAACCGAGTAGCGGTTGCAACTGTGACAAAGACATCTGGAGATCGGAGTTCGAGCCCTCGGTTAGAATCGGTTGGCGTCAGGTGGTGAATAGCCTTCGGCGTGGGTGGATTAATGAGAATTGATGTAAGGACAAAGATGCTTACCCGAAGGCGGCTGTTGGGTATGGGTGCCGTTTTTGCTAGCGGTGTCGGAGTGTCCGCGATCTTTGCCTCCTGTGGTTCAGATGATTCATCTTCTGGCAGAGACGCCACCAAGGCCGGGACGCAATCGGCGAGCGACGATTTGACCGGTGGAGTCTTGAAGGTAGCTTTGACGGGCGATCCACCAAACCTGGATATCCATCAAACGACCGACTCAATCGTGCTGTTCATTTGTAGCCATGCGTACGAAACTCTGTTCACCTGGGATGCCGAGTACCGTCCGGTGCCACTCCTTGCTGATACTCACGAAGTGCTTGATGATGGGCTTCGACATCGTGTTGTGCTTCGAGACGACGTCAAGTTCCATAACGGCGAACGGTTGGCGGCTTCCGACGTGATCACTTCGATTGAGCGATGGTCGAAGATTTCCGGGCTTGGCGAGGGCTTGATGGAAGCGGTCAGGGAGATTGAAGAGGTCGATGATCTGACGATGGACTTCCACATGACCGAGCAATATGGCGTTTTTCGGATGGCGCTCTGCAGGCAATTGCAGGGTTGTTCGATATATCCCAAGTCTGTCCTTGACGCCTCGACCGGGACTGACCTTTCGGAATATGTTGGCACAGGACCTTATCGAATCGTCGAATGGCTGCCAGACCGACATGTCAGGCTTGAACGTTTCGATGACTATCGTGCAGGTTGACCAGAAACCTGACGGGTACGCCGGGGCCAAGTCTGCGTATCTAGACGGCATCGACTTTATTCCAGTCCGCAACGAAGCGTCGCGCATCGCAGGGATGCAGGCCAGGGACTACCATTTTGTCGAAACAATCAGTTCGGATCAGATGCCGGTTCTCGCTGACGATGAGGGGCTGGAAGTTGAGACATTGCCAGCTGATGGCTGGCTCAACATCGTTCTCAATCTACGGTCGCCAGTTCTTGTCGATCACGACGTGCGACGGGCGCTTCAGATGGCGCTCGATCACGAGCAGATCATGCTGGCGGCAGTCGGTGAGGGCTTCTTTGAATTGACTCCTGAACTAGTGCCTGGAGCGAGCACCTGGTATTCAGATGCTGGTGCAGAATTCTTCAATCAACATGATCCAGATCAGGCTGCAGAAGTTCTGAAGAACTCTCGCTACGATGGCACTCCGATCAGGATGATGGTCACTCAGGAAGTCCAGCAAGAATACAATGCGACGCTGACGATCAAACAGCAGCTCGAAGCCATCGGTTTTGCGGTCGATCTTCAGGTATTCGACGGCGCAACGTTGAGCGATCGTCGAAGTGACGATTCTGCCTGGGATACGTACACAGCCTCAGCAAGTTTCCGACCGGACCCGGTCATGCGAAACCTGACAAGCTCTGCCACCGGTTGGTGGGAGAATGACGAAAAAGACGCGCTCTTCGGAGATTTGCAAACGGAGGCGGACCTGGATCGTCGTTATGAGATCTGGGAGCAGATTCAATACCTCTTCTACGACGATGTACCTCGACTCAAGATCGGCAACATTCGCCGGGTGCTGGCACGCGCTTCTTCGCTTCAAGGTATCGGTCCGACGGAAATGCAACCGGAGTTTTCTAACGCCTGGCTCGGTGAATGATCGCCTACATCGTCAGGCGACTCATATTGGTGGTACCGGTGATGCTCATCGTCGGCACCATCACGTTTTTCCTCATCCACCTCACCCCCGGCGACCCGGCTGCGGTCATGCTAGGACCCGATGCGACGCCTGAACAGGTCGAGGACTTACAGCACGATCTTGGGCTCAATGAGCCCCTCATCATCCAGTATCCGCGTTGGATAGGCAACGTCGTTCGATTGGATTTCGGTCGTTCGATCTTTCTCAATCGCACCGTAATTGAGGCGATCCGAGAGCGGGCGGTGCCCACATTGCAGCTATCTATTTATGCGTTGGTCATTGCGATCTGTGTCAGCGTACCGGGTGGGATTCTGGCCGTCTTATATCGCGATAGCCTATTCGACCGAGCATTGTTGATACTGGCTCTTTCGGGAACGGCCATTGCGGACTTCTTCCTCGGGATGTTGCTGATCCTGTTGTTCGCTGTCGTCCTTCAATGGTTGCCATCCGGTGGCTATGTTCCTTTCACCGTAGACCCCATTGGACATATTGAGTCGATGATCTTGCCAAGCTTTGCACTTGGCATTTCGATAGCCGGTCTCCCTGCGCGCTTGATCCGCACTTCGATGCTGGATGTCATCCAGGAGGATTACATCAAAGTGGCGGTCTCTCGAGGCTTGAGTCCCTGGATCGTAACGACTCGTCATGTGTTGCGCAATGCCCTCATTCCGGCTGTCACGGTCTTCGGGTACACATTGGGGGACCTTCTTGGTGGGGCGGTAGTTGTGGAGACGGTGTTCAATCTGCCGGGGATGGGGCAGCTAGTGGTCAATAGCATCGGGCGTCGCGATTTTCCGATAATCCAGGGCGTTGTGATGGTTATTGCCTTCGCCTATCTGTTGGCCAATCTCCTCGTCGACATACTCTATGTGGCAATCGATCCGCGTGTCCGGGTGGAACGTGTCAGCTGGTCGGGCTAGCCTCTCGGTTCGACCATCCGTACGATCCCGGCAGAGTGGCTGGCGCGCGAGGTACCAGCCTGATCGACGCCGATCGTGGTACGTCCATCTGCTGCGTTCGAAAGTTGCGGCGGCCAGTCTGGCAATTCTGCTTGTCATCAGTCTTGGTGCGATATTCGCTCCTCTAATAGCACCCTATGATCCAACCTTGATCGATCCGGTGGACCGGCTGCAATCACCGTCTACGAGTCACCTTCTCGGAACCGATGATCTGGGCCGGGATATCTTTTCACGCTTGCTTTATGGCGGGAGAGTTTCGCTCGTCATTGGCTCGATTGTGACTGCGCTTAGCACGCTGGCAGGGGTGCTGCTGGGTCTCGTCGCTGGCTACTATCGACGCTTCGATGCGCTGATAATGCGTACGATGGATGGTTTCATGGCCTTTCCTGGAGTGCTCCTGGCCATTGCCGTCGTGATATCGCTCGGAGCGCGACAGTCGAGCGTTATCCTCGCGTTGTCGCTCGTATACATTCCGGTTGTGGCACGACTCATGCGCGGAATGACGCTCGTCATTCGAGAACTGCCTTACGTTGAAGCCGCTCGGGCCGTAGGTTTGCGAGACGACCAGATTCTGCGCCGTCACGTGCTCATAAACGCAGTTTCACCGCTCATCGTCCAAGCTGCATTTATCGCCGCCTATGCGATCCTCGCGGAAGCGTCGCTCTCGTTTCTGGGCGCGAGCGTCAATCCCGAAACTGCGACCTGGGGCAACATGCTTCGGGATGGACAGCGCTTGTTGAGTCGTGCCTGGTGGATGGCTGTCGCGCCTGGCGTTCTCCTCTTCGTCACGGTGCTGACGCTGACGCTCGTTGGCGATGCGCTGCGGGACGCGCTCGACCCTCGTTCAATCGAGCGACGGACTGATAGCATGCCGAAATGATGTACGCCAGCTCTTGCTATGTTATCCTGCGCCTGCGGATGTCTGATCACCATGAGGTTTGCGATCGATGATATCGCTCATTCAGCCAACTAAACGATGGATCGCAGGTGACTCCCCACCGATGATCGTCCGACCGCTATCCGGCGAAAACGGCAAACCGGATAGCGGGAGGTAAATCGCCTGGCGATCTCGCCTCCCGATTTCTCAATCGGGAGTTCTTATCATGTCCCTCACAAGTAAAGTTCGTGTCCAGCGCTGAAGACGATGCGTCCCCGAGCCTTCGTAGAAACCGGGACTTTGTAAATCTGTGGATTTCGGAGTCAGTTTCCCAGTTTGGCTCGCAAATTTCCATCATTGCGTTGCCACTGTTGGCAGTTCTGACGCTTGATGCGAGCCCGGCTCAGATGGGATTTCTCACGGCGGCAGGTACCGCTCCATTTCTCGTCATTGGACTCTTCGTCGGCGCCTGGGTCGACAGGGTACGAAGACGCCCACTGATGATCGCGGCTGACTTCGTCCGTGGAGTGCTACTCATCTCTGTGCCCGTGGCCTGGTGGCTCGGCGCGTTGCGAATCGAGATGCTCTACGTCGTCGCGTTGCTGGTTGGATCTTCGAGTGTCATATTCGACGTTTCGTGGTTGACAGTCCTGCCGTCGATCGTTCGGCGAGACCAACTTGTCGAAGCGAATAGCAAGTTACAAGTGAGCGATTCGGTCGCTCAGGTGTCGGGTCCAGGCATCGGTGGAGTCCTCGTCGGAGTCGCCGGCGCTCCGTTGGCGATAATGGTTGATGCCGTTAGTTTCCTGTTGTCCGCGGTATTTATATTGCGCATCAGGTCGGAGCAGACTCTGGACCGTCGTCTAGAGGTCGCGAGTAGCATTCGTCGCGATATCTATGAAGGACTGACATTCGTCTTTCGGCACGAACTACTGCGAGCGATGGTCTACTCCAAGCTCTTGAGGAACTTTTCGTCGGGAATGTTCTTCGCTGTCTATGTGTTTTTCATGGCCGACAACCTGGAACTTGGCGCGACTGCAATTGGCGTCGTATTTGCCACCGGGGGAATCGGCTCGCTTGCTGGAGCTTCGGTGGCCAACTGGCTATCGAAGCGAGCCGGGCCGGGACGTTCGCTCGTTGGCGGCCAGTTACTATTCGGAGTGTTTGGAGTCACTATCCCGCTGGCAGTCCTGTTTCCAGGCGTTGCGCTGATCATGTTGGTGAGTTCTGAACTCCTTCAGTGGATGACGTACATCGTCGCGCAAATCAATGAGCTAGCAATACGTCAATCTGCCGTCCCGGATCGTTATTTGGGGAGAGTCAATTCCGTTTTCCAGTTCTTCGGGCGCGGTATGACGCCATTAGGCGCGATATCCGGTGGTCTACTAGGTGAATTCGTAGGCGTGCCAATTACCCTTGTTATTGCGAGTGGTGGGTTCCTGGCAGCATTCTTTTTCGTCGTCGCGTCACCGATACGGAATTACACCTCGATCGCCTAATAGTCCATTGAAGTCGCCTCGCGCAATCCACTCGCAGACGAGTTAGGGCTGGGGCGGGATAGCCCCTGAGTGATGAAATGAGGATGATTTAATCGCGCCGTCGCTGGGCAATACCAATCTGCTAAGGCGTAGCGGCACTTGCGTATACTCGTACCAGAATTTACTGGCAGAGGGCTAAATGATCACACCTACGACAATCAATACAGACCAGGATGTTCCAGACAGTGAGCGATGCAAGAACTGCAACTCCGAGGTAAGTCGCGACCAACGGTGGATCCGGTATCGCGTCTGTTCCGAATGCCACTATCACGCACGAATCGGCGCGTGGGAGCGAGTTCGTATGCTCCTGGACGAAGATTCGTTTAGCGAGAGCCATTCTGATCTCGTCTCGGTCGACCCACTCGAATTTAGCGATTCGAGGCCATATCGGGAGCGCATCGCCCAGGCACGCGAGCGCACCGGCTTGAATGAAGCAGTCCTTACAGGGCGCGGCACCATACGGGGTCACGAAGTCATCCTTGCCGCTGTCGACTTCGGGTTTCTTGGTGGCAGCATGGGCTCGGTTGCCGGGGAGAAGATTGCATTGGCGTTTGAACAGGCGATTGACCGCCGCGTTCCAATCATTACGATCGTCGCGTCCGGTGGTGCTCGTATGCAAGAGGGAATGCTTAGCCTCGTCCAAATGGCAAAGACGGCGGCTGCAGCGCGCCGGGCGCATGAACGCAAAATACCCTATATCTCGATCTTGACCGACCCCACTACCGGCGGAATGTACGCGTCTTTCGCATCTCAGGGTGACATAATTCTTGCCGAACCACGGGCACTGATCGGATTTGCGGGACCACGCGTCATCGCCGGGACGACTGACGGAGTCGCCGGGGAGTCGGAGACGAAAGCACATACGTCGGAATACCTCCTCGAACACGGCTTCATTGATGCCATTGTTGACAGAGTTCGACTTCGAGACACGCTTTCGACTATTTTGCGCGTCATCGCGAGATCAAGACGCGATCTGCCGGAAGCCCGCGAACCGCGGGCGGATGGTCGGAAAGTATTGCCGGAAGATGCCTGGGGTGTCGTCCAAATGGCGCGCCGAGATGACCGCCCAACGACGATTGATTATATTCGCCGCATTTCGCCGCAATTTGTGGAGTTACACGGAGACCGGGTTTTCGGTGATGATCCCGCCATGATCTGTGGCCTGGGCGAGATTTCAGGGCGTGGGGTGGTGATTGTCGGATTAGAACGAGGACACGGTGACGTATCGCGTCGCGGCGGGCAGGCTCTCCCTGAGGGGTATCGCAAGGCGCTACGAGCTCTCCGACTTGCGTCCCGTATCGGTTGTCCGGTCGTGACTTTCATCGACACCCCTGGCGCATATCTCGGTATCGAATCGGAAGCTCGAGGTTTGGCTTCCGCGCTGAGCGAATGTCTCGCCGAGATGAGCGTTCTACCGGTGCCGGTGGTCTCGGTCATTATCGGGGAAGGTGGGAGCGGCGGCGCGCTCGCGCTTGGTGTTGGTGACCGCATCCTCATGCAAGAGCATGCGATATATTCGGTCATTGCTCCGGAGGGTGCCGCGGCGATTCTGTTTAGAGATGCTGCACGAGCGCCGGAGCTCGCGCAGTCCTTGAAACTGACCGCCCGCGATTGCGTGCGGCTTGGGGTCGCGGACACATTGGTGTCGGAACCTGACGGAGGAGCGCACGTTGACCCTGACTTTGCTGCGAGTCTTGTGCGCGACGCGGTAACATGGGCTCTTGGGACTATCGACGACGACGACGGTAGGCGCCTGGCAGCGTCCCGCTATCGCAAATTCCGCCGCATGGGGCAGATGAACACCTACTGGCGAGAGGCCTTGAGCCGCGAAGCTGGTGCAATGGGTAGTCGCTTTAGTCAGACGTTCGATTTTATCCGCGATCGCTTCAGCGGGGCGGATGACGAAGCAGACGACACGGGTAACGCACAAGAAGCAGAATCGACGACCTAGTCAGACCCGCGTCATTTCGAGGAGTTCGATGGCAAAGAAGCTATCGCGGCGGCGGCTATTGCAAATCGCTTCAGGTGCAAGTATTGCATTCCTTGCTGGTTGCCGCTCCGAACCCGGAGAAGACGTGCCAACCGTCGATCCGGATTCGATGGTCACGCCAATCCTCACGCAAGTTGCCGGATATTCGAATCCACGCAAATGGGAAGGCCGGACGCTCGTCGTCGCGACTCCCGGGGATGAAGGCAGCAACTACCTGAATGCGCAGGTCAACTCCATTTTCGAACCGTTCCAGCGACTGACGGGTGCTACCGTGCGTAGGGTTCGAACTGACCTGGAGGAGTTGCGAAATCAAGTCAACACGGCCGAGGTTTTGTGGAGCGTCTGCGACGTGCCAGCAGAAGAAGTGTTACCGCTGGCGAACAGCGCGATCCTCGATGAGGTCGACTATCGCATTGTTAACAAAACTGACCTTTTTTCCCCGTTCGTGATGCAGCATGGTGTTGGGGCAAATCTCTACGCGACGGTTCTGGCCTACAACACCCTGGAGTCGACTGATGAATCCGGTGCCACGCAATTGGGAGAACTTTTGGGATGTCGCTAACTATCCCGGTTTTCGTGGATTTCAGGAATCACCCATCGGGACGCTGGAATTCGCCTTGTTGGCCCACGGTATAACTCTCGCCGAACTCTATCCGCTCAACGTCGATCTGGCATTTCAACGATTGAATGTCATCTTCGACGATATCGCATTATGGTGGCGCCAGGGGGCTCAGCCGACACAGATGATCGCCGCTGGAGATCTAACAATGGTTGCGGCGTGGCACGATCGAATTCTTGAACTTGCCGCCAGTGGCGCAACTGTCGATCTTTCCTGGGATCAGTCGCAAATACTTGGAGATTCGTGGGTCGTTCCCAATGGCGCTCCAGAACGGGATATGGCGATGGACTTCTTGAACTTCGCTACTCGCCCAGAGGTCTCGGCGGCGTTCACTCAGCTGTTTCCGTTCGGACCCACGAACTCTGCCGCATACAGCCTGCTTGAAAGCAGCGCCCAATCGACTCTTCCGGGAGCGCCGCAAGTCATCGACCGGCAGTTTGTCATCGATCTTGAATGGTGGTTCAAGAATCGCGAGCCAGTCGAGATCCGCTTCCAAGAATGGCTAGCAGAGAAGCAGGAAAATTCCTGAACGTCAATCTGGAAGTGCTAGACCGAGTTTTCGATCAACATGACCGACTCCAGTAGTCTGGCTACGTCGTCAGGCGTAGCCAGTTTCTGATCGGCAAGGTCTGGAAGATGTTGAGGAGAAATCGTCTCGTAGTCTTGAGGCGCGATCGATTTCTGAATCTCGACCCAGGGCGTCGAAGCTGCCGGCGCGCTCGTCGAGAATACAGTGTCGAATCGCTCCAGCTCGATCTCCGCGGCGCGTTCGTCAGTTAACTCTTCGGGCCGATAGGTCACGAATGCCCTGTGCAATGCGCGGTGATCGAGATTCGCGATCCAGCGCGCGACCTCTGTTGGCAGACCATCGACAACGATTGCCAAATCGACTAGCGATAGTTCCCGGGCAAGCCATTCCATTAACGGTGCACCTCGCCGCGGCTCAAAGCCATGTACGAGAACTCCCGGGAACTTTTCAAACACTGCTCTTGAAGCGTCGCTTCCGACTGTTTCCAACGTCTTACGAAGCATTGGATTGCGTCGTTCTTCGAGCATGCGGACGTGATGACCGCGTTCGTGCAATCCCCAGCCGATTGCCCGGGCGTAAAGCGCCTCGGGATTGTCAACGTAGCCGATCGCGCTGGCTGAGAAAATCGCCACGCGACCGGCTAGTTTTTCGTTCGTGTCGCCATTCAGTTCGATACAGCACGCTCCCGTAGGGCTTTCGCGGCCGCAACCATGTTGGTTAGAGATGGCCAGACTTCCTCATCCCGACGTGTCTTGAGTCCACAGTCCGGATTCACCCATAGTACTTCACCACCAAGTACGCTCACTGCATCGCCTAGCAGTCCGACCATCTCCGGCGTATCCGGGATGCGCGGCGAGTGAATGTCGTAGACGCCTGGACCGATCTGTCCAGCATAATCGTAATCACGCAGCACCTGGAGGATTTCGCCGCTCGAACGGCTGTTTTCGATTGAGATAACGTCCGCTTCCAGGGCATCGATAGCTTCGATAATGTCGTTGAATTCGCTGTAGCACATATGCGAATGAATCTGCGTCGAGTCTGCGACTCCCGATGAAGAGAGCTTGAAGGCTTTCACCGCCCAGTCGAGGTATTCGTCCCAGTCCTCGTGTGCGACCGGTAGACCCTCACGGAAGGCAGGTTCATCTATCTGAATGATGCGAATGCCCGCGTTCTCGAGGTCGGCAACCTCATCTCTGAGAGCAAGTGCGATCTGATAAGCGATTGTCCGACGGTCGATGTCTTCCCGCGGAAAAGACCACTGCAGGATAGTGACCGGGCCAGTCAGCATGCCTTTTACGATCCTGTCGGTCGTCGATTGCGCGTAGCTGATTTCTTCCAACGTCATCGGCTCAGACGCGGTAAATGTCTCCGACGATGATCGGCGGGCGCACGCAACGAGTACCGTAGGACTGCACCCAACCATATTGAGTCGTGATGAATCCTTCAAGTTTTTCCGCGAAGAATTCGACCATATCAGTGCGCTCGAACTCACCATGGACGAGGACGTCCAGCCCGGCGTCCTCCTGCTGCTGAATCAGTTCGTCAATCTTGGCCTCGATATACTGGCGGTATTCTGCGCCGGTGATGTCTCCGCGGCGATGCTTGGCTCGCATAGAACGTACGTCCGATGCTTGCGGAAACGATCCGATTGTTGTCGTGGGGAAGGGCGGTAGGCCCAGCTCGGCCGTCTGGGACGCCAGGCGTTCCCGAATCGGAGTTTCTCGCCGAAAGTCTTCGTCGGTAAGGCTTGCCACCCGCTCCTGGGTCGACTTGTTCGATGTCGCCGAGCTTTGAGATTTCTCGATCCTTTTTCGATCTTGCTCCAATTCGGCAGCTACAGCTTCCGCTCCCTCATTCGTCGCTCTCGTCAGTAAGACGATTTCGTCCAGGCGCTGCTCCGCAAAGCTCAGGTTCTGGAGGAGCTCCGCGCTATGCGACTCCTCTCGAACATCATGGGGGAGCAGCTGCATCGAACAGGACGGCCCGAGCCAAAGCTTATCCGCCCCTGCAACTGCCGTGATCCTGTGGACTAACGAGAGCGTTTGGTTGAGATCGGCTTTCCAGACACCGCGGCCATTAACTACGCCTGCGCATAGGATCTTCCCATCTGGAAATCCCTGATCGAGAAGTGTCTCAAGGTTGCGCGGATCGCGAACGAAGTCCAGGCCGATGCCAGCGACAGGAAGCTCCATCGCAGTCGTCCAGTTATTGCGCAGTGATCCAAAGTAGGTCTGTAGCACGATCCGAGATTTGGAGGATGAGAGTTCCGCATACGCCGATTCGTATGATGCCCGCGCTTCGTCGTCAAGATCCCACACGAGGCAAGGCTCATCCATCTGAACCCAGCTTGCCCCTGCGGCTGCGAATCTGTCGAGCAAATCTCGATAAAGCGGAACGAGCTCCGCAACGTGTTCGTTGATCGACTTCGTGTGGTGCTTGCCCAGCAGAACAAATGAGACCGGGCCAAGGATCACTGGTTTTGCCCGTTCGCCCACGATTTCACGCGCTTCGACGTATAGATCGACTGGACGCGAAGTTGCCAGATAGGGTTCGCCAGCGTCGAATTCCGGCACAAGATAGTGGTAATTCGTGTCAAACCACTTCGTGAGCTCGAGTGCGGGTGTTTCATCGTCCCCTCGGGCCATCGCGAAGTAGGTGTCGGTCGAGACGGCCGAGCCACGTTCGTGCTCGAAGCGCGCTGGGACGAGTCCCCAGAGGCACGAAGTTTCCAGAACGTGGTCGTAGAGTGTGAAGTCGGCACAGGGAATTAGATCGATTCCGGCATCCAATTGTGTCTTCAATGCCGCGATTCGCACGTCTCGCGCCACAGCATCGAGTTCTTCGGATGTAGCTCGATTGCGCCAGTATCGCTCGATAATGCGCTTGAGTTCGCGCCTCTTGCCAATGCGTGGATACCCCAGGTTTGTAGATAGTGCCATCGTTCGCTCCGCTCCAGTGCGAGTGTTCTCGCCAGCATCAAAAAAACCACCGACATTAGCGGTGGTGGATGATCAGTTCCGCTTATCTCTCGGGTACCGTTCCCGCCGGAATTGGCACCGTACGCCTGCGCGCCGGTTGCCGGGCTTCAAAGGGCCGTTCCCTCCACCACTCTGGATAAACTCGGGCTATTCAATTGTTGACTAATCCTAGCACGAATCAAAGTGAGGCGCCCATTCGAGCGCCTCACTTACTGTGGTTTCAATGCCTCAGGGTTAGTCGTCGTCGCCAGGGTTGATGATCGTGCGGACGGCCTCTTCATCGGTTTGGAGGCCCATCTTGTCCTTGACCATACCCATCAGGTCGATTCCGGTCGTGGCAGCAAAGTTCTCGGACATCTGCTGGACGATCAGCGGAAGCTGGCCGGCGTAGCGGTTGAGCGTTCCACTGCCATTCGAGCCGTTCCCGTTGCCACCGCCGCCATCGATGAGCACGACACGGTCGATTTGCGACATTGGCAGAGCGGCAGCTTCGACCATCTTCGGCAACTCTTCTACGAACGCCTGATACATCAAGAGATTGATTGCTTGCTCGTTGTAGGCGTTCAATGCCTCCGCTAGCTGTTGCTTACCTTCGGCTTCTGCCAGCAGTGCAGCGCGAAGACCTTCGGCTTCAGCCAACAAACGCGCTCGAGTACCCTCGGCTTCTGCCAGCAAATCGGCCCGTTTTGCGGCCGCTGCCGCTTTTTTGGCATCGGCTTCGGCCTCGCCGATCTGGCGAATACGAGCACCCTCACCCGCGCCAAGCAGTTCACTCTCTCGCGACTGACCTTCTGCTCGGGTAACGATTGCTTGCTGGTCACCTTCAGCCTGGAGGACAGCTGCTCTCTTTTGACCTTCGGCGGAAATGATGACGGCTTCCCGCTCGGCGTCAGCTTGCTTGAGGACTGTCGCTTCCAGTTCGCGCTCACGCCGTCGCGATTCGGCTTCTTGAACCTGGATTGAGGCTTCGGTGCGAGCTACTTCAACCTGCTGCTGTGCAACGACGACGGCCTTTTGGGATTCAGCCTGTGCTAGCGGCCCGGCCTGAGCAGAACGCGCTTGCTCGGCATTGATCGATGCCTGGTAGGTCGCCTTCTTTACATCAGTGTCCCGTTGCGCTTCGGCAATGAGCGCCGCCGCACGTGCCTCAGCCGTCGAGGCGTCGCGCTGTGCGTCGGCGGCACGGGTGCGGGCATCACGGTCTGCTTCCGCACGTCCGATATCGGCGTCGCGCTTGACTTCCGCCGTGCGTTTCTGGCCGAGGGCTTCGAGATAACCGTATGTGTCGGAAATCTGCTGGATTGTCAGGACGTCAATGATGATGCCCATGCGAGCCAGGTCTTGCGCGGACTCTGCGGTCATGCGCTGTGCAAAAGCTTGCCGGTCGGTATTGAGTTCTTCGACTGTCAAAGTACCAAGAATCGAACGCAGGTGGCCTTCCATCGTTTGATGGACGACTTCTTCGATTTCGGACGTCGACATGCCGAGGAAGCGCTCGATCGCGTTGCCAATTGAGTAGTCATCTCCCCCGACTTTGACGTTTGCCACAGCGTTGACAGAGACCGGCACGCCCTCAATGTTGTAGGCGCCTTCGATCCGCAACGGTATCGAGATGATGTTTAGCGAAATGTAGTCTACGCGTTCATACACCGGAATTCTGAACGCCGATCCGCCGCGGATCGGGCGGTACCCCACGTGGCGCTCTTCACCCGTCTGGGAATCGACGACACGGCGCTTTCGACCGGATAATATGGCCACCATATTCGGTGGTACTTTTATGATGTTCCTACTGACAAAAGCCGCGATCAGGGCCAGTACCACCAGAATCAGCAGTACCGCTATAGCGGGGTAAAAAAGTCCATTCATCGAAAACTCTCCCGTACTCTAACGCCTAGATCGGGCCGTTAGCCCGATTTCTAAACGTGTGCCTGCCTGATCGCGTCTGTCTCAACTGTAGCGGAATTTGCGCGTTCAACGACGAGTGTGTTTCCCATCACATCGACTACTTTCACAATCGCACCCGAAGGAATTGGGTTTCCAGACAGTGATCGTGCAAGGCGAGTATGTGTACCGCCATACGAACTAATCTGTACTTCACCGGGAGTCGTTGTGATGGAGGTGATCACCTCGCCTGACTTGCCGATCACTGATGAGAACGCATCGTCTGTGCCGGATGTCTGCCGGTAGAGCAATACTGCCAGCCATGCGCCCATTCCGGCAAATGCGATCGACGCGACAAAGCTTGTGCCAACGCTAAGTAACGGACCCCAACCAACCCATTGTGTAATCATCCCGGTCGCTCCGAAGGCCGTCAGACCAAGGGAAATAGCGGGTGTCGTTATGGGGCCGCCGCTGTCGCCTCCGAAGCCGAAATCGCCGAATTCAAAGTGCAGGAAATCGAATACCTCGCCAATGATCACCGAAACCGCAAGAAGCAACAATCCAACTATTGCTATGAGGAAGAAGATGAACATGACCGCTCTCCCAGCACGAGGCAAGCAACGGCGCCCTCAGGACGCTGCTACCAACATTTGACGCACTGGATCAATTCAAGAGGGCAGTGCCATACAGTAATCTTATCGCTTCCCTATATTCCCGTCCATGAAACAGAGGTGCTATTCGGACCAGGAAATGCACCGACTGTTCGTCGAAGATGATCAGAAACTCCCCCGAAAGTCAGGCGTTTGCCCTGGCGTCAGCTTTCGTCCGCTCCAAGAAACCGCAGCGCTACAGCCGCCATTGTGCGCACGCCGATCGCGATAGCGTCTTCGTCCGCGTCAAAGCGCGGATGATGGGGCGGGTAGATGAAGCCGCGCTCTTCGTTCTTGACACCGAGCGAGTACATGCAGGTCGGAACGCGCGCGGAGACGTAGGCCATGTCCTCACCAGCCATGATCGGCATAGCCTGATGGACATGATCAGAGCCGAGCACATCTATGCAGGCCTGGCGGGCGATTTCAACGATCTCTTCGTCGTTGTGCATGGCCGGATATCCACGAATATAGACGACCTCAGCTTCGGCGCGGAACGCCGCTGCGATTCCCGACGCGACTTCGGACATGCGTTTCTCGATGTGAGATCGAACGCCTTCGTCATAGGTTCGAACTGTGCCGGTCAGGACAGCGCGCTCCGGAATGATGTTCATCGCTGTGCCGGTGTGAATCGTCGTGACGGAAAGTACAGCCTGATCCAGGGCTGCGATTTCGCGGCTGATGATCTCCTGAAGCCCAACAATGATCTGAGCGGAGACGTACACGGTGTCGACTGCGCCTTGTGGAAACGCTCCGTGCCCACCCGTACCGTGAACGTGAATCTCAAACATATCGGCTGCCGCTGAGCGCGGACCGTGGCCCATCGAAACATGACCGGCCGGGTGATCGAGACCTACGTGAAGGGCGTAGGCGGCGTCGACCTTGGGATTCTCGAGAATACCGTCCTCGATCATGGCGAGTGCTCCGCCGCCGCCTTCTTCGCCGGGCTGGAACATCAGCTTGACGGTGCCGTCGAAACGCTCCTTGTTCTGCTCCAGTATTTCGGCAACACCCATCAAGACGGTCGTGTGGAGGTCATGGCCGCAGGCGTGCATCTTGCCCGGATTGCGGCTGATATATTCGACGTCATTTTCCTCGTTGAGCGGAAGCGCATCCATATCTGCTCTTAGCAGCACCGTACGTCCGGGGCCGTGGCCGCGCGTTCCCGTTATCGTCCCGAGCACACCTGTTCCGCCAGTCGCTGGACCGGGTGTGATTCCGGCTCGGGCCAGACCTTCGGCGTCCATGTAGAGCGATCGGCCGTCTCCGCCCACGCCCGATCTGAATTCGACGCCGGCTTCGGTCAGATGTTTCTGAACGAGTTCCGAGGTGTCTTTTTCCTCAAACATCAGCTCGGGGTTCACATGAATCATCCGGCGCGTTTCACGCAACCAGCTATCCATTTCAGGCGAAACCTGCACGAGATCGGCGAGCGACATATTCAAACTCCCTACAAATACTTGAAACTAGATAGCAAGGTTAATTGGCGACACGGTCCGATACACGCCCGCCGACCCGCACAAAGCGGATCGATCCATCTTCGTTCCGGAAAAAGTCAACGAGCGATCCGGCACTTGCACCCTGCGTCACGCGGAACCGGTCGTTCCCGAGCGGCTCGAGATGTACCGGTGGCGCTTTACGCTCATCGTCAGTATCGGCGAGGGCGCTCTTGCTGACAGTCTCCATGCGGAGCCCACCGTCGTCGACGTGGAGCGTTACATCTGCCAGTGGCTGGCTGTAATTGCCGGAATATTCGAAGAGCTTCTCATCGTCGAGTTTCACTGCCTCGAGGTCGGGTCTGGTTAGATCTAAGTAGTGCTCGAATACCCATTTGCCGATCTCGCGGTAGCAGGCAGCACCACGTCCGCTATTCGTCAGGACGACCAACGCAAAGTTGCGGGAGGGGAAAAGGTCGAGATGGGCCTGGAAACCATTCGTGCTACCGCCGTGCCCAATTGCCTTTTCGTCACCGTAGAAGTTGATCTGCCAGCCGAGCCCCCAGGCGTCGGACATGCCTGCATTCTCGACGTTGACTTCCTGCATCAAAGCGCGAGACTCGTCGCTCAGCACGCGAGTGCCCTCCCAGGTGCCATCGCCCATGTGGAATCTGGCGAAGCGCAACATGTTCTCAACGGTCGAGCTGATCGATCCTGCGGGACCACTGGCCCGTGGAATCGGCCATCGCCGCGCGACGGCATGCTCGTCGCCATCTGGCTCTACAAGGTTATGACCTACAGAGACGCGATAAGAGATCGCTTCGTGTGGGAAGTAGAAACTGCGATCCATGCCAAGAGGTTCGAATATGCGGTCGCGCACCGCCTGCTCGAAAGTCGTGCCCAACTTCTGTTCGATGATGTAGCCGGCTGAGATTAAATGCGCTGTTGGTATATGACCAGATCGTTCCCGGTTCATAGACTTGACGTAAATCCGACATCGACGCGACGTACTGAGCCAGCGCATCGTCGCCCCAACCAAAATCGTCGAAATGATCGCCGTAGATGCCGCTGACATGGCTCACGAGGTCACGTATGCGAACCTTATCTTCGGTGCCCTGTGTCGTGAGACGAAAGCCCGGAAGGTGTTTGGAGACTGGATCGTCGAGGTCGATCAGGCCTTCATCGACGAGCGTCATCAGCAATGTCGTCGTGAAGATCTTCGAAATCGAGCCGATCTGGAGGATCGTGTCTTCGGCCATCTCGTAGCCGGTTTCGAGATTGGCGGTGCCGAAGGCATACAATTCTTGCGTGCCGTCGTTCCAGATGCCGACTGTGACGCCTGGTACCGTCCAACGATCCATCGATTCCGCCACAATGTCCTTCAACGCCTGACTGCGATTGTCATCGGTCATTCAGCTGTTGCTCCTTCAAGTTCTGCCCACGAACCGGGAACGTAGAGGCGTCCCCCGGCCTGTAAGAATCGAATCGCTCCATCTTCGTGTCTCCAGAATTTGATCTGGGAATCTTTCAGTTCGCCGCTCTCAACGACGAATAGATCAGCGCCAATGTAGCGCAGATCGAACCAGGAGCCCGTCTGCGGTTCGGAGTTCTCCGAGTAAGGACTGTGGGTCGTGATACGTCCGCGTAACGAGCCGTCAGTTTCTTCAATTTCTATCGTCGCGTAGGGCTGGCGATAAGTACCGGAGAGTTCAACGGCAATTTCTTTCGGGAGGCTCTGGGAGGGATGAGAGGGCATTACCAGGCCCAGCTTCTCTCCAAGAATCCAATCGACAACTTCGGACGCCAGGCGGCCACCGCTGTCGCTATTGGTCAGGACAGCGACTCCAAAGCCGTGGTCTGGGGCCATTTCGAGCTGCGCTCTAAAGCCGTTTGTTGCTCCGCCATGACCGACGAGAACGCCGCCGTCAACCTGTGCGATCTTGAAGCCAAGTCCCCAGGACGCGCCTTCTTCGAAAGTGGAGACCTCAGGAGCATGCATAGCCTGTATGCCTTGCGTAGACACGACATCCGATCCGCGTCCTAAATGGAGATCGGCAAATGTCAGCACATCCTCAACGCTCGCCAAAACGCCTCCTGCCGGGTTGCGGGCTCGCGGTCTGAGAAATTGCCGAGCAATCTGTGCGCTTCCATTATCCGGAGAGTTGGTATGCCCAACGGCGACGGGATAGGCGATTGCCTCGGCGGCCGATAGCACCGTATGGTCCATGTTCAGAGGATCGAGGATTTCCTGTTTAATGCAGCCTCGTATGTTTTGCCGGCCGCACGGGATGCGGCCAAACCCGCAAGAATGTAGCCACAGTTGTTGTAGGCCCACATCGTGCCGGGTTCGAACAGTTGGGGCAGACGGTGATATTCACCGACGAAGCGATCCATGGCGTCGTCCGCCAGCCCGAAGTCGTCGAACCAATCGCCCCAGAACCCGGCCTGGTGGGTGAGTAGATGTCGTAGCGTGATCAATTCGGCCACTCGCTGGGCACCGAGCCGAAGTTCTGGAACGTAGGTGGTGATCGGCGCGTCCAGATCTAGCTTTCCATCCTCTACCAGCGCCATGATGAGCGTCGCGGCAAAGGGCTTGGAGACCGATCCGACTTGAAAGAGTGTGTCGCTACGTACAGCGAACTGAGTGTCGAGCGCTGTTACCCCTATCGCAAGTGTTTCTCGACCAGTCGGAGACGTGATGCCGATTGAAACTCCCGGAACAGAGAGTCGCTCCATCGACTCGCGCGCAACCTCGTAAAGATCAGATTCAAATGTCATCAGATAACTCCTTTGCGACGTAAATTATCTATCTCTTCCGCTCCGTATCCGAGTTCGTTCAAACTTCGTCATTGTGCTGTCCCAGCTCAGGCGGAGGCCGTCGAATAGTGCCCGGCGTGCCTTTCATCTTGATCGCTATACCGGGCATGCGAAAGTCTGGAATAGTGGGATGGGGGAGGTCGACGACGAGGTCGTCGTAGAGTACCTGAGGCATCGAAAGCGTCTGATCGAGTGTGTTGACTGGCCCACAGGCGACGCCCGCGGAGGAGAGCTCTTCCGACCACTCAATCGAAGACTTTTCAGCCAGCACCGGCAGAAGGATTTCGTCGAGCGCCTCGCGATTTTCCAGACGATTGGGATTTGATGCAAAACGTGGATCATCGACGGCAGCTTCGAGCCCCAGCACCGCGCAGAATCTGCGCCACAGCGCATCGGTTGCAACGGCGACGACCAGATAGCCATCGCCAGTCGGATACGCGCCATAGGGTGCAACGGCAGCATGGCTCGATCCCATGCGCTCCGGCACTTCACCTGTCGCGAAATAGGCGGTTGCGTGATAGGTGAGCCACGTGACGCCGGCACCAAGCAGGGATACCTCGATACGCTGACCGAGTCCGTTACGCTCGCGCACATAAAGGGCGGCGAGGATTCCCTGGACGGCGTTTGCCCCTGCGGTGAGATCGATCAATGAGGTTCCCGCTCGGACCGGTGGCCGGCCCTGTTCGCCCGTGATGCTCATCAAGCCCGTTGCCGCCTGCATGAGAAGATCAACACCCGCTTTGTCACGATCTGGTCCGTCACTGCCAAATGCGGATATCGCGACATAAATGATGCGAGGGTTGAATTCACTTAGCTGGGAATAGCCAAGGTTGAAACGCTCGGTCGTACCTCTCCGAAAGTTTTCAATCACGATATCGGATTCGGCTGCCAGTTTACGTGCGATCTCCTGCCCCCCGGGCGACTTGAGATCGAGAGTGATTCCGCGCTTGTTGCGGTTGGTACTGAGATAGTAGGTGCTGATGCCATTCCAGGTCGGTGGAAATCGACGGGTATCATCACCCGTGCCGGGTGATTCAACCTTGATAACATCTGCGCCAAGATCGCCAAGCGTCATCGCCGCAAATGGGCCTGCCAGATGCCGGCTGAGGTCGAGCACTTTGATTCCTTCTAGCGGCCCATCCATCATCAAATCTCCTTTAAATGTGGTTAGCGTCCGTTGAACCTGTGGGGACCGTTTCTCCGCAAACGCTGCCAGTGCCTCTTTGCGGTCCTCAGTTCCGGCGGCCAGCGCGACATGCTCAATGTGGTGCCGCGTGGCTTCGGTCGACACCAGAATGGATTGAAATCGCGAGATTTTCTTTCGTCCTGGTGATTGAGATCGGGGAAAGATTCATGATCTCCATGGCCAGTTCCCTGCCGCGGTCCAGTGGGTCGGGCTCGATCCTGGTCGCAAGACCCCAACTTAGCGCTTCGTCTGCTTGAATCCAACGGGCGGTAAGCAGCATGTCCTGCGTGCGTGCTAGGCCGATCAATGCGGCAAGATGAAATGTTGGCGATGGAACCGCGACCTTCGGTTCGGGATAGCTGAAGCGTGAAGCTGGTGAAGCGATACGCAGGTCGCCACTGATCGCTAACTCGCAACCGAGCCCCGCGGCAACGCCGTCGATTGCGGCGATAACCGGCGAAGGGAGACTCCGTAGTCCGCCGCAAGACGTCGTGCATCAGCGTCGCACGTGAGTGCGCAAACTCGGATGTTGCTTCCCTGCTTTCCTTCAAGGTCGATTCCACTGCAGAACCCGGGTGGGGTTGCCGTCAAGATGACAATGCGAGGTCGCGCCATCTCCAGTGAAAGAATGATCTCATCCAGACGTTCCAGTTCAACCCGTCGGATTGCGTTGTAACTGGCGGGACGGTTGAGTGTCACCACGCTAATTTCCGGGTCGGCCTCAAACAGAATTGAGGGACTCTCCATCGCGACCTCCTTACTGGTCGCTAGACTAGCCGTCATCGCCTGTTCCCGGCAACAAGGTTTAGGTTGAGCCGAACGAACATTGGGGACTAATGTCCCCTGACGACTCAGGCTTACTTACCCCTAATCTTATTGACAGCGATGATGATGAATTTGTTGAGCGGCCGTAGTCGAATTCGATGGCGTAGAAGTGGGAATTTGCCTTCAATGAAGGTGCTCCTCATTCAGCACCAAAACCACGCGAGGCGGCTTTTCAGCCATCTGCTAACGAAACAGGATTGCGTCGTCTCGGAAAGCTCCTCGTTTGCAGCGGCGACGGGCGAGTTCCGGCGTGGCCCCTTCGATCTCGTCTGCATCGACGAGCCGATGCCAGATACGAAGCCACTGGAGGACATCCGCAGACTGCGATCGAACGAGGCGACCGCTGACTCCATCATCATTGCCCTCGTCAGTCGGAAACAAGAACGCGAGCTGAACAGTGTCGTGGCGGCTGGCGCAGACGAGTACATGACTCTGCCAGCACCTTTGGAAGAAGTGCAGCTACGCCTCAACGTCATCCTCGGCTGGGTACGTCGAGCGCTCAACGCCAGTGCGTCGACCCACTCGAAAGATCAAGCGAAAGACAGGTTCTTCGATAGCCTTCCGGATGCGGCCGTCCTGCTGGACCGCGCAGGCACGGTAGTCGCCGCCAATGAGCGACTGGCATCGTTGACCGGTTACACCGTCAAGCAGATGATCGGTCAACCAGCCGAGTTCATCGGGCTCCCGATGGCTGAAGAAATGCCCGGATTACTCGAAGAAGCTGCGGCGGCAAATGACCGTCTCGAAGATGTGACGCTGGTGCGACGTGACATGAAGCCTGTTCCCGCGGTCATTCGCTACGCATGGCTCGATCCGGAGGTGCGCTCGATTGTCGTTGGTGTTGCCCGCGAAACCGGAGAAACCGGGCCGATAGAGGTTGAGCCAGCGCGCTCGAAACGAGGAAAAAGAAGCGGTCCCGGTTTCTTGGAATTTGATCGTCAGGGCGTCGTACGAGCGATGAACCGCTCACTTGCCGACGCGCTCAAAACGTCACGAGATCAGATGATTGGCACTAGCCTTCGCGGTCTTATCCATCGAGAGGATCTGGCAGGCATCTCACGCATAATGGCACCGAGCCACGATGGAGCGCGAGCCGAGCTAACAGGTCGGCTGAGACTCCGTGCAGCCGATGGCGAGTGGATATCCCTTGACCTCGTTGGGCGCGCTCAACGTCCGGGCCAGGGCGATGACCGTTTTCGGCTCGAAGAGGCGCCAGACGGGAAATTGGCGCTGGAAGATAGCTATTACGGCGATTCCGATGGCATTGACAAGCTGACCGGCCTAACCGATCGCGACAAGTTCATCGAAAGCGTTCGCGAAGCGCTGGAACACAATTCAGCGGGATCCCCTGCGATCGTGCTATTCCTCAATCTGGATCGTTTCAAGCTAATCAACGAACGATATGGCTACGAAGTCGGCGATCAATTCATCGTCAATTTCGCCAAGAGACTGAAAGAGCTGGTGACATTTGCCGATACCGTGGGCCGTGTAGGCGCGGATGAGTTCGTGATTCTCACCGGCGTCGCGACGAGTCTCACCGAAGCTATAGAACTGGCCGAGGCGATCGTCGCCGATTTATCCAGCCGTCCCATTAGTGTGGACGGAAAAGAGCACTTCATAACGCCGGGCATCGGCATTGCGCTTGCAGAACCTGGCACTATCAACCCGGCTGAACTCGTGCGGCAAGCCGACAGCGCCGCAGTCCAAGCCAAGTTGGAGGGCCGCGGGAAGATTCAGGCATACGAACCAGCGAGGGAACGTGTTGCAAGCGACAATCTAAATCTCGAGCAGGATCTGCTCCAAGCACTCAAGCGCAATGAATTGGTCATCTATTATCAACCGGAGGTCGATCTCGACACCGGCGCGATCCTGGGCGTCGAAGCACTTGTGCGGTGGAATCATCCTACCGATGGCTTGATCGAGCCATCACAGTTCATACCCGCGGCGGAAACGTCTGGGCTCATCGACACCATCGGATTGGATGTGCTGCAACGTGCGGCGAAGGATGTTTCGTCGTGGATCGCACGATATGGTTTGCGCGACTTCAACCTCTCGGTCAATTACTCTGCGCACCAATTTCTGAGCGACAACCTCATCATGGAAATCTCATCGGCCTTGCGCCGCGCTGGATTGCCACCATCTGCACTTCGGATCGAGATCACTGAAAGTGTATTGATCGACGACCAGCCTGAAATCATCAAACGCCTCGCGCAAATTCGAAAGCTGGGTGTTAATCTCGCCATCGATGACTTTGGAACTGGCAGGGCATCGATGTCATATTTACGTTCGCTTCCAGTGAATTTCCTCAAAGTCGATCGCACGTTCGTTAGCGGTGCAAGCGCAGCATCGGGTGAGCTTTCTCTCACTCGTTCAATTGCCTCCATCGCTAAAGAAGCAGGACTATCCGTCGTCGTAGAAGGGATTGAGACGCTTGGACAGTTGATACGCGTGCGAGAGTTCGAATGTCGACGCGGTCAGGGTTTCTATTTTTCACGGCCCGTAACCAGCGACACGATCGAATTCTTACTGATGGCTGGTCCGTATCCATTTAGAGGTCTGCTAAATGAATCCGACGTGAATCACGCATCGGCGTCCAAGAGCGCCTCTTCATAGCAGACCCATTCGACCTGATTACCTTCCGGATCTTCTACATACATCGAGCGCCAGCCCACCCAGGTGTGGATTGATAGCGACACGTCGCAGCCGAGATCGACGAGTCGCTGTCGTTCTTTCTCGAAATCCTTCGGCGAAATCGCGAATGCCATATGATCGAGCGGAGGGTTACGGCGGCCGGGCCTGAAGGTGCCATAGCCTTCGACACCTGAACGATCAAACAGGGCAAGGATCTGCGTGTGCCCTTCAACCCCTTCCGCAATACGAAAGAAATTCGCCGAACCGCGTTCGCTCATGAGCTCGAGGTTAACGACGCGTTCATAGAATCGCGTCATTTCTTCGAGGTCCTGAACCTGTAATGCAATTTCTCCGAGGCCGCGGATGACACGTTTCTCGCCCACTTTGATCTCCAATCGGTAAGCGCTTAGCCCAATCTCATGCTGGCAGCCCAGGTTCCGAC
>CAVUYM010000026.1:0-35397 GCA_963745675.1 uncultured Chloroflexia bacterium
TCGAGACGCCCGGGGGAGCAACGTCATCCGTTGAGTATCGAGGTCCAGAGCCCGCACTTCAAGGGATTCGAGGATATCGGCGCTGATCTGCTGCGATTTCCGTCGTCCGGGTAGCGCGGGTGCCACGTAGCGTGCAGTATGACTCCGAGGAGACGTCGAGCCCGCCGGTGCCCCTGGGTGGCGCAGGTGGGCCCCGCCGCGTCGGGTGGCTGGCATCGGCGTTCGTCGTGGTCGCGTGCTGGCGGTTGCTCCGAGGATGGGGACGTCGGTGAGCAGCGTCGGACCGGGCCGGGTCTCGATGGGTTCGCGCCGGCGCTACGGCCAGACCACGCTGGCGCTCCCGCCGCTCGGCGAGGCCACCGCCCGCACCCATGCCGGGCCGGTGCAGGTGCGACTCGGGTTTCCGTTCGCTGGACATGCCGACGCTGTTGGGCGACGGCGGCCGGGTCGACTCGGAGGAGACTCCAGCCCGCGATCCACGACGACATCTACGCGGCGATGGTCACGGCCGTCGGTCGGAGTACACGCTGGTCGCCCTGTTCGTCGGATGCGTGGCCGCCGCCCTGCTGCCGAGGCGACGGCTCGGATCGATCGCCCTCGGAGGACTCGTCGGGGCCCTCACCGCGGTGGTGCTCGCCACGTCGGCCCGGCCCGGGTTCGACGTCTCGAAGTTCGACAACCTGACCTACCAGGGCCCGGTCAGCGCCGGCACCAGGCTCCTCAAGACCATGACCGCCGACGGCGGGGTGGTGGGGGCGCGCCTGGACGCGTTGTCGAAGAAGCTCGCCGACCTCTACTCGGCGTCGCTGACCGACTCGCTCAACGAACGAGGACGAGGTCGTGATCCTCCACATCTCCGATCTCCACCTCAACCCGATCGGCGCGCAGCTCGCCCGCAGCCTGGCCCAGTCGTTCGCCATGACGCCGTCGTGGACACCGGCGACACGACATGGTCGGGACGCCGCGTTCGAGGGCCCGTACGCCGAACTGCTCGCCGACTTCCCGGTGCCGTACCTGTTCGTCGCCGGCAACCACGACTCGATCCCGAACCGCGAGGCGATCAAGGCGACGTGCTGGGCATCACCGCGCTCGATCGCACGGTCGTCGACGTGAAGGGCGTGACGATCGCCGGGTTCGACGATCCGATCATCACCACGGTCGAGGACGTGCCGATCGACCCGCACAAACCCGAGAGGCGGCGGCCACGCCCGCGCTGCGGCGGCTCATCAAGCACGAGAGCACCCCGACGTGGTGGCGGTGCACAACCCGGTGATCCTGAAGTCGATCGTGGGCAGCGTGCCGCTGGCCATCGCCGGCCACCAGCACCACTACCGGTTCAGGGGCACGCCGGGGACGATCGTCGCGGTGTCCGGATCGACCGCCGCGACCGGCCTCGGGTCGCTGCTCGCCGATGCCGACATCCCGGCGTCGGCGAACCTCCTGCGCTTCCGAAAGGGAAAGCTGGTCGCGATCGACAAGCTCGAGATCATCGGGACCAGCCGGGGACCTCACCGTCCAGCGGCACACGGTCACCGCTGCCGACCGAGAGGGCGACACCGCCGGCTTCATCGGCAGCGACGTGAATGAGGGGATCATCCCCGACACCGTGCAGGCCCCCAACGAGTCGTCCACCACCACGACCTCCAGCACCTCCACCACGTCGACCACCATCCCCTGACGGGCTCGTCCGGGGGAGGGATTCAGCTGCCGGTGAGCCAGGACATGGCTCGGGTGCGCCAGCGGTCTCGCGCTGGTGCGTCGCCTCCGAGCGGTCGGCGGCGCCCACGATCAGCAGGCGACCGGCGTTGATGCCGATCCAGCGGAACGGCTCAGGGCTCCCATCGGCGTGATCGCTGGTCGATCCACGGCAGGTGGGTCAGGTCGGTGTCACGCTCGAGGACGAGGTCGGCGAGAGTGCGGCCGGCGAGGTTCGTCGTCGCGACGCCGTCGCCGACGTAGCCGCCGCCCCAGCCGAGGCCGGTGGTCCGATCGAGGCCGACCCCGACGCCTTCCATCAGCGCGGCACCCCCAGCGCTCCACCCCAGACGTGGGTGATGGCGGCGTCGCCGATCTGCGGGACGAGGTGGCGCAGCACGCTCTCGAGCTCGGTGAACACACGGTGGTTCGCGGTCGAAGGGGAGGGGCGGATGGCCGACCCGAAGTGGTACGGCGCCCCGCGGCCGCCGAAGGCGAAGCGTCCGTCGGCGGTGCGCTGGCCGTAGATGAGGAGGTGTCGGCCGTCGGTGAACGTGCCCGCGCCGGCGGAGGCCGATGCGGTCCCATACGTCGTCGGGGAGGGGCTCGGTTAGCGATCATCAGCGAGTACAGCGGCACGATCGTCCGCCGCTCGCCGGCGAGGGTCGGCGTGTACCCCTCGGTGCAGCGCAGCACGACGGTGGCGCGCACCCGCCCGGCGTCGGTCAGCACGACGCCCGGTTCGATCCCGATCGCGGCCGTCTGCTCGACGATCCGCACACCCCGGCGCTCGACCGCTGCGGCGAGCCCGCGCGCCGCCGTGGCCAGAATCAGGGGCTGCTCACCTCCCGGCTGGACGACGGCAGGCGCGCGTCGACGCGATGATGGGGGTGGGGCAGGGATAGCATGACGCCCTCCATGCTACTGGATGAGTCGACATAACACAATATCCTGGAGTGTCCTGATAGACGTTTGCTGGGTGTGGCGCTGCTGAGCCTTCCAGCCCGTTAAACAACCTCAGGCTCGCTTGAGAACCGCGTCATAGATGCGGTTCTCGGCTTCTCGGGAGCGAACGACGTTGGGATGGAAGACGTCGGGATATTCGCGTGCAATGCGCATCGTATCGAGTTGATCTGATGCAGATCACGGGCCAGCCGTCGAGTTCGACGAGGTCGTGCTGCTGGCAGGCATTGCTGCGCAGTAAAGGGCAATGGCGGACATGCCGAAGCCTGCGGGCCGTTCCGTGCGCAATCTTCCTCAGTCTGGCGGAGGTAGCTCGAAGATGTCCTGGCTCATGGTGGAGACAGTATAGAACGCGACATAACGAAAGTACAACAGCAGTCAACACCAAACGTCCAGGCGCCCTTCGCGCCTCTGCCGCAAGGGTCGAGATGAACACGCCGCGGGCGTGCCCCTGCAGCATTCACCTCCGCTGGGTTGATCACCTAGTACGGAAGCAACGCCAGGCGCAGCTTCCCCAATAGACCGGGGAGGCGAGTGCGGGAAGGAGGTGATGAACATGAGCGACTACCAGAGACCTGACCATCGACGAGCGAGTAGAGCGGATTGAACGACAGCTGCGGACGCCAGCAACGCCAGCTCGAAAAGCTCGATCGTCTCGTCTACAAGCTCTTCAAGCATCAGAAGCAAAGGATGCTGGATCAGCCAGCAGTGAGCCGCCCAGCCGCCGAGCGGTTGATGAGAGATAGGGGAGCGGAGCCGCCCTGTCCTCACGACGGGGCGGCTCAGGCCCGTCAGTCGAACCTGACCAGCCTGAGCGATGTGCGCTCGGGGAGGAGGGATCAGAACGTATCGCACCGAGACGCACCCACTCGCACGCTAGGAACACCCGAGCGCGGCGAACGAACGATGCGCGCAGGACCGCCGCACCATTGTTCGCCGGGACGCAGCCGACACATCGATGGAGCGGGGCTGCCATCCATGTTCGACCCAACGCCTGCGGCGCTCCTGGCGCAACACGACCGAGGTCCGTGTAGCGCCCGAGGAGGAGGTCGCCGGCTGCGTCGACACCCAAACCGCACAAGCAGAACGGGGCTCCGCCCCCGGCGCCGTCAAGGGTGTCCGGCTGTGCCTGCCATGAACGCGCTCTGTCGCAGGCTCGCCCTTGACCGCGCCACCCCCGTGCTTGCGGTTCCAGGTACCGGAAGCAAGCGAGCACTTGCTTCCGGCATATCCAACCAAGGGAGCGAGGAGCGCGGAAAGGAGGTGATGCATGACAAGATGAACGAACAGCTCGAAGAACGGATCGAGACCCTGGAGGAGACTCGTTCGCGCTCCATCAGCGTGCCCTT
Source organism: uncultured Chloroflexia bacterium (assembly GCA_963745675.1). Taxonomy (GTDB): domain Bacteria; phylum Chloroflexota; class Chloroflexia; order Thermomicrobiales; family CFX8; genus JAUIIK01. Next base: position 4,008 of record CAVUYM010000026.1, read on the forward strand.
GAAGACGTGAGCCGAGCTCATCAGCACGCTCTATGAGCATCCACCGTCACGAAGCGCGCGAGCTGCTTTCCGCTGCCCGCGCGTCAACGGGAGCGAGACCACGATCTGACGAGACAATGTGATGACGGATTGCGACGGCCCTGTCTGGGCTCAGCCGGCAGGGCGGCTCAGGCCCGTCTCCCAGACCGACCGGCCTGAGCCGTCGAACGCAGGGGCTTGCACCCCCACGCGCCTCAAGGGTATCCGGCTCTGCCTGCTATGAACAGCCCCGCTGAACAGACGCCAACGGCGCTGCCCTTGACCCGCGTTCCCCCATGTGCAGATTCCTCATAGCAGTGGCAGGCAGGCGCCTGTCACTGCCTATTGATTATGAAGCACAAAATGTCTACAATACAGCCATCCATGACACCTGAACAGCATCGACCAGCTTCCCGAAGAGGAGCTCTCGCCACGTGAGCAGCGCAAACTCGAGGCGCTGGAACTGCTGGTCCAGGGCTTCGACGAGATCACCGAGAGCGAGGGCTTCCAACGCTACCTGGAGACGATGAGTCGCTTTCACCGCTACTCGTATGGGAACGTCTTGCTGATCATGACCCAGCATCCGGAGGCGACGCGGGTGGCCGGCTACCGCCAGTGGCAGCAACTCGGGACGGCAGGTCAAGCGTGGCGAGCAGGGCATCAAGATCCTGGTGCCGCACAAGCAGCGTCTGCGCGACGCCAAGGTCGAGGATGGTGATGAGGAGCGCGAGCCGCTCTATGTGACCCGTGGCTTCGGCATCGGGTCCGTCTTCGACATCTCTCAGACGGAAGGAGAAGCCCTGCCGGAAGCACCACGACCACAGGAGCTGGAAGGCGAGAGCGCGGCCAGCTTCTGGCTGGCTGACCAGTTGCGCGACTATCTTGAGGGGCGTGGGGTCGTACTCCAGCTGGCTGAACTCAATGGCCCGAAGGGAACCTATCATCCAGGGCTCAAACGGGTCCAGCTGCAGGTTGGCATGAGTCCCGATCAGACGGCCAAGACCCTGGCCCACGAGACGGCCCACTTCGTTGCCGACCACACGGGCGGAGTCCACCGCCGCGATGCCGAGACCGTCGCCGAGGCCTCCAGCTTCGTCATCCTGAACCACTATGAGATCGACACCAGCAGCTACAGCTTTCCCTACATCGCGACCTGGGCCGAGGACCGCCAGGTGCTGACCCGCAACCTCTCGGCCATTCAGCGGGTCAGTGATAGCCTGATCACCAGCATCGACGAGCGTGCACAACATGGCGCCGACTTCGAGCATGTTCCGCAAGAGAAGTGAGATGGGCTGATGAGCGCGGCAGCGCTCATCGAAGAGATCGAGGACAGGGGCAGCGTGACACGCGAGGAGCGACCGCGCCAGATGCGGGCGGCTAGACACCATAGAGGTCATACCTCTGCTATCCGCGTTGAAGCAGATGATGATGAGGATTGAATTCGACGAAGTGCGTGCCGACAGGACCCATGAGATGGAAGGTCGCTATGCCCCACAAGCCCGCATCCTGCTGGAAGAACAGCGGGTGCACGTCTATCGCTGGCGGACGCGCATGTCCGGTCATGCGCTCCTGGGCGAGCAGCTGCGGGGGTTGAGCCTCCGACCAATCGCTACACCTCATCCGCGTTCGCCGCTCTCTTTCGCGATTCTGGCCCACGAGGTAGGACATCATGCGCTTGGCAGCATGCGTCCACGCTGTCTGGAAGAGTATGGTGCCTGGCAGTTCGCGTTCGCCCAGCTCGAACGCTTCGGGATCGAGCCCGGCAAACGCACCCATGAGCGCTATCAACGCAGCATGCGCTGGGCACTCCATAAAGCGCTGCAGCGCGGTCTGCAAGACGGTTCCTGACGAATTGACGGTGTTTCTTCCGAAGCATGGGCAAACGAGGTGATGGTCATCGTAGAGCGATAACAATACGAACGTGCGTGTCAGTCAGAGAACGGAATGATGTCTAGAGGAACACTGTCATTGCAAGCGCCCCGGCTTCAGAAAGCGCAAAATGCATGACCTATCCTCATGACAATCGCGTTTCGCAGCCTAGAATTGATTCTCGTGGGCCGTTTTTTCGCACGCTGAACGAGACAGTCGACAGATAAGCAATTATAGACATAGAGACAATTCATGCTATACTATACTGCGTGAAATGACATCTTTCGTCAGCTCGTGGTTCATTGAGCGATGCAACCCGAACACGCCGATCGCGTAATCTCTCGGAAGGAATGACGAGGAGGCCAAGATGCAACAACGTGAACGCACCATGAAGACACTCAACAGCACCGAAGCACAGGAGCAGTTTTTCAGCGCATTCTCCGAGAAGTCGGGCAGGGCAAGACCCGCGCCCTGATCGAGGAGGATGGCCGGCTCGTGGCGGCGATCGTCTCAGCCGCCGATCTCCGACAGCTCGAAGCACAACGAAGACTTCAAGATCTCGAGGAGATCAGTCAGGTCTATAAGGATGAACCACTGGAGAAGGTCGGACGGAGAGAAGTCCTAGCCAAAGCGGTGCGTGAGGCACCAGGAGGAGCGACACGGGGAAGCACCCACAACATCCTCCACTCCATGATCGTTGCCGTCATCGATACCAACGTGCTGCTCTCGGGCATCCTGGGCTATGCGCGGCGAAGCAGCACCCCCGGTGAGATTCTGCGCCGCTGGCGTCAGGGTGATTTCAGGCTCGTCCTCTCGCCGCCACTACTGGACGAATTGGAAGACACCCTCTCCCGGGTGAGCCCTATCCTTTTGCGCGGGACGGGACGGGATCGAGTAGGCTGGCGGTCTGAGGAACCGGTCTGGCGAGGAACGGAGTGGCGATGATGACGGAGTCGACGATCGAACGCGAGCTGCTGGCGGAGTTGAGTGCCTGGCAGGCGGCCCATCCTGAGGCGACGTTGAACGATCTGGAAACCATCCTCGATCAGCACCTCGACGCCGTCCGGGCCAGGGTTTTGTCGACCGCGGCCAATGCGTGCCCGACCGCGACGACGTGTCCGGAGTGTGGCCATTCCTTGACCCGGCGCGGGACGCGCAGCCGCAAGGTGGTGACGCGGGGCGGGGAAGCACTCGCCCTGGAGCGCGACTACCTGACCTGTCCGGCCTGTGGGGACGGGCTTTTCCCCCCTGGATGAGACGCTCGGGCTGTTGCCCGGCCAGCATCTGACCCCGCGCCTGGTCGAGGGCATCGTACGGCTGGGCGCGGCGCTGCCGTTTGGTCAGGTGCCCGCGCTGCTGGCCCATTTCACCGGGGTGACGGTCGGTGTGGAAACGGTGCGGCGTTTGACCGAAGCGGCCGGGGCGGCCCAGTTGCCCTGCGAGGAGACGGAATTGGCTCGGATTATGCGCGAGTTCCCCGATCCGCCCGCTGGCCCCGCGGTCCAGCAACTCAGCCTCGATGGGGCGATGGTGCCCCTGGTTGGCGGCGAGTGGGCCGAGGTCAAGACATTGGTGATCGGCACGGTTGAGCAGGTACCGGACGCGGACGGGCAGCGCTTCCTGGGTACCCGGGCGCTGTCCTATTGTTCCCGGCTGACTGATGCAGCCAGCTTTGGCCAGATTGCGACGCGAGAGACCCACCGGCGCGGGACATTGCGTGCCGACACGGTCGTGGCGGTCAACGATGGTGCGGTCTGGATCCAGGAGGTGCTCGATCTCCAGTGTCCCCAGGCGGTGCGGATTCTGGACCTTCCGCATGCCGTCGAGCATCTCGCACAGGTGGCCCAGGCTTGCTGGGGAAGCGGAAAGCTCCGCAAGCGGCGGCTTGGCTTGAGGCGCAGGTCGACGCGCTGCTGAACGGGCAGGAGGCCGAGGTGCTGGCTCGACTGGCCGCACTCGGTGAACGTTGCGACCTCTCCCCGGAAACGCGCCAGCTCGCGGGATCCTGTCACGGCTATTTGGCCCGCCGCCGCGACCAGATTCGCTATGCAGCGTTTCGGACGGCGGGCTATCCGCATTGGCAGCGGGTGTGTCGAGAGCGCCAACAAGCTGCTGGTCGAAGCGCGGCTCAAAGGCGCCGGGATGCACTGGCAACGCGAGAACGTCAACGCGCTGCTCGCCTTGCGTTGTCTGGAACGCAATGGTCGCTGGAACAATGCATGGCCGACGCTCTGGCAAGAACTGCGCTGCCAGGCGTGGATCCGGACCCGTCAGCGACGGGCGCGTCGACAGCCGCTGCTCCTGGCACCACCGTGCCTCCACCTTCCTCCGCTCCGGCCGCAGCCATCCGTCCCCCAGCCTCCGGCCCGGCCGAAACTGGTCGTCGACGGCAAACCCACCGCCGACCATCCCTGGCGTCGCATATCCGTCTTCCGCGCAAAACGATGAGGCGCACCCGTATCCAACGGGGTGCGCCTCACGTTTTTGCACGCAGTCGGTGCCGGCGGCGGATCGAGACCAATCAACGATGCAAAGAGACGAATTTGCGCAGGTTTGCCCCAGTTTGGCGGTTCCGTAGCTCGTCCCACGACAGGCCAGTGGCATCCGCGCAAAACGACAGGGTGCACCCGTATCCAACGCACCGCTTGCATCACGAAGACGAATTCACTAGGATGGAGTGCATCGATGGCCAACACCGACTCTCCATCCCGCAAAGCGCGCCGGCGCGCTCGACGTTTCGAGCTGGGCATCCCCGATCTCAAGATCATCGGGGCATTGCGGGTGCTCTCCTGTAGCAATGCCCAGCAGCTGTTGCGACTGCTGGGTTATTCGCCGGCCTCACTGACCTACATCCAGATGCGCTTGAAGCGCCTGGCTGACGCCGGCTATCTGGAGCGGCTCTACCTGCCGCGGCCGAGTCGCGCCGGCAGCGCGCCGCTGCTCTACCGCTTGACGAGGAAGAGCATCCCGGTCCTGCGCGCCCAGGGCCTCGAATTGCCCTACCGGCTGCGTCCCTCGGAAGCGCGCGCTCACGGCTACCTGCATCTGACCCATACGCTGGAAGTCAACGATGTCCTGATCGCGGCGACGATCCTGGCCCGCGAGACGCCCGGGCTGGAGCTGGCGCGGCTCATACATGAGCGCGAGTTGCAGACGAACCCGGTCAACGGTCACGCGTCGCAGGCGAGACGCAACAGGTCGTCCCGGACGGCTTCCTCGACTTCCGCTATGGGACAGGGCAGTACTGTCTGCTGCTGGAGCTGGATCGCGGCAGCCATGGCCAGGCAGGCTGGAAACGCAAGGTGCGCGGTCTGGTTGGTCTGGCCGATGGCCCCTACGAGGAGCGTTTCGGGACGACCTCGCTGACCTTCATGGTGCTCGTCACGACCGGAGCAGAGCGGGTGGAGCTGCTCCGCGCTGGACGGCTGAGGAGCTGAGGAAGCTGGGCCGTCAGGAGCTGGGCGAGCTCTTCTGCTTCGCTGCGCTCGATCCGGCCACGATGCGCGCCGCGGCGACTATTCTCTCGATCCGATCTGGTCACGTCACCTGGCCAGCGCTGACCAGCAGCGCTCCTGCTGAGCTCACGGCGCCGGCTCAGCCAGCGGCTAGCTGGCATGTCTCTCGGCGCTTCGACCACGTTCGCCTGCTCCGAGCCCGTCTCGATCTAGCGGTCGAAAGTAGCGCTCGCAGATAGAGCTCCTCGATCGTCGCCAGCTCGCCGCTCGATGCCCAGCGGATCGGCACTGGCAGTGCTCTCGAAGCGTTCGAGCCGGCCGTCCCGTTGGCGCAGGAAGGCGTGGCGGTCGGGCAACTCCTGCAACGGTCTGGATCCAACGCTCCCACTGTTCCATCAGCGGTTCGAAGAGCGGATGACCGCGTTCGGCCGCGCCGGGATCGGCGACCCGGTGCTTGATCGACTGCGCGATTGACGCTGCCGAAATCGGCGGCGGCGTACTCGGCATCCTGGCGTCCCAGCCGAAAGGCCACCTCCAGCCCGACGTTCTGCAGCGCGCCCCGCATGCGGCGACTGGCCTGTGACCAGGTCTGATGGGCCAGGACGGCGAAGAGCCCGACCTTGCGGGTCAGACTGAGCATCCGCGCCAGCGCTTCTTCCGACTGGGCGGCGAACTCGCTCCATTCGTCGATGATCAGGTGGTGGCGTTGGTGTGCGTTCGGTCGGCCGGCAGCTCGGCCCGCGAGAGCGCGCCCTGTTCGGCGCTGACGGTCAGGAGACAGCCCAGCAGCCGGCGGGCTATCGGCGTCGCCGCAGCGCCAGGTTGATGATGACCGAGCGGCCCTCGTCGATCAGCTGCCGAAAGTCGAGCAGGTTCTCCTGTCTGTCCCAGGCTATGCCGCAGGACCGGTGAGAAGGTCAGCAGATGGGCTCGTCGCAGGGCCGATCCAGCCTGGTTGATCTGGTCGCGTGGCGGCAGGCGTTCGAACTGATCGCGGAAGAAGCGCACGACGTCGGGATCCTGCTCCTGTCGCAGCAGCTGCTGGCGGAAGACGCGGTCGGTCAACAGACGGTAGAGGCGGGTCAACGGCAGGTCGTTGGAGATGAGCACCTTGACGCCATCCTGGATGAGGGTGTCGAACATCGGCGCCGCGCCGTCAGCTCAGGGCTGGCCAGGCGCGGTGAAAGGCTTCTTTGATGTTCGCGGCCAGGCTGTGGGGCGGCAGCGGTTGCTGCAGGACGTTGAAGGGCAGGAAGCGTCCCTGCCGTTCGGCGGCCGGGAGATCGAGGTAGAGCAGGCGCTCATAGGCGTCATCATCATTGAAGAAGCCACGCGCGACGAGCTGGGCCAGGACCAGCCGGGCCAGATCGCCATGGGGATCGATCAGGGTCAGCGGCTTGGCCACGTTCGAGCAGGTTGAGGATCAGGCTGGCCAGAAAGCGCGACTTGCCGGAGCCGGTCGTGCCGATGACGTGGATGTGGCTCGGCCAGGTCGCTCAGCGGCAGGTTGACCGTCTGGCGGAAGAAGCGCGGACCGTGCGTGCCGAGTGGGATCTTCGGACGCAGCCAGCGTCGGATGGAAGTCGATCACCGGCGGATCACCTCCGGCTGGAGTAGAGGAGTGGGGAGTGCAGGCTGGCTTGAAGCTGGAAGAAGGGGCAGGGGAACATGGCTGGATCATGCTAGACGAATAGTCGACATAATGCAAGATCCTGAGATAGTCTTCTTCTAGACCGCCGAGAGCGCCACGCGGGAAGGGGCATTACCGGCCGGAGAGGCTCAGGTCCATCAGCAGAGCCTGACCAACCTGAGCCGGGGACGGGAGAGGGGCTCCGCCCCCGCCTCGATCACGGACGTCCTTGCGGGTCGACCCCTGACCCAGGCTCCCCCGGTTCAGCGCCCGCTCGTTGTCAATGAGCAGCTCCTGTTGTCCGTTGACTTTGACGCACAACCTGTCTACAATACATCCATCCATGACACCCGAAGGACCACAGCCCGGCCCCGAGCCTGAACGAGAGCTCTCTCCACGCGAGCAGCAGCTGGCCGAGGCGCTGGAGATCCTGGTCCAGGGCTTCGACGAGATCACCGAGAGCGAGGGTTTTCAGCGCTACCTGGAGACGATGAGCCGTTTTCATCGCTACTCCTACGGCAACGTCCTGATGATCATGAGCCAGCGTCCCGACGCGACCCGCGTGGCCGGCTACCGCCAGTGGCAGCAGCTGGGCCGACAGGTCCAGCGCGGCGAGCAGGGCATCCGGATCCTCGTGCCGCATAAGCAGCGCATTCGCGACGCCAGACAGGAGCGGGCGCCTGACGAGGAAGAGGATGACGGTCCAGCGCTCTACGTCACCCGCGGCTTTGGCGTCGGGTCCGTCTTTGATATCAGCCAGACCGAGGGCGAGCCCTTGCCGGAACCACCACGGCCCGTCGAGCTGGAAGGGGAGAGCGCCGCCAGCTTCTGGCTCGCCGACCAGCTGCGTGACTACCTGGAAGAGCGCGGGGTGCTGCTCCAGCTGACGGAGTTGGATGGACCGAAAGGCACCTATCATCCAGGGCTGAAACGGATCCAGCTGCAGGTGGGCATGAGCCCCGATCAAATGGCCAAGACGCTAGCCCACGAGACGGCCCACTTCCAGGCCGATCACACCGCTGGAATCCACCGTCGCGATGCCGAGACGGTGGCCGAGGCCTCGAGCTTCGTCATGTTGCACCACTACGGCATCGATACCAGCAGCTACAGCTTCCCCTATCTGGCGCACTGGACCGAAGACCAGCAACGCCTGACCAGGAACCTGGGCGCGATCCAACGCGTCAGCGACAGCCTGATCAGCAGCATCGAGGAGCGCGCCAGATGGGGCAGCGACCTCTCGCTGTTCGACGCCTGGCGGCGCGGAAACGATCCTGGTCAGGGCATCTAAGCAAGACGTCATATCTACACAACATGACAGCAGAACATGGACGACCACCGGAACGCGACCCGGAAGCCTACTGGCAGGAGGATGTCAGTATTGGCGCGATCGAGTTCCAGCATGAACACTATCCACTCTGGATGCGGCTGCATCGTGCGCGCGAGACCTATCAGGAGCATCGTGAACTTGTAGCGCTTGAGGAAACGAGCGGCGAGCGGCTCTACCTGCACGCCAGACCCTATATTCTCGTTCCCGATCTGCGGCTGACGGCCAGCCTCAACCAACCCGCAAGACCGCCCAATGGCAATGGACGCAGAGCTCCTGAAGCCCGGCAGATCGGTCAGGTGCTCTCCTCTGAGCGCGTCGGTTGGCGTTCGCGCGATCTGGGCAACGCTCAGGGCTGGTCGCTATCCCGGCGATCGGCTGATCATGCTCTGGGAGTGTTATCTGGAGGATTGGTGCCGTCGACCAGATCCGACGGATGATCCGTTGCTCAAACAGGTCTGGGGACGCTTCGAGGAGCGCTTGATCGCCAGCCTGCCCGGGGCCGAGCGCATCGCGACGCCAGCGTGGGAGAGATGGTGCGCCGCAGAGCGCGGTGTTCGATCCCTTTAGAGAGGAGAAGGTTCGGAAGCGACGACCTCTGGGTCACCGGCTTACCTGGCGGCGAAAGCGAAAGGGGACAGTAGCATGCCGAGAAAGCGGGAGCGGTCCGAAGGCGCTTGGCTGACCCCGTCCCGCAAGACCCGCGTGATAGGGCGAGAGCCAAACTGCCCGAATCCGAGTCCCGCGCGATGCCCATCCCACATCCCCCGTTTACAGCGCCTCAACACGGGGACGTCCGCATATGACGGTGTACTCGTGGTCGTCAGAACCTTCCGGCGGACGAGCGGTGGGGAACGACCCCACTCAACGGGACGGACCGGACGCCTACGTCACGCTAGCACGTCGAACAGCGCGAACGCGGGATCGCCTACGGGGCGCGAGCCCTAGGGCGACGGAGCCCCCGGAGTACGTCCGCGAGCCGGGAAAGCCGGTCACACGGCGAAGGGGGGCAGGTATCTCGGGACGGTCAGTACCAGGGGAGGTATGCGCAATGCAGAGCGCCGAAACCTACCTGGCCGTCATTCGCGATCGCGGAAGGAGGGGCCTCCCGCTCGAAGACGTGTATCGACAGCTGTACAACCCCGCGCTGTACCTGCTGGCGTACGGGAAGATCGCCGCGCAATGCCGGCGCCATGACGCCCGGCGTCACCACGCGAGACCGCCGACGGGATGACGCCAGGACACGATCGCAGCGCATCATCGCGCTGCTCCGCGAGGAGACGCTACCGATGGACGCCGGTGCGGCGCACCTACATCCCGAAGAAGAATGGGAAGCGCCGCCCGCTGGGCATCCCGACGTGGTCGGACAAGCTGCTGCAAGAAGTGCATCCGGCCTCATCCTCGAGGCGTATTACGAGCCGCAGTTCAGCGACCACTCCCACGGCTTTCGTCCGGGACGCGGGTGTCACACGGCACTCCGGGAGATTCACCAGACGTGGACAGCGGCACAGCCTGGTTCATCGAGGGCGACATCACGGGCCTGCTTCGACAACCTCGATCACGAGGTCCTGCTCGGCATCCTGGGCGAGCGCATCCACGACAACCGGTTCCTCCGGTCTGGTCGGGAACCTGCTGCAGGCGGGGTACCTGGAGGACTGGACCTACGGCCGGACCTTGAGCGGCACGCCACAAGGGGGCGTTATCAGCCCGCTCCTGGCCAACATCTACCTCGACCGGTTGGACCAGTATCGTCGAGCAAATCCTCGATCCCGGCGTTCAACACGCGTGAGCCAGCGGAGCGACGCAAACCTGGCCTACGCGCGCATCTCAACGCGCGAAAGTACGGAGCCGTAGCGGTCACCGCGACCGAGGACGACTGCCCGCTGCGCCAGCAGAGCTGCAGACGACGCCCTCGGCGTCGATCCGGACGACCCGGACTATCGGCGCCTGCGCTACATGCGCTATGCCGACGATTTCCTGCTTCGGGTTCACGGGACCAGCGACGGCGAAGCCGAGGCCATCAAGCAGCAGCTCGGCGACGTTCCTGCGGACGAGCTCCACCTGGAGCTCTCCCCGGACAAGACGCTCATCACCCATGGGCGGACGACGCCGCGCGCTTCCTCGGCTACGAGGTGGTCGTCTTCCAGAATGATCGGAAGCGTAACACGGCGGCGACAGCGGGCCATCAACGGTCTGATTGGCCTAAAGGTGCCGGCCGACGATCGTGCGCGCGCAGGTGCCGCACGCTATGAGCGCCGCGGGAAAGCCGATTCATCGCACCGAACGGATGAATGACACGGTCTTCAGCATCATGGCCAGCTACCAGGCCGAGTACCGCGGGGTCGTCGACTACTACCGGTTGGCCTACAACCTGCAGCGTCCTCAACCGGTTGCGCTGGATCATGGAGCAATCCCTGACCAAGACGCTGGCGCCACAAGCTGCGTATGCAGCGGTGACGACCGGTCTTCCGGCGGTACCAGACGACGATCTCCACTGAACGAGGACCGAAGAAGGTGCTGCAGGTGACGGTCGAACGTCACGGCAAGCCACCGCTCGTCGTCTATCGCCGTGACGACTGGCACGCCTTTCTCCAGGGGCAAGGCTATGCGCCGGAGAGTCAGGCGGTGTACACGAAGTGGCTGGCGTCTGGATAGATTGCAAGGAGGCCGACCACGTGCAATCGTCGTCCATAACCCTCGCAGGCAAGATATTCCGCATAGACAAGTCGTGATATAATCAAGCGACTGAAGGAGCACGCTGCAATGAACACGACCAACCCCAACACGCTGACACCTGAATTCGCCAACCTGCTGAAGCGGGCTGCTGCCGCCGGCCAGTCCCTGCGTGTCGAGATTGACGACCAGCCCTACGACATACGCATCGCTCCGGTCTCCGCCGATCATCGGCCTGACATCTGGGCCGACTATGATCCCGAACGGCTCCGCGCCGTCCTGCGTCGGAATGCTGCGCTTCCCGGACAGGTCGACCCCGTTGATGTGGAACAGCTCGTCGCCGATATCCGCGCCCAGCGTGGTCAGGACAGCCAGGGACGCCCGGCATCTATCTAACGCATGGCCTATCTGATTGATACCGACATTCTGAGCTACGCCATCCACGGCGTCGCGGCAGCCGAAGATCTGCTGGATGAGTTGACCAGCGCCGGAGTCGCGATGAGCGTCATCACCTATCTCGAAGCATGGCAGCGCTACGGGATTGACAGTGGAGCCTACAGTTTCCCCTATGTTGCACGCTGGGCGGAAGATAGGAGTGTATTGAGCAAGAACTTGTCGGCCATCCAGCGCGTCGCGGGAGCGATCATCGACGGCCTTGAGGGGCATGCGCGACGTCCGGGCGATGAAGCCGGCGCAAGTAGCCCGGATCGAGGATGAGCCCGATGATTGCCAAATAGAGCAGACATCGCATGACCCACCCATCATGATCGCCGCGTTTCGGAGCATAGCAGCGATTCTCGCGAGCCGGTTTTCCGCATGCGGACTGAAGGAGGAGACGGATAAGCAATAGAGGATACATAGACAAGATATGCTATACTATCTGGCATACCGGGCCTGCCGCCTCAGGGCGTACACTTCAGTGACGCACGAGGAGGCACGATGACCCGTAAACCAACTATGACCAAATCCATCACGACAACGATGCTCGATCCAGCTGCTCAGCAGCTGATCAAGGCTGCCGGCGAGGGCAAGATCCGGGTTATCTTCGAAGAGGATGGCAAGCCAGTCGCCGCCGTCATGCCGCTCGGCTCCGCCCAGGAGTGGGACACCGAACGCGAGGCCTTCTTCGAGACCATTCGCGAGATGCAGCAGAGCGCCAATCTCACCCCGGAGGAGGCTGAAGAGCTGGCGCTTGAAGCCGTCAAGGCGGTACGCGCCGGCGCCTCCTAAGCTATGCGGGTTGTCCTTGATACCAATGTGATCGTCAGTGGCTCGATCTCACCCCAGGGTGCTCCCGGTCGCATTCTTGCTGCCTGGGAAGCTCAAACCTTTGACCTGATTGTGTCGTCAGCGCTCCTGCGCGAGTACCGCCGGGCTCTGGGCTATGAGAAAGTGCGCAGCCGCCATCGCAAGGATGCAGCTGAACTCGACGAGCTGATCCGTCGGTACCGTCACTTCGGATTCCTGATCGAGCCGCAGGAGCGGCTGTCCGTCGTTGCCGGCGATCCGGATGACGATCGGGTACTGGAGTGCGCCGTAGCCGGGGAAGCAAGCCACATCGTGACCGGTGATCCGCACCTGTTAGGGCTCGAAAGCTATCGCGAGATTCCAATCCTGACCCCACGTGCTTTCATCAATCTTCTCGAATCCGACGAAGGCGCATAAACCCCATCAATTGAATACCTACCGATCGTTCTCGCGTCCGAGATGGACGGCGAGCATGACGTCGGCCTTGGCGCGATCGAAGTCCCGTGCTCCGGTTGGGATAGCGGCTAGCAGTCTCCTCGGCTGCCTGTAGCACCCGGGGGATCTGCTGCCGGCTGCCGTTGCCGACCGTCTTGGCCAGCCGGTGCTGGTGAAACTGGTCATAGAAGAGCAGCGGGATCTCCTCCTGCTCGGCGAAGGCGGCGTAGTCGCTGCGCTGATCCTCCTCCCCGACGTTGATGAAGGTCTCCAGTAGCAAGGGCATCCGGGTCGTCGTAAAGGGTGGCGGTCAGACGGATGACCGGGCTGGCGGGATGGCCGAAGAGCTCGTGGCGGACCTGGATCGGGAAGGTGCCGCCGATGCGCTCGATCTCGCCATCGGGAGTTTAGCGACGAGGCCGTGCCGCGGCTGGTGGGCATGGTCAGGCAGGCATAGTCGTCGTCCTTGATCGCCTCGATGAGTTCAGGTGGCAGGGCAAAGGGATCGGTCGGTGCGGAAACGTTCGGTCACATGCTTCCATCGTAGCAAACAAGACATGACATAATCTCAACCAGCACTTGATCGAGGAGCCATTCTCCATATTGACATAACAAGTATCTATCATGGATAATAGAGCAATCATGCGTGGAGTGAATAAAGTGATCCTGATCGGCAACGCCACCCGCGATGCCGAGTTGCGCCAGACTCAGTCTGGGAAAGCCGTCTCGAACATCCGTTTGGCGACGAATCGTGTCGTCAAAGGGGAGGAGACGACCCAGTTCCATACCATCGTCTGTTGGGACCGTTTGGCCGAGACGACGGCCGAGTATGTGAAGAAAGGTAAAGGAATCTACGTCGAAGGCCGGCTAGAATACCGGTCCTACAGGACGAGGAGGGCAAGGAACGCGGCGTCTGTGAAATCGTCGCCGGCGATGTCCAGTTCCTGGCTCCCGTCGGCGCGGAGATCGAGGCACGTTGCTAGCATCCGAGGCTGCTGATGAAGCGTGATGTGGAGCTGGAGCGCCTGCTCGAGCGCGCTCAACGTCTCCAGGCTCTGACTGGATCATCCAACGTTCACGAGGCGGCCCTGGCGGCTGAGAAGCTCCAGGTATTGCTCTTCAATCACAACCTCAACCAGCTCGACGTGAACGTCGCTGGGAGCGACGACGAGCCCTTCGTCCATGAGGAGGTCTACGATCTGGGCACTGGCGGCCACGTGAACTGGAAGCGCCTGCTGATCAACGCGGTAGCCCGGTCGAACTTCGGCCGAGTCTTCAGCCGCCCCGGCACAAACACCGTGATCTTGATCGGGCCGGAGCATGCGCTGGAGATCATCACCTATTTCTACGAGTATCTGCGCGAGACGATCGTGCGGCTGGCTGATGAAGCATTCGCGGCGTCCCGGCCTGAGCTCTCTGAGAGCATTCAGCCGCGCAGCTGGCGCAACAGCTTCTACCTGGGAGCCGTCGCGGCGGTGCGCTCGCGGCTTGAGGAGCAACGCTGGCAGGAGGAAGAAGCGGCGGATGAGCAGTGGGGACTGGTGGTAGCAACTGAGGCGGTTGTCGAGGCGTACTGGGCAGAGCGCTTCGGCACGAGCCGGCGGCGGCGCTGCAGCTCGAGATTACGGGGCCCTGCAGTCAGGCATGGATGCCGGCGCATCGATCCCGCTTCACCGTCCGGTGGGGAGCGGTGAACACGCGTGAGATGAGCCTTGCGCTTCCTCTTTACATTGCGCCTACAGGTCCCTGTTGGCTGGCAACGCCTCACTCCTGAAACTGATCAGGCAACCGGTAGCCACGAAGCAAGAGAAAGCCTGCAAAGACGAGCAGCCCTGCGACCGGCCCGACCAGCCGGACACCAAGGGGATCCTGAGCCGTTGCTCCGAGCAGCAGCAGCTCGCCGAGCAAGATCGGTCCGAACGATCCGGCCGTCTTCTCGACGAAGGCCTGTGCGCCATAGAAGAGCGCTTCACGCCGCATACCGGTCTGCTGTGCGTCATCATCACAGATGTCGGCGATTAGAGGACCGGGGAAGGTAGACGCCCGCCACCGGAGCGCCGACGAGGAGCAGGGCCCCAGTACTTGGATGTTAGCGGCACACCCGGTAGTAGGCCGGGCAGGCTGAGCAGCGGAAACGCCAGGGCCGAGACGAGCATAGCCGCCCGGTAGGCATGGCGGTTGGACCGCCGGCGAGCCAGCCAGATGAAGGCGGGCAGGGCAGCTGCCATGGCGCCAATCGCGACCGCGGTCAGGAGCGCGACCCAGAGTCCTTCCTGCTCGGTTTGGAGGATCGCCCGCACGTAGAAGGGCAGCATCCCGGTCAAGAGCAGGAGCCCCAGATGGAAGAGGATGAAGCTCGGCAGGAAGACCATGAAATTGCGATTCGAGAGCATCGCTCCCAGCGAGGAGCGGAAGGGCAGCGCTGCCGGGGCTTGGTCCCGGCTGACCTGATTCCAGATGCCGATGACGCCGAGGAAGCGGGTGCTCAGTGCCAACAGCGCCATGACGCCGGCCATGACCCGAAAGCCGAACTGGTCGACGAGCAGACCGCTGCCAATCAGCCCGAAGGCCGCACCCGCTATGCCGAAGTAGACCCGCAGTCCCGAGAGGGTGACGCGTTCGCGGCTCGACTTTGGCCAGTTCCGGTAGCAGCGCTTCGTAGGGCCCGCTATTGAGGGTGGCAAAGAGATGAAACAGCCAGAGCACGACGAAGAAGTAGATGGCCGTAGTCGTCTGGCCGGCGCCCTCGGGCGGGACGAAGAGGAGAAAGGCGAACAGGGCCCAGAAGGGCGTCGCGCCGACGATGAAGGGGATGCGCCGCCCCCAGCGAGACTGGCTCCGATCACTCAGGTGGCCAATCAGTGGATCGTCGAGCGCCTCGACGAGGCGTACCAGAAAAAGCAGGATACTGACCGTCGCCAGTTTCAGCAGCACCGGCCGGTCGGCATCCGCTGGTGGGGCGTAAAAGAAGATGAGCCAGACGTTGCGGCTTTGGTTCAGTGCTTCCGCGCCCAGCCCACCGGCGCCATAGAAGAGCTTGCCGCGCCGCGACAGCGTCACCCTGACGCGGATTCTGCGAGCGCCAGAGCGAGAGCATCCCTGAGTGGGAGCGCCGCGCCGCTGGTGAACGCCTCCTCGAAGGCGGTAGCGCCGAGATGCTCGCGTACGAGCTCGATCTCGTGCCGGTAGACGGCGTCCGCGGCTGGGTTCAGGGCAATCCGGACCTGTTCCTGTTGACTGCGGGCCGCGCCGCTCAGCTTGGCGGCCTGGAGGAAATGGCCAGAGCGGCTGGCGATCGCCGCGATGCCGAGCAGGTTGTAGCTCAAGCCCAGATGCTCTCCGGTCGCCTGTCGGATGGTGAGCGACTCGTGCTGGCACGTACGCGCCTGATCGAGCTGACCGGCAAGGGTATGGGCATAGCCAAGAAGAAGAGGCTGGCTGAAATTGTCGGGTGACCCGGCAGGGATCTCGCCAGCGCAACACTCTCCGACAAGCCATTGGATGGCATGCCTGACGTCGCTCTGCAGCAGGGCCATGAAGCCACGATCCATCAGCACCCGCACGCGCCCCAAGGTATCGTCGCACTGCTCATAGAGCTGCTCTGCCGCATCAAGGTGCTCGGTCGCCGGGTCGAATTGCAGCGTCATCACCGACATACTGGCCAGAGCGTTGTGGGCTGCTGCCATGCCCAGCGAGATGCCGGCTCGTGTCCAGAGCTTCAGTGCCAGTTGATAGCTCTCGAGGCCTCCTGGTACTGGCCGAGGGTGAACTGGATCCAGCCCAGTTGAATCAGGACGAGCGCCTGGCCGTGCTCGTCGCCGGCGGCTGCCAGGCGGCAAGCGCGTGCTCCGCGTAGGATGCCGCCTGCTGGAAGTGCGCCGGGTCCAGCGTTGAGCGCGAGCGCCGCAGTCAACAGCTCGGCGCGTACGCGGGTGGTTGATCGGGAGCCTCGGGCAAGGAGCCCGTCGAGCCAGCTCCAGCCTTCCGTCCAGCGATTGACGACGTCCCAGTAGGGCCAGAGGCCGCGGCAAGCTGGCTGGCCAGTGGCCTTGGCCAGCCTCAAGGGTCCAGGCGAGCGCGGCCTGCAGGTTGTCATAAGCCTGGCCGGCATCGTCGATCCACGCAGGCGGAGTTGTGAGCGGAACATAGGGTGGATGCGCTTCGATCTGTCTCAGGAAGTGCTCGGCATGGCGCTGGCGTGCCACTGGTTCACTCCCTGAGTGTGCGAGCTGCTCCAGGGCAAATTCACGGACCGTCTCGAGCATCGTCCAGCGCTCATTGCCGGCTGCATGCTGTATCAGGCTCGCTCGTTGCAGGATCGCCAGGCTATCTCGAACGCTCGTAGCATCGCTCAGCATCGCAGGCTCGTAGACAGCGGTCGTGTCCTCTGATGTCCAGCTACCGGCGAAGACGCCGAGCCAGCTGAAGAGCTGTCGGCTGTCTCGATCCAGCAGGTCGTAGCTCCACTGGATGGTCGCCGCAGCGTCTGGTGACGCGCTTCGACGTCCCGGAACTGGAACGCGCCCAGCTCCAGCCGGCTGGTGAACTGAGTCCTGAGGTCCTCAAGCGTGTAGTCACGTATTCTGGCTGCCGCCAGCTCGATGGCGAGCGGGAGACCGTCGAGCCAGCGGCAGAGTTCCGCCACCGTCGCGGCGTTGTCGGCAGAGTGCTCAAGGGTCCACCTGCCGCCCGGGCACGCTGTTGGAAGAGCTGTACCGCTGGACTGGCTTCCACGATCGCTTGAGCGGCGTCTTCGACTGGAACGGGAAGCGGCTCGACCTGGTGGATGTGTTCCGCGCTGACATCCAGCGGTGTGCGACTGGTCGCGATGATGTTCAGTCCCGGGGCGCCGCGGAGGAGCTCGATGAGGACTGGTCCGGCACCGTCGATCTGCTCAAGATTGTCGAGAACGAGCAACAGCTGTCGATGCTGGAGGTAGTCTGCCAGGTTTGCGTCGAGCGATCTCCCGGCGTTTCGCGTAGCCCCAGCGTAGCAGCGATGAGCGTGTTGATCTGGCCAGGTAGCTGGATCGTGGCGAGCGGGATGAAGAAAGATTCCCGTCAGGTGCGCTATCTGCCAGTTCGCCTGCGATCTCGAGTCCGAGCCGTGTTTTGCCAGTTCCACCTGGTCCGGTGAGGGTGATCAAGCGGGCCGTTCCGTCGCTGAGCAGTTCGGCACATGCGAGGATTTCGGATGCGCGGCCGACAAAGCTCGTCAGGGATGGCGGTAATGGATGGCGAGGGGCGTCGGTCCAGGTGGCGAGCACCTGTTGCATCGGTTCCGAAGGTTGGCTTGAGAGCAGTTGGGACAGGGTGGGTAAGTCAGCATCGTGGAGCATCCGGCTGGTCTGGACACGGCTCAATCTCAGCGTCGCTGCCACCTTGAGCAGATGTTCGAGGTGATAAGGCTGGGCAACCCTGCCGCTCTGCCAGTGATGAAGGGTGGAGCGGGAGATGCCTGCGTCACGGGCGAGCCTCGATAGGCTGTAACCCCTGATTGTCATATGCCGCTGCAAATTGCGTGCCAGCGGTGTTTGGCCGTTCACCATTCACCATCGTTCATTGTGATGCGCTCCGTTCAGAGGAGATGTACTCCGGATCGCCGCCGTGTCAAGAGTTTAGACGAGCGCCGTTCCAACGTGTCGACGAAGTTGAACGGAAACACAATGAAACAGCCTGGAGCTTTACGGGTAGTGAGAGATTGACTAGACTGTCATCATAGAAGCCAAGCTATCCTCCGAGGCAACGCATTCCAGAAGTTGATGACACACATACAGGCTAGTTTAGCTTACGCCAAGTACGTATCGCACGTTGTTGCCGGCGCGATCGGCATGGAACGGAGCGATTGAAAGCAAGGGATCGGATGATGCGCTCGTCGCACCTAGTTATAGGTCTATACCATCTCTGTTTCGACGCTAGCGCCATTGATCGCCTATGCTTCCCAGCCAAGTTGGGGTGGCGCAGGCACAGGGACGACATCGGGTCAGCGTCACCGTCTGATGGTACTGCAGCGAATGGCAGCGAGTCATATGTCTCAGCTCTAACTCCCGATGGGCGCTACCTGGTGTTCACACTCAGAGCGTCAGCTGGTGCCAGCTGATACGAATGAACTGAAGACGTCTATCTTCGTGACCTGCAGACTGGCAGCAACCGAATTGATTAGCGTCGTCATTGATGGTGAAACAAGCAAATCGGTGCTAGAGTTGACGGGCATCGATTAGTGCCGATGGTCGGTATGTGATATTTGAATCTGGAAGCCTCTGATCTTGATTCGGGAACGATAGAAACAGGAAGTTCGACATATTCCTCCACGATCGATATCGGGACACCGGAACGCATAGCGTGTTGAGCGAAGGGAGGAGTAATCGATCAGGGAGCAAGCAATGGCATCAATGAGCGGCGACGGTCGCTACGTAGTCATTGTTTCGGCTACTTTAAGGTCAGAAAGCAGGATATTTCGTACGCGACCTTGTAGACAGAGACAACCGAGCTGATCAGTCAGTCGACTCATCCGAGCGGTCATCGGGCCCTCGATCAGTGCATGATCGGACGACTATCATCGCAGCCTACAACTGGTTGAGGTGACCCAAGCGGCGGTCGGAGGTATATCATACATGATCGCAAACCTTAGCGACCAACTGAGTCATATCGGTCGATGGCACACTGCCCCATCGATAGAGTAAGCGACGACGGACGCTACATCTGGCTTTCCACTGGTCGTGGCTACTTCTGGATTGCCGACATACGTACAGTGTATGACTGTTGCATGAGACACGCCACGGGATACTGGCGAGCAGTTGCGACCGACGGCAACCAGGGAATGTGTCAGTGTCAGATCTCATCATTAGCCCCGACGGAAGATACGTCGTTTTCGACTCGGCAGCAGCGATCTCGTCTCCGGCGATACGAATGGTAGCGATGACGTATTTGTGTAGGATCTCAGCGCGGACACCACGAGCCTAGTAAGCATCGCATCGCTGGTGAGCAGGGAAACGACTCATCTCACAACTTCTTTTGGCCAAGAGCCTCGTCAGTACCGATGGGCCGTCGTCGCATTCGAGTCGATGCGAACAACTTCGATGACCGGCGATACAAATAGTGCAAGCGATGTCTTCGTCCGCCACTTACGGGCGGATCGGAACCTCTCTGTCTGATCTTGAGGTTGTCGGAATCACTATGACCGGACGTACCTGCAGCCCATCCTGGGCAAATTTTGATGTTCAGATTTGGAACGAGGGTAATACTGCGAGCGGTGACTATACCTTAGTCAGCTACGGCGTCCGGCGCCTCCGATGATGGTAGCAACACCGTTCAATCGAGTCTCGGAGCCTGGTGAGAGCGCAACGATTCCCCTCAGCTGGGCGGTAAGCGAAGCTGGTGGCGAGTTAACTCTAACGATCACCCTCGATCCCGATGATCTCATCATTGAGTCAGATGAGACAAACAATACTTTGACTGAAACCTTCACGGTTGAGAGCTGTGAGCGACCAATTATCTTCATTCCCGGTATTCTCGGGACTCAGTTGGTAGCGACTGCAGCTTGATCAAGAGGTTTCTTTTCAAAGTTCCTCTAGCGAGCAAGGAACGCATGGGTCGAAAAGAATGAGGTAATTTGGATCGATATCGTCAAGTTGATTGATCGCGAGTTCTTCAATATTCTCCAACTGGAATTCGACCAAAATGGGAATCCAATGGCAAACCTATACGCCTCGAGCTACGGATTCCCTTGTGTGCCAATTCGATGACGTTCCCGTCCTTGAGGCGGGTTACTGTGATACGGAAAAGTTCTTCAATTATCATGGCTACGTATCGATTTTAAGCTTCTTCGTATTCGGTTATGACTGGCGAGAGGCCATCGATGCCAATCAGACGGGCCGCTATGTTGTGGAAGGTGAAGAGGATGCGGTTCAACGAACGCTCGATGACCTGATTGCATACGCGAATCAGGTATCGGGCGCAAGGAGTGTCGATATCGTTGCCCATAGCATGGGTACCCAAGTATCACGAGCATACTTCAACTAATCCTGATGTTTTCATCGATCAGTGTGGGACGTACGGTGCCCATGTTGCGCCAAGTCTCGGTACGCCAAAAGGTCCTGGATGGCTATCGATGGGCGAGTTTAGGGTTTCTGGTGATAGCTTGTTTTTTCCTGACGCCACAAGTCATCAAAACATTGCAAGGACTGACATGGTGCACTCGGACTACCAGTGTTATCGGATGCCTATTGCACCGTTTACATAGGAGGTGATAACCAGCTTCGTCATCCATATATCGACAAGAGAATGGCGTCTACGGTGTCTGGTTGTGAAAGCCTCCAGTTCCTGCAGGAGCAGAGCGGAGCGGTACAGCCTGGGCTCGACGCGTTGAAGAGTTCGGTCTGATCTTCTTTCACGGTGATAGTGTCATGATATTGTGGGCACCTGTGAGCCACCACCCGTAGCCGGTCAGCCGCTGCAAGCGCGTCGGATCGTGCCACCACTCATGCAGCACGGTCTCGATCGCCGCATCCAGCGCATCGAGATCGGCGAAGATCTCGTTGGCTAACCGTTCGCGCAGCACCCGCATCACCTGTTCGGCCGGATTTAGTTCCGGCGAGTAGGGCGGCAACCGCACCGGCTTTAGATGATCGGGCCAGTTCAGCTGCGTCGAACGATGCGAACCACTGCCATCCCAAGAGCACGCTTGCAACCCTCGATGGCGTCTGCTTGCCCGGTGCCACGTCTCTGGAAGAGCTACAGGATCTAGTGGACTGGTTACTTTGCTATACGCCTGGCATCGGTATTTCTCCAAGAGTTCTCCAATCAATCTTCCGATCCCCTCCCGGGGCGATTAGCCTCGCTGCATCTGAGACACTACTTTGAACTGTTCAATGCGGACCATCCGATCCTAGTGGATAATCGCTGGCTCAGTCGAAAGAGCTCGACCATGAGGAGATTCAAAAGCTCCAACTCGCAGCGGATACATCACCTATAGGTATCGCCCTCGCTGAACAACTTCACGGGCAAACGATCTCAATTGGCTGAACAACTTGTTCAAGAAGTGGATGTCTCATCGTCGCAGGGCGCGGAGAAGCCACCGTTGGAACGATCTGTGGCGCATCGTAACTTCCCATTCGGAAACGGCACCACCTATGACAATTATGAGCTTGTTGATGGCGATGGTACGGTGCCGATTTTCGCATCCACCCTTTGACTGCGGAACGTACTCTGGAGATGCCAAGATATATGTTCGATTCGCAGACCACATGGAGCTTGCAAAGCAAGAATCCATTATCGACGATGTGGCGAATATCCTCGCTGACAGTCCACCTTCCAACAGGGGCGAGTGCCTTGACAGTAGTTTGGGTACGGAAGTCGTCGAGACGATACTCGGGTGGCGAGAGGGCTTTGCAAACACCTCAGGTTGCTATCTCGGTACACAATTCAATGGGAATGAGATCGTGGACAGCGCTGGACATCGACTGGGTGGAGACGATCCCGACGCGTTCCATAACCAGATTCCGAACGGCCGATATGAACACTATTTCGATATGAGACTAGCGATAGTTGAACAGGGCGATGACTACACCATCAACGTCTTCGGGACGAAGGACGGGGAAGCAACTGTTCGGCTTCGCACGTACACGCAGGATGGGATCTCTCAAGAGATCAACTTCTTGCATGTGCCAACGACGAGTAGTTCCCACGGCACGCTGACGTTTACACACAACTGATGTGGTAAGTGATCTCGATATCGATCTATACGGCGATGGTTCAACCGTGTTGACCTTCTCTCCCACAATTCTTACCGGTAATGCCGCGGGTGACACCACAGCGCCTGAATTGAGCATTGATGCACCATCCGACGGTCAGGCCGTTGTCGGCACATTCAACGCGAACTGGACTGCAAGTGATGCTGGATCAGGGATAAATCTGACTCTTGCCAAGGTTGAAGGTGGCGGAATCAGTCAAACTCTCAGTGCCCCAGGATCCGTGGCACTTGAGTCGGGACTCTACACGATGACTGCCTTTGCGGAAGATCGCGCGGGCAATCTTTCCACGCAGGAGCGGGCGATATCGGCCGATGGATTCGAATGGCTATCACCGCTGCAGCCAGATGGAAGCATCAAGGTGAGTGACGGTGATGTTACGCCCTTGGAATTCCGTGTAGCGACACCTGATGGAGCTTTTGCCATGGACGAGTCCGTTACTGTTGACGTGATCAGCGGTAACGGAAGTACTATCTTGGGCCCATTTGGCTTCGCGGGCTCGCCGAATTCCGGAGTGGTGTTCCAGGACAATGTTTATCAGATCAACCTGCCGACCAGTGATCTTGCACACGGTCAGTATCGACTTCGCGTCCGATTTGATTCACCAGATCTAGTAGGAGAAGTTCAGAGCGACCTGCAGGTGGACGGTGATGAAAGCACCTTGACACTTTGCGGTAGCTACTGGAACGGCACGCTCTCCGTCGCAAGCAGTACAGGAGGCTGCCCATCGAACGCGCTTGCGCTTGAGTTCCCCACGACGGGGACGGTGACGCTCTGCATCAACCGATACACGAGTCAGTTGACGTGGTCGCCGAGAGAGTCCTGCTCGATCTGGTCAACGATCGCACGTCATGCCCGACGATGGACCGCTCGCCTACTGTGAAAGCCTCTGGACAGGACGGCTGCGCGCGGCTGGTCTGAACCAATGTAGTGCCTACGAGCGCCCTGGAGTGATACCGGCCTGAGCCAGGAGCGGGAAGTAACAGGCGCGTTCGACGTAGATAGAAAAGGGGTCATTGATGGTGAAGCACATCCGTCGTCGTACCGGCTTCGCAGTGTTGGTGTTTTGTCTGATCGCGGGTCAGATGGCTGGCTGGAGTAGTGTCGCCAGTGCCCAGCAAGGCGTCCCATTTGCTGATCCCGCATTTCAGCAGGTGTGGGCACAGGCCGACGAACCCGTTGCAGACGGCTCAGCCCAACGCTCCTGGCTGTGGGGACCGGAGCCAATTGGCGTCTCTCGCGACTACTACACGGAATCCACAGCGCAGGGCAATCTTCGCCTGGTCCAGTTCTTTGACAAAGCCCGGATGGAAATCACCTATCCGGATCAAGATTCCGACAGCATCTGGTATGTGAGCAACGGACTGCTCGTCAAGGAGATGGTGTCAGGTCAGCGTCAAACTGGGGATGATTTCTTCTTTCCTAAATCCGGCCTTTATCCCCGTTGCAGGCGACGCCGGTGACATCATCGCCTCACCGACCTATGCCAGCTTTCAGACCGTGGCAACCGTGAATGCCACAAGCAACCGATCACCAGATAGGATAGGTGGATCCGTAACAACGTGGATAGATATGAGCGGAACGGTCACAGATGCAGCCCCCACCGGAAATGACGGTGAACGCCTATTACGACGCGACGCTCGGCCACAATATTCCCAATGTCTTCTGGAACTGGATGAACGACCCAGCGAATGGGACGTGACACTTCGGAGCTGGGTTTACCCGATGGGCCTGCCAATGACCGAGCCCTATCGGATCACTGCGACTGTCAGGGGACAGAAGAAGTCGGTCCTGGTGCAATTGTTTGAACGGCGCGTGTTGACCTATACCCCGGACAATGCTCCCGAGTGGCGAGTGGAGATGGGTAACGTCGGCCGCTCCTATATGAACTGGGCACACCCACCCACTGATACGAACGTGATCTGGTCAGCTGACAGTCAGCAGTTGGTGTTCGCGAGTCAGCGAATTGGCAACTAGGATGTCTACAGCATCATGGTCGATGGCAGTGGCTTGACGCAACTGACCGATAGTCCGTACATCGAGCTCCCAAGCGCCTGGCTACCAACCAATGACATTGTCTACGGTTGGCGGTCAAGAGAATGATCAGGTCATGAACGCTGATGGAAGCAATCAGCGGGCTCTATCGGTACGGTCCAGTCAATGGTCTCCTGATGGGAGTCAAGTGGCGTATCCGATAGTCGATGATCAGCAGATCGCTATTTGGGTTCAGGACGCTGATGGCGGCAACGATCATCTTGTTGCAGCGAATGGCGGCTATTGCAATGGCCGGCTCTCGTGGTCACCAGATGGAACGATGCTTGCTTACTGCACAGTGAACCGCGAAGATCCAGACAACGTCATCTGGGCGGTTCATGTCGTGAACGCGGACGGCTCGAACGATCGGGAAGTAATAGGGGATCTAGCGGGTACTTACTGGGTTGAGCGCGTTTCGTGGTCACCTGACAGCAGCCGTCTCGTTGTAGGGCAGATTTTGTATGAGAATGCGTCCAATCTCTACGTAGTCAGTGCTGACGGTTCAGGCTCCACCGTACTAGAGCTACCAGCAGATGCACCAAGTTCGCGTCCCTACACCCCTGACTGGTCACCTGTAGCTGACGAGATCGCATTCTCCACCGGCTTTGGGATCTTTGTGATCAATGCAGACGGACTGAGCTCAGACAGTTCACGAACCATTGGGGGAGAAGTCCGGTATGGTCACCCGACGGTAAGTTCATTGCCTGGGAGGACGGAGGCTTTGGTGGTGGCACATCACTCGGTGTGATGTTAGCCGATGGGACGAAACAACGTCTCGTTGATATACCGACGATTCCATAGTCAACCCTGGACCTTGAAGAACATCGTCAGTTGGCGCATAGGTGGACTGCACCAGGTTGCGTACGAAGCTCATATCAAGAGCTGCTGTGGTGAAGGGAATACACTAGCCATTAAATACTCGTTTTACAATACTCTGCTCTCTCTAAGGATTGCAATACGCCTCAAACGTGGAAGCAAGAAGCGCCAACTGCCGTGGAATAACGCCAGCTTTGGGCATCCCTGGCTGACATCAAGTAATTGGAAGCGCTTCATTTGCCCATGATCCCAATGGTCGGTCCTGCTCATTGCGAGGTAGGGATCTGAGACGGTTGATTTCGAAGCAAATAACCTTGCAACTCAAGACATGGGATAATCGAGATGCCTCGTATATGGCTGTCACATCGAGAGCGACCATGTTGCCAGCGAGGGCGTCGTTTGCTACTTGCGGCCCCGTTTCCGTTTGCGCTGATACACCACAATGCCTGTCACCTGGTAGATAGGGAAGATCCATGCTCCGATTCATCGCAACCGGATGCATCTTGAGCTTGATGATTGCTGCCTGCAGCACGGCTGCTTCTAAAGATCCCACTGCCACCGCAGCGCCCACACTGGACATATTGCAAACTGCGACGTCTATTGCAACCATTGAACCATCTACAGCCCCGACGCCTACTAGGACAGTGGCTCCATTGCCGACACCGATTCTCACTCCAGCATTTGTTCGCACTCCTACCTCACCAGCCACGATCGCGGCGGTGCCTACAGTTGAGGCTACTGCAACGTTGGAGCAGAGCGTAAATCAGGCGGGGCCGTGCGCTAGCGTGGTGTCAGAGGCGGGGATCTTCTCTCAACCGGGCCACAGCCTCGCAACGATCCTCCGTGATGGTCCTGATGGGGGAATATTCATCGTCGATATCTCGAACGGCCAGGAACAACGAATGACGGACAATGCACAACATGGGCGGGTGGTTGATGCTGTTTGGGCTCCCGATGGTCGGAGATTGGCGCTGTCGATCGTCGAGAGCGAGACGCTTGGAGAGACGATAGACGAGAGCGAGTTCGACTGGGATATCTACGTGATGGATGCGGAGGGAACCCAAATCTGCCTGGCTGACGACTCCATGGGTGGTGCCGTCGCTCCGGTTTGGTCTCCTGATAGTGCACAGGTAGCATTCATTCGTGATTCGCCTCAAGGTTCGGATTTGTTCGTCATGGATTCAGACGGCTCTCACTTGCTTCAGCTAACGCGGCTGAAAGGCAATGAGAGTTCGCCTGAGTGGTCGCCTGACGGGAGTACGATCATATTCACGAACCAGAATTCCAATGATGACTACGATGTCTCGATCTACACCGTAAAGCCAGATGGAACCGATCTCCATGAACTCATCTCAAATGGCTGGACGAATCAGCGCCCACAGTGGTCTCCCGACGGGAGCAAGATCTTGTACTCAAGTAACGTCAGCCTTAATTCTGAGATTTATGTGGCCTCTGCAGACGGTACGAATGCGATCAACCTGTCGAACAATTCGGGTAACGACTTCGGACCATATTGGTCGCCTGACGGCACGAAGATCACATACTGGACAACGAGGTCATTTGAGGGGGAGGAGCACCGCTCTTCAACGTGGTGGTGGTGAACGCTGACGCTTCGGACGAGGCGGTCATCACAAGGAATAGAACTGTCTACGAATTGTTTCAGTCGCCACAGTGGTCGCCGGATGGAGAACTGCTTGTCATGGTGAAGAACGCCAAGTGGTACGTCATGAATCCAGACGGCACTGGCATACGGCCATTGTCTCCGACGAGCGAAGATGACCGATTCCTGTCATGGGTACCGTTACAAGGCGGTTGAGCGACCATCATGCCGTGGCCCATTGACCTCAACGTCATATCAGTTCGTGGTGTACCTCCTTTGGTGTCCGCTCGTTGAGTGACCCGTGTGGTCGTTCCCGGTTGGAGTCAGTCGCCAAGCCTCGATCATGGGATCGAAGTTGAAACATCGCTCGTCAGCTCTAAGGCGTGTTCCGCGGTGATTCCCGGACACATCGATGATTGCCCTCCAGCGACGGGATTTCAGAATCTGGATGAACGTTACAATCTGTCATGGAGGCTAATCAACATATCCGATACAACAATATCTGAAGATAGAGTTTTCTTATCCGCAAAGACGCATCGAAGCGTCGACTATGTGATCATAGGGTTACACGGCCTCGATCGGCCGCCCTTGTGGCGACGAAGTGGGATGGCAATGGACGACTGCCCGTTCTGTCGGATCGTGAACAGAGTTGCGCCAGCCGGAGTCATCTCTGTATGAGACCGCTTGGACAGCTCGCGTTCTTTCCTTTGGAGCCGGCAACGCGCGGCCACACGCTCGTGATTCCGAAACCGCACATTGAGCACTTTCTCGATCTTAGCCCCGAAGGTGTTCCGGAACTGGGAACAGCCGTTATTCATGTCGGCCAAGCACTCCGAGCGGTCCTGTCGCCGGAAGGCATGAACGTCATCACATCGGCTGGAGCCGCCGCCAGTCAATCAATCATGCATCTACATATTCACCTTGTCCCTCGCTGGAACGGTGACGCAGTCGGCGAGATCTGGCCCCTCAAAATCGCGACTCCTGAACACATCCTAGAAGATGTCGCGAATGCACTCCGCGAGTTCTGTCGTACTGAATTCCTGGACGAGCGCAATCCCGAATAGCAGTACGCCAACGGCGAAGATCATGACATGCAACACCCTCCAAGTGTTTGCTGGCAGGATCGCTCGATACGTGCACGTAGGAAACTGGCTCGCATCACAATATTTACGGGTGTCCATTTCGAAGATCGGGACGAGTGACCCGGGCCTGATTGCATCGCGATACAGTTCGCGGAAGAGCCGCTCCTGTCGAAGATAAAAGGCGTCAAGCCACGCGAATGCGATGGGTGGTAAGAGTGCAACAAGAGCCATCCACCAGGTCAGGTTTGATGCGGTGAACGCATATATCGCTGCGGAAACTGTCAGCGACCACCCCTTGATTGCAAAGGAATGTGAAGCTTGTCTAGCGATCGTAGCTTGGATGAATTCTAGATGCTTGATTCGGTCAGAAGACGTGCTCACCACTTGCCGCGGACAGCGATCGCGTCTTCCACCCAGCGTTCAAGGTTAACCTTGATGGTGTTGTAGACATCTCTACCCGTGATCCCGGAAGGATCGTGCACTGGAACAACCGTATCAAACGGGATCTTGCGTCGGTAGCGATCCTCGATCGTGAACCCTCTGAAGGGATTGGTTCCCTTGGTCGTGGATCTCCGCTGCGGTCCTCCAGACGGTGGATATGTACGCCTAGGACGCCCTTCCGATCGCCCCAGGCTTTCGTGAACTCGTAGTTGACCCACCTCCGGCCTGCTGTGTTGCTGCCGATGAGCACGACATTGCAGCTCTTACCCTTCATCTGCTCATCAATCCATGCACGAATCGCTGCGTCACCGCCTTTGGCGACGTCTTCCCACTGGTTCGAACTCAGAAACGACTGTCCCTCGATCGCGCCGATATTTCTGATTTGCTGGACGCGCCAATTATCGAGCTGGTAGTGAAAACTGTAGAAGACTCTCCGTGCCACGCAGTAGGCCTCCAATCGAAAGGCGATCATCTGTTCTGTACGTTCAACCAGAGTATACTTGAGATGTGACAATTTTGCCGGTTGTTGATCGGCCTTGAGGAGCGGCCGCACGGCCATTATGTAGGACGTAAGCGCGACATATCCCAATGAACACAAAATCTCCACTATTCGATCAACTCGAACGCACTGACACCACCCACGCAGCGTACACAGAAAGCCAATTCGCATTCCTCGATCGCGTGGCTGGGCCATACTGGGAGCAGGTTCGCCAGCTGCTCGATGAGTGGTTCGCCCAAATCCCGCCAGAGCATAAAGACCATCTCCGCACCCGCTTCCAGAATTCTGATGACCGCCAGCACCGTAGTGCCTTCTGGGAACTCTATCTGCACGAGCTATTTCGACGACTCGGTTTCACTGCAACGCATCATCCTGAGTTGCCTGGATCGTCAAACCAACCAGACTTTCTCTTCGAACGCGGTGATGATGCTTTCTATCTGGAAGCCGTCATGCTCGGCGATTCAGACAAAGAGTCGCGTGAAGAGCGACAGCGGTGGCAGGTGCTTGAGATGATCAAGCTGATTTGACAGCCCTGCTTTCACATTGATGTACCGTCCGACTACGAGAAGGCTCAGCGATGCCTCCGACCACAGCGACGAGAGAAGCTTGAGCGCTGGCTGAACGCATTGGACCCCGAGGAGGTCCGTGTGAATCGGTCCTACCCTATTTACGAATGGCGCAAGCACGGCTGGATCGTGCAGTTTGTGGCCATCCCGCGGCCACTCAATAGCGGCAGATGCGAAGAGATAACCGTGTAGTCGCTGCGTCCGGCCCACCTTCTGCCAAGCATGTCGACGATCACCTCGCGATCCGTGACCGTTTGCACAAAAAGGCTGGGCGATACGGTCAGCTGGACAAGCCGTATGTTATCGCCCTCCACTCATCCCGGTCACAACCGGTGACACGGGATCTAGCAAGCCCTGTATGGACCCGCTTGGGAGCATGCTGATTGGTTACGGCAAGGACAGTTCGCTCCCTATTGGAACGCATCGCTGGACGGTTTTTGGCTCACCGCCATTGACGGTATACGTCACCGAGGTGTCTCCGCAGTGCTAACCGCCACACAACTGGCGCCATGGTGGATTTGCCGAACCGAACTCACGATGTGGCACAATCCCTGGGCTCATCGGGAATCCTATCTATTACACTCTCCGTTTCCGAGCGCCCAAGTTGATCTGGGGCGGGGTGAATTCGTTGAATATGTTCCACTCGGACTCCGCCATCTATCTTCGACTTAGACGAAGGCTGGCCCCAGGGAGATCCGTTCCCGAAGGCTAACTCCTTATCTTGCCTTTGCCATGATGTCATGGTTATGTCACGCTTGACATCGCCCTGATAAGTTCGCATAATGCTCTATTATACGAACTGCCGGGCAGATTTGGTCTGTCAACGGACTGATTTTGGACGGTTAAGCCGCCGATAAAGGTTCGCATAATACGAAAGCACCATGACGACACTCACTACTCCACCCGACATCGAGGCCTTCACCGCCGATCTGGCGGCTGGCAGCCTGGCTGCCAACACCGTCGGAGCTACCAGGCCGACCTGCGCCATCTCAGCCGGTGGTACAGCCAAACATACGGCGAGCCCTTCTCTGCTCCAAGCCTGACACCGTCCGTCATCCGCGAGTACGTCTCCTATCTCCGCACGTCAAAGCAGGCCAGGCCGGCGACGATCAACCGACGCTTGTCGGCCATCCGTCGCTTCGCGAGCTGGGCCGCGGAGACTGGCCTATTAAAGGAAGCGACTCACCGGTTGAGGGCATCGCCTCGGTCAAGCAGGGCCGCCATGGCCCCAAGAGTCTCTCCAGGACGAGTACCGCCGGCTGCTCCATGCCGACCGAACGCTTCGGCACCCCGCGCGACGTCGCCATCCTCGAGCTCTTGCGCCACAGCGGCATCCGTGTCGGCGAGCTGGTCGCGCTGCGACGGGGCGACGTCGTCATCAACGAGCGCAGTGGCATGCTGACCGTCCGCGACGGCAAGGGCGGCGTCTTCAACGAGATCCCGCTCAACAAGCCGGCACGGCGGGCGCTCGATACCTATATAAAGGAAAGACCAACAGCTAGTGGAGAGCGATCGGGAAGAACAGGCGAGCGCCGCTCTTCCTCGGAACACGCGGTACGGGGAAGAACACGGCCCTCACCCCGCGGGCCGTCCAGAAGCTGATCCGCAAGTACGCCTATCACGCCAAGCTGGAGGGCGTCACGCCCCACCGGCTGCGGCACACCTTCTCGCGGCGCTTCCTCGACGAGTCCGGCGACCTGGTGATGCTCAACCGGCTCTCGGGCCACCGCCGGCTGGAGACGACGGCGATCTATACCCAGCCGTCGCTCGAGGAGATGGCGGAAGCCTTGGAGCGGTCTGGGGAGGGATAAGACAATGGGATATGTCGCAACGAGGTGCATCACCAACTGATTCGATATTTCGACGGATCTACGATGGCAGCTGGATTCTCATAATGCATGGACCAACAATCGGAGGCAGGTCAATGGGAATGTCATTGCCAACCACTTGGA
>CAVUYM010000027.1:0-337089 GCA_963745675.1 uncultured Chloroflexia bacterium
GACACGTTTCTCGCCCACTTTGATCTCCAATCGGTAAGCGCTTAGCCCAATCTCATGCTGGCAGCCCAGGTTCCGATTGTGTATCCGAAGTTCTACTCAATTGTCACGACATCTGCGCCTCTAGGGTCTACAATCGCAAGCCGGCACGTGGATTGGACTCGAGATTCGTGAAGAGGAAATTTTGATCATGACGCTACCAGATGGAGTTGGAATCGTTGCGGGCAGCGCGAACGCCCGCGTTGGACTGCAAGCCGCCATTGATTCATTGCGCAACGGTGGAAGCGCGATCGATGCCGCGATCGAAGCGGTAAAGCTCGTTGAAGACAATCTGGACGATCGCGGGGTAGGCACAGGTGGAATTCCCAATGTGATCGGGCAGGTCGAACTCGACGCGACGATCATGGATGGTCGCAATCTTGCCGCGGGAGCGGTTGGAGCTGTCAAGAACTACCCGCATCCCATCGAAATCGCCCGAAAAGTGATGGAGCTTACACCACACGTGATGCTCGTTGGCGAGGGTGCAGAACTGTTCGCAAAACACAACGGGTTCGAAACTGCGGAACTGTTGACGAAAGAGGCTGAAGCCAGCTGGCGCGAGCGCATCGATGGCAATACGGCCAATGGGAACAGCGTATACGAAGATAGCTATCAACTCTATATGCGCACCGTCGACGATTGGGCAAAGGTGCTACACGAGGAAATATTCGGCACGACAAATGTCATCGTCCGCGACGCGAGCGGGAATATCGCATGTGCGGTCTCAACGAGCGGCTGGGGCTTCAAGTGGCCGGGCAGGCTCGGTGATTCTCCGGTGATCGGCGCCGGCAATTACGCCGACAATCGCTTCGGTTCGGCCGCATGCACCGGTCGCGGAGAAATGGCGATTCGTTGTACTACGGCAGCCAGTGTCGTCATGTACATGCGACATGGCAAATCGCTTGACGAAGCGCTGGAACTTGCAATGGTCGACCTCAAGCATCTGGATGATCCGTTCGCAGGAGATCGATCAGGCGTCATGAACATCGTAGCAATGGACAAGCACGGTAATGTGAATGCCGCCTCAACGTCGGATGAATCCACATTTGTGTTCCAGCGCACCGACATGGATGCCTATGAGGAGCAGCCACGGATGACGGTTCCACTCTAGCTTCTGTGCGACGATTGCCATGCTCTCCACTTCTCAAGCTCACGCCGCATACCATGGTGGCATGGCAATCGATTCCCAAACTGAAGTACGGGACGATCGTTCCGCATCTGTACATAAGTACCCGTAGACACCCCTACGGGATACGCTTGGCCCCATGGACTCACCCTTTCGGCTCTAACCGCACTGACGCCTCCTGGCCGAAGATATATTCGGGAGGTGCGCAGTGAATATGGAGACGAAACGATGACAACACGAGTTTATCCCGAGCCGACGATGATCTGGGAAGATCTGTCACCGCGACAGCAAGAGATCATGCTCTGCCTGGCGCGTGGCAGCAGCAACCAGGAAATCGCCGACGACCTTGGATTGAAACTTTCGACGGTTCGCAACAATATCGCGGCAGTCTATGAAATGCTTGGTATCTCAAACCGAGTACAAGCGCTCCTGTGGGTTCTTTCTTTTGAAGATCTAGCTGATGAAGTTCTTGCCGCTGACTAGCATCAATAGGCCGTACTGATGTCTCGGGTTCGCTACACTCTACGGGTCTGAAACCTGTAGAGTAAGCGAAGGTCGGAGACAACGTGTCCAGGGACGGTCAATTCGTTGCAACGAGTCGAAATGAAGAGCTGGCAGGTCGGAAGGCTTACTGGTTTCTCGTTCAGGATTTTCATCCTCTAGTCATCAACGATCATGAACAGATGCGAATACCTCTTCTGGATGCCGATGATCCACTCATTCCTCCACCTGAAACCCATCACTGCATAGGTCACGTTGGTGACGTGCCGTGTTTTGCAGCGGAGCTTCCGCAAGAGTTCGAACCCCCTGAAGGTATGGAATTCATCAACCTGCGGCCTTTGCACCCGCACGTCGGTGAGATGTTCTGGTCGATAGCTGGCCGTGCCGTGCAGATTATCGATTGGGCACGGAATCATCAGTATTGCGGTCGCTGTGGCTCTGAGAATATCTTCTCGCAGAGCGATCGATCTCTACGCTGCCCGAACTGCAACCTGCCGCACTATCCGAGGCTCTCGCCAGCTGTGATCGTGCTCGTTCATCGTGACAATGAAGTGTTGTTCGGGTCGCTCGAACCGTTTTCCAAATGCCTTCTACAGCGTCCTGGCTGGATTCGTCGAGCCCGGAGAGTCGCTCGAACAGACCGTATCGCGTGAAATCTATGAAGAGACCGGCATTCGAGTCAAAGACATCACCTACTTTGGAAGTCAGCCGTGGCCGTTTCCAAATTCATTGATGATTGGATTCACCGCCACATACGCCGGCGGTGAAATCCAGCTCTTCGATGACGAGATTCTCGATGCTGGCTGGTTCACCGCCGACGATTTGCCGGTTGTTCCTGGTTCAATCAGCATCGCCCGTAAGCTGATCGACTGGTGGGTTGACCAGCAAACGGCGAGCGTATACTTAGCTGTCGGCGCGATTGTCTCTGTCCCCAGTGATGCTCGAGCACGTGGAGCATATCGTCTTTTTCCAGTATTTCGCGAACGTCGTCCGTTGACCGGCGCCCGCCGGGAAGCTCCGGTTCACACGCCAGCCGCAGCGCTACACGGGCTGCCAGAACTGCTCCCATCTGCAATCCACGAGGAGTGACTTTGTCAACGGTGTCGGCCTCTGTGTGGCCATAGCCGCGCCCGATCATCCCGGCTGTAGCGTCGCGGCTCCTCATCGTCGCACTCGGATAACCCTTCAGAAAGTAGGGAAAATGATCGGAGTGGACGGACAGGTTGTCGCCGGTCTCATAATCATAATCCAGTCCGCTCGTCAGCCCCTTGAAATATCCGACCCAGTCATCGTCGCGCGTGACCGTCACGCTATCCTGGCCGCCCTCGCCACGACCTGCACCATCGAGATTCATTGAAAATACAAGGCGTTCTGAGCCTGACTCGTCGTCGTAGGTGTCAGCATGTGCCCAGCTGCCGATCAGGCCTATTTCTTCACATCCGTAGCAGATGATCCGGATCGTCCGATCTATTTGACCGCTGTACGGCGCCAGCAGGCGACCAGCTTCCAGCCCAACGAGGGTGCCAGCTCCGTCATCAGCGGCTCCCTGCGCGACGTCGTGACCATCGTAGTGTCCACCGAAAAGGACGATCTCGTGAGCGCGATCACCACCTGGAATATCGCCAACGACGTTGTACGAGTGTGAAAGGCGCGTCTTGTTTTCCAGATCAATGCGAACCGTCACCGGACCGCGATCGAGCAAACGTCGCAAAAGTGCGCCCGATTCGAAGGTTATGCCAATAGCTGGAATCGGTGCTTCGTGGTCAGCATCCGATTCTCCGCCCGGATTTTGAGCGTAGAGAGCGCCGGTAATGTGCAAAAGGCCCGGGTTGCGGTTAAGGAATACGACCGCCTTTGCGCCTGCTTCATGCGCCCAGCGGTACTTGTCCGTGCGGTGACTGCGGGTTGCCGTTTCCGCATCGGTCAAGACGATCTTGTCGCGTACGGCGTCGCCGAGGCGCGCGTAGTCTTCCCGCTCGCCTTCACCCGCGTCAAGCAGTTGCCCCTCAAACGTACCCGACCCGCAGTAGGGCATCGCGATCGCCGAGAGTTGTCGGGGACCCGGATCTATAACCGCCAGGTCACAGCGGCCACGTTCCCAGGTGTAAACCGGAAATTCTTCCAGGTGGGCATTCGAGAGTCCGTAGGAGCGCATTTTCTCCAACAGGAATTCCGCACCCGCGTGCTCACTGGCGCTGCCGCCAAAGCGATGTCCGATATCGTCGCAGAGATGGAGCAAGTTTCGCCACATCTCGTCGGTCGTCCATGCTTCGCCAATAATGTGCTGGTCAGCTTGAGACAAATCTACTGTCATCTCGGGTCCCCACGTTCATTTTGCGTGCGGACTTATCGGGCCTGGAATGGCCTCTAATCGCGATCGCCGTCAAACATCGAATATGCATCGTAGAGTATTCTGAGATAAGTCGGTGCTCCAATCAGTGAGAAAGGTCGAGCAATGACAACAACCACAGCATTCGTATCTCCGGATGCAAGCGGACTCAAGTCGCCATTCGTCAACCTCCACCATGTCGCGATGGTTACGAACGATATGGAAAAGACAGTTGCGTTTTATCGCGACATTCTCGGAAGCGAGATCGCGATGGCGCACCGCACCGGAGATGAAGATGTACGCCATTACTTCATTACGGTCGCGCCAAATACCGTCTTTGCGTTCTTCGAGTTTCAAGATGCGTCGATGCCGGAGCTATTGCCGGCAACGAAACGAAAATCGGGACGATCTCTCGATCACATTTGTTTGTGGGTAGAGGACGAGCAAGCCTGGGACAAGTTCCACGATCATCTGATCGCGCATGACATTGAGGTCACTCGTTCATCGGAGCGTAAGTCGCTGTTTTTCCCGGATCCGAACAATATCGTCATTGAAGTTACGATAGCAAACTGGAACTCGGGATTTCCGATTCATGACGACCCTGATCCCGCTTATACGCCGCCCACGAACTAGGGCCGGGCGCGCACTCGGTTCTCGACCGATATAGTTGAACTTGATCGCACGATAAGATCTCCGTCGAGTCAGCCAAGTGACTGCTGTTGATCTTATCGTGCGGCATTATCAGACGAATCTGATTTTGAACCTGTCTGCGTTTCAGCTATCGGCGCCGAGAATTCACGCATACGGCGGAGAATGTTGGCATGTTCCACGTCGCTCGTTGCCAGATCCAATGCCACGAGCAAGGCAGCGTGCGCTTCGGAATTCCGCCCGAGACGTAACAGCAATTCGGAACGGGCAACAAAGTACGGCGCGTAGGAGATGAGATCGCCGCTTGAGCCAATCTCATCTAATACTGCAATTGCCGCACCGGGCCCGTACGCTTCCGCTATTGCGACTGCGTGATTTAGACGGATGACAGGTGATTGGTTCAATTCGTACATCCGGCTATATAGCAGGGCAATCTGTGCCCAGTCTGTGTCGTCTATGGATTTTGCTTCGGTATGAATCGCAGAAATTGCTGCTTGAATCTGATATATACCGGGTTCATCGAATGCAAAGGCCGCGCGCAAAACGTCCATGCCCGCGGAAATCTTGGTTCGATCCCATTTGGAACGATCCTGATCCTTGAGCAGCACCGATTCTTCATTCCGCGATACCCGAGCTGCTCGTCGAGCATCCTGTAAAAGGATGAGAGCGAGCAATCCGAGTGCTTCAGGTTCGTTCGGTAAGAGTTCCACAACGATTCGCGCCAGCTTTGTTGCTTCGGCCGCGAGATCCAGACCAGTTGCGGTAGGCAGGATAAGTCGCGAATAGCCTTCGTTGAAAATCAGGTAGATTACCGCTAACACGGCGGAGAGGCGACCGGCGAGTTGATGCTCTTCCGGGACAGAATATGGTATCCCAGCATCTCTGATCTTGCGCTTCGCTCTGGAAATGCGTTGCCCCATTGTCGTAGATGGGACAAGAAACGCGGCGGCGATTTGATCGGTCGTAAGACCACCGACGGTGCGCAACGTCAACGCGACTTGTGAATCAAGTGGCAACGCCGGATGACAGCAGGTGAAAATCAACCGTAGCCGCTCGTCAGGTATTTCGATGTCGAACGTTATCGGTTCGCTGCGCGTCTGCTTCTTGCTTGGCGAGATATTCGAGCGTCGCTTGCTTGTTGCGCATGTTTTCCGACCGTCGAATACGGTCGATCGAGCGCCGTCGGGCCGTGGTCACGATCCAACCGGCAGGGTTGGTTGGAATGCCAATTTCCGGCCACTTCTCGATTGCTTCGGTCAATGCATCCTGCAACGCATCTTCGGCAAGATCGAAGTCTCCAACCGAACGAATCAACGTTGCGAGGATCTGGCTGCCGTGCTCCTGGTATGTCTTGTCGATACTCTCCGTGACGGATTTAAGAGTCTCTCCGGACTGAGTCGCGCCTGCAATGATGGCCATGGAGAACTCTCATGTCGTACGGCTCGAAGTAGAACGAACATTCTGATTTATTCTACCTGACACCTTGACCGTTGAGCGGCTACGCGCGTGTCAATCTGCGACTTCCGCGAAGCTGTAGCGTATAGAGCCATCGCGACCGACGACGCCATCTTCGCAGACCGCTTCAATCGTCCCAGAGCCGAATTGCTCGCGATACAGGTACGCATAAAGACCGTCATTCAGGAGCAATTCATCATGGCGACCGCGTTCGATTATCTTGCCCTCTTCGATGACGAGAATCTGGTCGGCGGCGTATGATCGTACTGAGCCGATGGGCTATTGCGATCGTCGTCCGACCTTCCATCAGCGGCCCGAGGGCCGTTTGAATGAGGCGCTCGGAACGCGTGTCCAGAGCGGACGTGGCTTCGTCGAGGATAAGGATTCTCGGATCTTTCAGGATCACACGAGCTAGCGCCAGGCGTTGCTTCTCTCCTCCGGACATGCGATATCCACGTTCACCGACGACGGTGTCGTAACCGTCCGGCAGGCCGGCAATCAGATCGTGAATGGCCGCTGCTTTCGTCGCCGCAACCAGTTCCTCTTCAGTGGCATCCGGTCGCCCGTAGGTCAGATTTTCTCGTATTGTGGAGTGAAACAGATAACTCTCCTGAGTGACGACCCCGATTATCGCCCCAAGGCTCTCAAGTTTGATATCTCTGACATCGCGTCCATCTATGAGGATGGCACCGTCGGTAACGTCATACAGGCGTGGAAGCAGTTGAGTCAATGTGCTCTTGCCAGCACCGCTCGGCCCGACGAGAGCCACCAATTGCCCTTGTTCGGCAACGAACGACGTATGGTCTACCGCGAGATCGAATTCATCTAGCGCAGCCCGGCCATTCGGAATGGTGTAGCTGAATGAGACGTCTCGATATTCGACGCGACCCTTGACTGTATCTGGGTCGACGCTTACTGCCTGAGGTTCATCGTAGATTTCCGGCTCCAGATCAAGGTATTCAAATATGCGGTCAAACATCGCCATCGCGGATTGAATTTCAACCTGCACGTTGAAGAGCTGGCCCAGCGGCATGAAAAGTCGGGACTGCAGGGTCGT
This sequence comes from uncultured Chloroflexia bacterium, assembly GCA_963745675.1. Lineage (GTDB taxonomy): Bacteria > Chloroflexota > Chloroflexia > Thermomicrobiales > CFX8 > JAUIIK01. Next base: position 7,153 of record CAVUYM010000027.1, read on the forward strand.
GAAAGCGACGATAGATCCAATTGTCAGATTCGGGTCGCCATTGATGATTGCCCGGCCCGCCACGAGATAGATCAGGGCCGGCAGGATCGAAAAGGAAGTGCCGATCAGCATGAAGAACCAGCGGCCAATCATCTGTTGGCGCACTTGCAACGCAGCTATGTCATCGTTTTGTTCGGCGAATCTCCCGATCTCGTCTTCCTGGCGACCGAACGTCTTCGTGAGCAATACGCCGGAGACAGAGAGCGTCTCTTGAGTTGTCGCCGTCATGTCCGCTAACCGTTTCTGGGTTTGCGAACTGATCTCGCGGCGAAGGCGACCAACCCGACGGGTGACAACAGTGAAGACGGGGGTGAGCGCCAGCGAAAGCAGGGTCAAGCGCACGTCGATAAAGAACATGAACACGAGCGTAGAAGCGACTGTTGCGATGTTGCTGACCACGCCGGAAGCGGTGTTCGTAACAACTTGCTGGACACCGTTAACATCGTTGGAAATGCGACTTTGGATTTCGCCAGTTCGGGTGGCCGTGAAAAACCGCAGCGACTGCTGCTGTAGGTGAGAATACAGCTTGATTCTCAAATCACGCATCACGTTTTGTCCTACGATGTTGTTGAGATAGCTCTGTCCAACACCGATCAGACCGCTGACGATTGGGAGCACGATCATCAGTCCAACCAGCAAGTAGAGCTGGTTGAGGTTCCGGTTCGGAATCGTGTCGTCAATAACCACCTTGAGGAGGTAGGGGTTGACGACTCCCAGTCCGGCTGTGACCAGAATCGCACCAATTGCGCCTGCTACGCGCCAGACATACGGTCGAAAGAGCCGGGCGATACGTTGGGCAACATTCGAATTCATGCCACGTCCGGCTTCGGGATCAGGTGGGCTTGACATTCCTCGCATAGGCTACACGTCCATTCCTCATTTTGTTAAGTAGATCGTACATCGACGAATTTGATTAGGTATCCGAAATTATTCGCAATTGTGATTTGAACCGCTTAATTTGGGATCCTATCTCGCGCGGAGATTCTGTCGTACCGGACGTTTGGGTAGTTGGTTGTGTCTTAGCGTGTGCCGTTCAGATTCGGATTCTCCTGCTACAGAAGGTTCGATCGAATTATGATCCCTCTGTTATCGACGCCAATTTCGAGCTTTTGACGCAGCCGGATCAAAGGAATACGTCATTTAAGATGCGTTCGTGATTGACGGTGTGCCGAATCTGCAGATAGATCCTGGAGACACTGTGACACTACAAAGATCGCGTGAAATAGCCGAGTCGAGCGCGTTCTCGATTGCGGCATCAGCTGAACGGCGAGCGCGCGTAGTTGTGACGGGAGCAAGCGGATTCGTCGGTAGCCACATCTGCGCGGTGCTAAAGCAAGACGGGCACGAGGTGATCGGTCTCGATCTCGCGCCCGCGTCTCAGTGGATTGGTCTAGATGAATTCTTGATCTGTGATGTCACTGATCGCCGGTTGTTTGCGCGACTCATAGAGAATGTGCAGCCAGACGCGTTGATTCTGGCGGCGGCCATCACCCCCGGTGATGACGAGCTCAATATGGCTCAGACTATTGTCGACGTCAATCAGCATGCGGCGCTGACCGGGTTGCTGGCAGCTGCGAGGGTAAGCTGCCGTCGTGTCGTCTACTTGAGCTCGGCCGGCGTCTACGCGGATCCGCAGCCCGGAATGGTCCTGACCGAAGATTCACCGGTCGCAAATGACGGCGGTCTTTATGCACAGACCAAGCTTGCGAGCGAGCGGCTGTGTCAATGGGCGGCGCGTGAACTGGGCTTGTTGACCACGGCGCTTCGAGTAGGTCCCGTCTACGGTGAGTTTGAACGACCGACGAATAGTCGCTCGCGGATGTCGCCGATTTATCGCGCGATTGAACTAGCGAGCGGCGGTGAGTCGATTCGTTGTCGATACCAGGAGACGATCTACAACTGGATTTACGGCGACGACGTTGGCCGTGCCGTTGCGTGCGTGTTGGATGCGCCACATCCACAAGGGGTCTACAACCTTGGCGGGCGAGCGCTTTCGATGGCAGAAACGCTCGAAGCGCTCGGTGACGTGATTCCGGAAATGCGATACGAGTGGACTTCGGATCCCAATGTGGAGAATTTGAGGGTATCCAGCACCTCGAGACAAATGTCATCAGACCTCATGCAGCGAGATCTTGATTTCCGACCGATCACAGAACTACGAGACGGCGTCAGGGAAATCTTGACTTCAAATGCGGCAGAGACTGATTGAACAATAGATGCGATGACGGTAAATCAGGCAGTGAGTCTGACTCCAAATACGGCGAGTACTTGATATTCGATCAGGATTTTGCCGCTACGAAATCGGATAATCCCCGAGGCTACGTGCTTGGTGAACTTGGAGTCCCTGAACCTCACGGATAACACTGGCGTTTGCTCGACTGGTTCGAAAGCTTCCGGGATCAGGCTATCATGAGCCATTCAATCGCCGCATTCCTGGGAGAATCGCCATGCAGGACGCCATCCGAACTCGCTACGTGAATATAGATCGAATCCGCGACACAGTTGACCAGGGGCCGTATGACGCGGTCATCGTCATGTCGCCGGAGAATGTCCCCTACTACAGTGGCTTTTACAACATCGATCTTCGGCTCCTTCCAGAACGCATACATCTTGTGGTCTGGCCGAAAGGCGCGGAACCAGCGTTCGTCGTCATAGATCGGCGCGCTAGTGCGTTTCGAGCCGGGAGACACCTATCTCACTGAAATCGCCACCTACCAGGGCGAGGAATACGACTCGATGCGGGCGGTTGCAGAAGTACTCGAGTCCAAGGGCCTGGCTCACGGACGAATTGGAATCGAAGGACGCCAGTTTTCGTCCCAGCATCTGAGGGAACTGCAGCAACGCGTTCCCTCGGCGACCTTTGAAGATGCCTTCTATTTCATCGAGAGCGTCAGGCTTATCAAGACGCCAGCGGAGATTGAGACGCTCACGAGGGTCAATCGGTGGACGACCGAGGCGATCGATGTGGCCTTCGGTGCCGCCAAACTTGGCGATACCGAGCGCAGTATTTCGGCGAGAATGCAGCACGAATTGTTGTTGCGAGGTGCAGATCAGATTACGGCGCCGATATTCGCCAGTGGACCCCGGACCGGGAATTTCCATCCGACCGCCAGCGATTCGTCGATCGAAGCGGGAATGCTCGTCAAGACGGACTTTGGCGGTTCGCTCGACGGCTACCTGTCCGATATTGCCAGGACGGCCGTGATGGGCAGAGCAACCGATAATCAGAAGCGCATCCACTCCAAAGTCACGCAGGTTAAGGACCGCATCGTCGAATATATCCGCCCTGGTATGGCTGCTTCTGAGGTGGCGCTGTTCGGGCGCAAAGTCTATGAAGAGCTGGGGCTCGAGTATAAGTGGGCCATTCTCGGCCACGGATTGGGATTGGGACTACACGAGTCGCCGCAAATCTATCCCTGGGTAGACACACCAATCGAAGCCGGAATGGTCATGATGATAGAGACCGGCTATAACGATTTCCCGAACGACAGCGTCCATGTCGAGGACCTAATTCTCGTCACTGACGACGGGGCTCACTACCTGACCGACGCCAGCAGGCATCAGGAGATCTGGGAACTTGGTATGTAGCCTGTTTCGATACGGATTGGTCAGTCGCCTGCGGCTGTCACCGGCGCCGGACGGCTGGCTCTGAATGTCTGCGGGCTGCGACTGAATACGGCGGCCACAAAGAGCGTAATGACCAGGCCGGACAACGCAATTGTATAGCCGACTCCGGTCCAATCCGCGAGCGCACCCAGTGGAAGCAGTGCAACCGGCATGAGATACCACTGCATGACATAAACGCTCATAACGCGCCCATAGAGGTTCGGGTCAGTGTTTAGCATCAGTAGTGACCGGTTGATCGTCAAATAGGTCTGGCTCGTCAATCCGACCACCATCAGCAAAAAGAGCGACACGATGTAGATTGGCGAAAGTGCGAACGCGAAAAGTCCGACACCGAATCCAAGCCCACAGACTACTTGAGCCTTACCCATATTCGGAGAATTCGAGAAGTACGCCGCCCCGAGCGAACCCAGCAGGGCACCGACGCCGATCATTGCGAACATGAGCCCCAACGCTTCAGGACCAACGTCAAGCACTTCCTTCTGGAAGACAGGTAGGAGTTGCTGGAATGGCATGCCGACCAGAATGGGGACGATCGAGAGCAGTATCAACATCGACAGTTTGCGGTTGGCGAAGATATATCGAAATCCGACGAGCATTTGCTGAATCGTCCCACCGGTCGTCGCATTGCCTCGACTACCAGATGGCAGTTGAATGAGGGTTAGGACTGCAAGCGCATAAAATGCTGCGATGGTGTAGAAGGCTACAACCGGATTCCAGGCGATCAGGATGCCAGCGATCGCCGGCGCTGCGATCATGTTGAGATTACGGCCAGTTGAATCGAGTGCTAGAGCATTCGCCATGTGGCGCTTCCCGACGAGAACAGACATGAAGGCAGAGCGCGTCGGCATCGTGAAGGGGAATGCAATCCCCTGAAGTAGGCCGATCACGAATAGATGCCAGATCTGGATTACTCCCATTTGGACGAGAACGGCGTTGATCAACGCAAGGACTAGCAGTACTGATTGAGAAGCGAGCAACAGATTTCGTCGATCGAAGCGGTCGGCAGCTACTCCCGCCAATGGTGATAGGACGACCTGGGGAATGCCGCGTGCCATAGCGACGACTCCAAGCAGGAAAGCCGAACCGCTCAGGTCAAAGGCCAACCAGGAGCGGGCAACGAGTTCCGTCTGCATCGCTCCGAGCGAAAAGAACATGCCCAGCCAGAGCGTGCGGAATTGTGGAAGAGTCAGCGCGCTAAAAGCGCGCATCAACTTGGACGAATGCTCATCTGGAGCTGAATTATCCAGAGCAACGGGCTCAGCAGCTGTTCGATTGCGTAACCCGAATTTCATCGTTGGTCTGACATCTCCTGCTAAACAGTTAAGTATCGCTGAAGTATAAACCAGTTCTTGTGGTGATCCACAATAGGTGACGCCCCGAATTGCGCCCGTCAGCGGGCGGTATGGTCGGTCTTGAGATAGCGTGAATTGACGATACGATCGTAGTCATCGGCTGGATATGGCCAAACGACGGCCCGGAATGGGATTATCTGTAAGGGAAGTGGCCCGACTGGGGATCGAACCCAGGACCCACGGATTAAAAGTCCGCGGCTCTACCACTGAGCTATCGGGCCTGGAATAGTGTAACAAAGGGCGGGTCGACGTTCTTGATCTTGAAGCGTGGGCGGGAGACTAGCAATCAACGAATCAGAAGCGCGAAGAATCATCGCGGCAGCTGTCGATCAGCTCGGCGGCTCCCTGACGATCATCGGTTCGCCACGTCATCCGTTCGGTCCGCATAGCGCCGATAGCGTTGTCGTAGATGGTCAGACGGTAACGGTCCATTACGGTGAGATGAGTTCTCCGGCGATCGCGACGTTAGGTGGCTGGACCTTCGAGATCAAGGAATCTGAACTGGTTGTGTTAGATCGACCCCGGGAACGGCGCTAGTATGGGACGCGTCAACGCGCCTGTCGCCGGCGTCGCTTCAGGTTCAATCGCGCTTGCGGGTTATCTTGCAGGCGCGCTAACCGGCAAAGGCGCAATTGCGGCGCTTCTGGTTGGTGGACTGGTGACAGACCGCTTTGGTGGCAAAGGCGCAGCTCTCCTCGGTCTCTTTTTCACGAGCGGTAGCGGTCTAAGTCGTTTGCCGGGAGCTAATGCGCGCGCTGCTGGCAAGGTCGCTCGAACCGAGCGCCAGGTTGTTGCGAATGGTGGGATGGCGGCTCTCGCCGCAATCGGGTCGCATCGCATCGACTATGGTCTTGCAGTCGCCGCGCTTGCCGGTAGCCTGGCTGCGGCAACGTCGGACACATGGGCGACCGAGATCGGTTTGCAGTCGGGGCAGCAACCGCGCTATCTCGTTTCCGGCGAACTCGTAGCGCCAGGGATGTCAGGCGGGATCACTCCTGCAGGTACGCTAGCGTCGATCGCTGGCGCGCTGGCCATTTCAGCGCTCGCAGGCGCACTTTACGGCAACTCGAGGTTCGTGCCAATTGTCCTTTCGGCCGGCATGACCGGCTCAATAGTTGACAGCGCGCTCGGTGAGCTAGTCCAGATTAAGCGCCGCTCCAAAACGACAGGTGAACTCACGGAAAGCGTCCACGATGGATCTCAGCCTACGTGCTACGCAGCCGGATGGCGCTGGGTCGACAATGACCTCGTCAATCTCGCTTGCACGCTGACCGGCGGTCTGGTGGCGCTGGGCCTGTGGCGTCTCACCTCGCCAGACCGCCGCTGAGCTACTTCCGTAGTTGGCCGGAGAGAGCGTAGTCCGGCATCGCGCTGATAGCTTCGAAGGCCTGCTCGAAGTCGGCCACCAGATCTTCCGTCGTTTCGCAGCCAACCGATACACGCACGAGCGGATCTTCGCGATTTGGCCATACCAACGTGAATACGTCGCCCAGACTGACCCCGTGGTCGGCAAGATGGAGAGCATTTGCGAACTGATTCGCGTAGTCGACATCAGGGACGGTGAAACTCAGCATGCCTCCATAGCGACCGCCCATCAGATCCCGCGCGATTTCGTGGCCCGGGTGGCCCGGTAGCCCCGCGTAATTGACATTCTCGACTTCCGGCTGGCGATCCAGGAACTCGGCCAGAGCCAGAGCATTGGCGCAATGGCGTTCCATGCGCATATCCAGCGTGCGAATGCCTCGCAGGATGAGCCAGGAGTTGAACGGACTGATGCAAGAGCCGAGCACGACGAGTGTGTCATGGATTTGCTGGATGAGGTCTTCGTTTCCGGCGATCGACCCGGCGATGGCGTCGCCGTGACCGCACAGATATTTTGTGGCCGAATGGAGGCTGAGATCCACACCGTGTTCGAGCGGCCGGAACAAATAGGGACTGGTGAAGGTGTTGTCGACAATCATCGTCAAACCGTGCTCGTTCGAGATCTTGACCAGTTCAGGGATGTTTGCGACCTGGATTCTGGGGTTGGAAAGGAACTCACAGTAGAGGACCTTCGTCTCCGGTCTAATGGCGGAACGAACCTGTTCCAAATCGGTGATATCCACCGCTGTGGCGTCGATGCCATAGTGTGCGGCCCGCTGTTCGAAGAACTCGAGCGCGTAGTGATAGACCTCACTCGAGTAGACGACGTGATCGCCTTGATGGAGAAGGGTCATCAGCGACGCTGAAATGACGGCCATACCCGATGCGCCGACAAGCGCTGCCTCGGCGCCTTCCAGCGCCGCAATCTTGGTTTCGAGCGCACGCGTTGTTGGGTTGCTGTTGCGCGTATAGAAATGTCCGTTTGATTCGGCTGCCGCTTGTTTCGCTTCGATCGTCTCAAAAGCGTAGGTTGACGTTTGGTAGATAGGCGTATTGTGGGCATTTGTTGTAGGGTCTGGTCCTTCTCCGGCGTGAATCGCGATAGTTGAGAATCCCAGATTCCCGTTCAGTTTTGCCAATCTCTTCCTCTTCCTTTCTCGTTGAGTGTTCATTTTCGTCGAACCAATCAAGTGTAGTCCTGCTACTGCGGTTCTCGCCCGGCGCTTGATATATCCAAAATGTCGTTCGATACGAGTTGACCGGTTCGCGTTGATTCGACCAAACGTATCGTTTTTGAAGATGCAGATTCCTGCCCAGGCAGAGTGCAAGGGCATCTTTAGCAGGATGGTGGCCGCTTGATCGCCTTGCCAGCACGCGTGTCCCATCAACTCGCAGATTCGCCCACTTTATATGTAAGAGTCATGAAAGACTGACTACAACGGCACCTTCGAAATCGACTTCAAGCACCGAGGGAGCGGGCAATCATTAGTCCAGCTGTGAACGAGGAGGACGCTCAAAGGGAAACAGAACCTGTGGAGCCGCGCCACTTAGCTCGAGACTCACCGCGATGATGGGACACTCATACTTCGCTACAGTGCCACATACGGTTATAGCGACGAGAGCCTGAAATCCTAGATCGTTTGCTCAATCTCGGATTGAACCAAGGCTACGTCTCCCTCATCTGTCCCTGAAATCATCACGACAGTATCGCCGGCCGCAATAACGCTAAAGAAACGATCGGAATCAGCCCACAGCCCACCGTTTGTGGCGTCGCCGCTAAAGCTCTTGAGCAGCGAATCGGCGAATTCACTTGCTTCCGAGTCGCTGTCCCACCGCGTCGTAAGAAGGGCGAGCGACTTGTCTCCAGACTCATAAATATCAAACCAGCTACCACCCCAACCGGCGGCGGCGGCTTCCGCTTCCGAACTGGAGATGCCATTGTCTTCCAGCATGATCTTCAAGTCCCATTCGCCTAGTACGTCTCCGCGGAGCAAGTCCCACCCAGCTCCGAGAGTTCCAGAGATATCCGGATTGTCCACGAGCATTGGTTCGTCTCGATTGGCCGCGAGATATTTTTCCGGATGGAGGATCTGCTCGGTGGATGATGGTGGATCTGCAAACGCAGCATTGATCGCGTCGTAGCCGCCTTCATCGAAGAGAGCCGTGTTAAACGTCTGTCCGGCGTCGTAACTGAATAGCAATCCTTCAGAGATGTAGAGTGGGGCATTGTCGAGAACGGAGGAATCGGATCCAGTGAAGTTATCTCCAAATAACTCGAGCAACTCCATCGGATCGAGATAATTGAGCATGTAGTCGGTCATCGACAGCGTTGCGTCGCCTTCGATTAGTGCGGTGATCGCTGCGTTATGATCGGCGTCGATCGCGAGGTCGTCGATTGCGTTCAGATCAAAATGCTGATCTTGAAGAGCGTGAACGATCTCGTGCGCCATCGTGACCTTGTCCACTACGGCTAGAGTGCCGTCCTCTGTCACGACGACGAGTTCCTTCGTATCTGGATCGTAATACCCTGCGATCTGCTCGCTCAATAGATCAACCTGAAGCTGATAGAGATCGAGGTTTCGGTCGGGAATCAGGCGTAGTAACCAGTAGGAGAGCGCGTCGACTTGCGCCTCTTCGGGAGAGTAGTCTTGTTCGAGTATGACTTCGACGCGTCGTGCCAGCTCTTCTCGATTGATGATTTGCTCATCGAGATCCTGAGTCAGATCAAGCCCTCTTAGAGTTTCGACATCGGCTTCAATGGCTTCAATCTCGGTTCGCGCATCGTTGCTTGTTTCGGATGTGGGCACCGCAGTAGCAGTTGATTCTGCTCCGGTCGTTGCTGTTGCAGTTGCTGCCGCGCTCGGGATTGCTTCCGGCTGCGTACCGGGTTTGCTATCCGGCGTCGATGTCGGTTTGTCGTTTTCGCCCGGCGAGGTTGTAGGGGTAGAGGTAATGACAATCGGAGTTGGCTCCGTCGTATTGCTGTTGTCCACAGTGATATCGCAAGCGGAAGCGAGGAATGTGACCAACAACAGCATGATCAAAACAGGCCCGCGTAACAATCTCATTATCTTTCCGTATCACGATAGAAACGGACGTCCGCATCAATACTCGAACGGTAATCGCCAGAGCGATCCGGACCAATCCGACGACGGTCCCGATTGGCTAGCATCTAGGTGTTTCGTCGAGGAGGAGGTGCTTGTTTGTAAATGCGCACGCCATTTCGAATCAGATAGTTAATCATCGAGAGTCGAGTTTCCATTCCGATTCGACCAAGCGAAGGGAGTACCTGAACGCCGTGATAATTGGCAAATGGAACGATCCAATTCCGGAATTCCCTGTCGGTGAGCGCACGAACCGTCTTCGGTTCACGATCTTCATGGCCCTCAACATCTATAAGCACGTATATCGCATCGAGGTCATCTTCCGTCATCAAATGGGCTTGGCCGCTAATTTTCCGATGTGGCTGCATGCTCAGGAGACTCCGCTTTCGTTATTCGGGCGCGCCTTGGTACGCTACGTGTTGGCATCGGACGATTTCGAACCTGAAAAGGGTATACCACGACAATAGACGCCGTATTCAGTCCATGATTATTGAGGAGTCATAGCATGGTCTCTCCCGCGAGCATGAATTCACAGACCATTCCGAAAGAGAGTCGAACGAGATCGAAAGAGCTGCGACGTGCAAAAATCGTTTGCACTTTAGGTCCAGCGGTGTTCGGTATCGACAACTTGCGCAAACTTGTGGACGCGGGTATGGACGTGGCCCGAATTAACACCGCCCATGGGACGCTTGAGCAACGCGCTGAACAGATAAATGACTTGAGGCAGATCGAGAAAGAGACTGGTCGCCATGTACCAATCTTGCTCGACCTTCGAGGCTTGAAGTTGCGAACTGGCCCGCTCGCCGGAGATCACGCCGTTCCGCTTGCACGTGGTTCTCAAGTGCGCTTGTACCCCGGTTCCGTCGAGACGACCTATAACCAGATCGGGATCAACTACGATCGATTGCTGGAGGTGCTCGAACCTGGCGAACGCGTCCTTTTGGCAGATGGACTCATAGAACTGCTCGTCGAATCGATTGGCGACGACTGCGCGACCTGTTCGGTCGGACGCGGCGGACCGTTGGCCAGTGGACAGGGCGCCACCTTTCCCAACGTGCAATTGCAGGATGCGGCAATCACCGATCTCGACCGGGATGACATCGCATTTGCAGCTGAACACGGCATCGAATTCCTTGGGCTCTCGTTCCTGAGCACCGACGAGGACGTGTACCAAGCGCGCAGGATCGCATTGTCCTACGGTGCGCAACCTGGGATTATCGCCAAAATCGAACGCCCCTACGCGCTTGGGCAAATTGAGCCGATCGCGAGGGCTGCCGACGCGGTCATGGTCGCGCGAGGCGACCTGGGCGTACAGCTTCCTCCCGAACAGGTTCCCCGGGCGCAAAAGGAGATTGTTCGCGTTTGCAACCGGCTCGGTACTCCCGTGATTACTGCGACGCAAATGCTGGAATCGATGATTATGCAACCGGTGCCAACCCGCGCCGAGACGAGCGACGTTGCGAATGCGATTCTAGACGGTTCCGATGCGGTCATGCTCAGCGCCGAGACAGCCACCGGACGTTTCCCATTTGAAGCGGTCCAGATGATGGATCGCATCATTAGAGAAACGGAAAAAGAGGGAGCGATTCGGCCCATCGGAGTGATCGAGTCAGATCCGATGGAGAATGTGGAGAACGCTGTCACTGCGGCTCTTGGTCACGCAACCCGATCGATGACCGATGCCGCTTCGGTCCAGGCAGTCGTCGTGTTCACTTTAAGTGGCTCGAGTGCTCGACTTGTGGCTCGCAATCGACCCAATGCACCGATTTATGCGGTGACGACCGACCCGTTCGTTGCCCGGCGTCTCTCCTTGCTCTGGGGTGTGCGGGCCGTCGTGCTCCCACTCGTCGATGATCTGAACGATCTCATCGAAATGGCCAGCGATAGCCTGGTTTCGATGGGTGAATTGGAGGTCGGTCTGGATGTGCTCTTCGTCGGGAGCCTGCCTGTTTTCAGGGTGAGTGGCCGCACCAACCTAATCCACGTTCGGACCATCGAAGAGAAGGCGTAACCTTTCCAATGGTTGATGCCTTTGACTTCGATGCACCAGTCATCAATAGAAATACCCTCGAGCATCATTGCTTTGGCTGTGGAACGCTGAATGAATTCGGACTTCAACTTGCATTTCGAAGGGCGAGGGGCGGAGTCTGGGCGGAACTGAGACCCGATCGCCGTTACGAAGGGTATGTGGGGATCGTCCACGGCGGCGTTCTAACGGCGATGCTCGACGAAGCTATGAGCTGGGCGATTACGGCCGAAGGTCAGTTTGCGATGACCGCTCGTCTCAACACGTCGTTTCGGCGCCCCGCCAGAGTAGGATCGCTACTGCGAGTCGAAGGTCAGGTCGTTGAGCAGCGGCGGCGTCTGATTGACGCCACCGCCACAATCACCGAAGTAGATTCCGGTACCGTCGTCGCCGTTGCGGAAGGTCGCTTCATGCGCGTCAGCGCCGCCCAGGAAGAATCCTGGCGTGAATCGTACGCCGAACCTGACGCCGATTAGAAGCCTTTCGTCTTGTCGATGACACCTTCAAGTGGTTCTCCATTGGCGAGATGCCCAATATTGCGCACGACTCGTTGCTGAACCCGTCCAACTCGGTATTGGCTGGCGCCGGCAGTATGGGGCGAGATGATCACGTTGTCGAAGCGCCAGAGCGGGTGATCCTTCGGTAACGGCTCCGGCTCTGTGACGTCGAGACCGGCCCCAGCCAGTTTGCCTGACTCCAACGCCATGACCAAAGCATCCGGGTCGATGATAGGCCCGCGAGTGACGTTGATGACGTAGCTGCCTACGGGCATGGCGCTAAAAACGGATTCATCGACAAGGTGATATGTATCGGAAGTAAGCGGGCAGCAAACGAATAGCACATCAGTGTTGCTCGCCATTTCGAGAAGACGTTCTGGCTGATCGAGAGCCTGAACCGTCTCAGGTCGCTCGGTAACTACCGGATCGATTGCGAGTGCAGACATTCCGAATGCTGACGCTCGTTGCGCTACGGACGTGCCCGTGCCTCCAAGCCCTATGATTCCAGCGGTGAGTTCGCTCAGTTCCTTGCTTGCCCGTCGCATCGCCAGGCGATTGTCCCAGCTTCGCTGGCGCGCAGCCCAGGCAAGCGAGCGCGTCAGACCTAGCAGGAGTCCGAATGCGTGGTCGGCCAGGTGGGGACCGACGAGTCCTTTCTCGCTCGTAAGGACTATGTCGCTCTCGACGAAATCTGGAAAGAGTAGAGCGTCCACACCGGAAGAAAGTGACTGGACCCATTTCAGTTGACCAGCATGCTCGAATATCTCTGGATCGATCGGGCCGACTAGTCCATCTGCGTCGCGAATTTCATCGAGGATCTCATCGCGATCAGCTGTCACGATCAGTTCGGTTGCTCCAGCAGCGCGGAGGCGCGCCGCTTGCTCCTCGGTTATAACCGGCCAAATATGTTCAACGGGGATCAGAACAATCTTCATCGTGGCTTCGTCTCTCGTTTCCTGTCAACTCAACTGTTCATCAAGGGCGGAAATAATCGCGTCACCGACATCGGACGTCGTTGCCGAACCTCCAAGATCAGGAGTTCGAGCAGCGCCACTGCGGGTTACGGTTTCGATCGCAGCTATGATAGCGCGAGCGGCCTCTGGTTCACCGATATCCTCAAGCATCATCGATGCCGACCAAATTGCTGCGATGGGGTTCGCGATACCTTTGCCTGCGATGTCGGGTGCTGAGCCGTGAACTGGTTCAAAAATACCCGGAACGCCACCAGCTGGATTGATGCTTGCGCTGGGAGGCAGTCCCAGAGAGCCCATGAGCGCTCCGCCCAGATCGCTGAGGATGTCGCCAAACAGATTCGAGCCGACAACCACGTCGAGCGTCTGCGGGTGCGTCACAAAGCGCGCACTAAAGGCATCGACGTGATATTGCGATGCGGCAAGGTCCGGATACTCACTATGGACTTCGTTGAAGACTTCATCCCAAAAGACCATCGAATACTGACAAGCATTCGACTTGGTCGCGCTCTGGACCTCACTTCGCCCGTGTGATCGGGCGTACTCGAATGCGTAGCGGATTATGCGTTCAGTCCCAAAGCGAGTGAATACTGCAGTCTGCATCGCCGTTTCATATATCGTACCCGGGTGAACTCGACCGCCTACACCCGCATACTCGCCTTCGGTGTTCTCGCGTACGATGACAAAGTCGATATCATCCGGGCCACGCCCTGCAAGTGGGCCGGTGATACCCGGTAGCAGCCGCACGGGTCGCAGATTGACCCAGACATCAAAGGTTTTCCGGATCGGCAGCAACATGCCCCAGAGAGAGACATGGTCCGGCACGCCTGGAAAACCACAGGCTCCCAGGAAAATCGCGTGGTGCTGGCGGAGCTTGTCCAGCGCGTCGTCATCCATCATGCGACCGTGCTCGAGGTAATACTGGCAAGAATACGGATATTCGGTATAGGAAAAGCTAAGCCTCCCGTCCAGCTCCGACAGTCGGTTAAGGACGCGTGTGCCTTGCTCAGTGACATCGTGCCCGATCCCATCACCGGGTATCAATGCAATCTCATATGCAGTCAACGATTCCTCATTTCGATCGTTCCTGGAAAAAGGCTCCGGGTACGCTGGTCGCTTCGAACTATTATCCCCACTAGCGAGATTCAGTCCAGCCTATGATGATGAAGGAGTCTTCAATGCGTATCGATGTCATCACCGTCATTACCGGTCTAACTGACGAGGCGCTCGAACGACGCCGCAAGTCGTTGGAGCGCTTCGCTTCTGAAGGCACAGAGATGAGGCTTGTTGTCACTGCCTCGGGTCCTGGCTCGGTTGAGTCCGAGGCAGAACTGGAATTGGCTGCTTCTGGCATATTGAGAGCGGTCGTCGAGTCAGCGGCGGAGGGCGCCGACGGCATCGTCATCTGGGGAGGTCACGACCCGTCGCTGCGAGCTGCACGTGAACTGGTCGATGTTCCGGTCGTCGCTCCCGGCATGGCTTCGATGCTGATTGCCTGTAGCCTTGTGCGCCGATTCAGCCTGTTAGTGCAGCTGGAGAGTGTTCGTGGTGTCGCCGAACGACAGGTGCGAGAGCTTGGATTGACTGAGCGCTGCGCGTCAATTCGTTCGGTCGACGTTCCGGTGCTAGATCTCGCGGAAGCGTCTTCATTGCCGGCTATGACGCATGAGGCGTTGCGCGCGATTGATGACGATAAGGTTGACGGCATCTGCTTCGGTTGTATGGCGATGACGCCCCACGCGCCGACGTTACAGACCGTACTCGACGATTGTCGACCCGGTGCGGTTGTTGTCGATCCCGGACTCGCGGCAGTTCGGTGGCTCGAAATGCTCGTCGGAATGGGGCTAACCCATAGCCGGCGGAGCTTTCCCGCTCCACGTAAACCTGTGGAGCTTTAGGCTATCAACGAAAGAGCCCGCCGCAAACATGCGGCGGGCTTTCTTTTTGGGAGAAACTCAGACTAGGCGCGGTCCCAGTTCTGGATATCCCAGAAGCTGGATGCCCAAACCGAAATCTCGTCGCCAATGATCGTCTTGGACTTACCATTGACGGTTGCACGCGCGACTAGCGGGATTTCGACAACCTCATTGACCAGGATATCGTTCATGCCAATCATCAGTTCGTTTTGCCGCTCAGGATCGATCGCTTCATTCGCCTCCAGCCAAAGGGCGTTGTATTCCTCAGCAGCAGGATTGTTGAACCAGCGCTCGATGTTACGACCACCCCACTCATTTGCCTTTTGCGGGATGTCCGTCTCGGGTTCCGTCGATTTCCAGAAGCTCATGTAGCGAATCGGGTACACCGTGCCAGAGTTCGTGAACATTTCCAGATCGGTGTAGAAGTGAGCGTAGGTGTCAGGATTTCCCGGATCCGACGAGAAATAGACGCCAGCGTCGACCGCTTTGATCTCAGTCTTGATGCCGGCTTCCTCAAAGGCCTGTTTGAGTACTTCCTGCGTCTTTTGACGGACCGAGTTGGTGGATGTCTGATAGATGAAGTTGCAGCTGTAGCCGTCTTTCGACAGGACGCCTCCATCGACGACCCAGCCGGCGCTCGCAAACATCTCCTTGGCCTTGTCGATATTGAATTCGTACGAGGTATTTGGGGATGCGAAGCGTGGAGGTTGGGTAAGGATATTGGAAGCTGGGTTTCCAGTCGGTCCATAGAGCTGATTTGCAACCGTTTCTCGATCGCACAGGAGTGCCAGCGCTTGCCGGAACTCGAGTTGGGAGAGAGCAGGATGGGAGGTTGTGATATTTGAGCGCTCGCCGTCAATCTCTATGTTGGGATCAGTGAAGTTGATCATGACACGCTCGAGACCCGGTCCCTCTGGGGTCAAGAGTTCTCCAACGCCGCCCTCAGAAAGCTGAATCAGCACTTCCGCCTCAACCTGGAGATTCAGCGAATAGTCAACATCACCGGTCTGGAGAACGGCGCGTGCGGCCGAAGTCGCATCGCCACCACCCTTGAGCTCAACTTCATCGAAGTGGGGTTTGCCCGCTTCGAAGTAGTCCATGTTGATCTCGTAAAGCACTGTGTCACCAGGTCGGAAGTCTGAAACCTTGTAGGGTCCGGTTCCGATGGGATCCAGATTGAACGGTGCGTCGTTGACCGTCGCTCCCATGTAGTCCTTCAGGATGTGCTCGGGCACGACCATGCTCTGTGTTGTCGTGAAGGGGTCGAACCATGCTGGCGTCCCCTGTGTAAACGTTATCTTCAACGTGTAGTCGTCGATAGCCTCTACCGTCTCAACGGCGTCGAAATTCGACTTGGTCGTGATGGCGTTTGCGTCCGGATCGGTGACATACTTCCATGTGAAGACACAATCGGCGGCGGTGAACGGAGTGCCATCGTGCCAGAGCACGTTGTCGCGAAGGTTCCAGGTAACCGACGTTCCGTCGGCGGCAAGGAGCCCGTTTTCCAGGGTCGGTATCTCGGCGGCAAGGATTGGAACGAGGTTACCGTCATTGTCGAAGTCCGCGAGCGGCAGCAGGTAAACACTTGCTGCAGTGAAGTCTTTGCCGCCTTGCGCTAGGTGCGGGTTCAGAATTGTTGCCGCCTGCCAGTTCAGCAGGTTAAGGCGCCCGCTGCCACCCTTTTCATCGGCCATGACTTCTTCAGTCGCGGTTGGTTCAGCGGCGCCGCCACCACCGGCGGTCGTCGCGGTCGGTTCAGCTGCGCCGCCACCACCGGCGGTCGTTGCGGTCGGTTCAGCTGCGCCACCACCACTCGGCAGTCGTAGCGGTCGGTTCAGCTGCGCCGCCACCACTGGCGGCCGTAGCGGTCGGTTCAGTGGTGCTATCATCATCATCGTCTCCGCCGCATGCTGCGAGCAGACCGGCGATGATCGGCGCGCTCAATCCCAGCGCCAGGGATTTTCGAAGAACGTCGCGGCGATTCAATCCCTGGTTCAGGATGGCGTCGCGCAATTCTTCGATCCGGGACTCGATTTTTGTCATGTTCTACCTCTCCCACGACCATTGGTCGATTGTTGTTCAAGAGAATGACCCTGCTCTCCCTTCCAGAGCAAAGCCCATCGAAGTCTGGGTCCGTTTACCACTCTCCCCCCGTTGCAATGGACATCCGAGCGCCATCGGCGGCACTATGGCGAAACGGCCCGTAAACCGCGATTTGCAAACTACGCGCGAACGCGAGTCACAAGTCCGACTTTATGGGCCGACGGCCAACTGGATATTCACCCAGTAAACGCGCTATACAACAGTTTCGGATGTATTGTCGGGCATCATATCATCGCCAGTCGATATTGAGGAGTCGAATTGGAATAATGGGTGCGTCAATGATTGGAAATGGCCGGAGTTCAGAATTCGAATTTCTGGGAGCGCTTCGCAGTGTGATTGAGAGCGACCATCTCGATGTTGGATGGCCGGAAAAAGCAGGAGCGCGATATTTCGCGCTCCTGCTGCGCGTTCAAGCTGATGAAAGTCGAGAACTACTCTTCGAAGATACCAGTCCTGAACGTTGTAGGTCTCTGGCGTCCAGGGAGAGGCGGCGACACCCGGCCGAGCGCTTTTGCGATCGCCGATACCAGCGCGCGGTGGACAAGCGGAATCTCGACGATGTCTTCCATCACGATGAGGTCATTCATGCGGATAAACAGCTCAGGCTGTGCACCGGCATCCAGTTCGGTCTCGGCCTTGCGATACAGGCCGTTGTATTCCTCATTGATCCAGCGGTAGGCGTTAGAGCCTGACCAGCTGTTCGATTCCTGCGCGATGTCGATCTCCGGCTCGTCCGACTTGTAGTTTGCCATGTAGCTGATCGGATACGGCGTGGACGGGCCGTTGGTAAACATTTCGATGTCGGCATAAAAGTGGGCCCAGGTGTCCGGGTTACCGGCATCTGAAGAGAAGTAGACGCCGGCGTCGATCGCCTTGATCTCGACTGCGATGCCGATATCTTCGCAGGCTTGCTTGATGATTTCCTGGTTCTTCTGGCGAACTGGGTTTGTCGATGTCTGATAGAGCATCGACATCTCGACGTCATCCTTCGAACGCAATCCACTTCCCGACCATGTCCATCCCGCAGCTTCGAGCGCTGCCGCCGCCGCGTCGGGATCGAAGGTGTACGTAGTATTTGGTGAGACGAAGCGTTCTGGCGAAACGAGTGTATTCGATGTGGGAGCGCCAGCAGCCCCGTAGAGCTCATTTGCGATCGTGTCACGGTCACAGAGCATCGTTAGCGCCTTGCGCACCTCAATGTCGGAGAGGAAGGGATGGTCAACACCAAGTTTCGACCGCTCACCTTGTGAATCGTCTTTCGGGTCGGACAGATTGATCAAGATCCGCTCGACACTATTGCCCGGCGTCACGAGCAATTCGCCCGTCTCCGCAGAATCGGCCATCTGGTTGAGGATCTCGGCTTCAACCTGCAAGTTCCAGGCGTAGTCGACGTCACCCGTTTGCATAGCGGCACGGGCTGCTGAGGTCGCGTCGCCGCCGCCTTTGAACTCGACGGTAGAGAACCACGGCTTGTCGGCGAAACGATAGTTTTCGTTTATCGCATAGGTGACAACGTCGCCGGGATTGAAGTCCGTGACAATGTAAGGACCTGTTCCGACTGGGTTCAGGTTGAATTCGGAATCCCGTGCTTTGACGCCAATCACATCTTCGAGCAGATGTTTCGGCAAGACTTGTCCGCCATAGCCCGTGGCGAATGGCACCATCCAGGCTGGGTTTGGATTTGCAAAATGAAGTGTTACGGTATAGTCGTCAATGACTTCAACGTCTTCAATGGCAGAGTAGGTTGCTAGCGATGTCGCGCTAGAGTCCGGATCAACGACGTACTGCCAGGTGAACCGAACGTCTTCGGCAGTGAACGGCGTGCCATCCGACCACAGTACGTCATCTCTCAATTTCCAGGTAACGCTGGTGCCGTCTTCGGCAAGGCCACCATTTTCGATCGACGGAACCTCTGCGGCCAGCGCTAGTACGATCTCACCCGAAGCGTCAAAGTGAATCAGCGGTTCTAGCACGAGGCTCGACGCGCTGCTGTCCTTATCCCCTTGCGCGAAATGTGGGTTCAGGATTGTCGGGGCCTGCCAGTAGAGAATGCGAACGAGATCACCCATGCCGCGGCCCATACCGCCACTATCGGTTGCCTGCGTCGCGGTCGGCTCGGTACCGCCGCTGGCCGCTTCGGTCGCGGTCGGCTCGGTTCCACCGCTAGCAGCTTCGGTCGCGGTCGGCTCGGTACCGCCGCTGGCCGCTTCGGTCGCGGTCGGCTCGGTACCGCCGCCGCTGCCAGATGTGGCGGTCGGTTCAGTACCGCTATCGTCATCATCATCACCGCCACAGGCTGCAAGCAGACTGGCGATTACAGGTGCGCTCAGGCCCAGCGCCACAGCTCGCTTCAGAACATCTCTTCTGCCAAGTTGGTGAGCAAAGATTTGGCGTTGCAGTTCTTCTAATCCACTCATCCAGTTAGTCCTCCAAACTCAGGTGAATCCCCCACAAATTGCATATCGCCACATGGCGACTGCCGACACTCATTATACGTCCTGTACAACCGTAGCGGATGTGTCCCACCTAAACAGAGCGTCTGCTGTCAAGACGCTTACGGATTGCGCAGAGCGCGAAGTTCGGGTGAACGAGTTATGAGAATAGCTGCGAGGCCCGAAGAAGCGATCGCTCCTAGCGCAATCGCAATTGGAGGGCTAAAACGTATCCGCAAGATAGCCCAACGGCAATCCACCGAGCGCGTATGTTCCGAAACCGAGCATATAGACGCCTGTGACGCGGCCACGAACATCATCGGTCAGCTGAAGTTGAAAGAGAGTGTTGTTGAGGGATTGAAACAAGGAGCCTGTCAGGCTTCCAATCATTATCGTTGGGACCGTTAGCCAAATTGTCGTCGAAAATGCGATGACGAGCACGATGCCCCCATAGGCTATCGTCGCGAGAACGACTAGCAGCCCGAGCGGACCAATGCGAGCAGCCCGTTCAGTGAGCAGCCCGCCTGCAATCGCTCCGACCCCACTCATCGCGAGCATGATACCGAGCCCATCCGGTCCGATGTGCAAGATATCTCTGGCGATCACTGGCAGCAACTGCAGATATGGGAACGCGAAGAACATTGGAATCGCTGCCAGGAGGGTCAGGTGCAAGATAAGTCGATGATTGCGGACATAGGTGAATCCATCGAGTAGTCCACCGGCGTGTATCCCACCATCGAGTTGATATCCCGGTAGCAACTGATAAACGCATGGACGCGATAATCGAAACGGCAACAATACGAGCTGAAACACGATCGCTGCCGATACGCCCGAGAGGCCAATCAGAAGCCCCGCAATGGACGGTCCAACAATGCGCGAAGCGTGCGTTGCGGCCGAAGTGAGCCCGAATGCGGCCGGAAGTGCAACGCGTGGAACAGTGGTCGGGACGATAGTTTGACGGCCAGCGTTATTGACCGCCATCAGTCCGCCATAGCAGAACATTCCAGCAAGAAGGTAGCATCGGAGTCGCAACGCCGGTAGACGACGGCGACGAATAGCCAAATTCCAACGATGAACATCCCGAACTGACAGGCGATCAGGATGTTCCTACGATCAAACCGATCGAGGACGATACCGGCCGGAACTGATGCGAGAATCATCGGTATTCCGGCGGCAAAGCCGAGCAGACCGACATAAAGCGCGGAGTCGGTGAATTCCAGAATGAACCAGCCCAGGGCGATATTGAGGATCCACTGTCCGGCCTGGCTAGTTACCGTCCCGATTGAAAGCATTCTGAAATCGTCGAATGTCGCGAAGAATAGCGCGCATTGTCAGAGGTGGCGAGTCCAGATGGGCTCTATCAGCCGAATTAGTAGTGCCGACCCGTTCGACCTGCGGTTTCATGTGCCGGCATCGTACAAGGCAGATGGTCGCAAGGCTAGAGTGCCCGGTGATCACCGGGCTACTCTAGTGAACACGCTGCTAGTTCATCGATCGCTCGAAAGGGTTTACGAGGATGACGATGAATGCGGCGGCGCAGGCAATTGCGAGTGGAACAACTTGACCAAGGTCGACCGCTGCGGAATTTGACAACCCTCCGCCGACGACAACCAGGACGATGGTGAGTGCGCTTGCGATCAGGGTCATAAGCGCGATCTGAAGGGAAAGTTTCTGGCTCATTTGAGATTCTCCTTTGGCAGTCTGGATCAGCTACTCGAATCGATTGAGAACACATGTGCCGAACACTTGTTCGTATGTACGTACAGTCTAGAACACCTGTTCCCATTTGTCAATATCAAGCCTGTGGGATTCGAGCCTCAGGTGCAAGCGCAGGTCTGCTACGATGACAGCGTCGGGAGCCATGCAAACACGCCCATAGACGATGTACCGAAGGCTGGGGAGCTGAACGATGCATCCAGTTGATCGCTTGCGGGAAACGAGGTTGTTACCCGTCCTCGTGCTCCTCGGAGCGATTGCAGTCGTCTGGTTCTTGTCTGGAGTATCGAATGTCTTGCCGCCGTTCCTCTGGGCGTTGGTAACGGCCTATATCCTGTTTCCCGTCGTGCGCAAACTGGAGCGGGCACTTCGTTTACCGCGCTTGATCGTCGTCGCCGGGCTTTACATCGTCTTCATCGCCGCATTGGTTTCTCTCGTTGCACGTATATGGGGCCGCTTGCAATGGATCAGGGAGAGGAGCTGCTCGCGTCACTCCCCGAGACAGTCGATAACGCGCGTGCTGAATTGCTCAAGGATCCGACGCTTACGATTGGCGCTGTCGAAATCGACACACAGGCGTTAAATGATCGCATCGACGAGGCGATCCAGAATGCTCGTCGGAGACTTGAGTACCCGTGCGGTACCGCTGGTGTTCCACACGGTGGAAATAGTTATTCAGATCCTCGTCTATTTTCTCGTCACCTTCTATTTTCTTTTGCATGGGGATGAAATGTTGCGTCAGGCTCGATCACTCACACCGCGGAGATATCGAGCGACGATCGACCGCGTTGGCCGCCAGGTTAACGCGACACTTGGCGCATACATTCGCGGACAGGTGATTTTATTCGTCATCATGTCCGTAACGACCTACATAGCGCTCACGATCTTTGGGGTCGACTATGCCCTTGCCCTTGCCCTCGCGACGGGTGTTCTTGACTCGATGCCTATCATCGGCCCCTGGAGTGCTGGAGCGGCCGCTGTCACTGTTGCGATATCCCAAGGGCACGCGCCATTTGGTTGGACCCAGGTTGAACTCGGGGATGCCGTTGCGATCACCTATTTCGTGCTGCGCATGCTGGAGGACCACTTCGTCATCCCGCAGTTGATCGGTCGCATCGTTCGAGTTCATCCGGTACTCGTCATTTTTGCGATTCTTGCCGGCGCGAGCAGTTTCGGAATGCTTGGGCTACTGTTGGCGGTGCCCCGCTCGCCACAGCGAAGATCATCGTCCAATCGATCTACTACGAACTGGGTAACCCCCCCACGCGAGAAGTCATCCCGATACGTTCTGCAGCCGATTTACTCGGTGTGCGGAAGATTCTCGGCGGGGAAGCTCGAGGTCACTCGTCATGCTGATCGGTCCGGAAGCAATCGATTGGGAAGACATTTCAACGATGCAAGAACTCGCGATGCTGGCTGTGTCGAGCGATGTGACCCTGGAAGTGGTAACGCCGGACCGCTTCGCTGCCAGCGTCGCAACATCCGCCGGTCTACCTGTCGTGACCGAAGCGCGGCTTTCCGATGAGGTCGGAACGGCCGAAACGTTGCTATCGCGCGAAGCACGGGAACGGACGAGACGGCGATTTGCATTTACCGAAGAAGTCTCGAGATGTTGAAATACCCTCGAGAAGTGGAGCCTCAGCCGCAGTCGACTGATTAGGTGCAGTTGAGCCAGCATCTTGTCATCGACAACATCCGTCGTTGTCGTTCGCCGATATAGACTGCGGTGCTGCCACGAAGGATGGGGTTGCGGAATCTCGAGCGAGCTATGGGTTCAAATCGTGAAAACATATCAGGAAGCGGATCTGAGCCGCGCCTGGTCTGAGAGCCGATTGCCTGCTGATCTCAGCTGGTGGATGGACGGCGCATACAGATAATCTATCGTGGCGTCTGGTCAAATTCCAACGGACCTGATTTCAAAGATGCGATGATTTCGATTGACGGCGAGTTGGTGCGTGGGGCAGTTGAGATTCATCTGGCGGCATCCGACTGGTACCGCCACGGGCATGATACGCGATCCATGCTTATGAAGAGTTGTGAGCCCACGTTGTCCATCGCAATGACCTTTCCGAAGCTGCCAGGAAGGCGATGGTCGCGCAATTGCCGACTCTTGAACTTGCCGATTTGGTCCCGTCAGATCGACTGAGTCCAGAGATCACGAGGCGAAGATCATCGCTTCCCTTGGGAGCCGTACTTGCCTGCCGACGTCTGGCAATACGCGAACCGGAGCGGGTGCGTTCCGTACTGCAAGAACGTGGCTGGAGCAGACTCGTCGATAAACAACTGCGGTTTAGCCAGGAACTGCAAGTGCTGATCGCGCCCGAAGTGCTCTACCGCGGGATTGCTTGACGAGCTGGGTTATAGCGCAAATCGAGAGCCTATGCGGCAAGTTGGCGAACGGATGCCGTTGCAACTACTGGAACGATTTGCAACTCAAAGAGGAGCGCTCGCGCCGCTATGCGGCCTGCTGGGTGCGGGAGGTTTCTTGCCACTGTCCCCTCCGTTCGAAGGTATTGTCAGTAGCCTCGCAGACTGTTTCGACGATGGAAGATGAGTGGAACCAGATTCGAGAGGCGTACCAGATCGAGCCGATTAGAGATCGAGCGTGGTCGCTGAACCGAGTCCGTCCATCGAACCATCCCGCAGCCCGGCTGGCTTCGCTTGCCTCTCTGAGTAGCGCGGGTCGACCGCGATAGTCTCGTTGTTTGAACGCTTCATGACTCTGCCTCTCGACGGAGGGGAAATCGTGGGATCGTTGGTTGTCTCTGGCGCGGCCCTCGATTGGCAAAAGTTCGCAGGCGTCAGATTATCGTCAATATATTCGCGCCATTTCTGGCGGCGTATGCGCGAGTACTCGTGACGACGAATTGGCTGAACAAGTTGCAGACGATTGGGAGCGATTGCCCGGAAGCGTGTCCGATCGGATAACGCGCATGACTCGGCAGCAAATTGTCAGGAAATGCCAGATTCCCGGTGCGGCTGGCACTTGAAGAGCAGGCGCTGCACGATATCTACCGCAATGGTTGTTCCGAATTGCGATGTTTTGAGTGCCCAATTGCTCGACTGGCTGTGGAGCACGAACCCTGGGAAGGTATCGCTAGCGATTAGCGCTGAACGTGAGCAATACGCGCTGTTCAGTCGCGTTCCCAGCCGCGTCGGAAGCCTTTACAAGAATTTGAAGCGATTCGGGCTGAATCTCTGATGCATCAATCAATACCGCGAACTGGAGTTCGCTCGTTTCAACGGGTGGGTAGACGATTACCCGGTCATCAGCGCTACTGACCACGATCGTTCTCAAGACCGTGTCTGGGCTAACTTCAAATCGTAGAGTGGGTGTAAAGCGGTCAGATGTCGCCGATGAAAGAATGGTTATATTCGGCGAATCATGATCGATACCCGCTACGCGCCAGAATTCCGCCGCGATACGGCGGTGGCCTTCATTCGTTGGATGAACGTCGGCCGGAAAACGCGTGAGATCTTGCGCTTCCGGGCCGAGCGTCAGCGCTAGATCGACGAGAGTAACGCCTTCTGCGGTGACTGCGTCACGAATAACCGAGTTGAACTGCTCGATCCACCAGGCATCCGAGTTCGGGATGAACGGGTCTTCGCCGGTGGGGTCGTAGATCGTCGAAACATACATCGGGGTATCGGAACCAACTACGTTTACAACCGCCCGAATTGCGTCTGGCATCGATGTGCGGAATGTGGCCAGTGACGCTTCCCGTTGCTGGGTGTCCTCGTTGCGCAGGTCGAGCAAGTCGTTGCCGCCCAGTGTCAGTGTCACTGCTTCTATGTCCGAATTCACTGCTCGTATTTCATCGACGGCGTTGTGAAACGCGTCCAACTGTCCGTCGCTGAGAAAGGTTTCCGCCGATTCGCCCGGTTTGGCGAGATTCAACGTTCGAATCGACTGCTCAGAATGGGATGAGAACAGTTCTCCAAGGATCGACGGAAAAGACCTATCGCGAGGAAGACTGGAACCGATTCCCGCGGCGACTGAGTCTCCGAGTGCAATGTAGAAAGATTCGGTCGAGGTAGGCCCAGAGGAGGGTTGAAAGAGGTTCAAGATCAGGATAATAAATGTTGCAGCCAGCCTACCGATCATGGTCCGTCCTCTGGCGAACCTAAGCCAAGGTTGGCGAGTGATCGCTTCGCGAGAAGCGCCGAGGATTTGTAGGTGAGCTGCCGTTCAACGTCGTTCGGCGCAACAAGGATGACATCTTTGCCTATATGTGAGCTGGATTCAGGCCCCCGCCTGCCAATCGCGACGAAATGGACAGTGTGAAACTTCCGGCCCTTGTGCTCGTAGGTTTCGATGCCTGCCCAGTTCGTAATCGTCGCACTGAAGCCTGTTTCCTCGTGTACTTCCCGAATAGCTGCGTCGGCGGCTGACTCACCAGATTCGATGTGCCCTTTGGGAATGACGACTGTCCCATCTTTGGCGACTCTCAAGACGAAGAATTCTTCATCGGGCAGATAGACGATAGCTCCCGCCGTTGAATGAATAGTGCGATCTTCACGTCGTGCTGAACGTGCTGCGAACTCGCCTTTGACGCGCGCGGTTGTCGCCGGTAGCAGTTCAGGCAGGACCATCGTGTCGGCTGTGATAGGCATGAAATTGGCGTCCCCAAGCCAACGCGGCACGATGTGCATATGCAAATGCTCAGCGATGCCAGCTCCGGCAACCGACCCAATATTCAATCCGATATTGAAGCCATCGCATCTTAGGACCGTACTCGCGACCTCGGTGGATGCGGAAGTGAGTTCCATCATCTCGCTGCGTTCTTCCGGGTCCAGTCTTTTGAGCTAGCGATACGCGTCGATTTGGGACGACCATCATGTGCCCAGTGTTATAGGGGAATAGGTTCATGATGACGAAGGCGTGCTTACCCCGTGCCACAACAAGCGAATCAGTATCATCCGCGGAAGCGAGGGCATCAAGGAAGATCCTGGATCGATCGGTATCTGCGTCTGCCGGCCCGGGGTTTCCGGTCACATAAGCCATACGCCATGGCGTCCACAAGCGTTCCATAGGACCAAAAGTCGTCCTTTCTCGAGCGACTCGGTGATGATAGCAGTAATCGCCAGTCACTTCCTGATAGAGCAGAATCAGCATGCGTACGTTCGCGATTCTTTGATATTGGCATTACGAGTGCTGTGCTATACTGCCAGATCGGTGGGACTGAGTATTGGACCCGCTGGGCGCTTCCGTTGGGAGCGTTCCCGGACTGGTGAGAGGACGCCAAACGCTGTGGGGGCGAATGGGCGTATTGAGCACCGGGAAATCATAAACGCGCCGAAATGGGTATTGCTGGCCGCCAGGATGGGGAGCGATGCTGCCCTGGCCGGGTTGGCATTCGGTATAGCCTACTGGCTCAGATTCGATTTCCACCTGGGTGGGACAGTTCCGCCGCAATCCGAGCAACCGCTCGGATTCTTCACGACTCAAATTGCCGTCTTCATGATTCTCTCAGTGCTGGTGTTTCAAGCCAAGGGTCTGTACAGACTTCCGCGCTGGTCATCGTTGCTTGATGAAGCCTGGGGTATTTCAAGTGGTGTCGTGATCGCGATGGCGATGGTCATATTGACCGCGTTTTTCCAGCGCTTTTATCCATCCCGTCTCATCTTTATCGCTGCTGTACCGATCGCGATCGCGCTTATGCTCGCGGCGCGGATGATTGCCCGAACTGCTCGCGAGCGAATCTGGTCGCGTGGCATCGGTGTGGATCGCGTAGCCGTCATTGGATCCGGGCGTGCGGCCCGGCGAATCATGCAGTGGATGTTGAGCCAGCCTCAGCTAGGCTACGAAGTCGTTGGCTATGTGGCGAACAATCCCAGCGTCGAAGGAATCGCAATCGCCACGCCAAACGCCGTCATTCGCCCCTTGCACCTCGGTCGCACCGTCGAGCTTCAGGAGATCGTTCACGAGAACAGAATCGACGAAGTAATTATCGCCCTGCCACCCAGAGAGCACGATCGCATCGTTGAAATGATCGAACTGTGCCGGCATGTTGATATTGAATTCAAGCTTGTGCCTGATCTATTCACGATGGCGCTGGACCACGTGAATATTCATGAGGTCGAAGGCATGCCGCTGATCGGCCTCAAGGAGCCCGAAATATCCGGTTGGAATTTCCTCATAAAACGAGGAATGGATCTAGCGGTCGCCTCATTTGTTCTCATTGCGTTCTCATGGCTTTTCGCGATCATCTCGCTCGCCGTCAAGTTGGATTCAAAGGGCTCGATCCTCTTTGCACAGGAGCGCGTCGGGCGTGATGGTAAGCGTTTTGTCTGTTACAAATTCAGGACGATGGTGAGCGACGCAGAAGAGCAGCGCCTGCATTTGCAGCAAACCCATGGACAGGGCACCCTGCTCTTTAAGCTCAAGGACGATCCGCGACGAACACGAGTGGGGCGGCTGCTCCGAAGGTCGAGCCTCGATGAATTGCCGCAATTTATCAACATCCTCCTCGGTCATATGAGTATCGTCGGTCCGCGGCCGGCGATACCTCCAGAAGTTGCGGAATATGAAGAGTGGCATTTCGATCGCCTGCTTGTGCCGCCCGGACTGACCGGTCTCTGGCAGGTCAACGGGCGCAGCAATTTGAGTTTCGACGAGATGGTGCGGTTGGACCTGTACTATGCAGAAAACTGGTCGCCCTGGCTCGATATCAAGACGATGATTCGTACAGTACCTGCAATTGTCACCGCACGTGGAGCGTACTAACGCCAGTAGCGAACTCCGTGATTCATTGGTTGGTATAGGGCGGACTGACTTTCGGACACTCATCGTGCACGATTACCTCAATCAATATGGTGGTGCTGAGCGGGTGCTCGAAGCTATACAGGGGATGTTTCCGGATGCCCCTACGTTCACGTCTATTTTTGACCCACGGGCCATGCCGGAATCCTATGCCGATCAGGATATTCGCCCGAGCTGGGTCAACCGTGTCCCCGGTGTTCACAACCATCACCAGTGGGCGCTGCCTCTCTACCCGCTCGTCTTCAGGCAGATTCCAGACTCGCAGCCGGACCTCGTGCTATCTACTTCCAGCGCCTGGGCGAAGGGCGTGATCACGCCGCCTGGCTGCGTCCACGTCGCATATATTCACTCTCCAATGCGTTTTGCCTGGAATTTCGATCAATATTGTGAGCGCGAAAATGTGCCAGATGCAGCTAGAAAAATCCTGCCGCCTTTTATGGGTGCGCTGCGCTGGCGGGATCGCGTCTCTGCTCGTAGGATCACGACGATTGTCGCGAATTCCACCGCGGTTCGGGATCGAATACGCGCATACTGGAGGCGCGATGCCGAGGTCGTGTTTCCACCTGTAGAAACGGAAGGCTTTCGACCTGCTCCAGAATCCGAAGTAGGAGAAGAGTATCTGGTCGTATCGCGCCTCGTTCCCTACAAACGAATCGATATCGTCATTGAGGCGTTCAATCGTATCGGGTTGCCGCTGACGATCATCGGTGATGGTCGCGCGAGAGCACAGCTGGAGGAAATGGCCGGTCCGACGGTCAGATTTTTAGGTCGTCTATCCGACGATGAGGTGCGCCGGCTGACTGCAAGATGCAAGGCAGCGGTCTTCATGTCCGAGGATGACTTCGGCATTTCCCAAGTTGAGGTGCAGGCCGCTGGCCGCCCCGTCATTGCCCTCGCGCGAGGAGGTGTGCTTGACTCTGTTATCCCGGACGTAACCGGGATCTGGGTCGCGGATCAGACGGTCGAAGCACTGATCGACGCTATCGGCCGGGTCGACGGCGTTCGATTTGACAGTGGCACACTCGTGCGACATGCGTCAAAGTTCTCAACCAGTCGATTCAAGGTTGAGCTGGGTTCTGTGATCGAGAACGCAATGAGCGGTGCCCGAGGGCTGTAGAAGGGCAATATGGAGCTTCGCGCGTACGCTAGTATTCTCAGTCGTCGTTGGTTGGCAATCGTCATGCTGCCGCTTGCCGTGCTCGTGATGATCGCCCTATTCGAGCAGTCACGTCAGACGAATTACACTGCGCAAGCTCGGATTTCTGTCGAGCAGACTTTCAGGCGAACAGCCATCAGTACAGTATCAGTACGATGACTACTACGACCTGCTGTCATCGGACTTTATCGTGGACGATACTGTTGAGATTGTCCGAGGGAATGTCTTCGCGTCCGCGGTGGCAGATCGTCTAGCCGGGCAGGGAATTGAAATCGATGCGTCAGCCGTTGAGGGCGCGCTCGACGCATCGCGTCAGCACCGCATACTTACGATAGTTGCAACAGCGAACGATCAGGGGCTCGCCGTTGTGATCGCCAATGTGGCATCTGCCGAACTTCGTGAAGACTTTGCCAACTATCTTGGTGTTGAGGGCGATCCTTATCCGGTGACAATGCGGCCAGTCGATGTCCCGGTAAAGGCCGAGCCAGACGACTTGCGCGTCAAACTGACGTACCTGATGGCAATTATCGTGGCAGGTGGATTCGGAATACTTCTGGCGCTCGGGCTCGAGTATTTCGATCAGACCATCAACATTGATACAGCTAGAGATGCTGTCGGTTTGGACGTCCTTGCGGTTGTTCGGGAGGAACGAGCTTGATGCGTCTCGAGGAATTTCTTCCAGACGTCCTGCGACGTTGGTGGATTATCCTCCTCGCAGCAGTCTGCGCCGGCACCGTCGGTTTCATTCTTGCCAGCGGCAATCCAACTGAATATTCGGTAAGCGTTCGACTTGTAGCGACAGCCGAACCTGCTGACTACTGGCTCGATCTGTACGCGAAGAACCGCCTGGCCACCTACGAGCCACTGATCAACAACTACACATTTGTACAAGATGCGATGGCACAGGCTGACCTCGATGTTGATCCGGCGGTCGCTCAACGCGAACTCTCAGTCGCTCATACGACGAACCAGAATACGCTGACGATAACGGTTGTGGACACTGATGCTCAACGCGCGGCGGATATCGCCAACGCAGTGCAATTTGCATTTATTCAGCTCAATGAGGCGCAAAATGAATCACTGATTTCTCGCGTCCAGCGTGACCCGGAGACGTTTACACCGCGAATCATGTTGAGCACGGTAGAAACAGCTGGAGCGCCAACGGATCCAATTGGCACCGGTGCTCGGACAACCTCCATCGCCGCCGCGTTGCTTGGCGCGATTGCTGGCGCCATGATTATTGTTCTGCTGTTGTACAAAGAAGACGTTCTAAGATCGTTAGATGATCTCGAGCGTCACATTGCGCGACCGATCCTGGCGGTCGTTCCAGACTCGCCGTCATCATCTCGGAAGTGAGCAAGGAATTTGGCCGACGCTAAGACAGTGGAAATCTACCGAGCGCTGCGAGGGACGATCAAACACGCGGCCGGGGACGCGCCGATCAAGTCAGTCCTGGTCGTCGATGTAGATCGAAAAGATCCCAGTGACGTTGCAACTCGGCTCGCAGAGTCATTCAGCCTCGCGCACGAGCGCTGCGTTCTTGTCGACACGAATTTTCGCAATAGTGACCAGGAAACGTTCGGACTGTCCGATCTCGTAGGATCTGCGGATACGGATCTCGCCCTAGACGACGAACAAGATTTGACGACGATTGGGCCGGGAACCATCGACGACCCCGACCTGCTTTCGACCGATGCATTTCAATCGACGCTGGCTGCCGTTGTTCAGCGATTTGATTATGCGGTAGTGACGAGTGCTGGCTTTCCGGAATACGGCGACGCGATCGCTGTCGGCCCGATCGTCGACGCTGTCATTCTCGTCGTGTCAGCTGGTGTTACCGGGCGTGAACCGGCAATTCAGGCTCGTGATGCACTGGAGCGAGTTGGCGCGCGCATCCTCGGCATGGTGATGGTTGAGCGCCCTCGGCGCTGGTTCTAAGGGAGAGGGCCGATGCTTGCAAAGATACTAAGCTGCGCAACTATCGGTCTTGATGGGGTACTCGTTGAGGTTGAAGTCGATACCGGGCCAGGCCAGCCAAAATTCATCGTAGTAGGTCTCCCTGATACCGCAGTCCAGGAATCGCGCGAACGCGTGCGCACAGCAATCCGGAATAGTGGTATTCGCTTCCCTCTTGGACGAATCACCGTTAACCTCGCTCCGGCAGATATTCGTAAAGAGGGGCCTGCATACGATCTTCCTATCGCTGTTGGCGTCCTGAGTTCCTACGGCGGAATACTGGACCCGCTTGACGATGCGCTCGTGGTCGGCGAATTGTCGTTAGACGGTAGCTTGCGGCCCACCAACGGGATATTGCCGATGGTGTCAGTTGCATCGAGAGATGGGCTCCGGCGAGCATTTGTGCCCTGGATGAACGCGGATGAGGCGGCGCTCGTCGAGGACATAGATGTCTATCCAGTAGAGAGCCTGAGCGCGTTGGTGAAACACCTGTCTGGCGATGCTCCGATCCCACCATATCGCGGCAAACCGATCAGTGTCGATGACTTTGAGCCCGGCGACGCGATGGACTTCAAACATATACGCGGGCAGGAGCAGGTCAAACGTGGCCTCGAGGTGGCGGCGGCAGGAAACCACAATGTTCTGTTGAGCGGCCCTCCTGGAACGGGAAAGACCTTGCTCGCCCGTTCGATGCCAACAATCCTGCCCCTGCTGACGCGGTCGGAGAGTATCGAAGCCACGAAGATCTATTCGATTTCCGGACTGTTGCCGTCTTCTCAGCCACTCATTTATGAGCGACCATTTCGCTCTCCTCACCACACCATTTCCTACGCCGGTCTCGTGGGCGGTGGCACATTCCCCCGTCCCGGAGAAATCACCTTGGCACACCGCGGCGTGCTCTTCCTTGACGAATTGCCGGAGTTTGGCGCGCAATCGTTGGAGATTTTGAGACAACCCTTGGAAGACCGCCAGGTCACGATTAGCCGAGCAGCCGGCGCGATCACATTCCCGGCAAGCTTTGTACTTGTGGGGGCAATGAACCCATGCCCTTGTGGATATTTGAGCCACCCTACTCGCGATTGCATATGCTCGGCTTCGCAGGTAACACGCTATCAGAAGCGTATTTCAGGACCGCTGCTCGATCGGATAGACATCCATCTCGAAGTGCCGCAGATCGACTATGAAAAACTAACTGACGATCGATCTGGCGAGCCTTCAGCGGCGATAAGAACCCGAGTCGAGGCTGCAAGAGAGCGCCAATTGAGGCGTTTCAAAGGCACGAAAATGCTGGCGAATTCGGATATGTCAGCCCGCGAGGTGCAAACCCATTGCCGATTGGACGACGCTGGGAATACGCTGATGCGGGCAGCTATGCAGCGGTTGCAGCTATCGGCACGGAGTTATCATCGCGTCTTGAAATTGGCGCGAACAATCGCGGACCTGGGTGAGTCGATTGAAATCGAGTCGCACCACCTTGCAGAGGCACTGCAATACCGCCCAAAAATAGTGGAGTAGACAGCTTCATTAAAATTGGCGGATCGGGAACAACGTCTTGTGTGTTTGTCTGGTCAGCCGGATACGAAACTAAATCTACCGGTACATGGGGTTTTCTGAATTTCGAAGATAGAGGTTATAACGATGCCCGTCTGGAATAATCTGACTGAGCCGGTCCCGTATATGCGAAGGACGCGCGATTATTACCTTGCGCTCGGCTATGACAATCCATATCGGTGGGCGCATTTCGACGACGTTCCGTTTACGCTGCCGAGCAAGCCGCTATCGGAATCGCGGGTTGTGCTGATCAC
Organism: uncultured Chloroflexia bacterium; assembly: GCA_963745675.1. GTDB lineage: Bacteria > Chloroflexota > Chloroflexia > Thermomicrobiales > CFX8 > JAUIIK01. The sequence goes on from CAVUYM010000027.1 coordinate 39,978, forward strand.
TACAGCGGCACCCTACAACGAGGATGCAGGCGATCAAGGGCCAGGGGCAGCATACAACGCCCAGGCCAAGTTCTTCGAAGTCATGTCCTTTCCGACGACATCGGTTCCGGATCTCCGGATTTCGCATGTGGGTTATGACCGGGCGCATACGACGGCCGAAGATCCGAACACCTGGCTACCGCTGGCGCAGCTCAAGCTCGCCGTCACCGATGGCCGCGTGGGCGGGCTGACGGCAAGATTTCATTGCCTGCCGACGACTCGCAGCCAGCGAACGACTCGCGAGACGGACGCTCCAGAAGTTTTGCGTCGTTGCATCGAAGACAACGCGGATATCGCATTGCTGGTGCCAAATTGACCCGTCTGCCATCAGACCGTGAGTCTGACCGCACGGCACCTGGAAGCTAACGGAATCCCGACAGTCATCATGGGTTGCGCTAGGGATATCGTTGAGCATTGTGGGGTGCCGCGATTTCTTTTCAGCGACTTCCCACTCGGCAACTCGGCCGGTAAACCATTCGATTCCCAATCTCAAGCCGCAACGCTAGATCTCGCGTTGAGCCTGTTCGAGAGCGCGCAAGAAGCACGGACAACCGCGACATCGCCACAACGGTGGCGCGAGGACGCGGCGTGGAAGCATGACTATAGCAACACTGAAAATCTAACTTCTGAAGAGATCAGAGAGCGTCGAGCTCAATTCGATGCGGACAAGGCCGTGGCAAAAGTCGGCAAAATTCGCTGAGTCTAATAGTGCACCCACACTTTGGTTCCGTAGTCTGCCCAGCGCCAGAGCGCTTCGGCTTCATCATTTGGCGGAATGACACAGCCCTCTCCGGAGCCATATCCGTAGGAGTTGCGCCAGGTTGATCCGTGGATGGCAAAGTCGAGATAGAAATACATCACCCAGGGAGTGGCCGGAGCGGAAAAAGGCTGACCGTTCCAACCGATACCGCTTAGATTCTGAATTTCGTATTTGATGTAGATCGAAAATGTACCGGTCGGGGTAGGCGCTTGCACAGGGCCAGTTACGACCTTTGAACGCATCAACTCAAAGTCACCGACCCATGCAACGATCTCATACGTAGTCAGGTCGATTTCGATCCAACGCTGACCCGGGAACGCATCACTCATGGCCAGCATGTTCACTGACGAATAGTAGACGTCTCCGGGCGCATACTGGTCGCCCAGGTTGCCGAGGCCAGAGAGGGCCGCGTCCAACCGTCCCAACGGTACGAACTGCGTGCCACTCTTTTCATCCCACGAAAGCGCTCCATATTCGAAGAACTGGTAGTTGACCGAGCCTATGCTGAATTCTTCAGATATCGGCGCTCCGAGCCGCTCTTCGTTTCCACGTTTCTCATACATGCGCAGAAAGTCATTCGCCAGGGCATGACGTGTCTCGTAAAAATATCTATTGTCAACGCCAGCTGGATCGACAGGCTTGAAAGCCGAGACCCAGCGCGTGTAACCCATTCGATCGGCATAGATCCGCCCTATAGGCGAGAGGACAACTTCTTCTACCGTCGCCGCGGATGCGTCGGAACCCCGGTATTCCATGCGACCATACTCGGTCCATTGTGCGACAATGCCAAAGCCCTTGACCGGCGGTGTTACAGGCGGGCCTATTTCCAGGTCACGAAATTCGAACGCCCATTTTTGCAGGAAAACGCCTCCCAGGGTTTGGCCGGAGGAGGGAAAGTAGACGCGGGGGCCTTCCCAATTAACAACTGCCGATGCTGATTCGGCCGTACCTCTCTGCAATTTGAAATCGACGCCGGCGAACGATGTCGCTACGACGATCGCAATCATGAGAACGCGCACATATTCGTATTTGTTGCCCCAATCGAGTTCACAACTCCCACCTGACCTTACGGAACCAGACATTAACAACCCTGTCCGTACACTAAAGCGTACAAGGTTTGGTGGAAAATGCAATGTGTCTTGAAAGTCAAACAGGACTGAAGTGCTAGTCGCCAAGATTGACCTGCATACGTACGCAGCCATCGACGCATAGTCTGGCGCTACGGAAGCGTCCGAGAGTCATGCCGTCAAATAATCTTGGGTAAGTGAAAGCAAATAATGTCAAGACTGCAAGATGGTGAGATTGCGACTCAGACGGTGCCTTCGATGACGTCCTTTGTGGAGGGGACACGATCTCCCAGGCGTTGGTCGTAGTCAGATGCCTGGTCGAGAGCTCGCGCAAAGGCTTTAAACAGCGCCTCGACTTCGTGGTGCCCGTTGCGACCGTAGAGGGTGATCACGTGAATGTTCATGCGAGCTTCCCGGCTGAGCGTGTCAAAAAAGTGCCAGACCAGGTCGGTTTCGAGCTGACCGACAAACGCGGAGGAAAAGGATCCGTTGAAAACGAAGAACGAACGCCCAGAAAGGTCGATCGCGACGTGAGCCAGTGCCTCATCCATCGGAACCGCAAAACTGGCGGTCCTCCGAATTCCTCTGTGTTCGCCAAGTGCCCGGTGAATGGCCTGTCCGAGGCAGATCGCAACGTCCTCCGTTGTGTGATGTCCGTCAACGTTTAGGTCGCCGGAGACTGCAACTTCGAGATCGAAAAGCCCGTGGCGTGCAAATAGAACGAGGAAGTGATCGAGAGCACCGATTCCTGTTTGTATTGCAGATTGACCGCTTCCATCCAGATTCAGGTTCAAGCGGACTTGCGTTTCGGCTGTCATCCGCTCGACTGTGGCAGTTCGCTCAGACATTTTCGCCAATTCTCTGGAGGGCGGCGAGCAGCCGGTTGGTGTCTTCGGGTCTCCCGGTGCTAAAGCGCAGGTAGTCGCGTAATTGACCGCCGTAACTGCGTACCATGATTCCCCGATCGGCAAGGCGCTGGTGGATGTCGTGGGCATCGCCGTCGGTCACCTTGCAAAGGATGTAATTTGCCACCGAAGGATACGGTTTGAGATATTCGATCGTTCCCAGCATTCTGCGCATACGACGTGTCTCGTTGCGGATACGGTTGATTGAAAGATGGAGATATTCGATATCGTCGAGCGAGGCTTCGGCAGCTTGGAGCGCTGCGGCGCTAACATTGAACGGTGGTTTGACTTTCCAGATTTGCTCGGCGATCTGCTGCGGGTAAACTCCATATCCGATTCGCATTCCCGCGAGTCCCGCCCATTTTGAGAAGGTCCTGAGCACCACGAGGTTGTCAAATTCTTGCGTCAGCGGCATGGCAGTTTTTCCGCAGAATTCGTAGTACGCCTCGTCCAGAATGACAAGCGCATGCGTTTCCAATAGACGCACAATCTCAGCTGTGGGCGTGAGATTGCCGGTGGGATTGTTCGGCGAAGTCAGGAATATGGCTTTTGTGCGTGGAGTAACGGCTTCAAGCATCCTCGGCATATCCAGCTCGAATTGCTCACCGCGTGGAACGATTACCGCTCGTCCTCCGAAGAGCTCGCTGCGGGCACGATAGACGCCGAAGGTGGGTTCGGGGATGATCACCTCATCGCCTTGGTCCAGGACTGCGAGCAAGGTGAGGTCTATGAGCTCGTCAGATCCGTTACCGATCAGGATGGAATCCGCTCGGGCGCCAGTGTAAATCGCAAGGCGCTCACGCAGCGACGTCGCTTGCGCATCGGGGTAATGATGATAACGATCGAATGCCCCCAGCGCCTCCTGGACAGAAATCGACGCGCCGTACGGATTCTCATTCGAGTCCAGCTTCAATATCATGTCCAGCGGCATGCCCAAACGTGCGGAGAGCGATTCCGGTGACTCGACCGGTGTGTAAGGTGTCAGATCCTGAATGGCGGCCCGTACCAGGCTTCGTTGCTCAATTTCAGACGACATAGTCCTGCCTCAATAGTCTCTTCATATTCCCTGACAATCATACCGCTGCCCCGGAGTTGCGCGGCTCCTTATACTTTCACGGTTGGGTAACGGTCCACGGAAGATGGTCTGGCTAGGCGATTGAAGTTGAAGAGCTTCCGGTACGGCTTGATATTGGTGTTCGTAGTAGTGCTATTGCCATTTGCTTCGAACCATAAGGTGGACGCAAATCCCGATGTATCAGTCATACCCCGAGTTCAAGTTGACCCGGCCGCGGGTCCGGCCTGGTTTGCTGTAGATCTTACGACGGGGGTGACTCTCTACGACGATGGCGCGGATGTTCCGTTGAGGCCGGCAAGCACCGCCAAGCTGGTAACCGTGCTGACCGTCATGCGAGTGTTGAGCATCAACGAGCAAATTGAGATTGTCGAATCCGATCTCCTTCCTGAAGAATTCAGTCGGATGGGTTTGGAAACCGGAGATGTCGCAACCGTCGAACAACTGCTCTATGGTGCGTTGGTGCCGTCGGGTGGTGATGCCGCAATCGCCTTGGCGCGTACTGCCGGGTTCGCTCTCGATCCACAAACTAGCGATCCGATCGAGCGTTTCGTCCAGGAGATGAACACCGTAGCGGCGTCGATTGGAATGAGTAGTTCCTCATTCGGCAACCCGGTTGGTATGGATGATGATCGGTCATGGACGACCGCCCGTGACCTTGTGCGGGCTGGAGAAAGGGTCCTCGAAGATCCATTGCTTGCTGCAATCGTGCGGACGCCATGGGCGTCGGTCATGGTCAACGGAGCAAACCCGAGAGAACTCATTATTGAGAATTCGAACCAATTTGTTCTGTACGACGACGCTATCGGAATAAAGACTGGAACGACAGATGCTGCCGGCCAGAATTTGATAAGCGCATTCGAGTACGGTGACCATGTTGTTGTAACCGTCGTGCTGGGAAGCGCTGACCGTTATACTGATACTACCTCGATGCTGAACTCTATCCGAGTAGACTGGGCTTGGCTGCAGCTCGGTGGGGACGCTGCGTCCCTGGGAGCATTCGATGAGCTTGATGCCCAAGGAATGTGGATTCCGGTCAAAAGAACGCTACTCGTCGGCGCCGATCAGATTCCTCGGATGACCTACTCGCTTGAGTTTGATCCGGAAACAGTAGGTTTTTCACAGGGTGTCGCGACGTTCAAGCTCGACGGCGAAGTAATCGCTGAACTACCAATCTATAGAAAAGGCCAGCCGGGTTCAAACTAACGGAAGGCGGCTGCGATGAGCGGAGCCGAACGATTACAGAAGATACTTGCGGCCGCCGGTATCGCCTCTCGGCGAGCTTCGGAGCAACTTATCCAGGACGGTCGGGTGAGTGTTAATGGAACGGTCGTGACAGAACTCGGAACTAAAGTAGATCCCGATTTAGCCCGTATCGAAGTCGATGGTCGACTCGTTCGATCTCAGCGTCCTCGCTACATCATGCTCAACAAACCGAGCGGTTACATCACAACTGTTTCGGATGAGCGAGGGCGGCGGACTGTGGCAGAACTTGTCAATACACGTGAACGCGTTGTGCCGGTTGGTCGTTTGGACCGTCCCACTCAAGGATTGCTGCTTTTTACAAATGATGGACCGCTTGCCAACAGAGTCATGCATCCAAAATACGAGCTCGATAAGGAGTATCTCGTGCTCACCGATGGCTTTCCACCGCCAGAGATCATTCGCGAACTTCGAGAGGGCATCTCAATCGACGGTGTTCGCACAGTTCCTGACGAAGTCAGGCCGTTGAAAGAGACGCAGGATGGACTACTTCTCAAGGTAGTGATTCAAGAGGGTCGCAATCGGATCGTCCGCCGAATGTTCGATGCTCTCGACTATCCCGTCGTGCGCCTCGTGCGCACCCGTATCGGACCAATTCAGCTCGGGAATCTTCCACGCGGCACCTGGCGTGATCTGAGCGTCGGCGAACTCGACTCTCTCAAAGAAGCCGTGGGGATGGACTCTAAATCTGAACTTCAAGCGAGTTCGGGATCAGGGTCGAATCGAAGTCACGACCGCCGGCGTCGATGACGAGTACGTTTTCTATAGCGATCGACGGTCCGGTTGCTGCCGGCAAGTCGACCATAGGTCGCCGGGTTGCCGACGAATTGTCGGCTATTTTCTTCGATACTGGCATTGTCTATCGGGCTGTTGCCGTTGAGGTTCTCCAACGCGGCGTAGAACCTGACGATGTGCTCGCTGTAGCCGGAATAGCCGAATCGATCAGCATCCAACTGGAGCGCTCCGAAGGCGAGACTCGTCTGATCGCGAATGGCGTTGACATCACAGATATATTGCGATCTCCCGAAGTGGATCGCGCACTACCACCTATTGCGGCGAATCCACGGGTTCGCAGTGCGTTACTCGATTGCCAGCGTTCAGCTGTCGAAGGGCGGAATGCGGTCGTCGTTGGTCGGGATATCGGGACGGTGATCTTACCCGACGCTCCGCTCAAGATCTATCTGGACGCGGATACTTCGACGCGGGCATTACGACGCTTTGAAGAGTTGCGAGATCGAGGAATCGACATAACGCTGGAAACGGTTTACCGGGACCTTCTCGCACGGGACGAGCGGGATCTCAATCGCGCTCAAGCTCCATTAAGAGTTGCTGATGGGGCGATCGTCGTGAATGCGAGTGACAAGTCCATCGAAGAGGTAGTTAGCGAAATCCTGTCTCTGGCCAGCGAAAGGAAATCGATTTGCGGATCAGATTTGGGGTGAATGTTGCTTAGACCGGTCTTCAATCGTCGCTTGAGCTTTCGACGGCGTTGGAAGCACTTCATCTTCGTTCTACTTCGCATCTTCGTGTTGCCAACTCTACGCTTGACTTTGCGATTCAAGGTGCATGGATTGTCGAACATCCCGCACTCCGGCGGTGCGCTTGTCATCGGGAATCACCTGCACAATGCCGACCCGATATTAGTGCTTTCGGCAACCTATCGTCCGATACTGTGGATGGCAAAAGAACAGGTCTGGGATCTTCCTGTGTTGCGATGGTTTGCAACGCAGGCGGGTGCGTTTCCTGTCCAACGTGGTTCGTTTGATCGAATTGCAATACGCACGGCGATCGACACCATTCACGAAGGGTTGCTCGTCGGGATGTATCCAGAAGGTACACGCTCGACGACCGGTGGCCTGAGAGAGCCATTTCCCGGCGCAAGTCTCGTAGCAGTACGCTCTGGAGCGCCTGTCATACCCTGCGTCATCGTGGGCTCGGAAGATTTGCCGTTGAATGGCGCGAAGCAACGCAAACGTCGACGGCGCTATCCGCGGGTGGAGGTCTGGTTCGGACCAGCGTTCGTTCTCAACCCCAGAGCCGCGGACGGTAAGCGTTTTTCGATGGCGGAACTGACCGATGCGATGATGCTTGAACTTGCGCGACTTCTGCCACCGGCGATGAGGGGAATCTATTCGGACTGTGATCTATCGACATCGCACCCTGCTGTCCAGCGCGAGAACATTGTCTTTCCGGGTGGCGAATGACGTGGCATCGTACAATTTGAGGTCAACGATGTTGCAACGCTAGAAGGAGAACCTCATTCTCGAACGTCCAGACTACCTCCGAAATACCACTCAGGAACGTGCTGTACTTGTCCGCGTCAATCACCAACGAGATGGTTGGAGCTCAGAAGGAGCGCTCGAGGAACTCGCTCTGCTCTGCGAAACGGCCGAAATTGATGTCGTCGGCTCGATAAATCAGAACCTCAACCATCCGAACCCTCGGACCTATGTGGGTAAGGGGAAACTCGAAGAGCTATTCGAACTCATGGGCGAGTTGGAAGCCACAGTAGCTGTGTTTGACGACGAACTTACGCCGGCACAGATCCGTAATATCGAGCGCAGACTCACCGAGGAGGAAGCGCTGGATCGAAAGATTGTTGACCGGCCGACGCTTATTCTCGATATTTTCGCGCGCCGCGCGGTCACCCACGAGGGCCGTTTGCAGGTAGAACTCGCACAGCTTGAGTACCGCCTTCCCAGGTTGACCAATATGTGGAGCCATCTCTCGCGACAGGGCGTCGGCGGCGTGGGCCTGCGCGGTCCCGGTGAAACCCAGCTTGAAGTTGACCGTCGACTGGCCGAGCAGCGTATCGTGCACATCAAGGAGCAGTTGGAGCAGGTGCATCGCCATCGTGAGTTGTATCGCGATCGCCGCAGGAAGTCTGAAATTCCAGTCATAGCGCTTGTGGGCTACACCAACGCCGGGAAATCCACGTTGCTGAATCGTCTCACCGACGCAGAGGTTCACGCGGAAGACAAGCTCTTCGCAACGCTCGACCCGACGACGAGGCAATTAAGGCTTCCAAGCGGGCGCTCGGCGCTCATCACGGACACGGTCGGATTTATCAACAATCTGCCCCCGACACTAATCGCAGCATTTCGCGCAACACTGGAAGAAATTGCTGAAGCGACTGTTCTTCTGCACGTTGTCGATGCAACCCATCCCGAGGCAGCGTCCCAGTCGGATACGGTCATCGCAATCCTCGACGAGCTCGAACTCGAAGATCTTCAGATGATAACGGCGCTCAACAAGATTGATGCGCTAAACAGCCAGGAAGACGGACAATCTGATTTCGACGATGCAAATCTGCCGTCCGAGTATGTTCCAGTATCTGCGCGGACCGGGGCCGGGCTAGACGTTCTTCTCGACCGCCTCGACGAAATAGTTTCCGCAACTGCCCGCTTTACCTACCTTGAGGTCTGTATTCCGTTCACAAACTCGGACCTTGTAAACGTCTTTCACCGCCTCGGCCAGGTGGAGGAAGAGAGCTATACGGAAGCCGGAACGATGATTAGCGGGTTTGTTCCGTCGCGATATGCAGATCGATTCGAACCATATCTTTGTGACTTCCCTACGAATGAAGAAGGAATCCTCCACCAAAGTACCAGTCTCGATCGATAGGGGTTAGTGCGAACGTACGCTATACTCCAGGCAAAACATCGAGCGTCTTCGGATAATGTTCTAGAGGAGGATGACAGATGTCGGGTACTTTGGAGAATCTTTCAAGTTTGCTGGAACAGCTACAGGCAAGTCATGCGCTACAAATGGCCGCGATTGTAGGCCTGGATGGTTTGGTCGTTGACTCAGCATCAGACGGCAACATTGATGCCGAAATGGTCTCCGCCGTTGCGGCGCCAGGGCTCCTAATGATGAGCGATCTGGCGACGGAGCTCGGCGAGGGGCTGGCACAGCTGACCACCCTCGAATATGAGAACCACGTCGCGGTCATGTTGCCACTCAACGAGGACACGCTGTTGATCGCTGTCGCCGAATCGGGGGCGATGAATCTTGGTCAACTCCGGATGGTATTGAGGCGTTCAACGGAAACTCTCCGAGCAGCGCTCGAAGCTATCTAGGGGCGAACTCGTGTCCGAATTCGTCGGAAAAACCTATGAGTCTTCGGGTGTTGACATCGATGCCAGCGAACTGCTTCTGAGAGCGGTAGGACCGGCCATTGCACGCACTCACTCTGATCGCGTTCTGCGCGGAGTCGGGCACTTTGGCGGTTTTTATCGTGTCGGTCCTGCGAGCGAGGGGCTAACGCTCGTAGCGAGCATCGATGGCGTCGGCACGAAGTTGAAGGTGGCTTCGCTGGCTGACCAGCACAGCGGCATAGGTTTCGATATCGTGAATCACTGCGTCAATGACATCATCGCATGTGGCGCAAAGCCGATTTGCTTCCTGGACTATTTTGCAACTGGGAAGACTCGATGTACGGGTGGCAAGCGAAGTCATCGGCGGAATCGCCAGCGCTTGTGAACAGCTCGGTGTTGCGCTCATCGGCGGAGAAACGGCCGAGATGCCGGGAATCTATGGGGGGCATGATTATGACGTGGCTGGCGTAATTCTCGGGTTAGTCGATCAGGACGAGATTATCGACGGTACGTCTATACGATCAAACGATGTTCTCATTGGACTTTCGAGCGCGGGATTTCACACCAATGGGTACTCCCTGATTCGTGCCGTCTTAGGGCTTAATGAAGAGAATGGCAGCGTCCACGAGCGTCTTTCGGAAGCGCTGCCATGGGACGAGTCGAGAACATTCGCGGAGGCACTTCTGGAACCGCATCGCAATTACCTGGAAGCGGTTAGCGGGGCCTTGGAACAAGGACACGTTACTGGCATGGCGCATATCACCGGAGGCGGGATCGCGGGAAATTTGGGACGCATTATTCCTCCCGGCCTGACGGCTGTTGTAGAGACTGGTACGTGGTCAGTCCCCCGATTGATGAGCTATGTCGCCGAACGCGGTCATGTTGCATTAGACGAGTGCTATCGAGTGTTCAATATGGGTGTTGGTTTTGTGCTGGTGAGCCGGCCGGAAGGGGCAACGCAACTCCTCGATTCGATCGAGGGAAGTGTACTCATTGGCGGAGTTGAGACATCGACATCTGACGAGCGGGTTCAACTTCGGATGGATTAGCCCCAGTGCTCGTCACGATTCAGAATCCGAACCCTGGGGATCTTAGTTTCGCACGACAGTAGGTGCAATGGAATCGCTACGACCAGGTCGGTTTGATCCAGACCTGACGAATTTGATCGTTGGGCCTGAAGAGTCCACGATGATACAGAAATGCCTTGAACGGCTCATGGATGAAACCGGGGCAACATACAGCATGTTGCTGGACCGGGCTGGGCAGGTGCTCTCATGGCAAGGCGATGGCCATCAGGCCGAGATGATGCATCTTGGCGCTCTGCTTGCAGGCACATACGCGTCGAGTCAGGAAATGGCGCGGTTGCTCAAGGAGGAGAATTTTCGAGTGCTCGTTCAGGAGGGCATGAGAGAGAAGATCTTCACTGAAACGGTGGAGGGCCGCTGGCTACTGGTCGTAGTCTTCGATCATCAGGCGCATCTGGGACTAGTCAAAGTACTGGCGAAGCGAGCAACCGAATCTTTGGCAACAATCCTTCATCTCGTTCTCGAGCGCAACGATAGCCGGCGATCCCAACTAAGTGCTGGACTTGCTAAGGCCGCAACTGACACAATTGATCTCATCTTCGGCGAAGACGTTGGAGCGCGGAATGCTGCGTCTCCGAACACCAAAGAGAAGAAATAGTAGATGGCTCTGATAAACGTTGCCGCGCGCGAGATTCATGGCAAGATTGTCTATTACGGTCCAGGTTTGTGCGGAAAGACAACAAATCTCCAGTACATTCACGGTCAAATTCCCACGAATGGTCGTAGCGATTTGCTATCAATCGCCACCGAAACTGAACGCACACTCTTCTTCGACTTTATGCCTTTAGAGCTCGGTCGGGTACATGGATTTTCAATTCGGTTTCATTTGTATACTGTGCCGGGGCAGGTACTTTATGAACGTACCCGGGTAGCCGTGTTGAATGGTTCAGATGGTGTCGTTTTCGTCGCTGACGCTCAGAGAGACCGTCTTGCCGACAACCTTCAGAGTTTGCGAGAGCTTGCTCAGAACTTGAAAAACCAGGGCAAGCGCCTGGTAGATTACCCGCTGGTCATGCAGTACAACAAAATGGATCTACCGACTGCGCTCCCGACTCCGGTTCTCGACCGTTACCTCAATACGATCAAAGTACCTCGATTTGAGGCCTCGGCCGTCAACGGTCAAGGTGTCTTTGAGACGCTACGGGCTGTGTCGAAGCTCGTTGTGAACAAGCTCTAGGTCACCGTTTTTGTGCCGAGTTGTGGTCCGTGGCGTTGCGTTGTACATCGAACAATTGATTGATCCCAGCCTTGCACATTTTTAGCAATGTAGCAAGCTGATCGTCAGACATCGGTTTTCCTTCCGATGTTGCCTGAATCTCAATGTATTCACCGCGGCTATTCATAACGACGTTGCAATCAACGTCGGCTGAGGAATCCTCATGATAGTTAAGGTCGAGACGCGCCTCGCCGGCGACGATTCCGGCACTAATCGCGGCGACTCGCGAGGTGATAGGTGATCTGGGTATCGCGTGCGTTCGTTCGAGCATCTTCATCGCCCGTTCGAGGGCGACATATCCCCCGGTTATAGCCGCGGTTCTGGTACCACCATCAGCCTGGAGCACATCGCAGTCAATGGTCACTTTGCGGGGTCCCAGCTGGCCGAGGTCAACACATGAACGTAGCGAGCGTCCGATCAGTCGGGAAATCTCCTGTGACCTTCCAGAGTTTGAAGCGCGTTCGCGGCCAATGCGCGCCTGCGTCGAACGTGGCAGCATCGAATATTCTGCCGTTATCCAACCGCGCCCTGAAGACTCCAACCACGGCGGAACTCGATCATCAACCGTCGCGGTGCACCAGACTCGAGTGTCGCCAAAGCAGACAAGTGCGGATCCTTCCGCATAGGGTGCGACGCCTGTCTCGATTGTCACTTCACGTAGATCTTGCGGCTCGCGCTTGAATCTGGCGTGAACAATTGTCATGTAGTTATCCTGTTTCCTTGTCGGTCCTTTTGGGATCACTAGAACTCGCTTGACGTTCGGCTTTGAGCGAGCTCAGCCGCTCCATGCGCTCGGATAGGGTCAACTCAAACCCGCGCCGAGTGGGAAGGTAGTATTGCCTTCCGGCGAGCGACTCGGGGAGATTAGTCTGTGATGTGACTGCGTCCTCAGCATCATGGGCATACTGGTAGCCTAGGCCGTACCCGAGACCACGCATCAGACCGGTGACGGCGTTTCGAAGATGAAGCGGAACGGGCTCATTGCGAGTCTCGCGCACATCCTGGCGAGCGTCACCGTAGGCTCTGTAAATCGCATTGCTCTTTGGCGCCAATGAGAGATATACGACGGCCTGAGCTAGCGCGAGGGCCGCCTCCGGCAATCCAATGAAGTGAGCGGCTTGTTGTGCCGACATCGTAAGCGTCAAAGCCTGGGGGTCGGCGAGTCCAATATCTTCACTGGCGAATCGCACAAGCCTGCGTGCGATGTAGAGTGGATCGTCGCCTGCCTCGATCATCCTTGCCAGCCAGTAGACCGCAGCGTCCGCATCGGAATCCCGCATCGACTTGTGGAGCGCCGAGATCGTGTCGAAATGGCCGTCGCCAGACTTGTCATAAACCATCGCCCGACGTTGGGTGGCGCCGGCGACCATTTTCGTGGTGATCGTTCCGCCTGGTTCCGCGCTAACACTAGCCATGTCGAGCGAGGTTAGCGCAAAGCGCGCATCACCATTTGCCAGATTCACGAGTTGGCTGAGTGCATCGGGTTCAATCGTCTGATTGTCGTTCCCAAGTCCACGTGTCTTGTCTTCAAGTGCCCGGACGACGATTGTTTCAATGTGTTCGTCCTCAAGAGGGGAGAGGACGACGACGCGCGCACGAGAAAGCAATGGTGCATTGACTTCGAACGACGGATTCTCAGTTGTTGCGCCGATAAGCGTGACGGTTCCATCTTCAACATAGGGCAGGATAGCGTCCTGTTGGGCTTTGTTGAAGCGATGAATCTCGTCAATAAAGAGAACCGTTCGTTGACGATGCATCACCTGGCGGTCGCGTGCCTCGGCTACGGCTCGCCTTAGGTCGGCCACGCCCGAGGATACTGCTGAAAGCTGTACGAACTCGGCAGATGACGTTGTCGCGAGTATGCGCGCCAACGTGGTCTTACCCACACCAGGCGGTCCCCAAAGGATGAGCGATGAGAGCCGATCCCGTTCGATCATCCTGCGTATGACAGATCCAGGCTTCAGAATGTCGTCCTGACCGACGAAATCATCGAGAGTGGCCGGTCTCATCCTGGCAGCCAGGGGACCGAACGCGGCGCCAGCACCATCGCTTTCTGGACTGAAGAGTGAGGATTGCGCACCAGCGTTCATTGCTCGTAGCTCTTCTGGATGAGTAGATAGATCGAGGCGACGAGCAGCAACCCAATCAACCATAACGACGCCTCAACGTACGGGGAAATCTTCAGAAAGCCGGTTGATATTGCTATCTCCACTCCGATAATCGCCGCCAGGATCGGGAGGGTGACATTCATTGATGGATTCTTCAATCTGCCAGTCGATGATGCAATTGCCGCAGCGGCAAGCACAGCGATGAACGGATACTGATAGCGGCCTTCCACGTCAAGTGAACTAACTCCAACGATGCCAAACCAGCATAAAGCCAAACCCGTTGCCCATGAGAGGTCGTTTTCAACCCGATCGGGCTGCATCGGTGAAGGACCGCCGACAAATGCAATTGCTGCGGCCAGAGACAGGGTGATGACAATTGGAAGCAAGCTGACTCTACCCACGAGGAACAGAGCGGGTCCTAGAGTGATAAGAATCGATGCGGACGCCATTGTCTCCAGCGGGATGACGGTCGGACTGTGCGACCATTTTCCCCACAGAAAGAGCGCCACAGCGCAAGCCACCACAACGATCAAATATGCGCGGCCGCTGCTGGATTCGAAAAGACGGATGTCACTGGACGGGCTTAGGATGATCGCTACGAGGTCAATCGTGATGATTGCGAGGATAGTTGAAACTGCCGCTCGTGCACTATAACGAGTTCTCCATCGATCTTCAGCCAGTCCAGAGGCGTCAAAACGCTCAATATCCACCACGCTAGAGGCCTGCTGCAATGGAAAGGATCTGCTGGCTGTCTATGTCTCCCGGACGCAAGATGCACACTTGCTGACGGAACGGATCGACGACGGCGGAAGCTCTACCGGCAGGCAGCGTGCCGCAGTCGAGGACAATGTCCGCATAGTCCGCCACCGAAGCGAACGCTTCGGTGGCTGAGACCGTCTCAGATTCCCCCGATCGATTCGCGCTGGTTACAGCCAGCGCTCCACCGCAGAGCGTAATGAGCTGCCGAAGCAAAGAGTGATGAGGGATCCTCAATCCGACGGTCGATTCGCTCGACATGCACTCGTTCGGAACGGCTGCGGAAGCGGGGAATACGATCGTTAGCGCTCCCGGCCAGAACGCATTGATCAATCGGGTAGCTCGTCCATTCGTCATTGCCAGGAAACGATTTGCCGACTCCCGCGAGTCCAGGAGGATCGGGATGGGCTTCCCTGCAGGACGTCCTTTTGCCTCGAAGATTCGCGCGATCGCTTCCGGATGCTGGATCGAAGCAGCCAGGCCGTAGACAGTGTCAGTCGGAACAATTGCCAGTCGTCCAGAATTCAGCGCTTCAGCAACTGGGGCGAGATCCTGGGTGAACGGGTCGGAGGTCATCCTACTTGCAATGATTCGTGAATTTCACGGGCGAGTCCAGGTCCAATACCGTCGATAGCGGCAATGTCGTCAACGCTCGCTTCGCGGATTTTCTTGACACTCCCAAACGTACGGATCAGAGCCTTCTTTCGCTTTGGTCCGACTCCCTTGAGATCATCGAGCTCGGAGCGGAATGCGCTCTTTGAACGTTTCTGACGTTGATATGTAACCGCAAATCGATGGGCCTCGTCCCGGATGCGCTGTACGAGATACAACGACTGTGAATCTCGGGGTAGAAGGATCGGAATGGACTGATCTGGCACGAAGAGTTCTTCATTCTCCTTCGCCAGGGCTACCAGCGGCAAATCGATCCCCAATTCGACCAGCGCCCGCCGGGCGGAGCTAAGCTGGCCCTTCCCACCGTCAACAATGACGAGATCTGGCATCGTTCGCCACGATTCAGTTTGTTCCTGGTCGATTGCACGTTTGAATCGCCGTCCAAGCACCTCGTTCATTGACGCGAAGTCGTCCTGGCCTTCAACATCTCGAATCGAAAAGCGGCGGTATTCTTTCTTTGCCGGTTTGCCCTCTTCAAACACAACCATCGAACCGACTGTGTTCGTACCCTGCAACGTGGAGATGTCATAGCACTCAATCCTTCGTGGGATGCCGGGTAACTCTAGCGCATCGGACAATTCAGTCAGCGCCGCCGTCAGCTTCTGCTCATTGTTTAACCAGCGCAGCCGGCTCTGTTTCAAGTTTTCACTAGCGGAAGCGCGGGTCATGTCAATCAGCTTGCGCTTGCGTCCCCGTTGCGGAACCGTCAGAATCACCTTCTTGCCACGTCGTCCTTCCAGAAATTCAACGATCGTCTCTTCGTCAGGCAACGAAGACTCGAGGATTATTTCGCCGGGAACGACCGCTGCATCCTGATAGTACTGGCTCACGAAGCTGGCAAGCAGGTCAGGCGCTTCATCCTCCACTCGCGTTCCTGCCAGGGGGAAGTGCTCGGAACCGAGCATCTTGCCGTTGCGGACGA
Organism: uncultured Chloroflexia bacterium; assembly: GCA_963745675.1. GTDB lineage: Bacteria > Chloroflexota > Chloroflexia > Thermomicrobiales > CFX8 > JAUIIK01. The sequence goes on from CAVUYM010000027.1 coordinate 55,940, forward strand.
AGGTCATCTGAACGCCCGCTTCGCCGCCGGCGGTTTGAGCAACGGCGAGTACGTCCGCATCTTCTCCGCGTCCGGATACGATGTTCTGCCGCTCGAGAACATGTTCGATAGCCGAGATATCATCGCGGAGTTTTGCGGCGCGCTCGAAATCAAGATCTTCTGCTGCCCGTTCCATTTCCTCGCGCATACCCGGAACCAGTTCTTCACCGCGGCCATTTAGAAATAGCTTGACGCCTTCTACGGCGCGCATATATTCAGCGTGATCTGCCGCGCCCGTACATGGCCCAAGACAACGCCCGATATGAAAGTAAAGGCAAGGTCGATCGGCGTTACCCGTGATTTCTATGTCGCAAGGGCGATAGGGGAACAGCCGCTTGAGCAGATTGAGTAGACGATGAACGGAACCGGCAGACGTAAAGGGTCCGAAATAGTGTGAGCCATCATGAACGATTCTGCGGGTGCTGATGACGCGCGGCCATTCTTCGTTGGTTAGTCGGATGTATGGATAGGATTTGCCGTCTTTGAGCATGATGTTATAGCGCGGTTGATGGCGTTTGATCAGTTCATTTTCGAGGATGAGCGCCTCCGCCGGGGTGCTGGTACGAACAACCTCGAAGTCAACGATCTGGGATTGCAGTTCGCGTGTTTTTGGATCTATCCGACCACTCGACCGCTGAAAATAAGATCGCACGCGGTTTCGCAGTGATTGCGCTTTGCCTACGTAAATGATCTTTTTGCGCTCATCGCGGAATAGATAGACACCCGGTTTATCGGGAAGTGCGGCAAGTCGTTCGGTGTAGTCGGTAGTTGTTGTCATAGCCTACGAATTGTACCGTTTTACTCGGCTCCAGTGCCTCAAGTGCGCATCGCTTTCGGCGCAATCCTCAGAGGCGAAGTTCTCGCTTGATCTGAATGAGGTTGACAGAGATTCAGTGAACGTGCACACTGTACGTACACCTGTATGTTGCCTAACTGGCACGCAGAGGTTGGCCGGTGGTGTGGACCATTTGGGATACACTTGGGATGCCGGATTGGCAACTAACAGGGCTGGAAGAGAACGGTTGGTTGGTGATGAACAGCCACGAAATTCGACGCATTTTTACAGAATTCTTCGTTGAGAAGCATGGCCATCTGGCCGTGCCATCTTCTTCGTTAATACCGTTTGACGACCCAACGGTTCTCCTGACGACCGCCGGAATGCAGCAAATGACGCCTTATTTTCTGGGGCTGCAGGAGCCGCCGTCGCTCCGCATGACATCCATCCAAAAATGCTTTCGGGCGGTTGGCAAGAATGACGACGTGCTGGAAGTCGGCGACCCAACTCACCTGACCCTTTTCGAGATGCTCGGAAATTTCTCTGTCGGCGACTACTTCAAAGATCGTGCCATCGACATGGCCTGGGAACTCGTTACCGAGGTGTACCGCATTGCGCCCGAACGAATCTGGGTGACAGTTGAACCCAATGACGAATTCTCGCGTAACTACTGGCGAGATGGGATCGGCCTCGACCCGTCTCGTATCCAGGATGATCCCGGCAATGTCTGGGGACCTGTTGGCGACACTGGACCGTTCGGTCCAAATTCGGAACTTTATGCCGATCTCGAGTGGGATCAGCATGGCGGTGATCCGGGCCGTGGACCGATGAGCGAGGATGAAGATCGATATCTTGAGTTCTGGAATCTCGTGTTCATGGAATTCAACCAGCTACCCGGTGGAAACTTTGAACCGCTAGCGATGCAGAATGTCGACACTGGCAGCGGTCTGGAGCGGGTCGCGACGATCCTCCAGGGCAAGAAATCGATCTATGAAACAGATCTCTTCCGGCCCGATCGTCGACCGGGCGGCTGAGATTGCGAATATTCGATATGGAGAATCCGAACAAGTCGATCAGGCATTGCGGATCGTCGCGGACCATTGTCGCGGAGTTACGTTCCTGATTGCGGACGGCGTCCTGCCAAGCAACGAAGGACGAGGATACGTACTGCGCCGGATCCTACGACGCGCAGTTCAAAAGGCCAGAACCGCTGGAGTTGAGCGTCCCTTCATGGGTGACCTCGCCGAGGTTGTGATCGAGAATTTTGGCCAGCAGTATCCGGAACTACATCGCCGTAGAGACACGATAAGACGGGCTCTGGCGCATGAGGAGGACTCATTCAGCCGGACGCTCGTTACGGGTATGGGCCGATTGGAAACGGTACTCGAACGCAACGATTCCGGAGGGATTGTTTCCGGCGACGACGCGTTTCGACTTCATGATACGTACGGGTTTCCGATCGATCTGACCATTGAACTAGCAGATCAAGTTGGACAACGAGTCGACATCGATGGCTTTCGATCTGCGCTCGAAGCTCAACGCAATCGCTCGCGCGCAAATCTCGACGCCTTCGCCGATGCGGCTCGCGTTCGAGCGCCACTCTATTCACGCGTCGGGAACCAGACATCGAAATTCGTTGGATACGTACAGGAGCGAACTGAGACGCGGGTCGCGGCGATCCTTGGTGCGGAAGGCTCCCTCGAAGTTCTTGAAGCCGGTGATTCGGCGGAAATCGTACTTGACGAAACGCCTTTTTATGCGGAGTCAGGCGGACAGGTTGGTGACACGGGTCAAATCCAGAGCGAAACCGGCCTGTTTCGAGTCTCTGACACGAAACGTCCGGCACCGAGTGTTATCGTCCACATCGGCGAGGTGGTTGAAGGCTTCCTGGAAGCTGGTCAATCTGTAGTCGCGGAGATCGATCACGAGCGCCGTAGCGCTATCCGACGCAACCACACCGCTACCCATTTGCTGCATCGAGGTTTGCGGGAAGTCCTGGGGCCGGACACGCAACAAGCGGGGTCACTCGTCGCCCCAGATCGATTGCGATTCGATTTCACGAGCCACATGGCCCTGGGCCAGGCTGGAATGCGCTCGGTCGCTCAGCTCGCTAATCATGAAGTCATTGCCGATAAGCCGGTCGTCAACAGGGAAGAGCCGTATGAAGCTGCGGTTGAGCGCGGCGCAATGGCGCTATTTGGCGAAAAATATGGCGATATAGTTCGCACCGTCGAAGTGCCGGGATATTCGCTCGAGCTATGCGGTGGGACTCACGTTGCTCGAACGGGCGAAATTGGTCCAATCGTAATCCTCAGCGAGTCCTCGATCGGCTCGGGTACTCGTCGCATTGAGGCGCTGACCGGTAATCCTGCGCTCGAATATCTGGCTACCGCTCATCAACTGGTTCCAGGGCTTTCGCGCGAGCTGCGGGCTCCGATCGACGAGATCGAAACTGCCGTAGCAACCCTCCAGGAAACGATCCGTGAAAAGGATCGTGAAATCGAGGCGCTAAAGCTAGACAACGCGCTTGCGGATATCGAATCGCTTCTGAACCAGCGCCGAACAGTCAATGGCACAACCGTGCTTGCGGTCCGTACCGATGCGGATGACCGGGCAACGATGCTTCAACTTGGGGATCGCTTGCGAGACAGGCTCCAGTCGGGCGTGATCGTGCTCGGCGGTGAAGTCTCGGATCAGGTCGCGCTTATCGCCATGGTGACGCCGGATCAAGTTGATCGCGGTTTACACGCCGGTCGAATTATCCAGAGCATTGCTCCTGTCGTTGGCGGTCGCGGAGGTGGCCGGCCCGAGAGCGCACAGGGTGGCGGTTCGGATACCAAAAAGATAGATGAAGCCCTCGCGGCCGTTGACGCGGCCGTCGAGCAGCTGGCTGGCTAGCGACGGATCCGGCGCCAATTTGGCGCCGGTTAGTTTGGCGTAGCCAGTTACAGGCTCTTGAAAGGGAACTGTACGTGGTTACGCGCCAAACGAGTTATGTGGACATCCAGGAACGGGATGACTTTGACGACCTTCTTCAACGTCTCAGGCGCTACGCTCATACGACGCTGACGGTCGACGTTAGCGCTGATGTTGAAGTCCTCGCTACTGCTGCGGAGTTTGAAGAACTCTACAGCTGTGCGCAGGAATGCTCCGTGCAGATTGAACTCGTGTCCGATGATCCGGTGCGGCAGGAATTCGCCCGTATTTATGGGTTGAAACACTTTTCGGAGTCGCTCACCGACACGATCGCTCTCTTCTTGCAAGAGGACACAAATCCGGAAGTGGCGGTCCGAGAGCAGCTGCACGCAGCGTCGTTTCGCGCTCGACCCCACAGAAGAGTATTCGATTGAATCGGGCACAGAAAATGGGCGTCGATCGACTCCAGAGTACTTTTCTCCGTTTGATAGCGATGCATCGTTCAGTTTCGTCACCGCGCCACCGATAGCCGGCCCTCAAAGGCGTCATCGAAAATCTCACAGAACGGCTGTAGCGAATCGACGAAGTCCTGTAACTGCGTCACTAAGTACCGGATCAATCATCGTATCCGGCGTAGCGATTGCCGTCGCCATCGCTGTGTTGCTCGTATCGCTCCTTGCACCAACGGCATCGATCGTAATCGTGCCCGAATCGCGATCGGTCGCCGCGCAAGTCACCTATGGGCTTGCGGGATCTGGTGATGGTCTCGACGTCGTGGTTCAACCGACGACCATTTCCAACACGATCACCTTTGAGTCGTCACTCCCAGCCAGCGGCGAGATGCTCATTCCAAACTCACCATCGCGAGGGATGATCTTTCTAACGAATCCATTCACAGAAGTCATGCATGTTGCTGCGGGTACTATCTTTGCGTCAACTGTCAATGACATGAGTTACATATCGCTTGAGCCAATCGACGTTCCGGCAGCCGATCCATTCGGATCAGCCCGGTTTGGGACGGCCGTGGTCGGAATCGAAGCGGCCGAGCCCGGGCCATCGGGAAATCTCGATGTTGAGGAGCTTACCGGGACGCTTGACTCTGGAATTCTGTTTCAGAATCGCTTTCCGCTAACTGGCGGGGATCTCAAGAGCGTCGCGGTCGTAGTGACCGAGGATCTTGAAGCGCTGAAAGCACTTGCAGATAAGGATCTGCAATCGAAGGTTGGAACGGCTTTGGATGCCCAAATCCCTGACGGATGGACATTCGTCAATCCACCCAGGTTAGTCAGCCAGGTATCAACGAGTTATTCTGCTGAGGCTGGCACGGTTAGAGATTCGGTCTCGATTCAGGCTCAGGCGCAGGTGTTGGCTGACATCTATGATCCCGCCGCATTAGAGGAAGAAGCGCGAACGCGCTTGCTTGGCATGTTGAGCAGTTCCGTGCCTCAGGGATTTGGCCTTGTCGTCGACTCGGTGCGACTTACGGTTCCTCAAGAGGTCGGGGGAGATGGCCCCAAAGTCTTTTCGATGAGCGCTGACGGCACGGCGGAAGCGCAATTTGAACCAGGCTTTGCCGAGCAAGTCTCGCACGATATCATCGGGAAAAGCGAGGCGCATGCCGCCGAAACGCTTCAACAAATAGATGGCGTTGAGAGCTATTCAGTAGACTACGGTCCGGATTGGTTGCCTTGGGAACCGGTCCCACGTTTCAGTAGCCGCATATCGGTGGAGATAAATGGCACGTAGATTCAGGCGACCGGGGTTGAAGCTACTCGGCGTAGATCTCGGAGAGCGCTGGGTCGGCGTGGCCGGTACGGACGATACTGGAGTGCTCGCATCGCCGATTGAGACAATCGATCTGCGTCGGGCTCCTCTATCAATGGTTGTAAATTTGGCGACGGAACGCGCAGTTGCCGGAATCGTCGTTGGGCTTCCGCGAACAATGGCTGGAAAAGAGGGCTTTCAAGCCAGGAAAGCACGCGACCAAGCTGCGGAATTGCAAAGTCTGACGGAAATTCCCGTGATGTTCTGGGACGAGCGACTAACGACGGCAATGGCCGAGCAAATCGCCAGCCGAAGAAAACGGAGTCGAAGTAACAAGGCTAAACCTCCAGATGCAGTCGCGGCAGCGGTTCTACTTCAGAGCTACATAGATGCAAATCCCGTGCGGCCACGTCGCCTGAATGGCGCATAGGTGTGTCTGTAATTCAGATCTTCTCGGTCGTCGGAGCGCTGCTGATATTGTCGGCGTATGGCGCAAACCACCTGGGCTATATGGGGCCAGAGCGCCGCATCTATTCGATCGTCAATCTCTTTGGCTCGACCGTGCTCGCAATTGTCGCAGCGATCGAGAAACAGTGGGGATTCTTGCTGCTCGAAGGAGTCTGGGCGCTCATTAGCGCGTGGTCATTCGTGCGCTTGCCAAACCCGGAAGGGCAGTCGGATTGACGCGGTTCCCATTGGCTTCCTATAATCGAGCAGACTACACTCACTCTAGCGCGGCAATCGAACAATAGGAGAAACGAGACCTCCAGCGAAATGAAGCTGATTATTGCTGTCGTTCAGAGTCATGATTCCGACGAAGTGGTCGATGCCCTGGTTCAAGCAGAGTACCGAGCAACGCGATTTGCAAGCACGGGTGGATTTCTTCGCCGTGGGAATACGACCATCATGGTAGGCGTCCAGGATCAGCAGGTGGACCACGTGATTGAAGTATTGCGCGGCGCGGTCGCGAAATCTGATGAATCGCTCCCGGAGGGGCAGTCGGCCGTTACCGTATTTGTGCTCGATCTCGAAGAGTATCAGCGTCTCTAGCCTGATTTTGGAACTCGTTCTCGCGTTACATACCGCACATTTCAGGTCCAACCAATGTATCGAACGCTTAGATTTTAATCTAGGTACTCTGGAAATCCGTGCGACGCTCGTGTGGATACTGGTCGCGTCTGCTCTGACTGTAATTTCGATCTATGTCAGCGTCTTGCCACGGTTTGACGGCTTATCGATTCAATCTATTTTCCTTGCTATTGCGTTAACGGGCATGCTTGCTTCATTCGCGATTCACGAGCTCGCACACTTTCGAGCCGCAGCCCGGAGCGGTGCCGTGATCTCGGCTCTCAGTCCCCAACTCGTCGGAGCGCTGCCAGACACGCTTTTTGAAGCGCGTGATCCAGCCAGTGAACTGAGAGTCGGTATTGCCGGCCCAGTAGCCTCGCTTGCCTCGGGTGGCATAGCCGCCGCGATCTGGTGGGCAACCAACGGGCAGGTATCGGACCATGTTTCGTCAGCCATCGGATTGATCGCACTTACCAATTTTGGGCTCGCGATCGTTAGCTTGATGCCAGGCTATCCGTTTGATGGTGGACGTGTGGCGCGAGGCGTGTTCTGGTATCTCGGCGGCGACCTGATGACTGCGACGAAGATCGTCGGCTACCTTGGCTACGTCGTGATCATGGCTGCGATGTCGCTTGGCGTGCTCCTGCTCGTGAGCGGGGGTACTTACGCCGTTTGGGGTGTGTGGGTGCTTTTGACCGCGTTCATGATCAATCGCAGCGTCGCGGACGGAATCTCGCAAGTGTATTGGTCCGAGCAAAGCCAGCGACTGCGCGTTGACGATATTTTTGTCGGTGGGACTCGGCGCATCCAGTTCGACATGACGATTGACGACGCGATCGAACGCATGTTGGAAGGCCACGAGGATGGTCCTCTGATGGTGTTCGATGGGGACAAGGCGGTGGGACTCGTCGATCTGGCGTCGATCCGGCCGGTACCGCGCAAACTTTGGACCGAGCGCGGCATCGGAGACGTGATGGTGCCGATCGACGGATTGAAGTCTTCGACGCCATCATCGCCACTGTCGGAATTGATTGCCCTTTTGCCGCCTGACCGGGAAGCCATCGCGCTCATCACGCGCAACGACGCCGTGATTGGAGCGACCGACCGCCAGGATGTCGTTCGCCGGTTGCAGCAATACCTCGCTGCCGAGCGTCTCGAAAAGATGCGGCGCGGAAAGAGGTAAGATCTTCAGGTGGCGTACGTACACCGATGGTGATAGCCTTTTCCGGGCGAGGTCTTTGTAGTTTTCAGGCCAGTCAGATCGAAGTCGAGAGGCAGTTACGAATATCGTACTACCTTCAGGTTTTCTGTGCCCGATGCGGGAGGAATGATGTCGAAAGTCTGTGCACTCATTTGCCTGGGGTTTGTGTTGGTATTGGCGCTCGCGACCGCTGGCGTGCTCTTCCCGTCCAATGCTGCCCGTGCAGATGAGAACCGTTCAGAACCTGGATCGACAACGGTCGTAGCTCATTCCGAACTCGGGAGCTCGACGGTCTTGTGGATGCGCTCCGCTGGATATTTGTCGGTGTCGCGATTTCACCGTGGTACTCGTATCAATGCGCCAATTAGGGCGATGGTTCGTATGCCATTTGAGTGCACAGAGATCGGTCCATGAGTTTATCAAGATCTTCAGAACAACGAACATCCAAGCCATCTCGGGCATGGACTCAAGAGCCATACGAAGCGCTCGTCGGGAGACTAGCCACGTCCTGGTTGAGATAGTCGTTCCGTCTTCGCACAAACAAACTGGCAACTGAATCCACCCACTAAGTCATCTGGACTTCAGCGACAACCGACCGGTCGGCAGGCTATATCGCGCCGAAGGTTCTCGTTGCCTATCTCCACAAACCTGATATAATATGACTCAACAATATTGTGAATCGAATGATTCGGTTCTGGCTGGAGTTAGTATGCGAGATAGTGAAGGTCTTTTCGTTATAAGCGTCGCGGCACGACTGCTGGACATGCACCCGCAGACGCTTCGCAAGTACGAACGCGTCGGGTTTGTCGTGCCTTCACGTACCTCCGGAAAGATTCGGCTCTATTCCCAGGACGACATTTCGAGGCTGGAGCAGGTCAAGTACCTCGTCAATGAGCGCGACCTGAATCTCGCAGGTGTGGAGATGGCATTGAAGTCGACGGAACGTTTGAGGCAGATCGGACGTCGGTTACGACGATCGAAACGTTCGGACTATGACGAAATAGCTGACGCCCTCGACACGGTGCTCGCCATATCTCGGGGCGGAACCTACAGGCAACGACGAAAACATAAGAAAAGGAACTGAATGATGAATCCTAACCTCTTGACCGAAAAGGCTCAGGAGGCGATTGCGGCAGCACAACGACAGGCTGAAGAGCGGCAGCACGCGACGCTAGACGTCGATCATCTCGTCTACCACTCGTTATCGCAAGAAGGCGGAATCGTCCGCCGGACGATCGAACTCCTGGGGCATGATCCAACAACACTGAGCGCTGAATTGGAAGCGCATCTTATCGACGCTGCCGAAGCCTCCAGTACTCGTCTCAACCGACGCTTTCGGGAACATTCCGTAATGTGCTGCAGCAGGCCGAAGATGAAAAGTCCGCATTCGGAGACGACTACATAAGCACCGAACATTTATTCCTCGGTGCGCTGTCCCAGGAGCGAAATGATGCCATCAAGCTGCTGGCGAAAGCCGGGCATAACGCGCGAAGCGTTTCTGAATGCGCTGACCAAAGTGCGGGGCGCGCACCGCGTCACGTCCCAGTCGCCCGAAGGGCAGTATGAAGCGCTGGAAAAGTATGGCCAGGATCTCACCGCCTTGCCGCTGAGGGCAAGCTCGATCCAGTAATTGGACGGGACGAGGAGATTCGACGCGTAATCCAGGTACTCAGCCGGCGCACGAAAAACAACCCCGTCCTTATTGGTGAGCCCGGCGTCGGTAAAACGGCAATCGTCGAAGGACTGGCACAACGGATCGTCCGCGGCGACGTGCCGGAAGGACTCGTGAACAAGCAGCTGATCGCGCTTGATTTCGGGGCGATGATCGCGGGTGCGAAGTATCGGGGCGAATTCGAGGAGCGATTGAAAGCGGTACTGAACGAGATCAAAGCGTCCGATGGCGAGATCATCGCATTCATTGATGAGCTCCATACGATCGTCGGGGCCGGTGCGGCTGAGGGGGCGATGGACGCCGGAAACATGCTCAAGCCGATGCTTGCGCGAGGTGAGCTGCACGCGATTGGCGCGACGACGCTCGACGAGTATCGCAAGCACATCGAAAAGGACACGGCTCTCGAACGTCGATTCCAGCCGATCATGGTCGATCAACCATCGGTTGAGGACACGATCTCGATTCTGCGCGGTCTGCGCGAGCGCTACGAGGTGCATCACAACGTCCGCATTCAGGACAACGCGCTGGTCGCTGCTGCGGTGCTCTCGAATCGCTATATCACCGCGCAGATTCCTCCCGGACAAAGCGATCGATCTCGTAGATGAGGCGGCGTCGCGATTGCGTATGGAGATCACAAGCATGCCGTCGAGATCGACGAGCTCAATCGCCGGATCATGCAGCTCGAAATCGAAGAGGTTGCGCTTGAAAAGGAGCGCGATGATGCGTCGACGAAGCGCCTCGAAGAGCTTCGGCCGCGAGCTGGCGAATCTGCGAGAGGAAAGCGATGCGCTCACCGCTCAATGGGAAAACGAACGGCAAGGCGATCCAGGAGATCGCCGAACTTAAGGTCAAGATCGACGATACGCGCACGATGATCGAACAGGCCGAACGGTCTTCCGACTTGCAGCGAGCGTCCGAGCTTCGATACGGCGTTCTGCCAGGGCTCGAACGCGAACTTGGCGGAGCGAGAGCAGACCGTCGAGGCGGAATCATGGTGATCCGCGACTTCTCAAGGAGGAAGTCAGTTCGGAAGATATCGCCGAAGTCGTTTCACGCTGGACTGGCGTTCCGGTGAGCAAGCTCATGGAAGGCGAAATTGAGAAGCTCGTCAAGATGGAGGACCGCCTCCACGAGCGCGTTGTTGGCCAGGACGAAGCTGTCGCAGCCGTTGCAAATGCATTGCGCCGGGCACGTGCCGGACTATCAGATCCAAATCGGCCGATGGGGTCATTTATATTCCTCGGACCGACTGGCGTCGGTAAGACTGAGCTGGCGCGAGCACTGGCCGAGTTCATGTTCGACGACGAGCAGGCGATGGTCCGGATTGACATGTCCGAATACATGGAGCGTCACGCGGTGTCGCGCCTGATCGGCGCGCCACCCGGATACGTTGGCTATGACGAGGGCGGCCAGCTCTCCGAAGCCGTCCGACGGCGACCCTATTCGGTCGTTCTCTTCGACGAGATCGAAAAAGCGCATCCTGATGTCTTCAACGTCCTGCTGCAGGTACTCGATGATGGCCGCCTAACTGACAGCCAGGGGCGAACCGTGGACTTCCGGAAGTCGTCGTCATCATGACCAGCAATCTTGGGTCGAGCTACCTGCAGTCCGAAACGTTGGACGAGGAGCAGCGCGGACGCCGAGTCATGGAAGCGCTTTACAGGGCGCATTCCGTCCCGAGTTTCTCAATCGAGTCGATGAGATCGTCACGTTCTGCGCCGCTAAGCCGCGACGAGATCGCTCAGATCGTGCGGATTCAGATCGAACGCGTTCAAGGAGCGTCTGGCGGAGCGCGATATCGAATTGCAGCTGACCGGCGATGCCGCAGCCTGGATTGCCGAACGTGGCTACGATCCCGTATTCGGAGCGCGCCCGCTGAAGCGAGTCATGCAGAAGGAATTGCTGGATCCACTTGCGATGAAGCTTCTGAACGGTGAGATCCACGACGGTGAACTGGTCCTCGTTGATAGCTGGGGTGGACGGAAAGCTCCAGATTCGAGGTAGCCTGTACTTCGGCGGAAGTCGTCGCCTGACGGTTCTGAGTATGATTTCAAAATAGGTCCTATACTGAAGGAGCGGCGCTATCAACGCCGCTCCTTCGATGTTGGAGCGCAGTTAGGCGGAAGTATGGACATTCTGTTCGATCTCTTGAAGGCGGGACTCACGTTCGCGTTCGCTGCATTAGTGCTCGTTGCGATTCCGACCCTTTTCATCGTTGTTTTTCGCTTTGCCGCCGAGTGGGACAATCGAATCTACAGACCCTAATCTCCGATACCAGGAACAAATTCGCCTTTAGCGTCGTCTAAAGCCCATACGACGTTATGGGCGGCAATGCTATCGCCGCTTCGATGGATTGAAAGGATCGCGCGGCGATGCGTAATCACAGTTTGAATCTTCGATTGGTTTTTGGAACATTCGCAGCCCTCCTGGTGCTCATTATGGCGCTGGCCGCATGCGGTGGCGGATCAAGTGGAGATGACGATTCCGGCGGAAATTCGTCCCGAGCTAGCGATGGGACTTTCCTTGAGTCGGGCGGCGGGTCTGAGCCGTACAACGCTGACGATACTGGAAGCGGCGAGAACGAAGCTGCGATGGCACCCAGCTCTGGGGTGGGCGTTGCATCGATCGACTATGTCGCGAATCAGGTTCCGTTCGATCGGCTGATTATCCGTACGGTCACAATTAGCCTGACAGTTGAAAGCGTCACCGACGGGGCCACCTGGATTCGGGACCTCGCCGCCCGCAAGTCTGGTTTCGTCTTCTCGTCAAATACATACGTTCGCGACGAGAGCGAATTTGCGCAAATGACAATCCGTGTCCCTGCAGAAGAGCTCGACTCCACCGTGCGCGAGCTTCGTGAGCATCAGCTTGTGATCCAGGTGGACAGCGAAGAATCCACCTCTCAAGATGTATCGCAGGAGTACGTCGACAACGAATCTCGTCTTGTGGCGTTGGAAGAGACACAGCGGCGCTTTCTGACCTTACTCTCCGACGCCGACACGGTCGACGATATTCTACGGATTGAATCCGAGTTGACGAATATCCGCACCCAGATTGAAACGATCAAAGGCCGTCAGAACTATCTCGACACGATGACTTCATTCTCAACCGTCACGATTACCCTCCATGCTGAGGACACCAATCCGATTGGCGATGAGAAAAATAAGACATTCATTGCTCGGATATTTGGCGATTCCTGGGACAGCGCTAGTGGAGTGATCGAGGGTCTGTTGGCTGGGACGATTACCGCCGGCATTATTGGACTTGCTGTCCTTCCATTCGCACTCATCGTCTACTTGATTGGCCGGATAGCATTTCGCCGCTTGAATGCAGGCACAAGCGATGCAGAAAAGAGCGAAGAACCAGCTCCCGAACCAGTAAGCTGAATCACACATCATCAAATTGCGAACTGAGCAACAAGACCCCGGATCACTTGATCCGGGGTCTTGTTGTTACGCTACGACGTCTAGCTAAGGGCTCTGACCTGAACGACGTGTTCACCTTCATGCATCGCCATGAAATAGAGCCACGAGCGGCCTGAGACGTTTCCAAAAAAGTCATGCGACCCGGTTTCATCCAGTTTGCCGTCGTCCGGAATCATCGCGAAGAACTCATTGGTATCAACTGCGTTGGCGGCAGCCACAGCCTCGTCGCGGCTCATTATCTTCGATTCAGAATGAGCAACGAGGGTTTCAGGGGGCTCTCCGGCTTCTATGCCGATAAGCTTAAGGGCTTCGCCCCCGATGCTGAGGAGAGCGCTGTTGCAATGGCCGACTATCTGACCGACTGACCAGACTTCCTCGCCTTCAGCATTTGCTGGTTGTTCTTCGAATGCGCTGTCCGGGGCCGATTCAACGGCGGCGGCCAGCGCCGTGCGCGTTGCTGCCATCGTTTCCGCGATGTCGCCAAGGCTCAAGTTCTTACTAGCTTCGTAGGGCAGACCCGGGTTGTCGCGAACCTGGGCGACCTGTTTGCTAAGTTCTTCCACTGCTACAGCGGTCAAGTGAGATTCCTTTCTCCTTGTAAGACTGATAGATTTCCCAACCGGCGTCACGCCAACGGTGCGCCTGGATGCCAATGAACACGTCGAAGATTGACTATCGTGGTGTTGCCAGCGCCAGCAGTTGCTGGTGATGGTCTGCCAGATGCACGCAACTTCCCAAAACCGCAGTCCGGACGTTTGCCGGTCCGAGAGCGAAATGAACGGCTTGCTCATCCCCGGAGCACCGCCGGGTGATCATGTCGATCACTCGCTCGGTCTGCTTCTGTAAGCTGGCTAAGACTTCCGATGCGACGATCTGGTCCGTTGGCGGCGCATCGATGGCACGCAGGAGCCCATCGGGCGGCAGTGGAAGTTCTATCCCACATACTGATTCCCAATAAGGCAAAGCGGATGCATCCATTTGGGCGAGGTGCCCGATGATTTCACCAGCCGACCAGACATCGCTACCATCCACATCATCCGGCTGCGGTCGATATGCGGAATCCGGCAATTCCCGTACGACGTTGGTCACCGCCTGCAGGAGTTTGCTCAACGTGGAACAGAGTGACGCGATTTCGAACTCGTCGGCTATCGTTTGCAGCGAAACCCGCTCAGCACCGAAAACACGAAGACGAAGATCGAAGATATCGTCGATTCCCAGGTTGTTCGTGGCGGCCTGTGACAATACTCACGCCTCCTCAAATCAAGAACAAATGTTCGTTGGTGTAATAGAGATTACACGCTTACAGATGATCGTGTCAAGGTGTCACAGCGCGGATTCTCATTTGTCGCTAGGATACCGCGATACGGTCGTGACTAGAGAGGAATTGCAGTGTTCAGAGCGATCCAGGTGGGAATGGCTGAAGAGGATCTTGAAACGCCGGTACTCGTCATCGACATCGATGCGATGGAGCGGAATCTGGCGAAGATGATGGAGGTATTGAAAGGTTCGCAGGTACGCCTGCGCCCACACTTTAAGACTGCGAAATCACCGGCGTTGGCCTGGAAGATGATCGACGCAGGTGCGGTCGGTGTCTGCTGCGCCAAACTCAGCGAAGCCGAGATCATGGCTAATGCTGGAATCGCGGACATTCTGCTGACGAGTGAAGTCGCGGGAGTTGGAAAGTTCGAGCGGCTGGTCGGGCTTGCCAGCCAGGTTGCCCGATTCAAAGCAGTCGTCGATAGCGAGTTCGCAGTGAAGGGCATAGCCGATGTCGCAACTTCCCGCGGACAGACGGTCGATCTGCTTATCGAGATCGACGTGAACACCGGACGAAGCGGAGTCGTTTCGGCGGATGCGGCGCTCGAACTGGCGGACCTCATTCGTGACACTGACGGAGTTCGGCTCGTCGGTCTTCACGGCTATGCAGGCCATGCCCAGGTGAGACCTGAGGACGAGCGTTCGGAACTGAATCCCCTGGCGATGGAGGTGCTTAACGAGGCTATCGAACTCCTGGAAGAGCATAATCACGAATTGACCTACGTATCAGGCGGTGGCACGGGATCCGTCGCGCTAGATGTGGATGCCGGGGTGCTCAACGAGGTACAGGCTGGCTCGTTTCTCCTCATGGACACAGCATATCGTGACGCTGGCGTCCCGTTTGAGAACGCATTGAGCTGTCTCACGACGATCATTAGCCGACCGAACGAGGAGCGCGCCGTTTGTGACGCGGGCCAAAAGACGATGTCGCGCGAGTCGGGACCACCGGAGGTAATCGGTCGACCGGGAGTTATCTATCTACGCGGATCCGACGAACATGGAAGTATGCAGGTTGATCCGGCATTGCTCGAAGCGCCCTTGAATGTAGGCGATGTCGTTCGTCTGATTCCGAGCCATATCTGCACAACGATCAATCTGCACGACGTCATGGTTGGCGTACGTGGCGGCGTCGTCGAAGCAATATGGCCGGTTGAAGCGCGGGGTCATGTCTGGTAACCGATTTTTGATCGTCAATGCTGACGATTTCGGCAGATCTCCCGGCATCAACGCTGGAATTATCAAGGCGCATCTGGATGGCATTGTTACTTCCACGACGTTGATGGTGAATTTGCCCTGGACCGATGAGGCCGTGAGGTTGGCTCGGGAGCATCCCACCCTCGCGGTCGGTCTCCATTTGAACTATTGTTATGGTGCGCCGATTTCTGAAACGTGCCTGGTTCGATCACTCGTTGATGGTCGTGGAAACTTTGAACCTAACATCCAGACGCTGCTGAAATCTGCCAAAGTCGAAGACGTAAGACGTGAAACACTCGCTCAGCTGGAGCGGTTTCGATCACTTATGGCCCGCGATCCGTCCCATCTTGATTCGCACAAATACCTGCATTCATTCCCGCCGTTCTTAGCGTCTGTCGCTGCAATCGCAGCCGTTGAAGGGCTGCCGGTACGGGCTACTGGCGATTGTGACCGAGTTGCTTTGAGTCGTGCTGGGGTCGTCACCATCGACGCCTTCGCAGGGCGATTCCATGGGCTTGACGGAGATGGAGTGGATCTGGAAATACTCCTCGCGGAAATCGAACAGCTCCAGGCCGGCTGGACTGAGTTGATGTGCCATCCTGGAATCGTCGACGAACAGATCCTCGATAGCAGCTACAACACCGACCGAGAACGTGAGATCGAAGCACTTTGCTCAAAGAGCGTTCGAGAGACGCTCGTAGCTCGAAATGTGCACCTGTCGTCGTATGACGACCTACGAAAGGCACGGTAAGTGATGGAGACAAAGCCATATATTTCGATTGACGATGTTGAGAAGATCGATGTTCGTGTTGGCACGATCGTTGCAGCGACTGAGATAGCGCAATCTCGAACGCTTGTCGAACTAAAGGTTGACTTTGGCGAGGAATACCGCTCGATACTGGCTGGCATGAAAGAAGAGCGGCAAGATCTCAGCGAAGTAGTTGGCCGGCAAGCCCTTTTTGTTGTGAACCTGCCACCCAGAGAGATGATGGGGCGGACATCCGAGGGGATGCTTTTCGACATTGGCTACACCGATGGAATTGCTCCCGTGCTAGCAGTACCCGAAAAACCCGTCCCCAACGGCGTCAGAGCGGGATAGATTGCGCTGCGAAAATTAGGTGTGGACGACGACTCGCGTCCCGACGCTGGCCCATGAGTATAGCCAGGCGGCCTGTTGGACGGGCACATTGACGCATCCGTGACTGCCGGAGTAGCCGAAGCTGCTGCGCCAATATGCGCCATGAATAGCCCAGTCCTGGAAGAAGTACATGACATCCGGCACGTCCGGTTGCTCGTATTCGATGCCGTCAGGACCGGCTCCGGCCATCGTTTGCGTTTCGAGCTTCCAATAGACGCGAAATTCACCGGTGACTGTTGGTGTTGATGGCGCGCCAGTCACGACGAGTGTGTTCAAGACGGGAGTCTCGCCCTCCCACGCTGTCAATGTTTGCGAGGACAGGTTGACTTCAATCCACCGCTCGCCGGGGTATCGGCTTCTAACAGCGAATAATCCGGGCGAATAAACCTCTGCCGCTCCTGGTTTCTCTGCGCGGTTACCGAGTGTGCCGCGGTGGATCGCGTCGAGCGTGCCAATAGGAACGAGTACTGTGCCGGTTTCCTCGGACCAGGTCATCGCGCCACGTTGAAAGAACTGGTAAATCGTCCCGTTAATGGAGAACTCTTCCGATATCGGAAGACCGATGCGATCCTGGTAGCCGCCGTCGACGTACGCTTCGAGGAATCCGTTTGCTAACGAATGATGTGTTTCGTCGAAAAATTGACGATCGTCGCCAACACCGTCTAGCGCCTTAAACGCAGGATGAGACTGGACATATCCCATGCTGGCTGCATAGTCAAATCCCACGTTCGCCACAACGACATTATCGGGGTTTGCCTGGGCGTACGAGTCGGCGGCCACTTCCAGCCGAGCATATTCGAACCACTGGACCCATTTGTCAGCTACTTTGACAGGCGGACTCACCGGGAAGCCGGTCAGATCCGGGCCACCCACAACGAACCAGGCATCTAGAAACGGGCCCGACAAAACCTGACCGGTTTCCTCAAAATAAACGGGTGTTGCATCTGATGCTCCCGCCTTCTGAACGGAACCCATCAATGGACTCACGGTGAATGACAGCACTAAAACGAGGGTCAACCACCCGATGCGACGTGTCGCCAGACGAGTGGTCTCTCGAACTAAGGTATTTCGATGCAACGGAACATTCACCAATCGTTTGCGCGTCCGGGCCGGATCCTCTCGCAAATTTTACCAACCATACGTCTTGAGAATATGGCAGCTGTAATGAGCGTTACATGTCTGGTGACGAAGCTATCGCTCCAACCTGTGACATTTCGAGCGGAAATTGGTATCCCACCGGCAGAACTTGTGCAATGCTCTTGGAAATTGGGGCGCTCCGGGCGCGCAGCTGAAAGACGCAAATATGACGAGGATTATGAAATTTGGAGGGACGTCGGTTGGCGATGCGGCTGCCATCCGTCGAACGGTCGCCATCCTGGAGAAGAATCATCGGCTGGAGCCGGTGGTCGCCGTCGTTTCGGCAATGAGCGGGGTGACGAACCTTCTCCTCGAATGCGGAGATGCGGCTATTGCTGGAGACAGCGAGGTAGTTGAAACGGCGCGAGCGCTCATTCTTACCCCGCATCGTCGAGCGTTGGCGGCTCTAGTGCCGGCCGGCGAGCGCCGGCGACGTACGAGCGCGACTCTGGGCACTATGGTTGATGAGGTCTCTCGACTACTTTACAGCGTCTATGTATTGCGCGAGCTATCTGCGCGGGCGAGAGACCGGCTCGTGTCGTTCGGCGAGCGCATGAGTAGCGTCATCATCGCTGCATACCTGAATGAGATAGGCGTTTCGGCGCTACAAGTTGACGCTGACGAGGTCATCGTTACCGATAGCGCATTTGGCAACGCTTCTCCGAATCTTGAAGCAACTCGCCAGCGCGCCGCGGACATCCTCACGCCGGCGTTGAACGACGGAATGCTTCCGGTCGTGACTGGTTTCTTTGGTGCGACCGAGGAAGGTTTGACCGCAACGCTAGGGCGGGGCGGTTCGGACTTTTCGGCTTCTATCCTCGGCAATGCGCTAGACGCATCGGAAATCTGGATCTGGACAGACGTAGATGGCGTCATGACGGCTGACCCGCGCATTGTTGCGGAGGCTCGAACGCTGGACGCGATCTCGTACAGTGAGGCGACGGAATTGGCGTATTTTGGCGCCAAGGTAATCCATCCGAAGACGATGTACCCCGCGCAGGAGCGACATATCCCAATATGGATTAAGAATACCTTTGCACCCGAAGCGGCAGGGACGAGAATCTCAGCACACACTGATGAAGGACATTCGGCGAAAGCTGTCGCATCGATTTCCGGACTCGCGGTTGTTACGGTCGAGGGGCGCGGCCTCATCGATGTATCCAGCGTAACGATGCGAATTTTCACGGCGGTGGGACGTACACCGGCAAACGTCTACATGATCTCGCAGGCGTCGTCCCAGCACAGCGTTTCGTTCATTGTTGGAGGGGCAGATCGAGCCGCGGTCATCGACGCACTAGCCGACGAGTTTCGGGAAGATCTGGCACATCAACGAGTGCTTTCGCTTTCCGATGACAATGACGTTGCAATCATTGCCGTAGTAGGAGCTGGGATGCGTGGGACGCCTGGCGTTGCGGGCACCGTCTTCGGAACGATGGGAGCCAAGGGGATAAATATCGTCGCGATTGCACAAGGGTCCAGCGAGTTGAACATTTCGTTCGTCGTCGACGGAAGCGATGTTTCAGCTGCCGTCCGGGCGCTCCACGATGTCTTCATCACGAACAGTTGAGCGGCCGACGGTCGGCGCTCTCCGTGCTGGTGGGCCGGTACGCCGCATAACGTGCTCGGTAGACGGAACCATCAAAGTGCCCTTTTGACGTTGAGCCCGATCTTGATCGTCGATCTTTTCACCGTCGTCCTCGTCCGATGCCAGGTCGATCTCCCATTGTTCGGGAAGATTCTCAGTGTCATTGGCGAAAATCGGAGGCGGTGGGAGCATTTCGGTTTCCGCGTTGCTGTCTGCGTACTGTTCGGGTTCTGTATCTGACGGCACAATTGCAACTGGCGTTGAATCTGGCTGGGATGTATGAGCGGGAGTCCAGAACTCTTCTTCGACAATGGATTCTGTATTGGTTGTACCTCGAATTGAGATAGCCGCGATCTCAGGGCTGTCGTCGATAGGTTCGGCGGAAGCCTGCACCGGCTTTGTCTCTTCGTTGGCCGTGGTAGTCTCTGATGCGCGTCGAAGGGGCATATCGTTCCGGACGATGAGTATGAGCCAAAAGCCGCTTACAATTAAGACGGTTGGCACGATGATAAAGATGACAAGGAAGCCGAGATCGTTGTTCAATGCTATGTCATATCCCCGCTACCCAGAACCTGTCCACCCAGCGACCTGCACTGCATCTAATGTAACCACACCCTATTCTCCGGCGCTGCCTGCAAAGACAAGTGGGGTTGGATGATGCTTGAAACTTTGGAGAATCATTGGAGTGGCCCACGGTGGCGATTGTGGTCGATTATCGCAGGGGTAGTATCTGTTCCGGTGACAATCCTTGTAGCATTTCTCGCATCGGTCATAACCGGCGAGCGACTCGTGCCACTTATTTTGCTCGGTCTCGTCATAGTGATTCTCGCGACGAGCCTGGTCGGATCGGGCATCATCGATACACTGAGTTCACAATTGAATAGAGGCGGACTCGCGCGGGAGACAACCGAAGACATCGACCGCGCGCTGGGGGAGGATCGGAAGGGAAGCGATGCGGTTCGCGCTAAGGCGGGCGAAGATCGGCAAACGATTCGATCGGGGCTGTTTATTCTCGCGCCGATTGCGGCATTCCTCTACTTCATGACGATCGTATGAACGAGCCGCTAGCAATCGTTGTAGTCGTTCTGGCGGCTCTATTACTCCGAGTAGCCGTTCGGGCCGTCATGGCGAAACTCGCTGTCGTACCGGCTGACGAGCTGTTGCGAAGCCAGGGCTTCAAAGACGTACTGATCAAGCTACGGAATCGCAATCCAAGAAAGTAGCTGCAACGGTCGCATTTTGGTCAGGTGCGCCGGGTAAGACCTCGCCAGATTCCGTATGCTCCTGCGCCGAGTGCCAGGATTCCAGCAATTCCAAATCCACCCCGTAGCACGCTATCTCCGTCCCTTACTTCCGATCGCGTCGATTGCCGAATTTCAGACACGTCCAGAATCAGGCCGGTACCGTCGCCAACGGAGGATTCAATGGCCGTGCTGGTTGGCGAGGCGTCCTGAGTCGCATTGGATTCAGGCGGAGTTGAGTTGCCCGGAGTTGCTGAAGCAGTTTCGCTTCCGACCTCGGTAGCCGAGCTAGATGCAGTTGGACTCGCTGTGGGGTTGGAAACGGGCGTGTGCGTAGCTGTCGGCGACACCACGCTCGTCGGGGAGGATGGTGTGGTAGGCGTCCGGGTCGGTTCTCTCGCGCTGGTGGCAGTTGGCGTCGGAGATTTCGTTTGCGTTGCTGTTGGAGAAGCTTTTGTGGACGTCGTCGCCGTCGGACGCGGAGTTGATGTCGTCGTGGCTGTTGCTGTCGCGGTTGCCGTGCTAGTCGCAGTCGGGGTTGACGTCGATGTGGCGGTTGGGCTGGCCGTGGCGGTTGCCGTTGCCGTGGCGGTGGAAGTGGCGGTAGGCGTCGAAGTGGAAGTCGCGGTCGCAGTTGACGTGTTTGTCGGCCTTGTCGTCGCCGTCGCGGTGGATGTTGCCGTGTTCGTCGGTCTCATCGTCGCGGTTGCCGTGTTCGTCGCAGTCGTTGTTGCAGTCGAAGTAGAGGTCGATGTAGGGATTGTGCCTCGCGCGACGATTCTGAATCCAGCACCGGATGCGGTGTCCGTCGCGGGTTGATTAAGACTCGGACCTTCACATTGTAGCGACGCGGAATTCGGCGTAAATTGCCAGGATTGCCCCGGCGCTGCCGATTGGGGGACAGTTGCCATTATCGAGCCATTATAGGTGTACTGGGATGGATTTGAGGGATCACTAATCGATTCGACCTGTGCATTCGGAGAATAGCTGGCTGCGATACCCTGAGGCAATGTCACATCAACAGAGAGAATGGCCACATAAATTGCAAACACGTCGATCGTAACCGCAAACGGAACAACGACTGTTGCACCTGGGTCCGCCTCGATCGTCGGGGTGGTTTCTATGGAAAAGGTGACGTCGCAGATGTAGCTCTGAGGGCCGGCCGACACTCGCTGCGTGTTACTCAATGTCATGGCAACCGTCAAACTCAGGACGACCAACAGCGATGTGCAGGCACCGATCAGCCCAGTGACGTGCATATTCTTCACGATCACGACAATCCCCCGGTCAAGGTCAAACGACTGGACCCGCGACACAGTCCTCTCAGGTATGACCGGTAACTCACAACAATCTTACGGAGTTTTCAATTCTCCCAGTAGTGGTGCCCGTATGTGTCCAAATAGACGACCTCTTCGACCGGTCTCCTCACTGCCTCGCCCCAACGTCCAGTTGGATAACCGAGCGGGATGAGCGCTGCGGTGTGGACGTCTTCCGGAATGCCTAGCAATGCTTTTACTTCTGCCTCGCGTGAGATATGGAATGTCGTCAGAGTCGAACCAATGCCAAATGCTCGCGCAGCGATCGTGAGGTTCTGGACTGCAGGATAGATTGACGATCCCAGAGTAAAGTTGCGCTCGCCGCGAATGCAAGCCAATACCAGGACGGGTGCAAGATGAAGGTTGTCCGCTAGATATTGCGCAGAGGATCGGACACGTGTCATCGTAGCTTTGCCGCTGCCGTCTGAAACGGTCGTTGGGGCTGCGCCAAAATATCTATAGGCCACCTCGGAGTAGATCTTCTGCAGCTGCTGTTTGAGTTCTGGATCTCTTATCACCAGGAAGGACCATGTCTGTTGGTTGCTGCCACTTGGCGCTCTAGTCGCTGCGTCAAGAATCTGGCGCAAGACGTCATCCGGAATATCCCGAGTTTCGAGCCGGCGCATTGAGCGGGTGGTTCGAATTGCCTCGAGCGCGTTCAGGTTGTCGATTGTGTTTGACATCTTTCAATCCTTCATTCTGTCCCATCCCGTTCTTGCGACGACAAGATGGGATTCCAGTGAATCTCCTCTATGCTAGTCTGAGAAACAGTTCGACGCATATCAACGGAAAATTGGAGACGACGACTATGTGCCACGAAGAACTTGGGCATGCGCCGATTCAAAGCAATGGAAGCTTCTCGGAGCGCCGCTACGAAGTCGAGATCGACGGCGCTGCAATGCCCGTATTTGCAGCTGAACCGGCCGGTGACGTGTCGGGCAGAATCATAATCATCCACGATATATACGGTGCCAGCGATTTCTATCACGACCTGGCGCGCCGGTTTGCAGAAAACGGGTACGCCGCTCTGTTGCCAAATCTCTTCGTTCGCCAGGGTGATCTTGCCGAGCACTCGATCGATGCTGCGCGAGCCCGGGGCGCACATCTGTCATATCCGCAGGCGCTGAAGGATGTCAGTGCACTGATCGACGCCGAAGGTGAGGGACCGAATTGGGGTTGCGTCGGATTCTGCATGGGTGGAACGATGGTCATGCATCTCGCTGCATCTGAACCGCGTTTTGACGCCGGCGTAATCTATTACGGCTTTCCGGCAAACGCAACGATCACCGCTAATCGTCCATCAGAGCCGATGCGCGAGACATCTCTCGTTGGCATTCCATTGCTTGGCTTCTGGGGCGATCAGGATCACGGTGTTGGCATGCACAATGTCGAACAGTACGGATCGCTACTCGAAGCTGCAGGAAAAGAGAAAGAGTTCCACATTTACCCGGGACGTCCTCACGGTTTTCTCACATTCGACGAGTCAAACGATAACTATGAAGCCAGCCAGGATAGTTGGACTCGGGCTCTCGCATTCTTTGGCGAAAAGCTGGCAAGTTAAGGGAAAGTCGAAGGGCCGTCCTAGGACGGCCCTTCGGGATCTGCTTCGCGTTCGTCGCTGTCTACCTACAAGGGGGGACTTCTATGGTAGTGCTTCGGACGCAAAAAGATCTCTTGATTCGATGATGCCGAGCGCGTATTCGCGGGTGGCGGGAAAGATGCCATCGCGCTCGACACTCGCTAGCCCCTGGAAGTAGCCAGCTAGCGCAAGGTAGTCACTTCCGGCTTGTACGCGGAGGTGAGTGAGATATGCAATTCCGGTTTCGATATTGTCCCGGGCGTCGTAGACATAATCCGTCTGATATCCAACGAGCGCAGGGCCTGCCCAATCAGCGGTGGCAGGCATAAGTTGCATGACGCCGACCGCCCCGGAAGGGGATAAGGCTCGCTGGTCCCAGGTGCTTTCGCGCCACGCAAGCGACAGGATGAGATAAGGATCCCAGCCATATGCGACCGCGATATCCATAACGAGTCCACGAACGGTTTCCTGGTCGAAGTAGGGAATTTCGGGGTCGATCGTTCCCGGAGCAGTTGGCGTCACAGGTATTGGTTCGATGGCTGGCTCCGATGTACGGAATGACGAGTTCCTGGCCAGGATAAATGAGATATGGGCTTTCCAGACCATTGACCGATGCCAACTCAGATGTGTCCACGCCGTACGATGCCGCTATTGACGCGAGCGTATCGCCAGCGGCGACAATATGAACGATAGAATCCGCCGCCCGTACCAGGGTACGGCACCGCCTATCGATAGGAATCCACAACTCTTCACCAACGTGAATCAGTTCCGGATTCGTCGATGTCGTTCGCCTCTGCGATATCAGTGGCATCGACACCATATTGCTCGCCAATTTGCCATAGCGTTTCGCCTGGTGCGACGATGTGCCAATCCGCTAGGGCAGGGGCAGCTGAGAGCATACACAACGTAATTGCCGCAACTGCCACTGTCGTCACACGAATGACCGATCGAATCTTCACCCTGCCTCCGTACGTAAATCGAGTCGTACGGACAAAGCGTACGGACATAGCGCTCGCGATGCAAGACTTGTCAGATTGTCACGGACTTTTGGGTGGGTGCGCCGCCTGGTACCGAGTTGGGGTGTTTATGGAGTCAAGCGCCACGCAGCCGTTTGCACTCAAGACGGTTCGAACGATGGTAGTGACTACTCTGGGCGGGATAGCCGAGTTAGGCGCTCGGCGGCTCGTTCCATCGTCCGGTCTTCTTTCGCGAAGCAGAATCTGGCGAGTGGAGGTGCGGTCGCCGGATCGAGATAAAACGCCGAAGGGGGTATTGCGGCGACTCCGACTGAGGTTACGAGATGCTTGCAAAACTCGACGTCATCCTCGAAACCTGCCAATGTGATGTCGGACATCAGAAAATAGCTGCCCTGAACGGGCAACGGTGGGAGACCAGCAATCTCCAAGGATGGCGATGAGTTGGTCTCGCCGGGCTTGATATGCATGCTTCAACTCCACATAGTAATTCGTAGCCGCAGCCGTCTCTAGAGCTATCGCCATACCGTGTTGCAGCGGAGTTGCCGTAGCGAAGACATTGAACTGGTGCGCCGCTCGCAGGTGACGTTGCAGGCTATTGCCGCCGTTGACATAGCCGATCTTCCAACCGGTCATAGAAAACGTCTTGCCGGTGGAGTTGATCGTAAGCGTGCGCTCCCACATATCCGGCAACGTGGCGATTGGGGTATGCGCCAGGCCATCGAAGGTTATGCGTTCGTAGACCTCGTCTGCGAGCACGATGACATCGTGGGCTTTACAAAGATCGGCAATGAAGGTCAATTCGTCGCGGTCAAATATCTTTCCTGTAGGGTTGTGCGGGGTATTAAGCAGGAATAGTTTCGTGCGATCCGAAAAAGCCACTCGCAGTTGCGTCGCGATCAAATGACCAATCTGGCGGACTCAGCGGGACGACTCTTCGGGATGCCGCCCGCGAAAACCGTTTGTGGCACATATGAGTCGTAAAACGGCTCGAAAAAGAGTACTTCGTCGCCCGGATCTACAAACGCCAAGAATGTTGACAGTAGCGCTTCGGTTGCACCGGACGTAACAGTAATTTCGCTTTCAACATCGACTTCGATACCATGCTGAATCATCCAGTCGCTGGCGATCGCTTGACGAAGTCGCAAAAGCCCATGACTTGGCGCGTACTGGTTCAAGTCGCTGCGAATAGCCTCGATGGCCGCTTCTTTCACGAAATCGGGACCGGCAAAATCTGGAAATCCTTGGCCCAGATTGATTGCCTGGTGTTCGGAGGCCAAAACGCTCATCTCGGTGAATACGGATGTGCCAAAGCCTGCCAATCGCGTCGCTGGTTTCCCGATTTCCATGATTACTCCATTCTCGTGTACAAGCGGCAGTATAGTCCGACTTTAGTTCCCGACGTTTCGTTAAGAGGCCCGTGATTTGAGGACCTCCGTACCGCTACAGGTGGTACTTGCTGCTGTCCTGTACTGACTAGGAAGAAAGTACGCTGTGCATAGTACTTTCGGGCTCCTTGGATGCGCTTGAAATGTTCGAATCACAGGGATTTGGGAGAACGGATTGCCATGTCAACAACTCTACAACGGACGGCCACGGCGAATTATGGGGCGGTAGCCCCAAGCGATGGCACCACAAAGCGACAGCTGTACGAAGGAGGAGGCACCGCAACTCAACGCTTACAGGTTGTCCTTTGGATCGGCATCGCGGCCGTAGGGCTCATCTTGTGGACCGTCCTCGAGCAAGATGATCGGTCAGTCATCGCGACACTCCTGGCTCTGATAGGGGTATCTACGGTTGCTTGGTCTATTGGGCTGTGGTCATCCGGACGTTCAGATGACACACACCTGAACCGTCTCGACCTCTATTCTTTAGTCGGAATCGGGGCGTTGGCGGCTGCCGCGGTCTTCACCGGTACGATCACTAGCCCTTTCATTCTCCTAATCCCTTTAGGCGTGGGACTACTATCTGCGCGTAATACAATCGCAAGTTTCGCCATCGCAGGAGGTGCGCTTGGATTCGCTGGCCTGCTGGGCGTCGGCGTTCGAATGTTCATCTCCAGCGACTCGATTGAAAGTGCATCAGTCCTTTTTCTAAGCTCGCTTGGACTTATGACACTATTCGCATATTTCGCGGCGCCACGATTGAACGCAGCATCGAAGGTGATCACCACATCACGGGCACGATCAGATTCACAATCTGGACTCAATCGAGATCAAATTGAACGTCTGGACGCGGCCAATAGCCCGGTCGCCGTCGCAAGGGTTGCCGCTGATATTCTGCATGAAACGGCGAAGCCGACCTATCTGGCGATCGTCGAACAGATACCTGATACGAAGATCCTTCGACCACTCGTCGAACGAGGAACCATTGAAATTGACGTCGAAAGATTGCGAACCGGGCTAGCGACACTCTCCCATGAGTCCGTTTCTGCCACCGAAGCGCGCGTACTTCTGAATGATGGATCGAACCTCGATTCTGTCGTTTGTAGACGCTTGGGCGTCGATGCGGTTCTGATCGTGCCGTTACGCCGGATGGGCGCCGGAATCGGTGCGATCCATATGGCATGGTCAGAGCTCAAGACTCAGAATCAGCTCGAAGTAGCACGCGATCTTGCAATGAGTGTCTCCCACTGGATTACCCCCGATATCGCAATATCACGGGTAGCAAGCGAGCTGGAACGTGGCTACGTAAACGCGATAGCCGGCGTCTGTTCCTCGCTTGATGAGCGAACGGAGTTCACTTCTGGACATAGTCGCCGAGTCGCGCGAATCGCCTTGGAAATCGCAGAACTGTTGCCACTTTCCGACCATGATCAGCGACAGTTAGTGTATGCGGCGGAAATGCACGATCTTGGATGGGTCGGGGTCGACCACGAGTTGCTCACGAAGCCTGCAGCCTTGAACGATGAGGAATGGACCAGAGTACAGACAATTCCGGGGCGTGGCGCAGGCATCGTAGATACGGTCTCTTACTTTGGCGAGGTCAGCGACGCGATTCGATACGTACGCGAACGTTGGGACGGTCAGGGATATCCTCGAGGGCTGGAGGGTGAACAAATTCCCTTGCTAGCTCGAGTCATCGCGATCGCCGAGGCCTACGATTCGATGACCAGTCCCCGCCCATATCGCGAGGCGATGACGTCTAATGAAGCACTGCGGCAGCTATGGAGAGAACGGGGAGGGAAGTTCGATCCCCAGATTGTTGAAACGTTCGTCATGCACCGGGCACCAG
Organism: uncultured Chloroflexia bacterium; assembly: GCA_963745675.1. GTDB lineage: Bacteria > Chloroflexota > Chloroflexia > Thermomicrobiales > CFX8 > JAUIIK01. The sequence continues at coordinate 83,515 of CAVUYM010000027.1, forward strand.
TAAGTAGCAGCCTCAATGAAGCAAGTAGAACGTCCAATTAGATTTGCCGCGGATTGATCTGGATGCCCGATCGGCCCGCGGCTATCTCCTTTTACTTACCGGGTATTGCGGTTAGACTGCCACCTGTCACCTGCGATGGTGATCTTGATATGTTGGCTGTCAATGGAATTGGAAGATCATTTGAGCAACGCGTCCAAATTGGTACACGTCGGTGAAAAGATAGCGGAATGGGTGGCATCGGGGCGAAATTAACGGCGCCGCAGTTGCTGTTGCTCATCAAGGAAACCTCATCTGGGAATCGTACGCGGGCACGGCTCGACCCGGTGTCCCGAGCGCAGCCGAGGTCATCTGGCCGCTGGCGTCGATCTCGAAATTACATGCCGTTGCGATGATCATGGCCCTGGTGGAGTCAGGTGAGCTGTCGCTGGGAATGTCGGTCGAATCTGTCATTCCTGAATTCACCGGCGAGGGCAAAGAGAACGTTCTCCTGCGTCACCTCGTGACGCATACGTCAGGAATGATCTACCAATCGCCGCTCCATTCGCAACGACTGGAAGAACATGTCCCGTATGATGACTTGATCGACGAGTCATACATTTATCCGTTGATGTTCAGCCCGGGATCTAAGCTCAGCTACAGTGATTATGGCGTTGCTCTGGCCGGTCGCGTCGCGGAACGCGTCACCGGCAAAGATTTCGTAACGCTTGTGAATGAACTGGTCCTTGATCCGGCGAAACTGGCGGCTACAACGTTCCGTCCGGATGATATTCAGATGGGGTACACCGCCCATGTCGAAGGCACCTATGCCGACGGTACTGATGGAGCGATGTACAACTCGCGCTACGGATTGGACCTGGCCCATCCAGCATTTGGCGCCGTCTCTTCCGTTCGCGACCTCCTCCAATTTGGACTTAATTTTGCTCCAAATGGCCCAAGATTCCTCTCGGAAGCAACCGTTCGAGCGATGACGACCGACCAGACGGGCGGCTTCACGCCGGCGATGATACCCGGATTCATGGATTCGACGGTTCCTGCTCCGTGGGGACTCGGTTTCATGATTGCACGCGCCGGTAATCCATTCATGCCTGATCTCATTCCGGCTGGAAGCTTCGGTCATGGTGGCGCTAGCGGCTGCACCCTCTGGATCGATCCGGTTGATGACATCGTTATCGCCTATGTGTCGAACAAGCACGCATTGACTGGCAGATCGCCCTTCACAAAGCGACTGGTGAGCGTCGTCAACATGGTGATCGCAACAATGACCCGCGAATCAGGTCTAACCAGAGCCGAGCAGGGTTCCAATCGCGTCAGTGGATTTGAGCCCGGACCCGGTGATCAGAATCACATTGGTGCCAGTGAGATCGTCACCACGTGTCGCTGCTCGGATAAATGCCGCGGCGCCCAATCCGGCCGTTGGCTCGACGTAGATCCCCTGGTTCCAGAGGTCTCTTAATGCGGCGATCAGTTCGTTTTCTTCAATTGCAACCGCTGCGCCATTCGTCACTCGTAGCGCCTCGGTCAGGATCTGATCGCGGGGTGGGGCGCTGATGCGCGCGCCTTCGGCGATAGTTTCTCCTGGAATGGCAGCAACCAAATGACGTTCACCGAGTTCGAACGCAGACGCCAGTGGAGCGCATGCGGCCGGCTGTGCGGCGATAATGCGCGGCAGCACCCCTGTTGCCTGGAAGCCTCGGAATGCGCCGACCAGAGCGCTCCCTCCACCGGTTGGCACGAAGACTCGATCTGGAGTTTGCTGATCAAGCTGTTCCCAGACTTCGACAGCCCAAGTCTTCACTCCTTCCGCGAATACCGGGCTCCAATTGTGACTCACGTATCGAGCTCCTTCGTCCGCTTCGCCGGCTTTCTGAGCAGCGGAGGCGACGGCTTCGCGGGGACCGTCGATCAGGCGAACATCCGCTCCATATGCTTGCGATTGAATAAGCTTTCCAGGCGAAGCGGAAGCGGGCGCATACACGACGCACTCAATTCCGTGTGCAGCGCAGTAGGCCGACATCGCTGCGGCTGCATTTCCTGAAGAGTCGACGACAATTCGTTGTGCATTGTTCGAAGCCAGCAGTGAAACTGAAACAGCCGCACCGCGATCCTTGAACGAGCCCGTAGGTAGCAGCGAGTCGAGTTTGAAGAAGACGCTCTGTCCAGCAAGAGTGCCTTCAATCAGGGGAGATTGCCCTGCTCCTAACGTAAGAAAATTTGCAGGGTCAACCGGGAGGATCGGCGCGTAACGTGCAATCCCGGAAACGGATCGGTCAATCATTTCTATGTCGTTTGGACCGTCGATCTCGAGCGGTTCCATCTTTGGCCCATGCCAGATGGAATCCGATACTGAACCTATCTCTTCTGAACCGAGCGTGTAGCGCCATGTGAACAACTGGTGTTACCCTTCGATGAAGTCCGAGCGATTGGACAGCCTTGCATGTTGGGCACTGGGGAGCCCAGGCGGCAAGATGCGTAGTCTAGCAGCCTCGAATTAGCGGATTGCGCGCACGGGTGGGGATAGCGTCGTTGAGTTTGATCAACGTTAAATTGCAATCACGGATTCGAAACCACCTTCTAATGGTTGGTTTCTCGGTCGGCAATGAGCTTATCGCATTACTTGGACGCGACGGGGCCGGAAAAACCGAAATATTGCGGTCGCTCGCCGGGGTATACACGCCCGAGAATGGATCGATTGAGATTCAGGGCCGAACCGTCTTCAATCCCGCCCTTGCTATAAACGAACCTGCTGCGCAACGCCATGTGGGCTGGGTTCCAAATATTGGCTCACTATTCCCGCAACAATCCGTAGCCGAAAATGTGCGCTTTCCATTCCGGCGTGGCTATCCACTTTCAGAGCACGAAGCGGAGCGCAGGATTGACGAGACGCTCGATCTCCTGTCGCTCGCGCATCGCCGAAATCGCCTCGTTCGTGATCTGGATGCGCGGGAGCAATACTGGGTTGCATTGGCACGGACGCTCGTTCTCGATCCCGAGTTGATCTTGATCGACCAGCCATTCATCGGATTGGAAGTGGCTCTCCAGCGTAAATTGCGCCATGACGTGCAGCGGGTACGCCGATTGATTAGCGTGCCGGCTATCGTCGCAACGTCTGATCTTGAAGAGGCGTACGAGATCGCCGACCGCATCGCCCTGATCGATCGTGGCCAGCTACTGCAGATAGATCCGCCGCGTAAACTCGTCACCCGACCAGCCAACCGGGCTGTGGCAGAACTCGTCCGATCTGTGAATGTTTTTCCCGCCACTATTCTGGAGCGCTTCGACGATGGTGTGGCAGTAACGACGGATCTGGGCACACTGCATGTGGCGGGGCCTCAACCCGTTTCTTCGCATCTGGAAGCGGTAATCCGACCCGAACATATACGGATGCTCGGCGAGAACGAATCGCCGAGCGATTCCGAGAATATTCTTCACGGAACGATCCTTGAAACGACGGACTTTGGTGCGCTCAATACGCTGGTATTTCAGCCAGATGGGGCCCCTTCGTCGAGAGTTCTGGAGATTTCGGTGAGCGAACCACGGTTTCGTCAACTCGAGCTCGGGACTCGAGGGCGTCGCACGGTAGTTTTGCCGGCTCACGCGCTGCATCTCATGGAATTGCCTCAGGAAGATAATGTCGCTCGAAAGCGGTTGGATACTCGATAAATCCGATAGTTCTGAAAGTCAGGAGCCCATACCGTGACGACAGCCAGCCGCCCGGCGCTTGGGGATCTTGTTTCGTTAGCACGAGAAAATTATGGCGATCTTGACGCAATTCCGCTTGACGAAAGTATCAGTCCCGAGACGTTCTATCGTGCCACGCCGAATCCGCTTGGCTATGCCTATGCATGGATCCTGGCGGCGGAGATCGTTGATGCGAGGTTCCTGATCTCGGCCGTCGATGTGCTGCCGGTGTTTCACCCCGAGAATGGCTGGGACGATTTCTGATCACACGAAGAGTCAGCGCGGCGGCATTTCAGTATCAGCCGGCAAATGAATACGGAATGCTACTTCTGGATGGCGAAGGAAATATCAATTACACGAGCCCCGGAGGGCGACTGCGAGTGGCAGTCGGGCGCGGAGATCGAAGACGATCCCCATGCTGCCGTACAGGCGGTGCTGGGCCACATTCGCTCGCCACGCCTGGGAGCTGATCCAACACATCGTTTCCTGGAGCATGAAGAAGCGCCTAGCTATCCCAGAAATCTGCGCGCAGTCACCGAATTGATCGTCGAAAATCCAGGGCTCACCGCCGCGCGCGAGATTTACATTGATGACGAAGAGATTGATGGCCAGTATCACCCACTCCATCTCCATGCCGCCGAATTGACCGGGATGGGCCCAGATGATCGACATGGTGCGAACGTAGCAACGACGACGTACAGATGGTTCCAGTTGCAGAAGGGAGATCTCTTCGCATTTTTCGACAAGCGCGGAAATCGAGCCGTCTATCGAACCGATCGCGGGACCTGGTCGCGGGTAAAGAATCAACTCGATAAAGAAGAGTCGCTCGATGATGTCAAGAATCGCATTCGCGGCTGGATGCGGATTAACGGTGCCGAGCCGGATCCCGCCCTTGACTGATCAGTTTTTTTCGACTAGTCTCGTCCGTCATTTTTTGTCGGTCACCCGGCGAACATCGCACGGGTGTCGGTTGCATTGGCGGGAAGTGGGGCTTAGATGTCGAGCGACGGACTGAGGGCGGCCTTTACTGGCGATAGCCTGATAACCAGAGGACTCACGCATGATCGCGACGAGCATACCAGCGCTCTCTACGATCTCATCCGCGGCAGCGATGTCGGGTTCACGAACCTCGAAACGGTGCCAAACAATTTTGTCGGTTACCCGGTCGAGGATGCTGGCGGCACCCATCTAGGTGCGCATGAGTGGGTGCTCGACGAGCTTGAAATCGGTGGGTTCAATCTATTTTCAGCATCGAACAATCACAGTCTTAACTATGGCGTTTCTGGACTTCTCGAGCTCATTCGCATTCTGAATCGACGAGAACTGAGATTTTCCGGCATCGGGGCCAACCTGGCCGAAGCGCGATCGCCGGTATACCTTGACACGGACGCTGGATCCGTCGCGCTGATTTCATGTGCGTCGACGTTTGCGCGTGGCCAGCAGGCCAGCGAACAGCGGCCGGACGTCCAGGGCAGGCCAGGACTCAATCCGCTACGGTACTCAACGACATATACGGTGACTGAAGATCAAATGAAGCTGTTGCGTCGACTTTCCGAGGATCTTGGGTTGGAACGCAAACGTGTCGAAACGATTTCGATGGGTTTCGGTTTCCACCGGACGATCCCGAAGTGTTTCCGTTTCTCGGCGAGTCGTTCAAAGTTGGTGATTCCCCCCGGTTCAGACCAGTCCCCATGCTGGGGATCTCGAAGCGATCGCCAGTTGGATACCGGAGGCAAAAGCCCGGGCGAACGTCGTCATCGTCAGCGTGCACGCGCATGAAGATGGTGGAGAAAAAGAGACGCCGGCCGAGTTTCTGCGTGACTTTCGCGCACCGCATGATCGACGAAGGCGCGGACATTGTCGTCGGCCATGGCCCGCACTTGATCCGCGGCATGGAAATGTATCGTGGATCGCCGATCTTCTACAGCCTGGGCAATCTGATCGGTCAGAACGAACTAACCTTCAAGCTGCCGTCTGATTCGTACGAAGCCTTCCGCGTTGATCCGGATCGTCACGCCGGTCATATATTTCACCAGCGCAGCAATGGAGGAAAGCAGGGCTTTCCCGCCGACGCGCGTTACTGGCAGACAATAATGCCGGTCTGCGTTTGGAACGGGGGTTGCTCTGGAATCGATCGAGATTTATCCTGTAACGCTACGCTTAGGTGATCATCCCGGTTCCCGTGGCAAGCCAGCGCTCGCGGTCGGTGACGAAGCGCGAACAATCCTGGACAGATTCGCGAGATTGTCTGAGGCTTTGGGCACTAGCCATTCGAACGAGGAGGTCATCTCGATGAGAATGCGGGGCAATGAGCATACGTCTGATTCGTCTATGACGTACGTATGTTGAGATGGACGCGACAGTGTATTGGTTCGTCACTCGGCGCAATATTTGGTCTAGAATATCAGTACACGTGATGATTAGGGTCCACGGGGGTCTGTTGGCAGTACCCGGGGCGTCAGCAGCAATTAGTACGGGGTGTTGTAGGAGGAAATCAGCATGACCAAGGAGAACAGCGGGCTCGAAGGGATTTTGAGCCGCTTTGACGGAATGAATCGGCGGGACTTACTTAAGCGTTCAGTGGTGATGGGCGCAACGATCCCGGCTTTCGCATCGCTATTGGCCGCTTGTGGCGGCGAGACGATGATGACGATGACGATGGCGGCGACGATAGCGATGGAGGATCTGCCGATCCGACGGCGACAACGCAGCGATCGGTTCCGACCTCCGCGGTAGGTGGCCAGGCAACTGCCACCGAAGAACAGATGGCGAGACGAACCGACTGCCACTGAAGAGCAGATGACGGACGAGCCGACCGCCACTGAAGAAGCGGCTGGCGGTGGCGATACGAAGCAGGGTGGCACGATCGTATTGATGGGCCACCATGAGATCGCCAGCCTGAGCCCGGATGATGCCGGGCCAACAGTCCATTGGGTCATAGTCACCCAGCTTCACAATGCGCTCCTCGAATTGGACGCTTGGTACGTGCTTCAGCCGACACTGGCAGAATCCTTTGAAGTGTCGGATGACGGGATGTCCTATACATTCAACCTCGTCAAGGGTGCGCCATTCCATGACGGCGAAGAATTCACTTCGGCAGATGTGAAATACACATTCGACTTCTATAGCGATCCTGAGAACGCGATGTTGACGGCAAGTAATTTCGCCGGAATAAACAACGTCGATGCCTCGGACGACTACACGGTTGTCATGACACTTGACGGTCCGAATGCGGCCTTCCTTGCGCGCGCCGGGCAATCATTCATCGTCGCTGAGCATCACCATAGCGCTATCGGGGAGGATGCCTACAAGAGCGACCCGATGGGCACTGGTCCTTTCAGCGTTCGGGAATATCGCGCGGCCGAGTACACTGAGGTGGAAGCTTTTGCAGATCACTTCCGCGGTGCGCCTCTTTTGGATGCCGTGCGGGAAAAGATCGTACCTGAGCCCTCGGTCCGAACAATCGAACTGGAAACCGGCTCGGCTGACTCGTCAGTCTGGGCACTGGTTACCGAGGATAACATCCGTTTGCGGGACAGCGGCGATTTCACCACGTATCAGACATCCAGCACGGCCTGCAATCACTTCCCGCTGAACAATGAACGACCTTATTTCGCAGACCGCGAAGTGCGGCGAGCGTTAATGTACGCACTCGACCGCGACCTGATTGTCGATGAGCTGTGGCAGGGGCTGGCCGTGAAGGCGACAGCCAACCTTTCCCCGGCGCTCGACTTCTACTATGAGCCGGATGTGATGGAATATCCATACGATCCGGACATGGCGATGCAGGTTCTTGACGACGCGGGCTGGGTCGCAGGGTCTGACGGGATACGCGAGAAGGATGGTGTGCGCTTGGCGTGGACTATCGCTGTCATCGCCGGTGACCAAGCTCGTCGCCCGGAGGCAGAATTCGCCCAGGAGAGCTGGAACGCGATCGGCTGCGACGTCAGCATCGAAGATACGACAGGCGCTTCGTCCGGGATGCGCGATGGAACCCACGATATGGCCCTCTATAACTGGACATATGGTGGAGGCTCTGGTGAGCCAGATGGATCCAATACGTCTGCGCTCTGATGCGCTCAACAACTTCAGCAAATACAAGAGCGATGAGATGGACTCGTTGCTCGATGCCGGGTTGGCTGAGACGGATCCGGATGCGCGAAAAGAGATCTATAGTCAAGTTCAGAAGCTTGTCGCAGAAGACGTGCCGTTCCTCTTCGTCAAGTATTGGGACTGGTTCAACTTCTACAATCCGCGCGTCAAGGGGCTGCCCGACAGTGTCCTCACTGGAAGCCAGCTCTATAACGCTGCTTACAAGATGTGGATCGAAGAAGAATCCTAGACGCACCCGCTAGTAGAGGGCCGGTAGCCACTCCGGCCCTCTACTTTGTCAGTTGTTCGTTAGGAAGTTCTTATGTATCGCTACGTGGTCCAACGACTTCTCCAGGGCATCATCGTCCTATTTCTCGTCTCAATCGCGACATTCGGGATTCTTCAGGCAGCGCCCGGAGATCCGGTTGAAACGATGCTTGGAGAAGGCAGTACCCAACTTACTCAAGAAGATTACGATCGATTGCTTGCGAAGTGGGGCTTAGACAAGCCGTGGTACGAGCAGTATTTCACCTGGCTTGGAAACTTCGTGACCGGTGATTTCGGCCAATCTATTGTGCGGGCGGGTGTTCCGGTTAACGAGATCGTGTTGGAAGCAGCCTGGCCGACTCTTCAGCTCACTTCGCTGTCACTCGGATTTGCGATTCTCGTCGCAATTCCGGCAGGCATGCTCGCGGCAATCCGTCGATATTCAATATTCGACTCTGGGATCATGATCTGGGCGAGTGCTGGTATCGCGCTGCCGAATTTCTGGGTCGGGCTGATGCTGATTATCCTTATGGCCTTGGTCCTTGGTTGGCTCCCTCCGAGCGGAGCTGGCGATTGGAAGCACTACGTCATGCCTGTGTTTGTGCTCGCAATCAACGAAACAGCGATTCTCTCTCGACTCATGCGGGGTTCGATGCTCGAAGTTCTCGGGCAGGACTATATGACGACGGCGCGCGCAAAAGGTCTGCGGGAGTACGTTGTCGTCGTGCGACATGCCGTCCGGAATGCGCTTTTCCGATCGTTACGGTCGTTGGTTTGCGCATGGCCTTCCTGTTGAGCGGTACCGTGGTGGTCGAGTCCATTTTTGCATGGCCCGGCATCGGTCAGCTCTTTATCTCATCGGTGTATCGCGCGGACTACCAGGTAGTTCAGGCGATTGTCGTGCTATTCACCGTGCTCGTCATTTTCGCGAATATTGTCACGGATTTAACTTATGCGAGTCATCGATCCCCGGATTCGACTCAAATAGATGGGCAATGGTGAACAATGAGTAGTCCAACTCCTAACCTCGCCGAAAGTCAATCGAGGGAGTTATTGACGAACAAAGCCTCGTCAGGTGAAGGGCGAGTTACGAACGGTCAGAACTTCGGCGATCCTGGAAGCGATTCAAGCGTTTCAAGCCAGGCGTCGTTGCCCTGGTATTCATCGGGTTTCTTTCAATAGTCGCGATCATCCCAGGAGTATTCGAACCTTATGTGCTACCATGAGACGAATCTTCGCCAGCGTGGTGAAAGTCCATCCTGGGAACATCCGTCTGGGACGTGATGACATCGGTCGAGATGTCCTCAGCCGCATAATTCGCGGTACCCGCGTTGCGTTTATCGTCGCACTTTCCGCAATGTCAATTTCGTTGCTGATCGGCGTCACTGTCGGAGCGATTTCCGGATATTTCGGGGGTTGGATCGATTCTGCGCTATCTCGCCTCGTTGATACCCTTATGGCTTTTCCGTTACTGGTGTTGCTCATCACACTGGCAGCCGTCATAGGTCCGAGCTTGCAGACAACGGTGATCGTCATCGGACTTACCGTCTGGTCGTCCTATGCCCGCATCGTGCGCGCCGACGTGCTTAGCGTGCGTGAACGCGAGTTCGTTTTTGCCGCCCGAGCTATTGGCGCGACGGATCGGCGGATTATCATCCGTCATGTTCTTCCGAATGTTCTCGGTCCGGTCATCGTCTTGGCAAGCCTCGCAGTCGGTGGAATCATCATTCTCGAAGCGGCGCTGTCGTTCCTCGGGCTGGGCGTTCAGCGACCGACGCCTTCCTGGGGTGGGATGCTTGCTGACGGTCGCGCTCACATTCGCAACTATCCCGCATATCGCGATCGCGCCAGGAATCATGATCTTCCTGACGGTCCTGGCTTTCAATCTCGTCGGTGATGGACTTCGTGACGCACTCGATCCACGCCAGCGCGAATCCTAGGAGAAGCCATCTGAGATATCGCTTTTGGACCTGCAGTGGCCGCCAGGGCTTCTTTGGCGGCCATTTTCTCGTTTCGCCGAAATCAACAGTTGGGCAAGTAGATTCCATAATGCGGGAACAGTTGCAGTTACAAGTGGAAGTTGATCTTGACACCTGCGTGTGAAGTCCGGAATTTTCCGGCGGGGGACGTTCTACGAAGCGCTCATCGCGTTGAATGGGATACGTCCGGGATGCACGATCTGTACGTATATTGAGTACTGGATATTGTGCCCTTAGTTCAGCGTGTTGCTGAAAATTGCTTGACAGGTAACTGTCGGCGGATTAATTTCGGCTTCCACCGCATGAACGGATTGGTCAAGTCGCATTGATGCCGTCGTCGGACTACGCGTCCGGCGAAGCGTGTCGGGGGTTTGTGGCGGGCCAAGTGCTATTGGGCAACGGAAGAGGAGTTTCGATGGTGTTGAGAGATACGGGTTTCGATGAATTGTTGGCAAAATTGAAACCCACAAGTCGCCGAAGTTTCTTGAAGCGTTCTGTCGCGATGGCGGCAACGCTTCCGGCGTTCGGCACCTTGCTGTCAGCTTGCGGCGGTGATGACGATGACGATAGTGGAGATCCAACCGCAACGAGTGCACCTGCTGGTGATGAACCTACTGCCACCGAGCAGATGGCAGACGAGGAAGCCACTGCTACCGAGGAAATGACCGACGGGGAACCCACTGCTACGGAGGAAATGGCTGACGAGGAGCCAACTGCCACAGAAGAAATGGCGGACGAAGAACCAACGGCGACTGAAGCGGCCTCGGGTGGTGGCGATGAACCAGTTGATGGCGGAGTCTTCGTGGCCCTCGGGCACCATGAGGTAGCCAGTTTGAGCCCGGACGATTGGGGCCCAGCCGTCCACTACTTCATCGTCGGCAATATCATATGAGCGACTTGCTCAAGCTAGACAACTATTTTGTGCTTACAGCCGAGTCTGGCCGAGGCATTTGAGGTCTCCGAAGATGGATTGACCTACACGTTTGCGACACGATCGGGCGTCCTGTGGCACGATGGCGAGTCTTTCAGTGCCAGCGATGTCGCCTATACATTCAATTTCTATGGTGATCCTGAAAATGCCGCAGCTCAGCGCGAGCAATTACACGGGCGTGGCTAGCGTAGAAGCGACGGACGAATCACGGTCGTTGTGACGCTCGAACAGCCCAATGCCGTCTTTCTCACCCGCGCCGGACAGGCAGGCATAGTTCCGGAGCATTTCCATAGCGAAATCGGAGAAGATGCTTTCAAGGCGGATGCCATTGGCACCGGACCATTCAAGTTGAAAGAATGGCGCGCAGCAGAGTTCACTGAGCTCGAGCGATTCGATGAATACTGGGATGGCCCGGCACATATGGATGGCATTCGTGAGAATATCGTCCCCGAGGCGTCAGTACGAGCAATCGCACTGGAAAATGGCGAAGCTGATTCCGCCGTCTGGCCGCTCGTTACTGACGATCACCTGCGCTTCCGCGATGATCCCGAGTTTAGCGACTTCACGGTTCAGGTCACATCCAGCGTCGCCGTCAACCACTTCATGATCAACAACTCGAATCCGATCTTCCAGGATAAGCGCGTGCGTCAGGCAATGATGTTCGCTTCGAATCGCGAGTCGATTCGTGATGATCTCTGGCAGGGCCTGGCCGTGCTGGCGACCGCGAATCTCTCTCCCGCTCTCGCCTTCTACTATGAGCCGGACGTTGCGCTTTATCCGTATGACCCCGATCAAGCGTCTGCATTGCTAGATGAAGCTGGTTGGGCACTCAATAGCGACGGCATCCGCGAAAAAGATGGAACGACGTTGTCCTGGACTTGTACGATCATCACCGGTGACCAGGCGCGTCGCCCGGAAGCTGAGCTCGTACAATCCAACCTAAAGGATGTCGGATTTGACATGCAAATTGCCGAAGCACCGTTGGCGACGATTCAGGAAGGTCAACGCAACGGCACGATCGATATGTCGCTGTACAACTGGACCTACGGTGGCGGCTCCGGTGAACCGGACGGCTCGAATACCCTTCGCTCCGATGCTCGGAACAACTGGAGTCTCTGGAAGAACGATCGTGCTGACGAGCTATGCGACGCAGGCCTCGTCGAGACCGATCCGGAAGCTCGCAAGGTCATCTACAGCGAACTTCAAAAGCTAGTCGCTGAAGAAGTGCCGTTCATGTTCATCAAATACTGGGATTGGTTAAACATCTTCTCGCCACGAACAAAGGGATTGCCAGTTGATCCGCTGGTCGCTGGAAATCAATACCAGTTCTTGCATCGGATGTGGTTGGCGGAGTAACGTATCAAGTCGTAACTATACGCCGAATCGCCGGGACCGCAGCTGTTGAGGTCCCGGCGTCTCTGGCGACGATAATGGGAGGTGCTTGATGGAGCAATTTGAGCGATCACAGTTGATCGCTGGTCTCGTATCGCGACTTTCGCGCCGCGACATGCTTAGGCGCTCGCTTGCAATGGGTCTTGCGATTCCGGTCGTGGGTTCATTGCTTGCCGCTTGCGGCGGAGACGACGATGATGATGATGATACTGGTGGAGATGCAACCGAGGCTGCCCCAACGGCTACCACGCAGCGTAGCGTCCCAACGGCCGGAGTAGGCGGTCAGGCGACCGCAACCGAGGCCATGCAGGAGGAGCCGACTGCCACGGAAGCCGGGGGTCAAGCTGACGAGCCGACTGCCACAGAAATGGCAGCGGAAGAGCCAACTGCTACAGAGGCGGCGACCGGCGGCGATGAGCCGAAGCAAGGCGGAGTCTTTATCGCCATGGGGCATCAAGAGATCGCCAGTCTGAGCCCAGACGATTGGGGACCATCGGTCCACTACTTTATCGTTGGCAACATTCACAGCAAGCTGCTGAAGCTGGACAACTACTTTACCCTTCAGCCAGATCTGGCGGAGTCGTTTGAGGTCGCTGACGATGGTCTACAATATACTTTTGCAACACGGAGTGGTGTCCTCTGGCACGATGGCGAAACCTTTACCGCCGGTGATATCGCATACACATTCAATTACTACCGCGACCCCGCAAATGCAGCTGCTTCTGCCAGCAATTACGCGGGAGTGACCGATGTCACCGCTCCGGACGACGGAAGCGTTGTTGTGACGTTGGAGCAGCCTAACGCGGCTTTCCTCACACGTGCCGGTCAGGCTGGCATTGTCGCAGAGCATCATCACGGCAAAATCGGAGAGGATGCCTACAAAGCGGATCCGGTCGGCACCGGTCCGTGGGTACTCAAAGAGTGGCGCGCTGCCGAATTCACTGAGTGCGAAGCGTTTGCCGATTACTGGGAGGGCGCGCCGAACATGGACGGTATTCGGGAGAATATCGTGCCCGAAGCATCTGTCCGAGCCATCGCGTTGGAAAACAAAGAGGCTGATTCCGCAGTCTGGCCACTCGTAACGGACGATCACTTGCGCTTCCGTGATGATCCGGAGTTCTCAGACTACACGGTTCAGGTCACTTCAAGTGTCGCGATCAATCACTTTCCGATGAACAATGAGCATCCAGCCTTGTCCGACAAGAGTGTGCGGCAAGCAATGATGTTCGCCCTGGACCGAGAGTCTATTCGAGACGATCTCTGGCGAGGGCTGGCCGTATTGGCCACATCGAATCTCTCGCCCGCGCTCGAGTTCTACTATGAGCCGGATGTTGCGCTCTATCCACACGACCCAGAGAAGGCCGCAGCCCTCCTTGACGAAGCTGGCTGGACAATGGGCAGCGACGGCGTGCGCGAGAAAGACGGCGTGAAGCTTGAGTGGACGTGCACGATCATCACCGGTGACCAGGCACGCCGTCCCGAGGCAGAACTTGCACAGTCCAACTTCAAAGATGTTGGCATGAACATGTCGATTGAGGAAGCGCCGGTCGCAACGATTCAGGAGGGGCAGCGCTCTGGAACAATAGACATGTCTCTCTACAACTGGACCTACGGCGGCGGCTCAGGTGAGCCGGATGGCTCGAACACTCTGCGCTCGGACGCTCGGAACAACTGGAGTCTCTACAAGAATCCGCGCATGGACGAACTCGTTGATGCGGGGCTGGTCGAGACGGATCCGGAAGCCCGCAAGGTCATATACAGCGAGGTTCAAAAGATCGTCGCCGAGGATGTGCCCTTCCTCTTCGTCAAGTACTGGGATTGGTTCAACATCTTCACCCCACGGGTAAAGGGTTTGCCAGAAAATCCTCTCGTGGCTGGAAACCAGTATATGTATTTGAACGAGATGTGGCTTGATGACCAGAGTTAGGCAAGTCGGCATCTAGTGCGTTGCCGTCGAGCGACTGGATCATTCCAGTCGCTCGACGAGTTGTTGAATCGGGAAGAAGGTCGAAGTGCTGTCCTACTTGATCCAAAGACTTATGCAGGGGGTCATTGTCCTATTCATGGTGACCTTTTTCACCTTTGGTCTGATGCAACTAGCACCCGGCGACCCGATCGACATCATGGTTGGTGAAGCTATCATCACCGATGCCGAAATCGCGCGCATCCAGGCGAAGTGGGGGCTCGACCGTCCCTGGTACGAGCAGTATTTTACCTGGCTCTCAAATTTCGTACAAGGTGATTTTGGTCGTTCAGTTGTTCGAACCGGTGTGCCCGTCAGCGACATGGTTACGGAAGCCATGGGACCGACATTGAAATTGAACTTTTTGGCCGTTTCCGTCGCAATTCTCATCGCAATACCGGCCGGAGTCATCGCAGCAGTGAAGCAATACTCTATCTTTGATTCGGGGATTATGGTGTGGGCCAGTGCTGGCGTAGCCCTGCCCAACTTCTGGATCGGCTTGATGTTAATAGTTCTCTTTTCTAAGCAGCTTGGTTGGTTACCCTCCTATGGGACTGGAGGTTGGAAACACTGGCTCATGCCAGTGGCGGTCCTGGCGATCAATGAGACGGCCATAATCGCGCGGCTGATGCGTGGTTCGACGTTGGAGGTCATCAATCAAGAGTTTGTAACGACGGCGCGAGCGAAAGGGCTCGCCGAGCGAGTTGTACTGTCGCGCCACGTTCTGCGGAACGCGCTGCTTCCAATCGTGACCGTGATCGGCCTACGAGTTGCCTTCCTGCTAAGTGGAACAATTGTCGTGGAGACTATCTTCGCGTTCCCGGGCATCGGACGGCTATTTATTCAATCGGTGGATCGACTCGATTACCAGGTAGTTCAGGCAATTACAGTCATGTTTGTCCTGTTTGTCATTGTTGCAAACATCATCACGGACCTGTTGTACGGTGTTATCGATCCACGAATTCGTGTGAAGTGATCTTCTTGATTGGAGAACTAAGTGTCGACAAGAGGAGTACGAGCACGAACTGATGCGCCCGACGCTATCACTGATAGTTCGGCGCTTGCTGGAGTTGAACGCGAACGTCGCACTGAGTGGCAGCGGAGCTGGGCCCGCTTCAGGCGCTTCAAGCCTGGATTGGTTGCGGGCGTCTTCATCCTGATTCTGAGTGTCATCGCGATATTTCCCCAATTCTTCGAACCATATGATCCGATCCAGCCGTATCCGGCTCTCCGGGGAGAATCGCCGTCTTGGGCGCACCCGTTTGGCCGCGACGACATTGGACGGGACATCCTGAGCCGTGTCATTCGAGGTACAAGAGTTGCACTGTCGGTGGGCGTTTTCGCCACGCTGATTTCGCTTAGTGTCGGCGTCACAATCGGTCTTGTATCGGGCTATTTCGGCGGCTGGATCGACGCGATACTCTCCCGATTCGTGGATGCATTGATGGCTTTTCCGATTCTTGTCCTCTTGATTGTCCTGTCTGCGGTACTTGGACCCAGCTTTAGGATGACGATTATCGTCATCGGGTTAACGGTCTGGTCTACTTATGCCAGGGTGGTGCGGGCCGATGTCATGAGTGTCCGAGAACGAGACTTTGTGTTTGCCGCGCGTGCGCTCGGCGCGACCAATACACGCATCATCGGACGGCATGTGCTTCCCAACGTGGTTGGTCCGGTCATAGTGATTGGTACTCTCTCAGTCGGCGGGATCATCATCCTGGAAGCAGCGCTATCGTTTCTGGGATTCGGCATCCAGCGTCCGACTCCGTCCTGGGGCAATATGCTGGCTGATGCCAGAGCGAACATCCTCACTTTTCCGCACATCGCATATCCGCCTGGAATCATGATCTTCTTGACAGTTCTAGCTTTCAACCTTGTTGGCGACGGATTGCGGGACGCTCTGGATCCGCGCCAGCGCGATTAGAGTCCCACTTCTCGGGCACAAATCTCGACCGCCTTCTCCGCACCGGAAAGGGCGGTCGTCTTTTTGTTCCCAGAATGAGGGTAGAGACATCGCACAGATTCTATGGATAATGAACGCAAATCAGTGGGGGACATAGATTAGGAATTTGCTCATGTCAGTACCAGATATTTCGGTCGTACTTTCTGGAGATGCTCTCATTACGCGCCCGTACGCGCCACGAGCCGATGCTCGGCTCAAAGCACTACTTGCTAGCGCAGACGTGCGTTTTTCCAATCTTGAGATGCTTTTGAACGACTACCACGGTACGCCGATGGTCGAAGCGGGCGGACTCCATCTCTCGGCTCCGATCACCATTGGGCAGGATATGTTGGACACGGGGTTTAACATCTTCGCTACGGCGAACAATCACTCACTCGATTCCGGCACGGACGGACTCGAACACCATATCGAGGCGATGCGTTCCCTCGACATGAATTTTGCCGGCGTCGGTGCAGCGCTTGGTGAAGCCTCCGCTCCGGTGTACCTGGACACTGCCAATGGTCGCGTTGCTTTGATCTCGTGTGCTTCATCGTTTGCCACAGGACACCGAGCAGGGGAGCGCCGCCCCGATTTCGTAGGTCGCCCAGGACTGAACCCTTTGCGGGTGAAGACGACAATCGGACTTTCAAACGAAGAGTATGGATGGTTACAGCAAATTGCGGAATCTATTGGCGTGGCCGAGACGAACCGCTGGGTCGAAGAGATGGAATTCAGGAAGCCGCCGGAGGATCCTGAAAACCAGATGTATTTTCTTGGACGGTCCGCGTTGGAAGGTACACTCTTCGAACGAACGGAAAAGTCAGGGATCAGTACCAAGCCTCATCCTGGAGATATGGCGCGCATAGCGGCAGAAATAGACCATGCACGGCGTCAAGCGGATCTGGTGATAGTGAGCATCCATGCGCATGAAGCCGATATCCAGATCGAAAAGCCGGCAGCGTTTATTACCGAGTTCGGCCATAGCTGCATCGATGCCGGTGCGGATATTGTTACCGGTAGCGGGCCGCACATTATGCGCGGCATCGAGATCTACGATGGTAAGCCGATCTTCTACAGTCTGGGAAATCTCTGGTTCGAGTTTGAAACGGTCAATCGACTGCCAGCTGACAGTTACGAGATGTGGCATGTCGATACCCAGGCATCAACGCCAGCTGATGTCTACGACAATGGACTTCTCGGCTTCCACAAGGACGTGCGCTATTGGGAATCCGCGTTGCCCTACTGCGAGTTCCGCAACGGTGAACTGGCAAAAATCGATCTTCACTGCATGTCGCTGGGCTACGGAGAACAGCGTTCCCGACGCGGCACTCCTCGCGAATCCACGATAGAAGACGCAGAAGGATCATTGGCTATATCGGAGAATTTCAAAGCCATTTGGAGTTGACGTAGCCTTTGAAGACGGGATTGGGGCGGGTGTCGATCTAGAGGGTTGTGCGCATCGAATGTACCGTTGCGGCGAACTCGCATGCGCTGACCTGACTCTTCGCCAGCACGTATAGTTGGAGGTTGGAGAGGAGATAACATATTGCGAATTGCTATAGATAATGGTCTTTCTGAACTGTTGAAGAGCGAGGAGGAACGACGGGAAAGTACCGGCTTCCAATTCACCGAGGGTCCGCTCTGGATACCTGAGCGGGAGTGCCTGCTATTCTCGGATATTCCGGCTGACACGATCTATCGCTGGAGTCCTGGTAGCGATGCAGAGATCTATCGGCGCCCGAGTAACCACGCAAATGGGCTTACGCTCGACAACGCAGGCAACATTCTCGCGTGCGAGCATTCGGGACGTCGAATCAGCATTGCGGCATTCACGGGGACCCGGAACCGCTTGCGGAGACGTATGAGGATAAGCGCTTCAACAGTCCGAACGACATCATTGTGGCGACGACGGATGCCGTCTATTTCACAGATCCTGACTATGGCTTGCTCAGTGTCGGTGGCGGTGAAGAGGCGCGCGAGATCGACGTCATGGCAACCTATCGAATCGCGACAAACGGCGCTGTTCAGCAGATAGCGACCGATTTCGGCAAGCCGAACGGCCTTACCTTCTCGCCCGTGGAAACGCAGATCTATATCGCCGACTCGGGCGCACGACTTATCAAGCGCTACACCGTGTTTGCCGACGGAGCGATATCAAGTGAAGGTGAACTCTTCGTCGATATGAGCGATGATGCGCGCGCGGGAGTTCCTGACGGGATGAAAGTCGACGACGCCGGACGCCTGTGGACGACTGGCCCCGGCGGCATCTGGATCCTCGATTCAAATGGCGAGATCGTTGGTCAGATCGAACTCGACGAGCAACCTGCGAATCTGGCGTGGGGTGGCCCCGACTTCAGCACGCTCTATGTTACCGCTCGAACTGCGCTATACAGTATCGAGACAAATGTTCGCGGAGTTGCGCCGGGATCGCGCTAACCCATTGGGCTTGTTTCAACTATCGCGAGTGAGACTCACCACGCCGCTCTCGGTACCAACGAGAGCGTGCGTGGCGAGATTGATGAAGAGACCGTGATCGACAATGCCGGTGCGTAACTTCAGTTCGTTTGCGAGTGCATCTAGCGGGCGATAGTGTACTCGGCGCACATCGACGATGTAGTTACCCTCGTCGGTCTGGTAGGCCGAGCCATCGCCTTGAAGGCGAAGCTCCGGTTCACCGTATTGCCAAAGCCCATCGAAGGTGCGATTCGATCCGAATGGGATGATTGCAATCGGTATCGGGATGCGGTCCAAGGTCTGATCGAGGCGATCACAAAGCTTGGTTTCATCGATGATGAGCATAAACCGTTGGGCAGCTTCGGCCACGATTCGCTCACGTGTCAGTGCTCCCCCGAGGCCTTTGATAGCTGAAAGAGAGTGGCGAGCGACTGCGTCGGCGCCGTCCACCGCGATATCGAGAGGGCCATCAAGATCACGGAGCGGGATTCCAAACTGACAAGCCAAATTAGCGGTTGTGACTGAACTAGCGACGGCGCTGATTTTCAATCCTGCATTGACTCGACGCCCCAATGCGTGGACGAATGCTCGCGCAGTCGATCCGCTGCCTAATCCAACGCTCATCCCGGGTTCAATAAGATCCGCTGCCGCTTCTGCAGCAGCTATCTTCATCTCGTCAATACTCACCGCGTGTCCGATCCCTGTCTGAACCAACTGACCGCAATCCACCGAATTGATTAGACTATTGCACGTGTCGAAAGGGGAGCCAACTTGAATGACGCAACGCCTCGAGTCTGGGTCGAAGAGATCGCTCCGCCTTCGACTCTTCGGTTTACCTGGGAACTGTCGCCCGAGCACCAATTGAGCGAAAATACGCGCGGTGGAGCATGTGGCGGCGGTCGTCGCTGAAACCCCGGGTGTGGTGAACGTCCAAGCATCTGAAGATGGGCTGATCGTCGATATAGATCCGGATCAGGTCACTCGCTACGACCTTGCTGCTGTAATTCGAAATACATTGAAACCCGAAAGCGATGGCAGCGAACATCGAGAACCTCAAGACACGTGTCTGGGCCGAAGACCTGACGGCAACTGAGATGCGCATTACCTGGGAGATGCCAGGGTCCGACGACGGGGGCGAGGATCGTCACCAGCGCCGCCGCGTAGCTGCCTGGCTTACGGTCGTCCCAGGCGTCAGTTCTGCCTCTATCGACGATGACAGCGTCCGAGTGCGCTACGCTCCCGATACACTCGATAGCGGTACGCTGGGAGATGAGGTGCGCGGGGCAGTGCACGATGATACGCCGCTGCGCCAGCGTTCTGACGAACTCCTAAAGCGCGCGCCAACATACGGGAATCTCGCTCGCAAACTGGCTCTCGACGACCGCATTAGCCCACTCCCCGGTGCAGCCAAGCAGGCAGTGGCGGCCAGAGCAAAGGGTGGTGGCGGGAGGGGCACGGCGGTACGAACCGCGGCCCGATTTATTCCGGGAGCCACCCTCATAACCCGCATCCAGATGCTCGTGCCAATGCTGACTGAGCTTTCAACCTGGAGTCGCGAAGCGGACCCGGAGATCGTCGAACAGCATTTGGCTTCAGTGAAACTGGACAGGGATACTCTGCGGCGCGACACGATCACGGCTCACGAGATTCGATATTATGCTCGTGACTCGGCGGTAGAAACAGCGTCGGCACTAGGTGCAAAGGCATCTGCCGGGGCGCGTCAAGCAATCTCCGCCGGACGCGAGATGATCTCTTCCATGCGCGAGGCGTATGACGAGGCTAGCGCGCCAACCGTTCCGTCCAATGAAGACACCCCTGAGGCGGAGGAAGAGAATATCGAAACTATCCCCCGGGAAGATTCGCCGCCAGCGGATCCTGTGTAAGATTCTGGGCAATCCAGCGCAACGCATCCCATTCACCGAACAAGAACCAGCCTGAGTCGTTGACGACCGGATAGGTAAAAGGAGTGATCGAGTGCGTCCAGATATGGTCGCGGTCAATCTTTTGCGCCAGCGAAGCGAGAGACAGTACCTGGCGTGGCGAGAGATCCGTGCGAATGGATTGTCCCAGTTCTCCAATGAGATCCGCTAGTTTCGTAATCAGACCCGATTCCAAAACCTGGTCGCGGATTGCAAGAAGCAATTGCTGCTGCCGTTCCGCCCTCACAAAGTCCCCGTCCGAGTGGCGCGTTCGAGCATACTGAACTGCTTCTTTCCCATCGAGACGTTGTATCCCGGATGGGAAGTAGGCACGGGTATATCCATAGTCTTCGGTTGGATATTGGTCATCTTTAAGTTGGCCGTCAACATCGAGAATGACACCACCGATCGTGTTCACGATCTGCTCTAATCCCGGTATATCGACGGTGGCGTAGTAGTCGATGTAGATCCCGAAATTCAGCTCGATAGTCTGTGCGATCAAAGCCGGTCCGCCGCCTTCGATGTCGTACAGTTCGCCCCATGGATAAGCGCTATTGATCTTGGATCCTGAGGAAAAGCCAGGGATGTCGACGACCAGATCCCGAGGTATTGAAAACATGTCGACACGCCGAATAGTCGGGTCGACTCGCACAACGATCATCGTGTCGCTGCGTCCCTCTGTCGTTTCGCTCGGACGCGTATCGATTCCGAGGAGCAGAATATGAATCGGATCCGAGCCATTCCATTCCGGTAATGGAGTTGGCGTGGCTGTCGGTCGGAGCTACGGTTCCCGTTACGGTCGGTACAACCTCGGGAGTCTCTATCAGATCAGGGTGAGTGATCGTTCCCAGCGTCGGTGTTTCTTGATTGTCCAAATCGATACTTGATGGGAACGGCGTTGAAAAGGCAGATGCAGGTGTTCCTCCAACTGTGGCTGTCAGGAGCGCAATCACGGATTCCGGCATGCCGGTGGGAGCTGGAGTCGCTTGGTCGACGAACACTGCGCGGTCACTGGGAGTCTCGAAAATATCGCGTGCGAGCCAGGCGGCATAGGCAGTAGGTACGACAATTGTCAACGCCCAAATTGCCACGGCCAGAGGGACGAGTGACATAATAACGAGCGAGGTTTTGCGGGTGCGACTACGTCCCGCTGCCGTCTCACCGGTGTCGACAGCGGGTCGACTTCTGCGATCCAGACGGTATTTTGCGAAGAGCGGGCGGGTTGGGGTCCTTTTCTGTCTTCGATTTCCCGGAGCCAGGTGGCGGGTGCTCGCTCGCCTACCGCTGTATTGCAACGTCCACCGCCGTTATTTCTCCGATTCTGCTCACCGATCTCTGGAGAGTTCACTCTGAATAGAACACGCTGGGGCATCGACCGTCACGCATTGTATGTCGGGCTGGCATTAGCGATCTTTGAAGTCGAGCATCCTTATACCTGTATCGACCATCGAAAGCCGGCATTTGAAAGTGTTGAACTAAGCGCCCGATCAGAATACAGTCTAACCACGATATCAAGCATAGCCGACTGAATGTACGGAAAGAGAGAAATCCCGTGCTGCATCGACGCGACGAATCTGGTCTTACGCTCATTTCGCAGCCGGCTCACGCCTGGATATCCGGACAACTAGCGGCTTGCTGGGGCAACAATGAACTCGAGCTTGCGCGACCAATCCCAGAGCTTATCCTCGCGACGGAACAGCACGATCTAGCCTGGCTCGATTGGGAAAGTCGACCGACGCTCAACCCGAAATCCGGTCTTCCATACGCGTTCAACGAGTTGCCGACAGCGGATCATCTCGGAATATGGAAACACGCGTCTCCAAGAGCATTATCGTACGGGCGGGTTCCAGCGCTGCTGATATCGATGCACGGCACATACCTGTATCGGCGTTTTCACGACTTTGACAGCGATTCATCAGAAGAAGTTGTGCTCGCTCGATCGTTTCTGGAGCGAGAGGAATCGTTTCAAGCCGATATTATGGCATCGCTCATGGATTCAAGCGACATATCCGCATTCCAGATCAAGCAAATGCGGGAACTTCTTTCGCTCTGGGACGCTGTTTCACTGGCGCTGTCCATGGGATTTTACGAATCCAGAACCTTTGACGGCGTACCGACAAACAACGGTTCTATATCAATGCGACTGACTCCCAGGGGAAATTCAGATTGCGAGTTCTCGGTTGACCCCTGGCCCTTTCAGATCCAAAGAGTTGATTTGCAGTGCGAGGGACGCCGACTTAATAGGACGTTTAGCGACGAGCAGCTGATGAGAACAGCACTGTCCACAGCACAACCGAGAACGCTCCAGTTCAGCCTGTTTCCAATCGCACTAGAATCATGATCTGAAGTGCTCCCGGTTGGAAGTACGAACTTCATTGGATGCACTCGATCGGCAATTCAGCGAAACTTCTGCTTTAGGGGTGAGAACCGCACTCGGCCGGATACCAGCAAACGGGAAGAACGATCACGGATACGCGCATCGTAATCGACCGAATACGAAGATACACGGGTGATCATCCCCGTTCCGTTTGGACATTGATGTTCTCCATCATCATCGTTTGGGTTGGTCGTGGAATGGTAATGCCATTCACGATCATATTCTTCACCCAGATCGTTGGTCTCGAAGGCGGTATCGTCGGCGGCGGGATTGCCGCTGCCAGCATTCTTGGGTTGACTGCGGTGACGGTCACCGCCGGTTTGATCGATCGCGTCGGTGGGAAGCCGGTCCTTGTCTCTGCGATTGTGATAATGGGCGTTGCCTATACGTTGTTAGCATGGGCCGAATCCATTTGGCCGTATTTGATCTTCACCATGTTCTTTTACATCGCAAGTCAATCCTACTGGCCTGCTATCGACTCGCTTACTGCCTCACTCGCCTACGAGGGCAAAGTCATCACTGCGTTTTCGATGGTGCGCGTCGGGAATGCGGTTGGCATCGGCACGGGTGGCCTACTCGGCGGTGTCTTAGTCTCCGGTGGTGGGCTCGTCGAATACCGGGTGATGTTTATCGTTGCCGGCCTGCTCTTCATTGCGGGAGCAGCTGTCATTTGGTTCGTGGTTCCAGCTCCCAAGATCGTAGACCGGAATGACGGAACGGATGAGCCGGACGTCGGTTGGTCGTATGTTCTCCGCGATCGCACATTCCTTTACGGAATGTTACTGCTCTTCGTGCTCGTGCTCGGCTTTACCCAGATGAGCATGTCCGTGCCGCCATTCCTGCGCGCAGAAGCGGGAGCTAGCGAAGGCTACATCGGTCTGCTTTTCTTCATGAACACCGTAGCAGTCATAGCTCTCCAGGTTCCGATCGCATCCCGAGTTGACCGCGGAAATACTGGTGTACTTTTGGCGGTGGCGGCGCTTTTCTGGGCGGGCGCATTTGGATTAATGCTGCTGACGGTCGACACCGCCTCTGCCGCTGTGCTCGTTTTCGCCTCATTCACGCTCGGTGAGCTCCTTTTCATGCCGCTCACGGCGGTCGTGCCTGTGCGGCTCGCTCCAGTCCACTTGCGCGGAAGGTATTTCTCAATGCTCAGCATGACATGGGGCGCCTCCGCCGCGATTGCGACGCTTGTAGCTGGCTTGATTCAGGACGTCGAAAACGCTGGCATCATCTGGCCAATCATGGCCGCCATCATGGTCCTGGCGGCCGGGGCAGCATTGCGCCTTCGTAATTCCAAGCGATTGCAACACGAACCGTTTGAGACACCGCTTCCAGGTGCAACGCCCGCGCCTGCTAACCTTGGAGACTAGGGTCAGTGGTTGCGCTAGAAGGAATGTCGCTGGGTTCGATTCAATGACGAACTTCATTATCAGGTCGCATGTAGAGAGGTATTCATGGCAGGTCCTACATTTGGGAAGCCGCCCCCAATAGGGGAGCTTCATTTCGGCATTGTAGCTGGGCAGCATTATCGGGAATGGCCCGAACTCGTCGAGCAATTTCAGTGGGCAGATGAAACTGGATGGGATTCGGCGTGGGGATTCGATCACTTCTTTTCGCTTCGCGATGGTGATGAATCGGGTGTCTGTCTGGATGGTTGGACCCTACTCGGTGCGATGGCGGTACTCACGAAGAAGGTTCAGCTTGGGCTCATGGTTACAGGTGTCACCCATAGATTGCCAGCCGTTCTCTTCAAACAGGCTGTCACCGTTGACCATGCTTCGCAAGGTCGGTGCATCCTGGGAATCGGCGCGGCCTGGAACGAGCGCGAGCACAACGCATTCGGGATACCGTTTCCGCCACCGAAGGTTCGCGTCGACATGTTCGCCGAGGCGATGGAAATGTTCCATCTGGCTGAGACTCAAGATCGAGTGACTTTCAACGGCGCGAACTATAGCCTGGACAATGCTCCATTTGAGCCGAAGCCGGTGCATGGTCACATACCGATAATGATCGGTTCGACGGGTCGCCGGATGATGCGTTACGTGGCGCGCTATGCAGATATGTGGGATGGAGGCGGAAGTCCAGAAGAATTCGCCGCTCACAGCGACCGCCTCGACCGCCTCTGTCGAGAAATAGGCCGAGATCCGAGCGAGATCTGCCGGTCCTACCAGCGAGGTCCCAAAGAACTCGAATCAGTCGACGCGTTTCGTGAGCATGTCAAGTCCTACGCGGCAGTCGGGGTCAGAGCATTTCTGATGGACATGCCGAACGGCACGCCGACTCCAGTGATGACTGAAATAGCGGAAAAGGTCATCCCTGAACTGCGGGATTGGTACCGGAATAAGTAAACTCCCGCGCTTTCTTTGAGAATAGGTCCGGCACATCTAGTGCCGGACCTTTTTGCGTTGCAGGATGGATCTACTGACAGCGACTAGCTCGCAGTTGGCGCTGACTCAACTAGGACTGGCCGATGCGCCCTCCGTCATTAGCCCAAACCTGAATCACAGCGGGCCGTGCTATACCGGTGCCGTCGTGCGGCCAGGTGCTTACCGGCTCTTCGATCGTTCCGCCCTCGCCAGGATGCTGGACCGAAACGACGAGGTTTCGGTTGTCGCGGGAGAACTCGAAGCTGGCGCATTCTGCTCCGGCGACGACGCTTAAGAAGCGCTGCATGTTTCCGCGCTGATCTCCCTCTGTTGGGACGACGTAAAGACCGTCCGCGAGATCGAGGGTTCCGGGCTGGCCGTCGGTCGAAATCCAGAGATTCCCGGCTGAATCGAAGTTAACGTTGTCGGGATTCGCGACGGGACTGACGTTGCCCTTCGGATATCCCGCAAAGTAAGTGCTTTCGTCTTCCGGATCGCCACAGAGGATGAAGATATCCCAGGTGAACGATTCCGATGCCGAGTCATCACCGTCCTCAGTGAATTCGATGATGTGCCCGTAGGCATTATCCGGGCGCGGATTGGCTGCATCGATTTCCTCGTCGGTGCGTCGCGTATTGTTTGTGAACGCGCCGTAGATCTTGTGGTTGACCGGATTTTGCTGGATGTCCTCAGGTCGGTCCATCTTCGTTGCGCCGAGCAGGTCGGCAGCGATGCGCGTCTGAATCAACACGTCGGCCTGTGACTCGAAGCCATTCTCCGATGTCAGTGGCCCTTCGCCATAACGAAGCGGCAGCCAGTCGCCCGATCCATCGTCGTTTAGCACCGCAACATACAGGGTTCCGTTGTCGAGTAAACCCTGGCCCATGCCTCGCTTGAGCGGATCGTAAGCATCGTCGGAGACGTATTTGTACACGTACTCGAAACGGGAGTCATCGCCGCTGTAGAAGGCAACTCGACCGCTTGGGGAGTATCCCCATGTGGCGCCCTCGTGGCGGAAACGACCCAGTGCTGTTCGCTTGACAGGCGTCGAGTCGGGATCCATGGGGTCGATCTCTACGACCCAGCCGAAGCGAAAGGCTTCATTCGGCTCAACTCCAACATTGAATCGAGGATAGTAGCGTTCCCAGAGACGATCAGAATGACCACCAGGCATGCCGTAGCGTTCGTGAACCGCCTTGCGCGGGTCATCATCCGAAAGGCCATCGGTATTCCCAAAGTACTGATGAAAATTCTCTTCGCATGTCAACACGGTTCCCCAGGGGGTGATGCCGCCGGCGCAGTTGTTGAGCATTCCCTGGACGGCGGAGCCATTGGGATCATCGCCCGTTACCATCCAGTCGTGACCGGCTGCTGGTCCAGAGATCATCATATGAGTGAAGGCGTGGATGCGCCGGTTGTAGTCTGAGCCAAGTTCAGCACGTAGTCGACCGTCGCCATCACGACGCATCTCGACGATCGAGCCACCGTGAGCTGACATCTCGATATCGACTTGATCTTTGGTCGGGTTCTCTGGATCGTACCCGGCAAACATGAGCTCTTCGTTGGTGTACTCGTGGTTTACCCACAGGAGCGCGTCGCCATTCGCGTTGATCTCATGCCAACCAATGTAGTCGCAGTTGTAGCCGAAACGAAGTTTCTGCTGTTCAGCGGTGAGCGATGCGGGATCGAACGGGTCGAGGCCATCGTGGATCGGATCGCCCCATGCGAGTAGCACGCCCTGTCCGTGACCATCAGCTACCTTGACCCATTGGTTAGATGCAGGCTCGATTCCAAGCGGCGTGAAGCGAATCCCCTGGCTTGGACGAACTCCACGGGCCTTACCCACCGTCGATGCCGCTGCGGTAGCGACTCCCGGTGAAAGAACCATGGCCGCAGCTGCTGCGCTTGCTTTGAGCATCCCACGCCGGCTTATGCGGCGGGCGAAGATATTGCTGAATGTGTCGCCTCGACCGGCACTCGAACGAACAACGTCGTCCTCTTGCAAGCGTTCGGCGGCCAGTTCCGCTCGACGCTGGGACGCTCCCCTGCGATGGTGATCGGATGTCATGTGAGTTTATCCTCCCCCACAGTCCTACAGAAACACGAAGAACCCGGGGGTAAGGTTAGAAAGCCAACATGATCCAACGATTGACATATGGCCAGTGGATGCTTATCAGCTTGTTAGAACCCGATGAGGTGCGACCCACGCATTGCTAAATAGCTTTGGGTGATGGCTGGCAATTGAGACATATATATGTGCCCCGGCCATTGACGCGTGTTTTGACTATCGTCGTGCCGCAGGTAAGGCAGGGCTGACCTTCGCGACCATGGATAAATGGAAAGGCGCCATGATCGGGGATCGCTTTGCCGTTGAGGATTTCAGCCCCGCCGATTGGAATAGCGATGTCGAGGATCTCAACGATCGCAAAATACAGGGCTTCCGTCTCGTCCTCGGTCAGCGAAGCCGCTTTGCGTTCGGGATGGATGCCGGCGCGGTGCAGACTTTCGTCGACGTATATGTTCCCTAGCCCTGCTATGAAACTTTGATCCAATAGCAGAGGCTTTATCCGTGCCTGAATCCGGCTTGCCAAACGCTCTTTGAATCGCTCGACGGTAAACTCAGGAGATCTCGCGTCCGGTCCAAGTCGAACGCTCTCCCAGTAGTCCTGAAGCTCGTCACGTGGCATCAAACGCAAGCGGGTGAAATGCCGGATGTCCGTAACGTACAGACGACTGCCGCCTTCGAAATCGATTGTCAGGTGAGTGGACTTGTGCGGCAACTCGGCGTCGAATGCGGGAACGGGATGGCCAGCGGAAAAACCTGCAACATCGCCATCGCGCAGCACTACCTGGCCGGCGAGTTTCAGATGTAGCACCCCAACGAGATCCGGAAATAGTAGCGCGAGATACTTTCCGCGTCGCTCAACCGATTCGATCGGCTGTCCGACGATATTATCTAGCGTTAGTCCCGGAGGCGCATCTATCAATTTCGGTAAGGTGAGGTTGTATCCAGTGACGCGCCTGCCAATGAGTTGCGTGTCTATTCCTGTGCGTATCGCTTCAACTTCGGGCAGTTCGGGCATTGCGTCACCGTTTCAGACTCAGTTCGGTACACTCCGAATGATTGTGACAGATTGGCAAGCGACGTGATCCCGGTCGAGACGATGCGTGACGGGGGTTCGGGGAGGGACATATGTCCAGATCAGGCCGAATTATCGTTCTCGGTCTCGTGCTTATGTTCGCCCCGGCGCTGTTACTTCCGATCTCAAGCGTCGAAGCCGGACTTCCGCCAGGTCCCGAGTTTGAACGGACCTGGGCACGCACCGACCTACCGGTAGCGGAGGGAGTCGTTTCGCGCACCTGGTTCTGGGGACCTGAAGCCATCACCGGCGTTCTCGCCGAGCCAAACGTTCAGGGCCAGGGTGGAAAACAGTTCGTCCAGTACTATGACAAATCACGAATGGAGATTCCCGACACGAGCGCCGATCCGTCGTCTCCCTGGTACGTTCGCAACGGCCTTCTTGTCAACGAGATGATTTCAGGGAAGATCCAGTTGGGCGACGACCAGTTCCGAGAATTCCCGCCCTCTACCGCGCTGGTGGCTGGTGACCTAGATGTTCCGGATGGACTTACCTACCAAACGGTCGGTGCTCTGACCAACTTGCCGCCATTCAATCAGGACGCTGTTCTGACGATGCGCTTGACCGCAGATGGGTCTCAGAGCGAAGCATCAGAGTTCGCGGAGGAGGGCGTTACCGCCGAATACTATGTTGCTGAAACTCAGCATCGTGTGGCATCGGTATTCTGGGATTTCCTGAATTCGTCGGGTGTTGTCTGGAATGGCGTAGAGTACGTGGAGGATGCGTTGTTCACCAACCCGTTCTTCGGCTCCGGATTTCCGATCACCGAGGCCTACTGGCTTAATGTGCGGGTCGCTGGCGTACAGCAGGATGTGCTGTTCCAATGCTTCGAGCGTCGTTGCCTGACGTTCACCCCAAGCAACTCCGAAGGTTGGAAAGTGGAGTCGAACAACGTCGGGCTTCACTACTACAATTGGCGTTACCACGAGATTGATTTTGAAAATCCGGTCGTACCGCCCGATGGTGATCCAGATCTACCAACTGGGCAATATGTCACTACCGATGGGGCATCACAGACGATGTGGCTGGAGGTCGCGGCCAATGACGCAACTCGCGCCTGCGGGTTGATGCACCGCGACAATCTGGCGACTGACAACGGAATGCTCTTCGTCTGGAATCAGGATATTCAGGGGGCATTCTGGAACTGCAATACCTTCGTGCCGCTCACCCTTGCCTGGATTGACAGAGACGGATACATCATTGGATTTTCCGATATGCAGGCGCAAGTCAGGGGTCAGAGTCAGGTAGTCACTAACTATCCGGCGCCAGGTCCGTTTCGGTATGTCGTCGAAGCGAATCAGGGGTGGTTTGAAGCGCATGGCATCCAGGTCGGTGACCGTGCTCTTCTTGAAAATGCTATCGCGCATGGCGATACCAGTAGCGATACACTCTGCCAACAACTCGGATTGAACTGCAATTAGTTACGAATTTGGTAAAGGCGATTCTCGTGGAAAGTGGGGAGATCGCACATTAGATACCCTCGCGGTTCGATAACCGCGAGGGCAGATTGCACAATCAGAAATCGTCTCGCGCGTTTACGCCGCTTGCTGCGCAGCGATCACGTTGGCAAGAATTTCAACACCCTTCTTGATCTCGTCATCATCGTTGAACGAGTAGGCGAGTCGCACGTTGCGCGTTCCTCCGCCGGTCGTGAAGAAATTCGTTCCGAGTCCGACCTGTAGACCTTGTTGCATACAGGCGGCAGCGACGTCAGCGCAGTCTATTCCTTCGGGGAGTGTGAGCCAGATGAAGAACCCGCCAGTTGGCCGCGTCCAGGAGCAACCATCCGGCAGCGCTCGTTCCAGTTCCGAGAGCATCACATCGCGTCGATGACGGTAGACATCTTTCAACGTGCCTATGTGTTCGGCGAGTGTCCCGGAACCGGTGAATTCTGCTACGACATGGCTGGCAAACGCCGGAGTTCCGGCATCAGTCTTCAGTCCCGACAGATGCGCGATGATTGTCGGATGAGCGACGACCCAGCCGAGGCGCATACCCGCACCAATAATCTTTGAGAAGGTTCCGCAGTACATGACCTGCCCCTCTTCTGTGGCAAGCCCATAGAAGGTGGGCACGGCTTCGCCTTCGAAGCGCAGGTCGTAGTAGGCATCATCTTCGAGGATAGGCACGCCATGCTGTTGACATAACTCGAGGATTGCCTTCCGGCGCTCCTCCGAATAGGTGATGCCGGTTGGGTTCTGGAAGTTTGGAACCAGATAGAGGAACTTGGCCTGCTTGCCCTGAGCTTTGAGTTCGTTGAGCACTTCCTCCAGTTTGGCAACGTCGATCCCCTGATCGTCGAGCGGGATCTCACGAACAACTGCGCCTGAAGCCCGGCAGCGGTGGACGGTGCCGAGGAAGAATGGCGCTTCGCTGATGATGACGTCACCAGGATCGACAAAAGCTTCGAAGATCAAGCCCAGAGCCTGCGACGCTCCATTGGTAATCAGGACATTCTCACGCCCTGCTGTGATGCCCTGATCATGACGCAACTTGTCGAGCAGCACATCGACCAATTCTGGCACGCCAGTGCCGAAGGCGTACTGGAGTGCCCACTCACCGTCGCGTTCCAATGCAATGCGGGTTGACTCCATAATATCCTGAATAGGAAGGCTCGATGCATCCGGGTAGCCGCCGCCGAAGGCAATGACCTTCAGGCTGTCTTTAGGATCGATGCCGACCATCCCCGGTCCTGTGCGGATTGCCCTTTCCGAAAACAGATCTCGAATCCACTGGTCTGTCGTTGTCGTTGCCACTGTGTACTCCTTCATCACTCGAAACTATGCGCCGATTCGCGCTGCTATCTCATTCGCGAGCATCTCGATGCCCGTTTCGATTTCATCGTCGGTAGGGTACGAGTAAGAAAGACGAAACTCGTGATGCCCTCGGTCGCTGGGATAAAAGCCTGGCCCGGCACTGATGTGCACGCCTTGAGATGCCAGGTGAGACGCTAACTCGGTTGAATCAACGGAATCGGGCATCGTCACCCAGATGAAGAATCCTCCCTGAGGACGGGTCCATCTGCACGCCTTCCGGCATATGCCGATCGAGAGCATCAAGCATCACATCTCGCTTGCGATGATAATGTGTCCGCAATGACGCCACATGGGATTGCAGTGTTCCGTTGCGGGTCCATTCGGCGGCCACTTGACTGGCGAATGGACTGGTTCCACCCTCAAGTTTAAGTGCCGTCATCCGGGCGATAGTATCGGGGTCGGCAACGGCCCAACCCAGGCGAATACCGGCTGCCATGTTTTTCGAGAATGTGCCCATATAGATGACCGAGTCGCCCCCAGCCAGCGTGTACAGCGTCGGTGCCTGCTCGCCGTCGTAGCGCAGATCGAAATAGGCGTCGTCCTCGATTATCGGGACTTCGTACTGACGGGCCAGTTCGACGATCTTTTCGCGGCGCGATCCGATCGTCGTCACGCCCATCGGGTTCTGAAAGTTCGGCAGGATGTAGAGAAGAGACGCCTGCTTTCCGGCTTTCGCAAGATTAGCCAGAACCGCCTCGAGCTGATCTACATCGGTTCCGTCGTCATCCACGCCGACTTCGTGGACTTCTGCCCCATGAACCGCGAAGCGGCGCACTGCACCTGTCCAGGTTGGCGCCTCGGTAATGACGATATCCCCTGGATCGACTAGCATCCGTACAGCAAGCTCGACAGCCTGGGAAGCTCCTGCGGTGATCAGTAGATTCTCTGGTTCAGCCTCGATGCCTTGATCTCGCTTGAGCTTCTCGATCAACGCAGCGATCAGGTTCGGGTCGCCGGTGGATGGGCCGTACTGCAGTGCCCATTCGCCTTCCAGCCCCAGCGCCGTCGTTGTCGCTTCGATGACAGTGTCTCGCGGTAATTCACGCGGGTCTGGAAGGCCACCTGACAGATAGGCGACGGTGTCGGCGATAGCACGTCGCGAAGGTCGGGCCATCGAAGTGCCTGAGCGCTTTGAGTAGTCAGTCGTCAGTTCGCTTAGCCAGTTAGTTGTGTCTGTCGACATTTTCGTCTCTCCTTTTACTAGTCATTTGAATCGCTCGAAGCACCCTCGGAATCGCACCGCGTCGCACTAGCCGCTTGTAGTTTCGGCGTCAAGAAGCAGTTTTCGCGCCTCGTCGGCGAGAATGGCGATGCCCTCTGCGATTTGAGTTTCATTCGCGAACGAATAGGAGAGGCGCATCTCGTTCGTCCCACGCCCGTCAAAATAGAATATCGGTCCTGGGCTGATCTCGACGCCACGTTCGCGACATGCTGGTACGAGATTGTCCATTTCTACGCCGTCGGGAAAGCGAACCCAGATGAAGAAGCCACCATCGGGCTTCGTCCAGTTCGTCCCTTCTGGCATCTCCCGTTCAAGCGCGGCGAGCATTGCGTCCCGGCGCTGATGGTAGAGGCCTCTCAGTTCCTGAACGTGTTCGATAAGCGTTCCGGAAGCGGCAAATTCGGTCGCAACGAAACTGCCGAATGTGCTGGTTCCACCATCCGCTTTGAGCGCAATCAACCGGCCGATCACGTCTTCATGAGCGACAAGCCAGCCGAGCCGCATCCCGGCGGCCATGATCTTTGAGAATGTCCCCATGTACATGACCCGGCCAGATTGGTCGAGTGAATAAAGCGATGGCAATGACTCGCCGCTATAGCGCAGATCGAAGTAGGCATCGTCTTCGACGATCGGCACATCATATTCGTCGGCAATAGCAAGCAACTCGTGGCGGCGTTCAAGCGTCATCGTGACGCCCATGGGATTCTGGAAATTCGGGATAATGTAAAGCAGTTTGGCGCGTTTACCGTCCTGTCGCAACGATTCAAGCACTGATCGCAGCTCGTCGGTACGAGTGCCTTCGTCATCGACACCCACCTCCCGAACGTCTGCACCTGCCTGCTTGAAATTGACGACGGCGCCCATCCAGGTAGGCGCTTCGCTGATGATCACGTCGCCTGGCTCGACGAGCATGTCAACAATAAGCGCAAGTGCCTGGGAAGCTCCATTGGAAACCAGTACGTTTTCCGGCCTGGCGATGATTTTCTGGTCTCGCGCCAGCTTCCTGAGTAGCTCTTCGATGAGGCGCTCGTCACCGGCTGAGGCTCCGTACTGAAGCGCCCATTCGCCTTCGGATTCGATTGCAACACGCGTTGAATCGATGATATCGGCGACGGGTAGCGATCCGGGGTCCGGGAATCCAGCATAGAAGGAGATCATTTCGGCGGATTTGCGTGGGTTTCCCATACTCGCCTTGCCGGCACGTTGAGCAAGTTCGGATAATCGGGTTTCGTTACGAAGCGACACCTGTCCCCCTTATTGTCGTCCGATGCCCACCGTGTTTGTTGTGGGGCGGACGTCTGGCTAAGATTCACCGGCGCATCATAGAGCAGGTGCAGCCCGAAGTGCGAGGGGAGCTCAGAGGGTTTGAAGGTTCTTGGATGTATTCTCGGGGTGCTGGCGCTCGTTACCATCGTTGGCGGTGTGCTCGCGCTGGCGACTGGCTTCCCTTCCAGCAATGATTCCCAATCGCCGACGATGGCTGCCGATTCCAGCGCGTCGACCTTAACACCTGTGAACGACCCTCGCGCGACGACAGAGGAAGTCTCAGGCGGAACTCCTGGGAACGCCACGAGCACTGCTGGTACGGCCTCGGTGGTAAGCCAGGGACCTACTGCAACACCATTCATCAGCCGGGTTGATGTAGGTCAACCAGCGCTTGAGTTGGCTACCTTCCCGCTTGCTTCGGTCGAAGCGACATACACTGAGTCACACCAATTCGGCCGTGTAACGGTGCGATTCAGACCGGGCGCTTATTCCGCCGAATATGCCGCCGAGATCGCAAGCCAGACGGATGCAGCAATTGCCGAAGCGAACGCCAAGTTGCAGCAACAGTGGACCGGCGATCTGACGGTCTTTCTGGCCGATCAGCTCTTTGCGGAAGACTGTCTCGGCTGTCAGGGATTCACCGAATCGGATTTCCGGTGGATCTTCATGCTCGATGACGGTAGTGTCGTTCCCGAGGAATTCCATGCTTTGCTCGTCCACGAATGCACGCATCTGATTGCCGGAAACACAATTCATCTGCCGTTCGAGACCTTCTACGTCGAAGGGCTTGCTACCTGGGTCATGACAGATGACCTGATGAAGAATGGCTATCTTTCGCCGCTTCAATCGACGGCCTGGGTGTACGAGGCTGGGGCGTTGCCGAGCTTACAGGAGATCATGAACGACGACTTCGCGGGACGAATGCGAAAACGCGTCTACTATGATGCGGCTGCATCGTTCGCCTTTTTCATCATCGATACCTACGGCTGGGACGCATACGTGTCACTTTACCGCCAGAACTCGCTTGAAGTTGTTCTGGGCAAGTCGATTGCAGAGGTAGAGGTAGAGTGGCACGGATACCTGGAGCCTTACGTCGGTCAGACTGTCAACGGGGTTGGTGCCGTCGAGTGGTGGGATGCGGCATCGCAAGTTATCGACGCGTTCGGTAGGTTTTATGAAGATCCCAGCTTATATTCCGCAGACCAGTACGAGTCGTTAACGCTCTCCCGACTGGCCCTGAACCGTGCTGATCCCGGTAACGCGCTGGCATTTCTCGCACAGAGTGGCATTTGATGCGCCTCGATTGAGGTTTCGGCGTACAGAAAGGCTCCAGGTATGCGCTTTCGTGATCTAGGTGTCGCAGTCGGCGGGTTGCCAACCGGCACGCTCAATGCGATTACTGATGTTGCCGGTGTGCGAGTTGGACACTCGACGATCATCGCAGGAGATCCGTTGGTAGACGCTTCAGTTGCGCGAACCGGAGTCACTGCGATCCATCCCCATGAGTCGTCTGTATTTCGGCAGATGACACCTGCTGCCATCGAAGTGCTGAATGGCTCGGGCGAGATCACCGGACGTTCCCAGATAGACGAATACGGCTACCTCGAATCGCCAATTCTCATCACCAATACCTTCTCTGTCGGAGCAGTACATCAAGCAGCTACCGAATGGCTGTGTGACACCGAACCGAGCCTCGGACGCGAGCATTTCGTCGTTCCAGTTGTCGCAGAAACCTACGATGGCTTCCTGAATGATGTGCGTGCGCAATATGTCGAGCGCAGCCACGTTCGGCAGGCGCTGGAGGAAGCGAGCCCTGGCCCTGTTGCAGAGGGTAATGTCGGCGGCGGTACCGGCATGTCGCTTTTTCAGTTTAAGGGCGGAATTGGCACATCCTCACGGGTGGTAGGGGTCGGTAAGGAAGCGTATACCGTCGGTGTGCTCGTTCAAGCGAATACCGGGCGGCGGCAAGATCTCGTCATAGCAGGTGTCCCTGTCGGACGCGAAATAGACGATCTAATGCCGGAAGTAGGGGAACACCAGCCCGACGGTGGTTCGATCATTGTCGTCATTGCGACCGATGCTCCACTGTCGGATCGTCAGTGCCGGCGCCTATGTAAACGCGGGATGATGGGACTTGGCCGGGTTGGCCTCACAGCCGGCAATAGCAGCGGAGATTTGCTGATTGCGTTTTCAAATAGTCGCCAGAGTCGTCTGGATCGATTTTCCGAATCCGCTACGGTTGAAACCCTACGATTGGATGATCGGCAGATGAACGAGCTCTTTCGAGCGACGATCGAAGCGACGGCGGAGTCTGTTCTCAACGCGTTGGTTGCGGCGGAGACAACGACGGGGCATCGAGGTCATCGAGTCCACTCGATTCCACTCGACCGTCTACAGATTCTCCTGGAGTCCGCGACAATACGAGTGGTTTGACTCCTTCCTGTTTCGCCGTTCTACTGAGCCGTGCTAATCTCGTTGCATGACTTTTGGCCGTCAAGGAGGCAACAATGACCGCAGATCGATACGACAGCGCCCGACTCAAAGAACTCGACATTGCCCATCACTTGCATCCCGTTTCGAATCTGAAGCAGGTAGCGGCAAATGGACCGCTCGTGATGGTTCGAGGCGATGGCAGCACGGTGTGGGATTCCGATGGCAAAGAATATATAGACGCCTTCGCCGGGCTTTGGAATATCAACGTCGGCCACGGCCGCAAGGAGCTTGCCGAGGCCGCCGGGAGCAGATCGAAGAAATCGCCTATGGACCGACCTTCTTTGGCCTGGCGACGCCGCCCGCCATCGAAATGGCGGCGAAGCTGGCGGAAATGTATCCCGGTCCGGTGAATCACTTTCAGTTCACGTCCGGTGGCGCGGAGTCCAATGAGACAGCGATGAAGATCGCACGTTACTACTGGGCGCTCCAGGGCAAGACTGAGAAAGTTACGATCATCTCCCGCATGATGGGTTATCACGGCATTGCCATGGGCGCTCTTTCAGCGACCGGCATCCCGGCCTATTGGGCAAACTTTGGACCACGACCGGCAGGATTTGTCCATCTGATGGCACCCTACAGCTATCGCAACGCGGATGAGCCCTACGATGAAGATGCGTTTGTCGACAAACTGGTTGCCGAGCTGGAGGAGCTGATCGAGCGCGAAGGTGCGGACACCATCGCCGCCATGATCGGTGAGCCGGTGCAAGGCGCGGGGGTGTCGTACCGCCGCCCCAGAGCTACTGGGCACGGGTCAAGGAAGTGCTCGAAGCCAACGATATTCTCTTCATCGCCGACGAGGTCATCACTGGCTTTGGACGGACCGGCACGATGTTCGGCTGCGAGCAGTACGGCATTCAGCCGGATATCGTCTCGCTCGCCAAGGGCGTCACCTCCGGCTATATCCCTCTCGGCGCGGTCGGTGTGACAGACGAGATCTTCCGGGTCATGCTCGAGCCGGATGCGATGTTCATGCATGGCTTCACCTATTCTGGCCACCCGGTTGCCTGCGCCGTTGGGCTGAAAAACGTGGCGATTATTGAACGTGAAGGTCTGCCTGCCAAAGCAGGAGAAACGGGCGCTTATCTTCTGGGCCGCCTGGAAGAGCTGCTGGGCCACCAGAATGTCGGTGACGTGCGCGGCAAAGGCATGATGATGATCGTCGAAGTCGTCAAGGACAAAGCGACGAAGCAGCCATACACCGCTGCGGATGGCGCGGGCGCAAAGCTCACGAAGGCAACACGCGATCGCGGGATTATCGTGCGGGCAGGAGATAACGGCATATCAATTGCTCCGCCGCTGATCTTGACCAGAGATGAAGCCGACCGCGTTGCAACCGCAGTGCAGGATTCGATCGTCGAAGTCTTCGGGTAACTCATAAGTCACGACTACTGGATTGTTCAAAGCCAGACTGAGGAGAGAATTTCAGAATGCCGAACTATGACACCGCGAGGCTGAAGGCGCTCGACATCGCCCATCACCTGCATCCGCGCACGAATCTGAAACGGCATGCTCAGTCTGGCCCATTCATCATTGCCAGGGGTGACGGCGTCAATATCTGGGACACCGATGGGAACAAGTACATCGACGCCGCCGCCGGATTGTGGAACATCAACGTAGGCCATGGCCGGCAAGAATTGGCGGATACGGCGCAGCAGCAGATAGAAGAGATCGCCTACGGGCCGACCTTCTTTGGACTTTCGACGCCGCCCGCAATCGAACTGGCGGCGAAACTGGCCGAGATGTATCCGGGCTCGGTCAATCACTTCCAGTTCACTTCCGGTGGCGCTGAATCGAACGAGACGGCGATCAAGATCGCACGCTACTACTGGGCGCTGAAGGGCCAACCGGAGAAGATCACGATTATCTCGCGCTTCATCGGTTATCACGGCATCGCGATGGGCGCGCTTTCCGCGACAGGCATTCCGGCATTCTGGCAGAACTTTGGGCCGCGGCCAGAAGGTTTTGTGCACTTGATGGCGCCCTATCCCTATCGCAATGCGGACGATCCCGAGGACCATGATGCGTTCATCGACAAGCTCATCGGCGAACTTGAGGAGACGATTGAACGGATCGGTGCCGAGAACATCGCAGCGATGATCGGCGAACCGATTCAGGGTGCCGGCGGCGTCATTGTTCCACCGGATCGCTACTGGAAGCGCGTCTGTGAGGTGCTGGAGGCGAACGACATTCTCCTCATTGCCGACGAGGTCATCACCGGCTTCGGTCGCACTGGCCAGATGTTTGGCAGCCAGACGTACGAATTCCAACCTGACATCGTCTCGATCGCGAAAGGCATCAGTTCCGGATACATTCCGCTTGGGGCGGTTGGTATCACTGACGAGATCTTCGAAACTATGCTCGAACCAGATGCGATGTTCATGCATGGCTTTACCTATTCCGGCCATCCGGTCGCGTGTGCTGTCGCCATAGCGAATATCGGCATCATCGAGCGCGAAGATCTGGCGTCGAACGCGAAGACCCAGGGCGAATACCTGCTTGGCAAACTCGAGGAATTGAGCCCGCATCAGAATGTCGGCGATGTGCGCGGCAAGGGTCTGATGCTGATGGTCGAAGTTGTCAAAGATAAGGACTCGAAGGAACCGTTCACTGCCGCCGATGACGCGGGACCGCGACTAGCACAAGCCGTCAGGAGACATGGGATCGTGCCATTTGCGAGTGAAAAAGGCATCATGATCTCGCCGCCGCTAACGATCACGCGGGATGAGGCGGACCAAATAGCCGAAGCAATCCGCCGCTCAATCGTGGAAGTGTTTGGATAGACCAGGCCAGCGCTTTTACAGAATGACAAATGACCGAAACGGTATGGATGCCGGCTACTCGGCCACCGGACTACATATTCTTCATCGCCCAACATCCCCGTGTCGGAGGTTTCTCTGGTCGCGAGAGGTCACGACGGGAACAGTTCCTGCGCCCGATTCGGGAACAGTTGAGTCGACCCCTACCGCGGCACAACCGCCTCGCAGTTGAATACAGGTTCGTATTTGTTGGTCCTGACTATGACCTGAGTAGGGGCAAACGGATCGTCCGGACTGACGTGGACAATCTGCTCAAGTTTGTTAACGATCTACTGACCGGCGTCGTCTGGGAAGATGACAGTCAGATATTCGAACTCATGGCAACAAAGGAACATGGTCCCGAGTCAGGCATACATTTGCGCGTCTGGATTCTCGACCGTGGCCATCCATGTGGATCGCCGGCTCAACGCGCTGGTTTCCTAGTCGAATACAACGGTTCCGCGCTGAAAGCGGCTGAAGAGAAAGAAGATTAGAACTCCACATAGCAATGCTAAAAGCGGTAGGGCGATCAGAACATAGGTCGCAAGGTTGCCCGATGCAGCAACCTCAATGATTCCGTCGGCCTGAGAGTTTGCATCGCTTTCGAGGCTTGCAGGCCAGAGTGAGCTTCGCA
Organism: uncultured Chloroflexia bacterium; assembly: GCA_963745675.1. Taxonomy (GTDB): domain Bacteria; phylum Chloroflexota; class Chloroflexia; order Thermomicrobiales; family CFX8; genus JAUIIK01. The sequence continues at coordinate 123,244 of CAVUYM010000027.1, forward strand.
CGAGGAGGCCGGGCGCAATCAGAACAGGCATCAAGAACCAGGAAATGCGTCGTGCAGCGTGCTGAACGGTGGGCGCGCCCATCGAGACGAGCATTCCCGCAGCCGCAAAAAGAAATGCGACCGTCAGCGTCAACCCCACTCCTGCCACAAGGACGCTCGATGGATAGAAATATGGCCCTCCGCTCAAATGGATGAGATTTGTAAGTATCGCGCCAGTCACCGGAACCACGAGCAACAGCGTCCACGGTAGAAGTGCAGTCGCTGCGAGTTTCCCAAGTAGAATTCCCGAATGGCTCAGGCGGGTTGTAAAGAGGATCTCTCCCGTGTGACGCTCGCGTTCTCCAGCTATGGAATCGGCGGACCGCTGCGCTATGAGAAGCGGCATCGCTGCGGCCATCGCAAACCAGAAAATGAGAGATGTATCGGCATCCTGTTCCCAATACCAGCTCGCAACTGCAGACAACTGGACAATCATCGACAGAACTACAAACCCAATCACGATCATCCAGCCGCGCCACTCCCGAACGAGCCCTTTCGCTTCGATCAGTTCCTTCCACACGACGATCCAGGCGTCCTCCAGCACTATTTTCATACGGTTGCCGTGAAAAGCGCTTGCTTCACTGGCCTGCTGACTGACTACATGGTGACTGGCTCGGTCGAATCCAAATCGAGGTATTGCATAGTCGATTTCGTTGCGATCTGCTCGATCAGGAGGGGAAGACGAAGACGACGATCCAACACGAATCAAGCGCTCGCGCGTGAAACGATAGCTGGCTATCAAGTACGTCAGTCCGATTGTGCCGACGAGACCGGCAGCAGATAGGAAAATGGCGGCAGCAATTGTCGTCGAATTCAGGCTGAACATGTCCCGATCGAGTTGAAAGCTTGTGAATTGGACGAGAAGAGCAAGAATGGCAACCGTAATGAACCCCAAAAGAGCTAAAGGAATCATCACGACTACTGGCAACATTGTGGTAACGATAACGATTCGAAGATTCGCCTGACGGACAGTCGGCGCGCCCATCGAGAAGAGGAACGCCACGAGTGTGCCTAACAACGTAATCAGGAAACTCACCAACGGTCCGAAGAGAAAAACGCTCCTGGGGAGGATGACAAAATTGCCTTGCCATGCCGCCGCAAGGTTGATCGCAGCGAGTGCGCCGAGTACGAGCAAGAACGCTGAAATCCAGGATTGGATCGTAATAGAGAGCGTCTTTCCGATCAGGAGAGCGCGGACAGGAATACGGGTTGCCAACAATGATTCGAGCGTGTGCCGCTCCCGTTCGCCAGCGATGGCGTCAGTCGACAAGGTGACGGCAGATCCAAGGGGCAGCCAACACCAGATCCAGATTAGGAGAACCGGATTTGCCGACGCGAAAATTCCGTGGATGCCAACCAGAAGTTCTGCGACGATGAGCAGGATTATCGATGCACAAAGGCCGAGAATGAGACGCCTCGGCTCGTCAAATTGGGCGCGGTATCCCCGCAGATCACGCCAGAGAATCGTCCAGATATCATTAGCCATCGTGGCTCTGGACCAGGTTCAGGAAGGCTTCTTCGAGCGTTCGTCGTTGGGCAGCGATTTCGTCTACGCGGAGTCCACGACCAACGAGTAAGGCCACAATTTGCCCCGGTTCGGTTGCGGCATCCAGTTCGACTTCAATGCCTTCGGACCTGATATCGAAGGAAAGGACGCCGTTCTCTGGGGTGAGAAGGTTGTCGAGATCGTCCGGGACAGGGAACAAGCGAATCTTGACCCGCCGCCCGGCCATCGAACGCATCAGTTGATCCACTGGACCTGAGTTCAGCAGCCTGCCATTGAGAATCACAGCAACGTCGTCGCAAAGACGTTCCGCCTCGGCGAGATTATGCGTCGTCAGGAATACCGTTACACCTTCGACACGTGCCAGCTCTGCCAAGTCGTTTCGCAGGGACGCAGAAGCAATTGGATCGAGCCCCGCGGTTGGCTCGTCGAGGAAAACTAGTGGTGGATGGTGGAGCAACGTGCGTGCAATCGCGAGCTTCTGACGCATGCCGCGACTCCACAATCCGATGCGCTCTTTGCGCCGCTCCCAGAGTCCAAGATGTTCAAGCAGGCTGCGAATGCGGCGCGCACGCTCTTCTGGAGTCAAGCGCCAGATGCGAGCGAAGAATTCGAGATTTTCTTCAGCGGTCATACGCTCGTAAAGGCCCGGGTGCTCGAGCAACGCGCCGGTACGCGCTCTGATCTCGTCGCCGTCCGAGACGCTATCAAATCCAAGGACCGTAGCAGACCCGGAAGTTGGTGGGATCAGTCCAAGCAGGAGGCGGATCGTCGTCGTCTTGCCAGATCCGTTGGGGCCTAGAAAACCGAAAACGGTGCCTGGTTCAACGCGTATCGAGAGGTTGTCAACGGCGCGCAAACTGTCAAAATCACGGCTCAAGCCATGGGTTTCTATTGCTGCCGGTCTGATCAAGTGGTGCTCCTGTGTTTAGCCTCCATAGCTATCTCATTACACTTTGCCATAGCAGTTCAGACGTGTGGATGGCCGAATATCCCCGGATTGTCAGGTCCAATCGGCGCACCTGCCTGTTCTGCACTCGACCGTAGTGGTGTTAGCATCCGGAATCCAAGTTGCAATACTGCGACGACCCGTCGCAGTGATTTCGTCGATCTCAACCCATGAGATACGAGGCCCCGCTTTCGTGTTGTCAATTCCAAATCGAATGATAGTTGAAGATGGGCGGTCTGGATCGACAATTCGTCCCTGGTAACATCCGTCGGCGTGCTTGCCGTTGCAGGGAGCCGTCGAGATTTGCAGGCGTGCGCGACGGGTCGGCTGCGGTCGCTCGACGAGCTTGCGTAATGTGGCGCGCACATCATCTTTTGCCGCGTCCTGGGCCATTATCATCGCCTGCCCCTCAGACTGGCCGAAGAGCATAGCCGAAGCAAAGAGCAGCGCAGTTCGATCGAGTTCCTTGTCAGGCAGAGAATTGCGATGCCGCTGGAGAATCTCTGCCTGGAGCACCGGAATGAGCAGCATCACAAAGACAACCGACACGATTCCGAGTCCGAATACCACACGCCAGTGGTGACGCTGATGAGGAGTGCCGTTCGAATCCTCCTCATTTGAGAACCAGGGCGGTAAGTCTTCGCGATCGTCTGGTTGATCATCAATCAAGTAGCTGCACCCGCCGTTTCCGTGTGACTTGACCGCCCGTCAGTTCGGACGTAGGATAATGAACGGACAATGCGAACAAATGTTCCTTTATGCGAAGAGTAAGGAGACGGAGCGGCATGGAAGCCCCAGCAAGGATAAAGGCGAACTCTGCCAGTGACTACCTGGCCGTTATGACTCGAGCGGTTTTTCAGGGAGGTATCTCCTGGAGCGTCGTCAAAGCAAAGTGGGAGGGCATACAGCAAGCCTTTCATGGCTTCGACGCCGAGGAGGTCGCAGATCTGAGTGAACCGGAAATCGACGAAATCGCGAATAATCCGGCAGTGATTAGAAATCGACGAAAGATCGAAGCGACGGTGACCAACGCTGCCAGGTTGCTTGAACTTGAAGACGAGTATGGCGATGTCGGTACATTTCTTTCGGGACTGTCAGATTACGAAGCAAAGGTGAAAGCGCTACGCAAGAACTTCAAATTTCTGGGTGAAACCGGCTGCTATTACTTTCTCTGCGTCGTCGGCCAGGAAGTGCCGCCCCACGAAGAGTGGATGCGTTCTCGCGGGAAATAGTAGTTTGCTAGTCACCTGGAGCTGACGCCCCGGCTGGCGCTTGCAGGAACTGTCCACTAAATATGACTGCGGCTCCTGCGACGATAACAGCGACGGCTATCCCGGCAACACCCACAACAGACTGTACGCCAAACGTATCGACGAGAGCGCCGAATGGAAGCAGAGCGACTGGCATGAGCGACCATGTCATGCCGTAGATGGCCATGACCCTTCCAAACACAGCTCGCTCAGTTTGCATCGCAACGAGCATGCGATTGAAGGTCAAGTATCCGGTACTGAAGAACCCGACAACGACCAGCAGGACGATGCTGAGCGGATACGAAGACGACGCGGCGAATAGAGTCAAGGTGAGGCCGAAGATTACGCCGCTCCCCATTTGCAAGCGCCCGATGTGTTGGGAGCCTGAAAGATACGCAACGACGATCGAGCCAAAGATTGCGCCAACTCCGATGGCCGTGTACATAAAACCAAGCTGGCTCTCGCTGATGTGCAAAACACTCTTTTGAAAAACCGGCAATAATGATTGAAAAGGCATCCCCAGAAGGATCGGAATAAATGCAAGAGCGATCAGTGCGAATAGCGCAGGTCTTGCGAAGATGTACCGAAATCCGACAGCAACATCACGGAACGTTCCGTTCTTCGATCCACTTCCTCGTAGTCCGCGTGGGAGGGAGTAGAGCGTTATGACAGCGCCACCATAGACGATTGCGATTGCGATAAAAGCTAGCGGAGGATTGATCGCCAGCAGTACACCGGCTAGCGCAGGTGCGACGATACGGTTGATGTTGCGGCCGGTAGACTCGAGCGCCAAGGCATTAGGAATTTGTGCTTCCGGTACGAGGTCGGGAATGAGCGCGGTCCGAGTCGGCATCGTAATCGGTGTGGTAAAGCCTTCCAACAATCCCAATAGCGCAAGGTGCCAGACCTGGATCGCACCAGTGACAACGAGCAAAGCGTTGACGCTCGCTAAAATGAAGACGGCGCTCTGAGAAAAAACAAGCAGTTTGCGTTTATCGAACCGGTCCGCCGCCACTCCTCCGAATGGTGAGAGGATTATCTGTGGCAATCCTCGTGAGGCCGCGACAAGCCCAATGGCGAGTCCGGAGCCGGAAAGGTCGTATGCGAGCCAGGCCCGAGCAACGAGATCGATCTGCATCGCACCGATTGAAAACAGCATACCGAACCAGAGCAGCCTAAATTGAGGGATTTGCAGTGAACCAAACGTCCTCTGGACACCGGTTCGAAATCTGGTGGTAAAGGCTGGAGTCTCCAATGTCAGCTCCCTGCCAACGAGTCAGAAGCTACTGATATTCTCATCGTTTAGTACCCTATCCGGCGGCGGCCACTTCTAGCTGCTCCACGACCGGCTGCATTTTACGCCACGCATCATAGCCGCCTTCAAGCGCGAACGCTTCAAACCCTGCCCGGCGAAGTTCACGCACCACACGGGCGCTCGTCGCTTCATGCGGTCAGGTGCAGTAGGCGACGACGCTTCGCTTGCGATCCTGATCGTGAATCCAATCCACGACATCCCCCGATTCGATCCGGACGCTCCCGGGAATCATTCCGGGCGCGGCGCGTCTTTGGGATCGTGTGCGCACATCCAATATGACTGGCGGGTTTGGTGACGCTATCAATCTCGCAAGATCATCTACGCTGATGCGTGGAGTATCGTAGGCCGGATCACTGAACAGATCGGAAGCAGTTCCGCTTCGTTCCTCCTCAAAAACGGTGGAAAGTGTTTGGCGACCGTACCAGGCGGCGAGCGGTGTCGCCGAGCTTCCATGCAACACAACTGAAATCATTACGACGGCCCCGGTGATGGCCAGGATTTCTTCGCCTTGATTGAGGCCATGCTGGACGACGATCAGTGCGAGTAAGAGCGAATTCAGCCCGCGTGGACCGAACCACGCGATGAACACGCGAGCAACATTGGAGATTCGCGCTCGGCTGAGCACCACCATCATAGATAGTGGGCGCGCCACCACGATGACGATCAACGCGAACAATATGGTCGTTCCAAATTCAATCGAACCCACGATATCCGAAACTAACGCGCCGAAAAGTACGAACGATAGCAACATCGCCATCTCTGCCGTGACCTCACCGTATTCAAGGAAACAATCACATAGTCCCAGGTTGAGATATGAAACAGCGAAACCTGCCGCGAACGCAGCGAGAAACCCGTCGCCGCCGGCTGCATCGGCTGCGGCATAAGCTGCCAGCACCAGGCCGACACCGTAAAGCGCCTGAAATTCTGTGCGAATCTGGTGTCTCTCATCAACCCAGGTCATCGCGGCTGCGCCGGCGATTCCAATCAGCGCGCCAATGAGCGGGCTTAGGACGAGTAGGCTCGCCAGGAACTTGATCCAGCCGCCTGTACCTCCAGCGTTGCCGGACACAACTGCAACGAGGACGAGCACCGCTGGGAGCACGACCAGGTCGTTCGTGCCTGCTTCGGCCGTCAGTGAGCGTCGCACGGATCCGGGAATTCGATGGTCTCTGACGACCTCGCGTAGGACCACAGGATCCGTTGATGCGAGAACCGCTCCAAGAAGTAGAGCTACGCTCCAACTGAGACCGAAGAGCCAGACCGCAGCCAGGGTCGAAATGACAACGGTCAAGATCGTGCCAGGTCCGAGCGCCAGCACTGGAAGCAACCACTCAGATCCAAACTCCTCCAGACGGAGGTTCAGGGCGTCGAGGAAGAGCACAAGAGACAACGTGACGATTCCGAGGACTTCGAGCGTAGGATCATGAACCTCTAGGTCTACGAAACCAAGGCCTCGGCTACCGATCAACACGCCTATCCCCATGAAAATCATCGGAAAGGAAAGAGGCGCACGTTCGACGAAACCTGACGCGAGCGCTGACACAACAAGCACAACAGCAACAAGGCTGAGGCCAGTCAGGACATCCGGCATGGTAATTCGTGCTCTCTTACGGAAGCTTCTCGACGATCGCCGCAAATTCGTCGACCGAATGGGCCTTCATTGTCGATGTTCGGAACAGCCCCTGTTGATTCAACGCGAGCACTGCCCTGATTTGTGATTCCTCATCCGGAGCTTCAATGATGCAGATCAGATCGTACTGCCCCATCGTGTAGTAGATGGCAAGAATTCCGAAACCTTGATCTTCCAACCAGTGCACGACCTCCTTGGTGCGCGCAGGCGACTCCCGCATCGCCCGCAAACCGCTCTCCGTGAAATTGAATAGACCAACGTATACTGGCAAATCAATGTCTCCTTTCAGCCGGCACGCGGTTGAGTGCAGTCTCAATCGTACGATGGCAAGAAGGGTGTTTAGAAGCCAGTAGTTGCGGCGATTATGCAAATCACCGGAATGTGTTCGAGAAGATGAGGACAGATAGTTATGGAAAAAGGTCTCTTCGAAATAGGAATGTACTTGCCGGTAGGTGGCGAGGGGATGATGGGAGGTAAGACTTCCGACTATGCCAGCTTGCGCTTAATGACACAGACGGCTGAAGCGTTAGGCTATGACTTCGTCGGAGTGCTCGATCATTTGCTTTTCCACCACTGGGAATGCTGGACGATGCTTGGTGCTCTAGCGGAAGCGACGAAAACGATCAAATTGATCTCGTATGTGACATGCACCGGCTACAGGAATCCAGCTCTGTTGGCCCGCATGGCCGACACGATGGACGAGATCAGTGGCGGTCGCCTGATCCTCGGAGTCGGCGCAGGAGATTCCGAGACAGAACACGAAAATTTCGGTTTTCCAACCGACCGGCTGGTGAGTCGCTTTGAAGAAGCGATGGAAATAATTGCGCCACTTGTTCGCAAGAGAAGCATCGATCGATTTGAGGGAACCTATTACCAGGCACACGACATCGCTTTCGAGCCGAAGGGGCCAACTCCCACCGGGGCGCCGATTCTCGTCGGTTCGCTCGGCGGGCCGCGCATGATGCGGCTGACTGCGCGACACGCCGACATTTGGACCGCCTCCTTTCCAGCGACGAACGGGACATTAGAAGGCTTCATAGAGGCTTCGCGGCGCTTCGCGACGGCATGCGAAGTTGAAGGACGAGATCCCGCGTCAGTCACGAAAATGGTTGAGGTCGTTGTGCGTGCGCCGGAAGGCCCACCATCGATCTGGTGGAATGGATACACAATAGAGGGGTCTATTGATTCGATTGCGGAGGAACTCAGTCTTTTTCGAGAAGCTGGCGCCGATCAGATCATGCTCTGGATAGAGCCCAATAACATCGCTGGGATCGAAGCGCTCGCAGACGCTGTGCGACTCGCAAAGAATTCTTGAACTGGTATGTGCTCGCCTGGAGTGATAAATTGACATAACCGTGAATTCCTTCGGAAAGTGGCCTGATTGAAGTCGGAGGCTAATTGCAATCCAGGGACCAAACACAGTGAGCCGGTAGGCCGTTCCCTGGATGCGTCCCGAGACATTCACGGCAAAGTCTCTTTCGCTCCAGCAGTCGATAATATCCATATATCCGCATTCGCCGCACTCACCCGTACACGCCGCAACGTACGCAAACAACGGGCGACAATGGTCACAAATAAACATGGATCGTCGATGGCGCGTCTAACGGTTGATACCCTTGGCGAGTTCCTTTCATTGGTGGTTACGCCGACTAATGCCCAGGAGCAGGCGCAGGTTGGTGCGCTGACTATCGACTTTTCGCCCCAATTCCGTAACCCGCATTTGACAAACTGCATCTGAATTCGGGTTGGAAACGATATCTGTCCTGCCTGCCGGCGAAATCAATGAGAAAGGCCACTAGGTGCGACGGTTTCTTCGTAATTGCTTCATATTCGTAACCCTTCTGCTACTGCTGTTCGCAGCAGGGTGCTCGAAGATCCCGCTTAACCAGGGGATTGAATCTGTCCCGATTTTCACGACTAGCACCCAGGCCAAACAGCTTTGTATTGAAGAGCGAAGCCTGCCCGCGAATTTCGAGATCATCGCTAAAGAGCAAATCCAGGATCTCGATTCGAATCAGCTTAATCTCCCTATCGATCAAGAGCTTCTTGATGCGTCATCCGGCAACTGGATCACCGGTGCACTCCTGGTTTGGGTTCTTGAGGCGCCAAGCCTCCCTGCGGAAGATGCTGATGGCTTCATGACTCCAGATGAGATTGCGGCTGCCAATCGAAGAGCTCGCGAGGAGGAACTCGCTGCACCGTTCACGAGTGCGGCCTGCAGCATCCATCTGTATGACACAACAGAGGCGGCTCAGTTAGCCTGGGAATCTATCACCAAGATTCTGGTAGGCAACACTGATGGTCAGATTCCGGCGCTTCCTGAGGGCATCCAGATCGCGGATGAGATCCACCGCGCAGCCTACGTCGTTTCGGATCAAGGTTCGACTTCTCCGAAAACCCACTACGTTATGGTTCTCTCGTATGAAAACGCTCTTGCCATTCTACGGATAAGCGCACCCTGCGGAACGGAGCCCCTTAGTCAGGAATGCAGTTCTCTCGAGCGACGAGCTCAAGCACTGTTCTATCTGCAGTACCAGACGCTGGTCCAGCGGCATGCGCTAGCCGAATCTGGGGCCGCGGCTGTGACTGACCCGCCGCTGGACCAGCTTCCGGACAGCATTTGGGAGCAGGCTCTTCTGGTCTGCCCTCCAATCGACTATCTCGGCTGTGTTGAGGAATTCGTTGTACGTGCTGAAGCCGGAACCAGCGCGACTCTATGCCGCAGCGTCTTGGGTGGCTGGTTTTTCGAGCAGACCGCGAGCGACGGAGGGACACTCTGCTCCGACGACGAATCTATCGTGGTGCTTCGCATGGGAATGCGTTGACTCAGTCACCCGTAGACGATTAACCGTGACTCAAAGTGGGTCGCATGGGGGCAAGTACGATGCGCCGTCGCAATTATGCGACAGCTGTTTCTTCCGACTCTTCGCGAAAGACGTAGCCGACGCCACGAACAGTGTGGAGGTAGCGTGGCTGACGAGGATTGGGTTCGATCTTGCGCCGCAGGCGACGGACGTAGACATCGACACGGTTGGTATCCCCGACGAAATCAATTCCCCAGATCCGATCGATGAGTGTCTCCCGACTAATCACCATCCATCTGTTACGCATCAATATCTCGAGGATCCTCATCTCGGTCGGGGTGAGCAAGACCGGCTCGACGACATCACTGCGATACGTGAGTTCACTGAGTGAGAGTTCGGCGTCATCAACTTGCAGGACACTTTCCAGGGGGCGCTGGACGACCTGGCTGGTGCGACGGATGACATTCCCCACCCGTGCCAGGAGTTCGAGCGGTTCATAGGGTTTGGTTACGTAGTCATCTGCGCCAATCTGGAAGCCACGGACTTTGTCTGCGACGGCGCTACGTCCAGTAAGCAGGATGATCGCACCGTTGTAATGTTGTGCTCGCAATAGTTTGGTGAGGGAGAAGCCGTCGACGTCTGGCAGGTTGACGTCGAGGATGACGAGGTCGGTTTCTCGGCTGGTTACAGTCTCGACGACGGCGTTCCCACGATGGAGGACAGTAGTGGCATAGCCTTCGTCCTCGAGAATGAAACGCACCACCTTGGTGGTGACCGGATCGTCGTCAACTATGACTACGTGCTGGTGAGGATCGGCCGCTAAAGTCGCCATCTTGCCTTTCTCCCAAAAATCAGCCCGTCGCCAGACGGTTTTTTGAGCCGAGCCGTACTCAACTATTCCCAGGATTCCGTCCATGAATAGTTTCAAGTGATCGACTCGACTGTTCCGTAACCAATACCAGAGTACTAGAGCTAGCCTACCTACCACGTAGTACATATTGGCAGGTTATTAGGTAGTGCTTAGGCTAGGCCAAAAGAACTTCGGCGACGGGACCTGTTGCTGTTTGGTGGAAGAGTCGCGGCTGCGGTGAGTGTCTTTCGACGATCCTGCACGCTAAGTCTACATGCGTCGACCGTCGAATACACAGCCTTCACTTCGTCGTGTGGAAGGTATCAATGTTCGTCTAAAGTCGCTCTCGGTTACTTAGTGATTCGATAGATCGTTCGATATTTCCATCGGCTTCGGCAATCGTCCGATGTTTGATCGAATAGGCCTCAACCCGACTCATCGCCCGCTAGAAGCTCCCGATGTGTTTGTTATCATATGAAGCTCCGAATGCTGCCAGGTTGAAGCGGGCCTAATAATGCTCCAACCGGCCCCTTTACGCGTTAGCTAGCACACTGCGCCTGCTAGCCAGCTTGGCGAATTTGGGCCAGTGCCGGCTAGCGATCTGCAGTCGCCAGATCCATGCGGGACAGGCACCTACGGCCCAGACAGCGACGGGAAATGTACCCATACTACAGGCAAGATGAGCAAGCAGTGTGGCAAGCCATATGCAAGCGAAATTGGCGATTCGGACTTCGTCGAAGCGACGAGCTGGCAGAGCTACGTGAAATCGCCTCAATAGAATCGAAATCTTTGCCTTGAATCGTTGAGCTAAGCGGGTTTTGTCAAATGATACGTTTGATGGGTTACTCCGATGATACGGTGCTTGCGGACTGCTTGAATCCTTTTGTCGTCCGGCTTTCCCCAGGATTTGAGCCAGAGCCGAAATAGTAAATAGTCATATTCATTCGGTACGAAGCTCCCGGCCAGTCCGTACTTGTATCCCTGCCGATAGCCCTGGGCTCACAAGTACCCTAGTACCGGAACATATAGCAATTGTGTACTCGGGGAATCATGCATAGGTAGCTCGACAGAGTTCCCATGGTTTTTAGTGAGAAGTGCCCCCAACTCGGCGATGTCTGCCATTTTGACAGTGAGAGTCTTACAAAGTTGCGCCCAGCTTGTAAGGCCAATCAACGTTCACCCATTGCTCGTGACCTCTAATTGGTTCGAGTCATTGCATGAAGTGGTAATACGCCGTGAGTTCGCGCCTAGGTGATTGTCAGTGGTATGAGTCTCGCAGGTGTGCCGAAGGTCTGTAAGTGCGAGTATCGAGGGTATTAGGGAGAGATGAGCAATGAAATCGCTTCATCGATCGGCAGGAGAACAACGTCGAAAGGTTCCGGCATCGTTTCCGAAAGACTCGATTGATGTATCCAACATCGATGGCAGAAATTTGCACGGGACGATGAGCGCACAGGATGAAACTTCCGCAACTATGCTCCATGAACTGCGGACACCGGTACAGGCCATTCGAGGGATACTGGAGATCGTTTTGGCGGGCCGTACCGGCCCGCTACGAGAAGTCCAGCGTGACTTCCTCTCCTCGGCCAACCGGGCTGCCTTGCGCTTAGAAAGATTGATCAGTGATTTCGACGTCACGAAAGCCCAACCGGGAAGTCTGACTCTCGTGCTCAAGCAACTCAGCCTCCATTCTAGTGTTGAAGCCTGCCTGGCCGAGATGCGGCCAATGGCGAGCGATCTTGGTGTGGAAGTCACGATCGAAGCGCGCTCTCCAGAAAATCTCGGTCTGCTCGCGGATCCTGATCGAATTGACCAGATACTCCTCAACCTCCTTGAGAATGCTTTGCTATACGGTGTTCCGGAGATGCCTGTACGTGTCCACTTGCGCGGTGGGCGCACGAGAGTGCTTTGTGTCATCGAGAACACGATCTCACGACAGAATTCTGAAGAACTCTTTCGCCCAAACGCAGACCGACGTGGTGAAAGGGAGCAATCCTGCACGTTGGCCCAGGGATTGGGCCTCTGCGTTGTTCAACGGCTCGTCAAAGCCCACTTGGGTAGAGTTCTTACCCGTATAACTGATGACCAGATCTACATCGGATTTGTGTTGCCGCGAAACGTCGGATTGAGACCTGCAACATTACACAGCGATAGACTTTATGGAGACTGGCTCTCCGATTCACTCCATCTAGATCCTTAATTTCGATCTCGGAAAAGAGCATCCTTTCTCGTGATCAGCGACGATGCATTCCGTAGCAGCTCCAGTTGCTTATGGCGTCCGTCAGACTGGATCACCAGCAGACCAAATCACCCTGAGAGTATGTTCTGTTGCCGACTCGTGTTTCGAGAATCGTCATGTGCCACCTCCGTCAATCGCTTGTTAGGGACGCGCCGTAGAAAGTCGAATTCAGCATCGATTCTTCGGCGCCCACGTCCTGAGAGCTAACGGGCAGTTCAGCTCAGGTTGTGTCTTCGAGATTGCGGATGAAGCGGATGCGTCCATAGGCTTAACGATGGCGGGCTAGCTGATGAACCCCAGGAAGGTGCCGGCTAGCGAATTGAGTATGTCGAGGCGTTTGAGGACGAGCTTGACGAGTTGGCTTCGGTGACGCCGGCGAAGAGACGACCTATTACTTCAACGAAAGCGACGGCGAGTCGAAAAAAGGCAGCAGGTCATGGGCATACAGCTAGTTCCACACGAATACATAGATCAATGAGATCGAGACAATCGCGCTGACAATGGCCGGGATGAGTACTATGCCCGCGAATAGCAATAGACAGCCGTATTCATCATCACGCACTGCCAGCGTCTCCTTTCTCATCGTCGGACGCAGTAGAAGCAGGTTATCATCCTCGCACTTTACAGGAACCACACGGTCGTTTTCGACGATGCCCCGAACTGTTTCACGAACGAGCTATTTTGCACGTGTAAATCGTAGCGCTCTAGCAGGAAAGCTCGAATTTCCTGAGACCGGTCGCATATTGATGGTTGTCTTCTCAGGTCAAACCGAATTCTAACGATTGCGGGATACGTTCGTTTCCAACATCAATGATGATCCGGGTCGATCGGAATAGACTTCAATACCACTAATGGAACGGAGCTTTGCGTGCTAGCTGAATCACAAAGTCAATAGTCGCGAGTGATCGGTGTTTGGATGATAGAGAAGTCGCCTCTTCGCAACAGGCCCAGATGTTGAGTTTGCAGTAAAGTGCCGGCGTTTTCACGTACCATAATGGTAAGATCTAGGAACCTCGCTATCTTTTCACGCACAGAAAAGAGGGATTCTTTGTCCAATAGCACCACACCCTCTGGAAATACGTGACTGGCCTTATGTTTATGAGGGAACAGTCTTTGGGCCTACCATCTCAGGGTTCAGGCCAGCCGTTTCTAGACGCCTTCGTCCAGACTATCCTGCAAATATCTAATGCTGACTCAAGGACCGGTGTGACGTAGATGGATCAACTCTCAAGCACATGTTCAAGAATGTCGCCCTGGGCAAGCGCCTACGTCGGGGGCACTGCGGATGAAGATCACCTTAGGCCTGGCCGATTCTTTCAAGTCTATGAAACACCGCAGCGGTCGATGGATTCGAAGCGCTCCTGAAGCCTACGAAGAATTTTGCAGCGAAATTGCGCAGTGCTAACTCGAAAAGTGTCAACTGAATGAAGCGTCGAAGGCTATTGCTTTTAGCTCTGGTAAGCCTAGTTGGTGTTTCATTAACAGCGGGATTTGGGCTCCTCCAACATGCCGAGCCGACCGCAACTGGCGCCGAAATTGTCGTACATCCGATTGCTGACGCGTATGTAGATTCCGTCCAATCGGATAAAAATTTTGGCGACAGAGCCGCATTGCGCGTAGACGGCTCTCCTCAGATGCTAAGCTACATCCGTTTCGATCTTCAGGATATTTCTGAAATCGATCAAGCCGCAATTCAGATCTTCGCGGAATCCCCACAGCATACCGGAATCGAACTCTATCTAACGAGTGACGGTTGGGGAGAATTGTCGGTTACGTATGCGAATGGACCAGAGCCTACCTCGGCACTGATTGGTGCGTCAGAGACAGCATCTCCTGGCCAATGGCTAACAGTCGACGTTACATCGGTTGCTCGTCCCGGCACGGTACTGAATCTCATTCTCATGACAAACGACCAGCAACAGCTGAAACTTGCGAGCCGCGAGTCCGGAGATACGTCACCCCGCCTGAATCTCACCATGGCTTCGAAAACTGTTGCGAGTAAACCAACTGCTCCGGTCTTTACGACCGTTGAGATACCAAAAACCAAACCCAAGCCTGCTCCAACCGGTACGGCGGTATTCAACGCTGGTGGTGACTCGCTAAGTCTTCCGATTCGCGCGGCCTTCTACTACCCTTGGTTTCCGGAATCGTGGACTCAAGGCGAAACCTCTCCTTTTACCCACTATGAGCCGACCTTAGGCTTCTACGATACCGGAGATGCCGCGACGATCCGTCAGCATATAGCCTGGATGCAAGGTGCTCATATCCAGGCTGGAATTGCATCATGGTGGGGACCAGGGCATCATACAGATACCGACCTCAAAGCGATCCTCAATGCGACCGATGGAACCGGGTTCAAATGGGCAATCTATGACGAAATGGAAGGGCAAACCGATCTGTCTCGCACGCAGATCAGGGATGACCTGACCTACATAAGGGATAATCTCGCCTCTGATTCCGATTACCTTCGCGTCGATGGCAGGTTTGTTGTGTTCGTTTACAATGCCGACGACACCACCTGTGATGTAGCCGAGCGCTGGATGGACGCTGCCGCCGATTTTGACGTGTACGTCGTCCTGAAGGTGTTTCCTGGATATGGGAGCTGTTCGACTCAACCCGATTCCTGGCATCAATACGCGCCTGCGAATTCTGCTGATCGACAGAAGGGCTATTCATATTCCATTAGCCCTGGCTTCTGGCACGCAAACGAAAGTAGTCCTCGTCTCGAACGCGATCCTGAGCGCTGGCAGAGCGATGTTCAGGAGATGGTAGCGAGCGGCGAACCCTGGCAACTAATTACGACATTCAATGAGTGGGGTGAAGGCACAGCCATCGAGCCGGCCACAGAATGGGGTGAAGTCTACCTGGACATTCTGGCCGAAACGTGGAATGGGGCAGTTCCGACCCCGATGCCTGAACCAACACAAGGCCCAAGCGCAACGGCCACGGCTCTTCCACCTGGCGGAGATACCATCCGGATAGTTGCAGTCGGTGACATCGCCTGCGATCCGTCATCGGACAACTGGAATAACAATTCTGGAACCGCGAACAGTTGCCGCCAAAAGTACACCTCAGATGTGGCGCTCGGAAAAGACCCCGATTTTGTCGTTGTGCTAGGCGACACGCAGTACGAGAACGGTTCGCTCGACGCATACCTTCAATCGTATGATCCGACTTGGGGGCGATTGAAGACAATCACTCTGCCTGTTGCCGGTAACCATGAGTACCAGACGAGTGGAGCACAGGGCTGGCACGACTACTTTGACTGGGGCACGTCATACTACTGGCGGCAACTTTCTAAGAGTTGGGGACTGCTCGTAATTGACACGGACTGCTCGCATGTTGATGGCTGCGGGGTGGGTTCTTTGCAATACAAGTTTGCCGAGAGCGTGTTGGCCGCGCACCCTGACCTGCACTTCATCGTGGCGTTCCATCACCCCTATTGGACGGCTGGAAAATATCACAATGACTACAATAGCGATGGATATCGTTCGCTCTGTCTGCTCTATCAGACCTATGGTGTCGATATCATGCTCTCCGGACATGATCACAACTACCAGCGATTTGCACCGCAGAATTGCGACGGAGAGGTAGCCCCGGACGGTATCCAGGCGTTTGTTGCCGGTACTGGAGGTAAGAACGTTTACGGCGTCGATCCATCACTGGAGCCGAATCTGGCTTTTGAATGGGATGCCGGCTACGGTGTTCTCGTGCTAGATCTACGATCAGACGGATATGACTGGCAATTCGTACAGGATGACGGGACAGTCATCGACAGCGGGTAGGAGGGGCTAAATGGCGGCTTATCCAAACAGATTGGCCGCCGTTGTGACCCAACTCGATCGCGAACAGCCATATCACCGAATGTGACCTGATAGCGGGGCAACCTCTTGAGACGGCTTCCCGTTAGTGAACAGTTCGAAACGCGATTCTCGGCCTAATCTAGCCCTTGACGGATTTCCGTTCTGCGATCTCCAACTTTCCCGATCCGAGAACGCCAAATGATGACCATCACGGATCCAATAAGAACGAGCGCCAACATAATCAACGTAGGGCCAGCGTAACTCGTACTCGTCGGCGGAGGAGCCGCTCCAATTGTGCTGCTGGAATCGAATTCAATGATCGGTGGCTTGGAACCGAGAAATTCTGCCACCACTTGGAGGTAACGATCACCATACTTCTGGCTTGGCTCAATCTGGGAATTTTCGCTGAATTCATTCCAGCTTATCAAGCCCACCATATCGGGCGCGGATGCGAGCGCCCCTTCGAGTTGCTGTTGAAGGGTATCCCCATCCTGGCGTTCGACGACACGGGTACCACCAATTAGTCTTGCGTCAAAGCCTGGTGCCGCCGGTGCGATCCAAATCTGTCCACGGTCGTGGATTGCTTGGCTCATTTCAATGAGTTTGTCTGGGTAGTCGGGATAAGTGTTGGGATCTACGCTCGACCAATAGTAGGCGTTGCCATCGACGAGATCAGCCAGGCGTTCGTAACCATCGAGGTTCTTCTCAGAAGCGAGTAACAACAAACGATCGCTGACTTTGTCCGCTACGTGGGCAACATCAATCGGTTGAAATTCCCAGGTCCCGGACCAGATGACCACCGGTTTTGAGTAAAGATCAAATACAGGATCGCTCCCCCAGCGCTCCGCAAAATAGTCCATATCCGCCGTTATTTGGCTAACCGGGAGAGGGTTGCGTTCGAAGTCGAGCCCCTGGTAGATAATGACGAGCTTAAATCCTTCTTCCCGGGACAATTTGATAAGTTGGTCCAGCCGCTCATTTAGCTTTGGCGTGCTCTTCCAGCTCACTATGAAGCCGTCGATGCCAGCCTCTTTCGCCCATCGGATGTGAGACTGCATGACCAATTGATCGGAACTGGAATAGCGTCCAATTACCGGATAGTCTGTTTTGCTCTATTCCACGAGGTGACATCGTACCATATGTAGTAATACGCCAGAACGGGGATTGGCGACTCCGAATCGATCTCCTGGGCTGCGCTTACGTGGTGCCAGCTGGCCCCGAAAGCTGAGTGCTAGCACGGTGAGATATATTCCTGCTAAACCCGAAAATCTTCTTGTTTGGCGCTTATTCATCGCCTGCTCCCATTCCGGCCGATAGATCCCGCAGTTTGCGAAACTTTGGCGACTCATCGTCCGGGTATCCACTTTCGTTGGACTCGTGTGCAGTCGTTGTATTGGAACCGAGTGGCACGGCAGCCTGGTTCACAGCCGATAAGTCTCGCAGTTTGCGAAACCTTGGTGGTCGGGAGTTCTGGGCTCTGTTCTCGCCAGTCTCGAACGCAACTGGATTCGCTTGCGAATGCGCGTTTGTGAGGATGGGACCGGGCGGCGGCGCACCCTTGCTCGCGACAGATAGGTCTCCCAGCTTTCGCAACTTCGGTGGCCGATAGCCCTGGTACCCGTTGACAGTTGCAGCTCGCGGGCGCGCAGTCGTGGGGATCGCTCCGACTGGCCCTGGAACTCTGTGGTGAGGGGCACGAGTAACGATTCTCCAAATGTAGCGAGGGATTCCTGGTCGCCCCGCTAGTAGGAGCCCGAGAACGATAGCGAACGCAACTGCTCCCGCGGCACCGATATCCAGGTAGCTCAACACAAGCAGATCTACTTCCTGGTTACGTGTCAGAGCAACCGGGGAAAGGGGCGCCATTCCGGATACGCCGACGACGCGAATGAAGTAATCTCCGCGAGGCATCGAGTACAGCTTGACCTCATCATTGGAATCAAAAGGGAAGAACTTTGTCGTGCCGTCTGGATAGTGCAGTTCAATTCCAGTTCCGATTGGGAAGCGGAAGAAAGAATCTCGAGCGGTGACGTGTGCGGAGAAAAGTAGAAGTTCGATTTTCCAGCTATCGGCGGAAATCAGGTCGAAGCGCTGCTGATTACGGTTCACGACACTCGTGCCGTTGATTTCGACACTCTCTATCGACCAGAGCGCGGGAACAAGCTCAAGGCCATCGCGACGCCGAGTAACGCGGCTAGCCTGCAGCCAGACATCCAATTCGTCATTTGTCAGAGTAACTCTTTGACCGTGGTTGCTCGTCATCGACACCGCTGTGATCTGGTCAGCAGGGACCGGATTGCCCTGAAGGTCGACGAAGCTAATTGAGACCGGATAGTGGATCTCGAATCCGGCTTCTAGGGAAATATCCCCTTTTACTTCGACCGTTCGATCGTGGGTAAAGACTTCGTCACCCCACCGATCGAGGTAGACGCGAGCCTCAGGATCAGCACTCCCGATGAAGTCGAGATGAAATGTTCCGGTATTCGAAACGTGGAACTCTACTAGCCCGTCACTGTTGCTTTCCGCGACGTTGTCGTCGAGCGAAAATCGCAGCCCTGCCTCAGGTGGAATAGTCTGTATCTTGATACTGGCAGGCTCTATGGTCAAGAAAGCAGAGTTTGTCGAGGCAGCTAGATCAGATGTCCCACCATACTGTGCAGTTAGCTGGTACAGGCCCGCCGGTCGATCTGGAGACAGAACGAATGTGGCAAGCCCTTGCTCGTCTCCTCGCACCCGGCGCTCAAACGTACCGTCGATAAAGAGTTCGATTGCCTCATTTCCAAGCGCGCCTGGCTGAGGATCGAGGGCCGTATACAGTTGAACTGAAATTGTTATTCTTTCTCCAACGGTTGCCGAAGAGGGCGTCAAAATATCGATAAATGTCCCAAGTGGAGCCGGTTCAGCCTGCGCTTTAACCCCACTCGTGTCGAGAAGCGTTGTGATCAGGAGCGCAACCACGAGTGCGGCAGCGCCGGCTACGCAACGTTGCCAGCAACGAATTCTGGATGATGTGGTTCGTCGATAACTCATACTGATCACCGTCGCGCACCTGAACGCTTAGAGCGGAAGGCAGTGAATACAGCTGCCGACATCAGTAACCCGGCGGCACCAAGAGCAAATGAGTACGCTACGTACACGACTTCCCGGCGAGGTCGCGGCTTGATTGCTGTGTCACGGTCAAGTCCCATGAACACCGGGAGACGTGGTGGTTGAGTAAAGTCAAATGCATTGGTCAGCGAGTTGGCGGCGGCATCGCGCTCAGCAACAGAATCGAGCTTCCAGTTCTCCTCAATAAATTTCATGATCGATGTATAGTCGAGCGTCGTGCTGTCGATGTAGCCCTGCTTGGCGTAGGGGCTCACCATGAATGCAGGCACGCGGAACCCGTACCCGTACTCATCAACGACGGGTGGCTCGACGTGGTCATACCATCCACCCCAGTCGTCATAGGTCACCAGTAGCATTGATTCATCCCACGCGCTACTTCGCATGAGCGATTGGACGAGAGAGCGAACGAATCGCATTCCTGACCGAATGCTGCCCGGAGGATGCTCACTCGCGCCCGACGGCACCATATAGGCCACTGCCGGTAGCGTGTCGTTTGCGAGATCTTCGTAATACTCACTTAGCGGCACGATATGTTCGAAGAGGCTTGGGTCATCGATATAGCGCGCCATGCTGAGAATAGGGACCCAGATGACCTGAGCTGAGCGAGGTCCGCCTTCCGCCAACGCCCGGTACGTTATCGTTGGATCATAATTCTCAACATAGAATTTCCAGGAAACTCCTGATTCCTCCAGACGATCAAATATCGTAGGTGCGTCAAAACCTTCGTCCGGGATTGTGCCCCGTGCCGTGATGGGAGAACCGGCTACCCAATAGTTGTGGTTCCAGACGCTACCGCCGTGCGCGGCACTAAAGAAACTGTCGAACAAGACATAATTGTCAGCTATGTTCCAGTAGTAGGGCAGGTCACGATCATCGTAGTAGCCCATCGCCAGGCTTCCATCGTGGTTGCGTAATTCTTGAGCATATACAAAGCCATCCATCTTCCCGCCGTTGAGCTGCAGAAGAGCAGTGTCGTTACTGTGATCCAGGTCTTCAATAGGGAGATCACCAATATGAAACGGCTCCACGCAGCCAGCTTGTGGGTCATTGAGATCGACTGGCAAGCATGTGCCCTCCGGGACACCGTTCGCACCCGGGTAAGTGCCAAAGTAGTTGTCAAAGGAGTGATTCTCCTGCATGAGAGTAATGACATGCTTGATCGGGGTCGTAGTGTCTTTGTCGGGCGAACCGCTCGGTCCGGCTTGCGCGAAGACTGGACTTGCGATTCCAAGCAACGCAACAACGGTGGCTATCGTGCCTAACAAACGTCGATGGTTGTTCATGGTCGCACCTCATAGATGATGATTACCGGAGTCTCAACTTCATCGCCTCCCGCAGTGGTCGTTTTGACCGATACGGTGTGGACTACACGTCCGTTGTAGCGCCGGGCATAGTTGATCACCTTGTCCGAGAAGAAGGATGAGCGCCCAGCGGAGTATGAGTCCCAGACGATGTACTGGAGATCTCCGTTTCGGAGTTGAAAATCTGGATTGATGATCGGTTCGTATGAAGGATTTCGATGAAGCGGGTTCGGGCTGACCGCAAGCCCGAGCGCGTGTCGATGACCATAAAACTGCACAATATTCGCCATTGAAGGTCCGATAGCCATGAACTCGGAACCCTCGGGAGTGTTGAACCGTATCCACTCGCCCGCTTCTCTACCACCGGGCACCCCGCCAGTCCCGGCGAGAAACGTGCCCGATCCAGAAGGCTGAATTCTTTGCCAGCTAGGAATTAGCAAGCTAACTGCGACGACAGAAATCGCAACAACTTGGAACCACCGGCGATAATTGCTGGCGACTGGAGTCAAAAACTTTGCGTTCGGAAGCGAGACAATTAGCGCGTGAGCAGCCAGGATCGCCAGCGCCGGCGCAATCGGTAGAAGATACTGAAACCCCTTTGTTGGCCACAGCTGGAAGAAGGCAACAGGCACGATGACCCACGAGAGCAGCAGTGTCTCACGCCAGCTGATCGATTTTCGCAAAAGCCAGATGCTGACCGCTGCCAGAAGGACAACCAGCGGTCCAATCGCGAAAGGTACTGTGGTCGGGTAGAAGCTCCAGACATGGTTCGGGCGTCTGAAAAGTTGCCAGACCAGATACTGCTGTGCCGTTGTTGAGCCACCCCCGCCAGCGATCGCCATAGATATGGGAAACGGCGCGATGACCAGCACCATACAAGCTCCGGAAATAATGAGGTCCCGGATCCTTGTCTTGATATCTGAAGACAGAGCGAGAAAAGCGTAGATCGCGGCGAGCATTATGATGCTCGGCTCTTTGGAGAGGACGGTTAAGCCCATGCTTGCGCCAGCGGCGTAGAGCCAGATCTGTCGCTCTGTGCGCCCAAACTGGACGAGAAGGAGCAACGTTAGCGTTGCAAACATGGTCATTGGACCATCAAGCAGCACTTGTCTACTAACGATGACATGATAGGGCATCAGACTGACGAGGAGTGCTGCTATGACCCCGACTCTTCGGCTGTACAGATTTCGTCCCGTCAAATACACGAGAAAGACAGCAATAAGACCAATTGCCGCTGCGAGCGTCCTCCCAAGGATGTCGACTTCCTCAGGTCCTACCAGTGGAAAGAAGAGTGCGTAGATATACTGAAACAGGAGTGGGTGAGCACGAAACATCGGAAAGAATTCCGACAGCACGTTGTCGCCGGCAATAGCAGCTGCTTGCCCCGCATATACCGCTTCGTCGCTATTGAAACCGACCGCATCCAATTGCCATAGGCGAAGCACCCCACCAGCGATCATCGTCGCCGCGAGTAGGCCATAGTCGATCAGCTGTGCTCGCGCAACGGTCCATGTTTTGAATTGAGTGCTGGGAGTAGTCACCGTCTTCATGACGGCTGCGACACTACCATTGTTCACGCTATTCTACCTGTCAAGCTCATCAATATACTAATAACAAGATCGGGTGTGGCATCATGCGTCTTCCCGCCAGACTCCGATTTAAGCCGTCCTGGCGGGAAGATAATTGCTATCTCGATTCGATGTTTCGAGGGTTCGCTCGATCCGGTGCGAATGTCATCAGTCGGCTGAACTGACCATCGAACCGGATAGCTCGCCGAAGTTCATAGCGGTGCGAGCCTCGCTTCGATCACTAAAGTCGCGATAGACCGCTGGCAAGATGGCCTCTGCCCATCCTAATGTGCTGCTGCACATACGGCGCGCCCGAATGTCGCCGAGAGCGCTCGAAACAATCTTGCGTTCCGCGGCACGTAGATCTGTGCCGCGCATATTGAAGAGGAAGGATCGAATCTCGTCATACGGTGGGAAACCGTAGGCATCTTCCGAATTACGCATGAGCACTTCGAGCGTTTCATCTGAAGTCAAGATGCTGTTGTTGTCGGCGCTTCGTTCGATAATGAACATACCTGCGAGTTTCGCCTTCGACGCTGATTTTGCCGAAGGAACAAGGCGATCCACGTGATACTTGGGCGGGGGAATGAGCATTTGCACGATTGTGTTGATGGTCGCCATTGGTAGGCGCGTCTTCGCCAGCAATAGCGCGAGTCGTCGCCCTTCCCGCGAGTGAACGCGACTCTGCAATGGAAGTGTCAGGCGCTCGCGACGACTCAGCAGAGGCGTTCTGACCGCAGCGACTGTATGGTTACTGATCGTCATCGGCTTAGGATAGTTAAGAATTGTTCCGTCAGGCCCCACTAATGTGAGATCGTCGGAAAGAAATTGCATGCGGTCCGATGCGCGACGTTGTCGATCCAGCAGTCGGAGCGTCGTGGTGGTCTTGCCGGTGTCCGTCAGGGCGGTGATGAGATAGGCATCTTCATCTACTGCGATTGCCGCACCGTGGACGAGTGCGTAGCCTTTGTCAACAAATGTCCATCGCAGTATCGGCTCCACGACATTGGTATAGAGGACATGTGGCGAACGACGTAGCAGGCGTGAAGCCTGAATGTCGATCGTTTCACCAATTGCAGCCTCAATCTGAAATCCCAGTGGTCCGATGCCATCGTGGTAGACAAAACTCGTGAGTCGAGAATCGGTGCTGGTTTGCACTGGATGTTTGGAACCGTTCCCGCCGATTCGAACCCGAATATCGGGACTCTGGTCAAGAACCGCCACCATGAATGGCTCGAGCTCTGGAAGCCTGACCTCGGACTCAACTGTCGTCAGATCATGAACGTTGTAGCTATATAATTTCGCGTGCTTCGACATACTATTCTGCCCATTCCATATCAACGAATCAGACAACGCAAAACGTAAGAACATCAATATCACCAATGAAAGAGCGGTTGACACCAGATAGTTCACCGCAAACATTGATGTGAAAATAAATATTAGAGGGCCCCGCAACAGTAGTGCGGCATTGTTCATGGAGTAGAACAGACCGATCTTTGAGAGTGAGCGGCGCTGGCTGACCCGGTCTGCGTATACCCACCGATTCGTAAGAACATAGTTCCAGAGAGTCGAACCCTGGGTCGCCAACACAGCCGACGCGAGGTAGTAGATTCCGACGATTTCAGTGAACAGAGCAACAAGGATCAGGTTGATCGCCAGCCCTGTCATTCCGACTGTTCCGAAGCGAACCAGGCGCGCCACATCCCGTCCAAAGCGGAGATTGGAAACGAGCATTAGATAGCGGATACCTTCCTGAGCGGATGCTTTACTCTCCCCACTCAATCGCTGTCCGAAGCTGAATCCGACCTCAGCGATTCGCAGTTTGGGTGTGCGAACGAGTATTTCCAGGAGAATCTTGAAACCGCTCGGATTGAGCTCATCGACTTGGAGACTACTCTTCTTTACCAGGAAGAAGCCGCTCATTGGATCACTCACCTGTGAGAGGCTCTTGGGGAACAAGCGCTTTGCCACGAGAGTCGATCCGGCCGAAAGCCCGGCGCGAGCGATATTGAACCCTCCTTCAGCAGTTCCCCCCTCGGTGCGACGACTCCCTATGACGATTTCGGCATCCGTACTCTGCGCCTTTTGCAATAATTCGGGTACTAGTTCAGGGGGATGCTGCAGATCCGCATCCATGACACAGACCCAGGATCCTCGAGCCGCACGAAGCCCCTCAACGACTGCCCCACCCAGTCCACCGGCGCGCTCAGCGCTCTCCCGATGGATAATACGGACGGGCATAGCTGTTCTCTGACTGAGAAATTTGACTTGTTGGGGAGTGTCGTCG
This sequence comes from uncultured Chloroflexia bacterium, assembly GCA_963745675.1. Taxonomy (GTDB): domain Bacteria; phylum Chloroflexota; class Chloroflexia; order Thermomicrobiales; family CFX8; genus JAUIIK01. The sequence continues at coordinate 147,891 of CAVUYM010000027.1, forward strand.
TCGCTGTCATCGACAAAGATAATCTCCGCCTCAATGTCGCCGAGTGCCTTTTGCAATCGAGAGACGAGAGGTTCGATATTGTTCGACTCGTTTCTGGTCGGAATAACTAACGAGAGACTTGGCACAGGTCGCTGCCCTGCCAAGCTTGCCTGTTGCCGAATACGTATTGGTCGAAAGATGCTGGCTGGAGGACTTCCGTTCGTAGACAATTGCCGAATATCTGTCATGCGGTCCCCTTGCGCTCGCGGGTGCCCCTTACCCTTTACTACCGCCATCGATACCTACCTGTCTTTCCCGTCCTCACTCTGCACCCTACGATGGTGTTATCGTGAGGTTAGGCGCACGTTAGGAATCGATATACTGACGGTATCCAGTAGAACAAGGTGCGTCAAGGGGACAATGCGTACGTATGCCCATACGTACAGGAATTCTGGATAGACTCTCATCTGTCGACATGGCTCAATGACATGATGTTCAGATTCCAGTGATTACCTGGTCGGCGCGGAGGTTGCACCTGACTGGCAGCTACCTCTTTGGCTATCATCGGAAAAGTAAGATACTACTGGCAAGGGCCCTTCGTCCCGCTCTGGACGCAGAACTCAATTGGTGGCGAAAACGAGAGTAGGAACAACGGGCATTGCTAAACGATCGACGCCTTGGCCCGGGCGCCGGTACGAGCTGAGAGCAGTGTTGTTCGCCGTGGTCACGGCGAAGCTCGCCAAGCACAGACCTCTTTTCACCAGCCCCGGTCAAATAGAATCAGACCCTCCTCGATGACGAAAGCTGCTGCCCGACTCACTAGTGGAGAAGGTGAAGTCAGCATCTGACGCCGTGATCGAGGAGGGCGGCTCGCTGTCGAAGCTCGTCTAGGGCAGTGTTGTGTCTGTCGTTGCCACTACTGAGTCGTGATCACCAGGGTTGGCGATGAACTGGAACCACTCTGGCGACTGTACAGACTGAGCGCTGTGTTGTTCGCTGAGGTCAAGGCGAAACTCACTAACCCTGACCCGCTCACCAGCCCTGTTACATCAAATTCGATCCAGCCTCCGTTGACGATGGGTGTCCCGACCGTCTGGTAGGCACTGCCCACCAACGGCGCATTCCCATAGGTCAGACCACCCTCAGTCCAACTGCTGTCCACCACCGGGCTGACCATGACGCCTTCGCCAAATGACAGGTTGCTCGCCGCCTGAACCCGCAACGTCACGCTGGTGATGACACCGCTCACCGTCGGCACATTGAACTTCAGATAGCTGCGCGTGTCCGGTGATCCGTCGGTACGGAGACGGCTCGAGGTGCCATAGTTTTGAGCCGGTTGGGCAGCGTTGACGTAGCCGTCGGCGACCGGTTCGAGCGTCACCGTCCCATTCCCACCGGCACTGGGAGTGGTGACGGCCGTTGGTGGACTGGAAGGCAGCGAGTGGTTGTTGGCGGCGTCGAAGGCATCGATGGTGTAGCTGTAGGTCAGTCCGGCGGTAACCGTCGTGTCGCTGTAGGTGGTCGTGATGCCGCTGGTCGTTGCCAGCTCAGTGCCATCACGATAGATGGTGTAGCCGGTGACAGCGACATTGTCGGTTGCCGCTATCCAGCTCAGATCGACCTGGGTTCCACTGCTCGCCACTGCCTGCAGATTCTGCGGCACGGTTGGCGGCTGCGTGTCCGGAACAGTGATCGTCCAGTTGTAGTTGGCTGGCGTTGGATCGGTATTGCCAACGGCGTCGGTGGCCCTGACTGCGAACGAATGCGCTCCAGACTGCCAGACCGGAGTATTGCGCCGGGCTGAAGCAACTCGTAAAGCTGGCACCGTCGAGGGCACAGGCAAAGGTGCTGCCTGGTTCGCTGGAGGAGAAGGTGAAGTCAGCATTTGTCGCCGTCGTCGACGATGCTGGCGCGCTGTCGATCGTCGTCTGGGCGGTGTCGTGTCGTTGCCATTACTGGTCGTGATTACCAGGGTCGGTGATGAACTGGAGCCACTCTGGCGACTGTACAAACTGAGCGCTGTGTTGTTCGCTGAGGTCAAGGCAAAGCTCATCAACCCCGATCCGCTCACCAGTCCCGTCACATCGAACTCGATCCACTGTCCATTCGCAATCGGCGTCCCGACCGTCTGGTAGGCACTCCCAACCAACGGTGCGTTGGCATAGGTAAGGCTACCTTCATCCCAACTGTTACTCGCCACCGGGCCTATCGTGACGCCTAGACCACTATCCAGGTTGCTTGCGGCCTGTACCCGCAACGTCACGCTCGTGATGATCCCACTGATGCTCGGGATATTGAACTGTAGATAGCTGCGGATGTCCGGCGATGCGTCGGTGCGCAAACGGCTCGAGGCACCATAGTTCTGCGCCGGTTGGGCAGCATTGACGTAGCCGTCAGCGATAGGTTCAAGCGTCACCGTCCCGTTCCCACCGGCACTGGGCGTGGTGACGACTGCCGGCGGATTGGACGGCAAAGAATGGTTTCCGGTCGCGTCAAAGGCGTCCACCGTATAGCTATAGAGGGTGCTCGACACCACACTCTGGTCACTGTAGCTCAACGTGAAGCTACCCACCGTGGCCAATTCGATCCCATCGCGATAGATGGTGTAGCCGCTCACTCCGACGTTGTCGGTTGCCGCTGTCCAGCTCAGATCGACCTGGGTTTCACTGCTCGCCACTGCCTGCAGGTTTTGCGGCACGGTTGGCGGTTGCGTGTCAGGAACAGTGATCGTCCAGCTGTAATTCGGCAGGAGTTGGATCGGTGTTACCAACAGCGTCGGTCGCCTGAACCGCGAAGGTATGCGGTCCTGCTGACAGGCCGGTGTATTGCGCCGGGCTGAAGCAACTCGTAAAGCTCGCACCGTCGAGAGCGCACCAAAGGTGCTGCCTGGTTCGCTGGACGAGAAGGTGAAGTCGGCGTCTGTCGTCGTGGCTGACGATGGTGGAGCGCTGTCGATGATCGTCTCTGGTGGCGTCGTGTCGTTGCCGTTACTGGTCGTGATCACCAGGGTTGGCGATGAACTGGAACCACTCTGGCGACTGTACAGACTGAGCGCTGTGTTGTTCGCTGAGGTCAAGGCAAAACTCACCAACCCTGACCCGCTCACCAGCCCTGTTACATCAAATTCGATCCAGCCTCCGTTGACGATGGGTGTCCCGACCGTCTGGTAGGCACTGCCCACCAACGGCGCATTCCCATAGGTCAGACCACCCTCAGTCCAGCTGCTGTCCACCACCGGGCTGACTATGACGCCTTCGCCAAAGGTCAGGTTGCTCGCCGCCTGGACCCGCAACGTCACGCTCGTGATGACACCGCTCACCGTCGGCACATTGAACTTCAGATAGCTGCGCGTGTCCGGTGATCCGTCGGTACGGAGACGGCTCGAGGTGCCATAGTTTTGAGCCGGTTGGGCAGCGTTGACGTAGCCGTCAGCGACCGGTTCGAGCGTCACCGTCCCATTCCCACCGGCACTGGGAGTGGTGACGGCTGTCGGTGGACTGGAAGGCAGCGAGTGGTTGTTGGCGGCGTCGAAGGCATCGATGGTGTAGCTGTAGGTCAGTCCGGCGGCAACCGTCGTGTCGCTGTAGGTGGTCGTGATGCCGCTGGTCGTTGCCAGCTCAGTGCCATCACGATAGATGGTGTAGCCGGTGACAGCGACATTGTCGGTTGCCGCTATCCAGCTCAGATCGACCTGGGTCTCACTGCTCGCTACTGCCTGCAGGTTCTGCGGCACGGTTGGCGGCTGCGTGTCAGGAACAGTGATCGTCCAGTTGTAGTTGGCTGGCGTTGGATCGGTGTTGCCAACGGCGTCGGTGGCCCGGACCGCGAAGGTATGCGCTCCAGCTGCCAGGCCGGAGTATTGCGCCGGGCTGAAGCAACTCGTAAAGCTGGCACCGTCGAGGGCACAGGCAAAGGTGCTACCTGGTTCGCTGGAGGAGAAGGTGAAGTCAGCATCGGTCGCCGTCGTCGACGATGCTGGCGCGCTGTCGATCGTCGTCTGAGGCGGTGTCGTGTCGGAAGGCTGCATTGATTCGGTGTTCAACAGCACATCGTCGAGGAGGATGTTGAAAGCACGCCCGGTTGAATTCTCACCGAGCTGGATTTCACCGATCGGCGCGGTACCCAACGATTCTGTATTACTGAGGGTGACAATTTTTACGCCGTCAAACCACACTTCGGTATTGCTTGACGGATTCCCAATATGCACGCGCATCTGAACTTCGTGCCATTCGCCCTGGGTTACGTTTGTAGAACTCGTGACGCTCACTCCAGAAACGTCATTGCGATACCCGAGTTTGCCGGTGCTGCTAACGTAGAGTCCCACTAACGATGAACCGATAGCCGTGCGAAATTTCAAAAGATAGACCGAATTGTTGCCCTGACTAACGACTTTGAAATTTAGCTTGTAGAAGAGTTCGTCCTCCGGCAATGGCAGCGACCACTTTCCATAGGCCGGTGAACCAGTACTGGTTGACTGTGCCGAGTAGGCACCTCCGAATACATCGCTCGACTGAACAGTTAAGCCATTGACATAAGACCACTGGATGAGTGCGCCCGATTCAAAGTCGTCGGCAAAAAGAGGCTCCAGTTCAGGAGTCGTGACAATCACTTGATTACTCAGACCCGAAAAATTACCTGCGCTATCGAAGGCACGCACCTGGTAGGTATAGCTGGTGAGTTCGGCGACCGTCTTATCCGTAAAGTTCGAGATCGAGCCGGAACTAGTAGTCAGGAGACTGCCGTCACGAAATATGTCATAGCCAGCTACACCGACATTGTCGATTGATGCATCCCAGTCCAATGCGACCTCACGGCCCGAAGCCGAACTCACGGTCAGATTCGTTGGATCCGTGGGCGAGACAAGGTCATCGCCTGCGTGACATGGGATCGATCCAGAATCCAGTACCTGTCCTAAGGTGTTGACATACTGGAATCCGGCACCTCCTGGATTGAGTGTCAGCCGCAGCGCGCCTCGGGAGATCGTCGGCGAATCGGATCCGAAAGCCAGGCGAGAGTCAGATCTCACGAAACTCTGCACGCCGTGACCACTTGCTCCCACGACGAATGACGTTATGCCATCACTATTGGGGTTACCTGCTCCATCGAGAGGCTCCCACCTCTGATAGCTATGGTCGTGTCCGGTCAGGACAATGTCGACACCATAGTCATAAAGGAGTCCCCAGATCGCCATCATCTCTGCGGTGTTTCCTTGGGGGCCAACACTAAAGACTGGATGATGGAAAGAAACAATCGTGCATGTTGATGTCGACGACTGGAGATCCTGCAATAGCCAATTGTATTGCGGGCTATTGACGTCGCGTTGATTAAATTGCGAAGTCGAATTCAATTGGATAAAGTGCCAGTCTCCTGAGTCAACACTGTAGTAACTCGGAGGATTGCCCCAATATCCGAAATATCCGGGCGCTGCACCATTCTCGTATTCGTGATTGCCGATCACTGGATTCGTGATATCTTGAAAGCGTCCCAAGTACTGGTCCGGCGCATACCAGTTGTCAAACTCCGTCGGTGTCCCCTTTTCATACACATCACCCAAATAGAGCACCATATTGGGATTCCATGTGTCCATCAGGTCTGCCACGAGCTTTGCGTTGAGTTCTCCTCCTTCAGCGTCCCCTGCCGCGGCGAGAACAATCGGTGCTCCTGGCGCAGGCGTCGTTCCTGTTCTTGGCTGGAACGTTGTCGGAACAGGCGGGATAGATGAAAGCCCATTGGCGAATATCAGACTGACAGCCGTATATTGACTTGTGAATCCATCACTCAATAGGGCACGTGCTGAAAGAGTACGGTTAGCGTCAATCCAACGTTTCGTGTCAAGCTGGAACGTATAAGGAGCTTCGTAGTCGGTAAGTACGTATTCACCATCAAGGTAGAACTCAACCCGCCGAACGGTTGCTGATGAACCACTGATCGTCGTGGTCGCTGACACCGGGACGATATCCGAAACCGATGAGCCATTCTCAGGCAGGTTGATACAGACAGTAACGGTGTACGACGATCCGCTCGTATTGCAGGTTGCTGCCGCGAAGGTTGTATGCAGTGATGTTAGCGGGAGGAGCATCCCCAGAACTAGAAACATCGCCAACAGGTTCCAATGGCGACTAGCGCACTGCTTTGACATCTAGTTTCCTTCCAGGGTCTTCCGTATCGTCTTAGCCAAATCGTTTACGAGCAAGATCTGAAGTCGAAATTTGTAGGGCTAGCTCATCATACGAGTGTAATGTAGAAGGTGCCTTTTGCCGTCTAATGAACAATGACAACTTGTACAGAATTCAATTCCGAACGTAAAAGGTCCTAATCCCTCCCTGGTCCGCCGTATTTTGGCCTCCCAATTGACCCGGCGCATATAAACAGCTCGCGCGGATTAGTGATGCGTAGGTAATTAGGAGGGCAGTTCTGGTAGGCATGGGGAGATACGATTAACGTAAAAGAGAAGCTTATTAGAGCAATATAATTCAAGCAATGATCATGCGTGACATAATCTAGTGCCGATTGGTGGCGTATTTGCCAGATCCTGTCCGAGTGAATGTAGTAGGGGCTAGGTTATCGGGTGGTGCCAAGGTCCGCTCAGATGGACCATTGGCGTCCGACCTCCAGCAGCAGGGAAGGTCAAAATGAACCGGACAATTCTCCGGATCGGGAACGTGTTGATGATCCTCTCGATCGGACTGCTCGATAGGTCCAGTGTTCTGGCTCATGATACTGGAAGCGGCGAAGACGTCGGCTACATTTATATGAAGGCGACGCCAACCAACAATCTGCTCGAGGTCGAAATCGACATACTCGAACCGGACCCCTGCGACATTTTTCAGCCCGACTCGATGGTGGCTCAGCGTGCTGAGCAGCTCGTTTCCGCGCCATTAACAGGCGCCGGCCCGTGCCATTTCCAGGGCACAATTGAACTACCTGAATCCGGACGCTGGACACTCACGACGCAGTTGCTCCTCAATGGCAGGCTAGCTCAAGCTTCCCTCCCGGTTAGCGTGGGCTCATCCACTGACTTCTTTGAGAGCGAGACCTGGCTCCATGCGGACAAGTCGGTGGACGCCTCGTCTACCTCGCTCCTTGCCAACCTCTTGAGCTACTCCCTCTATGGCGTCGTCGCTATTGCTCTGGCGCTTCTCACCTTCTACTTCATCCGAAGTCGCCGCGCGGCACCGCCCTCCGCCTGATTCGGTTCTGCGATCGAATGTGGTGCCGGTCTACCGCCATGTTGCACTCCTGTCCAGGGGATCACTGCGAGCGTAGCGTTTGGATGTAATTGACGAGATGCCAGATTTCATCGTCCGTGAGTTGATTTCCGAAGGTCGGCATGAGCGTCCCTCCGATCCCATCACGGATCCAGTCATGCAATTGGCGCTGGCTGTGATTTCCCACGTGCCTGGCCGTCAGGTCTGCATTCGGATTGTTCTGCCCGGCCAGGACGGGACCGGACCCGGTTGCGTCCGTACCGTGGCAGCGAACGCAGTTTTCCTGAAAGAGTCCGGCTCCGAGGCTGATCGACGCCTGTGTTGCCGGAATTGGGCTTGCGGCTTCGTCAGCTCTGCCAACCATTTCGTAGCTCGTGAACAGCCCGGCCAGTCCTGCCACCAGCATCACACCTCCGGCTGCCACTGGTAGCAAGGATTGCTCATGGCGCGCACTGACGACGATGATTGGGATCGAGAACATGACGACGACCAACCAGACGAACCCGTTGCGCCCGACTATGCGCGGCGATGGGCCAGGAACACGCTCCTCGGCTGAGACTTCTCGGAGCACCATCGTGGTCGAAACTCGCCAGTCGCTCTGGTTCGGTCGCCTCAATATCAGCTCGAGCCCCCAGTCTCCCACGACGCTCAATTCACTACCGACGGCTTCGAATGTGTCTGGAGCAGTATTTTCGAGCTCGATTTCACGCACTCCACTCACGGCACCTTCGGTCGAAGCGCGCAAGAGGACAACTGAACCCTCCGCAAGCTGTTCGTTGCCAGCTTGATCGAATACTGCCGTATATCGATTGAGACCCACCACACCAGGGGAGACGTAGAGCGTTACATGGATGTTGTCCTGAGTGATATGAGAAACCGTGCGGCCCGTTTCCGCTTCAGTCACGCTACGAGCCGTTGGCAGACTGATGAGTATGCCGGTCAGCAGCAGCACGGCAACGCCGAAAGTAGCTTCAACGGCGACGGTCCGGCGTAGTCCAGACCCGTCTTCGACGTTCCTGCGCACCCGCACCTGAATCACGAAGAGATTCACCGCGCCGAGCACCAGCATTCCCGCCACCAGGACGAGCTTGATGAGCAGCGTCCGGCCATAGTCTGTCTCGGTCAAACCGTAGAGGTTGCCAACTTGCAGCCAGGCGGCATAGAGACCGGTTCCGCTCAATATCACCACGCTAACAATTCCCAGTGTCGAAAAACGTGGAATCGCCATAACCAGGAACTGACGGCGCAAGTCTGCCGGATGCATCCGCATTATCATGAAGACGGCCACGGTCAGTGCGAGCAGCCCACCCACCCAGAGGCTCGCAGCGAGCATGTGGAACAGATCGGCGAGTACCGCCGCACCACGCCCGCGTTCAAGCCCTGCGGCGTGGCTGCCCAAGGCGAATGACATCAACGTGCCGGTTGCCAGCGAAATCGAGACTATCCGGCTTGCCCGACCGCTTATCAATATCCATGAACGCCGGACCAGGACATGCGCGCCCAGCACAATCGGCAGCTCGACTCGAATTAGCCAGAGTCGCCCGAACTCGCTTTCGATGATAAGGCGTGTGATGGCACCACCTGATATTTCCGCCTCAACTGTCAGCAATTGATCGACAAAAACTATCGCTGCGCCAACTAATGTGACAACAATGGATGCAAGTAAGAGTGTGCGGAGGGCTGCTCCGATCTTGCGGCGTGAGGCCGCTGTCAGTCCGCCGATAGACGGTTCAACGACCCAGAAGCCGGTGACGAGAATTCCCAGCATGCTTGTAGCGCCGAGCAGGCTCAGCCAGCGTCCTATGGCTTCGACGTAAGTAGGAGGACCTCCAAAGTCCGGCGTCTTCGGTGGCGCGGCGATTTCGACATCTTGCTGGCTACCAATCGTGAACGTTAGCAGTCCATCGGCTGGATGCCCGTCGGCCGCGGAGATATTTTGCCAGGAGATTGTGTAGGTACCGACCTGCAGGTCGCTAGGCAGCGGTAGAACCATCAGTTTGGAGTCGTCTGGATCCACCGCGGCCGCTGGAGTCTCGATCCGCTGACCACGTACATCAAAGAGCTGGGCGTGCGCATACTGTCGCTCAATTGGCTCGGTGAACCAGAGACGCGCATCAGCCGGTACGCTCGGGACGACCGCATTCTCCAGCGGATCACTGCGCTCAAGAAACGCGTGCGCCTCGGCGCCACCTCGAACAGAGATCAAGAGCATCAGGGCGATCAGGGTAGCCCCGGCCCACCACCCTGATCGCTGACCTGGAGCGACGGCTTGCCTAAGCGGTCGTATCATGTGCCGCTGGGGACGCCGTCCGCCGGGCAAAGACGAGCGCCACGACAGCGGCTATGAAACCCAGAACGCCAACGATGATCGCGACTACCGATAGAGTCTGGGCCGTCGCTGCATCGTCGGAGGCTTTCGAGGCGTCGGCTGCTACAGCGCCAACTGCTTTGACGTTGTTCGGAAAGGTCAGTGCACTTCGGTCCTCGACTTCAGAAAAGGTATCTGGACTGCTGGTGAAGGACTCATCTACAGGCGTACCCTCGATACTGCCGGTTATATGGAACGTATAGGCTCCAGTTGCGGTCGGAATGAAGTCTGCCTTGTAGGCGCCCGGTGTTTCGAATACGGGTTCGATGGTCAACGGCATCGATTGATCGCCGTAGATGACTTCGGCCTGCAACGTCTCGGCCAGCCCTTCAACCGGCACTCCCTCTTCCTCATGACCGTGAGCAACCCCCAATTCCAATCCGTTCGGCTCTTCCAGGACTGCTGGTTCGTTCAAAAATCCAACCGAGATCTCGTATTCGCCGACATCCCGGTGCTCGTGGGCTGACACCAGTGGAGTGAAAAACAGCGTCAGTATCAAGACAGTCGCAACGATCAACCCGGATAGTTGGGCTGACCGCTTTACATAATGCATTTCATCTCTCCATCTTCGATGAGCGTGATTTCGTCAACAGTTGGGGCGAAGCAACATCCTGGGCGGTGGCGGCTCCGGTCGGCTGCGCCAGCCCGCTGGAGACCGAATTGGCTGAAATCGTACGCTCAAGCGTGTCCAGAGGATCAGCCATCCCTTGAAATGAGCCAACACGATCAGCATTTGACTGGAGGTCTCGTGCGACCATTCCGTCAGGCGTTGCGAACTGGCCGAGCTCGAGGCTGAGGTCAGCTGCGCTTGAAGTGTTGCATTCGCGGGCCGTTCGGTATGTCCCGTCTCGTCGTGATGATGGCCCGCCAGGATAAACAATGAGTGTGCGTGTGGTACGACGGCCCCACACGCACACTCGGTTGGCGTCGCCAGAAGTCCGACCGATATGAACGCGCTACTGCCCACAATAAGCAACGCCTGGAGAGTGAGCAATCGACAGTACCTTGGAAGGTTGATGGATGTCAGGGATGCCACCAATCTGGAAACCTTCTACCAACGCTTTCACTGCAAGTATTCATATCATTTTCCGTACAGGCCCGAAGCCGGCTACGGCATGTAGCGCAGTGGTTCTGAATTCGACAAATGACGTGGTGTCACATACTTACTCTGAGGCTTCTACTCTCGAATATTCGATACTGCGGATAAGTGTGGTTATCCGCAAACTCAAAGAACGAGATAAAGCCTCATCACATCTCCTGGAGGCTCCTTATTTGAGGTGTCCAATTTCACATGTTGGGATTTGGCACGAAGAATCTGCCTATCATTAGCCTCAATAACAGTCCGACAGCCCTGATATTCGTCGATCGAAAGACGCTTACCGGGGGAAAGCCGGTGACAAAATGACTCGGGGAATGTCGCGCTCTAGGTTGAGTCCCACATACTCCTCATCTCGCAGGTCCGGCGTTGCGCCGGAGGCTCTGAGACTACGATTCGTCGCGCGCTGTGAACGACTATTTGAAGTTAGAATGCAGCTTTTGCTTCCGCGATTCTACGATGTCCGATTACGGGACAAATCATGCTGAATCAATTGGGATCTGCGTTGGTTCAGTCACTCGATCGAGGGTCTATGGTATCTGGTCTGGATTCTCTACTAGAACGTGCAATGAGCGATGCGATAGCTGGACTCCCGTTGGCAGACCTTCGACGACGGGTTATTTCACTCTCGGAAAACTACAGAGCTAGCGAACGAACCGGATCGAGTTTCATTCACGATGATCTCGACGCTCTAGCCTATGCTGCCTATCGAATGCCAGCGACGCTCGCGGCAGTTCGGGCCGTTCTGCGCCAGATTCGACTGAGACTCCCCGAATGGAACCCGCAAACATTTCTGGATGTTGGCGCGGGAACAGGTTCGGGGCTTTGGGCGATTACCCAGGAGTTCCCTGATCTGCGGCATTCAACGTTGATCGACTCATCCCGTCCGATGCTTGCCTTGGGGCATAGCCTCGCCCGCTCGACGGGAATTCGTTCTCTCCAGCTCGCGGAATGGCGATATGGTGAGATTGTATTGGATCCTATCTTCGATAGATCTTCGGCCGTTATGTCGAGCTACGTTCTGAACGAAATTCCTATCGGACAACTTGAGACGGTAGTACAGCGCATTTGGGACTGCGCAGAGGAGCTGTTTGTTGCAATCGAGCCCGGCACTCCCCAGGGGTTTCAAGCGATCAAGAGGATTCGCAAGCAGTTGATTGAACTCGGAGCCAGTATTCTCGCTCCCTGCCCCCATGGCAACACCTGCCCCATGCCATCCGACGACTGGTGTCATTTCTCCGTTCGCCTCCCGAGAAACCGAATCCATCGCGAAGTCAAGCCGGGTCAGCTGCCCTTTGAAGATGAGAAGTTCTCCTACGTTGTGGCGTCGAAGAATCCAGTTGTTCCCGCTCAGGCCCGCATCCTCAGACATCCGCAATATCGTCGCGGGATGGTTCGTCTGACTCTTTGCGAAGAAAATGGAATATCCCAACGAACGATGACTCGTAAGAAGGACCGCGACATCTATCGTGTGGCGCGCGACGCCGATTGGGGCGACGAATTCCCCGTATCCAAGACCCAGCCTCGAATACATCGCGAGTAATGCTACGATCCGAAGGCAATAGAAAATAGAGAGGATCTCATCGATGACTTTCACAATTGTGGCGCGATGCAAACGAACCGGGATGCTGGGGATCGGCACCGCAACAAATGCTTTCTGCGTCGGAGTACGTGTGCCGTTCATCCGCGAGCGTAGCGGTGCTGTTGCCATCATGGCGATTGCAGACGAACGACTCGGCCCTATCGCATTGAGACTGCTGGACATCGGCTACAAAGCGCCCGGGGTCATCGAACAGCTCGTCGCCGCTGATCCTTTCGCCGAATTTCGTCAACTTGCAGTTGTCGATGACGACGGTTTCGCAGCGGCGAGGACCGGGGCTGAAAACAACGACTGGGCCGGTCATCGTATCGGCGACAACTACGTCGTCCTTGGGAATGCGATCGCAGGCGAACAAGTTATCGACGCGATGGAAACTGCGTTTCTAGCTGACGAAAATGACGACCTCGAAGGTCGTTTGATGGATGCGGTCGAAGCTGGCCGGGATGCCGGCGGCCAACCGAATGGGCAGCGGTCCGCAGCGCTACTTGTTTATGACAAGAAGTCGTATTCGCGTGTTGATCTGCGGGTCGATATCCATGACGAGCCGGAAGCTGAGCTGCGTCGAATATTTGACCGATACCGTCCCGCAATACCCTACTATGACATGCGCCAAGCGGATCCTCGCGTCCCCCGGCTCGATGACTGGCTGGCAGAAAACAGCTGACGTCAGCGACGCGACTCACAATTCAATCTATTGACGGATAGCTGACGGGCTGGCTTCGCGCGATCTGACTGGTGGCAATCGTCTTCGCGGTCCGACCTGAAGCGAGATAGCGGCTCGGCGTGCAAGAAGTAGTCCGGGCTCCGCAAACCCACGCGCTCCAGAGAATTGGCCCCGATGTACCACGGAAAATCAGGGTAATGCGGTGGATCATTGAGCGGTAGCTCTATGGTGTCGCGAAACTGACAATGGGCAGGCAAGCGACGTTTGAGATCGGTGGATTGGTTGAATACGCGACTAACCCCAGCTGGTCCGATTCGGCGAGCGATGGACCGATTTTCGCTAAACGTTAAGTTCTCAGTTGCGCTGATGCTAGTTGGCGCCCTTCTATGCATTGTCGTGTATCTCGCCCTTGGTTACGTGAAATCAAACCGAGTAGACGACCTGATCTCCATTCGAAGTGATGAATTGGCAACGACCCTCGGGTCGGGAAATGCGAACGAAGAAGAGATTCGTAGCGTTGCGCGAGTTCTTGTCCAACAAGATGACCTGGAATCCATTGCGTTCGTGTCGATCCCTGCTAGCTCGAATATCGTCGCAATCTCAGGCGACGGTTCGGTGCCCCGGCTGCCGGCAGATACGGTCGCTGGCACGAAGCTGCAAGCAATCCTGGATTCAGGATCATTCGGCCCGGGATCTGGAGACGTCGAAATCCGCCCGATACTCATCGGGAATCCATTTGAGCCCCAATCCATTCAGCGCTATATCGTCGTATTCGACTTTAACAGAACTGCGCTCGCTGCGGATCTGACTTATGGCGGTACGCGAGCCATTGCGATGTTGATCGCTGCCATCGGACTTCTTATTCTTGTCTCCCATCTGGTCTTCAACCGAGTGGTGATTACGCGCCTCAATAGACTGTCACAGCTCGATGCTTTTTCAATCCGCCGTTTGGAAAGCAATCCGAGTCCTGGCTTGATTCGAGACGAAATTTCCCGTCTCCAACAACATCTGGCGAACCTGGTGATCGATTCCACCGAACACTCCGGATCAGAAGATTCGAACGAAACCTTTCTCCCAGATACGCTTCCGGACGTCTTGCTCCGAATGGATACTGATTTGTCCGTTACAGAATCGCACTTTGATTTAGCAGAGGCGCCAATTCTGACACTGAGGAACCTCTCGGATCTCCTGTCTGCAGATGTGGTCGATTACGTCGCAAAGACTGTTGAGTACCTCCAACAGGGAGACGAAGAATCGTTCGAGTTTTCAATCGGCATCAAGAGCTATTGTGGTCTCTTGCGTGCGCATGAATCGGATTTTTCGTTAGCAATTACCGAAAGCCAGCCAGAAGCACAGACGGTGACGAATCCAGCAGCTGAGGCTGCAGATGTGCTCTCTGAGCTAATGACCAGCTTGCCGGTAGGGATAATGGAGACCGATTCACGAGGCCTCCTACGTTACGCCAATCGCAATTTGTTCGGCAGCGAGCCACCAACTGCATTGATCGGTCGATCGCTCGCAGCAATCCTGCCCGCAAACGTTTCCGAGTTTGCGGACCGAGCCATCCGAGATGCGAGAAAGAGTCGAGAATCGCAGAAGTTTGCTGTTCCTGCCGACGAACTGACGAATCGGCCCGCATATCTCAATCACGTCGTTCCCATATCAGAAGAGGATGAACTAACCTTCTTCATCCTCAGCGTTGAAGTTCCAAATACTCTTCAAGAGTCTGACTCGAAATCAGAACGGGTTGCAACGCTCGAAGAGCAACTCTGGAAACTGGAGCTTCAAGTTTCCGATTACGAACAACAGATCGCCGAGTTATCGAAAGCGGAAAGCGATTGGGAGAATACAACTTCCAAAAGTGATTTTGCCTTAGTCGAGACTGCTGCTGAATTTGCTGATCCGATGAATCGATTACTCAGCGCCGCCAAATCCACTCGCAACGGAAAAGGTCGACAGGACACTGGATCGTCCACGAGCGACATCTGGTCCGCAGCAGTCGCCGTCGCCGAAATCCTTGACAGCAAGTTAGGAACTAATCTCATTGGCACTAGCTTAGAGCGCGAAGCCCCGTCTGAGTCGCGATTCCACCTCGCAACATTACTGGATGAACTGGCGATCATCGCAAGTTCACGAGAGAGCCCACATGGATCGCGTATCAGCGCCTTCGTTCAACCGAGCTTGCCCAAATGGTTGTACGGGAGTGTCGACGAGACCCGTATTGCAATTCTGCACATGATTTCTCTCGCTCAGCTCGTATCGGGTCGACCGGCCCTTGATTCTTGCCGCAAACCAGGAGACGAGCGAAGGGAGACTGGTTCAGGTTCGATTCGAAGTGCAGATTCCATCTCCAATCCTCAGTGACTCGGATATTGAAATGCTTCGAGGTTGTATCAGTGGGGAGGTACCCGACGATGGAATTCCCTCCGCACTCAAAGAAGTTCTTGCAGCGAGCCAGTCCCGCTCTTTTGATGCGCTAGACATCGAGCTGGTCAAAATAAATCAAGAAGCAACCGCCCTGCGTTGCTCAGCCAGTTTCGAAATTGCCGAAGAAATCGACGACGGTCACACCTGGGTACGGGGTTTGCGAACACTCATCATCCAGGGCGCAGAGGCGAAGGACACCAGTATCCAGGCGGCTCTCAGCGCGCTGGGCATCATTGGCTATGTTGTCCGAGATGAAGAAGCACTAATCGATGCGCTGAGAAGTGGCGAGGAGTACTCCAACCCTTATCGATTTGTGTTGGCAGATATTGACACCGACCGCCTGGATTCGTTCGTGGACAAGCTGTTAGATGGTAAGGCACCGGTTGTGCTCGTTGGTAAGAAGAGTGAATCGGCGATGGTCGCGGCGATTTCGGCCGGTTACAGCGGGTATGTGACGAAACCGGTACGTCAGGTTGAACTGCTAGAAGTGATCTTGAGTACTGTCGAACCGCCAAATCGAACGTTGGAGACTTTGAATCGGGCTTCTGCTGCTTGATCGTGTCTTGTGTAGCGCGAATAGCCTAGCCGCTCACTGGCGCGCTTACAGTCCGCGACAAGTAGATTTTCGGGAATGTCAGCGCCGCACCTGCGAGGACGACGACAAGCAGCACCCCTGATGTGGCCACGGTGGCGGATACGCCGACTCTATCGACGATTATTCCCATCGGCAGAACAACTGCAGGCACGAGGGACCAGGTCATCATGTAGATACTCATGACGCGACCGAACAGATGGCGTTCTGTACTCTGCATGACAAGGATGCGATTGATCGTGAGATATCCCTGGCTCGCGAACCCGACGACAGCCAGGAGAATCAGAGAAAGTAGAAACGATTGCGAGAGTGCAAATCCAGTTAGCGACAACCCGAATAGAACTCCGGCGCCTACCTGCATTCGTCCTTTGTCCGATCTCTCAGATATGAAGGCGGCCATCAGAGAGCCAATAATCGCGCCAAATCCTACGGCTGTAAACATCAGGCCCAGTGATCGTGGACCTACGTCGAGGACATCCTTTTGAAAGACGGGTAGAAGCTGCTGGAATGGCATCCCGAGAATGACAACTGCAAACGAAAGCAGCATAAGCGCGAGCAACTCCTTGCGCTCTACGATGTACCTAAATCCGACGGAGAGCTCGGCAAATACACTGCCCTTGAACGAAGCGCCTCGTAAGCCTGATGGAAGACCGATCAACGTTATGGTTGCGGCTGCGTACGCAACAAAAATCGCGTAAAAAGCCAGCGTGGGATTTATCGCGATGAGAATTCCCGCCAGTGCTGGTGCGGCAACGCGATTGATGTTGCGTCCGGTCGAGTCGAGCGCGAGGGCATTTGGGATTTGGCGGTCGTCTACGAGGTCTGGGATCAGAGCTGTTCGAGTCGGCATCGTAAAGGGATGAGTAACACCCTGGACGACACCGATGACGAAGAGATGCCAGACTTCGATGACCCCCATCTGGACGAGAATTGCATTTACGAGCGCTAGTACTGTAAGCGTCAGCTGGGATCCGATGAGCAAACGCCGCTTGTCAAATCGATCGGCCGCGACGCCGCCAACGGGAGCCAGCACGAGCTGCGGTAGACTTCGCGCCGCTGCGACCACTCCAAGCATGAAAGCGGAGCCCGTGATGTCGTATGCAAGCCATGAGCGGGCGACGATATTGATTTGCATGGCTGACATGGAAAAGAGCATTCCGAACCAGAGGAATCTGAAATTGCGGATTGCCAGCGACTCGAAAGTTTTCGTAACCCCAGCGGTTATACTGTCTTTCAGACTTCTGCCTGCAATTCACGTCGGCACGGTCCCAACCGGCGTGTGGCACATACCGACCAAATGGGACTCGCTGCGAACCCTCGCGACTATGGCGAAGAATAGTACAGTATCACTTCACTGTTTACCAACACTCCAATAACGGTGAAACCGGATAGAATGGGATCATGAACGATAGGCGCTCCGAAGAATTACTAGAAATCGCGCAACTATTTGGGCGCTCAACACGGCTCCTTGATCCGATTCGGCTTCAGGTCTGGGATCACCTGGGTATCGCGCAGCCGCAGTTGCGTATCCTCTTTCGGGTGCGCGCCAACCCCGGAATTGATTTGCGTGGTCTAGCTGCTGAACTGAGCATCAGCCCATCTGCCGCCAGCCAGCAAGTCGATAAACTGGTCGAGCGACATCTGCTTGAGCGCCGTCCAGACCTTCGCGACCGTCGCCGGCTGCAACTCACTCTGACCGACCTTGGCACATCGGCGACACGAGCAATTTCCAGTGCTGCGATCGATTACGTTGTCTCGCTGATTTCGGATCTCGATGACGAAGAGCTTGCGACGCTCAAACGCGTTCTTGAGACATTCATCAATGCTGCTACTGAAGCTCCACCCCCTTCGCTCATGCAATTCGATGATTCGGACCTCGCTGAGCTTCAGCTTCAACGCTAAGTAGCACCCTGCCGTTCAGGGTGCGCGAAGCCAATTGTTATCGCTCCACCAATGACGAGTACAACCATCACCAAGAGCGGAATCGCGTAAGAGCCAGTCCAGTCGTGCATCGCAGAAAGCGGTAACGGGCCGATCGCCGCAGCCGAGATGCTGATCATGACAGCAGATCCCTGGATGCGCCCAAGACCGTGCCGTCCGTACAAGTGGGCCCATGTCACACCATTCACTATCTGCCAGCTGCCACCTGAAATTCCAAGTAGCACAGCGTAGAAGAACGCCATTGCAGGTGTTGAAACGATCTGGATGAAAAAAAGTGCAACGATGAGCACAAGCAGATTGAAGCGCACAAGTTTGACCGGACCGATTCGGTCTACGAGTGGGCCAGCTATCATCGCTGTCACCGCCGACGTGGCCGCCATCACCGGAAATACGAACGCTGCAACATCGGCGCTCAGCCCGCGTTCTCCAAAGATCGACGTTTGATGGAAGATGATCGCCGTCACGACGAGCGATGGTGTGGCGAGAGGAAGCGCGATCAACCAGAAGGTCGGGGATGAAAAAACTTTGCGGCTGTCGCGCTCCAAGGGGTCTCCAGATGTCGTCGGCCGCTCATCTTCAGGCGGATGATCTAGCCCGTCGGGGTAAAGTCCCATATCCTCCGGTGCGTTTCGAACGAATATCAGCACGCCCGGAATCACCAGGACCCAGACCATAACTCCAAGCACGATGTATGCTTCTCGCCACCCAATTGAATCAATAAGCAAGCGCCCCAACGGAGGGATGATGGCGTTGGAGGCCGCGAATCCTAATCCCATTATTGCCATCGCCTTTCCGCGGCGAGTGACGAACCAGGTCGCGGTGAGTAACGTAGCGTTAATTGGAAGCGAACCCTGCCCCAGCGCTCGTAACGCCGCAAACGCCAGAAAAAACTGGAATCCTCCAACCGCAACTGCCATACCGAAACAGGCAAAACCCATCAGCGCCGCGACGATCACCGCCATAGTACGAGGACCGAATCGGTCGGCGAGCCGGCTTACGCCCACTACCATGATGGCGCTGACTCCTGTGCCAATGGCATAGAGCAGCGAAACGCGAGTTCGAGTCAGGTTCGTGTCGTCAATTATGGAATCGAGGAAAACCGAAAATCCATAGGATTGGCCCGGTCCGGAGCTAAACGCGATGAGTCCGCCGATCAGCACTATCATCCAGCCATAGAACGGCCGCGTACCTAATCGTCGCACTGCATTGCAATCCTCTATTCCGAGTTCATTTAGTCGTGTACCAAATATCTACGACCCTATTCTAGAGCGAATCGGTTGATCGATTTTCGTATGACCACTCAAGAAACTTCAATTCGCGTCGCTCGGGATCGTTCCCTGCAGAGGAGCAGCAATCATGAAATCCAGGGCAATTGTGGTCGGCGTTTTGCCGGTCGCGACTGTCGCCCAACTCACATCGAGCGCATTTGCGGGCAGCGGCGAAGCTGAGTTCGCATTTCAAAAAACATTGCAGCGTACCGATCTACCTGTATCTTCAGGATCTGCACTACGCACCTGGATATGGGGCACTGAGCCGGTCACACCTGTCATGATCGAGCAATATGCCGAGGCTCCAGGTGGTGCGCGGCCGGAGCAGTATTATGACAAATCATGAATGGAACTCACTGACGCCAATGCGGACTCGGATTCAATCTGGTACGTCACGAATGGGCTGCTCGTCATGGAACTCATGACCGGTCGACTTCAGCTCGGAGACAACATCTTTGACGAGCACTCACCCGCCGTTGTGAATATTGCCGGTGATGCATCCGATCCATCTGGACCCACCTACGAATCCATTGCAGCGATCAGAGAGGAACCCGCAGCGACAGTAGGAGACATCCTGAATCAGCGTATCTCGCGATCCGGAACGATCTCAATCGATGCCTCGCTCGCAGATCGGGGAATTCGAGCCGCGGTTGTCGTTGAGGAATCCGGGCATTCTATCGCCCAACCATTTTGGGAGTTTATGAACTCAACCGGTGCAGTCTCTATCAATGGCGAGCTCACCAGTGCTGCGCTGTTCCCAAATCCATTCTTTGCAACCGGCTTTCCCACCGCGGAGCCCTACTGGGCAGATGTCAGCGTCGGAGGTGAGACGAAGCTCGTCTTGCTGCAGTGTTTTGAGCGGCGATGTTTGACCTATACGCCGGACAATGTACCGGAATGGCGAGTCGAGGCGGGAAATGTTGGGTTGCACTATCTCGCGTGGAGGTATTCGGGTTCTAGT
This sequence comes from uncultured Chloroflexia bacterium, assembly GCA_963745675.1. Taxonomy (GTDB): domain Bacteria; phylum Chloroflexota; class Chloroflexia; order Thermomicrobiales; family CFX8; genus JAUIIK01. The sequence continues at coordinate 167,995 of CAVUYM010000027.1, forward strand.
CCCTATCCAGACCCCGTACCGGACGACTGCGTGGCAGGAAGCGGGCCAAGGTACGCCGGCCAAAACCTGGATCAGCCTGTGTTCATCTCTCAGGATCTTGTGTGTGCAGATTTCAGCAATTCAACCGTGGCTCAAGGAAACTTTTCCGAGGCGGATGCCTACAAAGCAGACTTTAGCGGCGCGATTTTACAACAGCCCATTTTCCGAAATACAAACTTGGACTTCGCTCTTTTCGTCAGTGCGACGCTTGTTCAACCAGCGTTCGATGGGACGAGCGCGGCGGGAGCAGATTTTAGGGACGCCTTACTCTCTCAACCGGGATTCAATGATGCCAACCTGCTCGGCGCGGACATGGCAACCACTACATTAGTGGAGCCTCAATTCATCAATACGGTTTGCCCGGATAGCACGAATAGTGACGACAATAGTGGTACCTGCATCGGGCACCTGGAGGCGATCCCGCCGCCGACATTTTGAAGATTCTATGGTCTACTTTCCCCGAAACACCGTGAAAGCTGAAGCACTGGCTAAATTCGCTTCGCGAGATGGAATACGACCAAATGGGAATTTGTCGCGCACCGGCTCGGATAATTTCCAATGACCTGGGCGACGCCATCGATAAAATTTGTCCGCTTCGGTTTGGGCTGCGCAATGTGGTCTGACAATGTCCAGAGCAGATCGCTGTAGCTCTCGGCTGTGTGGACGACATCCTGTCGATCGCGACGAACGATGACCTCATGGAATAGGCTTGTCGCCGCGATTTCCTTTTCCAAAGTTTCGACGTCTTCGGGTTTCGGTAGCCTGTGTTTATTATCTGGCGCATCCGGATCGTACGATCCCGGATCGAGCGGTACGTTTTCAAACTCACCGATTTCGACCGTGGCGTTCGGGTTCTGTGCGAGGTTGCTGCGAGCCTCTCTCGCAAGATCCGCGCCTAGCTCAATTCCGTGAATTGAACAATCCGCGCTCCGCTAGCGGTAATGTTGCCTTGCCCGTACCTGGACCAATCTCGAGAATTCTTGAGCGATTGTCGATGCCAGTCAGTTCAATGAGGTCGTCGAATAGTTCATCGGGATAGCCAGGTCTCGCCCGGTGATAGCGAGCGGCGGCCGAATTGAAGGTCTCTCTCAGCAGGTGCTGCTTCACGAAAACCGCCCGATCCTGACCGTTGCCCAACTGTCGATACTACCAGCCGATTGCGTAAGCCAGCCGCCGTCGGATCAGCCGCCCCGATCAGGAAGCCCAGCTCTGGATCACGAACAATTGCGCATACTGATCCCGCTGGCGCCGCAAGCTGTGGCCAGAGTTGTACGTCGTGACCGCGCTGACGCAGTTCGTCGATAGTGGATGCCGGAATGCGTGCTTCCGCATAGGTTAGCCCCGGCGTGTATGGGTGAGGGTGGCTGGAGCGCGGGAACGAATATGTCGCAACGCGTGGAGCCTCTACCGCCTCCTGCGGATTCATCTGATGATCGAGTAAATTCACCAGGAACTGGACCATAGCTTGTGGCTGTGTATCGTTGCCGGGCGTGCCATAGGGAGCGAAGATAGCTCCATCCTTCAACACCATTCCGGGATTCGGTGTGAGGCGCGGGCGTTTCCCCGGAGCGACCGCTGATGGATGATTCGGATCCAGCCAGGATTGACTGCCGCGGCTCGAAATGGCGAAACCCAGCCCAGGAATTATCGGAGAGCCGCCGAAATCCATCGCTCGGCGTCGCAGCCATGGCGTTACCCGCGCTATCTATTACGCACAGAAAGCTCGTATCTGGTTCCACAGCAGCTGCGAACGCACTCGGGAGACGGCGTGCTGCTACATCACCACGGCCCATGAATTGCCAGGGATTACCAGCTTCAGGCATGCCAGGCGAAGCTTTATGCAGGCGAATGCGATCGCGCCATTGAGCAGCATATCCGCGACTCAACAACCCCTCAATTGGAACGTCTATGAAATTCGGATCGCCCACAAATTGTTCGCGATCAGCGAATGCAGCCTTGAGCGCTTCAATGATGAAATGGAGCGAGTCGGTGGAGTTTGCTCCCAGACTCGCCAGATCATAGCCTTCGAGGATCGACAGCGTTTCAAGTGCTACCGGCCCCTGACACCATGCGGCGCAACCATAAACATCATGACCACGGTAGTTCACCGATGGTGGTTCATCGTCAATCTCGACCGAGAAGTTCGCAAGATCGTCTCTCGTCATCCAGCCATCGTTCGCGCTCATGAAGCTAGCGATCTGCTCCGCCACGTCACCTTTGTAGAAGTGATCGCGGGCAGCTTGAATGCCATCTTCGCGAGATCCCCCCGTACTTCGCTCTACATCGCCGAGCGCTTTGAGGGTGGCAGCCAGTTCGGGTTGTCTAAGACGAGTTCCCACAGTCGGAACATCCCCATCGTTGAGAAAGATTCCCGCAGAGGCTGGCCAGGCTGCGAGCTGCTGTGCCGCTTCTACGATGCTGGCGTGCAGGAACGGGTAGATCGCGAAACCTTCAGCGGCTAGCTCAATGGCTGATTCCGATACTTCGCGGAAGGTCATCGTGCCCCATCTCGAGAGCACGGTTAGCCAGGTATCGACCGCTGCCGGCATGACGCAGCGTCGCAATCCAGGCGGGAAGGAGTTGTCACACTCATCGATGAAATAGTTAATGTCGGTTGCGGCGGGCCAGTACCCCAGACCGGAGACGGTCGAGACACTTGCCGGAAGCTGCGTCATATATCATCGCTGGTGCGACTCCTCCAATGTTCGTCATATCAGGTTGGAGCACATTGATGCACAGTCCGGCCGCGACGCCTGCATCGAACGCGTTACCGCCTCGTTCCAGGATCCGTATCGCAGCCAAGGTTGCAAGGTAGTGGCCTGTGCTCGCCATATGCTTCGAGCCAACGATCGGAGGGCGATAGGACGTTGGGGAAGGAAATGACATGATTTGACCTTTTCGCGCTTAGACTTGTGCGGCGACTCGAGCGGGAAGTTGGAAGACTCTTCTCGCAGTCTCAGAAAAGACATTTCTCGCCATTTCAAGTGGCATTCGAGGCAGCGATAACTCAGGCGAATCAAAGTCCCAGTGAGGATAGTCAGAAGCAAACATGAGCGTATTACTGGCATCGGCCCATTCGAATATCGTCATCAACTTGTTCTGCGGAGACGGCAGCTCCATAGGCTGCGAGGTGAAGGTGCAGTGTTCGAGCACGTATTCACTCGGCGCTTTCAGTACCCAGGGAGTCTGGTTTCGGAGACCCTTCCAGTCCGCGTCCAGTCTCCAGAGGTAGGTTGGCAACCAGGTATAGCCGCCTTCGACGAAGACCACGTTCAGGTCCGGATATCGTTCAAATAGACCTTCGAACACCATACTCGCGATATGGGCCATATAGCCCATTGGGCGAGATTGTCGGTGTTCTACGTAGTAGGAAGGATGTCCTGCAGGCGTCGGCGTACCGTTGATCCCAGTGCCTTCGCTGCCCGTATGCATGACGAGCGGCAACGAGTGCCGTGCAAGTGCGTCATAAATCGGATCGTAGATGCGGTTGCCATATGGATGCTGGGTCCCATTCGCAACCAGCACCCCAACGATGTCGTCCCGGCCGGCATAGCGGTCGATTTCTTCAGCACTCCGTTGTGGAGACTGTGTCGGGACGATCAGCAGGCCCCGAAGCCTGCTATCGTGCTCCAGCCAGGACTCGATCATCAATTCGTTGTATGCGCGAGCCAGATCGGCCGCGTAGTCAACATCGGGTAGGGTTCCGATCGGTCGAATCTCCTGGCCGAGCAAGAATTGCGTATTCAATTGGATAAACATCAAGCAGTTGTTCCCGCATCAGATCGAGGTCCGAGCCCACCATCGCGCCGTCATCCGGCCATGAATCGTGCCGATAGCCTCGGTCTCCGCCATTCAAATGACCGACCGACGGCAGTCGGAGGCCAAACGCTTCGATATCCCGTCGGCGAGCTGTGGATAGGTAGGGAAATAGATCCTTCACACTTGAAAGACGCTGATGAACATCACAATCGATGATCGTCTCGATTTGGTTCGTTGACATCGGTAGGACTTCCAATCTGAGGAGGCTAGGCCGGGGATGCCGGCGCTTAAACGTGGACGACGACCCAGCCGTCTTCAACTGTTACTTCATACGTTGGGATCGAAGGATCTTCTTCGCCCGGTTTCCAGAAGTCTCCACTGGTCACCTACGGTTGGCTCGATCGTAACTTCATAACTTCGGACGCGGACTCGATGCGGGTTGAAAACTGATGCTCCAGAGGCAATCTCGAACTCCCAGCCATGCCACGGGCAGGTGATGATTTCGTTTTCTCGTCCATACTCGTAAGAATACGGCTCGCCCGGCAGCGTCGTGCCTGAGATTTTCCCAAGGCACAGCGGCGCGCCTTGGTGTGGGCAATGGTTGCGAAGTGCAAAAAAGTTGCCATCGACATTCAAGACGCCAATAGACGTGCGTCCGACTTCGATGATCTCACGAGTATTTGGTGGAAATTCCCGCACCGGCTTCACAACGATACGTCGAGACACGATCAGGCTCCCATCAGCAACCAAGTAAGAGGCAGCCTAGTGTGGAGGTAGAGGAGTCGTCAAGAAGCGTCGAACATGTCGGCTCGAATCGTGCGCCTCAATAACACAGCTGGCCGATGCGACCAGAAGTCGACCGCGTCAGAAGGACTAATCTGCGGCGATCACGTCCTCGCGGAACTGCATGGTGTAGAGATCATAGTATTTGCCGCGACGGGTGATGAGCTCGTCATGTGTGCCCATCTCGACGATCTGTCCATCATCCATTACCACTACTCGGCTCGCTTCGGTGACGGTTGAAAGACGATGGGCGATCATGAATGCTGTACGGCCTTTTAGGAGAACCCGTAGCGCATCCTGAATCAATATCTCTGTCTCGGTATCAACGCTCGAAGTAGCCTCATCGAGGATGATGATCTTGGGATCAGCAAGCAACGCCCGCGCGAACGACAGCAATTGACGTTGGCCGACAGAGAGCACGCTACCGCGTTCATGCACTTCTGCGTTGTAGCCTTCAGGCAGCCGCATAATGAAGTCATGTGCGCCCACTGCGTCGCCGCTCGAACAACATCTTCAATTGCCGCGTCGGGTCTTCCGTAGCGAATATTCTCTTCCACGGTGCCGCCAAAGAGATAGACATCCTGAAGCACGACACCGAGTTGGGAGCGTAACGATTCCTGGGTTACATCCCGCAAGTCGTAACCGTCGATTTCAATTGATCCATCCCAGACATCGTAAAACCGAGCGAGCAGATTGATCATCGATGACTTGCCAGCGCCGGTCTCACCGACGAATGCGATGGATTCGCCCGGGCTAACATGTAAATCGACGCCGCGGATGACCTCTTCATCTCCATAACCAAAGCGAATATTGTTGTAATCAACGCGCCCGTGATATCTCAGGCAACTCGATCACGCCCGGTCGATCCTCTGACTTCAATCTCGGCGTCCATGACCTCGAAGATACGTTCACCGGCCGCCATCGCTCGTTGCGCCATGTTGTATCGCATCGCGAGTTCTCGAATCGGTTCGTAGAAGCGACTGATGTATGCGACGAAGATGAAGAGTTCTCCGACGGTGAACTCTCCGCCGCCGAGTACGAAGCGACCGCCGAAGTAGATCACCAGCGCAGTCGCAAGCGCTTCGACGAACATGACAGTTGGGAAAGAGCACCGCCGACAATTTCGCGGCTCGCACATTGGCATCGAGGTTGGCGTCATTCAGGCGCTCGAATTCTTCGATACTCTCTTTTTCGTGGGCAAACGACTGAATAACCCGCATGCCGTTGATCGACTCGGCCAGATTGCCATTCACGATGGAAATTCGTGCGTTGAACTTCGCGATAGATTTCCACCGCATAGCGCCGCCAAAAATCATCACCACCACCATGATGGGCATCACGGCAAATGCAACGAGGGCAAGCTTCCAGTTCGTAATCAACATCAGAACAACAATGCCGACAAGCAAGATCATGTCGGTGGCGACGCGAATCAGGCCTTCAGTGAAGAGCATATCGATGACCGACACGTCGTTCTGGAGGCGGGACATGACCCGCCCAACGCCGCGCGTATCAACATATCGGATACCCAGTCGCTGGATGTGTTTGAACATCATGCTGCGCAGGTCATAGACCAGTTTTTGACCGATCATCGACGTATAGAACAGCTGGCGGTTATAGGTGATCAGGCGGGAGAAGACGACAACGGCAAAGATGATGCCGAGAAGGTTCAGTGCATCAACGCCATCATTGCCGAATATCGTTCGTTCCGTTTCCGGATTCACGACATCGATCGCGAGTCCGAACAGGTACGGTAACGCGAGGTCGCCAAATGCTGTGAGGGCCATCAGCGAAATCGTGATCACTGTTATCCACTTATAGGGCTTCAGCAGGAGCAGGAATCGACGGAGAATCCGGGTATCGATCTTCCCATAGAGCTTCTCGTCCGGATGTGGTGCGTTTTGTGCCATAGGTTTTGGGCGAGCCGCCTAGTCGGCGACCCGCACGACCTCCTCCTGATCGCGAAGCTGCAGATCATAGACGCGAGTGTATAGTCCGCCGCGGGCAACGAGCTCATCGTGCGTTCCGCGCTCAGCAATGCGACCTTTTCCAACACGAGGATTTCGTCGGCATCTCGCAATGAAAGAAGGCGCTGGGCAATGACGAAGGTGGTGCGATTTCCCATAGCTCCGCGCAGCTCCTGCTGGATCGAGTATTCAGTTTCGGTGTCGACGCTTGATGTGGCGTCGTCAAGAATCAGGATTCTCGGATCAGCGCAGCAGCGCTCTTGCAATAGAAACTCGCTGTTTCTGTCCGCCACTGAGACTAACGCCTCGTTCTCCAACGATCGTGTCATAGCCTTGCGCTTGCTCGATGATGAAGCCATGGGCGCCTGCGATGCGTGCGGCACGTTCGATTTCTTCGTCGGTGGCTCTGATTTCCCGAAAGCTAATGTTCTCTTTGATGGTCCGTCCAAAGAGGAATACATCTTGCTGCACAAACGCGACGAGCTGGCGCAATTGCTCCAGATCAACATCACGAACATCGACTCCATCGATGGTGACGCGCCCCGCGGTTGCGTCATAAAAGCGAGGAATGAGCGCCGTCACAGTCGACTTGCCCGAGCCGGTGGACCGAAGAGGGCAATAATCTTGCCCGGTTCGGCCTCAAAGCTAATATTCGTAAGAACTTCGGCACCGGTTCCAGGATACGTAAAAGAAACGTCTTCGAAAGCCGACGACGCCTCGAGGATTCACCAGCGGCACCGGATTTTCAGGTGACGTGATAGCCGGATGGGTGTCGATAACTTCGAAAATACGATCACCAGATGCGATTGCTCGCGCCATCGAGTTGACGATCCAGCCGAGTGTTCGCACTGGCATTCGCCAGCATCGCAAGATAGAGATTGAATTGGATGAGCGTTCCAACGGTGATGTCGCCCTGGAGGACGGCTCGCCCGCCATACCAGAGCACGAAGACGACTCCGATCTCATTCAAGAACGTCATCATGGGATATGAGCGCGCCCAAACTTTGACTGCGTCGATCTGCCGGTTGTAGAGCGTCGTCAGCGCGTTGTCGAATCGGTCGATTTCTCGATCTTCCTGGGCAAATACCCGAACGACTCGAGTGCCTGCGAGATTTTCCTGCATGACACTCGACATCTCGCCAAATTGGGTCTGGATCGCGAGAAAGCGAGGTCTGAATATTCGACCGAAGCGGTAGGCAGTGAGGATAAGCAACGGTAGGACCGCGAGACTGACGACCGCCAACCCAGGATCAGCTCTGAAGAGGAGGACGACGATAGCGATCATCATCACCGTGCCATAAACAAGCATGCGCATCGAGAACATCATGAAGCGCCGGATAGAATTGATGTCTTCCGAGCCACGCGACATGAGCTGACCGGTTTGGGCTCGATCGAAGTAGGCGAAGTTCAATGTTTGCAATTTGCGATAGTACTCGGCCCGGAGATCGGTCCCGACGCGCTCTGCAAGGGATTGAAAGAGGTACGAGCGCACGTAAGTGAATGTTCCAGTGAGCACTGCCGCGCCGACGATCGCCAGCGCACCCCAGATGACTATCGAGTTATTGTCTTTGCTGATGCCTTCGTCAATGACATAGCGAATGAGCTGTGGTACAGCAAGCATTGCTGCAAGCCCGATGAACATTGAAACGTACGCCAACGACCAATTGCGGTTTGTAATTGTTTAGATAGCTGATAATGCGCCAGAGCACGCGCAAGGCATTACCCCCTTGGTGTACCGACAATGGCCGGTGAGTATAACAATACCTTCTCCGAGTCAATGCTGCTGGCATGGGAACTATGTCGTAATTGATGCTCCACCGCTAATCGACCGAAAGCAACCGGACGCGCAACACAAAGGGCGCAGGGACGACCTAGACGTTCAAATTGTACGAATGTGCTCTATAGTTGCCAACCTTACTTGACGAAACGTACGGTCACGTCTACAATACATCATACGTACAGGGGGGAAGAGGGGGTTCGCCATGCGGAAGGAGCAGGCGTGGAGGCGACAGTGTCGCACTGGCAGAGCACAATAGACGACGCCCTGAGGGTAGTCTATAGTGCTCATCACAGACTTGTATCCAGTCTTTTTCCAGGTGCTCAGCGGCCACTCAACATCGAGGAGTTACGCAAAGGTCGACTCGGTAACGACCTCCAGCGGCTTTCGATGCTTGCTAGTGGTGACTCTGCGGGAGCCTAGAGAACAGGTAAACGAGCGAATTGACTCGGTGCTCCAGCTTTTGTTCTGGGCGCCGATGGCCGACGATTATCAGGTGCCCCGTTCATTCTGGGAAACAGAACTGGGCCGCATGATTTCGATGGCAAAATATCGCGCGTACGAACCAACCGAGCTGGTTTCGATCGGCCAGGCCGCGTTGCGTTTGAAGGTGACCCGACCGACGGTCTATCGCTGGATGGATGAGAAGCACCTCGACTACGTTCGAGATGACATGTCAGGACGCACGTTCGTCGTTCTGGAGGATGTTGAGCAACTCATCGACCAGGGTTCAAGCTACGACTAGAACCGATTGAGATTAAGAAAACATGACGGCCCGCTGGGCCGTCTTTTTTTACTTAAGTTCGCTCCTGGGTCAGCAATAAGGCAATTTCTAGAACCGGCCGGATTCACCAAGAATTGGCACACTCCAGGAATCGGGCTGACCCGATCGAAGATATAGGCGCGGCACTCTTGCTGCGATTCGGGTCACTGGTTCGTACGTGTTCGTGCCACACATCTCACCTACCGCGGCTACCGTCATCGAGCCATCCTGGCCGTCACCGATGACGGTTAGCGTGTCACCTTCATTGGTACGCTGCGGGACCGCTGCAACGGTTTGATCCATACAGACTCGCCCGATGATTGGGCATTTCTCGCCCCGCCACACGAACCAACCTCGATTTGACAGGTGCCGTTCGATGCCGTCCGCGTACCCGATAGGCACCGCTCCGGCCGCAATGTCGTCTTTCGCGGTATATGTGCGGTTGTACGAGACACTTTCGCCGGAACGAAGGACGAACCGACGTGTGAGCACCGATTTCAGGGAAATGATCTGAGCGATGCCGTCCGGAGCTCGGATCTCGTCCGAAGGATCGAGTCCGTAGCTCGCGATTCCTGCTCTCACCATGTTTGTTCCAGGAAATAGCCCCGTGATAGTTGCCGCGCTATTAGCATTGTGAATGAGTGGCGGCCGAATCCCCGCTTCGTACATATCCGCTACAGCGCGCTCAAACAATCCTATTTGTCGCCTGGTCGGCTCCGGATCTTCTTCGTCTGCTGAAGAGAAATGTGTGTAAACACCTTCGAGAATCGTTGACGCTGAGGATTCAATTTGCCGCGCAAGGCGTACAGCCAGTTCGGGCATCGCACCATAGCGGTGGAGACCAGTGTCGATCTTGACATGGATAGTCGCCGGCCTCTTTCGTCGAGCCGCTGCGGCGAGAACTTGCCCGACGCTTGCTTCAGTTGCGACGGTAAGAGCAATGTCATTGTCGAGCGCAACGCCGATCTGGGCCGGATTAGGCGGGCCGATGACGAGAATCGGGGCGACAATTCCCGATTTCCGTATCTGGAGCGCTTCATCAATCCTGGCCACCCCAAGATAGGAACATCCGGCGTCGACGGCAGCCCGCGCGCATTCGCTAGCACCGTGCCCGTAGGCATTCGCTTTCACAATCGCCATTATTTTCTTGTCGTCGCCGGCGAGAGTTGACAGCACGCGCAAATTCTCGGCATATCGATCAAGATCGATGACCGCATGTGTGCCGGATTGTATTTCGGTCAAACGGTCCCTTGCGACAATGGTTTTCATCATAATGCCGAGAATCGCATCAACGCAGACGAATCGAAAGGCTTGATTGCAGCCCCAAGACTCTCGATAACATCTCGAGCAATCACGGATCGCGTACCGCGCTGAAGACGCGCGATAGCGCCAGCCTGGGCACCAAGATAAAGAGCGATGGCAGAGGCTGCCGCTGGCTCGCAACCTTGAGCTATGATCGCTCCAATAAGACCTGCCAAAACATCGCCTGTCCCCGGCGTTGCAAGTTCAGGAGTCATCCTCGGCGCCACAAATAGCTCACCTGCCGGAGTGGCGACACACGAGAATCGATGCTTCAGCACGACAACCTGATTCCAATCCTGCGCGGCCCGACGGGCGATTGTCCAGGGATCATCTGCAACCATCTCCGGTTCAATCGCGAGGAGGCGCGCCATTTCACCGACGTGCGGCGTTAGCACGCACGTTCGACCATCGAGGCGCGACTGCCAATTTTCGAGTCCAGACAACCAGTTTAGCGCGTCGGCGTCTAGTACGAGAGGAAATGATGTTATGTCGGCTTTGCCTTCGCTATCAGGTTGTTTCGCTCGGCGAGGAATGCCAAAGACCGCATCTGGGAGCTCTTGCGTTTCACTACCGGCGGAGGGCTCGAACATCTCTGACAGGAAGCGAGTCGCAACTTCATCTCGTCCCAGCCCTGGGCCAATAACAATTGCGTTATAGCGGCCACCATCCGCTAACGCCTTGCCCACGATCGATGCAGAATTTCGAGCGTCGGAATCTGAAAGCGGATGATATATGAGCTCCGGGACGGCAGAGGCAATCGCGCCGACGATCGACCGGGGAATCGCCAGGCCAACATATCCGCAGCCCGCGCGCAGTGCCGCTTCGCCAGCAAGACGAGGCGCTCCGTAGTATCCCGGAGCCCCGCCAACGATGAGTAGGCCGCCAACCTGGCTCTTATGAGCGCCGGGGTCACGTTGCGGGAGATTCTTGCGCACATAGGCTACATCGATCATCGCGGCGTTGGCCAGCGGATCGAGACTGTTCGACCTGACTCCGATATCAAGCACAACAAGCTCGCCAAGATACTCTGACGCTGGCTGCTTCAACATCCCTATTTTGGGATTCGAAATGCAAAGGGTGATGTCGGCCTGGACGATATTCTCAGCAACCTCACCGGTCAGCGTATTCGTCCCCGTCGGACAATCGATGGCGATTACGATTGCCTGAGTTTCGTCGCTCGCGTCGTCCGTATTTGATCTATTGCTCGCGTCGCTGCGTCTGGCAGCTCCGTTCGGCCTGAATTTCCGAAAATCCCATCGAGAATGAGGTCTGCTCGTGGAATATCGTCTACCTGGTCCAGCGTAGCAAGGTGGTCCTCAAGTTCTGGATGCTCGCTCAGATCTGTTCGGCCAACGAGGTACACCGATGCGTCCCAGCCTCGCTCTACCAGCAGCGAAGCGGCAACAATGGCATCTACTCCGTTGTTACCTGGACCCGCGACGGCGACCACGGAGCGATTACGATGGGGGTTGGGTGTCATTCGAACGTCAATGTACTCCGCGATATCAACCGCCGCCCGCAGTATGAGATCGGCGACGCTCACCCCATCGTCCATGACAGTCTGCTCGAGCGCGCGCATCGTATCTGGCGTGACAATACTAATCATTGATTTTCCGGCCGATTCTTTGTTGCGACAACGATCGCGGTTGCGTCGCTTCGAGAGTGCGTTAGAGAAACCGCGAAGTGGTGAAATCCGAGAAGTTCAGCGCGGGCACGAGCGGTTCCGTGCAGCGTCAGGATCGGCTTGCCGCGACGATTCGAAAGCGTCTCGATGTCGCGCCAACGAACGCCGCGGATGCCCGTTCCGAGCGCTTTCATCGTCGCTTCTTTAGCAGCGAAACGCGCGGCCAGCTCAGCTGGTCGCGCGCCGTATCGCAGGCGTTCGTTCTCGGTGAAAATCCGATTGAGAAATCGCTCGCCGTGCTTTTCGAGCACGGCGGCGATTCGCTCAATTTCGATGACGTCTATGCCAACTTCAACCGGCCCCGCAGCCTCTGGATCCCAAATGGGTTGATATGCGCTATCTCCCGACCCCGACATAAGTGAACCCCAGGTCATTCATGACATCCGGCGAGTACAAATTGCGACCATCCAGCAACACCGGGTTGCGCATGATCTCTACAACTTTACTCATATTCGCCTGTTTGAACTCGTTCCAGGGGGTAATCACGCATAGCGCATCCGCTCCCGAAGCGGCGTCATATGGGTTTCCAAAGAGCTCGACTTTGGGCAACAGCGCTGCGGTGCGGGAAGTTGCAGTCGGGTCGTAGGCGCGAACCTTCGCGCCACGCGACAACATCATGTCGATGATATCGAGTGATGGTGACTCTCGCATGTCGTCGGTGTTCTCTTTGAAGGACAATCCCCAGACAGCGATATCCTTTGCAAACAGATCACCGATTGCGTCTTGAAGCCGCTTGACGTACCTGCGGCGCTGGTCCTGGTTGATTTCCATGACAGCATGCAACAACTGGGGATGGCAATCGGCCTCGTGAGCCATGTGTGCCAGAGCTTTTACATCCTTCGGAAAGCACGAGCCACCGTACCCGACTCCTGCTTGTAAGAACAATGGACCGATGCGGGCATCGTGACCCATGCCTTCGGCGACAACTGACACGTCAGCGCCAACGCGCTCGCAAATTTGGGCCATCTCGTTGATGAAGGAAATCTTCGTAGCGAGGAACGAATTCGACGCATACTTGACCATTTCAGCCGAGCGACGGTCAGTCACAACCACCGGAGCGTCAAGCGCTCGGTAAAGGTCTTTCAGCTTTTCAACCGCGACCGTATCGTTTTCTGTACCAAGAATGATGCGATCAGGATGGAAAACGTCGGATACCGCATTGCCTTCCCGGAGGAACTCAGGGTTGCTAATAACGGAAAACTTTCGTCCATCCGTAATGTGCTCGCCTATGATTGAAGTGACGAAGTCACCCGACCCGATCGGCATCGTGCTCTTGTTGATAACGATGGCTCCGTCGCGCAGATGCGCAGCGAGCATAGTGGCAGCCGACCTGACGGCGCGCATATCGGCTTCACCGGTGGCTGTCGAAGGCGTATCAACGCAAATGAAGACAAACTCGGATTGTGGCACAGCTTCAGCATATTCGGTGGTAAAGGAGATGCGCCCAGATTTCAGATTACTCTGCAAAAGTTCAGGCAGGCGCGGCTCAAAGATCGGACATTCTCCCGCCTTGAGCATCTCAACTTTCTTCGAATCGATATCCACACCGATGACGTCATTCCCGAGATCGGCAAAGGCAACCCCATATACGAGTCCAACATAACCAGTGCCAATAATGCTTATTTGAGCCACGAGTGCTCGACCCTCTCAATACGTCTGTTGCCGCTGTAACTTTCTCATGGATTTGCAACTCCTTCACCAGTGGTCAGTGATAGATTTGCAATGTTCGACTCATAACCGCCACCGCTAGCGTACACGACTATCGTCCCGAGAACCCTAGGAATTGGTTCTAGATTTTCGAGGTCGATTATGACTTTCGTCCATTCATCTGGAGTGACCAGTGCGGTCGAATTCGAGTCGACAATCCCCTCGTCCCGTCTCAAGACATACGAGCTCGTCCACGTCCGATCTTGACCGAGAATATCCGTGTAATCCAATTGGATCCCAATGGGAACGGTTGACCGTCCATCAACGGACGGCCCCTGGTATTCAATGCGCACATCAAACGTGAGGGTGAGCGCTGCGGGAAGGCGCAAAGTCCTGTCGATCGCTTGCCGAACGCCGGTCCTGGCCCAGATTGTCGAATCACCGCGATGGATATGCAGGGCCGTTTCTGCTCGTTCGTCATCGACGATCACCGATTCGGTACGGCCAACCCGTTCCCGTGGCTCTCTACCTTCGGCGCTGTATGTTGTTTCCCAGCCTTCAAGATTGTTATCAAAAGAGCCGTTCACGATCATCTCGCTCCGAATGGTGTCAGAGGGTGTGAGAACACCGGATGCATCGATCGTTACCTGCTCCGGCCCGATGAGCATGGCACTGTCTCTTTCGGATCGAACTTCGAGCGTTCCACGAAATGCAGCGGCACGATACGGTATTGCCGCTGGAACACCTCGAGTATTTACTTCGACAACGAACGTCGGAGAAGGATTTGTGGTGGATAGACGATCAGCTTTCACAATCGCGCGAGCGGTTGCGGTAACAACTTCGATCTCCCCATATTTTCGATCGACGATGGGCGCCATCGCGCCGTAAACGGAACCGCTTATGAGCTCGATCTGAACTTGCTGAGACGCATCGCTGAAACGAGAAGCCCGAAGGCGGGAAAATCTAATGTGAGAACGCTCGGTGACTTCAAGCGTTGATCCGTCAAATAGCGATATATAGACGACTGTTCCCAATTCAGTCGATATCTCGTCACCTTCGTGAATAGTGATAGTTTTGTCGAAAATTGTCCATTCGCTGGTCCGAGAGCCACGCCAGAGCGCGTCCTTGCCGCTAATAACCTGCGCGGAGCCGGACTGAGCGCTGGTCGCATGCTCTTTGACCCATGACAACGCGAAAAATCCGGCGGATCCAAGAATGCCAAACAACAGCATTCCAACAGTCACCGTTGCCCAGGCCCGCCTTGTAGTGGCTGCCCTCGCCGATCGTCAGTTCGCCGGTTGCCACTTTAGTTTCGCCCGCTGCGGCTTCCAGCCTGGAAGATCAGACGCTGATTCTCCCGTGCTTGCTGATCGGCTGAGATGTAACTATTGAGGAATGATTGCCGAGCATCGGCGAAAGTTCCTGCGCCTATTGACATTCGCATTTCTTCCATTTGGCGCGCGATGAATCGCAAGTTGTGTATCGAAGCGAGCCGATAGGCGAGTAGCTCGCCAGTTCGGAACAAATGATGCAAATAACCGACGCTGAAGGTCTTGCAGGTGTAGCAGTCACATTCTGAATCAACGGCTGTCTGGTCGTCACTGTAGCGCGCGGCCCGGATATTGATTCGACCTTTGGCCGTGAATAGCCCACCATGCCTCGCGACTCTGGTTGGGAGGACACAGTCGAACATATCGACGCCTTGTGCGACGGCGTTCCACAGATCTTCCGGGGAACCGACCCCCATGAGATATCTCGGGCGGTCTGCGTCGAGTTCTTGTATCGACGCGTTGAGCATTTCAGCCAGGACTGATTTCGGTTCTCCGACGCTTAGCCCACCTATGGCAAGCCCATCTACGGGTGAATCATTGAGGAAAGCTGCCGCACGATTTCGTCGACGCGTGTCAAAGCCACCCTGGCAAATGCCGAAGAGGAGCGGTCTGATTTCAGCTGATTGATCGACGCTTCCACCAAATGCGGCGATGTTCCGCGGCAGCCATCGTTCAGTTAGATTCATGGCGTGCAATTGCTCGGCTTCGGTTGCGTCGTAGCCAGTGCAAACGTCCAACGCCATACTGATATCAGCACCGAGTTGGCGCTGAATTCGAATGGCATCTTCAGGCCGCAAGCGGTGTTCTGAACCGTCGATATGCGATCGGAAAACGACTCCGTCATCCTCAAGTGTCCGGCGCTTGGCCAGGCTAAAGACTTGGAATCCGCCGGAATCGGTCAGGACCGGCCCATCCCAATGCATGAACTTCGCAACACCACCGAATCTTTCGATCCGATCGCCTGCCGGGACGGAGCATCAGGTGGTAGGTGTTTGCCAGAACGATTTGCGCACCGGTGCGTCGCACATCTTCGGGGTCGAGCGCCTTCACCGCTGCTTGAGTACCGACGGGCATGAATGCAGGGGTATCGACGACTCCGCCCGGGAGACGTAAGCGCCCTAGCCTCGCGCTATTGTCTGTTGCGAGAACGCTAAATCTCTTCAGTGGGTTGCTGCTCATGATCACGCTGAATGGTTCGCATAGAAGGCTGCAAATTGAAGCATCTAAGATCCAAACTGTTGAATGTCGCGTTCCGAATGTTATACGGACATCTCGTATTCTTCCACGAGCTTGCGGGACGCGCCCTTTGGGGCGGTGCATGGAGCGCACGTCGTGTCTACTGCATTGACGAAATATCCAACGCTGCAACGTGCATCGATCTCGGAGCGGGTGAAGGTCGCCTGATACGAGACGCGACAAAACGCATGTTCGATGTGCGAGGGGTCGAACCGTCGGATGCGATGCGGACTTCGGCCTGGAGCAACGGTACCTATCTGCTCGCTGGAACATCGATTGCCATGCCATTCGCAAGCAAATCGATTGATGTAATCACCATCACTTATCCAGGCGATTGGATATTTCTGGATACGTCCTGGTTGGAGTTTGAGAGAGTGACCTCAGATGCGGCGAAAATCGTAATCCTCGTTGGCGGAAACTACACGTCTGGTCCGGGTGCCTTGGCCCGCAGACTGCTCAGCCGAATTTCCTACGGAAAATCCTCGGCCCATGACGTTGAGCTGGCAGCTGCGGCTCGCGCCGGGTTCGATGTCAACTTGAAGACGGTCAACGACCGTTGGGGCAAATGCATACTCTTGATCGCGGAGCGGTCGCGCGACTAGTCCTATTCGTCCATTGAAAGAAGATCATCCCCGTCGGGAGCCGAAAGCAAGTCGTCGACCGGTTCGGCCGCACCATTCGGTGAACGATGGGTTGCGGGAGCGCTTTTTGCTTGCGCCTCGCCGGGCGAACTTCCTGATGTCCCGAAATTTGCCGTCTTACGCGTTCCACTCGCCGTCGGCTCAGCAACCTGATCGAGTTTTGGCTGATGAGTGCGAGCCCGGGGCGCTGTATTCGAGGCATCGTCCAGTTTGGAAGCACTCGCCACGGTGGAGTTGACGTCGTCCGCCACACTTTGGATGTCTTTACGCAGCCCGGTAGCCGTTTGGCGCATTTCGGATTCAAGTTCGCGATATGTTCCGCGCACTTCCGAAATCGAGTCTTCAAAGTCACCAGTGATCTCGCGAGTGGCCTTGCGAATCTCGCGAACGGTTCGTCCGGCTTCGCCCATAATTTCTGGAAGACGACCCGGTCCGAAGATGATCAGAGCGATCACAACGATGACCAGCGCTTCCATTGCACCGATACCTAAAAATCCCATAAGTCAGCGTCTCCGGGTGATAGTAAAGGGTAGCATTTCCTCAAAAAAGTCCCGTTTCAGGCGCGCGTGGAGTATATCACTGCTCCCGTTGAGTCTCGCAGTCTACGATAGACTACGTGCGTCCACCGTAAAGTGGATGGAGGGGTAGTGATCCGTCGTGTTTTGCAATCTATTCGACGTCATGAAGAGCCGGATCTTGTGGTGTCACGTCTAATCGTCGGTCTCGGCAACGTCGGGGCCAAGTATTCCGGTACCCGTCACAATCTGGGATTCGAAGTAGTAGACCTGCTTGCGAGTCGCAACAACGCCAGTGCATCGAGAACGCGCTTCGATGCGCGCATTCGGGAGATAATCATCGGAGGCGAGAAAGTCGTTCTCGCAGCGCCAACGACGATGATGAACAATAGCGGGCACGCAGTCGCTCAGCTGGCAAATTGGTACAAACTCCCGGCCAACAAAATACTCGTCGTCTTCGACGAAATGGACATAGCCTTTGGAAACATCCGCTTGCGACCTAATGGTGGATCGGGTGGCCACAATGGGGTGCGATCGGTCATCGAGCAACTAGGCACGAACGATTTCCATCGTTTGCGCATCGGGGTCGGTCGACCGACGTCTGGATCTACGATAGGTTTTCTTCTTTCGAGATTCTCGGTCGAGCAGCGGCGATTCGTTCCTGACATAGTGTCGCTGGCCGCTGATGCATCGGAAAGCTGGGTACGTTTTGGCATGGATGCCACGATGAATGAGTACAACACACGAAGTGTTGACACGCGCCATGAGAGCGCGGCTGGCTCGCCGCAACTACGGGGGAATTGATGGAAATTACGAGAGTTACAGTAGTCGGCGCCGGCACCATGGGCCGTGGGATCACGCAGGTACTCGCCCAATCCGGGATCGTTGTGACGATGACGGATCGGGATGAAGAGTCGGTCAGCGCAGGCCTTGAGGCAATCGGGAACTCACTTGGCAGAGCCGTAGCGCGGGGTCGGATCGACCAGGAGGATGCCGATCTTGCGATGAGCCTGGTCGAGGTCGAAGTGGGTTTCGAGTCCGTCCGGTCTGCTGATCTCGTTATCGAAGCTGTCGTTGAACAGGCCGACGTCAAGCGGGCGGTCTTTCGCAATCTCGACCAATTGGCGCCGGAACAGACGATTCTGGCCTCGAATACGTCATCGATATCCATTACTTCTCTTGGGTCGGTGACGAAACGCCCAGATCTCGTCGTAGGGATGCATTTCTTCAATCCTGTTCCGGTGATGAGCCTGGTCGAAGTTGTCAGAGGTTTCGACACATCTGACCAGTGTGTGGAAGCAACGATAAATCTGGCTCGAAAAGCCGGAAAGACTCCGGTGGAGGTCCGCGACTTTCCCGGTTTCGTCTCTAATCGAGTGCTTATGCCGATGATCAATGAGGCGGTGTTCTGCCTGATGGAGGGCGTGGCAACGCGCGAAAGCATTGATGAAGTGATGAATCTGGGTATGAATCATCCCATGGGACCGCTCGCACTTGCGGACCTAATCGGGCTCGATGTCTGCCTCGACATTCTCATCGTCCTTCAACGCGATCTAGGCGATCCAAAATACAGACCGTGCCCACTTCTACGACAGTACGTCGAGGCGGGTAGATTGGGCCGCAAAACTGGACGTGGATTCTTTGAATATAGCTAGTTAGGGGAATCTTGGACATGGTATCCACTCAGCTCCCCCTCACCTCCGATCAGGTGGCGATACGCGATGTAACGCGCGAATTCGCGCAGGAGGTTGTCGCGCCGCTAGCCGACGAACGCGATGAAAACCAGGAGTTCCCGGCGAAGGAAGTCGAAGCCGCTGCCGCCGTCGGGCTACTGGGAATGACTATTCCTGAAGACTATGACGGCTTTCCGCTCGATGCGGTTTCGATAGCACTCGCGTACGAAGAGCTTGCCAAAGTTTCGGCCTCCGTTTCCGTGATCCTTTCTGTCCACAACACGCTCGTTGCCCAGGCTATCGCCGAACATGCGACCGATCAGGTGCGTGGTACGTATTTACCCGACATGGCTTCTGGAGCGCGGATAGGATCGTATGCCCTCACTGAGCCAGAGGCAGGCTCCGACGCTGCTTCGATTCGGACACGGGCGATTCGCGTCGAGGGCGGCTATGAACTCTCGGGTGAGAAAGTCTTCATAAGCTCGGCCGGGCATGCGGGAGTGATCGTCGCATTCGCGGTAACTGATCCTGACATGCGAACTTCTCAACGGATCACAGCCTTCGTCGTCGATCCAGCTGACGATGGTGTCGAAGTCGGTCCGCCGGAAAAGAAACTCGGCATTCTTGCTTCAGAGATCTGTTCAATCCGTTTTGATCGCTGCTTCGTCGACGATAGTTGCGTGCTCGGGACGGTTGGCGGTGGATTTGGCATCGCAATGGGCTTGCTTAGTTCTGGACGCATCGGAATCGCTGCTCAAGCTGCGGGAATCGCCGCCGCGGCGCTCGAAAAGAGCCGTGACTACGCAATGACGCGCAAGCAATTTGGGTCACCAATCTCGGATTTCCAGGCGATTCAATGGAAACTGGCCGATATGTCAACGGATTTAGAAGCTGCACGCTTGCTGATCTGGAATGCCGCACGATTGAAGGACGCGGGAATGCCCTACTCAACCGAAGCATCGCAGGCGAAGCTATTTTCCAGCCAGGTGGCTGTAAAGGCTGCCAACGAAGCAGTTCAGATTCACGGCGGATACGGGTATTTGAAAAGCTACGGTGTCGAGCGACTTTACCGCGACGCCAAGATCACCGAGATCTATGAAGGCACCTCGGAGATTCAGCGACTGGTCATCTCTCGCTCGATTCTCTCTGAAAATTCGGCGCGGAGGTAATTGACGCGATGGACGCCGTCAGACCGCCGATCAGGGTATTGATCGCAAAGCCCGGGCTGGATGGGCATGACCGAGGAGCACGAGTGATAGCCCGTGCGCTTCGAGACGAGGGCATGGAGGTTATCTATACGGGTCTCTTCCAGACGCCCGCCATGATCGTGCGGGCTGCAGTCGATGAGGACGTGGATGTCGTAGGGCTTTCGATCCTGTCCGGAGCTCACCTAACCCTGCTTCCAGAAATAGTTCGCGAACTCCGCGAGGCTGGGCGTGACGACGCTCTCGTCGTTGCCGGTGGAACCATCCCTCCGAGCGATCTTGAAATGCTCTACAAAGCGGGCATCAATAGGGTCTTCGGCCCTGGCACGCCACTCAACGAAATTGTGGAATATATCCGCAACGAGTCTCCAAAGCGGACAGCCGGGCCAGTTTGACGAGCGAACGAGGATTGCGGGAGCGATTCTTCTCGGGCGACCGGTCGGCGTTGGCGCGCGTCCTGAGCTTCGTCGAGGACCATCCAAATCTAGCCGGTACGTGGATCGCCGATCTCCCGCCAATATCGAGATCGAAAGTCATTGGAGTTACTGGTCCACCGGGAGCTGGTAAGAGCACCCTGGTGAACGGCCTCGTACGAGCGTATAGAACATCCGGGCTAACAGTGGGTGTCCTTGCATTCGACCCGTCCAGCCGCAAGACAGGTGGGGCGGCTCTGGGCGATCGCATCCGCATGAATGAAACCTGGAGCGATGACGGTGTATACATCCGCTCGCTCGCGAATCGTGGCCGACTGGGCGGGCTATCAGACGCGGTTTTTGGCTCGCTACGGGCCTATGATGCCTTCGGGATTGATCTGGTTCTGATTGAAACGGTGGGTGTCGGCCAGGGCGAAATAGAGGTCGCAGAGGTCGCCGATGTCACTATCCTGATTCAAGTACCCGGTGCTGGGGACACCGTTCAGCTGATAAAAGCCGGTGTCCTGGAAATAGCCGATATTCTTGTCGTTAACAAATCCGATCTCCCCGGCGCCGGCGAATTGCTTAGGGAACTTCGCAGTCTCGTCACGCAGGTTGCGCCGTCAATGTCTGACACGGCAGTGGTGCCAACGACGGCAACTTCTATTGACAGTCTTGATTCTCTCGTCGATGTGATCGATAAGCATTTGCTGGAGCACGCGACTCGGGACAATTCCGCAAGAGCGTCGTCCGAAATCAAACACTTTGTCATGTCTGAATTGGAACGTCAGATTGATGCTGCTTTGCAGTCGCCGTCGGGCGTAAAACTCATTCACGCCGTTGAATGTAGTCAGTCGAATCCCTGGGAAGTTCGGAAAACGCTGATCCGCGAAATTACACCTCGCTAAACGTCGAACACTGTTCTCACCGCGTTCTCAATCGTCGCTTCATCTGCACGGAGACCTTCGACAAGCGATAGGAGAAACTCTTCATTTCCAGCGGGTCCAATCAAAGGAGAGCGGATTAGCCCTTCAAATCCCAGGTTCCTCTCGGCAGCGAACTCGATGATTTGCCGCACGACCCTCTCCCGTACATTCTCATCCCGGACAACCC
The DNA here is from genome assembly GCA_963745675.1 of uncultured Chloroflexia bacterium. Taxonomy (GTDB): domain Bacteria; phylum Chloroflexota; class Chloroflexia; order Thermomicrobiales; family CFX8; genus JAUIIK01. Next base: position 189,840 of record CAVUYM010000027.1, read on the forward strand.
CCTGACGGCTGACGGCTCCTCGTCCGGCCTCGAACTGTGGCTTGATCAACGCGACGACTCTTCCGCCAGCGGAGAGCGATTCCTGAATTGCCGGAATGACCAAGCGCAGACGAGATAAACGATACGTCGATAACGATCAAGTCCAGCGGCTCGGGAAGTGGATCCATGTAGCGCGCGTTGGTTCGTTCCAAGACGACGACACGAGGGTCTTCACGCAGGGTGTAGTTGAGTTGGCCGTAGCCGACATCGACGGCATAGACGCGAGCGGCTCCATGTTGAAGCAGGCAATCGGTAAAGCCACCGGTTGAAGCGCCGATGTCAGCCGCAACTATGCCATCGACATCGATCGAAAACGCCGCGAGAGCTGCTTCGAGTTTCATGCCTCCACGGCTCACATAGCGTGGTTTCTCGCGCAGCGAAAGTACGGTATCGGCGGCGAGCTGCTCCGCCGGTTTCGTTACTCTGCCGTCTGGAGTTTGAACATCTCCGGCGACGATGAGAACCTTGGCCTTCGATCGGGACGATGCGAGTCCCTGTCTCACGAGTAGTTCATCGGCCCGCACCCGCTCGATCCGGGTCAACTCTGCGCTCTCGCCGTTGCCTCGCGAAACGCCGCTGTGAATGCGTGACAAATCGCAACCGCTAACGCATCCGCGGCGTCATCCGGTGTCGGATACTGGTCAAGGCGCAGGATCGTCCTGACCATATCCTGGACCTGACGCTTGTCCGCCCCACCGTAACCTGCAATCGCCAATTTCACTTCGGTAGGCTTGTATTCAAAAATGGGCAAATCGGACTTCGCTGCTGCGAGCATTGCGACTCCCCTCGCCTGGCCAACGGCAAGAGCCGTCGTCGTATTTCGTGCGAAAAAAAGCTGTTCGATCGCCATTTCGTCGGGATCGAATTCGGAGATTATGTCTAGTAGCGAATCATAAATGATTTCAAGCCTTTTCCCGGTACTGTCGCCTTTGTGGGTTTCTATTGCTCCGTATTCGATCATGTGTATCTCATCGCTTCCATCGACGATGCCATAGCCGAGGAGTGCTGTACCGGGATCAATTCCGAGCGTTTTCATAGTGTTCGAGCTTACTTTCGATCCGTGATACAGCCATCTCTTGATGAATTCTTGCGCGTTCAATCAGCGATACATCATGGTTTAGCGGCGCTAACCTATTGAAATCTGTGCATATCTCGCGTATATTAGAGCAAATTCACGCGACACAGGTCACATCTTACGGTTTGAAGTCCGAAGGGCACACCGACTGGGAAACGGTTCGCTGTCCCATAGATGGTCCTACCCGCAACGTCGCTAGGCGTTTCGGGAAATTAGTCGAGGGAAGTGCTATTAGGGAGGGGCTTCGCGTCGATGTCGGTTAGCAATCTTCTTGCCAAAGGCAAGCAGCAGGGCTTTTTACTTTCCGACGAATGCATCGAAGAATTTCCGGATATACATGACCAGATTCAGGCGGTAGATGAATTCTGGTCGAAATTGCTCGATAACGAAATCGAAATTCGAGACTACGCGCCGCTTTCCCGGACGGGAAAGCTAAGGCAGCAGTTTAGCCACTCGGCGTCAACGCCGGCTGTTACAACGACGTCGACGAAGCGCGCAGCGGCTGCTGAAGCGATGCGCGTTCATCGCCAGGAGCAGTCGGATCCATCATTGCTCAGCGCCGCCGATTCCGTGCGGTTGTATCTTCAGGAAATCGGGGAAACCGATCTCTTGACGATGGACGAAGAGCAATGGCTCGCAAGGCGGATGGAGCGAGGCCTACAAGCAGCCGAGCGCCTTGCAAATAAGGATTACGATTCCCTGAAAGTGCAGCGAGAACTCGTTCGTGACCGCAACGACGGTGAAGCTGCGCGTCAGCACCTCATACAGGCAAATCTCAGGCTTGTGGTGAGCGTTGCGAAGAAGTACATCGGCCGAGGGCTTTCGTTCCTGGATCTCATCCAGGAGGGCAACATCGGTCTGATGAAAGCCACGGACAAGTTCGACTATAACCGCGGTTTCAAGTTTTCGACCTATGCTACCTGGTGGATTCGCCAGGCAATCACTCGTTCGATCTCCGATCAGAGCCGCACGATCCGCCTACCCGTCCATGTTGGCGAAACGATCAACCGGATCAAGAAGACGAGCCACCGCTTGCAACAGGTGTTCGAGCGCGAACCGACTTATCTCGAGATCGCCCGAGCGATGGACGTTCCTGAAGAGAAGGTTCGTCAGGTTCTCGATGCATCGCGACATCCGGTATCGCTGGAAGCACCGGTCGGTCCTGAAGGCGATGCCTTCCTCGGTGACTTCATCGAAGATGATTCGGTGCCTGCGCCGATGGAAATAGCTTCGCATCAGTTGCTGAAGGATCAGATCGGTGATTCACTCGATCGTCTTGAAGAGCGTGAACGTCGGATCGTAATCTTGCGCTTCGGCCTTGAGGATGGGCGCTATCGAACGCTCGAAGAGGTCGGCCAGGAATTCGGCATTACTCGCGAGCGCATACGCCAGATTGAATCGAAGGCGCTACGCAAGTTGCGCACCCCGCAGCTCAGTGGTCGCTTGCGCGGGTATCTCGACTAACTGCAGCGCACGTACGCTCAAATTGATCGTAGAAGTAGAACGCTGCCGGGTACCCGGCGGCGTTCTACGTTTGTATTGAGCTTACGGGGCTGAGAATACGAGGACGGCGTTGTGACCACCGAAACCGAATGAATTGCTCAAGACGTGTTGCAGTTCACGTTTTCGCGCTTCGATTGGAACATAGTCGAGATCGCACTCCGGATCGGGATCTTCGTAGTTAATCGTTGGCGGTATGACTGAATCACGAATAGCCAGAACGGAGAATGCCGCTTCGATTGCTGGCGCAGCACCTAGCAAATGGCCGGTCGCTCCTTTTGTGGATGAGACTGCTGGGATCTGATTGCCAAATGCCGCTTTTATGGCCATCGTTTCGAACTTGTCATTCAGCGGCGTCGACGTTCCGTGCGCGTTAACGTAGCAAATCTGTTCCGGCTTCAGGCCAGCCCTCCCGATCGCAAGCAGCATCGCTCTTGTAGCACCTTCGCCATTCTCCCCTGGCTGTGTGATGTGATGGGCGTCGGCGGCTGAGCCGTAGCCGGACAGCACCGCGAGAATATCTGCTCCACGCTCGATGGCATGGCTCTCGCGTTCCAGAACGAGCATCGCCCCACCCTCTCCGAGCACGAAACCGTCGCGCCCGATGTCGAAGGGACGACTGGCTCGCGCCGGATCGTCATTACGGCTTGACAGCGCGCCGGCAGCGGCGAACCCGGCGACGGACGCTGGTGTGATTGCCGCCTCAACTCCGCCAGCCAGCATCACGTCCGCATCACCACGCGTTATCGTCTCGAGCGCTTCGCCGATGGCGTGAGCTCCGCTCGCACACGCGCTCACGGTTCCCATGTTCGGACCCCGTAAGCCAAAATGGATCGAGACATACCCGCTCGCCATATCGACGAGGCTCATCGGGATGAAAAATGGGCTGACCCTTCGTGGGCCGCGTTCGTGCAGACTCCGAACTCCCGCTTCAAAGGTTGAAATGCCGCCTAGCGCAGTTCCGATGAAGACGCCCATGCGGTCCGCGGCCGCACCATATACAGACAGTCGAGCATGCTCCAATGCTTCTGAGGTGGCCGCTACCGCCAATTGAATGACCCGATCAGTCTTGCGGGCCTCTTTGCGTCCCAGCAATTCGACGGCATCGAACTCCGGGACTTCGCCGGCAATCTGTACGGGGAAGTCTGTTGCATCGAACGAAGCAATTCGATCGATTCCTCCGCTACCTCCCACTACCTTGGACCAGCTGCACTCTCGATTCGGAGCCAACGGCGTGATGAGCCCGATTCCGGTGACGACCACCCGTATCGCTTCAGTCAAGGGGCAACACCTCCGGATTCAAACAGTGCGGTGGATCGAATCCTTCAATAACCGCAATCAAATTGTCTACTGCAAGCCGAGTCATTTCCCGCCTTGTGGTAACGGTGGCGCTCGCGATGTGCGGGGTTATTATCACATTGTCAAACTGATAGAGCGGGTGTTCAGCAGGCAGTGGCTCAGGATCGGTCACGTCGAGAGCGACGGCCTGAAACTTTCCGGCGGCTAACGAATCTACAAGTGCGTCGGTGTCGAGTACCCCGCCGCGCGCGGTGTTGATCAGGATGGAATCATCTTTCATTGCAGCAAGGCGGTCGGCATCGATCAGGTGTCGGGTGCGACTGTTAAACGGCATATGCAGGCTCACTACATCGCTCATTGAAAGCAAATCCAGTAACGAGACGTTTTCATGCTGAGTGTCGACAGTTCGCGGATCGCTGACGAGCACTCGCATTCCAATGTTGGATGCAATCTCCGCAACTCGTTGACCGATGCGTCCGAATCCGACGATTCCTATTGTCTTCCCCACCAAGTCAATCCCTAGAAATTTCATTGGATACCAGGTGTGCCACTCGCCCGCTCGAGCCGCCCGATCACTCGTGACGATATGGCGGGCAGCGGCGAACAGCAACGCAATCGTATGTTCCGCCGTTGAATCTGTAAGCACGTCGGGTGTTGTGCAGACGGCAACTCCCATCGCAGTCGCAGCGTCGACATCGATGTTGTCGAAACCGACCGCCAGATTGCTCACGACTCGCAATCGTGGCACTTGAACGAGAACGGTTGCGTCAATGCGATCGGTTAGCAAGGTCAATGCGCCCGTCGCTCCTTCAAGAAGCGTTAGGAGCTCATCAGGGCTCGGCGGAAGATCGGAATCCCACTCTGATACGTCGTATCTCTCGCGCAAGCGCGCTATCTGGTCCGGAAATAGGCGCCGGGTCACGGCAATGTTCATGTTTCGTACTCATCCTCCCGCCTAATTGTAGTGTTGCTAACCTGTTGGAGTGAGAGAAGGTAGTCGGCCACTTGATATACTGAATCCAGGGCGAGGTATTTTGGAGCATCTGGGCACTAATGCAACTCGAGCCTACATGATATAGCTTTCGGGAGTTCTTCTACTTCATAAGTCGGAGTGGTCGAAACGCCCACCTGCGATTGCAGGCTCGAAGCTCGTTCGGATGTCACCGGATTCTCGCCCTTATCATCTTTCCCGCGTTTCAATATAGGAGATTGCCGGTGAACGTCACAATTCTCCACGGTCGAAACACGGTTGATATTCAAGAGCGACTCACCGATCTCCGCAGTCAGGGTGACCCGCAAGGCCTCAATGTATCTACTCATACAATTGAGACTTCAGATTTGGCGGAGATTCGGGCAGCACTGGCAACGCCCGGTTTTTTCGGAGCGACTCGGATCGTGATCATAAGCGGGATGCCGGGCGTCGATAAGTCGCCACGCATCGAGTGGGACGACCTCGAACCTCTACTCATCTCGCAGCCAGACTCGACAAAAACGATCATCATCGCTGGTCAGAAAATACCTGCGAACAGGAAGTCGCTCAAGTCTGCAAAGGCACATGGCTGGTCAGTAGAGCTATTTGATCTCGCTTATGGGCAAGAGCTTGTCGCCTGGGTACGGAATAGAGCCGAGGAGACAGGTGCTTCGCTCGACGTAGGCGCCTGTCGGCTGATGCTCGAGCGGCTGTTTCCAACGGCATGGCAACGCGAAGATCGCTGGAATCCTCAAACGATCAACATGCAACTCATCGCCACTGAAATTGAAAAGCTTGCTGCCGCGGCTCTTGACGGTCAAATCACATCCGATTTAGTGGAGCAACTGATCCATGATCGCTCCGGCGTGACCGCTTTCAAGTTAAACGACGAAACGTTTGAAGGTCGGACTCAATCCGCTCTCGTCGAGCTCGACAATGTTTTGGCTAATGGCGAAGCACCGGAACGCATTGTTGGGCAGATCGGTTACCAGCCACTCGTACTCTTTGCAGCTGGGTTCGTTCAGCGATATGGGCCCGATACGGTGGCTGCAGCTTCCGGCATAAGTTCGGGGCAGCTCAAAGCGACGGTGGGCCGGAAAACGTCATGGCGCAATCGCACCGGCCTCGAAAGAGCTGCCGAGGCGCTTCGACGTTCAGAATGGTTAGTCAAGACTGGCCGGGCCTCTTCTTCAGAGGTGGTTCTCGTCCCGCTCATTGCTGAGATTTCTGAAGGCTTCAATGACTAGGCGAGAATCCTAGGAAGCTTGCATCTGGTTAAAGCGCGTTACGAGCCTGGACTTTCTCCGCGCAGCGTTGTTCTTATGAATCACGCCCCGCGACGCCGTCCTGTCAAGCTGGCGTACGGCACGAGCGACCGCTTCTTGCGCCGCGTCCCGGTCGCCAACTTCTATCGCCTCGACCGCTCTACGAACGAGTGTTCGGGCCGCTGAACGATAGACGCGATTGCGCGTGGCCTTGCGCTCGTTAACTCTGATTCTCTTTCGCGCCTGTTTCGAATGCGCCAAACTTAACCCCTGATCTGGTGATTCTGTCGATAAATCTCAAAAAATAGCAGTCAAAATCAGCAGGTACAAAGACCTGCCGCACAACCGAAATAGTTTACCAGCGCGCCCGTTTCAACGCAATCTCACGTACAATCGCGCCGCGATGGAGTTGGTAGATAGAGCACACCGAGATCGATTCGCTGAAACACAAGAACTTCCAGATCTAGCGGTCGCCGACCAGGATGTCGTCGGCACCCAATCTTCGGGAGGCGATTCGTCGATGGCGCGTAACGCGGTCATCGTAGGCTCAGCATTTATCCTGAGTCGCGTCCTGGGCGTCGTACGCGAAATCGCTATCGCGGCGAAATTTGGCACCTCTGCCGACTATGACGCGTATGTTGCCGCTTTCCGAATCCCCGACCTGCTGTTTCTCCTCGTCATGAGCGGTGCCTTTGGCAGCGCATTTATCCCAGTCTTTGCTGGATTCATCGCCCGACGAGATGAACGTGGTGCATGGCGGCTCGCGAGCGCAGTTCTGACGCTTACGGTGCTCGCTCTCATCCTGTTTTCGATTGCAGTACTGATATTTGCCGGGCCGCTCATGACGCTCGTCGTTGCTCCGGGCCTGGACGCGGAGCGCACGTTGCTCGCGACTAATCTGACCCGACTCTTGTTGCTTTCGCCGCTACTACTCGGCCTGGGTATCGCCTTCAAAGGGATTCTCGAAGCACAAGAACGCTTTGCTCTGGCGGCATTTGCTCCAGTTCTCTACAACGCTGGGATCATCTTTGGAGCCGTCGCGCTCACGGGACCGTTCGGTATCTATGGGCTTGCAATCGGTGTCATCATCGGAGCTGCGCTGCATGCAGGGATTCAATTCGGCGGGTTAGTGCGAGGCCAGATCTGGTTGGAATGGCTGCCGCGCCTGAGCGTTCCGGGAGTTCGCACCGTTGGCAGGCTCATGGCGCCTCGAGTCGTCGGTCAGGCGGCGTTCCAGGTCAATTTCATCGTGATGACGAACTTCGCGTCGCGCTTGTCGACGAGCAGCGTCGGCGCGCTCAATTACGCGTTTCAACTCTTCATGCTGCCCTACGGCGTTCTCGCCTTGAGCCTCTCAACGGTGATTTTCCCTCGCCTGTCGCGTCAGTTCGAACTCGGTCAGATCGATGAGATGAAGGTCACGCTCGCGCGAGCCCTTTCACCGATGATCTTCCTCAGCTTTCCGGCAGCGATCGGGCTTTATGCCTACCGGCAAAGCATCGTTCAGGTTCTATTCCAGGTCGGTTCATTCGACGAAGAGTCGACGCGACTGGTGGCCGGCGCTCTGGCCTTTTTCACCTTCGGTCTTCTGGGTTGGGCGATAATCGAAGCATTGACCAGAGTCTTTTATGCGATGCAAGATACGCGAACGCCAGTAATCATCTCGGTATCTGCCGTCATTATCAACATCCTGCTCAGTTGGATATTGTCCAATGAGATGGGGTATCGAGGTCTAGCCCTCGCGCTCTCTATTGCGAGCACGATCGAGGCGATAGCGCTCTTTGCTATTTTGCAGCGTCGAATACAGATTGCATCGCGAGAACTCGTTGCCCGCGCCTTGCGTTCGCTTCTGGCAGCAATCGCATTCCTGCCATTCGCACTCTGGTCCGGAGAGCATCTCGCGGAAGCTACCGACCCAGCCAGGGGTCGTTCAGTTCAGGCCTACCTGCTTTTCGGATACGGTCTGTTCACGGCAGTCGCTGTCTATATGGCTGTCGCCTACATTCTTCGGTCGCGAGACCTGGAGCAGATGGGGCGGCGCATTCCTGGCCTTGGCCGACGGATTCAACCATTTTTAGTTGCAAGGTACGGGGAACGGCCGGAAGGATAGACTGGATGCTCCGGTATACTTTGCACTGATCCACCTGTTCAGGTGGACGTTTCGTATTTGCCGAATCTGATTGAACGAAACCAAATGACCGACCAGCGATTGATACGAAATTTCAGCATCATTGCTCACGTTGACCATGGCAAGTCAACGCTGGCCGACCGACTGCTTGAAACCACCGGGACCGTCGATAAACGCGCGATGACAGAGCAGCTCCTGGATTCGATGGATCTGGAGCGCGAGAAGGGCATCACGATCAAGATGCGGGCAGTCCGTATGGACTACCTGTGCAGCTGACGGACAAACCTACCAACTCAATCTGATTGACACCCCCGGTCACGTTGACTTTTCCTACGAGGTGAGTCGGTCACTTGCGGGTGGTGAAGGAGCGCTACTTGTCGTCGACGCGGCGCAAGGCGTCGAAGCGCAGACGGTCGCAAACGTCTACCTTGCTTTGGACAACGATCTGACGCTAATCGCTGTCATCAATAAGATAGACCTGCCCGGGGCCATGCCCGACCAGGTAGAAAAAGAGATAAGCGATCTCATCGGATTGCTGCCCGAGGAGATTATCCGCGCATCGGCCAAGACAGGATTTGGAATCAACGAGGTTCTCGAAGCGATCGTTCAACACATCCCACCCCCAACCGGCGACGCCAGTGCTCCGTTGCAAGCTCTCGTATTTGATTCTCACTATGACCCGTATAAGGGCGTCGTCGCCTACGTGAAAATCGAGCAAGGCACGATTCCGAGCGATTCTCGCATCCGCATGATGGCGACCAAAAAGGAGTCCGAAGTCATCGAGATTGGTGCCTTTCGACCGGACATGAAACCGATGAAGTCCCTTTCTGCGGGAGAAGTCGGTTATGTCGCCACAGGTTTCAAGACCGTCGGTGATTGCCAGGTCGGTGACACCATTACACTCGCGACGAACCCCGCAGCCGCACCCTTGCCAGGTTACAGGCCAGCGAAACCTATGGTCTTCGCCGGCTTCTTTCCCGTCGAGAGTGATGAGTATCCCGAATTGCGCGATGCTTTGGAACGCCTCCAGCTCAACGACGCTTCCCTCATATTTGAGGCAGAGTCCTCGGATGCTTTGGGTTTCGGATTTCGCTGTGGCTTTCTCGGATTGCTGCATATGGAAATCGTCCAGGAGCGATTGGAACGCGAGTACGAGCTGGATCTGCTCGCCACCGCGCCAAGCGTGGAGTACGAAGTCGTCAAGACCAACGGCGATATAGTGCGAGTGGACAACCCTTCGGATCTCCCAGATCCAGGTGAGATTTCCGATATCCGTGAACCCTATATGGACATTACGATTATCAGTCCATCGCGATACATCGGCACGATGATGGATCTCGTAACTGGCCGTCGCGGCGAGTACGAACTGATGGAATATCTTGACGAAGATCGGGTTTCCATGAAATTTGTGATGCCTCTGGGAGAGGTCATCGTCGAGTTTTACGATCAATTGAAGTCGCGTTCACAAGGATACGCCTCGCTCGACTATCAGTTCCGTGAGATGCGAGCCGGCAATTTGGTGAAACTCGACGTATTGGTCAACGGACAATCCGTTGATGCGCTTTCCGTCATCTCACATCGCGACGAGGCCTACTTCCGTGGTCGCGAGCTTGTCGCCCAACTGCGTAAGTTGATTCCTCGCCAGATGTTTGATGTTCCAATTCAAGCATCCATCGGTAGCCGAATCGTCGCGCGCGAAACCGTCAAAGCAATGCGGAAAAACGTGTTGTCCAAGTGCTACGGCGGTGACGTCACACGAAAACGCAAATTGCTCGAGAAGCAACGTGAAGGCAAGCAGCGGATGAAGATGGTCGGCAACGTAGAGATTCCCCAAGAAGCCTTCATGTCGGTGCTGACTCTGGGTTCGGGCGACAAAGCCCTCTCCGAGCGGTAGTCCTCTTGCGGATCTCAGTGATCGGAATTGGAGGGCAGCGCCCCTCCGAACAGTTTCAAGACATTCTCGTTAAGGGCCCGATATTCGCTCGTGACGCCCAGCTCGCTCATACATGGTTAGGCGAGAACTATTCGTCTATCGTCGACTTCGGATCTATCTTCGATAGTGAAGACGTGACGGCGATACCGGGCACGATTTCGGACGAAATCAACCGATTGGCCTCGCAGCACGACGCCGCAAGTTATCTGGTTCCCGATGCCGGGAACCTCGGTGACGAAACGGTGAGACTACTCGGGCAAGTTTTCGCGGTCGATCTTTATCCAGGCCGCATAGAGCTGCCAATAGCTCTGTCTGGCGCCAGGGTTGTCGACGCACTTTCTCTGGCGATCGCCGAGGAAGCTTATCCATTTGACGCCGGACTCGAAAGTCTCGACCCCAACTGCTCGGCGGTAGTAACGAATTTTTCAGGTGCCAGGATAATAGAGCTTGCCTCGAGGCGCCTAACACGCGACTTTGGAGCTGTCCCGGGTCAGCATCGACCCGGACTTACTCGTTCACGAGGCTTTTACCGACGCTCGTGGGACTCCAGTTTTCTCAGGGCTTGAACGGATCGTTTCGATCTTGCGTTCTCCTGACGGATGCCCCTGGGATCGAGAGCAGACCGTAGATTCTCTACTTCCCCAGTTAATTGAGGAACTTGATGAATTTCGTGAGGCTTGTTCCAGCGGAACTGCCGCGGAACAAGCTGAAGAGCTCGGCGACGTGCTCTTGCATATCGTTATGATCGCTCAGATTGCCCGTGAAGCCGCGAAGTACACCTCCTCGGACGTTCTATCCTCAATTAGCGCGAAGATGGTCAGACGCCACCCTCACGTCTTTGGAGACGTACAGATCGATACATTTGAAGAACTCTATAGTATGTGGGACCAAATCAAGAGCCAGGAAAAAGCAGACAAAGCATAGTTATCCGCCAAGTGGCGGATCTGAGTAGAGGATGTGTGGGATGCGAAGCTATCAAACTTGTGGGGAACTTCGAAAATCTGACGTGGGCTCAAATGTCACTCTGCGCGGCTGGGTACATCGCAGACGTGACCACGGCGGATTAATCTTCTTTGATATGCGGGATCGATACGGACTAACCCAGATCGTTGCAAATCCAGAAGAGTCTGCGTCCTCGCATCGCGTCGCAGAATCGTTGCGCTCTGAGTTCGTCGTTGAGGTGAAAGGCATCGTCCGGGAACGACCAGAAGGCACGCGCAACCCGAACCTGAGCACCGGAGACATCGAAATTGAGGCTGTTGAGATCAAGGTCGAAAACGAAGCACTCACTCCTCCGTTCGATCTCTCGGATGATGGCGAGGTAGACGAAAGTCTACGGCTTGAATACCGCTATCTTGATCTCCGGCGCGAACGTATGCAGAAGAATTTGATGCTTCGCCATCGAGTTGTGAAAACGATTCGCGATTATCTCGACGCGCAAGACTTTGTCGAAATCGAAACCCCAATCATGATCAAGAGCACGCCCGAGGGCGCTCGTGACTACGTTGTTCCGAGTCGGGTACACCCTGGCGAGTTCTATGCTTTGCCACAGTCTCCTCAACAGCTCAAGCAGCTGCTTATGGTAAGCGGAATGGATCGCTACTATCAGATTGCGAGATGTTTTCGGGACGAGGATCTTCGTGCAGATCGGCAGCCTGAATTCACGCAGCTCGATCTCGAAATGTCATTTGTCGACACTGAGGATGTTCTGACGCTTACTGAGGGATTATTCGTCGAGCTTATTGAAGCAGCTGGTCTGACGATCCAGGCGCAGCCTTTCCCGCGCCTGAGCTACGCCGAGTCGATGAAGCGCTACGGCAACGACAAGCCGGATTTGCGATTTGGGCTCGAGATATCCGATATTACAGACGATGTGGCCGATTCGGAGTTCAACGTTTTTGCGTCGGTCGCGAAAGCCGGCGGTGCGGTTCGAACGATTTCCGTTCCCGGCAAGGCCGACATGTCCAGGCGTGAGATCGATGACTTGACGGAGTTCGCCCAGCGTCAGGGTGCAAAAGGTCTGGCCTGGATCGGTCTTCAAGATACTGACGGCGAGCTGACTGCGCGATCACCGATTAGCCGCTTCTTCTCTACTCAAGATCTGGAGAATATGGCCAGGACAGCCGGAGCGAGTAAAGGCGATCTACTATTGATCGTTGCGGATACCGAAGAAGTAGCTGCGACCGTGCTGGGCCGCATTCGAAATCGACTAGGCCACCAGTTGGGACTCATCGATCCCATGGTCAGCGCTCCGTGTTGGGTGCTTGAGTTCCCAATGTACGAGTGGAATGACGATGAAGATCGCTGGGACGCTATGCATCATCCATTTACCGCCCCAATGGACGCTGATGTTGAACTACTCGACACTGATCCAGGCCGGGTGCGAGCCAAGGCTTATGACATCGTCATGGACGGCTACGAGATGGGCAGTGGATCGATCCGAATCCACCAGCGTGAGCTACAAAACAAGATCTTCGAGATTATGGGCTATCCACCCGATGAGATTGAGTCTAGATTCGGGCATATGCTGCATGCGTTCGAATACGGAGCCCCTCCCCATGGCGGAATTGCGCCCGGAATCGATCGAATTGTCATGCGCCTGGCAAACGAAGAATCTATCCGGGAAGTCATCGCGTTCCCGAAAAACCAGAGTGGTCGTGACCTAATGTTTGGTGCGCCGAGCCCTATTGATGATCGCCAGATGCGGGAACTGCACATTAGAACGGTCGCGGTTGACTAGTCAGCACCCGCCTACATAAGAGACAAATGTAATGGCAACAACGGGCCAATGCGCCTTCGAGAAACACCAACGGCCCCGTGGTAGATGTGACTTGCCACCGTATCAATGTCCTCGGCAAAGGTCGATACTGTTAATGTACTGATGAGGGGCCGCATCGACGACATTCGAGTCGCACGATATCAGCGGTGAAGCGAAACTCGAACCTTTGACGCCAGTAGAGGATGAAAATAGATCATGCAGCAGAGTCTCCTTAAAACTATCCGCGCCACAATGATCACGCGACTTGAAGTCGTTGACTCTGCAAGTTACCTCACAGATGAAGAGTGCGAATCTCTGGACAAGGTTGCCGAAAAGGTTGGTCCCGAACTGAGTCTTCGGAGAGCAGGCCTTGATCAAAGTGAAATCCGCCAGCTCGAATTCCTAAAATGGAGGATTGGTCGCTGAGGCGACTAGCGCCTGATTAGATTGCAACGGGAAAAGAGCGAAGACCGGCCATATCTCTTGTCGCTCCCGGACAATCTGGAGAAGGCGCGTGAATTGGTGACATTGTGGCGACGCATCGACCGATGGCCGCACATCATAGAGATGCCAGAAGCCCGGATACACGCCAAAAATCCGAAATTGTCTGGGAAAGAACCTATCTCCCCCGCCTTCGAAATGCCGAATCCAGGATAGAACGAACATCTTCCGGAGTTAGCATCATTTCAAATGGCGAAAATGACCCATTGCTCTTTTCGCTTGCTGACAGACCAGCGATGAAAATAAAGCCGTTCGCCTCGTGCAAGGCGATCGCCTTTCCTATCCGTTGGTCGATTTCGTATCCGATCGCCCGCAACAGATCCTCGTAACCAGTCGGTATCAATGCAGTTTTTCGGCTTACGCTCTTACGGTGGCTTCTGCCCTGTATCGCTTCGCGGATCGTATCCCCAAATGCCGTGTCTGGAAACTCAAGGAGCTCAGACTCGTGACGACGTGATGTGAATGCGCGAACGAGGATTCCGCCTTCTACGTCCAGCAGGCTGATCGAACGGTATCCGTTTGTGTCGAGATGCCGGCCGATGATCCTCAATTGATTTTGATACGTAGGCAGCAGCAACTGCTCCGGCATGGATGTCTTTGATCTCATTGGGTTGAGAGCGCTCATGAGTGACCCGGTTGCCATTATCTACTCCGATCGATCGTCAACTATGCGTCTACGTTCTTATGGTTACCTCTGTGTCGACCACAGTCAATATCTACCGAGGAATTCAGGACTTCGGTCCTTCAGAGGTGCGGTGCGACCGTGTAATAGATTCTGTCCTTAGCCGCAACCACCGGGTCGATCCAGTTTGATGGATATTTTATCCACCAGCCACTGATGCAATTGTGCGGCGCACTGTCCTCTAAGTTGGTTTTCGCGGAACCGATAAGTGTCATATTGCTGTAACTTGAAATTACTGGCTCAATTCGCCCGACTGAATCATTATCTTCCCTCCAACAAAGAGGATTCCCAGAAGGCGTCAATATCCTCTACAACCGCGGAAATTGGCAGACTACCGGACCACAATTCTCGCGGTGCGCCATCGTAGGCGAGCAGCGTGTTGCGACATCGTTCCAAGCGCTGACGATCTTCATCGTCGAGGTTGGATTCGATGAGCAACCTGTTTACTCTATCGAGTGCGCGCTGCCGCTTTCGACGTCCAAGCCACGGCAACGCGAATTGAGGAAGCACCGTTCGGGTCATGACGAAATAGCCAGCGACGATTGCGAACACGATCCCGACGACATCCCACGGACTCAACTGTGAAACATCCACCGCGCTCTCTTCTCGTTTGCAGGTCAATATCGACGAGTCTGGTCGGCACTGTCTGTTAGAATACCCCTCTGACGGGGCCTGTAGCTCAGTGGTAGAGCAAGGGGCTCATAACCTCAAGGTCGCAGGTTCGATCCCTGCCAGGCCCACTATATCTATTGTATGATGTGTACGTACACTTTAGGCGGAGGCCAACTATCGAAGCCGTCGAACTCGCTCGTGATATCGCAGCAGTATCTTCTGAGATGCTCGCTGCAGATATTACACTGCTCGACATCAGTGAATTGTCGTCCTTCGCCGATGTATTTATCGTAACCACTGCCGACAATATCCGGCAACTGCGCGCTCTTCAACGCGAAGTTGTTGGCAGAATGCGCGAGCGTGGGATTCGCCCACGGCGGATGGAAGGTGAATTGGAAGGAGGCTGGATCCTCCTCGATTACGGTGACGTGATCGTCCATCTCCTGACCCGCGATCAGCGCGAGTTCTACCGTCTTGAGGATCTCTGGATCGAAGCGCCAGTTCTGCTCAAGATTCAGTAGCTACTGTACTGGACCTGTCGGCGATATCGATAGGTCGTATGCATGTCTCGAAAACTTCAACGAATCATCGAGCTTGCCGGCATGGCGGTCGTCTGCTCGGCTCTCGCGAGCGTTGCGGTCGCAGTACTGGTGGCGCGCCACCGAACGTTGGCACCGAATTCGCCACCATACGCCGCATTACATGCCTGACGCTCTATGTTGGTAGCGCATCCGTTTGTCGTGAAGTTACACGAGCGCTTCTTCGCGCCAGGATTGCAATGGCGATGAGTACGATGAAACCGATTGTAACCAGTGCAACGAGTTTCAGTTCACGACTCGGCAAGAGCAGGCTCAAGATTCCAGTTGATAGCGTCATTGCGCCGTAGGTAAGGACGATCTGCGGTTGAGACCAGCCGGAGTCGAGCAGGCGGTGGTGTAGGTGGCCTCGGTCCGCCTGAAGCGGCGAACGGCGCTGCATCGTGCGGGATACGATGACCCAAGCCATATCGACAATCGGGACGCTCAGCGCCAGCAACGCGGTGGCGATCTTGGCACCTCCGATGATGCTCGTTGTGGCAAGAGCGAATCCCAGGAACATTGCGCCTGTGTCGCCCATGATGATTTTCGCCGGATGCCAATTCGACGGTAAAAACCCGGCAACGCAACCTACAAGGGCAATCGCAAGCAGCGAGATAGTGAATTGCGGATTGCCTCGCGGCCAGAAAAATGTATGGAGAAAGAGCACCGTCGAAGCGGACAGGGCTATCGTAGCGGCGAGCCCGTCCAGGCCATCACTCCAGTTCATCGCATTCATCATGCCCACGATCCAGAAAATCGTGAATCCGACAGCGGCGAAGAGTGGCAATGAAACCGTTCCGACAAAAGGCAGGTTGAACTGCTCGATAATGATGCCCGCCTGTTCGGATCGAAAACGAGGCACGATCACGATAAGTGCGGCTCCCACCTGAAGCAGCAGTTTCGGCAACGCATCGAGACCAACGACATCGTCATAGAACATGACCGCGACGACGACTGTTGCGCCGACGACAAGAAGCAATAACCGCTCGACCTCTTCCGAAAATCGATCGACCGGCAGCGCAACCGTAACTGCGATCGCTACGACAAAGCCAAGATACATCGCGAGGCCGCCGATGCGCGGAACGGCGGTTCGGTGCACGCGCCTGAATTCGCCAGGTTGATCAAGCAGGCTATATGTCCTGGCAAAACTGGTTAGCCTCGGAAGGATCGCGAAGGCAACAAGGAAGGCGCATGCGAACGTGATAGCCGCAATTAAAGAGTGTGGCATGAGTATCGGCGACCTCAGTCGTCAGAGACGAGGAGACCGGGGTGCGGATATGACCGCGAAAGTTCGTGCGCTTGCTTTCGAATTGCTTCTATCTGATTTTCATCGTCCGGGCTATGTACGAGATCGGAAATCCAGCGTCCGATGGTCGCCATATCGTCTTCAGTGAATCCGCGAGTTGTGGCGGCAGGGGTCCCGAGCCGAATACCAGATGTTTGAAATGCGGAACGTGGATCATTGGGAATCTGATTGCGATTTGTCGTCAAGCCAGCCGCCTCGAGTACACGCTGCATCTTTCGCCCGGAAACGTCAAAGCGGCGCAGATCAACGAGCATAAGGTGATTGTCTGTGCCACCCGAAACAATGTCGAGACCGTGTTCCTGAAGTGCATCCGACAGAGCTCGCGCGTTCGCTAAACAGCATCGATATAAGCAGAGAATGAGGCGCTGAGCGCTTCGCGGAATCCGATCGCCTTCGCGGCGATAACGTGCATCAGCGGGCCGCCCTGAAGCCCCGGGAACAGCGACTTATCGATATCTGCTGCCAAGTTCTTCGGAGGCCATGATCATACCCCCTCTGGGACCACGTAGCGTCTTGTGGGTCGTCGTCGTTGTGATGTGGGCGTGCCCGATCGGAGTCGGATGTTTACCTGTTGCGACGATGCCGGCAATGTGGGCGATATCTGCCATCAGGATTGCGTCGACTTCGTCGGCAATGTCCCGAAATGCCTGGAAATCGATCGTACGGGAGTAGGCGCTCGCGCCAGCCACGATGAGCTTGGGGCGAACTTCCTTCGCTCGCTCGCCGGACCAGGTCATAATTGAGTTGCTGCGTTTCCGGATCGATGCCGTAGTGGTGAGCTTCGTAAAGCGTGCCGGAAATCGTCACCGGTGACCCATGAGTCAGGTGACCACCATGCGGCAGCTCCATCCCGAGTATTCGATCTCCCGGTTTCAGCGTCGCCGTGTACGCTGCCAGATTCGCAATCGCGCCCGAATATGGTTGAACGTTGGCATGACCTGCGCCAAAAAGCTCCTTTGCTCGTTCGATCGCCAGCGTTTCAGCTTCATCGACAACCTCACAGCCGCCATAGTAACGGCGTCCGGGCAGGCCCTCGGCATACTTGTTCGTCAGCACACTGCCAGTTGCAGCCATGACTGCCGCGCTCGTGAAATTTTCGGACGCGATCAGCTCAATCGTAGTCTTCTGGCGTTCGCCTTCTCGCTGCACGATGTCGGCAAGCTCTGGGTCAACCGCACGAATCGCTTCGATATTCATAACTCTCCTTCTGCAACCTGGGCTGGTCAATCGTCCCGGCGACGGCTCCGGAAATGAAGAATGATCGGAGTTCCCGCAAACGGCCAGCGCGATCGGATCTCGTTCTCAAGGTAGCGTTTGTACGAGAAATGAACGTTGCGTGGATTCGAGCAGAAGAAGACAAAGCGCGGCGGCGCAACGTCTACTTGTGTTGCGTACAGGAACTTTACCCATGTACTAGGTTTTGACGGCGGCGGATGCGCGGCAATCGCCTCCTTGAGCATGCGATTCAATTCGGCTGTAGGTACGCGGTGCCGTCTTTCGCCGGCTACAAGAATAGCCGTTTCGATTACATCGAATGCACGTTGGCCGGTCTTGGCCGAGATGAATAGCATTGGAGCGAACGGTAAGAAACGGGAGCGCTTCGGTTGCATCGCGTTGAAAGTCATAGATCGTATGCGAGTTCTTTTCGATCGCATCCCATTTATTGATCGCGATGACGATGCCTTTGCCGCGCTCGATAACATACCCGGCAATATGGGCATCCTGAGCGGTGAAACCTTCGACTGCATCGATCAAGACAACCCCGACGTCCGCGCGGTCGATAGCGCGCATCGAACGCATAACGCTATATCGTTCGATACCGGGTTGAACGCTTCCTCGCCGCCTTATGCCAGCGGTATCAACCAGACGCAGGTTGACACCACCCCATTCAATAACCGTGTCGATCGTATCCCGCGTCGTGCCGGCCACATTCGAAACGATAGAACGATTATCTCCGATGAGTCTATTGACGAGTTCCGACTTCCCCACATTAGGGCGACCTATGATTGCGATCGAAGGGATTTCGTCCTCGACTGTATCTTCAAGAAATTCAGGCAGGAGGTCAGTAACAGCGTCCAGAAGATCTCCGGTTCCGATTCCGTGCATTGCACTGAACGGAATCGGTTCCCCGAGTCCCAACTCGTAGAACTCGATAGCGTTCTCTTGACGAGATTGGTTTTCGGCCTTACTTACTCCAAGGACGACCGGTTTCTCAGAGATGCGAAGAACATCCGCCACATCGTGGTCGGCCGCCGTCGGTTCATTTCCCCCATCGACAAGGAAGAGCAGGACGTCAGCTTCATCTATCGCGAGCTGCGCCTGCATCTGGGTTCGTTCTGAGATTTCCGACGGGGCGAGATTATCGTACTCGTCCTCGTCCTGGAGGCCGCCGGTATCAATGAGTGAGAACGAGTGACCAGCCCACTCCGCGTCGCCGTAGAGGCGATCTCGGGTTGTACCTGGTATGTCACCAATAATGGCGCGTTGTTCCCCGATAAGACGGTTAAACAGCGTCGATTTCCCAGCATTGGGGCGGCCGATGATTGCAACAACAGGTTTCACTGGCATCATTTTCGAGTGTGTAACGCAGAATTCGATTCGATCGTCATGAGTGTATCAATGCTGTGGTTGTTGCATCAGCATCTGGGATATGTCGCTTTTCAATCCGGCAACTACTCAATCACCCGACCAACCAGCAAGATCTCATTCAGAAGCAACCTGAACGAATTGATCGATCGCATCTTTACCCACGAGTTCGGTCGTTGCCAGCAACATGTGGCCAGCCAATTGATCGCTAACCCGACCAAGATCGAAACCGCCGATGATTCCCGCTGTACGAAGACGAGCGTTCAATGAACGCGGACTTTCCTGACTCCGAACGACGAACTCATTAAAGAACTCTGCATTGTTCACTACTTCAAATTTCCCCGTTGCCTCTAACTCACGGGCGAGATAGTGCGCATTCTGATAGCAAATTCCAGCGACCTGCTTTAGACCCGAAGATCCCATCGTCGCCAGATACGTTGTTGCCGCAAGCGCCATCAATCCCTGATTGGTACAGATGTTGCTCGTTGCCTTTTCGCGTCGGATATGCTGCTCCCGCGTTTGAAGCGCCAGGACGTAGCCACGCTTTCCCTCGGTATCAGTCGTCATACCAACCAAGCGCCCTGGCATTTGTCGCACAAGCGATTGGCGCGTAGCGAGGAGCCCCACAA
Source organism: uncultured Chloroflexia bacterium (assembly GCA_963745675.1). Taxonomy (GTDB): domain Bacteria; phylum Chloroflexota; class Chloroflexia; order Thermomicrobiales; family CFX8; genus JAUIIK01. Next base: position 209,701 of record CAVUYM010000027.1, read on the forward strand.
CCGGCCCGCCATAATTCTGGCCGGTGCCAAATGGCTGCCCTTCACCGGTGACAACATCGGCTCCCATTTCGCCGGGCGGCACAAGCAGTCCGAGCGCCATCGGATAAACGGAAACGACGACCATTCCTCCGGCGGCGTGCACTTTTTCCGTCACCGCACGGACGTCTTCTATCGAACCGTAGAAGTTCGGATAGCCGACAATTACGCACGCAAGGCTATCGTCAAGATACTGATCGATGGCATCGAGATCAGTCGTCAGCGAATCTTCATTGAGTGGAATGCTGACAACCTCGACCCCTACTCCGGTTACATAGGTTTCAAGGACTTGCCGGTAATACGGGTGGATGCCTTCCGAGACCGCGACGCGGTTCTTTCCGCGGCGTGTGGATACGGTTAGCAGGGCGCCTTCAGCGAGAGCAGTTGCGCCGTCGTACAGAGATGCGTTCGAAACTTCCATACCGGTTAGTTCGGCGATCATCGACTGATATTCGTAGATGACCTGCAACGTGCCCTGAGCGACCTCAGGCTGATACGGCGTATATGCCGTGTAAAACTCACCGCGAAACACCAGCTGTTGAACGGACGCGGGAACATAATGTGTGTAGCTGCCGGCGCCGAGAAACGACGGATAGCTCATCCCGTCCCGATTACGAGCCCCGAGCTGGCTCATTCGTCTGTATGCCTGCTGTTCGGAAAGTACCGGGGGCAAATCAAGAGTCGGAAATCGGTGATGCTCGGGAATCGCATCGAATAGCTCAGCTACTGACGAGCCGCCAGTAGCGTCCAGCATCGCCTGCCTATCTTCGGCGGTGTGAGGATTGAAGGTCATATTGGTACTAAACTCATTTCTATCCAGAGCCGATGAAACTATCGGGGTCTAGTGTCCGCCTTCTTCTTCAAGGAATTGCGCATAGCTATCCGCATCCATTAGATCTTCAAGCTCTTCCTCGTTGGAGACTTTTACCTTGATAAGCCAGGCATTCTCATACGGCGACGAATTCAGTAACTCCGGTGAGTCTTCGGTGTCTCCATTCGCTTCCGTCACCTCTCCGCCAAGTGGCATATAAATGTCGGACGCGGCCTTTACTGATTCGATAATCCCGAATGAATCGGACTTTCCAAGCGAATCACCAACACCCGGCAATTCAACGTATGTTATGTCACCCAGCTCATTTTGCGCAAAATCAGTAATACCGATTGTCGCTACGTCTCCATTGACAAGCACCCACTCGTGCGTCTTCGTGTACATTCGATCTGTTGGAATTGACATTGGCTTCTACCTTTCCTCCACCTAGCTGCGCGAATAGAAGGGCAGCTTCACTTGTACTGCCTTAACATTCTTATTTCGAATCGCGATTTCAAGAGGTCGACCGACCCCGGCATATTCCTTGTCTATAAGCGCGATGCCGATGTTCTCCCCCAGCGTGGGTGATGACGTTCCGCTCGTGACAAAGCCAACGGACTTTCCATCCACCAGTACGTCATAGTGCGAACGTGGCACACCACCGCGCTCAACGAGTTTGAATCCTACGGTCCGCCGGCTAACTCCTGCTTCTCGCGCTGCCACGAGCGCGTCACGGCCTATGAAATCACCTTTATTGAACTTGACGACCCATCTAAGCCCAGCCTCGAGCGGATTGATCGTATCGGAAATCTCATTTCCATAGAGAGGCATGCGGGCTTCAAGCCTAAGCGTATCGCGGGCGCCAAGACCGATCGGCTGAATGCCATACTCTGCACCGGCTTCGAGCAGGGCATTCCAAAGCGTTAACGTCTCAGCGATTGGGCAATAGAATTCCCAACCGTCCTCACCGGTATATCCTGTTCGCGCTGCGAAGCATGGAACCCCGGCAAGCGTCGTATCCCGGCAACTGAACGCGGACATATCACTCAAGTCCACCGATGAGATCTTAGCGACGATGGCCTCCGCATTTGGTCCTTGCACGGCGATCATCCCGTAGTCATCCGAAACATGCTCGACTGTAACATCCAGGTCCGATCCGCTCTTGGGCATGTTCGATGAGCCAGCTGACATCCTTGTCCATATTCGCGGCATTGATGACCACGAAATATCCCGGGCCAGTCGGCCTCCGGTAGACGATGATGTCGTCGACAACTCCTCCGTGCGGGTAGAGCAGCATCGAATATTGGGCGTCGCCGGGAGCCAGCGTTGACACATCGTTTGTTGTGACGTACTGGAGATAGGCCAGTGCATCCGATCCACCGACGTCAACCTGTCCCATATGGCCAAGGTCGAACAAGCCAGCGGCATTCCTCACTGCATTATGCTCATCAACGATGCCCGTATACTGTACGGGCATGTACCAACCTGTGAAATCGATCATACGAGCGCCTAATTCAATATGCCTTTCGGCAAGTGGCGTTCGTTTTGGCTCTGTCACTTTATTCCCCCCGATTCAGATCGCCCGACTCCAGCCAGTGAAGGGGCAACGTTCGGGGATTCTAGGACGGATTGCTCGATTGTGGCTACCCCGTTCTTCAATAGCGCATTTCGTCCGTGTAGAATCCTCACCTGACTTGGAACCGTTTTCGATCCCGAATTTGCCACTCGCACCTTCGATGGCCACTGGATACATGCCCGTCAGGCAACCTGTGCAAAAGCTCGCTTGCGGCATGCCTATCGAGCGCACGAGCCCCTCCAGGCTGAGATACCGGAGTGAATCTGCGCCGATTTCCGCCTCGATTTCAGACACCGTATGTTGTGCCGCAATAAGTTCATCACGACTGGCCATGTCGACACCGAGATAGCAGGGATGCTTGATCGGCGGGGAATGGATGCGCATATGAACTTCGCGAGCTCCCGCGGATCGGAGTAATTCCACGATGAATCGGGTCGTCGTCGCACGAACAATGGAATCGTCGACCAAAACAACCCGTTGATCTTTGACGATTTCCGGCAGTGCGTTGAACTTCAAACGTACCCCAAGCTCGCGCAGCTTCTGATCGGGTTGGATAAAGGTCCGACCGATATATCGATTCTTGATCAGACCTTCTGAAAAGGGAATGCCGCTTTCGCGAGCATATCCAATTGCCGCTGGAACGGCTGAATCTGGCAGCGGAATAACAACGTCGGCCTCAGCGGGTGCTTCTCGCGCCAACTCCTCGCCCATCCTTTGACGTGCGAGATAAACACGTCCTCCAGCCATCAGGCTATCGGGGCGCGCGAAGTAGATGTATTCGAACAGGCAAGAGGCTGTGCCGGCATCACCCTCAAGGCGATGAGATTCCTCACCGGTTTCTCCAATAACGAGGATTTCACCCGGTTCGATCTCCCGGCACAATTCCGCTCCGATAGTTGCTAATGCACAGCTTTCCGAGGCAATGACGGAGCCGCCTTCTAGGCGACCGTGCACAAGTGGGCGAATACCATTTAGATCGCGAACCCCGACGATTTCACGTTCTGTGAGAATACAGAGGCTGAACGCACCGATACAACGCGGCATCGCAGCCCGCAGCTTCTCGACGATCGTAGTCCCTGGCGATTGGGCAATCAGCTGCGTGAGGACCTCAGTATCGGTTGACGTCGCGAAATGTGCGCCATCCGCCGCAAGCTCGGCTCGCAGCGCGACCGCATTAACGATATTTCCATTGTGGGCTACAACGATCGTTCCGATTGAAGATTCAGCTGACATCGGACCGGCGTTTTCCGGAAGAGTCGAACCCGTTGTTGAATAACGCGTGTGTCCGACAGCGAGATTGCCGCGCAGATGGCGCAGGTCAGATTCCTCAAAAACCGTTTGCACGAGGCCGAGGCGCTTACGGATGCGCATCCCCTCGTCACCCGAAACAGCAATTCCGGCGCTTTCCTGGCCGCGATGTTGCAATGCGTGCAGTCCGAAGTACGTAAGGCGAGCAACATCAAGCCCAGGACCATAGACGCCAAAGACACCACATTCGTCTTTTGGCTTGTCGTCGTGATTCCATGAGTTTGTCAAAACGCCCCCTGGCTATAGCTGGACAAATGATCCGGCCGAAATCGGCATCGTTCAGACGCGGAATCCGCCTCGCCACGCATTACTTAGAGAATCTACCGACGCGCGATACCAATCTTCGATTTCTAGGTCCCCGCCACCAACTGTACCTATTCGCTCTACATTGATACCCGCGCTAGCGGCGGTCTCAAGAATTTGATTGAGCGATTCTTTCTTCGCACTAACAATTATTCGAGTGGCCGCTTCACCGAACAGGATCCGATCCAGCCGATCCGCCGTTCGACGCATTCAGTGACCCAAGGTCGAGCGTCGCTCCGACATTCCCAGCAATAAGCATCTCTGAGATCGCCACGAGCAAGCCGCCCTCGCTGCAATCATGGGCTGCGTTCACAAGACCAAGACTGATAAGCCGAACGACCAGCTTTTGCAAACTTGATTCCTGCCCGAGATCAATATCGGGCGGGTCACCTGCGATAGTCTCATGCTGAATTGCGAGAAATTCGCTTGCACCGAGAGTAGCCGTTGTTTCGCCGATCAACAGCAACTCGTCGCCGGATTCAGCCGCCATTCCGACGTGCTTCTCGACCTGGTCGATGACTCCGATCATTCCAACCACGGGGGTCGGCAAGACCGGAACATCATTCGTCTCGTTGTACAAACTAACGTTTCCACTTACGACCGGCGTGTTGAGCGCGCGTGCGGCATCAGCCATCCCGGTGATTGCCTGCTCGAGTTGAAAATAGACATCAGATTTCTCGGGATTTCCGAAATTCAGACAATTCGTCATCGCTATCGGTGTCGCGCCTGTACAAGCGACGTTTCTGGCCGCCTCGGCCACCGCATGCATACCTCCCTTGAGGGGGTTCAGGAACACATAGCGAGGATTGCAATCCGTTTTCATGGCCAAACCGCGTGATCGTACCTTTTATTCTAATGACCGCGGCATCACCCTGATTCGGGGCTAGTACCGTGTTGGAGAGAATCGTGTGATCGTATGTTCTCGTGACCGACTCCCTGGAACAGACGTTCGGTGAAGCGAGTATCTGGAGGAGCGCGTTGCCGACATCCGCCTTCGAAATATCAGGCAGGACGTCGGGATCGAACGCCCTCAACTCTACGGTTGAGGGATTCTCTATCGCGGTTCGGACGTACGTCGGGCATTCGTCGGTGTAAAACGATGCAGGAACATTGGCCACTATATCGCCGTCGTCAAGAATCCGGACCATGCCGTCGTCAGTAACTCGGCCAACGACGTCGGAATGCAGGTCCCATCGATCGAAGATCTCGCGAACGGCGTCAAGCCCCTCTTCCCGCACGATCACGAGCATGCGCTCCTGGCTCTCGCTGAGCATTACCTCATACGCGTTCATGCCCGCTTCGCGACGGCTGACTTTCGAGACATCGATTTCGATCCCTACCCCGCCGCTACTGGCGCATTCAACGATCGAGGATGTCATGCCGGCTGCGCCAAGATCCTGCATAGCGACGACGTAGTCGGTGTCAAGTAGCTCCAGGCAAGCTTCGAGCAACAGCTTTTCTAGAAATGGATTGCCGACCTGAACTACGCCACGATGCGATTCTTCGGGATTCTCAACCGAAGCGAAGGTCGCGCCGTGAATGCCGTCTCTGCCCGTATCTGCACCGACGACGACGACCAGATTGCCTGGCCCGCTAGCCCTCGCTCGCATGATCATTTCATGCCGGACGATACCGACACACATGGCATTGACAAGTGGATTCGCTGTATACGAGTCGGCGAAGTAAATATCGCCAGCGACGGTCGGGATACCCAGGCAATTGCCGTAGCCACCGATGCCACCGACCACTCCAGATAGCAGGTATCTATTGCGTGCCGATTCTTGTGGACCAAAATGAAGTGAGTCTAGAAGCGCGACCGGTCGCGCGCCCATGGTGAAAACATCGCGAACGATCCCACCGACGCCGGTAGCAGCGCCTTCATAAGGTTCGATTGCCGAAGGGTGGTTGTGCGATTCGATCTTGAATGCCGCCCCTAACCCGTCACCTATGTCGACAACTCCGGCGTTTTCGCCCGGTCCCTGCAGGACTCTGTCGCTCTCATTCGGAAACATCGAGAGTAGAGGTCGCGAGTGCTTGTAGCCGCAATGCTCGCTCCACATCGCACCAAACATGCCTAACTCAACCGGGGAAGGATCTCGTACAAGGAGTTCTACGATCTGGTCATATTCCGCCCTCGAGAGCGCGACCTCACGCAATGCCTGTTCAGTGACGCTCACGCGGAGACTGCCTCTTTCACATGGGATGCGACGACCGCGCCGAGGATCTTCAATCCTTCATTTCCTCCAAGAATCGCATCAAACGCGCGCTCAGGATGAGGCATCAGCCCAACGACGTTTCCGGCCAAATTGCAGACCCCGGCGATATTTCCAATCGATCCGTTCGGATTGGACTCGGGAGTTTCAGCTCCATATCGATCGGTGTATTTGAAAACTATCTGTTCGTGCCTCTCTAGCTCCGGCAATATATCCGGATCAACATAGTAGCTCCCCTGGCCATGCGCTATCGGGAGCCTAAGCACTGTGCCCGGATCAATCCCGCGTGTAAAGGCGGATCTATCACTATCAACACGAACATGGATCCAGTCGCAGACGAAACTCAGCGATGAATTCTTGAGCAACGTCCCAGGAAGAAGCCCGGCCTCCGTCAGAATCTGAAAACCATTGCAGATTCCGAGCACTGGCTTACCGGCATTCGCGAACTCGGTGACGGCACTCATGATTGGAGAGAAACGCGCAATTGCGCCACCTCTGAGATAGTCTCCGTAACTGAATCCTCCTGGAAGTATCAGCGCATCAAATCCGTCGACACTGGTTGACTTATGCCATACCGGCGCTACTTCTTCTTCCAGCCCAATTTCGATGGCGGAAAGTGCATCATGATCGCCATTCGAACCGGGAAAGGTCACGACTCCAAATTTCACCGTATTACGACCTTTCAGGTCTTGTGCCGTGCATTAGCGTCTCTGGGATATGTCTACTCGATATTCTTCGATGACGGTGTTACACAGCAACCGCTCGCACATCTCACTGACCTGCTTAAAGGCTTCCTCTTCTGAGATCGCGTTGACTTGCAACTGCATGTATTTTCCGGATCGAACTTCTGAAACCCCGGCATAACCCAGATTATGAAGACCGTTTCGGATCTCAATGCCCTCAGGGTCGTTAACTAGCCGCTTCAATGTTACAAATACGTCCGCATGATACGCCTGCTCAGTGGCAGTCACTCCGGCAGAGCCTCTCCAGTAATGCGCTCAAATGCTTCAAGGTATCGAGCCGCCGTACCATCGACGACTTCGGCTGGCAGCGGCGGTGCAGGAGGATTACGATCCCATCCCGACGCAATCAGCCAGTCACGCACAAACTGCTTGTCGAAACTGTCCTGCGCCCGTCCAGGTTCGTATTCAGCAGCATCCCAGTAGCGTGAACTGTCTGGAGTGAGTGCTTCGTCTATGAGAAAGAGCTCGTCTCCCACAAATCCAAATTCGAACTTCGTATCGGCAAGGATGAGTCCCCGTTCACCTGCAACCGAGGACGCAAATTCATAGAGCTTCATCGTCGCGTCGATAGCTTGGCGGGTAATCTTCTCGCCGACTATTTCCTTCATCTGAGCAATTGAAATGTTTTCGTCGTGACCGGATTCCGCCTTCGTGGCTGGTGTGAAGATCGGTTCCGGCAGGCGGGCACTCTCAACAAGGCCAGATTCCAAACGCTGGCCGCAAACGGTTCCGTGTTGCGAATACTCGACCCAGGCCGAACCTGAAAGGTAGCCGCGAACGACACACTCGATATCAATTCGATTCGCCTTCCGTACGATCATGAAGCGATCGCGAAGGACTTCGAGGTGCGGCTGAAGCGCGTCTGGCAGGTCATCGACGTGGCTACTAACGAGATGGTTTGGGATGATATGGCGCGTCTTATCGAACCAGTAGACCGAAAGTTGTGTGAGTACACGCCCTTTGTTCGGGATCCCGTCCGGAAGAATGACGTCGAAGGCCGAAATGCGGTCCGACGCGACCATCAGGAGCTTGTCACCGAGCTCATATGTATCCCGCACCTTGCCGGAATGAAATCGCGGCAATTGGGATATGTTGATCTCACGCAGAGGCACCGCCACTATAAATCTCCCGCAACTGCCGGCTGCATCAAGCCCAGCCGTTCGAAAGCCACGTCGATATGGCGCAGATGGTACTCGTAGTCGAAAAGGCCATCTATGCTATCCCGGCCCAGCGCTGCGACCACCGTTTCATCATTCTTGAGCTCATCGCGCAGGTGGCCGCCATCGTCCCAAACTTTCAGCGCGTACTTCTGCACGAGTTTGTAAGCCTCCTGACGATCGAAACCATGTTCAATCAGTTCGAGCATCACTCGTTGAGAAAAAATCGCTCCGCCAGTGGCTTCGACATTTGCGCGCATCTTTTCGACATCGATTGCCCAGTTCGAGACCAGATTTGCGAACTCCACCAGCATGAAATGCACCAGGCTACTCGCATCTGGAAATAGCATGCGCTCTACAGATGAATTTGAAATGTCACGCTCGTGCCAGAGCGGAACGTTTTCGAGAGCAGGAATCGTGTAACCCCGCATCAAACGGGCCAGGCCGCTCAGTCTTTCGCTCTCGTGCGGATTTCGTTTGTGAGGCATTGCCGACGACCCCTGGTTGCCGCGATCGAATTTCTCTTCCAGCTCCCGAACCTCGGTTCGTGCCAGGTGTCGGATTTCGGTCGCAAACTTGTCGATGGACGATGCGACCAATGCCAGCGCCAGAATGAACTCGGCGTGGCGGTCGCGTTGCACGACCTGATTCGAGACCGGCGCCGTCGAAAGTCCGAGGCGCTCGCAGACTTCTTCTTCAAGATCTGGCGGCACATTCGCGTGCGTACCCACCGCTCCTGAGATCTTTCCTACGGAGATGCTCGCACGGGCGGCGTCGATCCTTCGGCGCGAGCGGCGAAGTTCGTCATACCAGATCGCCAGCTTGAATCCGAAGGTAGTAGGTTCTGCGTGCACCCCATGGGTGCGCCCGATCGTCAGTGTCCGGCGATGCTTGATTGCCTGTTCCCCGACCGCCTCAATCGCCGAGTCAAGGGCCTTCAAAATCAAATTCGCCGCGTCGACAGCTTGGAGCGCGAGCGCAGTGTCGATGACATCTGAGCTCGTTAGTCCTAAGTGGATGAAGCGTGAAGAATCGCCGACCGTTTCCCCTGTCGCGCGCAAAAAAGCGATGACATCGTGATCCGTCTCTTCTTCTATTTCCTTCATCCTTGCAAGGTCGACAGTGGCCTTGCGAATTCGAGCCATATCTTCAGCAGGGATTGACCCGCGGTTGGACCAGGCTTCGCACACAGCGATCTCGACATCGAGCCATCGATCGATCTTGTGCTGTTCGCTCCATACCGCAGCCATCTCAGGCAAGGTGTAGCGATCGATCACGTTGACCTCCAGATTGCCGAGTGCCTATTCAAGTCATTATCTTCGTCGTTGCGGACTGATTGGGTGTAGCGTTTTGCTGCCCGAATACTTCGTACCGGGCCAATGTTACCGGGTGAAGCCAGGAGCGCTGAAGACATTTCACCGCCGAAGTGCGTTCCGGTAGCCGCCGTTGGAAAGTATACATCAGCCAACGGACCCTTCGTGCTTGCATAGTGTACGAATGCAGTCTTGCGAAGGCGAAGTCATTTCAATGCCTTCGGTTGCGTCCAACATCGGGAGCGACTATAGTAACGATTGTCCTGGATGAATCGGAATTGTTTCGGTTGTTCATGTGTCTTTGTCTTTGTAGCGCCCGGACTCGCCAGAGGAGAGCGAGTTGACGAGGTGGAGGCTTATCGAATCATTCGGCGGGTAGCCTCCCGGCTCCGGCACAGTCGCAAGTAATCGCCCAAATCGTTGGAGTGATCCGGCGGACAAATGGCGATTATAGGTGCCAGCTTCCGTATCCATTCCAGGCAAATCTACAACTGAATTGAGATCGCATCCTGCGTCAGCGCGGATGTGAATGGATGGTGCTATATGTGTGGAATCTTCGGCTACGTCGGCGTCCCTAAAGATACCGGCGAGATGGTCCTCGACGCCCTTCGCAAGCTCGAATATCGTGGCTACGACTCATGGGGCGTCGGAGTCGGTGTAAATGGGCACATTGAAATCGAAAAGCAGATCGGGAAAATTGGCGCTTCCGTTCTCGATCTACCTCTCTCGGAGATTGGTTTTGGTCATACCCGCTGGGCAACGCATGGCGGCGTAACCCAGGCGAACGCGCATCCCCATGTTGACCCATCAGGACGAATCGCCGTCATTCATAACGGGATCATTGAGAATTTTCTATCGCTTCGCGCTCAGATTGAGGCCTCAGGCGGAAACGTTACTCAGCGAGACTGACACCGAGGTCGTCGTCCATCTCGTCGCAGCTCAACTCAAGGGTTCACATGACCGCTATAGAACCGTCGAGGTCATAGGAAATGTCTTTCGCCAACTACAGGGATTCAACGCTATCATCGTCCTCGACCGGACGACAGACACACTAACGGCCGTCAAAAATGTTTCGCCCCTGGTCATCGGAACCGGCGATGACGGTAGCTTATGTCGCCTCCGACCAGCTTGCCCTCGCCGATCTGGCCAACCGAATTTCCTTCTTAGAGGACCGCCAGATAGTCCAACTCTCGTCCGATGGTGCTCGGGCATACGATCTCGAATCCCTTCGTAGTCTCGAAATGGACTGGCGCGAACCAACGGTCAAGAGCTACTCGACCGAGCTATCCGGCTATCCAGACTTTCTTCTGAAGGAGATTCATGCCCAACCCGCTGTTATCCGGCGAGTTGCGACGGAACTAGCTGGTGAAGCTGATCTGCTTGCTGATGAAATTCGCAATTCCTATGGCTCGTTCCTACTCGGTTGTGGAACCGCCAGTTACGCCGCGCTCACCGGAAGCTATCTCTTTTCCAGAATCGCCAAACGACATGTAAATTTCGTCATAGGAAGCGAATTCGCATATCAGGAACATTTCCTGACAAATCGATCGCTCGTATGCGCGCTTTCCCAGAGCGGCGAGACGATCGACATCATTCAGTCCGTTCTGAGCAGTCGCGAGCGAGGAGCTCGCATCGCTGCACTCGTCAACGTAGAGGGTTCTACGCTCGACCGAATGGCCGATTTTAGTATCCATTTGAAAGCGGGTCCCGAACTCTCTGTTCTCTCGACCAAAGCCTATTCAGCAAAGGTCGCCCTGCTTCTAATGGCTGCATACTCACTAGACAATCGTAGATCTGAGGCTGAAGATCTTCTTCTGCGCGCAGCAGACGCTATCGAGGAGAGTCTGCACCCGGATGCGACCGATCGAATCCGCGGCCTTGCGGCTCGTTTTCGCGTTTCCCGAAGCCTGTTCGCGATTGGGCGAGGCCTGAGCTATCCGACTGCATTGGAAGCTGCCCTGAAGATCAAAGAAGTCTCCTACATCCATGCGGAAGGCTTTGCCGGCGGAGAACTCAAACATGGCGTCATAGCACTGATCGAAGAGGGCACGCCCTGCCTCGTCTTCGCCCCGGAGGATGAAACCTACACGGACATCATTTCTGGAGCTACAGAGCTCAAAAGTCGTGGCGCATACATCGTTGGGATATCGTCTCGAAACGATCCAATATTTGATGTCCACATTCCGATAGCAGCAGTTGGAAATGCCAGCCCGCTTGTGTCCGTCGTGCCAGCTCAGATACTCGGTCGTGAACTCGCTTTGGCGCGCGGCCTCGACCCGGACAAGCCTCGCAATCTGGCGAAGAGTGTGACGGTGAAATAGCAGTGATCATCGACACACACTGCCATCTGGATTTCCCTCAATTCGACGGTGATCGTAGCGAAGTCCTGGCGCGAGCCGCGACCGGTGGCATAGCAGGCATCATTCTGATCGGTATCGATCCAAGAAGTTGGAAAGCGACTTCCGAGTTCGATGCGGGACCCGTCAAGTGCTGGAGAACCGTCGGGGTGCATCCAAACTCCGTCGCGTCGCTCTGGAACGCCGATCTGTTGAATCTGTTGCGCAAAGAAGCAAACACCGGCGAACTCGTCGGAATCGGCGAGACGGGTATCGATTTGTTTCGCTCGCGAGAAAGTCGCGATCTCCAGATTCAAGCGTTCGACGCCCATCTGAAGCTTTCACAGGATCTTGAACTGCCGATCGTTATTCACCAGCGCAATGCCGAAGAGGAAGTGCTAGACGTTCTACGTGGTTACGGAAATGTCAAAGGTGTAATGCACTGTTTTGGCGGCGATTGGCGATTCGCTCAGCAATGCCTCGAGCTCGGATTGCACCTTGGAATCGGAGGAGTCGCGACCTTCAAGAATTCAAAAGCCACCCGCAGTGCCATAGAACGCATCCCCGCCGATCGAATCCTCCTCGAAACGGATGCACCGTATCTCGCTCCCCAAGCGGTTCGAGGTAAGCGAAACGAGCCTGCGTATTTACGCCATGTCGTGGAAGTGATTGCAACCTGTAGAGGAATCTCAGCTTCTGACGTCGAGGATTTGACGACAAGCAATGCCTCCGAGTTGTTTGGCCTTAGCTTGTGAATCAACTAAATAAGGCCAAGACAAGGTCCGAAATCCTCGTCGCGACTTCGAATGCAGGCAAGTTGCGCGAACTGAAAGCAATTTTGCCCTCGTCGACGACGCTCTTGTCATTTTCCGATTTCGGCCTCGAAAGCCCGGAAGAAACAGGACGGTCGTTCATGGACAACGCACTCATTAAGGCTGAGTATGCAAGTAAAGCAACGAGCAAGGCCGCGTTGGCCGACGACTCCGGCCTCGAGGTTGACGCGCTCGCTGGACGTCCAGGGGTGATGTCAGCGAGGTTTGCCGGGTCAGCCGCGAGCGACGAGGAAAACAATCTGAAACTCGTTGAACTAGTCTCAAAAGTTCCGGAGACCGAGCGTTATGCAAAGTTCGTTTGCGCCGTCGCCTTTCGCGCTTCAGATGGCTTTCTGTTAACGGCGGTAGGTGGCATCACCGGTAAAATCGTTCTCAGTCCAAGAGGCAACAGTGGATTTGGGTACGATCCCTTTTTTGAGATCGCTGACGCTAACGCAGGCGAATTTAACGGGCGAACCATGGCCGAACTGACACTCGAACAAAAGAGCGGAGTCTCGCATCGGCGACGCGCTTTCGATAATCTCCTGCAACGCGCACGCGCCGCTTCCGAAACTCATCCCAGTGTCAGACTTCTACACGAACGGATCGAGGAGGCATCTTCCTGATGCCAAAACACTCTCTACTCGCAACGTCCGAAACCACGCTGCAGTACCGACGCACAAATGTGGCTCTTGGCGCAAAATCGCGCACAGGGCTTCCCCTTATTACGATTTCTGGAGCTTCCGGCAAGACATCCACCGGTTGGCTCCTCGTCCGACTTCTCGAACTCGCCGGCATTGATGTCGCGGCGTGGCTCTCCGACGGTGTGTACGTCGACGGTGAGATTCGACAGGACGAATTGCACGCCTGGGAATTAGCAACAAACGCCACACGTGCTCGCGAAATCGATGCGTTAGTGCAGGAAGTACCTTCAGTGCTGGCATCGAATTTGCCGGCAAACTCGACTTTTATCGCCGTGCTCACATCGATTTGCGGCTCCGACGAGCAGTGCCAGCGTGACGTGACGATGAAGCGCGACCAGCAAGCTGTCGAAATAGTCTCGGCGGCCGTGCGCGCAGATGGACACATCGTCGCCAATGCTGATGACCTCCAAATCGCAGACGCAGCAATCTCCAGCGGCAGGGCCATTACCTACTACGCGATGAACGCCGGGAATCCAATTCTTCGCAACCACTTAGAAGCTGGAGGAGACGCCGCCTGGATTCAGAACGGCTGGGTAAAAATCCAGCTTGCCGGGAAGCGACGTCGGATCGTAAAGCTGCACGAGTTACCAGTTACGTTAGCCGGACACCTTATATTCCAGGTTCAGAACGTTTTAGCGGCAATTGCAGCGTTCATGGCTCTTACCGGTGACGCAGATTCCTTGACAGCCGCGGTGTCGAAGTCGGCTATAGATCGTTCAAATGCGCGCCACAAAGGTGTTTCAATACGCTACGAAGGCACAAGAACAATTGTCTCTGACGACCCCCGCTCGCTGTCGGCGATCAGGCAACTCGTGCGAGGTGTGCGCGCGTTTGGCGCGAAGCGAGTCATCCATCTCGTTGGAAGATTCGACGCTCTTTCCAGAGATGAAGCTCGTGACGCTGCGCGTATCCTCGGATCGCTTGGCGGAATCGCGATACTTTCCGAAGATAGATCAAGCGATCAAATCGATGCCATAAAATCTGGCCTTATGAACTCTGATAATCCGCCGGTGATACTCGTCCGACCACCAGATGAGCTTACAGATGCATATATCCACAGGCTGTTGAACGACGGGGATGTCGCGATCGTACTCGGTCACGGGGTCTAGCATTCGTGTGAGGGTCGACGGATAGCGGATAGTTTCCACTGGGATATGTCGCCCATTAGATCGCCGCAGGATCAGTCGGCCTGGAACGCTACGAGCACGTCTTCACCTAAAGCCGTCGCTTTTGACGGCGACACCGACGTTCCAAGGCACTCTGCAACAGCCGTCGCCAGGTCAGAGCACCAATCCACCTTGCTACCAATCCGTACTGCTCGCCGCGCTTCGCCCAGCTGGAAGAGAAGAACAATCTCGTCGTCGCCTCGAAATGTTGTTATCAACGTTGATAGTCGTTGCAGCTTCGCCCATGACACATCCTCCAGGGCAACCACTACGCGCCGTCCTTGCACTGCTTGTACCTGGACGTCCTGAACCGACTCCTCATCCAGCATCTGCTCTAGATCATCGACCACAATCTGGAGCGAATCGTTACGCTCCTCTACTTTCCCTTTGATCAGGATCGCCCGATCCTCGAATAGATGCTCGGATACCTTGTCAAACGTTGAAGGGAATATCACGCATTCAATAGAACCGCCCAAGTCTTCCACCGTGAGTATGGCCATCGAACGATTCGTGCGCGTTACTATTCGGCGCACGTCAGTAACCAGTGCGATCAAGCGAGTATTCTGACCGGCGCTTTCCATATCTAAATCTGCAATCGCTTCGAAGACCAATCCCCGTCGCCGGGCGAACTTCTGAATGTCGGTGAGTGGATTCTCGCTGAGGTAGACGCCAACGTGCTCTTTCTCCCACGCCAGTAACGTCTTCTTCGGGATTGCAATGACGTCCTGATCTAGATCGATTGCAATTTCCGGCTCGATTTCAAGCCCTCCAAACAGCCCGATTTGTCCTCTGTCGGCGGCCTTTTGGTCGTGTTGGGCCGCGGACAGAATCCGGTCCAGAGAAGCCAGCAACGCCGCGCGTTCGCCGAGTCCGTCACATGCTCCGCTCTTGATCAGGCTTTCGAGCACGCGCTTGTTCATGCGCTTGGCGTCTACGGCTTTACACAGGTCGTAAAGCGAGTCAAATCTATTTCCAGATTTGGCGTTGCGAGCTTCGACAAGCGCTTCGACGGCCCCTTCACCGACGTTCTTTATGTCAGCTAAGCCAAATCGAATCGCCCGCGCACCGTCATCCAGTTGCTGAACTTCGAATTTTACGCCGCTCTGGTTGACATCCGGAACGAGTACCGGAATATCAAGCTTGTTGCACTCGTTGATAGCCGCCGCTATACGCGCCTGGGCCCCAGATGGATGATTCTGAGCCAACCTCAGGACTGCCGTCATGTACTCCGCCGGGTAATTCGCTTTCAGGTATGCAGTTTGATACGAAATGGTGCCGTAGCACACCGCATGCGCCTTGTTAAAGGCGTATCCAGCGAACGGTTCGATGAGATTGAATATGCGTTCGGCGTCCTCCGTCGAATAGCCCCGCTCATTCGCTCCTTCGATAAAGCGCACCCGCTCGGCTGCCATCTTTTCGACGATCTTTTTGCCCATCGCCTTGCGCATGATGTCTGCTTCGCCGAGGGTATAGCCAGCGAACTGCTGTGCGATCAACAACACCTGATCCTGATAGACGATTACGCCATAGGTCTCATCCAGAATCTCGGCCAGATCCGCGTGTGGATATTGGATCTCTTTTTCGCCATGCTTTGCTTTGCAATAGGCTGGAATGTGTTCCATCGGACCGGGACGATACAGGGCCACCATAGCTGCGAGTTCCGAGACCGAGTTGGGACGCAACTGGCGGATATAGCGGCGCATACCCGCGCTTTCAAGCTGAAACACGCCAAATGTCTCAGCCTGGCTCAACATTTCATAGGTCGCCACATCGCCGTCCGGCAATTCGAGCGGATCGAGCATCTCGCCCCTTTGCTCGCTGATAATGTCGACAGCTTCTCCAAGTATCGTCAGATTTGACAGACCCAGAAAGTCCATCTTGAGCAGACCGATTTCGCCAACTGTTTCCATCGGGAACTGCGTCGTCGGCAGCGAATTGTCACCCTCACTACTTCGCGGAGCTCGTTGCAATGGCACATGCTCAATCAAAGGATCACGACTGATGACGATTCCAGCGGCATGGGTGCCGGCATGTCGAGCAATACCTTCGAGGCGCTTCGCCCGATCGACCAGCGTTGCCACCTGCGCATCGTCGTCGTAAAGCTGCTTCAAATCCGGACTCTCTTCCAACGCGCGATCCAACGTCATGTTGAGCGCCGAAGGGATCATCCGAGCAACTCGATCCGCGTCACTGTGCGACCATCCGCTAGCTCTCGCCACGTCACGCACCGATGCCTTAGCCCCCATCGTCCCGAAGGTGATGATCTGGGCAACTCGGTCGTGACCATACTTTGCTGCCGCGTAATCGATCATCTCCTGGCGTCGATTGTCTGCGAAGTCCAAATCGATATCCGGCATTTCGCGCCGCTCGAGATTGAGGAATCGCTCAAATACAAGCCGATTTTCCAGTCGGATCGATGTCCGTGATATCCAGCGTATAGAGGACGATGCTTGCCGCGGCAGATCCGCGTACACCCATCGGGATCTTTTGGGCTCTCGCGTACTGTGCAAAGTCCCGCACAATCAGCATGTATTCGGGGAAGCCCGTTTCCGCAATGACGTGCAATTCGTAGTCGAGACGTTGCTGGATCTCATCCGATACCTCCCCGTACCGCTCCCGTAATCCGAGATTGCAGAGGTGGGCCAGGTGCTCCTGAGCACTGCGTCCATCCGGCAGATCGGGGTTCGGTAGATGCAGTCGTCCGAAGTCGAACTCAAATCCACACCGTTCCGCAATGTGCACGGTATTTTCGATCGCTCCCGGCAAGTGGCCAAACAAGCCGACATTTCGTCGGGCGACTTGAAATACATCTGATCTGATGACATCTTCATCCGGTTTGGGTCATCAAGCGTCCGGTTCGTCTGGATACAAATCAGCAGTTCCTGGATCGCCGCATCGTCCTGATTCAGGTAATGAACGTCGTTAGCCGCAACGAGCGGTAAATCGAGGCGGCGAGCGAGTCGTACCAGGTCAGGATTAATCTGGTCGTGTTCAGGTATTCCATGATCCTGGATTTCGACATAAAAGTGATCTTTCCCGAACATCTCCGCCAGCGTGCCAGCCATCTCTTCGGCCTTCGCTACATCGCCTGCGAGCAGGTGCGTCGATACAGGACCAGCGAGACAGGCCGACGTGCAGATCAACCCTTCCTTATATTGATCCAGGAGCTCCAGATCAAATCGAGGACGGTAGTAGAAGCCTTCGAGACTCGCCCTCGACGTGAGCTTCAGCAGGTTCGAGTAGCCGATATCATTTTCAGCGAGCAGAACGAGATGGTACGGACGGCGGTCTCCACGGTCCTGGATTCCGTTGCGTGCCATGTATCCCTCGACACCGATGATCGGCGTCAAATCGTGCGCTCGTGCGGCGCGATACCAATCCAGGACGCCATACATCACTCCGTGATCGGTGATCGCGACATGCTTCATCCCATACTCGACGGCACGTTTCATGTACTCGTCGATACGGCCCAGGCCGTCTAGCAGCGAATATTCGGTATGCAAATGAAGGTGGGCGAACTCGGTCACTTGTCACTCCTGGCATCTGTGCGTTCGGTTGGCTTAGGACCCGTGCGTGCGATCCATCTGCGCAGCTCAACAGCAATTCTATCCGTCGGCGCTAATGAAGACGGGATGAGAAGCGGCCCCGATTATTGCAATCGATAGACCGCCAGTCTCAGCCTGCAATGCTTATCGCAAGTTCAGTGGGTTTAGTCGGCGCTTGCGGATGGCGACATCACCGGCGGCGATGACCAACCGGAAACTGCTCGCTGTGCTTGACGAAGAGCCATCCGGATCGCGCTTCTCAAATCCTCACGCACATCGCCAGGAAGCGTTCCGTCGTTCAGAACCGCATAGACCTCGCTGACAACCGGCTCGCTCGAAAGCAAATTCTCTACGTCGCAATGGCAGAAAACCAGCCGCCGCAAGGAGATAATCGCGCTCGACCTCTGCGAGGCCCATCGCATTCCCCAAGCTCAGAACAGCGTCGCGCGTGGGGGCTCTGGTATCACTCTCAAGTCTGCTCACGTAGGAATGGTCGTAGCCAGCGCGGGCTGCGAGTCTGCTTTGCGAGAGGCCGGAGTTTTCGCGGGACTGACGAAGAGCTGTCGCGAAGTTGTCTTCGACTTGTTTCGAATCGTATTGCTCTATCACGGGGCTACCCCTTTCAGGAGGCACATCGCGGACCACGAACCCCTCCTCGCCTTGGGGTGTTTCAGTCACACACAACGCGATTGTCGCTGTGTTCGTACTAGGCTAACACAGAGGTGACAGCCTGGCAAGAGTCGAGCGCGGATTTCCACACTTCCGGGCTTGCCGACATCTAACTGCCAGTATCTCGCCAGTACGTCGCCAGTCGATCGGTGGATAACCAGTGTGGATAGCTGGCATGGCCTCGCTGGATCTGCCTATCTGCTCCCATTCATCCGCGTGGCCCGGGCGCCCAGACGACGGCAAGAGTTCTTGAGATCACGGCGATCAATCGGAACAGCTCACGTCGTTGGCTACCAGTAACGAGCAACTGCTCATCAGAAGCCGGGCAGCGATGCTATACTCGCCTGTCGATTGAGAGTCGGCATTGGGGGCGGAATTTGACTGATGGAACTGCGAATAACTGAGCGCGGGCAGACTGAAGCGACAGATCGCTAGGTTCGTTCGGAGATCAGATGCGCCAGCGCGTCTGTGCACGTTGGAGGCGGCTCGGCCGCAGCTGCCGCGGCTGCAGCCTGGCTGCGGCTAGCGCAGAGCTCGTCGTTACTCTTTCGATCCGGAAATCGACGCCGACCCGATGTCGGATCAGACTGCAGGCGGATCGGATGCGTCTGGCTGCACTTCGTGAGCGAGTTACTGGCAGCCGGCGGAGAAGATGAAGATGCATTGGAATGAACTCATGCACTCCTATCGAAACGAGAGCGACGATCAGGCCAGCTCACCTGGCGACAGCAGCTGAAACTTCGATGGCAATCGCCCGTCTATCGGCGGAAATCGTCGATATAGTCAGAAGCCTCCGTCGAATTTGCGTCGCGCTTCACAGTTAGTGACCTCGGGGCCGCAGCGACACTTGCGGCAGGTGCAGTTGAAGCCGCGCTCCTGACCGCCACGATCAATGTGCACTATTGCTTCAGGAGTCTCAATCCACGACTCGATGTCGATCAATATCGCAGCGAACTTGCTTCACTCGAGATTCGAGTTTCCGAATCGGCACGCTCGAGTGGTCGCGTTCGTAAGAAGCCGGATCAATCCACAGAACCAGGATGACACATGACCGCCAAGATACTTGACGGGAAACCAGTCGCACTTGAGTTATCCGCCAGGGCGCGTGAAGAGTTACAGTGGCTGCGCTCGAAGTGCGATGTGACACCAACCTTGACAGTCGTCCGAGTCGGTGAAGACGAGAGTTCGCTCGCTTACGAACGTTCGATACTGCGCACCGGAAAAGCGTCTGGCATCGTCGTCGAGTCAGTTTCTCTGGCTGAGCAATCGAATGAAGACGAACTACGTTGTGCGATAGAAGCACTGAATGCGGAGTGAAGAGGTACACGGAATAATCGTGTTGCAGCCGCTGCCACCTCACCTCTCCAGATTCGCAGTCGCGGACGTCGTGTCTCCAGCCAAAGATATCGACGGCATCACTACCTACAATGCCGGGAGGCTATTCCACGACGACTTCGACGTTTTGGCCCCCTCAACTCCAGCCGGCGGTATGGCGTTGCTCAAACATTATGATGTTCCGATTTGAGCGGAAAGCATGCTGTTGTCGTTGGTCGTAGTTCTGTCGTCGGCAAGCCAATGGCGATGATGCTTGTTGCTGAGGATGCGACCGTCACAATTTGCCACTCAAGGACAACGGATCTCGCTGAGGTTTGTAGTCAGGCCGATATTCTCGTCAGCGCGGTCGGGAGAGCCAATTTCATTACTGCCGACCACGTCAAGCCCGGTGCGACGGTCGTGGATTTTGGGGTCAATTTCGAAGACGGAAAGATGGTCGGAGATGTTGACCTGGATAGCCGTCTCGTGACGTGGCCGATGCCGTCACCCCAGTCCCTGGTGGGACCGGCCGGGTGACCACCATGGTGCTCGTGCGGAATACAATCAAAGCCGCGAGGCAATTACTCGATCCCAAAAATATGTTGGCAAGCTGTTCCCAACGTTCTTGAGCAGTTGCAACGAAATCAATATGAATAGGAAGTCAAATGCTCTCTGACATTGATATCGCGAGAAACGCTACTTTGTTACCGATCGAACAGATCGCCAGCAATCTAGGGCTCGATTCAGACGAAATCGAACTTTATGGCCGATTTAAGGCAAAAATCAGCCTAGATGCGATCAAGAGGCGTGCCAATGTCGAGCAGGGAAAATACGTTCTCGTGACAGCGATCACACCGACACCGCTGGGCGAAGGCAAGACGACAACCACCGTTGGCCTGGGGCAAGCGCTTCACCGCCTGGGCCAGAAGTCCATCATCGCGATCCGACAGCCATCACTCGGGCCTGTCTTTGGAATCAAGGGTGGAGCGGCTGGAGGCGGGTATTCTCAGGTCATCCCAATGGAAGATTTCAACCTGCACTTGACCGGAGACAGCCATGCGGTAACGGCTGCCCACAATCTCTGCAGCGCATTTCTGGACAATGCCCTCTTTCGGGGCAACAAGTTCAATATCGATCCCGAAAGTGTCATGTGGCGCAGGGTCATCGACGTCAACGATCGAGGCTTGCGCGACATCGTAACCGGACTTGGAGACGGAAACGGACTCGTCCAACAGACGGGATTCGATATTACTGCTGCCTCGGAGATCATGGCGATCCTGGCGCTAACGACCGGAGTCCGCGATCTCAGAGATCGAATCGGTCGCATCGTGGTCGCATTCACCTACGACGGCGAACCGGTCACGGCAGACGACATCGGAGCAGCTGGCGCGATGACGGTGCTGATGCTCGACGCGATCAAACCGAATTTGATGCAGACGCTGGAGAATTCGCCGGCATTGGTTCACGCGGGGCCATTCGGCAATATCGCCCACGGAAATTCTTCGATCCTCGCCGATCAGATTGGGCTCAAACTGGCTGACATTCTGGTGACCGAGGCAGGATTCGGCTCGGACCTCGGCGCTGAAAAGTTCTTCAATATCAAGTGCCGTGCCTCAGGGCTGCAGCCGTCGGTGGCCGTTATGGTCGCAACGATTCGGGCCCTCAAGGCACACAGTGGCCGCTACCGCGTCATTGCCGGACGGCCGCTTCCAGCTGAAATGACGTCTGAAAACCTGGAGGCGATTCGTGAAGGTCTACCGAACCTGACAAAGCAAATTGAGAACATCCGACGACACGGAGTTCCCGTCGTCGTCGCAGTAAATCGATTTCCGGACGACACCGACGCAGAAATCGAACTCGTCCGTTCGGCGGGACTCGAGGCCGGTGCCGTATCCGTCGCCGAGTCCAACGTCTTCGCCGAAGGTGGCGCAGGAGGCGAAGAGCTGGCGCAGGCAGTACTGTGCCGCCGCAGGTTCGGGAGGTTCATTCAGATTCCTGTATGACGTTGAAGCACCAATCAAAGACAAGATCGAAACCATAGCTACTGAAATCTATGGTGCGGACTCGGTCACCTACTCGCCGGCCGCAAACCGTGCGATTCGTCGATTCACCGAACTCGGTTTCGATACCCTACCTATCTGCATGGCCAAAACGCATCTCTCCCTTTCTGGAAACCCCGCCCTTAAGGGCCGACCCGAGGGATTCGAACTCGCGATTACCGAAGTGCGTGCTTCAGTAGGGGCAGGTTTCATTTACCCAATCGTTGGGACGATGCGGACGATGCCGGGCCTTGGTAGTGCTCCGGGAGGCCTGGACGTTGACATCGATGAGGACGGCAACATCGTCGGTCTCTTTTAGCTTAGCAGTTCGAGGCGGCACTTAAAAGGTCATCTGCTTTGGTCTGAATTTCAGTGATATCCGCAACATAGCGATTCGAAGGCTGCTCTATCTAGCGAGCTGATAGCATCAATTTGCCAGCTATTGGAGCGAGATTGTCCTTTTGACCCGAGGGAAGGACACTGTCAGGTTGACCATTGAATCGGTTGCTTCTGGGATACTCGGAAACATTAGCTCCGAACTAGCAACGAGCGATATGCAGATAGCGTCCGCACCACGCGATGCGATCCAAGACTCGATCTGAACCCCGAACACATAGATACCACTGCAACAGGACTTCGTCGACGGTCCGATGACAGATCTAAATCCAGGCCTACCCGAATACCAAACGAAGCAAGTCGAATTATCGCGAAATGATGAAGCATCGCGTGCGAATTGCGATATATTCCAGTAACACTCTGTACTTAGAGTATATCGCTACAACTTGAATCCTTACGCTGCGATTTGCATCAATAATTTCATGCCTCTAGTTCTGTCGGCGCGCCAAAAGTGTCAAGATGAAGGCGCAAGGTTGTCAGTTCGAGCGGAGCGAGAGATGACAACTTCTAAATCCATTTGGAAATACGCTGTAAGTGTTGTGACGGGTGATCACGACGCGAGGCATTCGTTACTCTGAATCAAGCTTTCGTCGAGCAGAGGCCGATCAATTTAGTCGACAGGGCCTCACCCTCGGCCACATCAGCAGCCTCATGACCGAACAGACGACGTCTAGGTTCGCCTCACCTGATCGACCTTGTTGAATTTCTGGGCTGGGGAGCAGGGATTCGAACCCCAACTTTCTGATCCAGAGTCAGACGTCCTACCGTTAGACTACTCCCCAATTGTTCCGCGCCAGGCGCGACGGCTAGTATATGACACTGCGCCCTTGCCACGCCACTTTACCCATCGTGGATGTCGATCAAGCGAGGTAGGCTAAGCATCTGGCTAGGAAATCCCGGACTAACCCGTTGAACTGGTTACGAACTTACCTGGCGCAACGAGCAGCTCCAGATCAAGATCCTCGAGCGAGTCGAACTGAACATCCTGAAGATCGGTCGCGGTCACGAACAGTTGGCAGCCCATTGAGCTGACCCGGCGTAGAAGCTCTTCGCGATGCGAGGCATCCAACTCTGACAAGACATCATCAAGTAGCAGGACAGGACGCGCGCGAATTCGAGTGGACATGAATTCGATTTCGGCAAGCTTGAGGGCAACGATTGCGAGACGCTGTTGACCCCTCGAGCCAAATCGCTGAATCGGCCTCCCACCCAACAGAATTTCCAGATCATCTCGATGCGGACCGATTGTCGTCACCCCTCGTGCAATATCTTCTGCCTGCGCCTGTCGCATCGCCGACTCGAGCACTGAGCCGACCCGCTGGCTGACCGATCTGACGTCCCCGGCCCCATCGGCTATCGATCTCCACCACGATACAGGTTGCTCCAGGCTGGATATGTAACTTACGCTCAATACATCGTCAAACGATGCTACGTCTCGAAATTGCTCCTCTGCGTGGCAGGCGATAGATCTGGTTGCAAGTGCTCTCGCAGCAATGAGATACGCGCCGAGCGCCACAACCTGGTCGTCCCAGAACTCGAGTTCCGTTCGGTTCCCGTTCCCGGCCGCTATCGATTTAAGCAACGAATTGCGATTGGCAACCATCCGTCCATATCGCGCCAGATGACGCATATACTCTCGATCAATTTGCGATAGCAACACGTCAAGAAACCGTCGGCGTACCGATGGCGAACCGATGACGAAATCAAGATCTTCCGGGGAGAATGACACAGTAGGAAACAGACCAACCACGTCGGCGGCTTTTCGCGGCGCATCGGCCACACGGAGCAGCTTCCTCGTGACGTTTCCATCGTTCCGCTCGATGAAGATATCTATTTCTGCGGAAACGTAGGGACTGGACACCACCCCCTGGACGCGCGCATAGGGTGGCGAAGCGAGTTCTATTCCGCTCTCATGATTGATGAGATCAGCGTCTAGTACGCCTTTGCGTGATCGCGTCGTTGATAGCAACAACAAGGCTTCAATGATCGACGTCTTACCAGTCCCATTTGGGCCGACGATACGCAGCCCATGATCACTGATATCAAGTCTGAGCCGCCGGTGAACGCGAAACTCGTCGAGCTGTAGCCTCGTTAGCCTGTACTACGTCAATCGTCACGTTTCAGCGCCGGCACTAATTTGCGCCGATCACCATCGGCATGATCACGTGGACAAACTTGTCATCATCGATCGGACGGAACACTCCGGCTGCATTCGGTCCCTGAAGCTCTAGCGCGATTGATGGACTGTCGAGAACCGAAAGCACTTCAGTCAGATAGCGGCCATTGAACGCTACTTCGAGCTCGTTACCCTCGATCTGCGCGTCAAGTTCATCTCTATTGTCACCAGTGTCGGCCGCCGTCGCAGTAACGGTTAGTTTTCCGATCCCGTCAGACCCGTCAGACGGATCGAGAGCAAACTTGATCACGTCGTTGTTTGAGCGCGCAAAGATCGCAGCTCTCCGAGCAGCTTCAAGCAAAACCTCTCGCGAAACCACGGTTCGCGTATTCCAGGTCTGAGGAATGATCTGCTTCAAATCAGGGAATGTGCCATCAATCAGCCGAGTCACGAGCATCACGTCGGGAACCTCGACGACCATTTGCGCTTGATTCGGAGTTATCCGGATTTCCGCGCTTTCCTGGCTGTCTGCAAGAATCCGGCCAATCTCCTGCATGCTGCGCGCTGGCACGACGATCGACAGCGGCTCTTCCAGTTCCGTCGCGAGCGACATCTCTCGAAACGACATCCGAAATCCGTCGGCTGCTGCGAGCGCAAGGACATTTCCCTTGCTCTCGATATGGACTCCGGCCAACACCGGACGTGAATCATCCGACGCCGCGGCGAAAACAACCTGGCCAATAGCTTCGCGCAGGTCGGCGGAATCCACGCTGAAGCGCATACCGTTGGCAGCGTCTGGAGCGATCGTTGGGAAATCGTCCGGATCCTGGCCGCGAACATGGGCCTGAGTTAATCCTTGCTTCACAAGCATCGTCGTCGGGCCGGAATCTTCGAAGAGTTCTATCTCCCCCGACGAAAGGCTAGAGACGAAGTCGTTGAGCACGCGTGCTTGCAATGCTGCTCGTCCGGGCTCGTCGACTCTGGCCGGAATGCGGCAAACAATTCCACGTTCCAGATCAGTCGCGGAAATGACGAGTTCGTCTTCTGTCGCTTCTAATAGGTAATTCCCTAAGACGGGAAGGGTGGTACGCGACGCCACGGCCCGTCCCGATATTGACAAGGCACGTTGCAGATTTTCCTGTAGACAGGTGACTCTCACGATGGATCACTCCCTAGTGTCCGTACACCCCGAAATGGACCCGGATTATAACACTTGACTCCTTGGAAGCATATCGTTACAATGAATTAGAACATGCGTTCTGCTACGCTAGCGAGGAGCCCGAACATGCTTGAACACGTCTCAGCCCAGCATACCCCATTCGATTCAGCCGAAGTGGCGAACCCGTTGCAGGCGATTCGCGCACTCGAAGGGCGTTTGGATCGCGGCTGGCAAGTGATCTCAGCAAAGGATCAAAAGGGAGAGTCGACTGACGCCCTTTTCCATCACTTTCTCGCATTGCTTCGCCAGTATGAGAAGCTCTGCGACACCTACAGCGCCGTGTAGTGAATCTTCCTCGAAAATCCGATTGACCCGATCCATTTATCACTGCTAATCTCTCCCTCAATATCAACCTTTGGATTGAGAGAGGCAGCACAAGTGGCTGGTTACGATGTCCCGGCTGTGCGATCTGAACTCCCGATTTTGCGCGAATGGACCTACCTCAATACAGGCACGGTTGGGATCATGCCCGACTCCGTTTTCGATCAATTAGCTTCCACCATGCGCCACTACGAACAAGGCGGCCACACTACCCAGTCCGATGTTGTCGACGGCGCCAACAAAGCCAAAGACGCACTGGCAAATCTGCTCAATGTGTCAGCCTCCGAAATCGCATTGAATCGCAATGCGACAGACGGGATCAATCTCGTTGCATCGACATTTCCCCTGGAACAAGACGACGAAGTCATTACCTCGAACGAAGAGCATCCAGCTATGGTCCTTCCGCTGCTCGCCGCCTGCGAACGCGCAGGAGCCAGATTGCGATTTGCGAACTTCAGCGCCGATCCCGATACATTTGAAAGTAATCTCCGTAGTGTCCTGAATGATCGCACCCGCTTGGTTGCCATGAGCCACGTTTCTTGCGAAACTGGCGCACGACTACCAGCGGCGATCATCCGAGATGTCGTAGGAGACGATGTCGCAGTCCTGATCGATGCCTCCCAATCGGTGGGGCAATTCCCGATCTCGATCCCAGATTTACAAGCGAACTTTGTCATCGGAAATGGCCACAAGTGGCTGGCTGGTCCCAAAGGCTCTGGATTTGCATGGGTAGCATCGGACTCCGAACATCTCATCCCGCCGGCCTACGTTGCGAGCGATTCATTCGATCCTCACTGGTCGCGCGCCCACTACCAGGTCGAACCAGCCCCAGCACTAAAGTTTGCCAGCGGCGCTGCCCGCTACGAGATGGGCACCAGATCGTGGCATCTGCATGCTGGTCTCGCAGCCGCGATTGACTACCAGGATTCACTGGGTTGGGACGCGATCGCGGCACATATCAAATTGACATCAGACACCCTCAAGCAAGAACTGGCCGCAACGCCAAACGTCACCGTTCATACGCCGAGTAATTGGGAACACTCGTCAGGCCTCGTGACCTTTTCCATTGCCGATAGAAATGGTGAAGATCTGGCCCATACGCTCTGGAATGACTATCGAATTGCCCAGCGTCGCGTCGAGGTTCCATCAGCGGTTCGGATTTCCTGCGCCTATTTCACCGACGATGAGGATCTGTCAAAGATTGTCGGTGCGGTTCAGAATCTGGCGGGCGGGAGAGCGGAATAGAGGATCGAACTCACCAGCCTAAATGGTAGTGAGTGATTCGGTATGGTGCGTGTCCCAATAGACGCGATTGTGAAATTCGAGCTGCCAGGTGCCACCGTCATATACGAAGCACGTAACGCCACAGTTCGCCACGATAAGGGCTGAGCGAGACGCTGGCGGCATACCCAGCAGTTCCGTCATGATGGTTCGGATCGTCCCACCGTGGGTTACGATTCCGATATGCGAAGCTCCTTGGTTGCTATCAACCACCTCGCTGATAAATGCGCTCGTACGATCGACGAGATCGGACAACGATTCACCACCCGGTGGGGCTGAGCCGCTCTTGCTAAAAACGCCGGTGCCCCAGTCGTCACCAACACCGTGACTCTTCAGGACTTCTCGGAAATTCACGTAGTCGACACCTTGCAAAACGCCATAGTGCATCTCGCGCAATCGAATATCCGGTTCAATCTCCCGATCGACTGCCGTCCCGAGTGGACGCGCCGTTTCGAAAGCACGCTGCAAGTCAGATGCGTATATTCGATCGAACGGTACGATCTCAAGAGCTGCTGCCGTGACACGTGCTTGCTCGACACCCCTGTCTGTCAAAGGAGTGTCGAGCTGACCCTGGAACACGCGCTGAATATTGTGCGCGGTTTCTCCGTGCCGGATAAGCCAAAGTCTCAAGACCGCTGCTATTTCCGGACTATTTCAATATTTGAGATGAAGACCGGTTCGGTCGGCTTCGACGGCTCGCCGGAATCGCTGGTCGTTACTGGCACGGCAGCAATCGCATCGACGACGTCCATACCGGCCGTTACTTCCCCAAAGATGGTGTAGTTCTTCGGAAGCTGTCGCGACAGATCCCCAAGCACGATAAAGAATTGCGAACCGTTGGTGTTCGGGCCGGCATTCGCCATCGCCAGAGTACCTTTCATGTACTCGCCCACGACCGGTTCGTCGTTGAATCGATACCCCGGTCCACCGCGACCCGTCCCGGTAGGATCACCAGACTGAATGACAAAGCCGCTCAAGATCCGATGGATCGGAACGTTTTCGTAAAATCCTTCGTCAGCCAGGAACACGAAGCTGTTTACCGTATTTGGCGCAACTTCTTCGAACAGGTCAACGTCAATCTCTCCAAAATTCGTCGTGATCTTTGCCTGGTAATCAACTCCGGCCTCGAGGGCGAGAGGTGGCGGTGCGTCCCATTGCTGCAATTCGTCAAATCCTTTCGTTGGCGGTGCATCAAGCGCACTCGCCGTAGCGATTTCGGTTGCGGTCGCTGTTGCGGTGTTTCGCGGCGGTTCCGTGGGCGCGACATCCGGCTCGCCCTCGCCACATCCTGCCATGATGAGAAGTGCGACGAGTATCGGTGCCGCGGCGGTGATGTACCGCTTAATCACCCGCCTCGACCGTTTCTTCGGCAACGAGTCCAAGTTGATCCGCTACGGGTTTCAGACCCTCAACAACGGTCAATATATGCTCGTCGAAATCAACGCCCAGTTCTTCTGCGGCGCGGCGCATCTCATCTCTATCTACTGCTCGTGCAAAGGCCTTGTCCTTCATCTTCTTCTTCACTGAACGCGGTTTAACATCGTCGAGTGACTTCGATGGTCGCACAAGCGCAACAGCAACGATAAAACTCGACAGTTCATCAACAGCAGCAAGCGTCTTACGAAGCTTCGTATCTCTCGGAATGTCCGTATGCTCGGCATGACTTAACACATCCTGCACCACATCCTCGGGCACACCCTTGCTACGTAGTATTGGAGCACCGTCTTGCGGGTGCTGATCGAGCGTCGGGTGAATTTCGAAATCGAAATCGTGAACAAGACCTACAAAACCCCAGCGCTCTTCGTCTTCGCCGAACCGCGAGCATACTCGCGCATCGACGCTTCAACAGCCACACAGTGGCGGATCAACGCCGGACTCTCGACATACCCATGCAGAATCTCGAGTGCGTTATCGCGTGTAGTTTCCATCTCTGCAAAACCTCTAATCTCGTCGAATCTCGCGCGTTCGCCCCCATCCTACACAATCAGCATTGCATCGCCGAAGGAATAGAATCGGTATTTGTTATCGATGGCATGCTCATATGCACGCTTCAGGAGACCACTTCCAGCAAATGCATCGATCATGAGCAGCAGCGTCGTGCGCGGCAAGTGAAAGTTTGTGATTTGCGCCCCGATGATTTGGAACTCGAATGGCGGACGTATATAGATCGAGGTGCGCCCGGTCATCTCAGATTGGCTGCGATCTGATTCTCCGACAGTCTCGAGTACGCGGGTTGTTGTTGTGCCTACGCTTACCACGCGCTTTCCGGCCGACCGAGTGGAACAGATTGTTTCCCAGGTTTCCTCTGGTACCGAGAACCATTCGGAGTGCATTTTGTGCCGTGCTGGATCTTCTACTTCGAGCGGACGAAAGGTATCGAGCCCGACATGCAACGTAATGTGCTCGACCTCAACTCCTCGGTTTCGACACCGCTCCAGGAGTTCCGGCGTGAAATGAAGTCCAGCGGTCGGTGCTGCAGCAGACCCTTCGACGTTCGCATAGACAGTCTGGTAGCGCTCCGCGTTCACCAACTCCTTCCGGATATATGGGGGCAACGGGACACGCCCATACTTGTGAATCAGTTCCTGGCTCGCAATGTTCACAAGCGCCAGTGACCCCTGCCGTTCGATGAACTGGATCGAGTCCGAATTCTCCCCGTCGTCAGATCCAACTACCGACAGAATTTCGCCGGCACGCAAACGAGCGAGTGGTCGTGCAAGCGCCCTCCAATTGCCTTCACCTACTTCCTCAAGCAACAGCAATTCCACCCTGCCTCCCGAACTTCGTCGAGCGTGGATTCGGGCAGGGACGACCTTCGAGTCGTTAACAACGAGGAGGTCACCGGGATTGAGCAATTCCGGAAGGTCAGAGAATCGGTGATCGCTCAGTTGATTCGAGCTACGATCGACGAGCAACAGCCGCGAAGAATCTCGCGGCTCCACCGGCCTTTGGGCGATGAGCTCTTGCGGAAGTTCGTAATCAAGAAAAAGATCTTCATCGGGTCGATGGTCGTTTTCCACGCCAAACTCAGTTGGATTCAAAAAGCGTCGGTTGCTTCAAGGAGTCAACGCTAGCCGGCACGTCTAGTCCAAGGTGGCGGTAGGCACGTTCAGTAACGATTCTCCCGCGGGGTGTTCGCTGCAGAAAACCGAGCTGGATCAGGTACGGTTCGTAGACATCCATAATAGTGTCGGACTCTTCGCTTGTTGCGGCTGCCAGCGTGTCGATACCGACCGGACCGCCATCGAATTTGTCGATGATAGCTTCCATGATCTTTCGATCGACTTCATCGAGTCCCAACTCATCGACATCCAACATTTCCATGGCGTCGCTCGCGACTACCTGGCTTATTTCGCCATCCGCTCTTACCTCCGCGAAATCACGGGCGCGCTTCAACAGCCTGTTGGCAACGCGAGGAGTTCCACGCGAACGGGTAGCAATTTCAATTGCTCCGTCTTCTTGAATCGGAACGCCCAGAATCCTGCCAGACCGGTTTACTATTTCGGTCATGGCAGTATCGTCGTAATACTCCAGGCGAAAAACCGCACCGAATCGGTCTCTCAGCGGCGAAGTGAGGAGTGCCAGACGAGTTGTCGCACCTACCAGAGTGAAGCGCGGCAAGCTGAGGCGCATTGAACGCGCAGCGGGACCCTTACCCAACACGATATCGACCGCAAAATCCTCCATTGCAGGATAGAGCACTTCCTCGACTATCCGGCTCAGACGGTGTATTTCATCGATGAACAGGACGTCTCCAGGCTTCAGGTTCGTCAAGATTGACACCAGATCGCCGGGACGTTCTATTGCCGGCCCCGAAGTGATACGGACGTTGACGCCCATTTCGGCACCGATGATCGTCGCCAGGGTTGTCTTCCCTAGGCCCGGTGGCCCATAGAGCAGAATGTGGTCCAGCGCTTCGCCTCTAGCTAGCGCCGCTTCGATAAATATCGAAAGTGTCTCTTTGACCCTATGCTGGCCAATGTACTCGCCCAACCGCTTTGGTCGCAAACTCGTTTCAGCAACGGAGTCTTCGTCCATCTGTTTGCCGCTAACGACTCTGCCGCTCATGGTTGATCACTCTTTCGGATGGCTCCCGATCCAGCGCCAGAAGTATATCAAGAGCAATAGAACGGGCGTTCTAATCGAAGTATTATGTCATCTCAAAATAATGACTTTTCCTATGCTCTCAATGGCCATGCCACACGCCTTGCAGCGTCCTGTTTCGTCGATTTTGGAACCACAGATCGGACAGGCAATACGCGTCATAATGCGCGATGACGGCTGGCCATCTGCGGCTGAAACCGATCTGTCCAATCCGAGTTCAGCGATGGCGGCACCTACCGCGTCCAATGCTGCCACTTCACTGGACAGACCAAGATCTGAGATCGCCTGCGCCGCCGATTGAATTATCGGATTTGGCTCATGGTCAACAGTAGAGCGCTCCGGAATCGTAAGCGGTGACTCTCTCGGAATCTCACTGACACCTGGTAGGCGCACCCCATATACGTCATGGAGCACATCGCTATACCCGTCGATCATATTGATCATTGAGTTGTTCCGGAACACGTAGTCGATTGCAGCTCGCCCCGCGGCTTCTCTCAACTGCGCGTTTCCAGCCAGTTCCCGCAATACTTCAGCGATCATTTCGACTTCATACTCATCGGCCGGGATCTTCAATCCAACACCGTCTGGCAATCGACCGCTCGCGCCAACATCTGTAATGAGTACCGGTAGACCCGCGCCAAGCAACCGCAGAAGGCTTGCGGAGGTTTCACCGGCGGTAGGAAAACGAAGATTGACACAGGCATCAAGAGCAGAAGCAAGCACTCGAGCCTTCGTATCGTCAACGTAACCGTATTGGCGCACGTGGTGCCGAAGCCCCAGAACCTCGATTTCTCTCGTCATGAGATCGCTATCGCTGCCAGTTCCAGCGAGGAGCAATACTGTGTCGGGAACGTTCCCGACTATGCGCCGCATTGCGCGTAGAACCACGGGAATGCGTTTGTTCGGGTTGACGTGCGTGATCGATCCAACAACGAATGTAGAGTCGCTAAGACCTAGAATTTTGCGCGCGGTCGACTTCGGGATTGTTGCTGGAATCGGTATGCCCATCGGCACAACTCTGACGATGGCGTCGGGAATTCGGCGTTGGATCATGTCGGCCGCGTAGTCGCTATGCACGACAGTCGCCCGCGCAGCTCTAACGAGGCATTCGAACATTGGATAGTCATCAAAATTATTGTCAGCATTGCCTGCAAGCAGAGCGCGACCGGCTGCAACGCCAGCCGCCCCATATTCGGTCTGCAGTTCTTGCCAGTATTGCCGCATGCGTCCAGAGCGCAAAGCCAGCGACGCGCGCGCATGGTGTAGGAAGATGTCATGCAAGACGACCACTGTCGGTGACGAGGTTGCGATCGAATAGGCCAAGTCGTGAAATTCACTATTGCCAACGTGTACGATCGTCGGTTTCGTATAGTCGAGGTCTTTGGCGGCGATAGGGCGGATGGAAGCAAAATCACCTATTTTTGAGCCAGTCTCAAGCACCGCCGCGATCTGCCAGAGTCCATCGACTGCATTAAAGAGATCCAGATTGTAGTTGGCGATCCCGGTGCGAAGTGGTGGCATTGGACCGACCCACTGAAGCTGGGCGTTCATGCGGCGATCTACGCTTCCGGTCCGAATAGCGATTGGATCACCTTCTCCCAGGTTATCCCTGACGTTGCGTCCTGGCCACGTGCGCCCTGACGTTTCGCCAGATCAATGTCTAGGTACCAATTAATTGCCTCGGACAGCGATTCCGGATCCAGTTGAGAGATTGTTCCAGTAACTCCCTCCCGAACGAACTCAAGCACGCCACCGGAGTCAGCGGCGGAGATGACCGGCTTTCCCGCCGTCAAACCTTCAACGGCTGTATAGCCATAGTCTTCATCGATTGGGGCGTAATAGACGGCCCGGCATGTACGGAAGAGCTCAGCAAGTCGTTCGTCGCTAACGATCCCGAGAAATTCGACACGATCGGCTATTCCGAGTTCGTGCACGCGCCGTACAAGCAAATCTCTTGAGGGGCCGTCTGAAGTGATCTTGAGTGAAAGCGCTTTATCCACCATCGGCCATGCCTCAATAAGTGCGTCGACTCTCTTTAGAGCATCCAGTCTTGCAACACTCAAAATAAACGGGTCATAGCGCTCTGGCCAAAGATCACGATCCTGAACCGGTGGGTAGAGCGACGTCGCCTCAATGCCATTGAACTCCCTCAAACGCATGGCGACATTCTCGCTGATCGCAAACCGCGCCCGGCACTCACTGATACCGCGCCGGTCAACATCAATGACACGCTCTCGCATACGTCGGTCTTCGACGCCCGGACCGAAGTCTGAGTAGCGCGATCCATATAGATCGTATGCCTGGCGATGCTGGTGGACGAGCCAGAGAATCTTATTCGGATGCTTCGCTGCCCAGGTCGGAAACTTCGTACAGACCACGGCATCCACCCTGCTACCGTTCACCTCTGTCAGATCCAGCATGCGCCATGCGATTGCGGAATCGAACAGCCTCGCAGGTGGGTACCACTTTAGTGGCACTGTCACGATATCCGCTTGATGGCCGCGCAGATTAAGGGCATTGACAAGCCCTTCAGCCAGCACTTCTGCTCCGCCTCGCATGAATGGGATCTGAGAGTGTAGGACAAGGATCCTCATATTGAATCGTCTTTAGGTAAGTCGACACTATCTATCTCTGATTTGCTGTATAAGTCATGAAGTTGCGCTTCAATTTCATACAAAGATGCAAGCACAGCAAGATTGAAGGTATTCTGTTGCTCTACGAGGGGGTTGATATACCAGCGCAGTAGGATTCTCATCGTCCTTTTCGCAAGTACCTCAATTCGACCGAAATGCGGGCCAGGATGCGACGATTCCCCAGTGAGCATTGACCGTCGAGAGCCTGCGCAATTCAGTTAGTGTGCGCTCAAAGTCGACCGAGTTCGATTGGCTTCGGGAAGCGCCCGAACGCTCGATTTCTTGACGGATTTGCTGTACGGCTATGGCCGTGCGGCGCCTGGATTCTGATGCATCAATTTTGGAACTCACATCACCTCGATCCCG
Organism: uncultured Chloroflexia bacterium; assembly: GCA_963745675.1. Taxonomy (GTDB): domain Bacteria; phylum Chloroflexota; class Chloroflexia; order Thermomicrobiales; family CFX8; genus JAUIIK01. The sequence goes on from CAVUYM010000027.1 coordinate 244,179, forward strand.
AGGACTCTGCTCATTGCCGCTTCGATCCTACCGAACACATGGCTCCACCCATAGCAATCTTCTATCTTCGCATAGCCAGACCGTGCCATTGAATCCGCTAGGCCTGGGGCGTTAGCAATCCTTTCCACGGCTGAGGCGATTGCTTCTGGGTTGCCAAACGGGACGAGCAGCCCGTCAACCTCGTCGGAGATCACTTCAGCCACGGCTCCCACATTCGCGCCGATCACCGGTAGCCCATGTGCCCATGCCTCAAGATAGACGATTCCAAATGACTCCGTTCTTGATGGGAGCGCGAAGACATCTGCTTCATCGAGCAGCGATAACTTCTCGCTCTCTGAAACGACGCCTCTAACTTCGATCCAGTCACACTCGCTCGCGCCACTGTCCTGATACCACTCAGTGAAGGCAGAGAGCGCTGGTCCAACAAGTATCAGGCGATGAGGCAGACCTCGACCCTTCAAAATACGTGAAGCCTCAATAAGGTCGAACGTCCCCTTATCACGCGCCATTGCTCCAATAGACAGAATGGTGAAGGGTTGTTGATCTCGTATACCCAAATTCCTGCGTGACAAAGCGATCCCGGTCGTAAGTTCTACTCCAGCCCCGGCAACGACGAGACGGTACGGGGCAGCGCCCAACCCCTCGAGAAAGTCTGCTTCGATTTGAGTGAGAGCGATAACCAGATCAGATCGACTTACCAACTCACGTTGATGGGGCATGGAAACGTAACGCCTGGCAAGCACATCGTCGCTACCGCCGATATGTGCAAACGGAACCAAGATAAATGGGACGCCAAGCTCTCTGGCTGCTTCAAGGCCAGCTAAGGCAAGCGCCTCAAGGCCCAAATTCGTCCCGATTATCAGGTCGGGAAGAGGCGCTGCACGCAACTCCGTAGTAAGCCCGTCGATATTCGGGAGATAAGAAGAAATGCGTCGAAACGGCGGGACTCGTCGAATGACGCGGCTGGCCTCACCCATCGTGCGCCGGCTGCCTTGAAAGAGGATGGATGACCCGATTGGGTGTCTCACATTGAGCCGCTCGATGGAAACTCGATTCATAACTTCCGAGCGTGGCGCGCAAACGGACTTCTTTCGACCGTCCCAGAAATACTCAAGGTCGAAGGCGTCAGTCGTAATGACACGCGCCGTCCATCCGGATTCAACTAGCCATTCGGCGAATTTCTGAACGTAGAGCTCGGACCCACCACGAAAAGGCAAATACCGGTGATTGATAAGCGTTGCTTGCACGATAGTTACTCAGGGCGTCGGTGTACTGTCGGCGGCGTCAAGTTGCGCGACCCGATCGGCGGCGTCCGTCGCGAGCACAGATTCCGGATCGATTTCGATCGCCTGCTCGTACCATTTTCGAGCAGCTTCGAGATCCGGTTCAGTCTTTTCCTGTTCAAGTCGACCGAGGTAGTAGGCTGGCCCGGAGCTATTCGGTAGCAGGCTGAGAGCTCGCTCAAGCTGAACTCGCGCATCGAGCAGACTTCCGTTGCGTAGTAGCGCAATACCGAATGCAAGGCGAAGATTTCCGTCGTCGGGCCGATCGATCGTCGCGCGTTCGTAGAGCGGTATCGCATCGGCGATGTTGCCTTCATTGGCATATATATTTGCCAGAATCGCCGCATTGTCAGAGTTGTTCGGATCTTCCGCGACTTTGGTTTCGAGTTCCGCCTTTTGCCGCGCAGCCTCATCAACGGGGAGTCCACTATCCTCCGGATTAGATCCGAATATCGCACCTCCGAACACCACGAGCGTGCCCAGGATCAGAAAGAGAACCATGAATATTGCAAAGGCCTTGAACGCTCTTGAAGTGCCTGAAGCCTTTGCCACACAAACCCCGCTTAAATCATCGTATTCGAAATCGCAAATCTTGCGATAGAGCGCTAACACCTGCTGCAGTCAGTGCGCCCCTCCTTGATTCAAACTAAGCCTACTTGATTCAGGCTCGAATCTTTACTGCCCCTACCGTCCCATGCTACAATTCTCCGGTTGAGCGATAGTCGCCGAAGTGGCGGAACCGGAAGACGCGCTACGTTCAGGGCGTAGTGCCCGTAAGGGCGTGCGAGTTCGAATCTCGCCTTCGGCACCACCGGCGTCATGCGGATCTCGATTCGCAGCGCACGTTAAGAATTGACGTTTATCGAACGGGCGGTCGCTGGCCTTGGCCAGAGGAAAGTCCGGGCTGCGCAGAGCAGGGTGCCTGGTGAAAACCAGGAAGACGGTTCCGGTGTCCGTCAATAGTCCAGATCGGCGGCGGAGTCACATCCGCTGAGAGCAACAGAGACCAAAACTGCCGGTATACCGAGCAGTGTGAAAAGGGCAATCCTCCCCGCAGCAATCCCAAGTCGGCCCGCCGTCGAGCTGCTCGCTCGTGGGCCAGGTCGGGAGCAGGCGCAATTCGCGCCCGGTGCCTAAAGCACCGAGATAGATGGCCGCTGAAAACAGAACCCGGCTTACTGTTCGATAACGTCGATCATGGTGCCTCTAGCTCAATAGGTAGAGCACTGGTCTGTGGAACCAGTGGTTACGGGTTCGAGCCCCGTGAGGCACCCCACCGTAACATTAGAGCGAATGTCGCTGCTTCGCAGTGCGTTCGTTCGACGTGAGGTAATGCCTGAAGTACGCTTCAGGCGCGTCGCCCTCGTAGCTCAATGGACAGAGCACTTGTCTTCGGAACAAGGGGTTGGGGGTTCGAATCCCTCCGAGGGTACCAGAAATTCTCGCGCGGCTATCTCGCGCTCGTTGTCCATTCTATTTGACAGGTTCGGGGAAACGCCTGTGCGCGCCACGATCATCTCAGTTGGTTCAGAGATTCTTCGCGGCACCTTACTTGACACCAATGCACAGTATTTTGCACAGGAACTCAACTCACTCGGCGCGCAGGTCATTCGCGTCACACAAGTTCCGGATCAGTTACCGGACATTGTCTCGGCGTTGGCCGCCTCATGCGAGGCGTCAGACATCGTCATTATGTCAGGTGGACTCGGTCCGACGGAGGATGATCTTAGCCGCGAGGCCATCATCCAACTAACTGGGGAATCTCCAACCGTCAACGAGCATATAGTCCGCAGCATTCGCGAGCGCTTCGAGTTGCGCGGCGATATCATGCCGGTGCGCAACGAGAAACAAGCGTGGGAAATCCCTTCCGCCGTCGTGGTCCCCAACGATCACGGAACCGCGCCGGGGTGGATGGTGAAGTTCGCCGAGTCTGTAATCATCACATTGCCGGGACCACCGCGCGAAAATCGCCCAATGTGGAGAGACATGGTCCGCGCGCGATTACTTCCCTACCTCGACAACCAGGCCATCGTCAGCCAAACAATAAAGACGATTGGAATCGGCGAATCAGCCGTCGCAGACCGCTTAGGCCAACTCATCGCTTCCGAATGGCCGGAAGTCGCCACCTATGCAAAAGGGGACGGAGTACATGTCACCGTCACCGCCGCCCATCCCGAAAGATCCGCTGCTGATGGAGCCGTTCGTTCTGCTGTCGACGAGATAGTCAGCATAATTGGGAATCACATCTACGGTTTTGGAGACGATTCACTCGCAGCAGCAATCACACAACCACTCGCCGCCGCGTCAGCGCAAATCACGATATGGGAAGCGGGCACGGCTGGCGTCTTAGCAACGTTGCTGCTATCTGATAACCAGGCTCAGGCTGTAGTGGTCGAATCTCGTACATGGTCAAGGCCGCCAACAGGCCTTGGCAACGCGAGAGAATTTGCCCGAGAAGCGACGAACACGTCGGGCGTTGGTATTGCCGCTGCGCTAATCGCGCAATACGACAGCTTGGAAAACCGGGTAACGGACGGATCAGTTCATGTTGCACTGGCCCACGCGGGTCGTATCGTGGATCGAATCCAGAAGGTGCGAGGGACACCGGACGAGATACGGCGTAGAGCCGCGCTTCTGGCCGCCGAATTCCTCTGGATCGAAATCAGGTCCGCCGCAGGTGTCCGGACGGCAACCGATGTTTCCAACCGCTATTCCAATACTTGATAGATCGATCGCGCTTGTAACGCCACCAGAGACCAACCGGGTATCCAACCATTTTTGCGATATCTCCGACGGCGGACTGAACGGCCACCAGCAGGATTATTATTCCAGTAACAGTTGCTGGTTGGCGTGGATTTTTTCGCCTGAGGATTCGTCGCACAGGTCGTCTCATATGGGCTGCGCCTGCTATGCCAGTCAAGACGATCTCCAGCGGTCGCCGCCTTATCGCCACCACAGAGAGCGCCAGATAAACGGCGTAACGTACAAGGTGGCGTCGAAAGAACAGCCCCGCTTTGCCATCTCCTCGAGCATATCGATAGTACTGGCTGAAGAAACTTTGAACATTGCGGCGTGGAGAGAACTTGACGACCGCCGAAAGTTCGGTATGTTGCCTGGCACCACCTCTTCGAAGCTGTAAATCGAAAACGACATCCTCACAGTAGTCCAGCCAGCCCGGGTAGGAGAATCCGAGCTCAAACCATCTCCGTCGGAACGCCACAGATCGACTGGATGCCAGGAACGTTTTCGGATCAATCTCATTTGCATCTGGAAGAGTCGCGGAGGCCAGGGCCTGTGACCAAATGTCGGGGGTCTCCGGCTCGAAGAATCCTGCGACGATATCAATCTCTGGATCGCGTTCTAGCGGTTTGACGATACGATCGATCCAGCGCCTGTCCGCACGCGTACCAGCATCTGTGACAACGATGATGTCGCCGGTTGCGGAAGCGATTCCCTTGTTCCGTCCTTCTGAAATGTTGCAGCCCGGCGCAGATTTCAGGATGACGGGGAATGGCAACCGGCTCGCTTGCAAATACTCGAGCGTCCCGTCTGTCGACCCGCCGTCGACAATGATGCATTCGGTTGGGAAGAGCGTTTGAGACTCCAACGCTTCCAGCCAACCCGGCAAGCTACCGTATTCGTTGAGCACGGTTGCGACAAGCGTTACTCGTTGAGTGCTCACCTGCGAGCACCTCGATCCCCCGCCGCTTCGTGCAACAGAGCGTATTGGCGCGCGATCATTTGCTCTCGTTCAGTCGCAGTGCTATCTATCCAACCGCTCAGGTGAAGCAGTCCGTGAACGCCAAGGAAGACGATCTCAAGCCGAGAATCATGATTGGCTTCTTGCGCCTGCTCTCGGGCAACCTCAACGCATATGGCTATATCACCCGCTATTGCGCTCGAACCTGGATCATTATCAGCAGGGAACGTGATGACGTCGGTTGGTGTCGGATCGTCAAAGTATTGATCGTGAAGCTCGCTAATACGCGCAATTGACACGAGAAGCACGGTAACTTGACCAAGTGATCTCTTTTCGTCACGCTCAATTAGTCGTGCGATGGCATCAAGTTCATTTCTTATCTGTAGGAGATCAGAGAGAGGCACGAGATCGTCGGGTTCACACAGTACCTCGAGCATCGAGAGCGCCTAATTCGCCGACGTAACCGCGGCTGTTGCCGCGGCTGCGCCGGTATCCGCCTTCGCTTCAGTGACTCGCTCCGGATACTCGAGCCGAGGATGATAAATTCCTTCGAGAATCTGTATGAATGACGATTCTATGCTGTTCAAATCCCTGAAGGTCAAATCGCACTCATCGAGCTGACCACTGTCGACGCGGGACTTGATAATTCCGTGCACGAATTCAACGAGCCGATCTGATTCGCTCTTCCTATCGCTTCCGGCCGCATTTTCAAAAAGCCTGCCGCTCTGAGCCATCGAACGCACCGCAGCTTCAACTGAATCAGCCAGCATGATAATTGCGGCTTCTCGCGTTTGGGGTTTCGGCCCAGGGTACGTAAAGTCAGCCGGATCAACATCTTCATCGGTTTGCTGCGCTTTGCGATAGAAGTACTCGACACGAGTCGTACCGTGGTGTTGTCCAATAATATCGATGACTGACCCAGGCAACCGATTCTTCTTTCCAAGCCGAACGCCGTCTCGCGCATGATCGATAATGATTTGGGCGCTAACGTGAGGATCCAGGCCGTCATGGACATTGCCGATATTGGCCTGGTTTTCGATGAAGAACGTCGGGTGCTCCATTTTTCCAATATCGTGATACAACACCGCAACTCGCGCGAACAGCGGATCCGCGTCTACCGCGGCTGCAGCTGCTTCGGCCAGATTACTGACGATAATCGAGTGGTGGTAGGTACCAGGAGCCTCCTGAGCGAGGCGCTGGAGCAACGGTTGTCGAGGATGGGCCAACTCGTGCAGCTGCAGATTGGTCAAGATGCCGAAAATCGAACCGAGCACACTGAACGACAGGAATGTCACCGAGGCAGCCAGCGCGCCCGCCAGAGCGGTCTCCACAAAGATCCGACCAGTTGACGCGCCGTCCAGTCCACCGCCGAGAAGGGTAATGCTCAGCCCAACCGCAAGCGTTGACACCGCGACAGCGAGTCCAGACCAGACGAAATCAATCGTTCGGTCGGCGCGATGAATGACCGTCGCGCCTGCGAGTGCTCCCACGAAATAGAGAAGCGCCAGGTCAAAAGACATGTCGGCCACGATACCGAGGTACATCGCAATAAAGATCGATAACACAATAGCAAATTGGATATTGACGAGAATCGCAAGCAACATCGCAGACGCAGCGATTGGCAACATATATTGAATATCCGGGTGGGGAAGCAAAATCCTTGCTGCGATGACCGGACCGAGGACGACAATCGCCACCAGCAAAAGCTGGCGGTTGCGCCAGACGGCTTCACCAAATACGAAGAGGTATGCCGTGAGTGCGACGGTGAGCACGATCATCATCGAGGCAACACCCAGGCGCTCATTGGAGTCCAGTTGACTGCGAAGCAGACCGAGGGCTTCCAGCGCTTCGATGTCCCGTTCGGTTATCGCATCGCCGTCTCGAACAATCGCCTGCCCTGACTTCACAGATACGACGACCGGCTGCACAGCATCAATAGCGGCCTGTCGCTTCGCCTGCGTGGCCCCATCGTCGATGAACACATTTGGACGGATGAACGCTGATGCGACGGCTACGGCGAGTTCCTGTTGCGTCGTCGTCAGCAGTGATGATACGTCGCGTTGCAAATTGGATTGAGCTGCCGCAATACCATCACTCTGAAGCTCACCGCTCATCGTGTCATCCACGAGTTGCGTAGCCTGCGATGCTATCGCTTCCCAGGCAGCTGGAGAGATCTGCACGAGGAGCGTCGACTCTTCTTCGGTAAGATCCGGGAGCGCCGCCTGAACAATTGCGATCTTTTGCGCTTCGTCATTATCAGATTCACGCACCTCGGTCGCGCTACTTATGAAACTCCGTATGTCACCGAGGGCATCTTCTCGAACGCTAGGATCGTAGGATTTAACGATGTTGTTGACGTCCGAACCGGCTTCCCGCCGAGCCTCTTCAGTTCGAATATCGCTGACATAGGAAACATCCCCGTCAGCTTTGAATGTCTCGTTTGCAATATCGCCAGGCTGTAGCACGGTCTCGCCGGGCGTCCAATTGACGTAGACTGCTGCAGAGGTAACCGCCGACACGGCAATGAGGAAAATAGCGAGGCGCAGCACGTCTTTCACCGTCGCGCGATCGCCCCCAACCGTTCGGTCGAGAATCCCACTACCGCGGGACGCATTGGCTCTATTGTCGTTCCCGGTCACAGTACTGACCACGATCGGCATCCTCGATTTGCTTCGATAGCGAACGCTTGGATTCGGACAGGCACTAGGTCGATGATGCTCGCTTACGGAGTTCGGCTGCTGCAAGTGTACTGAGAAGGCGATTATCGGCTCGACCTTCAGTCGCATCTATGAGCGCAGGCATCAGTGTTCTCATATCGGCCGGACCGGCGAGCTTCAATTCTAGAACCTTTGCGACGACGATTTGCTCAAGTTCCGCTTCGTCAATCGGCTTGAGCTCGTTTGGCAGATATTCCATCAGTATGCTGAGTTCAAGTCGCTCCCTATCCGCCAGATCGCTGCGGCCCGCATTATCGTATGCGTCGATCGAATCTCGACGCTGCTTGATCTGCGCCTGTATAACTTCGATTGCTTCGTCATCATTCAGGCTATGGCGAAGTTCGATCTCGCGATTTTTGAAGGCAGCACGAAGCAACCGAATCACGTCTCGCTTGTCGTTTTCGCCCAGCTTCATCGCAATCTTTAGATCGTCAACGATGCGTTCTGTTATCGACGCTGTCACTTCACCATCCTCCGGCCATATCGAGCAGTCTACGCTCTGGCTTCTCGATTGGCCTCTGTACAATCGGTAGGCGAGTTGGAATTATACGAACCGCTACAAGTCATGGTCAATGCAGCGCTGAAGCGTGCAACAGAACCTGCGAAGAGGAGTGATATGCCGGAGCTTCCCGAGGTCGAAACGGTTTGCCGAACCTTGAGCGGACCTCTAATTGGACGACGTCTCGATTCGGCACTCGTAACCTGGCCGCGCACGATTGAGCCGCTTCAACCCGAGGACTTTATTAGCGGAGTTACAGGTGTATCAGTCGAACGGATAAGTCGAAGAGCAAAGCTCATTGTCATGGGACTATCTTCGGGTCTGATTCTGACCACACATCTGCGAATGTCCGGAAAACTGCTGTACTCGCTCGCCGGAGAAGATGGTCCACCAGAACCCGAGCGTCATCTACGGGTCGCATTCCAGCTCGACAATGGTGACCTTCTGGAATTCTTCGATGCAAGGAAATTCGGTCGTATGCGATTGCTGACAATGCCAGAGTGGGATCAGGTATCCAGAGCGTATGGACCAGAGCCGCTCTCGCCAGAGTTCACGATTGAAACGTTTTACGATCGACTCCAGCGCACGAACCGACAGATAAAACCGTTGCTCCTCGACCAATCGTTCCTCGCCGGTGTTGGCAATATCTACGCCGATGAATCGCTATACCTCGCAAAAATTCACCCCGCCAAGGCAGCGTCATCAATTTCTCGCCGTAAAGCGGCGAATCTTCATGCCGCGATAGTCAATACGCTTTCCCTGGCGATCGAGAACGCCGGTACGACCTTACGGGATTACCGTTCAGCGCTCGGGGATTCAGGAAGCAATCGATCGAGCCTTCATGTATACGGTGCGCCAAGTGGCGCAACCTGCAAGCGTTGCGGGACGACGTTGAAGCGGATGGTTGTCGGACAACGCGGCACGACAATTTGCCCGCGCTGTCAACGCCTACGCTAAGTGGCTGGCGCGTACCAGGTATCAATAATTTCACCAAGATTCGCCGAGCCCGGCGTCAATACCGGGTAATCACCCCCGACGAGTTCGACGTGCTTCAAGCCAGAACCGGTACCAAAAATGATTGTTTCATCCGATTCAGAAAGAAAGCCAGATTCTCGCAACTGCGCCGTCGCTGCAACGCAAGCGCCCACTTCTGGCGACATGTGCATACCCTCCAGGGAGGAAATCTGGTCGGTCCCCGCCAGCAGCGCTTCGTCGGTCACCGCAATCGCTGTGCCACCACTCGCACGAACCGCATCAAGGATAAGATAGTCCCCGATCGCGACTGGAACCCGCATGCCCGGGGCGATAGTGTCAGCATTTTCCCATAGTGGCGCATGTCGCTCGCCGCTCTCGAATGCCTTAACGATCGGCGCGCAGCCTGTCGCCTGGACGACGATCATTTTCGGACGATCGCTCCCAATGAAGCCCATCTTTTCAAGTTCATCGAACGCCTTCCACATGCCGACAATGCCGGTGCCGCCGCCGGTGGGATAAATGATCGCGTCGGGCACTCTCCAACCAAGCTGTTCAACGATTTCGTAACCCATTGTCTTCTTGCCTTCAGCGCGATAGGGCTCCTTCAACGTCGAAACATCAAACCAGCCCCGATCTTTGGCGTGGGCGTTGACAATCGCGCCGGCATCATTGATCAGCCCGTCTACGAGAAAGACCTTCGCACCGAGCGCCCGGCATTCACGCTTGAACGTTTCGGGCGCATCTGCAGGGCATAAAAACGAACGCCTCCATGCCTCCACGCGCCAGATATGCGCTCGCCGCCGCCGCTGCGTTGCCTGCAGACGGCAAGCGCGATGGCATTCACTCCAAGCTCTCTGGCTCTCGACAACCGCTGCGCCCAGCCCTCTGCGCCTTGAACGATCCCGTAGGGTTACGCCCTTCATCTTTCACAAGTAGGTCGACATACCAATGGCTGGCCCAGCCTCGGGGCGCTCAAGAGCGGCGTGCCGCCTTCTCCCAGCGTCAGCCGATGCTCTGGCTTGCGCACCGGCATGACTTCGGCATAGCGCCAGAGATCCCAGGTGCGAGTGGCGAGAGCATCTTTCGTGAGTGTCGAAGCGGCACGCTCCAGGTCGTACTCGACCAGCAATACTTTCCCGTCTTCTGGATCAACGGTGAGAAGTTGATCTGGGTCGTAGGACTTTCCGGACATGGATCCGACGATCGACGTCATTGCGCTTTCAATTGCCACGGAGCCTCCTGCAGCTATTCGAGCATCGCGTTATGACGAGTGCCTTAGCGTCCTAAATCATTCCGCTCGCCGTAGACACCCGCTGCAAGCGGCACTATAATGCATCTACTGTCATTTGCGGGTGTAACTCAGTTGGCAGAGTGTCTGCTTCCCAAGCAGAATGTCGTGGGTTCGAGTCCCATCACCCGCTCCAAGAGGCCCGTTTTCCGCATGGAGACGGGCATTTTTCATGCTCACCGTCTGTGAGATTGAGTGGGGCTACCACACACCGGTTTCGAGTCTGGCTGTTTCATGTACTCACCAACGCAACTTACTGGCCGGCTGTCGGAAATTGCTGAACGCGTTGCCCGCTGCTATGCTCGCCGCGCGGTAGCTAAGTGAGCGGGGAAGGGCAGCGACATGTCGAATGATCTCGCGGCGGCGATATCGACAATGCCGCTGATCGACACCCATGAACATCTCCGCACTGAACAGCAATACGTCGAGGAAGGCCCGGACATCCTGCAGGCGATCTTCGGCCATTATCTGCTTGACGATCTTGTCGTCGCAGGGGCATCGACCGAGGCGGTGGCACGCCTGGTCGACGCCAGCGACCCCGACATCCGCGCGCGCTTTACTGGCGTGCGCGCCGCCTGGGAAGCCTGCCAGCACACCGGCTATGGCGAGGCGGTGCGCCTGATCGCACGTCTGGTCTACGACCTGGAAGAGATCACTCCGGACGGGTTGGAAGGCGCGACGGCCCGCCACGCCGCCCTGCGCCAGCCAGGCGAGCGCCTGCGTCTCCTACGTGAGGTCGCGCGGCTCGATCATGTGCAGATCGACCTCGACCAGGTGCCCGGTCAAGCAGGCCGCGACTCCGAGTGGGCCTGCCTTCCAGATCTCGCCGGCCCGGACTTCTTCCTCTACGATCTCTCTTGGGCCATCTTCTGCGATGGTCGTTTGGAGCTCCAACTTCTCCACAAAGAGACGGGGATCACCGTTAGGACACTCGAGGACCTGCGCGAAGCCTTCGCCACTCTCTTCGCGCGCTACGGCCCGCTCGCGATCGCCGTGAAGTCTCAGCATGCCTATAAGCGCACTCTGCAATGGCGAGAGCGCACCGATGCCGAGGCGGCGCCGGTCCTCGAGATGGTGCTGGCCGGGCAAGAACTGTCGGAAGATGAGCGCCTCTGCCTCGGCGACTGGTCCTGGGCGCGCGGCGTCGAGCTCGCGATCGAATTCAACCTGCCCTTCAAGCTCCACACCGGCTATTACGGTGGCTACGGCCGTATGCCGATCGATCGTATCCGCGCGGGCCATCTCTGCGGCCTCCTTGCGCGCTATCCACAGGCGCGGTTCGTCCTGATGCACATCGCCTACCCGTACAGCGACGAACTAGTAGCTCTTGCGAAGCACTACCCGAATGTCTACGTCGATCTCTGCTGGGCCTGGAGCATCGATCCGTGGACGACGTGCGATTTCGTTCGGAAGATGATCCACGCCGTGCCGCTCAATAAGCTCTTCGCCTTCGGCGGCGACACCTACTGGCCCGTAGCGTCGGTCGCCTATGCGGCGCAGGCTCGTCTATGGCTTACGCGAGCCCTGCAAGCCGAAGTTGACGATCGTCTGCTGACCGAGCGCCAGGCGATCGCTATCGCCACGCGGCTCATGCAAACCAATCAGCGCGATTGCTTCGATATCGACGGCACGCGCGCCGCGATTCGCAGGGAACTCGCAACACGCGTTTGACTTGGTCGATGGCCACAGCGTGTGGTCAATGGTGGAAGGTGCGCGCGGACACAATTATCGGCACCGGCGATCGCCCCAGCCATCTGCACGGCGGTGTTCTAGCCGAAACGCGGCTGTGCATCGGTGATCGCCATATCGACCTCTGCTTCCACAGAGCCACTCTATGCCAGCGAAAGTGCCTTCTAAGTCAGAAAGTCGAGAAGCTGTTGAAGGCATGGTCCGATGGCGTCGTTCGCGGCTGCTACTGCCGTACGAACCAAACCTCGACGAACCCGTACAGTCCCAGAGTCAAGCTGAAAACCACTGCGCCACAGACGATGCGATGTCTCCAGCTAAACATCCGGGCAGCGAAGTAAATTCGATATCACGTCTCGACTGGCAGTAGATTAGTACTTTTAAGCCAACTGTCGACCGCTGAATCATTCTATGATGTTTGAGTAGTCTACAAATCGGCAGTCCCGCATTAAAGCTCGTTCGTGAGCACCCGTGGCAACTCGCCACAGGGCCAAGTCGGTGGGACGCGCTGATTCAAGAAGGGAGAGACTATTGTTCTCGGATTCAATCTGCGGCGCAAGGAATCATAGAGCGGCGAGCCGTCTGCTGTTCGTAGTTCTCGCGCTCGCGGTGGGTAATGTCCCCGTGAGTGTGTAAAAAGGAGTGAGGGTGAGTTGACGAAGTCAGCCACTGCGTGGTTCTCATCGGAAGAGAGCAATCGACCGATAGAGAAGGGACCACGACAATGGCTGACGATCTGAGGATGGCACTGGTGGAACTGCTTGACAAGGCGCAGATGGAGGGTGATGTTGATTTTCTGCGCGAGGGAGTACGCGTGCTCAGCCAGACGCTGATGGAACTGGAAGTGAGGCAGCACGTTGGCGCCGAGCGCTATGAACGCACCGCGAGCCGGTCAGGTCAGCGCAATGGGTACCGCGAACGGCGTTGGGACACACGCGTCGGCACGATCGATCTGCAGGTGCCACGGGTGCGGGAGGGCGGCTTCATCCCCAGCCTGCTCGATCCACGCAAACGGGCGGAACGGGCATTGGTGGCGGTGATCCAGGAAGCCTATGTGCACGGGGTATCGACCCGGAAGGTCGATGATCTCGTCCAGGCACTGGGGATCGAGGGCATTAGCAAGAGTCAGGTCAGTCGCTTGTGTCAGGAACTGGATGCCGAGGTGGAACGATTTCGGAATCGCCCACTCACGGGGAGCTATCCTTACGTCTGGCTGGATGCAACCTATCTCAAGGTGCGCGAGCATGGCCGGGTCGTTTCGATGGCAGTGGTACTAGCGATCGGCGTGCATGAGACGGGAGTGCGCGAGGTATTGGGATTGGAAGTCGGGCCGAGCGAGGATGGCGCGTTCTGGCTCTCGTTTCTGAGAGGTTTAGTTGCGCGTGGGCTTGGTGGCGTGCAGTTCGTCGTCAGTGATGCCCATGAGGGGCTCAAAAGCGCAATCGCTGCCGTGCTACACGGCGCAACCTGGCAACGTTGCCGGGTGCACTTCATCCGCAATGCACTGGCCCTTGTTCCGAAGCGCGCCGGCCAGCTCGTTGCGGCCACCATCCGCACCGTCTTTGCCCAGCCGGATCCGGACAGTGCCCGTGAGCAGTGGAGGCGAGTTGCCGATGGGTTTCGGGCACCGTATTCGAAACTAGCAACATTGATGGATGAGGCGGAAAACGAGGTTCTGGCCTATCTCGGTTTCCCCTCCCGTCACTGGCGCCAACTGTGGTCGACCAATCCTCTGGAACGGCTGAACAAAGAGCTCAAACGTCGTACCAACGTCGTTGGGATCTTTCCAAACCGGGATGCTGTCATCCGGCTCGTCGGGATGATCCTGGCCGAACAGCACGATGAATGGCAGGTCGGCCGACGCTACTTCAGTGCCGAGTCGCTGGCTGAACTGGAGACACCTGATGCCGCACCGCAACCGCCAGCGCTGGCGGTTGCGAACTAACGGGAACGCAACGATGAGAACGACCAGCCTATTTACACACTTGACGGGACTCTAACTCGCGGTGTTGACGGGCGGACTAATGACGTCCACGTCAAGCGCCTTTGCGAAGAACGACAAACCCAGGAAGGTCAAATGCGATAGTCGTGGCTGCAGTGACTATATCGAAGTAGGTGACACGGTTGTGTTTTCGTTTCAGATCGCACCAAACGATAGCGCTAGATGTGTTTGGACGTTCGTTGCAGAGCAAGTGGTTCCACCAACTGAAACAGAAGATGGTTCTGCTACTGGGGTTGTTTTTGACGCCAAGCTCAAGCCAGCTTCAAGCGAGCAGACCTGTGTGCTACCTCCACCTGGAGTTAGCACGAGAATCTTCTACTGGGTAAGGTGATGACGTCACCGCCTTAGGAGACAAAGTGCAAATTCAACAGCGCCCCGTAACCGGGGGACGCTGTGTGTGTCGGGCTGATTTCAGTATCAGGCAAAGGCACTTGTGGATGGTACCTTTGATTGATGGGCGTAATTCCTCAAAGCATCCGGGCTGAGAATGCGCTCGCGGCTCGACTGGCAGATTCGACTTCCGAGCCCATTCCAATCTACATTTGCCCGATACCACCCTTCCTCAGGTTGGGGTGGTGTCGGGCATTATGCGTTCGCACGGGAAACCATTCCGTTACCCACTCTCACAGGCCCGTTTTCCGCATAGAGAAGGGCTTCGTTGATGCCCGGCGCTGCGCGATTTAGGGTTGGACTGATGCAACCGCATATAACGACGCCGCTAAACATCCAGGATCGACTCCGGAGCTATCCGAAAAAAGGGCGATCAAGCGACGCTCAATTGCTGGCAATCCGCGTTGGAATAAGCGAGAAGAATTCGAAGAGTCTTTATCAAGTCACACCCAGTTTTGACTTGGCGGACCTCATGTTGCTCTGAACTCTCACGGTTCAACAAGGTCGGAATGTTCGATTGGAACCGGTTGCGAGGCGCGTTCCCGACCACCCTGAAGCTAAGCTGCAATCCCAACGCGTTGGTTGGCCAATCGCCCATACACGGTGTATTCTTCAAGCGTCTGGGGGACGTAGCTCAGTTGGGAGAGCGCTACAATCGCACTGTAGAGGTCGGGGGTTCGAGTCCCCCCGTCTCCACCAAACGCGACTCGAATTGGTCGCGTTTTTGCATTAACGAGAAATCGCGCGGCCTGCAGACGCCGCGCGATCTATCAAGGAATCTGATTACGTCGCCGGCGAAGGTCGCAAGTTCCGTGGTGGGTGGGGTATCCCGCCCATCATCCTTCCCACCGCGAGGCGCATCGCTCGCAATCACCCCTTCCGGCCGGTGGTAGGTCATCGGGCCAATGAGCTTCGGCTGCGGTCGTGGCGTATCGAACAGTTCTTCCAGTTCTTCGCCGGAGATCGTCTCTCGATCCATCAGTAGCATCGAAATCATGTCGAGCGTCTCGATATGCTGTCTTCAGGATCGACGTTGCTAGCTCGTAGGCTTCATCGATGAGCCGGCGAATTTCTTTGTCGATCTCGAAGGCGATCTCGTCACTGTAGTTGCGTTGATCGTTGATCTCACGTCCGAGAAAGACGAGTTCGTCCTTCTTCCCAAGTGCGAGCGGACCGAGTTTATCGCTCATGCCATACTCAGTGACCATTTTTCGGGCTAGCCCACTGGCGCGTTCGATGTCGTTCGATGCCCCGGTGCTGATTTCGCTGAAGATCAACTCTTCGGCAACACGCCCGCCCATCATGTAGGCCAACGTATCCTCAAACTGCGATTTCGTCCAGAAAGCTCGATCCTCACCTGGAACGATGCGGGTGTAGCCGCCCGCCATTCCGCGAGCGATGATCGACACTTTGTGTACCGGATCCGCGTTCGGGAGTTCGCGCGCAACAAGTGCGTGGCCTGCCTCATGGTAGGCCGTCATCAGCCGTTCTCGGTCGGATATGACCCGGCTCTTGCGCTGCGGACCTGAGATCACCCGGTCTATAGCTTCATTCAACTCTTCCCGGCCGACCGTCTTTTTGTTTCTACGCGCCGCCAGAATCGCCGCTTCGTTGACCAGGTTTTCGAGATCCGCGCCGGAGAATCCCGGCGTTTCCCGGGCTAGCGTCTCCAGGTTGATGTCCTCTTCAAGAGGCTTACCGCGCGTATGAACCTCAAGCACTTCGAGGCGGCCACGAATGTCGGGCCGATCTAGAACTACCTGACGATCGAAGCGGCCCGGGCGCAATAGCGCAGGGTCGAGCACATCTGGACGGTTTGTCGCTGCAACGACGATGACATTGGTCGTACTATCGAAGCCATCCATCTCGACGAGAATCTGATTCAACGTCTGCTCGCGCTCGTCATGGCTACCACCCAGTCCAGCACCACGCTGTCGACCAACGGCATCTATCTCGTCAATGAAGACGATACAGGGCGCATTGCGCTTTGCCTGGTCAAAAAGATCTCGGACACGAGACGCGCCAACACCAACGAACATTTCAACGAATTCAGATCCTGAGATGCTGAAGAACGGCACACCCGCTTCACCTGCAACGGCTCTTGCGAGCAACGTCTTACCCGTTCCGGGCGGTCCAACGAGCAGAACTCCACTCGGAATCCTGGCGCCCAGCGCCGCGAACTTCTCCGGAAACTTCAGGAACTCAACAACTTCAGCCAGCTCTTCTTTTGGCTCAACCGCGCCGGCCACATCACCAAACGATACCGAAGGCTTATTTCCCGTAAACATCCGAGCCCGGCTTTTACCGAAGGAAATTGCTTGGTTGTTGTTTCCCTGTGCCTGGCGCATCATGAAGATCACGATACCGACGATGAGGAGAATTGGCAGCACGAATGTAAGGATGCCGATCCAGTTACCCCATGAGCTGGCCTTATTGACTTTGATCCGAACATCGTCGGCGGTTATGCCGTAAAAGTCCAGTGCTCCGTACAGATCCACGTTGCCGTCGAAGCGGGCCTTATCGGTTTGATCGCCATTCTTGTAATAGACGGTTACTTCGTTCGATCCGTCAGTCGTCTCCAACCGATCGACTTGGCCGCTGCTGATTGCCGCCGCAACCTCGTCCATGCCGATCTGGCGATCGCTGCTGCCACGATTGATGAAGGTAACCCAGAGAGCTATAACGGCGATGATCAAGATGATCCAGACGAAGCCGTTACGCAGCCACTTGTTGTCTGTCATAAGATATCCTCTTTAGTTGAGAAGTCTGGTTCTTTCACATTGCGAGTACTTCTTGTGTATCGATGGAACTGGGATACGTTATTGGGTGGATTATATCAGCGAAATTGGCGCGATCATTCGGGTATTGGCAGTACATTAGTCTGACTGGGTCACCGCGATGTACGGCAAATTTCTGTATTTGCCTGCCACGTCCAGCCCAAAGCCCACGACAAACTCGTCTTCGATTTCAAATCCAACCCAGTCCGGGTTGGTTCCGGAAGCTCTCGCTTGAGGTTTTCTGAGCAGCGAGACGACTCGAACGTCGCTCGGATCTCGCTCTTTCAGCATCCTCAGCAAATACTTCAACGTGGTCCCAGAGTCGACGATATCCTCGACGATCAGAACGCTCTTTCCTGCTATGTCAGAGTCGAGATCCTTGAGAATCTTGACCGCGCCGGTCGAAACGGTACCGTCGCCATAGCTCGATACCGCCATGAATTCAAAGCGCACATCGGAAGGCATTTTCCGAGCCAGATCCGCCATAAACATCACGGCTCCATTGAGCACACCGACAAGAATCGGCGTTTCATGGCCGTAGTGCCGGCTGATCTCCACCGCGAGTTCGGCTATGCGAGCTTGTATCACCTGTTCGCTCAACAACACCTTCAGACGAACTCCGCCGTGTTCTTCGCTCATTTGGCCCTTTTCTTACATCGATACTCGATCACGATGTCATCTCGTTCTATGGTTGCCACGATTCCGTACGGCATCTCGATTATTCCACCGACTTTGCCCTCCGCCGCACCCAGGACGGCCTCAATACGTTCCTGCGTCAGTTCACGGTGGTCTTCGGGAATCATCTCCACAATTGCGGCACGCACAATCCTCGAAGCGATCGCTCTTTCTTCACGGGCAAGAAGACTCTTTGTGATGCGTCTCGAATCGCCCGATAGCCGCACGAGACTTGCTGCCATCTGAACAGCCAGCCGATCCAACACTTCAGCGTCCTCCCGAGCGTGATTGACAGATCGAACAAGGCCGTCGGAAAAACCCGGATCTAGCTCCTGCAGTTCCGGGATGATGCGATGACGCAGGCGATTGCGTCGAAACGCGACATCTTCGTTGCTAGGATCTTCGATATGCTCGAGTTTCAGAATTGTCAAAACTTCGACCAGCTGGGCTCTCGAAATGTTGAGTAACGGCCGCAGAAGATTAATTCGGCCGGCAGACGTCTCCAACGCTTGTGTCTTGCGCATTCCCGCGGCAGCAATCGATGCTGAGCCGGAGAGCAATCGCAACAGGATCGTTTCGACCTGATCATCTTTTGTGTGAGCGGTGACGACTGTGTCGATCATGAGACGCTGTGCCAGAGCGGAAATCGACGAATAGCGCCGCTTGCGCAGACTGGCCTCAGTCCCACCCACGCTGGCATCTTCTTCTTCGAGGAGACTCAACTGTACGAAGGGGAAACCAAACGCGCTGGCGACGGTCGCGACAAAGCGTCCATCGCGGTCGGAATTCTCCCGAACGCGATGATCGACTTGCACGACGACGAACGGACCCGACGCGTCCTGCCGACGCCGCTATGGCCGCCGTCGCCAAAAGTGCCGTGGAATCCGCTCCGCCAGAACAGGCGAGCAGCACCGCTTCGTTCCACCCACCAACCAGTGCCCGATAGGCAGCGGTACGGCGTACTGGGGCGTACTGGCGGCGGTCGATCACGACGGAATGGTCACTCATCGAGGGGAACTCCGCGCCTGTGCGGTATCGCGATATCAGTGCAATGTGCCGACGGTTGGACTTGAACCAACGACCTAGGGCTTATGAATCCCTTGCTCTACCTCTGAGCTACGCCGGCATGGCAGCACAAAGCCTACAACCGATGATTGCACTCTTCAAGATAATCGCCCCTGAAACTTACTCGGGTACAATCGATAGACATCGGCGGGAACTCTTATCGATAGATATGTAGGACAAGGAATAGGGATCGTTACCGGTGTCAAATGCTCAAGCCATCGAGTCAGAACTGCTTGGTCCGCTCAATCCCGAGCAACGCACAGCTGTCACGTCCGTCGACGGTCCGCTGCTCATCGTAGCTGGACCCGGAAGCGGTAAGACCCGGGTTCTTACCGTTCGCATCGCCTATCTCATACAGGATCGCCGGGTGGCACCGTGGAACATCCTGGCTCTCACATTCACCAACAAAGCCGCCAGAGAGATGAAAGAACGTGTGGAAGGGCTTGTCGGCGAGCGCGCCCGTTGGGTGACGATGGGAACCTTTCATTCGTTCTCGGCACGGGTGCTTCGTCAGTATGGCGGTGAGATCGGAATCGATCCCAACTTCGTCATTTACGATTCCGCCGACCAGAATGGCGTTATCAAATCGGTTATGGACGAACTGGACATCAGCAACCGCCAGTTCAATCCCGCGTTCGATCCTCGCCACAATCTCCGGTTCAAAGAGCAAGAATATCGATCCGGATACCTACGCAGCGGGCCGTCGGATCATACTGGGAAGAAATCGTAGCCAGGGTGTACCCACGCTATCAGGAAACGTTGCGCCGTCGAAATGCGCTAGATTTCGACGATCTCTTAACCGACGCGCTCAAGCTCATTCGAAGTTCCGATTCCACCCGTATCGCCCTCCAGGAGCGCTATCTCTACGTTCTTGTCGACGAATACCAGGACACCAACCACCTCCAGTATCTCCTCGTCAATGAACTTACCAAGGAGCACCGCAATCTCTGTGTCGTGGGAGATCCAGATCAATCGATCTATGGATGGCGAGCGGCTGATATTCGCAATATTCTCAATTTCCGCAACGACTATCCCGATTCGGGCGAGGTACATCTGGAAGAGAACTATCGCTCGACCCCGGAAATACTAAAAGCTGCCGACGCCGTCATTTCGGACAATACCCAGCGCATCGATCGCACGCTACGCACGTCGCGAGCGTCCGGCAGCAAGATCATCGTGCGCGAATCGCTCGACGAATACTATGAAGCCAGATTCATCATTGAAGAGATAGTCCGGCTCCAGCGCGAAAGCGATTATTCCGGCAGCGACATGGCCGTCCTCTATCGCACGAACGCGCAGAGCCGCACGATCGAAGAAACCTTCATCCGGGCGGGCATTCCCTATCAACTCGTTGGAGGTACACGATTCTATGAGCGGCGCGAGATCAAGGACGTCATGTCGTTGTTGCGCCTCGTTCTCAATCCGAATGACAGCCTTGTCATTCGAGAGAGTAATCGGCGCTTTTCCCCTGGGACAGGGTATCGGCGCAAAGACGCTTGCCGATATCGAGTCATGGTGCAGGTTGACAGGTCGTGGGCTGGGCGACGCGCTGGGCTTGTTGGGAGAACCTGGTGGTCCTATGGTCGCTTCCCGAGCCGTCACCTTGCTGGCGAACGTTACCTCCACGCTCGATCGGTTGCGCGTTGACGCGAAGACGATGGCGTTGAGCCGGTTCTTCGACCTGGCGATCGAGGAATCGGGCTACCAGTCTCTCTTTACAGATAGCGATCCAGAGATGATGGATCGTTGGGAGAACCTGTTGCAACTCCGTGCGACGATGGAGCCGTTCGACGCCATCGACGATGAAGATCGGTTGATGCTCTTCCTCCAGGAGATCGCGCTCGTATCCGACCAGGACCAGATGGTGGATGACAACGACCGCGTGACGTTGATCACTCTCCATGCCGTCAAGGGTCTCGAATTCAAAGTTGTCTTCATCACCGGTGTCGAGGACGGATTGATTCCGCATGCGCGTTCGATCACCGAGAATCCAGATTCCCTCGAAGAGGAGCGACGCCTATTTTATGTCGGCATCACACGAGCAGAGGACCATCTCTACATCACCCACGCGGCGCGCCGCAGCCGCTTCGGTTATGCCGACATGTCGATACCGTCCCAATTCCTCTCGGCCATACCTGAGAGTTTGCGGGACGATCCGCCCATTCGGTCGTCACCGGAACGCACGGCCCGAAAGCGCGTCCTGACACCTGATTGCTGGGGCAACGGCAGTTGAGACACCGAAATACAATGCAGGGCAGCGAGTTTTTCACAGCAAGTTCGGTGATGGAGTCATCTCATCTATTACTGAAAAGCCGGGCGATCAGGAGTTGGTGGTCGATTTCGTTCGCCACGGTCAGAAGCGGCTCCTCGCTAGCTTCGCAAACCTGATAACAGATTAGTTAGAAACGGCATGAGATCGCCAGAATCGTCATCGGAGAGGAAAAGATGACTACAAAATGGGCATACGCATTTTCAGAGGGTTCCGCCTCCGATGTCAAACTACTTGGCGGGAAAGGCGCAAATCTGGCAGAGATGACCAACATCGGACTGCCTGTGCCGCCAGGTTTCATCATCACGACAGAAGCATGCAACGCCTACCTGGAAGCTGGAGCGTTACCAGAGGGGCTTTGGGATCAAGTCCTCTCTCAGGTGGCAGATCTCGAATCTTCGATGGACGAGCATTTCGGCTCCGAGACGAATCCGCTACTCGTGTCGGTCCGTTCGGGTGCTGCAGTCTCCATGCCCGGGATGATGGATACCATCTTGAATCTCGGACTAAATGATGAGTCGGCGAAAGGCCTGGCGAAGCTCGCTGACGAACGGTTTGCGTGGGACTGTTATCGACGTCTCATCCAGATGTTCTCGAGTGTCGTCCTTTCCATCGACGGTGAGCTTTTCGAAGATGAAATCGACGCGCTAAAACGTAAAATTCGAACGGTCAACGATCAGGACATACCGGCGGATGCGCTGCACGAACTTGTGGAAACCTACAAAGGGATCGTCAAGCGAGAAACGGGTGAAGACTTCCCGCAAGATCCCCTGGTGCAGCTCCGGCTTGCAGTCATCGCCGTATTTGAATCGTGGAACACCCCGAGAGCTATCAACTACCGAAGGCAGCACAATATCGCCAACAACCTCGGGACTGGCGTCAATGTCCAAACCATGGTGTTTGGCAATATGGGCGAAAGTTCTGCAACCGGAGTGGCATTCAGTCGCAATCCGGCCACTGGCGAACCTGGCCTCTTTGGAGAATTTCTCACGAATGCGCAAGGCGAAGATGTTGTCGCGGGGGTCCGTACTCCAATTGAGATCGCACAGCTCTCAAGTATCCCTGGTTTTGAAGACGTTGCCAGCCAGTTCAGCGAGATCGTCGAACAGCTTGAACGCCACTACCGCGACATGCAGGACATCGAATTCACGATCCAGCGTGGAGAGCTATTTGTCCTGCAGACCAGAACAGGGAAGCGCACCGGCCAGTCCGCCGTCCGCATTGCCTGTGATCTTGTCGATTCCGGGCTTATCGAGCCTGCCGACGCCGTCAGACGCCTGGAACCGGATCAGCTAGATCAGCTACTTCATCCGATGATTGATCCAAATTTCCAGCCCGAGGTTCTTACCGTCGGCCTTCCGGCAAGCCCTGGCGCGGCTGCAGGAGAAATCGTATTCGATGCAGACGAAGCAAAACGGCGCGGTGATCATGGAGATGCAGTGATCCTTGTCCGGCGCGAGACATCGCCCGACGACTTTCATGGCATGGTATCTGCCCGCGGCGTTCTCACAGCCCGCGGTGGCATGACTTCCCACGCCGCAGTCGTCGCCCGGGGCATGGGCAAACCTTGTGTAGCTGGAGCGGGCGAACTCGAAGTCGATCATGCGAACAAGACGATTTCAGTCAACGGTCGCACTTTGAATGCCGGCGACATCATAACGATCGATGGCGCGACTGGTCGAGTCATCCTGGGCGAAGCACCGATGGTCGAACCGCAGGTCGGCGGTGATGTCGAACGCATACTCTCCTGGGCGGACGACATCCGCCGGCTTGGAATTCGCGCCAACGCAGACAATGGCCACGATGCCGAAGTGGCGCGCGACTTCGGCGCGGAAGGAATCGGACTCTGTCGTACCGAGCACATGTTTTTCGGCGACGACCGCTTAGAAGCCATCCGCAAGATGATCTTGGCCCAGAATGCCCGTGATCGGCGTGAAGCTCTTGAACCATTGCTGGAGATGCAACGTGAAGATTTCATCGCCATTTTTCGTGCGATGGATGGCTTGCCTGTCACGATTCGCACACTCGATCCTCCACTGCACGAGTTCCTGCCTCACTCTGACGAGGAACTCCAGGAGTTTGCCACCGATATTGGAGTGGATATCGAAGCCGCTCGAAATCGGGTGGCGGCGCTCATTGAAACGAATCCAATGCTGGGTCATCGCGGCTGCCGTCTGGGAATCGCCTATCCAGAAATAACCGAGATGCAAGCACGTGCCATCTTCGAAGCCGCCGTCGCTTGTCAGAAAGATGGTATCCACGTATTTCCTGAGGTCATGATTCCACTCGTTGCGGACGTGCGGGAACTGCAACTTCAGCGAGAAACAGTGGACAAGATTGCAGCCGCTGTATTCACAGAGTCCAACGTCACCGTTCCCTACCACGTTGGGACGATGATCGAGCTGCCTCGTGCGGCGCTCGTCGCAGACGAAATTGCAACCGAAGCCGAGTTCTTTTCCTTTGGAACGAACGACTTGACTCAAACCACTTACGGCTTGAGCCGTGACGATTCTGGGCGCTTCCTACCGATGTATGTGGAACGCAATATCTTCCCTGTTGATCCATTTGTGACGATTGACCGCAGCGGGGTCGGAGAACTGATTGAGATCGCCGTTGAACGTGGCCGCCGCACGCGACCTGACCTCAAGCTGGGAATATGCGGCGAGCACGGGGGCGATCCTAACAGTGTCGAGTTTTGCCACAAAGCAGGACTCGACTACGTATCGTGTTCACCCTATCGCGTTCCGATAGCTCGACTGGCGGCCGCTCAAGCCGCGCTTGATTTTCCGGAATAAGCGTCAGAATATCGTAGGCTCGACGCACGCCCTAAGTGTACGTACACTTAGGGCGTGTGCAACTGCAACCCTGAGGACTGAACACTGATCACAGTACGCGAGCAATACGAAGAGTTTCTTGAAGGCTGGCTCGTTGCCGCAGCTGCTCGTTCACAGTGCTCGCGACGCCGGATCTCGGAACAACCATCGCCTGTGCGGACGGCGTTTCAACGCGACCGGGATCGTATTGTCCACAGTCGTGCCTTTCGAAGACTGAAATCAAAAACTCAGGTATTCCTCCCACCATCTGGAGACCACGTTCGCACGCGCCTGACTCATACGATTGAGGTGACTCAAATCGCAC
The DNA here is from genome assembly GCA_963745675.1 of uncultured Chloroflexia bacterium. Taxonomy (GTDB): domain Bacteria; phylum Chloroflexota; class Chloroflexia; order Thermomicrobiales; family CFX8; genus JAUIIK01. The sequence continues at coordinate 268,643 of CAVUYM010000027.1, forward strand.
GCACTATTTCGCGAGCATTGCGTTTGAACGAAGACCTGACCGAAGCTATTGGACTTGCCCACGACCTCGGCCACACGCCCTTTGGGCATGCAGGCGAACAAGCGTTGGCGAGCGTTTACCCGGGCTTTCGCCACAACGAACAGAGCTTGCGAGTCGTCGACTTTCTGGAAAAAGATGGCCATGGCCTCAACCTGACCAATGACACTCGTGACGGCATATTGCGCCACTCCAAACCCAACTCACATCTTGAAGGTGAAGTGACCGGACGTCCCGCGACGGCGGAGGGTCAGGTCGTAAAGATCGCCGACGGGATCTCCTATATCAGCCACGATCTGGACGATGCTCGAAACGCAGGCTTACTCAAAGATCGCTTCTTGCCGGGATCAGTCGAGTCCGTTCTTGGCCAGCGGCACAGTCAACGCATCGACACGCTCGTACAGAGCGTCATCGATAATAGCCGCCCGCTCGTTCAACAAACTGTCGATGGCCGCCAGGTTATCGTGATGGGATCGGATGAGCTTCGGGCTGCCGACGAACTCCGGCGTTATCTCTTCGACGAATTGTATGAACCAATCAACAGGCTACCTTCAACTGGACATGCCAGAGAAATAGTCGTACGTTTGTTCGAGTACTATGCGAATCATCCAAATGCTATCGATTCTGATGCAGCGAACGGCCTGCTCGAGTGCGACGCAGAGCGTGCGTCCGCAGATTTCGTTTCTGGTATGACCGACACATTTGCCCGACGGACCTACAACGATCTGTTTGTCCCTCGTTTTGAGGAGATTTAGAAGATGGCACAAGACAACGTTCAACGGGTCAGAGAACGCCTCGATATCGTCGATATTGTCGGCTCGAAAGTCGAACTACGTCGCGCCGGTCGAAACTTCAAAGGTCGCTGCCCGTTCCATCAGGAAAAGACACCATCTTTCGTCGTCTACCCCGATACTCAGGGGTATCACTGCTTTGGTTGCCAGAAGAATGGCGATATTTTCTCGTTTCTGATGGACACCGAAAACTTGACCTTCCGCGACGCGTTGGAGCAACTGGCACAAAAAGCCGGAGTAACGCTGGAATCAAACCGCGCCGCGAATCCCGAAAAAGATGAACGTCGGCAACGACTCATCGAACTGCATGAACGGGCGGCTGCATTCTTCCAATCCGTTCTCTGGGATTCATCAACGGGCAAACCTGCTCGCGACTTGGTCGAGCGCCGCGGTATCGATCGTAGGACCGCAGAAATCTTCGGGCTCGGTTACGCGCCCGACTCCTGGGACGCGATGAAAGTCCATCTTCAAACGCAGCTCAACGCCTCGGAAGACTTGCTCGTCGAGGCTGGCCTCTGTTCTCGGGCCGATTCTGGCCGCGTCTACGATCGCTTCAGAAATCGCTTGATGTTCCCTATCCGCGATCGCAACGGCAAGTCGATTGCGTTCGGCGCCCGCGCTTTAGGGGATGAGATGCCGAAGTACCTCAACTCGCCGCAGACTCCGCTCTTCGACAAGAGCTCCACGCTTTACGCGCTCGATCGTGCCTTCGAGGAGATTCGCAAATCTCGCACCCTTGTCGTGGTTGAGGGCTACATGGACGCGATTGCGGCACACCAGTTCGGATTTGCCAATGCTGTCGCTTCCATGGGAACGGCTCTCACCGAATCACAGGTGCATGCGATTAGAAATTATGTCGACAAAGTGTTCGTCGCTCTTGATTCTGACGCGGCCGGTCAACTCGCAACGATACGGGCAATCGACACCCTTCGCGAAGGCTTTGCGACTGAAGATGGGCTTTCGGTCGATCCACGCGGACTTATCAGGACCGAACATTCGATCAGTGCCGAAATTCAGGTCGTCATGCTCGAACAAGGCAAAGATCCGGACGAACTTATTCGTACTGACCCGGCACTCTGGAGTTCCGCGCTGGATTCCGCGATACCACTCGTTGAGTACATCTTGAAGTCGCGTCTTAGCGATATCGAGAATTCGCCGGCGGCTAGAGCAGATGCGCTACGTTCGATTGCCGCTCCGGTATTGCGTGAAATACGCGATCCAATCGTCCAGGCAGAATATGTAGATATGACTTCTCGATTGCTCGGGTACAAGGAATCGATCGTGCGCCAATCATTGCGCGCTCCTCGGCAAACTCAATCCCGCACGACAACTACAGGACCAGCAGCGACGATCGCGTCCGATCCCGAACGCACAGTCGTTTCCCTGCTCGTAAGCTACCCGCTTGGCTATGCTCTGCGTGCGGGAACCCTCGATCTACTCAATTCGGACATGTTTCGGGACGCGCGGAATCGGGAAGTATTTCAGGCGCTGAAGCAATACGAATTCGACTCCGCGCAGATCAATCGAAAACCTCGATTCCGACCTGAAAGACTACGCTTTGCGACTGCAATCGATGGTGACGCTGCGCGATGATTTCAGTCCGGGGATGGCGAACAACGAGATCCTCCAAGCGGTCGATCGCCTGAATCACGCACGCTACAAAGAGATGGTCAGCCAGGCCCAGGCCGACATTCGAGAAGCGAGAGAATCTGGGGACACTGAACTCTTGCGCGACAGTATTGCAAAGATGTCCGAACTTGCAAGCGACAAATCAAAATTCGCTCCGAAAGTGAGCCCGTACTTCCACGATCTACGTTCGACGGCCAGTTGATCGACTGAGCACGTCCGTAATCGTTCGTACGAGGGCCTCATCCTGGTTTGGTAGCACCGTCCTTGCGTCAATAATCACCTTGTCGTTTTCAACACGCGCAAAGACGGCCTGGGGAGCAGTGCGAAGCATCATTGCCAGTTCATTCGCGGACTCGCCAGCTGGCAGTATCTCAACGCCAGCTGAAGGCTGTGTTTTTCCCGGTAGCGAGCCACCACCCGTGACCGAACGTGAATCGACGGCGCAGCAGCGATCCGAACCTATCTTGTCGAGCCAGTCACCGACTCGGCTTCTCAGCTGTTCCTGAGTGCGGGACATCATCCACCAGATTGGGATTTCACGATCTTGTTCGCCTCGAATATAGTGGCGCAGCGTTGCCGACAGTCCTTGCTGCACACTCTTGTCCGTCCGCACCGCGCGTGCCAGCGGGTGGTTGCGAATGAGCGACAGGCACTCTCGGGTTCCTAATATCAGTCCAGCTTGAGGACCACCCAGGAGTTTGTCGCCCGAGGCAGTAACTACGTCTACGCCGGCAGAGACACTTTCCCCTAGTGTCGGTTCGTGGGCAAGGCCGTAGTCCGTGGTTTCAACAAGACAGCCGCTGCCAACATCTTCAATCAATAGGATCCCACGCGAATGCGCAAGCTGCGCAAGCTCCTCTAACTGCGGCTTGTGGGTGAAACCGCTGATCTCAAAGTTGCTCGCATGCACGCTGAGAATTGCTGCTGTATCGTCTGTAATCGCCGAAGCATAGTCGTCGATGCTTGTGCGGTTCGTTGTTCCAACCTCAATGAGTTGCGCCCCACTCTGCCGCATCACGTCCGGTATCCTGAATCCGCCACCGATCTCAACGGCTTCGCCTCGCGAAATGATCACTTGTTTTCCGCTTGAGAGTGCGCTCAATGTCAAAAGGATCGCCGCTGCGTTGTTGTTGACAGCAAGCGTCGATTCAGCGCCTGTTAGTACCCTGATGAGTTCTTCTACTTCTTCGCCCCGACCGCCCCGATTGGCCGTATCCAGACGTACCTCTAGCGGGACATAGTTTTGCGCAGCTTCGGCCATCGCTCGCGCAGTCGCATTCGACACCGGTGATCGGCCGAGATTAGTGTGTACGATCACGCCGGTTCCGTTGATAACCGTCCGCACGTCTTCATCGCTTATTCTGGCAAGAGCGGTATCCAGGCGATTATCAAACAGGTCGAGACTCTTGATGTCACCTCTGCTAATTTCATCCCGCGTCGCTGAAACGATCTGTCTGACTAACGCAATGAGATAGCCTTCCTCAACACTGCGATCAGACGTTGCCATCACGCGGCGAACGACAGCATCGACCGACGGTAAACGTCGCAGCGCATCGCGGGTTTGCTGATCCATATTGTTCTGATCCCTGCTTCGCATAGCTTTAGCAATAGGAAAAGCCGAGAACCCAATTGTCGGGATCTCGGCTCATTGCTGTCGGGGAGAGAGGATTTGAACCTCCGACCTCCTCGTCCCGAACGAGGCGCGCTGCCGGGCTGCGCCACTCCCCGTCGACGCCTCGAGTATAGCACTGTCCCTGACGATTGTGAACCGATGCCATAACGGCCCGAAATTGCCCGTCAGCATGTATGATTCTGATTGGCCCGCGTAGCTCAGGGGACAGAGCAGGGGCGTCCTAAGCCTCGTGTCGGGGGTTCGAATCCCTCCGTGGGCGCTGAAATTATTTTTCCTCCAGCCTCCGAAAGGAGATCGGGTGTGATTGACGTCCGTATCCATGTTCAGGGAGTTGACCACCCTGAATCAATTACAACCTACATCGAAGACCGCATCGAGAGACTTGAACGTTTCAACGAAAAAGTCACGAGCGCAAACTTCGAGCTTCGCGCTGCTCATCATCGCAGTGGAGGAGATCAGTGGGTTGCGCAATTCACCGTTTCGACCCCGGGAAGGATTCTTCGTTCCGAGATGCGCGATCGCGATCAGCGCCACGCTGTCGACGTCGCTGTTGAAAAGATGCGAAAACAGGTACGGCGGTTCCATTCTCGCAAAATTCGACGAACCCGCCGCGATGCGGTCAATCTGGGACAGCTCGCAGCAGATCACGTTCAAGAGCTTGAACAAAATGAGTTCGAGCCGCAGCCACTGGTGAAAACAAAGCGATTCGAATTCCTACCTATGGATGTCGAAGAAGCCATTGACCAGATGGAATTGTTGGAGCATGACTTCTTTGTATTCCGCCACCGCGATTCCGGTGATACACAGGTCGTTTATCGGCGCAACGACGGGGCATACGGGCTGATTGAGCCCAGCTAGCCGTCTCCAGTAACGCGGGAATATATGCCTGCTTTATAACGTTGTTGACTCAGGCCTGCATTCCCGGCGCAGGCGTCGCCGTGTGCTGGTGTCTGAATGATGTAGGGAATCATCAAAGTGGTATCTGTTGCTTCAAGGCCCACTGCGCAGCTTACTGCGCTCTCGGGAATAACCCGAGTTGCCATGGTATCCGTGCACACCTCTCCGCTTAGTGCACTCGGAGGACCGGATGCCGGCGGTCTTACCGTTTACGTCTTGTCCCTCGCTGAACAGCTGGCTGCGAACCGGTATCAATGTCGATATCTTCACGCGCAGATTTGACACTTCAACGCCAGATGTCGTTGAACTTTCTCCTGGGATCAACGTGATTACCCTCACAGCCGGACCTCCGGAGAAATTACCGAAAGACGATCTCTACTGCCTGTTGCCGGATTTCGCGAGCGAAATGGCAATGTATGCATTGGAATCCGGACATCGCTACGACATCATACATACTCATTATTGGCTTTCTGGCTGGGTTGGTCGCATTCTGAAGCGCTATTGGGATGTACCTGTCATCCACATGTATCACACCCTCGCCCACATGAAGAACGATGCGACGCCCGACAATCCGATCGAATCCCCACTTCGCCTCCGAGTCGAACGCGAGCTCATCGGAGCAGTTGATCAGATCGTCGCTCCCAATCCAGATGAGCGTGCCGATCTGGTCTGGACTATGGGAGCAAAGGATTGCCAGGTTTGTACGCTGCCTCCTGGGATCGACCTCGAAAAGTTTCAGCCAACGAATGCATCAAATGCGAGAGCACGGTTCGGACTACCCGATGCGCCGCTCGTATTGTTCGTTGGCCGGATCGACCCGATCAAAGATGTAGACACCTTGTTGGCTGCCATGGCCGATCTCATTGCGCGGCTAGTCAGGAACCAGAGAAACCCTATCTCGCGATCGTCGGCGGCGAACTCGATGCCAACGGCAGAACCAATCGGCCCATCTTGCGAGCGTCGTCGAGAAATCCGCACGTCTGGGCATCGCAGATCAGATGATCTATCTTGGCTCTCGCCCGCAGTCTGAACTTGCCAGCCCTCTACGGCGCATCTACCGTCGTTGCAGTCTCGTCCCGCTACGAGTCCTTCGGTCTTGTCGCCGTCGAAGCGATGGCTTGCGGTACGCCTGTCGTTGCAACCCGCGTCGGCGGTATGCGCTTCACCGTTGAAGAAAATGTTAGCGGGCTACTCGTTCCACCGGCCGATCCGGTGGCGATGTCGGATGCACTTACACCAGATCATCTCAGATCGGGATTTTCGGGCGAGTCTCCAGGTCGGAGCGCGCCAGGCTGCGATCCGGTTTTCCTGGCATACCGTGGGCGCGGCGATGCAGCGAATGTACGAGCGTCTCGCCTCAGGAGACACGACTGAATCGCCCTGCTACGGTACGATCTACGCGTCTTAATTCGCTCAACCGAGGGTGCCATAGCTACATGCCTGCATTTATCGACCCAACAAAGTGCAATCGCAACTGGGATCAATGTTTTCCGGCACGTGTTTGCCCGGAATCCGCACTGACATTTTCTGATGATCACTGGGGTGTCGATCGACTCGGCTCAGTGCGGCGAATGTCCTGGTCCTTGTGTCAACTTCTGCGACGGCTACGCGATCATGTACGATCGCAATCCGGAAACGTTCGATATCATGCGACGCCAGGTCCTCGACGGACTCTCAGAGTCGGAGGCGTTGAAGCCCGTCAAGCACTCGAGGCGGCTGAAGCCGAAAAGAAATCCAGCGCAAGCGCCGTACTCGAAGTAACGATGGATAACTTCGTCGCGGAAGTCATGAAGCGGAGGTGCCAGTCGTCGCGGATTTCTGGGCGCCTTGGTGCGGTCCCTGCAAGGCGATGGCGCCGATCTTCGAAGATCTCGCGGCACAATACAGCCGCGCGTAAAGTTCGTAAAGATCAACACCGAAGAAGAACCGCAGCTCGCCGCACATTTCCGTATCACAAGCATCCCTACCCTACTCGTGTTTCAGGGCGGCCAACTCGTCGATGGCACCGTCGGCGCGCTGCCCCGAGACGCAACTAGAGCAACTGGTCGAGCGAGTAGCGGGACCCGGTAGAGGTTGGCTCGAGGCCGAATCCGGAGCCGGGAACGTGACTCGAGCAACCCTATTTCCGTGTCGCGCCGGACGTGTTCGAACGCTTCCCGGACTACATCGTTGCTTGCGTCGTTGCGCGTGAATCTGGATACCCGAAGCTGCAACCGGGCGGTTCGATAGATTTGTGCGAGAACGCCGAGATTCGCGCCCGAGCGACCTACGCAGATCTGGAACTGAAAGCACAAGACCCATTTGCAGCATGGAGAGACGCATTCTCAAACGCAGGTTGGTCGGCAAGCCGATTTCCCGCCTCCGTCGAGGCAATTCACAAACGAATTCAGCGCGGTGACGATCTACCTCGCATCAACCCGCTCGTAGATCTATCGAACAGTGCAGTGCTCTACTATGCCGTGCCCGTCGGAACGCACGATATCGACACATTGTGGTGAATCCGCTTGAAGTGCGCTTGGCACGTGATGACGATGTCTTCATCGCGATGAACGGCGACCGAGAAATCCTGATCCAGGAGAAATCGTCTACGCGGTTGGTTCTGACATTCGCACCCGTAGATGGGTCTGGAGGCAGGGCGAAACGGTCTCGTCTCCGGCGACGCGACGAATCTGATTTTTCCGATTGACGGATTCGCAAGCCGAACGAACGACGCTGTTCTCGCCGCCCAGAACTATCTGGCGAAGATCTGTGAAACTGAATTCGGCGCACGCGTCGAATCGGCACTGATCACCGCCGCAAACCCTGAACTAGTGCTCGAAAGCTAGCTCGTCATTATCAAAGATCGTGCGAGCAGGGCCGTGATCAGCGCAGTTCTCCCGCTAACCTTCTGGATCTCGATATGTTCGGATTCTGCGTGCGCTCCATCGCCAGGACAACCAAGACCGTCGATTGTCGGGATTCCCAATGCGGCGGTGAAGTTGCCGTCAGAACCGCCACCCGTCGAAGACTCGAATACCTCCTGGCCAATCGAGGCGGCAATCTCCCGTGCTCGGGCAAAAGCGTCCAGGACATGCGGTGAACGTTCCATCGGGGGGCGATTAAGTTCTCCTTCAACCTGGACAGAGGCGCCTTCTAACATCGGCGAAGCGGATTGGATGAGAGGGACGAGGCGATCCGCCTCCGCCAGGGTTTCGACACGAAGATCAATAAGGGCGGTAGCTTCAGCTGCAACAACGTTGCGTTTCGTCCCCCCTGAAATCACGCCGACGTTCACCGTCGTACCCTGAGCGTAGTCAGTCAGGCTGTGCAGCCATTGAATTTGACGGGCCAGCTCTTCAATGGCACTAACACCGCTGGCGTGGTCCGCTCCTGCATGAGCGGCTTTGCCCGTTACCGTCATCGTGAACATCCCGACGCCCTTGCGTTGTGTCTTCAGAGCATCATTTGGCGGCACTGGCGGTTCGAGACAAAGAACTGTAGATGACTCCCTGGCCAAGGATTCGATATAGCTGGCGCGAAACCGGTGAGCCAACCTCTTCCTCCGTATTGATAAGCCAGACGATCGGACGACCAAACGCATCGAGATCCCGAAGGATGTCGATTGCGGTGAGCATCATCGCAACGGACGCCTTCATGTCGTAGATGCCCGGTCCGCGCCCTTGCTGTCATCGATTTCGCACGGGATGCGATCGAGCGTGCCGACAGGCCAGACGGTATCAATATGCGTCATGACGAAGAGCGGTTTCCGATCGTTGCCCGGCCAGCGAGCGACGAGCAAATCTCCAAACTCAGACTGCGCAATACGTTCGACGGATCCGCCGCGCTGTCGAATCTGCTCATCAAGAAAATCAACGAGGCGGTCAACGGCCTGTTTTTCACTCGAAGGACTCTCGAACTCCACGATCTTCCGTAGGAATTCTAGCGTTACTGGGGTAGCGCCTTGCGCTTGCTGTAGAATCGGCGACTCAGTCATGACTTCTCCTGGTTCCAGCACTTGGCCTGTGCGGTCAGCTACGCACGCTAGTCATTCTCGCGCGCGCGGCGTTGGCGATAGTATTTGCGGCTCTTCGGGATAGGACGTGATTCTTCCGCGGCAAACTCGGCTGCACGTTGGGAGGCTGCAGATTGAAGATCATCTTGCAACTCCATAAGCTCATCATAAACACGGATATTTGCGTGCGCTACCGGAGTCCGCGAAAGCAGCCCGACAATCTGAGACAAGGGAAGCCTGGGCGCGGTCAGCACCCGGTTCTGATGCGCGCTTGATCATCGTGTCGACAAGTTCAAGCGTTTCTGTACGGGCGTCGCGTTCCATCAACTGCCCTCGAATTTGAACCAATCCGTCACGAACATTCATGGTCAGGAACTCCTATGTTTGCGTTCGAATGCCTCCGCAAGCCTACCGCCTCTCTTCAGGATTGTCTTCCATCGGTGGAATCCAGAGATGACGATCGAGGTCTACACGGTATTCGTCCGAAAAAGTCACGCCTTCATCTTCAAGAAGATGGCGCATAACATCGGGATGACCCCAGCTCCAGCCTCCCGAAAATTCTCCATACCTGTTCACGACACGATGAGCATGCTGACCGACATCTTCGGGACACGAATGGAGCGCCCAACCGACCATGCGCGCCGCACGACGATTACCCAGAACCGCCGCAATCGTTCCGTACGTCGTCACTTTTCCAGGCGGAATGCTGACGACAATTTCCCAAACGCGCTCCGGAAACGAACGTTCAGGCTCCATCGTACATTGCACTCATCCATCGACTCTGCCAACCCGATATTCTGGATTCCTTCGGAGAACAAATATAGCCAGCCGAACGACCAACAGGTCACTTTAGCCCGTCACTTCGGCCCTGAACGGCTATTGTAAACTTCAATATCGGCGTCGAGCAGCGCGACGGACTGTGCTGCCCGTTCGTTCTATGCATTACGAGCGCCACGTTTTCGAAATTTGAGGACCTTACAGACATGCGAAAACTACTAAGCAAAATCCTGGGCAGTCCAAACGCCCGTGAACTCGATCGCCTGCGAACCATCGCCGATGAAGTTAATGCACTCGCCAGACGAATATGCAGCGATGAGCTGACGAACGAGCTACGTGAAATGACTCCGAAGTTACGCGGAGAACTGGAAACAGGCATCGAACTCGACGACATTCTGCCGGACGCATTCGCTGCCGCGCGAGAGGTTGCGTGGAGAACGCTCCAGCAGCGCCCATACGATGTCCAGGTGATGGGCGGGGTCGCGCTGCACGAAGGCAAGGTCGCGGAGATGAAGACCGGTGAAGGAAAAACCCTCACCGCGACTCTGCCCATGTACCTCAACGCCCTGGAAGGCAAAGGGGCGCACCTCGTAACGGTCAACGACTACCTCGCAAAGCGCGACACGCAGTGGATGGGCCAGATCTATCACGCTCTCGGTCTCACCGTTGGCTGTATCCAGCATGAGAGCGGATTGCAATTCGATCCTGACTATGAGGGCGAAGACGAGCGATCGCAACATTTGCGACCCGTCTCGCGGCGAGATGCCTACGCATGCGACATCACCTACGGCACCAACAATGAGTTCGGGTTTGACTACCTTCGCGACAATATGGCGCCTGATCTCGAGCGAACGGTCCAGCGCGGCCTCCACTACTGCATCGTAGACGAGGTCGACAACATCCTCATCGACGAAGCCCGCACCCCGCTCATCATTTCCGGGCAGGCTGAAGAAAACGTAGACCGCTACTATCAATTCTCACAGTATGTCCGTCAACTTCGCAATGACGTCCACTTCGAGATAGACCTCAAGCGCAAATCTGTCACGCTCACAGAAGACGGTATCGACCGCGTCGAGTCGCTGCTTGGTATTGCCGAGGGCGAGACGCTCTACGACGACCGCTACGAGGAGTACACCCACTATCTCGATCAGGCACTCAAGGCGCACGCAATCTTCAAGCGGGATCGCGACTACATCGTGCGTGATGGCGAAGTGATCATCATCGATGAATTCACCGGTCGCCAGATGATCGGCCGACGCTTCTCCGAAGGTCTGCACCAATCGATCGAAGCGAAAGAGAACGTCAGAGTTCAACGAGAAACGGTCACCGAAGCGACCATCACCTTCCAGAACTACTTCAGGCTTTATGACAAACTGGCCGGGATGACAGGGACGGCCGAAACCGAGGCCGAAGAGCTGTATACCATCTATGGTCTCGACGTCGTCGTTATTCCAACCGACCGCAAAATGATTCGCGAAGATAAAACCGACGTCGTCTATCGGACGGAACTCGGCAAATTCAATGCGATCGTCGAAGAGATTCGAAATCAAGTAGCGAGTGGACGACCCGTGCTGGTCGGTACCACTTCAATCGAAAAATCTGAGTTGCTTTCCGAGATGCTGCGACGAAAAGGCATTCAGCACATGTCCTAAATGCGAAGCAGCACGAGCGCGAAGCTGAGATCGTGGCTTTCGCGGGAGAGCCAGGTTCAGTGACGATTGCGACGAACATGGCCGGCCGCGGCACCGATATCAAGCTTGGCGACGGCGTTGCAGAAGCTGGCGGACTCCATATTATCGGTACGGAACGCCACGAATCTAGACGTATCGACAATCAGCTCCGAGGCCGAGCGGGTCGCCAGGGAGATCCGGGCAGCAGCCGGTTCTACCTTTCCCTTGAGGACGACCTTATGCGTCGCTTTGCCGGCGATCGCATCGGATCGCTGATGGAACGGCTCGGTGTCGACGATGATATGCCCATCGAACACGGGCTGATATCCAAGACAATCGAAAATTCCCAGACGAAGGTTGAAGGCCACAACTTCGACATTCGAAAGCACGTTGTCGAATATGACGATGTGATGAACCGACAGCGCGAAGTCATTTACGCCCGCCGGAGAGCGATCCTCGAAGGCGACGACATGCGCGATCGAGTACTCGATCATATCCATGGTCAGATCGATGTCATCGTCGACGTTCACTGGCCCGATGAACGCAGCGCAGTACCAGAGTTCGAGGAGATAATCTCGGCCTATGGAGCCATCGTTCCGATGACGGACCTTGATGTTGCGGACATCGAACACCTGTCCCGCGAAGAAATCATCGAGCTCTTGATCGACGATGCAGAGAAGCACTACGAGCAGAAGGAAGACGAGATCGGTCACGATCTCATGCGGCGCATAGAACGCGCGCTACTGCTGAATGTTATGGATCGATTGTGGCGCGAAAACCTCACTCAGATGGACGACATGCGCCAGGGCGTCGGTCTACAGGCTTACGCGCAGAAAGATCCTTTGGTCGCCTATAAGACACAGGGCTTTGAAATGTTCCAGGCGCTTCTACGCAATATCGAGTACGACGTTGCCCATCAGATCTACACGATCAACGTAGAGCGACGCCCAATCCAGCGCTTGACTCAACCGGTCATGACGAATGCACCGGGCGCGAACGGAGCGGTTTCTTCCGCGGAAACGACAAAGATGAACAAAGTGGGGCGCAACGACCCCTGCCCCTGTGGAAGCGGCAAGAAATACAAACACTGTCATGGCAGACGAGGTTTGGTTACGGCCGACTAGACTGGATTCCCGAATGTTGCAGGAATTGGGTCCTGGTCCGCTGAAGGAGCGATGATCCTAATCGGCTGACCGATTGTTGCGAACGTATCCGGGCTAACACGAGGATACTTGTTCAACCAAATTGAGAGTGAGTTGCCGTTTTCGCCATTACAAGACGCTCGTTGGGCGTCCTATTGAGGGAATCCAAGTCCGTCCCATAAATTGGATGGACCCACTGACACGAGGACCGTCTCTACAACCTTGGCGTATAAAATAGCAACGCCGACTTTCGTTTCATCTGGCGCTATACCATGCCGCTTGTGGACTACATTTCAGGCTCGTAGCCTTCTAGGTCAAGCATGAGCAAACGCGCCTGCTCAACGACTCCGCACAGCGCGGCTTTTACGTTTTCTCGACGATCAGCGGATAGTAAGCCGAAGTAGACGACAGCCGTTCCGAGCCCGAGCCAAGCCAGCGCCGCCATCGACTCTTTCGTGGCGTCGGTCGTGGATCCGACCACTCGTGCAAGCGGATCTGAGATGTGTTCTCGCGCCGCGCTCTGCGACTTTTCTTTCGCCACCCTTAGGGATTCGGGAGCCGACGCTACTTCATGCTCGATTGACACGAGCCCGTCAGAAACACGAGAGAGGATTCCATCGTCAGTAGCATCTTCTGATTCTCTACCCGGCGTCTCACTCCCAATAAACTGGCTCAGCTTCTTAATGCTTTCAGATCGGAGATCTTGCCAATCGGCCGTCGGCCCGTCCGACAGATTCGATGCAATGATCTGTTTTCCGAGTGCCTTAACCTGGTTGATGTAGGAATTCCAGGGTCGCGGCCGACTGGCCGGGACTCGTTCCCTGGCAGCTGAAATTGCCGCGCGAGCATCCACATGGGGAGTTGCTCGCTTTGCCATAGAAACCGAGCTTTGTCGCGCGGTTTCAATCGCGCTTCGAAGCGGCTCAGCGTCTATTGAAACATCAAGCGTAGATATGGATGGGATAGAGATATTTCCTGATTCGCGTGCACGGGTCAGGACGGATTGCAATTGCGAAGATCCGACCCTGTTTGATGACCCGCTGTCCTGACCACGACCTAATCCAATAACAATACCGCCAAGCGCGCTCGCGGCGACAGCGGCGATGGTAACGATCTCGGTATCGGAGAACGCTCGTACTCGATTCATGGCCGCTCCTTCTAAGATGCCCCTAAATACCTGCTCTAACCAATTGTAACGCCCTGCCCTTACATTGCCCGTTTCTAGGCAACAACCATATACTTCTCAGCAATATGAGGACGACGCGTCAGGAAAACGATCCAACTTACGATGTAATCGTCATCGGTGCGGGGCACGCGGGCTGCGAAGCAGCGCTCGCTGCCGCCCGTGTCGGGGCGTCGGTGCTCGTACTAACTCCGAATCTCGATCGCATAGGTTTCATGCCATGCAACCCCTCGATAGGCGGACCGGCCAAGGGGCATATCGTCGCCGATGTAGACGCTCTCGGCGGGCAGATGGCCGAAGCGATCGACCGCACGGCACTCCAGATTCGCACGTTGAACACTTCCAAAGGACCAGCAGTCCAGGCCTTGCGTGCCCAGGCCGACAAGGCACTTTATGCGATGGCAATGAAAGAAGCACTTGAGCATCAGCCTGGCCTGCGAGTAGTTCAGGATTCGGCGCGTACCGTCAGCGTAGATCGAACCGGAAGCCTTCCAAGAAGTATCAGCTGTAGAAACCGATCTTGGAGTGAAGTATCGCTGTGGTGCGGCGGTTATCACTGCGGGAACCTTTCTTCGCGGTAGCATGATCGCTGGGGAATGGAAGGCCTCAGGCGGACGAGCCGGAGACGCAGCCAATTCACGCTTGGCAATGTCCATCGGCGACGTTGGCATCCGCCTCAGACGGTTGAAGACAGGCACTCCGCCGCGGATAGACGCACGAACGATCAATTTCGATTTAACAGACACGCAACCAGGATCCGACTCTCCACTCTGGTTCTCGGAGGCTGGGCGTCGGGGTGGCCTTCAGCGTCTCGAACTTCCGCCACTTCCGATCTTTCCATCAGCAACGCACAGGCTGGAGAACGCAGCTTCCCTGCTATTTGATTCATACCGGGGGAAGATGCTCACCAACTCATTCGAGACAATGTGGACCGGTCCCCAATGTTTAACGGCTCCATTGAAGGCGTGGGGCCGCGATATTGCCCGTCAATCGAGGACAAGATCGTTCGATTTCCCAACAAAGCGTCACACGGATTATTCCTGGAACCCGAAGGTTGGCGCACCTATGAAGTCTACGTACAAGGCGCGAACACAAGCTTGCCGGCAGATGTTCAGCTCGCTATGCTCCAGACTGTCCCTGCGCTACGAGATGCCCACATCACCCGCTACGGATACGCAGTTGAATACGATGCCATTGAACCAACAGAGTTAACGCCCTGGTTCGCCTCTAAACGCATCGACGGACTGTTCCTGGCCGGCCAAGTGAACGGAACATCGGGCTACGAAGAAGCGGCGGGGCAAGGACTACTCGCAGGCGCAAATGCGGCTCGTTTTGTGGCGGGTCAAGAGCCGATGACGCTTGGCAGGGACCAGTCATACATCGGCGTCATGGCCGATGATCTCACGACAATGGACTTCATCGAGCCCTATAGCATGCTCACGTCGAGAGCCGAACATCGACTGATTCTGCGTGCCGACAACGCGGATGATCGACTGGGAGACACGGCTTACACAGCCGGACTCATCGATTCTCAACGATATAAGCGCGTGCAAGCACGACGATCGCAGATGTCCGTCGCGATCGAAATGCTGGGTGGTGTCTTTCTCAGCCCAAATAGCAACACGAACCATCTCCTGAATGACTCAGATTTGCCATCCGTGGCTCGAAGCCAGACTGCGGAAGAATACCTGAGACGCCCCGAGGCTGAAATGGCAAAGCTGCTGCCGGTACTTCAGGAAATGCACGCATTCGAATTCGCAGAAATGGACTTTTCCGCGGAGGTATTGCAGGCGGTCGATATCAAGGTCAAGTATCAAGCCTATATCGACAAAGAGCTCCTGCAGATCGATCGAGTACGTGAAATGGAGTCAGCCAGGCTGCCGCTTAACCTCAACTACAAGGACGTGCCGGGTCTTCGTAACGAAGCCGTAGAAAAACTGAACGGTGTCCAACCAACGACCCTCGGTCAAGCAGGACGAATTCCGGGGGTCACACCCGGTGATATTGCCGTACTCGCGGTTAGACTTAGAACGGATCAGAAGCGACCGGCGACATCACTGAAATCCGGGAGCAATGATATGTTGAGCAGTAACTCCGTGCTTGAGGAATTTTGATTTGCGGTATTCATGCGCGTATTGATGATCTCAGATGTTCATGCGAATCTCGTTGCCCTTGAAACCGTCGTCGCATCTGCTGGCCCCGTTGATGCAATCTGGAACCTTGGCGACATCGTCGGATATGGCCCCAGACCGGGAGAGTGCATCGACTACATCGTTAGTCTCGACCCGGCAGCATCGCTTATCGGCAATCATGACTGGGCGGCAATTGGGCGTTTGCAACTGGACGAATTTAACCCGGTTGCTCGTTTCGCCACCTACTGGACAACGGCGCAGTTGCGCACTGAACACATGAACTACCTCGAAGGACTGCCGAATCGGGTCATGGAGGAGCACTGGATGCTCGTTCACGCCAGTCCTCGACATCCTATTTGGGAATATGTTTACACCGCCAAGATCGCCCAGGAAAATTTTGAGCTTTTTGATAGTCAGGTCTGTTTTCTGGGACACACCCACGTTCAGCTATTCATCACCGAAGCAATGGCGATCAGCGGGCAGCCGCCGTCTCAACCTCATGACGGAATGGTATTGTCCGTTGCCGAAGAGCGACACATCGTCAATCCCGGCTCAGTGGGCCAACCGCGGGACAACAATCCGGATGCGGCCTTCGCAATCTATGATACGGAAACACGGGCTGTAACTTTTCGCCGCGTGCCGTATGATGTGGAGTTGACGCAGCGGCAAATGGACGAGGCTGGGTTACCGCGCCCACTTATCACACGCCTCGCACTAGGGGTTTGATACATTGCGATGACGGCCTGGTGTTGCATCGTAGAAAGTGAATTTCGGTCTTGACCTACAGAAATGTGCTCGTTCCGATTCTCGGCGACAGTTCTGACCAGCAAGCGCTTGAGCTGGCAGCCTCCGTTGCCGAATCTCAAGGCACCCACCTCAGTCTCATCTATGTCGTTGAAGTTGCGCAAGAATTTCCATTAGAAGCCGATTTACCGCGCGAAATAGAAGCAGCCGAAAGAGCGCTCAACGCAGCATCCGCCTACGCTTCCAAAGTGTTCAACGGAACTCAGCCGGTCGTCCATCCTGAACTCTTGCAAGCTCGATCTGCCGGCCCCGCCATCGTCGATGAAGCGATCGAACATCACGCCGACGTAATCGTTATGGCGTTGAGAAATCAACGTAAACACGGTCAATCAACGGTCGGTGAGACCGTACCGTATGTCCTGAAAAACGCGCCTTGTGAGGTTCTCATCCGCCGCCAACCCGCGAAGAACGGTTTCGAGCGCTGCGATTGGGAGCCAGATATCGAGCAAGACGCATGAATGTCGTAATTGTAGGCTGCGGCCGCGTTGGTGCCCATCTTGCGACGTCGCTAGATCATCGAGGGGACTCGGTAACCGTCGTCGACCGAAACCCCGGGTCGTTTTCTCGACTTGAATCAAGTTTCGGCGGGAAGGCAATCAGGGGAACTGGTATAGATGAGGATGTCCTCAGATCGGCAGGTATTAGCGACGCCGACGCCTTTCTCGCCGTTACCGACTGGGACAACACGAACCTGATGGCAGCGCAAGTCGCTAAGGCCGTTTTTTTCGTCGACTTCGTAGCTGCACGCGTCTACGATCCAGTGCGAGCCGAAATATTCGCCAATATGGGGATCATAACTATTAGCCCGACCATAACCATTACGAACTTGCTTATCGACGCTCTCGATTCTTACGAAGCGATTCAGGACGGCTAACGTCATGTATGTAATCTTGGTCGGTGGCGGAAAAGTCGGCTATTACCTCGCGTGGACGCTCGTTGAAAAAGACTACGAAGTCCTGGTTATCGAACGTGATCGGGAGACTGTCGAACGCATTTCGGAGCGCCTTGGAGCAATTGTCATGGAAGGTGACGGCGCAGAGGCATCGGTGCTGTCAGCGGCCGGAGCTTCCCGCGCGGATGTCGTAGTGGCGTCAACAGGCGACGATGAAGACAATCTCATCGTTTGCCAGGTCGCAAAACGCAAATTCAATGTGGAACGCGTAATTGCCCGAGTTAACAATCCGAAGAACGAACTCCTCTTTAAGAAACTGGGCATCGACACGACGGTCAGCCAGACGAATGTCTTGCTCCACCTGATCGAACAGCGCATCGGTTTTGGTGGACTCACTCATCTCATGACGCTTCGCCACGCCGAAATAGAGATTATCGAAGCACGCGTGACGGAGGCGTCCCCTGTCGTTGGCCGAACTCTTGCCGAGATAACTCTGCCGGCAGAATGTGTCTTCAGCGCGATTACTCGCGGTGAACATGTCATCGTTCCAACTGGTCAAACCCGCATCGAGGTCGGCGACGAGGTAATCGCGGTTACGCGAACCGAAAGCGAACCTCAGCTTCGTCGCCTATTAGTCGGAATCTAAACCGCGTCACGAACAATTGATAGGTACCGTCATCTCGACCGGGCACCCGCGTAGTTGGATCTGAGAAATCTCAGTCAAACTTTCGATCGCCTTATCACCGAGATTTCTCACCGGACCCGGCACTGAGTGGGCAACCACGCGATGGGCACGGACAGAGTCAGGATGACAGCATCCGCGCCCAAGCGTTTACCGAGATTTGGATTCGTGGACCGTCGACCTAGGGATAAATCCCTCTCAATTGGGTGAATTCCGCAACGCGTCGGATCGCAACGCAGAGCGCAGCCGTTCGCATGTGAACATTGTGAAGCTGGGCCGTTTCATGCACCGTGTGAAACGCTTCGGTCATGATTCGCTTCAGTCGTTCGTTCACCTGCTCTTCCGTCCAGGGGAACGCCTGAAGGGCCTGAACCCATTCAAAATATGACACCGTAACTCCACCGGCGTTGGCGTAAATGTCGGGCAGAACAAAAACACCTTTGTCAAACAGAATTCTGTCCGCTTCGGGCGTCGTTGGACCGTTTGCCGCTTCGGCGATAAGGCGCGCCTTGATTCGATCTGCGTTTTCGCTCGTAATCTGCTCTTCGAGAGCGGCAGGGACGAGAATGTCACAGGGAAGTTCGAGCAATTCTTCGTTTGTGACCGTGTCGCTGCCAGAGAAACCAACGACGGTGTGGATGTTCGCTTTGTGTTCAGATACTGCTGGAATGTCAAGACCGTTGGGATTGTAGATGCCGCCTGCTGAGTCACTGACGCCAACGACTTTTGCACCGAGTTCGTAGAGTAATCGCGCGGCCACCGAGCCCGCGTTTCCAAACCCTTGTACGACGACTTTTGCGGAAGCCAGATCGATGCCAACAACGGGCGCCGCGTCTTCGATCGCGAATACGCATCCACGGCCCGTCGCTTCGCTGCGTCCCGCCGAACCACCGAGCATGATCGGCTTGCCGGTAACAACGCCGGGGATCGAATAGCCGTGATGCATTGAATAGGTGTCCATCAACCAGGCCATGATCTGCGGATTCGTGTTGACATCCGGCGCCGGAATGTCCTTGTTGGGTCCGATCAAATCCGAGATCGAAGTTGTGTATCTGCGTGTGAGATTCTGTAGTTCGTTGCTTGACAACAGTTTCGGGTTTACCTGGACCCCGCCTTTGGCGCCGCCATACGGCAAGCCCACCACAGAGCATTTCCAGGTCATCCACATCGCAAGTGCTTTTACTTCTTCAAGTGTCACATCCTGATGAAATCGTATTCCGCCCTTTGTAGGACCCGGTCCACTATTGTGATGGACACGATAACCAGTGAACATTCTGACGGATCCATCGTCCATCTCAACCGGGAAATTGACGATCGTTTCACGGTTGCAGTGGGAGAGGATTCCGCGCATATCATCGTTCAAGCCGATAACGTTCGATGCAATCTCGAACTGCTCAACAGCGACGTCAAACAGGCTTTGTTCGTGAGCTTGTGGATGCGTTGCGACACTCATGCGGTGCAAATCCCTTCCCAGAAAAATAGCGGGCCATCTTTTGGCCCGCTATACTAATCGCTATCCGACTCCAACATCCTGACCAGTTCTGCCCGTACAATGTCAGGGTTTCCAGCGCCCCGGAGTTTCCTCATCGATTGCCCGATAAGAAATCCAATTACTTGCTTCTTCCCCGACCTGTAGTCATCAACAGCCGCTGGATTCTCCGCGATGACCTCCCTGGCGACCGAGCCGATCTGATCGATATCACTAACCTGACTTAGTCCTCTAGCTTCCACAATGGTCGCAGGGGACTCACCGGTCGCTACTACCTCCGCGAATACTTCTTTCGCGGTACGTAGTGTGATGTTACCGCTCGCTACCATTTCGATAAGTTCCGCAACAATTTGCGGCGAAATATCGGCCAGTTCAATTCCGTCACGCGTTCCGATAATTGCGAAGACTTCACCCGTAATCCATTTGGTTGCGTCGTCGATTCGCCGTCCTGAGAGTCGCACTACTTCTTCGAAATAGTCTGCAACTTGCCGCTCGTCACTCAGAATGACGGCGTCAGATTGCGACAGCCCGAATTCGGCGACAAACCGCGCCCGTCGTGCGCCTGGAAGCTCCGCCATATCGGCGTTGATCTTTGCCACCCACTCGGAATCTACAACGAGCGGCGGCAAATCCGGTTCAGGAAAATACCGATAATCTTCAGCAAATTCTTTCGTGCGCTGGGAGACAGTTACCTGCCGGTCTTCAAGCCAGCCGCGCGTCTCTTGGACGAGCACCTCCCCATTCCGAACGGCTTCCCGCTGGCGCTTTATTTCGAACTCGAGCGCCCGTTCGACCGATCGAAACGAGTTCATGTTCTTGACTTCGACCTTCGGGCCGATGAAGGATCCATCAGTAGTGCGGACCGAAACGTTTGCATCTACCCGAAAAGCGCCCTCGTCCATATTGCCGGATGAAGCCCCAATATAGCGCAAGATCTGGCGCAACGTTATGAGATATGTCCGAGCTTCGGACGGCGAGGTCATGTCAGGATCTGAGACGATCTCCATCAGCGGTACACCGGCCCGATTGACGTCCACCAGGCTATGGGTGCCATCGGCATCTTCAACGTGGGTGAGACGCGCAGTATCTTCCTCAAGGTGCACCCGGGTTATGCCAACGGTATGCAGGGAACCATCATGCTCAAATTCCAGCTTCCCTCCGACCGCGAGAGGAAGCTCATATTGGGAAATCTGATATCCCTTCATCAGATCGGGGTACATATAATTCTTACGGTCGAAACGCGTCGAACTTGGAATGTCGCTACCGAGCGCAAGTCCAGTCATAATCGTCTTCTCGATTGCAGCCCGATTGACGGTCGGCAACGTCCCCGGTAGTCCGAGCGAAACGGGATCAACCGTTGAGTTTGGCGGAGACGAGGGTCCTGGAACCGGACACGAGGTGAACATCTTCGATTCTGTGAGAACCTGAGCGTGGACTTCTAGCCCGATTACCGTCTGAAATTCCAAAGCTTTCACCGACATTCGAGTGGGCGGATTTCGGGCGGCAGTATAGCACGGACAGGGCCAACTCAACCTGAACGCGACAGACCTCCGCAGGCAAGGGTAGAATCAATCTGACGTACGGACCTAGTTCGGAGAGGGGCGTCGGCCGTCCGATGGTTGCCACCACAGAGACACAGCTCGTAACGCTTGAAGATTGATGGGATGGACGTAACCGTCCCGGCCGGGACCTATATTCTCCAGGCCGCAGAAGCTGCTGGCGTTGAAGTCCCAAACCTGTGTTTCCAGCCTCTTCTCAGACCCTGGGGATCGTGTCGACTTTGCACCGTCGAAATCCTCGGACAGCGCGGTGGACTTATTGAATCCTGCGCAACGCCAGTCCGCGACGGTATGGAGGTCCTCACCGAGTCCCAGCGAGTCGTCGAGGCACGCCAGTTTCTTCTCCAGATGTACTTGATAGATCATGCGTTCGACTGCCCAACCTGTGACAAGTCCGGCGAATGCTACTTGCAGGACAACACGTATCTGCACAATGTGGAAAATAATCCCTATCGACGGCCCAAGTTAGCCCAGCCGTACGTTCACCACAGCGACTTCATTGACTACAAGTGGGACCGCTGCATTATCTGCGCTCGTTGTACGCGCGTCTGCCATGAGATGACCGGCGTCACTGCTATTGAAGTATCAAACCGGGGACTTGAGGCAGAGATCACTCCGGCTTACGGGCAGGATCTTGCCGACACGACCTGCAGCAACTGCGGCATGTGCATCGCCGTCTGCCCGGTAGGTGCGCTGACCGACCGCCATTTCGGTCATCACCCATGGGAGATGGATTCAGTTGAAACCGTTTGCGGCATGTGCGACGTTGGCTGCACGATCAATGCCGAATACAACCGCGGTATCGTGCGGCGCACGACGCATCTCTGGGACCGTGGCGTGAATCTGCGGCTACACCTGCGAACTTGGTCGCTGGGGTCACGAACACGTTCAGGATCCGACCCGCCTTTGGAACGCCAGAGTTCGAACGCGGAGCCGCTATCGCGGATGTCATCGCTGGAAGAAGCGTGGACCGCAGCCGCAGACGGACTGGCAGCCCATCGCGGCGACTCATTCGCGCTGCTCGCCACTCCGGACAACACCAATGAGGACAATTTCGTAGCTCAGCTGTTCTCTCGCGCGGTGATGAAGTCAAACAACGTCGATCGTCTGATGCCCTCGCGCCAGGCGGAGATCGATTCTGGAATGCAACGATTCATTCGGTCTCATCGCAAATCCAGCCAGGCATGCAGGAGATGATGACCGATTCCGTCGCGGTGATCTACGCCGGTCCGGATCCCGGCAAGGTCGCGCCGATCGCTTCCTACTGGCTGTACTGGGCACATCGCTATCGGGAGACTGCGATCATCGTCGTCTCACCCGATGCTTCACCGCTTGCCGAGCGTTCCGACCACTGGTTGAAGATCGAGCCCGGTACGGAAGGCGACGTGCTCAAGGCCATGGCCTATCTGGCTCACGAGCTGTCGCTCACGCCTGATGGAATTGATACGACATGGTTTCATGAAAGCCGACATCGACGATATCGTCGAACGATCTGGCGTCGACCGCGAGGAACTGGAGGATTGCGCGAGAATATTTCGCTCAGGCCGCATCAAACTCCGGCGCGGCGTCGATCTGGTACGCGCTGGATGCCACGCGAGGACGCTGCAGCTTCAGCTTCGCTCGTCAATTCCGCCCACAACTTCGCGGTTGCATTCGAAACGGTCGGCAAACCCGGCGGAGGGGTGCTCGCGTCTGAGAAACGCGGCCAACATGCAAGGCTCGGTCGACGTCGGTTGCCATCCTGCACTTCTTCCGGGCCAATCGGATGTAAGCGACGCAGACGCGCGATCACGAGCATCGCAGGCGTGGTCCAGATAATTGAGAGTTCAGAACCTTCGCCCAACGGATCACCGCGATGGACGATCTATCTTCGATACCGGGCGTCGGCATCGCTGGACTTGCGGCCGCAATTCGATCTGGCGATATCAATGCGCTCTACATATCCGCACAGTCGCATCATCGAGGAAGCGTTAAGGATGACTATTTTTCGGCCGGCGAGCGCGGTTACTTTCGAAGATGGCGCAAGCCAGATCTGGTCTCGCCGATTCGATGAGGAGCTGCTCGACGCGCTCGAGGAGCTGGATTTCCTGGTCGTAGAAGACTGTTTTCCGAGCGAACTGACGGCGCTCGCGGACGTGGTGTTGCCGGCGGCAATGAATCTTGAAGTCGACGGGACCTTCACCAATCTCGATCGACAGTCCAACGCACACGCTTTGTCGTCAGCGCTCCGGAGATAGCCAGCGCAACTCGAACACATCTTGGCCGAGATCGCCAGCCGGCTTGGTTACGACATTCGGACGAAAATCCATCTGCTCTGTTCGACGCAATCGCGCAGAAGTTGATGATTACGCCGCCATTTCATACCCTCGACTTGAGCGTTCGGGGATTCAATGGCCGGCTACACGCTTCGGGAGCCCTGGAGCAGTTCGGCTGGAACCGGGCCAGCGATTGAATCGGATCAGATTCGTATCGTAGCGGACTGATACGGGTTCTGGAGGCGGGAGACAGCATGGTTTTCGATGATTTCAAAGGATTCGCGGTAACGCTCAAGCGCATCCCGCGTCCGCCGGTAACTGTTGAATATCCCGACGTAAAGCGCGAGATGTCAAATCGCTTCCGAGGGCCTACCGGCATTGCGCAGCGATCCACAGACAGGCGAAGCGCTCTGCGTTGCATGCGGACTCTGTGCTCGCATCTGCCCCACATCCTGCCTTGAAATGCACGTCGTTCCATCGGAAGAAGGTGACCGCGAGCTTGGCGAGTTCATCCTGCGTGCCGGACGTTGTCTGAACTGCGGCATGTGCGCCCAGGTCTGTCCGGTTGACGCTATCGCGATGAGCAAAGAGTATGAGCTAGCGGTCCAGGATCGCTCCGGGCTGATATTCACGAAGACTGAACTCGCCCAAATTGGCTCTCAAACCGATGACTGGTGGAGCTCCTAGCCGCAGCATCAATCATCATCCGCGGAAAGGACACGCGCTCATTATGTCAACGTCACATCCATTTTATTGCGCAGGTGAATGGCGATCATCCGAGCATACCCTCGAAATTCGCAATCCATACTCGGGCGACATCGTCGGGTCCACGTCGATGGCAACCGCCCAGGATCTCGAAGATGCAACCCTCGCGGCAATGAGTGCATTCGAGGAGATGCGCCGTATGCCAACCTACGAGCGAGCGGGAATCCTCTTCAAACTGGCAGAACTCCTGGCCGCACGGCGCGACGAAGTCGCGGAACTTGATGACGGCCGAAGCTGCGAAGCCAATCAACGAATCGCGCGTCGAGGTCGATCGCGGCGTATTCACGCTGAGGGTTGCAGCCGAAGAAGCACAACGCATTACCGGCGAACAGATCCCGCTTGACCTGATGGCATCATCCGCCGGGTCGCTTTGGCGTTACCCGCCGCGTACCTATCGGTCCAATAGCCGGAATTTCTCCTTTCAATTTCCCTCTCAATCTGGCACTGCACAAGATCGCTCCAGCCATTGCATCAGGCAATACGATCGTCCTCAAGCCACCCAGCTATGACCCGCTTACGATGCTTGACATTTGCTGAAATGATTGACGAAGCAGGACTGCCAAAGGGCGCGGTGTCGATCATGCCGATGGATCGGCAACTCGGTGATCAAGCTCGTCACCGACGACCGCTTCAAACTTGCTCAGCTTCACCGGATCACCGGATGTTGGTTGGGATATGAAATCCAGAGCCGGCCGCAAGAAAGTCGTCCTCGAACTCGGTGGCAATGCTGGCGTCATAATCGACAAGGACGCGAATCTCGATTTCGCGGCCCAGCGAGTACTCGTCGGCGCATTCGCCTATGCCGGTCAGGTGTGCATCTCCGTTCAGCGCGTCTACATCCACGAGGACGTATTTCATGAATTCGCGGATCGACTCGTCGCGGCTGCTGAATCCGTCGTGATGGGCGATCCTGCCGACCCCGCGACGACATTGGGACCAATGATCGACGAACGCGCCGTCTCGAGAATCGACGAGTGGGTGAAAGCAGCGGTCGACGAATGGTGCAAAGGTGCTGACCGGCGGCAAACCAAACGGCAAGTTCTACATGCCGACGGTCATCACCAACGCTCCAGCTGAAGCAGCGGTCTGCGCGCGCGAGGCTTTCGCGCCGATCGTCAATCTCTTCAGCTTCTCGGATTGGGACGAGGGTCTCGAGCGCATCGACGATTCGGTCTACGGACTTCAAGCCGGCGTATTCACGTCAACATTGGAACACGCGCTCTCGGCCTGGGATCGGCTCGAAGTCGGTGGGGTCATCATCAACGACATCCCGACCTACCGCATCGACCATATGCCCTATGGCGGGGTGAAGGATTCAGGGCTGAGCCGCGAGGGGCTTCGGTACGCCATTGAGGACATGACCGAAACTCGCCTCGCAGTCTTCAACCGTATCTAGCCGCATCAGCGCTAACTGGACACAAGGGATCGCAGAAGCTCGATAGCCTCTCGGTCCTCATGCAAGTCGTCGCTTTTGTCCGTCTCAAGGAGTGCCGGTCTTCCGGCCAGTCGCTCATCATTCATGAAGTTGCGAAAACCTTCAACGCCGATCTCGCCTTGCCCGATGTAGTCATGGCGGTCGAGGTGCGATCCGAGCTCGCCTTTCGAGTCATTGAAGTGAAACGCCTTGATCGCATCGATACCAACGATCTCTTCAAAGCGCGACATCGTCTCTCCATAGCTGTCGCATCCCGGCAGTCATATCCAGCGACAAACACGTGGCAGGTATCGAAACAGACGCCAAGCCGCTCCGGATGCGGCAACCCGGTTCAGGATCTCGGCAAGATCTTCAAACTCGCCCCCGATCGTCGTCCCCTGACCGGCGGTCGTCTCCAGCAACGTCACAACGCTGTATCCGGCAAGATCACTATGGATGCGGTCGAGGGCCTGAACGATCCGCTCGATTCCTGCCTCCCGGCCAGACCCGTGTGCGCGCCCGGGATGCGCGACAACGAACGGAATTCCGAGACGTTCGCAGCGTTCAAGCTCCTGGATCTGACCTGCGATAGACTTTCTCCCACAGGTCGTCCTTCGGCGACGCCATGTTGATCAGATAGGAATTGTGCGAGACGACCGGCTCAATGCCCGATGCTGCCTGCGTTTCCCGAAACAGCTCGGCCATTTCGGCAGTGACTTCGCGCCCTTTCCACTGCCGTTGATTTGAGGTGAATATCTGAACGGCATCCGAATCCACCTGGGTCGCTCGGTCGAACGCCTTCTCAAGTCCGCCAGCGACGGACATATGTGCGCCAAGACGCAGCACTCGCAGTCTCCTGTCTACTCTTCGGTTTCATACTTGTGACCCAACTCGATCTCCCACTCCAGGTAGTCGATCATGTCTTGTCGCGATCGGGCGAACGGTCCGACTCGTCCAATCATTTCGACGTCATCTTTCGCTTCTCGCTCGGACACGTCTGCGCCGTCGAGCCCTTCCACGACCGCTCGACCGCTCGCTTTCCAGGCATCAATCCCACCTTCGAGCCACCGTACGTTGCTGTACCCCAAATCCTGAAGTGTGGACGCTGCGAGCGCGGATCGCACGCCGTCGTTGCATGTCAGGACGATCGGTGTATCAAGAGAAGATCGCGTAATTGCCTATTCTGCGTTCAATATCTCCGCGAGGCACCCAACGCGATCCTTCGATGTGATCGAGCGCATAATCACCGCTGCCCTTCACATCCACGATCAACAGGTCTCGCTCGTCAACTTCTGGATGCAAGTTCGGCGGCGGAGATCGAACGAGTCGCTGTCACGCGCTTCTTCCAGTCCGGGAACTTCGAACATTTGCGTTCTCTGTAGTCAACTCACCGCCTGAATTCGTCCAAGCTTCGATTCCGCCTTCGAGCACCAAGACATTCGGATAGCCGATCTGACGGGCGTACGAGCCGGTAATCCTCGCGCGGATATCGGTATTCGGAAACAAGCACAATCGGCGCTTGATTGACTGCGACGACCTCGTCAGCAGCCAGTGCGACCTGTCCGCCAGGCAATGAGACTGAACCCGGAATGTGGCCTTCACGATATTCGTGAGGCAAGCGGACGTCGAGGGCATAGTGCAGATGCCCAGCCGCACGAAACTCGACAAATTCCTCGACGGATAGGACGCCGACTCCGTCCTCATTCGCAACCCGGTTTGCGAAATCACGAACTATCTGAAGCGCGGCCGGGGCCCTCGCGACATCAATATCGGCGCCCTTCACCGGCCTCGAGCTCATGGCCAGCCATCGACCAGGCCATCGTGCCGTTTTCAAGCGCAAAGACCGGATTTTCAACGCCCATACGGATCAGCACGTCCGCACCGAGAATACTGCGGGTCCTACCGGCGCAATTGACGACGATCGTCGCGCCCCTGTTCTCCGGTGCATCAATGACCGTCCGAATCCTTCGTGGCAGTTCCGCGCCCGGGAGCACTGAATGCACCGGGAACGTGATTGCGTTCGTACTCTTCGCGGGTTCGCGAATCCAGAATGATCACGCGTTCGTTTCGTCCCATCCGCTCGACTATCTCGTCAGGAGTGAGAGACGGGATTCGGCGCACAACGGAGACCTTCTCGCCAAAATCTTTGCCGGGCACGTTCGTTCCATAGTCTGTCCGCCCGCCAGCCTGCTCCCAGGCGTCCAATCCGCCCTGTAGCGTGCTTACATTCGAATACCCGATCTCTTCGATGCGTGCGGCAGCGAACTCGGCCCGGTGTCCATCCTCGTCATAGACGATAATCGGCACCGATTTGTCGGGAACGCGTTGAGGCAACCGCGATTCGATCAATCCTCTAGGCATCGGCACGGCGTGAAAAATGTGGCGTTGGACGAACTCACCCTTTTCACGCACATCAAGTAGGGCATGCGGAGTCTGGGTCTCCCGCATGGTCGCAAGTGCATCTGTTGTTATTGTTCCAGGCATCGGTATTGTCCTCTTACTTCCGATAGTCGATGGCCCCTATGCTACGATGATGATAGCGTCTTGAGCGATTCTCGGGACCCGGACTATATCGATAAGATCCAAGGAGATAACCCAATGGCAATCGAAACGACGAGCGCGGCACTCGACCTCTTCACAAACCGCCTGGACCAGATCGTTCGAAGCAATACAAACGGTACTGTGGATGGAGCGGCGATCGTCGCCGAAGCAACTCCACACTTTAAAGAACTCCTCTCCGACATGAGCTGGCTCGATCCGAAGTTCCAGATCCCGGAAAAGGGCGGCATCGCGAACTATATGCTGGCAAAAGGCACCGATGACAGTTGGACGGTCGTCTCCACGGTCTGGTGGCCAGATTACGGAACCCCGGTCCACGATCATATGCTCTGGGGCCTCGTCGGAGTTTGGAAAGGCATGGAGCTCGAGCGGCGCTATCATCGCACTGACGACGGTTCACGCGAGGGCTATGCCCAGATGAAGGAAATTAGCGTCGCTCATAATCTCCCTGGTGACGTTAGCGGGCTTGTCCCACCGGACGACGACTATCACTTGATCCACAACATCACTGACGAACCTTCTTGCTCAATTCATATCTATGGCGGCTCGTTGGACGGTATCTTGCGCCACTCTTTTGACCTTGAATCGGGTCAGATCAAAGAGTTCCGGTCTTCGTACAATATCGCCTGCTAGGCTGATCGCAGAGTGACGTCAGAACCGCTCGATACCCGAATAACAAATGGCCGGTTCGTCGGACCCGACGCGCCGGCCAGCGGTTCCCTGACAATTCACGACGGTATCATCGTCGAAGCGCCCGATCAGCCGGTTTGGCGTACCGTCAACGCTTCCGGCCATCTGGTCTTCCCCGGTATTGCCCAGCCTGCGGGCATCAATCCCGAAGATGCTCTGATAAAAGTACGCGGTGGTATCACCACCGCGATATCTGATGACGAAGTAACGTCTTCAGCGTGCCTGGACATCATCCGGAACATTCCGGAGGCTTTAGAGACTATCGAACCCGACGAATCTGGCGAGTTGACCGAGGAGCAGTGGAGCCTTCTCCTCTCCGACGAACCTGTGCATTTTCTAGTTCGGTCCGGTCACGATTTCCCGATTATTCACTTCCTCTATCATGAAGGGCATCTGCGTCGATCGATGACGCTCGATCGCATCGCAGCACTAACCTCCGGGAATATCGCAAAGGCTGCAGGGTTCTTCCCGCAAAAGGGCTCCTTCGCGCCGGGCTCAGACGGCGATCTCTTTGTATTCGATCCAGATTCCGAAGATCAATATAGCGAAATACGCTGGCCCGGCAGGGTGATCTTTTCTCTATTGAGAGGATCCATTCTGCTCTACAACGGGCAGATACATACGAACCCGGGCGACGGAATGGTCGTCTCATAGTGGCACCGGTCAGAGTTGCGGTGACCGGGATAACCGGCCAACTCGGCAGAGCGCTTCTCAAACACTCCGGTGAATATTTCGACATTGTCGGCACAAGCTCAGTTGACGTAGATGTACGCCACTGGTCCCCGGTTCGTGATTGGATCGCCAGTGTCCGCCCGGACATCGTTATCCACGCCGCCGCTATGACTGATGTCGATGGTTGCGAATCCAGGACTGAAGAAGCGTATTCGATCAACGCACTCGGAACTCGGCACGTCGCAGCCGCCGCTGACCGCGTTGGCGCCACTCTGGCCTATATCTCGACAAACTTCGTATTCGATGGTGAACAAGAAGCACCCTATCATGAATTTGATCATCCAAATCCCATAAGCGTCTACGGCGCGTCGAAACTTGCCGGAGAAGTTGAAGCATCACAATCCTGTCGATCCTCATACGTCATCCGTACTTCAATGGTGTTCGACGAATCGGGCAGAAATTTCGTCAACACGATGATCAATCTCATGAGGTCAAGGGAAACGATTTCGGTTGTCGATGATCAGTTCGGCAATCCCACATATGCGCCTGATCTGGCAATTGGTGTCCTCAAACTTGTGCAAACTCGACCCCCTGGCACCTACCATTTGACGAATTCCGGCTCAACGTCATGGCATGATTGGGCCGTCGAAATTGCGAAGATAGCGGCACTGGAATGTGAGATCCTCCCAATTGATGCCGATTCGTTTCCGCGTGCCGCCACTCCACCAGCCAACGGCATTCTCACATCACTTGCCTGGCCCGAACAGCGCAAACTGATGCCCCACTGGCGCGACGCACTGGCACGATGTCTGGCTTGACCGAGCCTTGCGTCGATCTCATCGTCGCTACCTACGGTCAACCCGAACTGCTCGCAAACTGCTTACGTTCCCTTACTGGTATGAAATTTCGCGATTATAGGCTGATCGTCGTCGACGACGGGTCGCCTGAATCAGTGACTCCCGTGGTCGCCGAAAACCATCCAGGAGCAACAGTCATTA
This sequence comes from uncultured Chloroflexia bacterium, assembly GCA_963745675.1. Taxonomy (GTDB): domain Bacteria; phylum Chloroflexota; class Chloroflexia; order Thermomicrobiales; family CFX8; genus JAUIIK01. The sequence goes on from CAVUYM010000027.1 coordinate 299,303, forward strand.
GAGCCAAGCGCAATGGTGGACTCGTGCGAGCATTAAACAAGGGCATCTCTGCTGGGAAAGCTCCTCTCGTCGCCCTGCTTAATGACGACACTGAAGTTTCGCGGGAGTGGCTCGGATCGCTGGTCGCCTGTGCGAATCGCCATCCAGAGGCGGGCAGTTTCGCAAGCAAGATGCTCCTCTTCGACGATCCACCAAGATTTCATTCGGCCGGTGACGCGTTCGGCACCTGGGGCATGCCGGTGAATCGCGGAGTGTGGCTGGACGATCTGGGTCAGTACGATCGGGAAGAGATGATCTTCGGAGCCTGTGCCGGGGCGGCGCTCTATCGACGCTCAGCGTTGTCACGAGTTCGACTTGCGAACGGGTCGACATTTGATCCCCAGTTTTTCATGTATCTCGAAGACGTCGACCTGGCCTGGCGGCTACAGCGTGAAGGATTCGATTGTGTTTACGTTCCAGACGCGGTCGTGCGACATCATCTTTCCGCAAGCGGCGGCGGAAAATTGGCCAGTTACTACGTGTCCAGAAACATCTGGGCTGTGCTTATCAGGTCGATGCCGCGACAAATCTTGAGACGCCACTGGAAATCTATCGTCGCACACCATCTCGGACGAAATGCTCGGCATCTAAGTCATGCGCGATCGCCGGAAGCACGAGCGGCGCTGAGGGGCACGATGGCCGGAGTAGTGGGACTCATCGCTTTCCGCAGACCGAAATCGAAACGCTTCGATTGCCGCCGCGAATTCATTCTCCTGTCTTAGGCCAACGCGTAGATCTCCTAGGTATCATTGACTTATGACCGGCTGTGAGATTGTGCGAACAAACGACGCAATGAACATTGATTCGCGCCCTGACGGGTGTACAGAGCAGCGTCCCTTTCTCAGCGTTGTGATTCCCGCCTATAACGAAGAACAGCGACTACCTGCGACGCTCGAATCAATCAGACAGTTTCTAAACTCCCAGGCCTATTCCTCTGAAGTCATCGTCGTCGATGACGGAAGCGACGACCGTACTAGCGCGGTCGCCCGCGATTCTGGATCAGGCAATCCGCATTACCAAGTTGTAAGACAACAACACTTGGGGAAGGCAGCTGCCGTGAGCGCCGGTGTCGGAATCTCCAAGGGAAGAAATATCCTCTTCACCGATGCTGATCTCTCCACACCCATCGAGGCTGTGAAACTGCTGTTGGAGTATCGTGGGCGCGGGTTTGACATCGCTATCGGCAGTCGAGAGGGGGTACAGGCTCGACGAATCAATGAGCCCCAGTACCGTCACCTCATGGGGCGTGCATTCAACGGGGTCGTTCAACTGGCCGCGATTCGAGGAATCAGAGACACGCAGTGTGGATTCAAGCTCGTGAGCCGAGATGTAGCGGACCAGGTCTTCCCAAAACTCCTCGTGCATCAGTCGGGTCGCCCGGTTCGTGGTCCTCGCGTTTCAGCATTCGACGTTGAACTGCTGTTTGTTGCCCGCAAAGCGGGATACAAGATTGCGGAAGTGCCAGTCGTCTGGACTCATGCTCCAGGCAGCAAGGTGCGTCCGGGTGTCGACTCGATGCGAATGTTCCTGGACGTTCTAACCGTCCGATGGAACTCGATGAGAGGTAAGTACAATTAGGTCCCATGATGGCACACGTGCACACACATGGCAGGGGGAATCGATCGGTGCGGGGATATCTTGAGGAATTCAGCCTAGGCGAGTTGCTTCAACTATTCGCTCTCTCCGAGAAGACAGGCTCCATTGTAATCACGTATGATGACGCTGAGTCGCGACTATTCCTTGAGGCCGGTCGCATTGCTGGCTGGGGACTTGACGATTTTGACGTTCACGGTACGATCCTCGCCTGCCGTTATTTGCCTCAGGCAACAGAGGCAGCTCTTCGTTCGATCTCTCCAGACTACGGAACACCTGGTCTCGCGTTCGTAGTTCGAAATCTTGTCGAACCGATTCGCTGGGCAAGTTTTGTCCAACGCCTTCTGGAGCAGGACATCTATCGGATTCTCGACCTAAGCGACGGAGAATTTCAGATCACGGTCGACCGCATACCTTCCGTTCCGCTCGGTCTCGATCTGTCCGTTCAGCAACTGATACTCGATGGATCCAGGTGGGAAGCAGATAGCGCAGTTCTGGCGCAGGAAGGGTACAGCACGGCTTCGTCCTGGAAGCGGGTGGATCAGCAAGCGCTCAGTGAAGCCGCTGAAATTTCATCAACAGACTGGTTGGTGCTTTCCGCGCTCGCAGAAGTACAGTCAATCGGTGGAGTCGGCGAAGATATTTGTTTACCCGATCTGGAGACAGCCGACGCGATCAAGAGCCTGCACAGACGTGGCCTGGTGCAACCGCAATCACCAATTGAAGGGTTGTAGCGGCTGGGAATGAGGCGCTGTGCTCGGAAAGGGTTCGCCTACCCAATTCGAGCTGAAAAATGAGACAGAAATTGGTCCGTAGCAAAACGAGAGGTGACGTTCTCCTCTCAGGTTGCAAAGTAAGGTTTCGAACGGGAGAAATGAAAATCCGGGCAAAAGATCATCCACAAATCATGCAGGAACTTGTCTGCCAGCGCGCTGGATGCCATTGATCGTGCGATTGATGACATACCGGCTATTGAGTGATCGAAGCGTTGCAGTAGTCGCTAGCCAGGTAGACAGCGACCGCGCTGCAGTGGAACAGGTTCGCGAAGAGCGCGAGTTGCTCGCGTCGCTTGATCATTGAACCAGACCCCCCGGATCCGCACCAGCCCGACATCGCTACTCTTATCGCTTCTGAACGAGAGTTTATCGTCCAACTACACGCTGCACAAGCATTCGAACGAAGCCTCGCGGATTTTTCCTCAGTACTCCTATCCGCTCACAGGCAGATCGAAACTGGTGCCGATCTCCCAGATCCCGGGAGCGCCAGCTTTCTTGCGATCAAGATGGCGGAACTGCGCGCCCGCGAAGATGAGCGCCAGAGATTTGCAAGGGACATTCACGACGGTCCGGCGCAGGCATTCGCCAACGCCATCATCGGTCTCGAATTCATTGAGCGCGCTCTAAAGTCGGAACGCGATACGGTGATTGAAGACAGCCTTGCCGAGATCGAGCGGATCAAAGCGCACAATGCGTGACGGTCTGACGGAAATACGCAGGTTCATTTTCGATCATCGGCCGACAATGCTCAAAGATCGCGGGCTCGGCCAACACATTGCTCCACTATGTTCAGAGTTACCAATCAATTTTCCCGATGATAGTGGATATCGATATGGACGAAGACATCGGCCGAATGGACGCCGAATTGGAGCTCACGGCGTTTCGAGTCGTCCAGGAAAGTATCCAGAATGCCAGCAAACACGCCCGCGCGAATCGAGTCGATGTCCGAATTCGGAAGAACTCGGACGCCAGTATTCTCGTCACTGTCGAGGATGATGGCCGTGGCTTCGACCCCGAACGAGTTAGCGCTCACGCGATGGGCGGACAAGGTTTAAAAGGCATCGAGGAACGCATCAATCTCATCGGCGGCTCGTTCTCCATTGAAAGCCAACGAGGGGTTGGGACGAAGATTTCTCTCTCATTCCACCAGCCAAGAGGAAATCATCTGACTAGTACCGATTAGAAAGTACATAAACAAGTACTATCCGGCGATTGGGACTACGCCGGATATTGGAAGTATTGAGGTAGGTTCACAAAAGGCTTGTTCTAACAGCAGATCAGCCGCTTATTGAAGGATTCGGGCTAGGAGGCACAATGCACCCGATGCAACGCATACAAGTTCTGGTCGTCGACGATCATCCGCTCTTTCGGCGAGGCATCGTTTGGAGCCTGGAAGCGGAATCCGACATGGTTGTCGTCGGCGAAGCAGCCGGTGGCGACGAAGCGATCAAGATGGCTGACGAACTCAGCCCCGACGTCATGGTTCTTGATATCAATATGCCGGAAATCAATGGCATTGAAGTTGCGCGCATCGTAAAGAGACGCAATCCACGCGTCGGCGTAGTAATGGTCACAATGCACGAAGACGATGAACAGCTCTTCAACGCCATCCGCGTTGGAGCCGCAGCCTACTGCACAAAAGACGTCGATCCTTCCCAGATCGTAGCTGTCATTCGCCGGGTCGCAAAAGGCGAGTATCTAATCAATGAGAACGTCTTGTCCCACCCATTCGTGGCTTCCCGCGTCCTCGATCAGTTCCGAGAATTAGCCCGCATCGATCACACTCGCGATGCCGTCTTCTCGCCGCTTACTCCTCGTGAAGTGGAGATTCTCGATTGCGTCGCACAAGGAAATAGCAACAAAGAAATCGCTTCGATACTGGGTATCAGCGACCAGACGGTCAAGAATCACATCACTTCGATTCTTCGGAAATTACAGGTCAATGACCGGACCCAGGCAGTGATCTATGCACTCCGTCATGGTTGGATCAAGTTCACCGGTGAAGAAGGCGTAGAGGTCGGCATCTAGCAGGAGTTCGCACCAGATGGGGCTGAACCTGGTTCATCATCACTGCGGGAAAATTGGCGTGCAAGATCCTCGGCCGTCATACGTATGATTGTTGGACGTCCGTGTCCGCACGCGAGAGATGATTCGCAACGTTCTAGGCTAGTCACGAGTTCGCGCATCTCAAGCAGCGATAGCGGTTGTCCGGCCCGTATCGAGCCATGACAGGCCGCGCTAATGGCCAGCGATTCCAGCCGCGAATCTCCGCGCCCTCCATCGATCATCTCATCGATTACTGCAAGAAGCGCTCGCTCCGGGGATTTGCGTGCGATGGCCGAAGGCACGGCGCGAAGCGCAACGCTTCCGGTCCGAATTCTTCAAATTCGAAACCGAGCGCCAGCAACTCTTCCTGGCAAGCTTCCAGCATTTGCATCTGCTCAGCAGTTCAATTCGACAACGATAGGATCGAGCAGAGATTGCTTGGCGGGACTTCTGGATGCGTACTCCTCCATGACTTTCTCGAAGAGAATGCGTTCATGCGCCGCATGCTGGTCGATCAGATAGAGTCCGTCCGGCCCTTCAGCTGTGATAAACGATGAAGCTACCTGCCCAAGCACGCGCAGTACCGGCAGCGAATCACCTCCGGCGGTCCTGTGTTCCGCTGGGGCGTCAAGTGCAGTGTGAGCTGGCGAAGCTCCCATTCGAGATGGATTTGCAAGATGCAGCATGCGTTGCACACCTTGATCCTGGCTCGATGGGATCGCCATCGACGGCGGAGCGAGCGGTGCTTTGAATACCGTAGGAATCTCCTGATGATGGATTTCCGCTGCCAGCGTGGCGCTGATAGCCCGTCGAACGAGCGCGAAGACGAGGCGCTCGTCAGCGAACCGAACTTCCATCTTGGTTGGATGAACGTTGACATCTATTCGCTCCGCCGGGACTTCAATTGCCACACAGCAGACTGGCTTGCGTCCGATCATGAGCAGCGTGTGGTAGGCCTGCTCAACTGCCGTGGCGACCTGTCTGCTCTGAACCAAACGCCCGTTCACGAATACGAACAGGCGGTCTCGCCGCGCTCGACTCAATGAAGGCAGCGACATAAGCCCTGAAACTGAATAGCCGACGTGCTCATGTTCCTGTTCAGCGATATCGACCAATTGCGATGCATCGTCATAGCCCCAAACGCCTGCCGCCGCGCCCCTGGAACCGGATCGTCCGTCTGTGGAGAGCATTTGTCGGCCGTCATGGGCAAGCGAAAACGCGATCTTCGGATAGGCTAACGCATGTGCGCCGACAACTCTTTCGATGTATGCCGCTTCGGTACGCTCCGTCCGCAAAAATCTTCTGCGGGCGGGAACGTTAGCGAAGAGTTCTCGTATTTCCACGGAGGTTCCGCTACCCCAGGCTGAGGCATTCACATGATGGACATCGCCAAACGCAACTTCGATCGATCCGCCAGTCGAAGCATCCACTGCAATCGAATGTATTGCGAATTTACTGACAGCCGCGATTGACGCGAGCGCTTCACCGCGAAATCCTAGCGTCCGGATGCGTTCGAGATCCTCGATATCTGCTGAGCTTCGAAGTTGTGTGGCGTTCAACGGCCAGCGCCAGTTCATCAAGCGGGATGCCACTCCCATTATCTCGAACCTGGATCAGTTCGATGCCGCCGTTTGAAATCTCGACATCGATGCGGCTTGCGCCTGCGTCAATCGAATTTTCGACAAGTTCTTTGACTACGGCTGCCGGACGTTCGACAACTTCACCGGCCGCAATCTTGCCGATTGTAGTTGGGAGAGTTTTGCAATGTGGTTCATGACATGATCGATCAATTCTCGAGCGTTGCTACGAAGCGCCATTCGGTTTCGACGGCACGCGTTATGCCGATACGACGGGTTGTTTCAATACTGAATTCCTCGCGATGAGTGCTGATTCCAAAGCGGGGGCCCGGAACATGAAGCTACCATGATCGCATGCGGTTATCCCTAGTGATCTCGTAGTTCGACCCGGCCCTAGCACTGGCCTGCGGATCGCCATCCCGCCAGACACCGCGAACGAGTACGGCACTTGCTTCGGCCGACCGGGCCGGTCACGAAGTTGAAACAAGGATACATGCCGTAGGCAAGTATACGTACACCAACCCGGCGCGACCCGCCATCATCGCCGCCCTGCCTCCCGGTCGAAAGGCTGCATGGGATGCTGGATCACTTGCGTCGCCGTACGCTTCCGTCTCAACGATGATGGCATGAGTCTCTTGGCCGCCGCAGACGACGCGAAGGCGGCGGCCAATGAGATCACGGGCGACCGTGTTTACATCTCGAACGAAGAAGGACTCGTCAACCTCGTTATCCAGCGATTGGAAGTTCATCGAGCCTATGCAGGAGCAATTCGACGGTGTTGTTGGCCTTGTCGAGTCGATCTCGCTGTTGCTGGACGACATTATCCGGTGCTTTGCTCGACAAACTGGTCGTTGCTGAGCATGGCCTGCCGCCCTGGCCGCTTCCTGTCTTGCTTCTTCCAGTTCCCGATTCAGACGATCCCGTTCGGCGCCGATATCCACGAGTCCGGCCATCGGTAGGAAGATCGACGCACCACCGGAGACAATGGAAATCGTGGCTTCAGGAGGCGATTCCGGCCCACCTGGATACATCTCGAACTGACTCTTCATCGATCCTGGTAAGAAACCGGAATTCGCGCTGCGTCGCTTCGTAGGCATCGAAGAGCGCACCAGGGTAGATAGTTGCAGCGATCGCTCGTCCAGGATCGACGCTGTGTTCCGCGCGTGCGTTGCGGACGAGGCGCGTAGCTTCTTTGACTGCCTCGAACTTCTCGAAGTCGTCTGGATAACTCTCGGCCGGCTTCCGGCCATTTGGCAATGATCAGTGCGTCACCGAGATGCGGCAAACGCTGCCACAATTCCTCGGTGACATATGGCATGAATGGATGCAGAAGGCGCAGCGATCGCTCCAGGACGTACGCCAGCACTTGTGGCGACTGCAGGATCGACAGGCTCGTCCCGCAATCGCACTTTCGCAGCTTCAACGTACCAGTCGGCAAACTCCGACCACATGAATTCGTAGATTGTCCGACCCGGCCTCGTGCAGTTGATAGGCATCAACCATCCTGCGTAACTCGCTCGATCGTGTCATGGAGTCCAGTCACGAATCCAGCGGTCGACCAGTGACAGCGATCGCTCCATCGGGTTCCGCGACATCGCCGCTTTCATCACGCTGGATTTCCGCCGAATCGAGAGCAGAAAGGACGAACTTCGTCATGTTGTAGATCTTGTTGGCGAAGTTTCGGTTCGCTTCAACTCGATCCTCGGCCAATTTCAGATCGGTGCCGGGTCCGGAAGCGGTGATAAGCGTGAATCGCAGTGCATCGGTGCCGAATTTGTTCGTGATTTCGAGCGGATCGAGCACGTTACCTTTCGTCTTGCTCATCCGATCACCATATTCATCTCGGACGATCCCATGAAGATAGACCGTGTGGAATGGCTTCTCGTCCATGAACTTGAGGCCGAAGAAGACCATCCTTGCCACCCAGAAGAAGATGATGTCATGGCCCGTCTCCATAACATGCCCTGGATAGTAGTTCTTCAGATCTTCGGTCTCATCTGGCCAACCGAGCATCGAAAACGGCCAGAGCCCCGACGAGAACCAGGTATCGAGCACATCTGGGTCCTGCTCGATGGCAGACGATCCGCACATCTCGCATGTCATCGACCGTTTCGTCAACAGAAGCCCATTGATGCTGACAATTGGAGCAGTACCAGACGGGAATACGGTGTCCCCACCACAACTGGCGCGATATGCACCAGTCCTGGATATTGTCCATCCAGTTCAGATAGACGCCAGTGAATCGGTCTGGGACGAAACGCAATTCGCCGGTGCGCGCGATTTCGGCGGCTGGCTCAGCCAGCGGCTTCATATCCACGAACCACTGGGTAGAGATCATCGGCTCGACGATGGTGTCGCTACGCTGGCAGGTCCCAACCGAATGGGTATAGGCCTTCACGGAACGCAACAACCCGTTGGAGTTGAAACCATTCGACGACGCCTTGGCGTGCCTCCTCGCTCGGTTGGCCGGCGAAGGGGCCAGCTTCGTCGTTCATCGTCCCGTCGAAATTCATCACGCTGATTCGAGGCAGGTCGTGGCGATTGCCCATTTCGAAGTCGTTTGGATCGTGCGCCGGCGTCACTTTGACTGCGCCAGAGCCAAACTCAGGATCGACAGCTTCGTCGGCGATGATCGGGATTCGGCGATTGACAATCGGAAGAGTCGATGTAGCGACCGATGAGAGAACTGGTAACGTTCGTCGTCAGGGTGCACTGCCACCGCTGTATCGCCGAGCATAGTTTCGGGACGTGTCGTCGCCACTGTGATTTCGCCGGTGCCATCCTCCAGCGGGTAGGCCAGCTCCCAGATAGAGCCTGTAATTTCCTTGATGGATCACTTCGAGATCGGACAGGGCCGTGTTGCACCGCGGGCACCAGGAAATGAGGCGCTCACCTCTATATATCAGTTCCTCATCATAGAGTTGTTTGAACACGGTCCGCACCGCCCGCGCCGGCCCCGGGTCCATGGTGAATTGATAACGAGACCAATCGCAGGACGCGCCGAGCGATGTGAGCTGCTCGCGAATGCGCATCTGGTACTTGTCCATCCATTCCCAGACACGTTCCAAAAACGCTTCTCTCCCGAGGTCGTGCCGCGTTATGCCCTCTTCAGTCAGTTGCCGTTCGATCACCCATTGACCGGCGATTCCTGCATGGTCTGCGCCCGGGAAGCCAGAGCGCTCGGCGGCCTTTCATACGTTGGTAGCGAATCAGTATGTCCTCGACAGTCACGAAGAGCGCATGTCCCATGTGCAACTCGCCGGTCACGTTTGGTGGTGGCATTACAATGACGAATGGCTCGCCTTCGCCCCGTGGCGAAAAGTATCCACGGTCATGCCAGAACTTGTACCAACGCTGTTCGACTGCCGCGGGCTCATACGCGCGACCCATCTCCTCTAATGTCCCGAGGGCGGTCATGTTCTTCTTCTCTCAGTCCTATTTCGACGGATTCTGCAAAAATGAAACCCGCTCTCATATCGAGGCGGGCGACGTTTCAGCGCATGACGAAGATGCCGAAAACGCTCCGTTAGTACGCTACAGAACTCCGGCGGAACTGTGTAGTTGGCATTCTGTGTTGTTCCGCCATGGCACCGTCTTCCAATATGTTCAACGAACGGTCATTTCTATTCTATCGAATTGGTCAAGACCTATTGCGATAGGCTTGGATAGAATGTATGTTCTATGTACGGTCGCGCCGTGACCGCGTGGCACAATTAGTTCCGTTATCAGATACGGGGAGGCCGCCACAAGTGAAAATCGACAAGATCCGGGTCCGAGGTGCTCGCGAGCATAATCTCAAGAATATCGATGTCGAAATACCTCGCGACCAGATGGTCGTGATAACCGGCCTCTCCGGATCCGGCAAATCCTCGCTGGCCTTCGATACGATCTACGCCGAGGGACAGCGCCGGTACGTGGAGTCATTGTCAGCCTACGCGCGGCAATTCCTCGGCCAGCTCGAAAAGCCTGATGTTGACCAGATTGACGGACTTTCACCAGCCATCGCCATCGACCAAAAGGGCACGAGCCGCAATCCCCGCTCAACAGTCGGCACGGTAACCGAAGTTTACGATCACCTACGACTGCTTTTTGCCCGGGTTGGTATCCCCCATTGCCCGATTTGCAACCGTGTTATCGCCAGCCAGTCGCCACAAGACATGGCGGATCAGATCTTCGAACTCGAAGAGGGCAGCCGGATTATGATCCTCGGACCCGTCGTGCGCGACCGCAAAGGTCAGCACAAGGGGCCGCTGGATCAGCTGCGCTCGCAAGGCTTCGTGCGCGTGCGCGTCGACGGCGAAGTGCGCGATCTGGACGAAAATTTCAGTCTTGAGAAAAACTTCAAGCACTCGATCGACGTTGTCGTCGATCGCATCGTCGTCCGACACGACCTCGAAACAGACGACGAGCATGCGTTGCGAATCCGGGTTCTCGATTCGCTCGAAACGGCGTTAAGAGCCGGTGAAGGCAACGTCATCGTCTCCGTCATCGACGGGCCCGAGCTTCGGTATTCAGAAGCGTTCGCATGCCCTGAACATGGCATATCGATACCCGAACTCGAACCGCGCACGTTCTCCTTCAACAGCCCGCATGGCGCTTGCCAGACCTGTGATGGTCTCGGAATTTCAATGGAGTTCGACGAAGATCTGATCGTTCCAGACAAGACGATCACGCTTCAGGATGGCGCTATCGGTCCCTGGTCGAGCGAAGGTAGAGAAACGCACCGCTGGTATTCAGCACTCATCGAGGCGATCAGTGAAGAATATGACATACCGCTCGATGTCCCCTGGCGCGAACTCGACGCAAAGCAGCGAAAGATCATTCTCAACGGAACCGGTTCCAAGCGAGTAGAGATCAACTACACCACTCGCAACGGTCGCCACCGCCGCTACAAAGTTCGCTATGACGGGGTGATCCCAACACTTCAACGGCGACTGCGCGATACGTCCTCCGACTATGTGCGCGAAGAACTCGAAAGCTACATGGCGTCACGCCCTTGTCCGGCCTGCAAGGGCCAGCGGCTTCGGCCCGAAATTCTGGCAGTGACGGTTGCCGACACATCTATTTCCCGTGTCACGGAAATGAGCGTCGTCGACGGTTGGAACTGGATCACATCTCTCCGCGACGGTCTCCTGAGTCAACGCGATCAGCTCATCGCCCGTCAGATCATCAAAGAGATCAGCGATCGCCTTGGATTCCTGGTAGACGTTGGACTCGACTATCTAACGCTGGACCGTTCGGCGGGCACCCTCTCAGGTGGCGAAGCGCAACGGATCCGTCTGGCAACGCAAATAGGCAGCCGTCTCATGGGTGTGCTGTATGTGCTCGACGAGCCATCGATCGGACTGCATCATCGCGACAACGCGAGGTTGATCGCAACGCTTGAATCTTTGCGAGACATCGGCAACACGATCCTTGTCGTTGAACACGATGAGGAAACAATGAGAACCGCGGACTGGATCATCGACGTCGGCCCGGGCGCAGGCGAACTTGGCGGGCACATCGTAGCGTCGGGTCCCTTCGATGTCATAGCGAACTGTGAGGCGTCCATCACCGGCCAATTCCTGAGCGGACGTCGCTCGATAGCGTTGCCATCGAGTCGTAGAAAGGGTAACGGGGATTCCCTCAAGCTCCTCGGAGCGTCAGAAAACAACCTCAAGAACATCGATGTCGAGTTTCCGCTAGGCACATTCATCTGCGTCACCGGCGTCTCTGGATCGGGAAAGAGTTCACTCATCTCAGACACGCTCTATCCGAAACTCGCACAAGTACTCTTCCGCGCCAAATCCCGCCCCGGTCGCCACGATGCAATAGTGGGCCTCGAACACATCGACAAAGTCGTGGAAATCGACCAGAGCCCAATCGGCCGCACTCCCCGTTCGAATCCTGCGACCTACACCGGAGTCTTCACCTACATCCGTGACCTCTTTGCCGCGATGCCGGAGGCGAAGACACGCGGTTACAAGCCCGGCCGCTTCTCATTCAACGTAAAGGGTGGCCGTTGCGAAGCCTGCAAGGGCGACGGAATCATCAAGATCGAGATGCAGTTCCTTCCGGATGTCTTCGTACCGTGTGAGGTTTGCAACGGGCGCCGCTACAACGATGCAGCGCTCGAGATCCACTATCGCAACAAGAGCATCGCCGATGTGTTGTCGATGACCGTCGACGAAGCACTGGAACATTTCGAGAACATTCCAAGGATCGTCAATAAGCTTCAGACAATTTCGGACGTTGGGCTCGGATATATACGGCTGGGACAACCGGCTACACAGTTGTCCGGAGGAGAGGCGCAACGGGTCAAGCTGGCGACGGAGTTGAGCAAGCGCGCGACCGGCCGAACCGTCTATATTCTCGACGAGCCGACAACGGGGCTGCATTATGCTGATATCGAAAAGTTGCTTCACGTACTCCAGCGGCTGACCGACGGCGGAAATACGATTGTCGTTATCGAACACAACCTCGACGTGATCAAGTCAGCCGACTGGATCATCGACCTCGGCCCTGAAGGCGGCGAACGTGGTGGAGAGTTACTCGCCATAGGGACGCCTGAGGACATCGCCGAGGTATCACGATCCTATACCGGGCAGGCGCTACGCTTGGTTATTCCGCAAGTGGCGCTCGCCGCAGACTGATTCGGATGTGGTCTACCGTTCGATGCGTTGTTATCATTTGGGCGATCGAACGATAGAAGTTGCCCGGTAGATCCGGCGCCTGGTAGTGATCAACTATGCCTATACCGAACGGCCATGAAGCGAGCCCGGCGGTAATGCACAGTCCGGTGCTCGTACTGAATCAGAATTACGAACCCCTCAACGTCTGCACGCTTAGACGCGCCATCGTCCTTGTCTTCAATCGCAAAGCCGAGGTGCTCGAGTCGGGCGACGAAACCGTGCGCTCGGCGACGTTAGATCTCGATGCTCCTTCGGTCATCCGGCTACACCGCTTCATTCGACGCCCGAGGGTTCGAGTGAAGCTCACGCGGCGTGAAATATTCGCCCGAGACGGTTATATCTGCCAGTACTGTGGCGAATTCGGAGGAGATCTCACCGTCGACCACGTCATACCCCGCTCCCGCGGGGGTGAACATACGTGGGAGAACGTCGTGACTGCCTGCCGCCTCTGCAACCATCGAAAAGGCGGCAAAACGCTTCAAGAGGCTCGCCTACGCCTGTTTCGCGAACCTCGCGAGCCGTCGGCTGGCCGCTACTACGTCATCGAGCGGCGCGTTCGTCAACCCTATGCTTCCGGTTGGTTACCCTTCCTTCCAGGGTTGGAGGCTTCGGCACTGCAATTCGTGCCGAACGGCTCTAGTGACTAGGCGATGCTGGATCGATTAAGATCAATCTCTCTATCCCATCATCGCCCTCAACCATCTTTGTTCTGAGTCTGAAACTTTTACTGGAAAGAAGTGAACCGTGCTTGATTTTCGCTTGATCCGCGAGCGCGCCGAATTCGTCAAAGAGGAAATCGGCAAGCTCGGAGAGACCGCACCAATCGACGAAATCGTTGCGCTCGATATTCGCAGGAGAGAGATTCTCACTCAGGTTGAACAGTTGCGCGCTGATCGCAACGAAGGCTCCAAGGAAATCGGACGCAAAGCAGCAGGGCCAGAACGTGACGCGCAGATAACAGCGATGCGCGAGCTCGGGCAGAGAATCGAAGTTCTCGATCAGGAGCTCAAGGAAGTAGACACCTCGCTCGACAATGCCCTCATGGAGGTTCCGAATCTCCCGGACCCGGACGTACCGATCGGCGCGAGCGACGAAGAGAATGTGATGCTCGGTGAGTTCGGCAACAAGCGCGAATTTGACTTCGAGCCACGTCCTCATTGGGAGCTCGGCGAAGAACTCGGTATTATCGACTTCGAGCGCGGAGTTAAGATCTCAGGCTCGCGCTTTTACTTGCTAAAAGGTGCTGGAGCGCGACTTCAGCGCGCTCTAATCTCGCTATTTTCTCGATGTTCACACCCTCGAACATGGCTTCACCGAAATCTATCCACCGGTCCTCGTGCGTACGGAAACGCTGGTCGGCACCGGACAGATCCCGAAATTCGTCGACGCTCAGTACAAGACGACAACGGGCGACCACTGGCTAATTCCGACGGCTGAAGTACCGGTCACCAACATGTACTCCGGCGAAATTCTTAGCGCGGAGGACTTGCCAATTTACCATTGCGCATTTTCGGCCTGCTTCCGGCGAGAGCAATTCTCCGCTGGCAGAGATGTACGCGGCATAAAACGCGGCCACCAGTTCGACAAGGTCGAGCTCGTCAAATTCGTCCACCCCGACGACTCAAACAACGAACTCTATCGTCTAATCGATCAAGGTTCACTGCTACTGGAACGGCTGGGGATTCCCTATCGTCACATACAGATGTGTACCGGCGATCTGTCCTTCGTGGCCGCGAAGAAGATTGACATTGAGGTCTGGGCTCCTGGCTGCGACGAATGGCTTGAAGTTTCATCTTGCTCCAACTTCCGAGACTTTCAGGCACGCCGCGCTGGAATTCGGTTTCGACCGGAAGGCGGCGGGTCGACGGAATTCGTTCACACGCTAAACGGCTCGGCCCTGGCGCTGCCACGAACATTGATTGCTGTCATCGAGAACTATCAGAACGAAGACGGATCAATCACGGTCCCGAACGTCTTACGACCTTATATGGGTGGCATCGAGAGGATTACCGCGGCTGCCAGTCACGTGTAGAATTGACAGGATCGCTCCTTGTTTAGGAGAGGTGGCCGAGTGGTTTAAGGCGGCTGTCTTGAAAACAGTTGGGCGTTCATCGCGTCCCGGGGGTTCGAATCCCTCCCTCTCCGCCGGAGCGGAAGACAACCTTGGGAAGGTGCCGGAGTGGTCGAACGGGGCCGCCTGCTAAGCGGTTGTGGGCTTTATAGGTCCACCGAGGGTTCGAATCCCTCCCTTCCCGCCGACATGTCATCGAGAGCCTTGCGTGCGACGCAGGGCTCTCGTGTTTAACCGAGGAGATCTCACGATGGACGAATTCGTCGAGCAAGCCGTGAACGAACGCGTCTGGGCCGTCGTTGGCGCATCGAATGACCGAAGAAAGTTCGGCAATCGCATATACCGCGATCTACGTGCCGCTGGCTATCGCGTGTTTCCAGTCAATCCAAACGAAGAAACGATCGAAGGCGATCGCGCCTATGCCAGGATTCAGGATCTTCCAGCGATCCCGGCGGTCGTTGACGTCGTCGTTCCAGCGAGTGTTGGTTTCCATGTGTTGAAAGATGCACTCGAAGCTGGTTCAAGCTACTTCTGGCTGCAACCGGGAGCCGAATCGCCGGAGCTCATCGCGAGTGCGCGAGACGCAGACATCAAACTCATTTTCGACCGCTGTGCAATGGTCGAAAAGATTCACTGGAATACGACGGACGCTACCAGTTCTGGCTAAGCTTTCGAGGCCTCCGAGATTCCCGTGGTCTACAGCGAGCAAGAGAATAGGACTGGCATCAGATGTCGTTAACCCCTTACCAGTCCTATTCCTGAATCTCTTTCGCTTATGTGTCTATCTGTGCCCGCTGCAACGTCCCGCTATAGTCGACGTAGATCGACTGCCATTCGGTGTAGACGTCCAGCGCAGCCTCTCCCGACTCACGATGGCCGTTGCCGGTACCCTTCGTGCCCCCAAACGGCAGATGGATCTCGGCTCCGATAGTGCCGGCGTTAACGTAGAGAATCCCGGTATAGATATCACGCATGGCGGCAAAAGCCCGGTTCACGTCGCGGGTGTAGACCGCCGCCGACAACCCGAACTTGACGTTGTTCGCCACTTCGACTGCTTCCTCGATTGAATCGACAGGAATCACCGTCGTAACAGGGCCGAAGATCTCCTCCTGAGCGATGCGCATGTTCCCCGTCGCATTGGCGAAAATCGTCGGCTGGTGGAAGTACCCTGACGAGAGGTCACCGTCGCGCGCAATCTCGCCTCCCGTGACGAGATCCGCACCCTCACCGGTTCCAACTGCCATGTACGCGTGAATGCGATCAAGCTGAGCGGCACTCACAACCGGACCAATCTCGACCGTCTCGTCGAGACCATTCCCAAGTTTCAACTTCGCTGCTCTGCTGGAAAGCGCATCTACCAGATCGCCAGCCAGCGAGCGGTCCGCGATCACTCGCGACGCCGCCGTGCAACGTTGGCCTGACGTCCCGAAGGCACTCCAGAGAATGCCGTCAACGGCTAGCTCGACGTCCGCGTCATCAAGGACGAGAATCGCATTTTTGCCGCCCATCTCCAGCGATACTTGCTTGCCCGCGCGGGCGCATTCAATCGCCGTCTGACGTCCGACGTCATTCGACCCGGTAAATGAGATGACAGGCACGTCAGGGTGCTGGACCAGCGCAGCGCCAGCGTCCGTTCCGCCACCGATCACGAGATTCATGACGCCTGGCGGCAGGCCTGCCTCCTCAAGGATCTCGACAAGCTTCACCGCCAGGCGTGCCGTATGGCTCGCAGGTTTCCAGACGATGGTATTACCGGTGACGAGCGCCGGCATGGCTTTCCAGGTTGGAATAGCCACCGGAAAATTCCAGGGGGTGATCATGCCCACGACACCAAGCGGCTTGCGGACTGACATATTCCACTTGTTTGGAAGCTCTGACGGCGTCGTTTGCCCGAACTGCCGCCGCCCCTCGCCCGCCATGAAGAAGGACATGTCGACGCCTTCCTGGACGTCTCCGCGGGCTTCAGCGATTACTTTTCCCATCTCTTCTGTCATCATTCGAGCGAGCTCTTCTTTGCGCTCGATCAACAGCTGGCCGACGCGATAGAGTATTTCTCCCCTTTTTGGCGCGGGATACAGCCGCCAGCTCTTGAACGCCTCACGTGCGGACGCTACTGCGGCATCGACATCTCCTGCACCGCTTTTTGTGAATGTTCCGATCTGTTCTCCGGTCGCAGGGTTTTCCCGAATATATTCGTTACCAGTGATAGACTCGACCCAGCGGCCATCTATGTAGTTCTTGTATTCAGCCATCAATCCGTTCCTTCCGAGCGGGTGCGCAGATAACCCAGTTTTTTGTCATCCTTCGGGTTGGCAGTGTAACAAAGTCACTGTTCAGTCTTTAACGGATTATTACTGTGTGAATGGCGAGTAACACGATCACCGATGAACGATCACAACCAGTTCGAATATGAATATGGCGATGAGGAATCCTGGATCGGAATTTCAATTGCTCTCGCATTGGTGCTCATTCTGATGGTTGGCGCGTTCATCTGGTTTGTTGTTCAATTTGATCCGCTAACAAGCGACTTTATCGACACCGAAGGTCCAACCGCCACTGCGACGGTTGCCACTGAATAATAATGATTCGCTGATATACTGCCTGCTACCTACTCAGCTTTGATAGCAGATTTTGACTTGGGAGGATCCCTACCGTGCGTCAGCAAGTAACGATAATCGGCCTCGGACTTATTGGTGGATCAATCGGTCTGGGCCTAAAGCAATGGTCAAATAACAATGGCAAGCGAGACGATGTTCTTGAAGTAACAGGTTTTGATATCGATCTTCAGAACCAGAACTTCGCTAAAAAATCCAAGGCGGTAGATCGCACCGAGTGGAGCATTACCAAAGCAGTTGAAGGGGCGGATCTGGTGGTGCTGGCTGTTCCGCCACTTGCGGCCCGAGAGGTCATGGAAAACATTGGACCGGTACTTCGAGACGGCGCGGTTGTGTGCGATGTATCGTCGACGAAAGCCGACATCATGCAATGGGCAGCAGAACATCTACCTAGCAACGTCCACTTCGTCGGCACGCATCCAATGGCCGGTGGCTCGCGCAGTATCGAGGCCGCCGATGGCGATCTCTTTCGAGGTTCAACCTGGTGCGTTGTGCCCGCCGTTGAGGCGGACGAAGCCGCCGTCCAGACGGTGCTCGGTCTCGTCAGCGCCCTCGGCGCAGAACCGATGTTCGTCGACGCACACGAGCATGATGGGTTTGTAGGGGCGATCAGCCACTTGCCATTCATACTTTCTACAGCCTTGATGCGTTCCGTCAGTTCAGATCCCGCGTGGCGCGATATGGAACAGCTGTCAGCTACCGGGTTTCAAGACGTCTCCCGGCTGGCTGGTGGCAGCGCTGACATGCACCGCGATATATGCGTAACAAACCGAGTTTCGATTTCCCGTTGGATCGACGAAGCAGTTGAAGAACTGCACACCATGAAGACGCTTATCGACGCCGGCACCGAGGAAGCGGACGAAGCACTACTAAAGGTCTTCGAGGAAGCTCGCGATGCGCGCGCAAAATGGGCCACCCGCGAACGCGGTGACGGCAGCCTCGTCCAAGATACCGACGAAGAGCTCGTGGATTTCTCCGTTGGTGGACAAATTTCTCAAATGATGTTCGGATCGATCTTTCGGCGCAAAGGTCGTATGAATGCTGCAAATACTAAGAACGGATCTCGCCGCTAGCGAATTTAGGGTAGCAGTGCCCAGTCCTGAGAGAGTTCATAGCGATACAGCCTGCGAGCTGGCTCGCCTGATATCCAGACACGCCCGCGATCGGATCTGCTTATTTCGCCGTAGTGATTCAAGACTTGCACGATGCGCTTCGACTTCAGATTGAAGAGGATTAAGCCAAGCCGTCCCGGATCGAGAGAAGCATTCCGCAACTCGGGACTGTAAACACGAAATGGAGGCAGCTGATCTGTCGGCACGGTGGCCAGCAAAGAATCTATCGCATCAGTGTCATTATCGACATTGTGTTCGTCAAATTGGGCCAATCCGCTGCGAACGGTAGTCACCAGTTCACAGTCTAGCTGACCCACGAATCGAAACATTTCGGCTATATTCGAGACTTCATGAGAACAGGCGGCAACAAACATCTTGATCGCATGGCCTGGGCACAAGAAACTGACGGTAGTATCCGGGTCGGTAACAGTTATTCGAACAGACATGTGAAACAAACTCCGGAGATGTACAGCCGACCTCTGTCGGATTCGAAACAATCGACCGTAAACCGTACCAAATCGGAATCGCTTTTAGCTCAATGAGTTGTAGGATTATTCAGTAGCGATCATCCCTGGCAGTCAAGACCGGCACAACCGACAGGCACATCAACAATCCGGCAAGGAACGGCATCATGTCAGACGACAAAGGCAAGTACTCGAAGGTCGAACGCGAAATCCTTGAAATACTCGATGGCATCGAGACGAAGCAGCAACCCGCCCGCCCGTCCAACATCGTCGACTTCCGCCGACCGGCTCGGAATCGGCTTCCCCGCTTCTCAATGCCGAAATTTGCTGAACTGCGCTACGCCATCTCTCCGGGCAAACTGCTTCTGCTGATGCTGCTGGCGATTCTGGGCGCGGTTTTTCTGAAGGGCATTCCATTTGCTTCGCCCATCCTCATCCTGGTAGCGATCCTGGCATTCGTCGGGGTCTTTTTCGCCCGCGCCCGACCGTCGATAGGCGGCGTTGGATCAAAGGCGCCAAGCGTCAAGCGCTGGCGTGGACGCGATATCGACCTGACGAGGCGTCGCTAGGGCCATTCCTGCAAACCTAAAAAAGCCGCACATTTGATCTACGTTCGTACATCCCTGTGCCGTATAATAGGCACTTGGCGTGGACTGGGCCATAACCGCTCCAGACCTTCACGGACAGGATGTATATGGGCGAGCAATTCAGGATTTCATCTGTCCTCAGACCCACTGGTGATCAGCCAAAAGCCATTTCCCTACTATCGCAAGGGCTAAGCCAGGGACACAAACATCAAACGCTGCTTGGCGTGACCGGTTCGGGTAAGACATTCACCATGGCAAATGTCATTGAAACGGTTCAACGGCCAACTCTGGTGCTCGCGCACAACAAGACTCTAGCGGCGCAGTTGTACAGCGAATTCAAAGACTATTTCCCGGACAATGCCGTTGAATACTTCGTCTCCTATTACGACTACTACCAACCAGAGGCATATATCCCGTCGAGCGACACCTACATCGAAAAGGATTCGCAGGTAAACGATGAGATCGACAAGCTCCGCCATGCCGCAACACGCGCGCTCCGGACACGTCGAGATGTCGTAATTGTCGCGTCTGTTTCCTGCATTTTCGGTTTAGGGTCTCCCTCCGACTACGAGCAGCAAATGGTGAAGCTCGCCGTAGGAGACCAGATTCGTCGAGACCGTGTCCTAAGACATTTGATTGACATTCAATATGACCGTAACGACATGACCCTTGTACGGGGAACGTTTCGGGTGCGCGGAGATACGCTCGAAATCTATCCCGCCTACGAAGACCTCGCCCTGCGCATCGAGTTCTTTGGTGATGAAGTCGAGCGCATTGTCGAACTTGATGCGCTAACCGGCGAAATCCTTGCAACCAGAGACGAAACGATGATCTTCCCGGCGCGCCACTTTGTCACCACTGCTGAAAAGCTGGCGGTTGCACTCAATGACATCGAAGACGAACTCGAAGAACAGTTGGAAGCTCTCAACGCGCAAGGCAAGATCCTCGAAGCAGCACGCCTCGGTCAACGCACCCGCTACGACATTGAGATGCTACAGGAAACGGGCTTTTGTGCCGGTGTCGAAAACTACTCTCGTCATCTCTCCCGCCGTGAGGCGGGCCAGCAACCGTGGACCCTGCTTGACTATTTCCCGCCCGATTGGTTGATCTTCGTTGACGAGTCGCACATATCGCTACCCCAGGTACGAGGGATGTACGGCGGTGATCGCTCGCGCAAAGATACGCTCGTCGAACACGGTTTCCGTCTTCCGTCCGCACGCGACAACCGACCGCTCACATTTGACGAATTCCAACGGCAGATCAATCAGGTCATCTATGTGTCTGCCACCCCGGGCCCATTCGAGATGGAACACTCCGAAGCGCTCGTCGAACAGGTGATACGCCCGACCGGACTGATTGACCCGGAAATCTTCGTTCGCCCGACAAAGGGACAGATCGATGATCTTCTCGACGAAATCAACCGACGCGTCGCGAAAGGTGAACGAGCACTCGTCACCACATTGACGAAGAAGATGGCTGAAGATTTATCGGACTTTCTTAAGGAGATGGGTATTCGAACCCATTATCTCCACTCCGAAATCGACACACTCGAACGGGTGGAAATCCTTCGCGATCTTCGACTTGGCATCTATGACGTCGTCGTGGGGATCAATCTACTGCGAGAGGGGCTCGATCTTCCTGAAGTCTCCCTCGTCGCAATTCTTGATGCAGACAAAGAAGGCTATCTCCGCTCCGCCTCATCATTAGTTCAGATCGTTGGCCGAGCTGCCCGACACGTCGATGGTTATGTCGTCATGTACGCCGATAGAATGACAGGCTCGATGAAGGAAGCCATCGAAGAAACCTATCGACGCAGGGCAATTCAGATCGACCACAATGAGCGTCACGGAATCGAGCCCAGAACGATTGTCAAAGAGATTCGCGACATCACCGATCGCGTCAAAAAGGCGGCTGAAGAGTCACCCGCTTATGATGCGAACGGATCGAGCGACGGAATCATCACAGAGATCCCAGCGGATGAGCTGGCGCGCTTGATCAAGGATCTGGAGCGCCAGATGAAGCAGGCCTCCCAGCAGCTGGAGTTTGAACGTGCAGCGATGCTACGAGATCAGATCGTCGAACTCCGACGAATTCAGCAGACTGGCGAAGTCGCCATTGGCTAGTCTCTTTCGGAGGAATGATTGACAGGTCCGCCACAGCGTCAGATTGATCCGCAATCGTCACGACCGATCGGCTCGTCCGTTATTATCTCGATCGCCGCGGTCGGGGCAGTCCTGCTAATCCTCGTCGTTGGCTCTCTCGTCATTCTCAACCGGCTGAATTCGAACGATGACAACAACGCTGCAATCATCCCCTCCCCATCCGGTACATCCGAGTTAGTGCAACTGAATCCAACACATACACCTGCCGGAGTTCCGATTGCTGGAGCACCAACCGAGACCGCCACGCGCGACGCAGCGACCCAATCTCCAGTCGCCACCGGATCTCTTGTTACAGCAACTCCAACTGAGGAATCCGTCGACGAACCGACAGCGACCGACGAAATCCCGACCGAGGTCGGAGTAGACCCGACCGCAACCGACGAAGTAATTGACGATCCGACGGCAACTGACATCCCGGCGCCTACCGCAACCGAACTTCCATTCGAAGGGGCATTCGGTTTCCTGCCGCCAGCTCAGCTTCCAAGCGGTGGAGTCGCCTCAACGCTCGAACTCGAATATCAACTGGGAATGTCGCTAGAGGCGCTGCCTGCGAGCGGGACGGTCAATCGCATCACCTGGCCTGTCTACACCCTCGATGACGTTGAGTTCGCGCGGGACAGGTTGGGGCTACAGGCGTCGGTTGTTGAAGAAGGCGTGGGCGTCTACCGCGTCGAATCAGACCGCGGGACGTTATTCGTTTCTCCTACCGAGATTGTCTTCCGCGCTGCCGGATTCAGCGAAGGATCTGATCTTCCAGATGACGCAAGCGCCATTTCCATCGCCCGCAACTGGGTCGATCTGAGCGGCTTCATTGGCGGCAGTATGGATTCTGGCACTGTCGTCGGCCGCGACGAGGATATCGGGCGAGTTGTCGTCAAGTTTCGGCCTGGAGCCCCTCAACCAAATCTCGCGCCCAATCCTTCAGCGACGGTCAATATCGGACCTGGAAGTACCGTCATTGAAGTGCACATCGCTTGGCCGGCAAGCCTGGAAGCTTCTGAATACGGCTACAGCGATCCACTTGATGTATGGAAAGAGATACAGAACGGTCAGGGATATTTGGAGGCAGATATCACGTCGGTCCTTGCTACCGGATTCCTGACCGGAGTTGCCACGATAACCGACTATTCCACGGCCTACACACTCGCCGGCAATCCGGGCTCAGGTCAATATCTCGTCCCTCTCATCACGTTTCACGGGACAGCCAGAATCGACCAGACTGGTGATGAGATTCCAGTCTATGTCTCAATTCCCGTCGTCTATTACGAAGAAGGCACAGCCGGTTGAACCTGCGCTTGACCGCGGTTGCCATCTGCATATTCGTCGTTTCAGGCTTTCTTGGACCGGCTACCGCGGGCCGCACCGCACCACCCGTCTCCGAATATCTCGGACGCATGGGCTATTATGTCTACTATGACGAAGATTCGTGGACAACACTTCAGAGCGAGATCGACCATCTTGATATCGTCGCGCCCTATTTCTTCCATCTCACACCGAACGGATCGATCAAAGCTCTGGACGAGCGCGAGTCGCTCGTTACTGCCTTCATTCAATCTCACAACAAACGGGTAATCCCAATCATTCAGAACGAGGCAAAGTGGGATCAGTTCAGTGAAAGCATGAAATCGGATGCAGAACGGCAGCGCATCGCGAAGAGCCTGGCTGATCTAGCTGAGTCTAAGGGCTTCGATGGCTTGCAAATCGATTTTGAGGCCGTCAATGCCAGCGACAAGGCCGTCCTGACTGACTTCATGGAGAAAGTTGAACGGGAGTTCAGAGCGCGCGGTTTGATCGTCTCTCAAGCGATCGTCGCTCGCTCCAGCGACGCTTCGACGCAGTGGGGCGGCGCGTACGACTTCGATGCACTCGGTAGGATCAACGATTTCGTTACCATCATGGCCTACGACTACAACGGGACTGGATCAACTAAACCCGGTTCCGTAGCGCCGATATGGTGGGTAGATGAGGTCGTCGGCTACGCCAGACAGTATATTCCGGCGGAGAAGATCTACCTCGGTGTTCCATTCTACGGACGGGATTGGAACATCGATGTAGGGCCCCCGGCAACATCAATCGGATTCGAAACCGCCAGCAGATTGCTAGCCGAGGCAACGAATGTCGTCGGAGGTTTTAGTGGCACCGAGGGTTCACCCTGGTTGCGTTACGAAGATGAAAACGGTGATCACCACGAAGTATGGTACGAAAATGCGGAGAGCCTTGACCTGAAATTGAAGCTAGCGCTCGAGCACGGGATCGCCGGATTTGCAGCCTGGCGGATTGGCCAGGAAGATCCACGCAGCTGGCAGGTCATCGCGAACATCGAGACGCCAGCCACACCGATTGCACCCGCACAGACATCGGACGAAACACGCTATTTCGACCTGACGGGACATTCGTTGCAAAGCGAATTCCTCAGTTACTGGGAATCGCAAGGCGGACTGGAACGGTTCGGGTATCCGCGCACGGAAGTGTTTCTCGAGTACGATCCGTTCGAGCAACAGAGTTATCTTGTGCAGTATTTCGAACGTGCTCGGTTCGAATATCATCCAGAATACGCTGGCACATCAAGCGAAGTGCTGCTGGGCCACGTTGGAAGGTGGGCGCTTCATGAGCGCGGTATCGACCCCTGGTTAACGGCGGTGCAACCGATCGAAGGACGCCGGTTTTTTCAAGAGTCTGGCCACACACTTGGCGGACTCTTTCTTCAATATTGGCTGGCTAACGGATCTCTCACTCGTTTCGGTTATCCTCTAAGCGAGGAAATCGTCGAGCGTTCGCCCGAAGACGGCAATGTATACATCGTCCAGTACTTTGAGCGCGCGCGTATGGAAGCACATACAGATTCCGAATCGGGAGAAACTATCGTGTTGCTTGGCCTGCTTGGAAACGAAATGCTCCGGGATCGAGGGTGGATAAGTTAGTGTCAAATCCACACTCGCGTCACATCGCAGTCGTTCACGGCCCGAACCTCAATTTGTTGGGACGCAGAGAGCCAGAGATTTACGGTCATACGACACTGGATCAAATCAACGACGCGTTAGTTGAGGCAGCCTCCGAACGAAACATCCAGGTGTCGACATTCCAGTCAAATCATGAAGGAGCCGTCGTCGACGAGATTCAAGATCGCGGCTGGACATCGTTCGGCATCATCATTAACGCCGGGGCGTTCACCCATTACAGCATTGCACTACGGGACGCGATCGCCGCCGTACCTGCCGACGTCATCGAAATTCATATCTCGAATACCTTGCAGCGCGAAGAGTTTCGCCACCATTCGGTCATAGGGCCGGTGTGTGTCGGGTCGATCGCAGGACTAGGACCGAGCGGGTATCTGCTCGCGTTACACTATTTCATGGATCGAATGGATCTTGAAGGACGAGAGAGTAATGAGTGAATTTGTCGATCGTGTAAATCGAGTACGCACTGAACTCAGCGACCGGAAGATCGACGGACTGGTTGTTACCCATCCGACCAACCGGCGCTATCTGACAGGATTCACGGCCGATGATATTCCGCCCAACGAATCCTCCGGTTATGTGTTCGTCGACGCCTGACCGTCTCGACCTCGTCACAAGCTCGGTAAATACGTTCCAGGCCGTCGCTCAAGCACCTCACGCAACAATCGTAAATCGCGGGCCCGGCTGGTCCCAGCACATCGCTGATTTCATATCGAAAGCGCAATTGCATCGTGTCGGTTATGAGCCAAATGCTATTTTAGAAGGCGTTTTCAGAAAAACAAACGAACTTTTGATTGAAGAAGGGTACCGCGTTGAATGGGTTGACGCGGACGGCCTCGTCGATGAGATTCGGAAAGTCAAAAGTGAGTCTGAAATAGATCTCCTGCGTAAAGCATTTGAGATAACCTGCGAAGCATTCAACGAAGTCTCGGCGACCATCGCCGCTGGGATGACAGAAGCCGAAGTCGCGCATGCCCTTGAAGCGGCGATGGTCGCGCGCGGAGCAGAGGGCCCGTCATTCCCAACCATCGTCGCATCCGGCCCACATGCTGCTCGTCCCCACCACGAACCGGGCTCGCGCAGAATCGAAGATGGCGATTCGATTGTCATAGACATGGGCGCTAAGTACGAAGGCTATTGTGCGGATCTCACGCGCACCGTTTGGGTTGGCGACGCCGATGACAAGTTGCGGGAAATTTACGATCTCGTCTATGGCGCAAATGAAGCGGCCATAGAACGCTCTCATCCGGGTGTTACTGGCAAAGAACTCGATTCGTACGCACGTGATCACATCACGGCCGGCGGCTACGAAGAGGAGTTCAGCCACAGTCTCGGTCATGGCGTTGGCCTGCGCGTTCACGAAGGACCGTCTGCCAGCACCCGCTCCGAGGACACGATGGAAGCTGGAAATACACTTACCATTGAACCGGGCATATACATCGAAGATTGGGGCGGCGTCCGCATCGAGGACGTGCTCCTCTTCACCGATTCGGGGATAGAGGTCTTGACCGAGACTGCCGTGAAGATTCGACGACCGTAACGCAGATTTGAAGGGATAGTTGCATCAATGATTGATACCGGTGGACTGCGTCGCGGTCTTGTCATCGACATCGACGGTGAACTATTGCGCGTGGTCGAGTTCCAGCACATCAAGCAGGGTCGCGGCAGCGCCTCCGCGAAACTCACTTTAAAGAATCTGAGAACTGGATCGACAACGACACAAACTTTTCAGGGCGGCTCAAGGTTCAATCCGGTTCGGCTCGAACGGGTGCGGGCACAATTTCTCTACGCGGACGAAGCGTTTTACTATTTCATGGATGTCGATACGTACGAACAATTCCAGCTGGACGCAGAGACGCTGGGGCCCGCTATCGAATATCTCACCGAGGAAATGGTGATCGAACTCTTGACCCACGAGAACCAGGCGATAGATATCGAACTGCCAACGGCGGTTGAGCTCGAAGTAACCGAGACAGATCCCGGATTTCGTGGCGATACGGCAACGGGCGGTAGCAAGCCTGCCAAATTGGAGACTGGACTCTCCGTTACCGTTCCGCTATTTGTGTCGATCGGTGACCGCATTAAGGTGGATACGCGTACCGGTGATTACCTGGAGCGTGTCACTTCATGACCGGACAGAGCAAGCCAGATCCAGCGCAAACCGATCAAATGTCTTCGAGCGATCTTCACGACTTACCGGATGTCGTGGCAAGTATCGTTTCAACGATGCGAAGCGGCCGAATCGATCGTTTGGTTGTAACCAAAGGCGATTTTCATCTCGAGTTAGAACGAGTATCGCGTACGACTGAGGGTGCGAATGCAGCGGTAAGTATTCGTCAAGCTGATGAAGAAAATGTCGAAGCTGAGGCAGAAGAACGTCGATATCACACCATAACTTCACCGATGATTGGTACCTACTATTCATCTCCTCAGCTCCCGGTGAACCTGCATTCGTGAGAATTGGCGATCATGTAGCGCAGGGCGACACTATTGCGATTGTCGAAGCGATGAAGATTATGAACGAAATTGCAGCCGATCGATCCGGAATCGTCATCGATATTGTTGCTACAAACGGTGAGACAGTTGAGTACGGAAGCCCGCTCATCCATCTAGATCCACACCCTTCGTAACGATGCAAATAATTGATGTTGGTCAGGTTACCGCCTACATAAAGGACCTGCTGGAAACCGATCCGATTCTCTCCGATCTCTGGTTACGCGGCGAGATCACGAGCTTCTTCGAATCGAGCGCCGGTCATTGTTATTTCACACTCTCTGGCGATGGTTGCCAGATCAAGGCTGTACTATTCAAGGGCCATCGATGGTCAGTCAAAGAACTTCCCCGCCAGGGCGATGAGATCATCGCGCATGGCAATGTCTCGATCTATCCGGACCAGGGACAATATCAGCTATATGTCGACTTCCTTGCGCCCGAAGGCACTGGGCTCGCCCAGCTCCAGTTTGAAGAACTGTATCGGCGCCTTGAAGCAGAAGGGCTATTCGACCTCTCGCGCAAGCGCGCTCTGCCGGAACTACCAAATGTCATTGGCGTCGTAACCTCGGCTCAGGGGGCCGTCTGGCACGACATTACGACCGTTATTTCCCGCCGCTATCCTGTTGCGCGGATAGTTCGAGCGTCGTCTCCGGTTCAAGGGAGTGAAGCTCCAGCTCGCCTGCGCGAGGGACTGGAAAAGCTCTACGCAGCCGGTATTTGCGACGTCATTATCATCGCCAGAGGTGGCGGGTCGCCCGAAGAATTAGCCGTTTTCAATGATGAAATGCTTGCGCGTACTATCTTCCGCTCTCCTGTCCCCATCGTTAGCGCCATTGGGCACGAGACTGACACGACAATAGCGGACCTGGTCGCGGATATGCGCGCGCCAACACCCAGCGCGGCCGCTGAACTCGTTGTCCCTGATCAGCGTGAGATACTGGCAGCACTGGCAAACCGGTTGTTCGAAGCGCGCGACTCGATAGGGGATCGTCTCGAGCTAAACGATCAACTATTACAGCGAAGCGTATCGACGCTCAAACTGCGCAGCCCCGGTCGCCGGATTGACCGCGCACACCAATCATTAGATCTGTTGCGGCTGCGTTCGGCGACGGCGGTGCGACGCGATCTTGAACGTCGCAAGGCAACATTGGATTCTCGCCGCGCAAGCCTAATTTCTCTCAGCCCTGACGCGGTTCTCAAGCGAGGATTTGCCGCCATTGAAGACGCAGACACCGGTCAGCGACTCATGTCGGTCGCTTCGATATCCCAACGAACAGGCAACATAAGTATTCGAATGCAGGATGGTGTTCTAACGGCATCGCCTGTTAGGGAGCACAGCTAGACATGCCTGAAGTCCGCGACGAACCAACGTTCGAGACGCTGCTACGTGAATTTGACGAGGCGGTGACGTCCCTCGAATGCGACAACCTATCGCTCGAGTCCGCGCTGTCTCAGTACGAGACTGCCGTTAAACTCGCCGAACAGTGCGCTCAGATCTTGCGTACCGCAGAACTGCGCATTACGGAGATCGAACAATCGCTGGAAGATATTGAAAGTGCGTCTGCGGAGGGATAGTTCAATGGTCA
Organism: uncultured Chloroflexia bacterium; assembly: GCA_963745675.1. Lineage (GTDB taxonomy): Bacteria > Chloroflexota > Chloroflexia > Thermomicrobiales > CFX8 > JAUIIK01. The sequence goes on from CAVUYM010000027.1 coordinate 328,052, forward strand.
GGCCATCGCTGACGTGACTCGGCAGGACAACGTGGAACATAGTCTGAAAGACACCTCGGAATTGCTCATTGCCGGCAAGCTACCGGGTGCACTACTCCAGCGACTGATCGAAAAACACGTCCGCCTCGACGATAGCGTCCTCATTGGTCCGGAGGTTGGCGCTGACGCCGCGGCGCTTCGTAGCGGAACATCAGTCATCGTCGTCAAATCGGATCCAATCACATTCCCGACTCCCGACATCGCCCGCTACCTCGTGAATGTAAACGCAAACGATGTCGTCTGCATGGGCGGACGACCTCGCTGGATGCTCGTCACTGCGTTGTTACCAGCCGGTGAAACGACGTCGTCGATGGTGGAAGAAATCTTCGCTCAGCTGTCGCTGGCGTGCATTGACCTCAACATATCACTCGTCGGGGGTCATACGGAAATAACCCACAGCGTCCGTAGTCCGATTCTCATAGGTATGCTCATCGGCGAAGCAGATGAGGAGAGTCTACTCGACCTTCGACGTGGGCAAGCGGGAGACGAGCTTATCCTTTGCAACAGCGTCGCAATCGAAGGAACGGCGATCCTCGCCAATGAATTCCGAAACATGCTCGTTGACAGGTTCCGCAAGAGGTCATCAAAAGCGCGCAGTTGCTCGCCGATACCCCTGGCATTTCGGTGATCCCGGCCGCGTATGGCCTGCGGGATTCTGGTATCAAGATACGGGGTATGCACGATCCTACCGAAGGCGGGATCGCGACCGCAATCTGGGAGGTCGCTCGCGTTTCGAATTGCGACATCCACCTGTCAATCCCGATACCACTCCGGGATGACACGATTGCCATATGTAAGGCCCTGGACCTCGATCCTCTCGGCCTTATTGCCAGCGGAGCGCTTCTTGCCGTCGTCGAAGGCAACTCCGCTCCAAGAGCAATCGAACATCTCGCTTCGATTGGGATTGCAGCGACACGTCTCGGGAGCCTGGCCACCGCTCAAACTGAGTCCGCCACTGTGACACAAGTCAACGGCGAAGAGCTGCCCACATTCAAGACCGACGAAATCGCCAGGTTCTTTTCTTCCGTTCAATCTGACTGACCGTCTTCCAACTGACGCCCCGCACCAAACCCGAAATCTTCGTACAAACAACGCTGACCGGGAGGCCTCCCGGTCAGCGTCACAGTTTTGACATTAAGTGCTGGAATATGCTGCTTCCTGGCTAAACTTCTTTGGTGAGCGTGGCCAGGAACTCTTCATTGGACTGCGTCTTTGACATACGTCCCACGACGAGTTCGGTGCCTTCAGTACCCCCAAGCATCGAAACCATGCGGCGCATCGTGTAGACCTGTCGCAACTCAAGCCCGTCAAGCAACAAGTCTTCGCGACGCGTGCCAGATCGCTGGATGTCGATTGAAGGGTAGATACGACGCTCTGCGAGCTTTCGGTCCAGATGCAATTCCATGTTGCCGGTTCCCTTGAACTCTTCGTAAATCACATCGTCCATTCGTGAGCCCGTATCCACGAGACAGGTTGCGACGATTGTGAGGCTTCCGCCACCTTCGATATTTCGCGCTGCTCCAAAGAATCGCTTGGGAGGATAAAGAGCAACCGGATCAATACCGCCGGACAATGTGCGTCCACTCGGTGGTACAGCAAGGTTGTAGGCGCGTGCCAGCCGGGTGATGGAATCCAGCAAGATGACAACGTCGCGACCACTTTCGACGAGCCGCTTGGCTCGTTCAAGGGCCATTTCAGCGACCTTCGTATGATCTTCAACTGGTTCGTCGAAGGTCGAAGAAATGACTTCACCATCGACAGAGCGCTGCATGTCCGTCACTTCTTCGGGTCGTTCGCCGATGAGGCAAACCATCAGATGGATGTCTTTGTAGTTCGCCGTGACACCATTCGCAATCGCCTTGAGCAACATCGTCTTGCCGGCTTTAGGCGGCGAAACGATCAGATCCGCGCTGGCCCCTACCAACTGGCGCGACGATATCAACGATACGGGTGGCAATAGTGTCACCGTTCGTTTCGAGATCGATACGCTCGTGCGGGAAAATCGGTGTAAGTGTGTCGAAGCGTGGGCGGCGGCGTGTCTCTTCGGGATCGCCGGAATTGATGCTTTCCACCCGCAAGAGCGAGTGATACTTCTCGCTATCTTTCGGCGGGCGAATTACCCCGCCGACGATATCTCCGGTGCGCAGACCAAACCTTCGGATCTGCGACTGTGAGACATATATGTCTTCCGCACTCGGCAGATAGCGGTGTCCGCGAAGGAACCCAAAGCCATCTTCGATGATCTCGAGCAGACCTACGCCAAAACGATCACCCTTTAATTCGGCCTGCTTTTTGAGGATTTCAGTAATAAGGTCGTCAACCCGTCGAAATCGTTGGATTCGTTCGATATTGAGCGCAAGCGCCGTTTCGAGAAGTTCTTGCTCACCCAGATGACTTGAGTTGTGCGATCGAAAGTGAAGGCGTACCAGTCTGCTCAACTGCGTCGGTCGACTCCTGTTGTTCGTCATCCTCATCGGAACGCCGTCGATCGCCACGACCGTTGTTCGACCTGCTTGGCCTTCGCTGGCGTGGACGCGCTCGCCTCGGCAGGTTGCTCGGTTTCACTCTTGCGGCGCCGCGGCGCGCGAGGTTTCGGTTTTGGCTTTGCGACTTCAGCTTCGGGGGGTGCGCTATCGGCGCCTTCAGTCGAGGCCGATTCGATTATCGCTTCGGGGGTTGTTTCGTCGGTGGACATTGAAAACCAATCAAGTTTCGCGCATATCGCGCACTACGAGTCGCTCGCGTTGGGGCAGCAACGCGATCCGATCTTTGCGTTCAAAAGCATTCGCACATGTAGAAATGGCAATCCGCTATCGGGATTCGGAATTTAGTTGCGCCAGAGAATTCGTCGGAGAGTATGCACGCAGCTTTACGTACCGCCTGAGTATACCAGTATAAAGCACCTTTAGCCAAAGTCAACTGCCGAATACTGCGAAAGCTTCGAGAGCCGGTGCGTGGCATTAACGATATCGCACCGTGCCGGATTTGGATCGAGTGACCAGTGACTGCGTCGTGGCGCCATGCGATGTAAAGTGGACACCCTTTCAGCAGCTCTCCATCGGTTATGCCGGTCGCTGCAAAAAACGTATTGTCCGACTTGACGAGATCATCCATCGTCAGAACAGCACTCGTGTCGAGGTTCTCTTCTTCGACGATGCGCCGTTCTTCGTCGTTGCGAGGCCAGATACGCACCTGCATATTTCCGCCGAGCGCTTTCAATGCGCAGGCAGTTATGACACCCTCCGGTGCTCCTCCAATACCGATCAGCAGATTAACGCCCGTCTCAGGCATTGCCGTCATCAGCGCCCCTGCAACATCACCATCCGAAATGAACTTGATACGCGCTCCAACCTGCCTGATTTCTTTGACCATCTGTTCGTGCCGTGGTCTGTCCAGAATGACAACGGTCACGTCCCGCACCTGGAGCGCATTTGCCTTCGCAACGGCCTTGATGTTGTCGGCAATCGGTTTCTCAATATCGATGACGTCAGCCGCTTCCGGGCCAGTCGCGATCTTCTCCATATAGGCAATGTCTCGGCGGATAGTACATCGAACCGCGCTCCGCGAGTGCAACGACCGCGAGAGCGTTCGGCATCCCTTTCGACAGCAGAGTCGTCCCATCGATTGGATCGACGGCAATATCGACGCTGCGGTTCCGACCCATCGCCCACTTCCTCGCCGATATAGAGCATCGGCGCCTCGTCTTTCTCACCTTCGCCTATGACTACGACGCCATTCATCGAAACCGTATCGAGAATCGTCCTCAAACCGTCCACCGCTGCTTGATCTGCAGCTATCCTTGTCACCAAGTCCCATCCAGCGAGCAGCCGCAAGCGCCGCCACCTCTGTCGCCCGAACCAGTTCCATCGCCAGATTGCGATCCGGTGTTCTATCAGTCATCTTTCGTTCCCTTTCAACCTTCACCATTAGAGTTCATGCTCGGATCAAGCCAATCGCGTATCGCGCTGCAATCTCGACATGTCCCGCTTCAATCACATTTACCGGCGGCAGCGACGTCAGGAATGCGCGTCCGTAGCGGCGGCTTATGACTCGCCGGTCGAAGACGGCAACCACCCCTCGATCCTGCGATGATCGAATCAGCCTTCCGAATCCCTGCTTGAATCGCAGAATTGCCTGTGGCACCGCGTACTGGATAAAAGGATTGTCAAATAGTTCGCTCCGTGCGGCAAATATTGGATCGGTGGGCACCGAGAATGGCAATCTGGTTATTACCAGCAGGCTGAGCCGGTCTCCGACAATATCAACACCTTCCCAGAAGGAATTGGTGCCCGAGAAGCACAGTTTCCGGCACATCCATCAGACGCTCAATCAACTGCCGGGGGGAACCATCCACGCGCTGCCCGAGTACCTGAATGCCCTCACGTTCGAGGGCTGGTTTGATGGCATAGTAGCTATTTTGCAAGGCACTATGGGACGTGAACAGCACCATCGCCCGGCCGCCAGATGCCCGGCACACTTCGATAAGTGCGCGCTGCATCATTTTCTGATGCCCCTGCTGGTTTGGCTCGGGAATGTCGTTGGCGACGGCAACGAGTGTCGAAGCTTCGTAGTCAAACGGAGATGCAACCTGCAGTGCAGCTGCGTCCGGTAGCCCGACCCGCTCGCGGATGAAGCTAAAAGAACCTTCGGTGGAAAGGGTTGCGGAGGTTAAGCGTGAGGCTTTCGAGCCGGTTGTAGAGCGAATCTTGAAGAATCTCAGCCACGGAAAGTGGAACCGAATTGAGAGCAAGATCGCCAGCTCGTTCGATGCTTCGTTATCCAGCAAATGATGTCTCTGTTTGTACCGGAGATAATCTCCAGGCCATTCGTCCGATTCGTAACGAGATCTTGTTCAGCCAACTCAAGATCGGTAGCGATCCCATTTCCATTTGCCTGGTCACCGTTGGTAAATTCGGCGAGGGCTTTGCCAACGAGCCGGACTGCATCAATGATCGTTGAAATGTCCTGCGCCAGGTTGTCCCACTCGATTTCAATCTGAGACCAGACTGGATCGGAACGCACGGCCGATGTGATACGCGCCCGCTGCTCGTGGCCCCCCTGGCCCTCTGAGTGGCGATCGAGAATATCGTCGATCAGTCGTCCGGTCGATTCCTGGGTTGAAAGCACCGCTCGCGCGGCCTCGCTTGCGGCGGCAAGCGCATCTTGAGCGCGACGCATTTGAGCGTCGCCTGCTGGCGATGACTGGGAAGCAAGTCTGAACGCCTGTGCTAGCAGACTCTCGCCATCGTCTCCCGGCGATGAAATCGCAATTCGATTGATCAAGATTTCGCAAGCCCGCTGCAGTCAAAGAAAATCCGGCCTGCGATGTAGCCTCTTCCTCCAGATGTTGCGCTTCGTCAATGATCAGGTGTCGATACGCGGGCAGTACCGATCCTCCGCGCAAAAGGTCAGAAAGTAGAAGTGCGTGGTTGACGATGATCAGATGAGCGGATTCCGCTTGAGCTCGCGCACGGAAGAGGAAGCACTGATTATTGCGATGAAAGACGCATTGCCCGGGAACACAGCTGCCCTCTTCCTCCGAGAGCTGTGACCAATGGCGTTGCTGGTCTGGCGTGAGTCTCAATTCCGCCCGATCACCGGTTTCAGTGACGTTGAGCCAGGCGGTAACTTTCGCGTGGAGTTCCGCTTCGATCGGGTCGGTAGGTGCCTGCCTGTTGGCGATGAACCAGCGACGCAGGCAAAGATAGTTCGACCGACCCTTCAGCACAGTTGCTTCGACATCGGCTACATCACTGAAACCAACGACGTCGTCCTCCGTCGACTGCCGCGCAGCCGCCCTTAGCGCCGGTATGTCCTTGTCGATGAGTTGATCCTGAAGTGCGATTGTTGCCGTCGAAATGACAACATGCTCTCCGTGGCGCACGGCATGAAGAGCTGCTGGGACGAGATACCCGAGAGACTTGCCGGTACCCGTTCCTGCTTCGACGATGAGCTGATCAGAGGTTTGCATCGTCCGGCTAACGGCCTCCATCATCTCAGCCTGCTGCGTTCGCTCTTCGTAATTTTCAAGGGCGGATGCAAATGGCCCGTCCTGTGCCAGCAGTTTGCGTGTCTCTTCAGGGTCGAACATCTCGCCCGGATCCTGGGGTTCGAGCCGCGCAGGGCGCTCCCGAGGCATCAGAAACGCAGCTTCAGGCCCGGGAGCCGATGCTCCCGGCGAGCTTTGCCATCAATTGAGCGCCGATCGTCGTCCCGGAAAATTGCTCGGCATCGGCCCGCCGTTCGGCTCGCACGCGTTCGAAAGAGCGGCGCAAGCGAAGATCGCGCCAGCGAGGTTAGTTCGACCATGCGGTCAAGCGTCTGATCGTCGAATTCCTCCACGCGATAGAGCAGCGCGTTGAAAACTTGCATCGACGTTTCAGCATCTTCCGCAGCCCGATGCTTTCCCGGGAGTGTCGACGCCAAGTTGCACCGCTATTGTGCCGAGGTCGTAGCTGGGCAGGTCTGGCAACATGATCGTGGCGAGTTCGTAGGTGTCATAGCGGCGATTGTTGAAACGTCAGACCCGGCCGCAGCGAGCATCTCGAGATCGAATCCAATGGATTGCCCGATTATTGGCGCATTCCCGACAAACTCCCGTAGGCGAGGGATGAACGTTGTGGATTGACGGTGCACTCGACAAGTCTATCGTTCGTCAATCCGGTCAGATTCGCAATGGACAGAGTGAGATGCCGGTCCGGGCGGACGAGCGTTGAGAATGTATCGACGATCTGAGTATCCTGAAATTTGACAGCGCCGACTTCAATGATGTGGTCGACGCCGGGTCCATGCCGGTCGCTTCAACGTCAAGTGCGACGAGAACTGTGTTCGCCACTAACCCGCCTTAACCTTGCTTCGTGAAACTCGATCCAACACGTGGATACAGTTGCGTACTCGGGTCCGCAAAAGTGCTTCATGTCGCGTGCCGACGGACTCACCGAATTCGTCGGCCCGGGAACACGGTAGGTTCATTGGTGGAGCATGCGATGAGGCACGTATCAGTTTGCCAAATTCTAGAGAATCGGGATGTCGCTGGCTGCATCCCGATACCGAAGCGAAAGCTCATCGCACGATGATTCATTCTGCGGCACTATAACATGCTGGAAAGCGGGTCGGAGTCGCTTCAGAGTGGGCTACAATCGGGCGAAGTGAACGGAGGGACGGTTCATGAGCATTGGCAGCATCTATCGCGGACGAGAGGGGATGATCTCCTGGGCGTTGCATAGAATAACGGGACTCGGCGTCCTTTTATTTCTCCTGATTCATATCGCCGACATATATATCATTCGATATGGCGCGAACGCTTTTGACGATCTTCTCGTCATCTACAAGGGTCTCCCATTTCCGGTTTCTGGAGATCGGTCTCGTCGCATCCGTCTACTTCCACGCCGTCAACGGCGTGCGTGTCATAGTCATAGACTTCTGGGACGGGGCGGTTGATAAACAGCGCGAGCTCTTCTGGGGCGTCGTGATCATATTTACCCTAATGTTCGTACCCACGGCGATACTGATGCTTATCGCCATGTTCGATTAGCGAAGCCGGAGGAGCAATGGCAACGCGTTTGAGTCGCGGAGGAGGCCGAGCTCGCCCAGCAGGGTCGGGTGGATTCGAACTCTTTTCGTGGTATTTCTTTCGAATCAGCGGTTTGGCGCTGGTATTTCTCGCCGTCTTCCATGTCATCATCATGCATGTCATCAATACAGTCGACGAGATCGACTACGCCTTCATCGTGGATCGTTGGAGTTCACCATTCTGGCAGGTGTACGACTTCCTGCTCCTGACGCTGGCGCTGCTCCACGGCGTCAATGGAGCGCGCGTCAGTATCGACGACTATTTCCGCAGCTCCGGCTGGCGTTTGGCGGCCTATTCGGCGATCGCGCTCATTACTCTCGTCTTTCTCGTTCTCGGCGCGATGGCGCTCGTAACGTTCGATCCGTCGCAATTCGAATCAGCGGCAGGAAGGTAGACGATGTATCACCGCCATGATGTCATCATCGTTGGCGGCGGCGGGGCAGGATTGATGGCCGCCGTCCAGCTCGCCGGTAATTGCGACGTCGCTGTCGTATCAAAGCTCTATCCCGCCCGTTCCCACACAGGTGCGGCGCAGGGCGGCATCGCCGCCGCACTCGGCCAATGTCGAGGAAGACCACTGGGAATGGCATATGTACGACACCGTCAAAGGTGGCGACTACATCGTGGATCAAGATGCGGCGGAAATTCTGGCTCGCGACGCAATCGATGCCATCGTCGAACTCGAGCATATGGGATTGCCCTTCAACCGCACGGAAGACGGCAGACTCGATCAGCGCCGCTTCGGCGGTCACACCAGCAACTACGGCGAAGCCGCTGTCCGACGCGCCTGCTATGCAGCGGATCGAACCGGCCATATGATTCTCCACACCCTTTACCAGCAGATCGATCAAGCGCGAAGTCGCCTTCTATGACGAATTCCACATGCTCGATTTGCTGATCACCGAAGACGGCGTATGCAACGGCATCGTCGCCCTCGAAGTCCAGACCGGCGAACTTCACATCTTCCACGCCAAGGCGGTCATCATGGCTACCGGCGGCTTTGGCCGCGTATTACAAGATCACGTCAAATGCCATGGCAAACACCGGCGACGGCCTGGCCATTCCATTCCGGCTCGGAATTCCGCTCGAAGACATGGAGTTCTTCCAGTTCCATCCGACCGGCATCTATCGCCAGGGCATCCTCATTACTGAAGGCGCGCGCGGAGAAGGCGGAATCCTGCGCAACCGGGACGGCGAGCGCTTCATGGAACGCTATGCGCCGACGATGAAAGATCTCGCGCCGCGGGACATGGTTTCGCGCTACATCTGGCAAGAGATTCGAGAGGGCCGCGGGATCAACGGCTCTGATTACGTCTACCTGGATCTCACGCATTTGCCGCCCGGCACGCTGAAAGAGAAGCTGCCTGATATTACCGAGTTCGTCGAAACATATCTGGGGCTGGATGCGGAAACGGATCTGGTGCCT
>CAVUYM010000028.1:0-119672 GCA_963745675.1 uncultured Chloroflexia bacterium
CAACGTCGGTGTGCGACCGTGAAGCCGCTGCACCGGTGCCCACCGCCGATTCCTGTCGACAACGCCGGCGAGAACCGGATCGGCATCGACGACGGCGGGGTCGTGCGTTGAAGGCGACCCCGCACACCTCGCCCGCTCCGATCCCTGCCGAGCTGGTCGAGCCCGGTGCGTCGCTCGAGCAGATCGGCGCCGATTTCGGCTTCACCGAAGGCCCCGTTTGGAGTTCGGCCGACAACTGCCTTCTGTTCAGCGACATCTCGGGCGATACGCGCTACCGCTTCAGTGTCGAGCGGGGCGTCGAGATCGATCTCAGCGGGACGAACAAGGCGAACGGCCTCGCGGTCGACCACGCGGGACGGCTGCTCTCCTGCGAGCACACGACGAGCCTCGTCGTTCGCTACGAGGAAGGCGTGCGAACGGTTCTCGCATCCCGCTACGAGGGGCTCGAGCTCAACAGCCCGAACGACATCGTCGTCTCGCGCAGCGGCTCCATCTACTTCACGGACCCACCGTATGGACGCGGGGACACCCCTCACGGGCTGTTCCGCCGCCGCAGGAGCTCGGGTTTCAGGGCGTCTTCCGCCTCGATCCCGACGGCGCGGACGGCTTTGGCCCGCCCCGCTTGCTCGCCGACGACTTCGCGAAGCCAAACGGCCTCTGCTTCGATCTCGCCGAGAAGCTCCTGTACGTCAACGACAGCAGCGAGCGGATGCACATCCGCACGTTCGACGTCTTGGAGGGTGGCGACCTTGCCGGGGGAGACGTGTTCTTCGAGCTCGACGGCGACCCCGCCAGCCGGCTTCCCCGGACGGGATGAAGCTCGACGAGCGCGGGAACGTCTGGGCCTGCGGTCCGGGCGGCATCTGGGTCGTCGCAGCCCCGGCGGGGTACGGCTCGGCGTGATCGAGACACCCGAGGTAGCTGCGAACCTGACCTTCGGCGGGAACGATCGCCGCACGCTGTTCATCACCGCGAACACCGGCCTCTACCGGATCCGGACCACGGTCGCCGGCGCGCCGAGCGGCATCGGGGCGATCTCGTGACGGGTCTTGCCGGCGACGTCGCGGTCGTCGTCGGGGGGAGCCAGGGCATCGGCGAGGCCGTCGCACGAGCGCTTGCCGACGAAGGAGCCCGCATCGCCGTCACGTCGCGCGACGGTGCAGTGGCTGAGCGCGTCGCAGCCTCGCTCGGACCCGAGCACGCCGGGTTCGCCCTCGACGTTCGCTCCACCGCCTTGGTCGACGCGGCGGCGGTACGCCGTCGCCGAGAAGGTCGGCGAGGCGACGATCCTCGTGAACGCAGCGGGCGTCAACAGGATCGGGCCGGCCGAGCTGTTCACGGACGAGGGAGTGGAACGAGATCCTCGACGTGAACCTGACCGGGCGTTTCCGGTGCTGTCGCGCGTTCGGCCGGGTGATGTTGGACGGCGGGCCGCGGCTCCATCGTCAATATCGCCTCCCTCAGGGCCGCATGGTTGGCTTGCCGGGCCGGGCGCCCTATGCGGCGAGCAAGGCGGGCGTCGTCGGTCTGACGCACACGCTCGGCGAGCCCATGGTTGGCGCGCGGTGTGCGGGTCAATGCCTTCCTTCCCGGCCCCGTGCGCACGCCGATGGTCGCGCGCGCGATCGCCGCCGGCGTGCTCGACGAGCAAGAGGTCGTCGAGCGGACGCCGGCCGGCCGAATCGGGATGCCCGAGGACGTCGCGCGCGCCGTCGTACTGCTGTGCGATCCCGGGGCGGGGTTCGTCACCGCGCAGACGCTCGCCGTTGACGGGGGCTGCACGAAGTACGGCGCGGCGCAGGCGCATCCGACGATCGTCGCAGGGTTTCCGGCCCGGCCGGGAAGGACGACGATGCCTGAGCTCTATGGGAGAGTCTACACGCGCGCTGACTGCATCGCCGGGTCGGCCGCCTCGAGCAGGTCGCCGGCGTCCGCCTGGTGAGCTCGGCGACGGCGACGAGCGCGGCGTGCGCGTGCTCGAGTTCGAGACCGGGACGGGCTTCGCGTTCGACGTCCACGTCGACCGCGCGTTCGACATCGGCCGCTGCGAGCTCCGCGGCGTTCCGCTCGCCTGGACCTCGCGGTCGGATTCGCGGGCCCGTGGTTCTACGAGTCGGAGGAGCTCGGTTTCTTCCGCAACTGGGGCGGGGGCTCCTCACCACGTGCGGCATCGACCACACGCTGTTCATGGCCGAAGACACCGCGGAGCAGTACCACTATCCGCCGAAGCAGACCGAGCGCTTCGGCTCCACGGCCGCGTGTCTCGAACCGCCCGCGCGCCTGGCCGGCTACGGCGAGCGCTGGGACGGCGACGAGTGCGTGCTCTGGGCCGAGGGCGAGACGCTGCCAGGCCGCGTCTTCGGCGAGCAGCTGCTGCTCCGGCGCGCGATCGAGGCACGTCTCGGCGAGTCGCGGCTGAGAGTCGCCGACGTGGTCGAGAACGTCGGCTGGAGACCACACCCCGCACATGCTCCTCTACCACGTCAACGCGGGCTTCCCCGTCGTCGACGAGGGCTCGGAGCTGCTCGTCCCCGCCACCGCTGTGGAGCCGCGCGGCGACCATCCAGTCGAGGGCTACCGCAAGCTCGACGGGCCGACACCTGCGTTCGTGGAACAGGTCTTCGAGCACGAGCTCGTCGAGCGAGGCCGACGGGAGCGTTCCCGTCGGGATCGTCAACCGCCGGCTCGGCGTCGGCGTGTACGAGGTCTTCGACCGCACCCAGCTCCCGCACCACTTCGTGTGGCGCATGCTCGGCGAGGGAACGTACGTCGTCGGGATCGAGCCGTGCACGAACCGCACCGCGGGCCGCCTCGACGCACGGGAGCGCGGCGAGCTGATCGAGCTCGGGCCGGCGAGGCCGCTCCTACCGGCTCGAGCTGGGCGCGCTCGACGGCCCGGGGGAGATCGACGGGTTCGTGGCGCGCGTCGAATCGCGGCGGCGTAAAGCGGGCGTCCGGCCGCGGAACGACCGCCGTTGCTCAGCGAATGAACCGCTCGATGTAGCGAAGTGACTGCCGGAGCGCCCGCTCGCGGCCGTCCTGCCCGTACTCGTAGGCGCGGTCCTCGACCTCGATCACACCGGCCCGGTTGGCAACGTGCCGGGATCGTCGGCTCGGCGTCAAGCAGCAAGGGAGCCAGCGGCTCCCGGTCAGCGGAGGAGCGGGCTCCCTCCTCCCGACTTCGTGATCGAGAAGCCGCCGTCGACCGGGATCACGGCTCCGGTGACGAAGGACGCGCTCTCGGACGCGAGGAATGCGCAGACGCTGCGCGATGTCCCCCGGATCGGTCGCTCGCCCGGCCGGCGTCGCCTCGACGAATCGCTCGTCGTCGAGGAACCCGGGCGCGACGACGTTCGCCGTGATCCCGTTCTCGCGCGAGCTCGACCGCCGCAACCTGCGCGAACGTGTGGAAGAACGCGCCCGCCGTTGCCGCCAGGGATGCCCCGTGAACCGGACGCAGGGCGGCGGCGGTCGAGACGAAGAGGAGCCGCCCGAGGTGCCTCGTCGACGAGGCGCGCGGCGGTGTCACGCGCTGCCCGGAACGCCTGGCGGATTCCGGCTACGCGTCGCCTCCCAGTCCTGCCTGTGTGAGCTCGAGGAACGGCGCCACGCGATGCTCGCCCGTACCGGCGATCAGCGAGTGGTCGTCACCGACGGCCGCCAGCTGCTGTCGCGAGCGGTTCGGGAAGCCCGACGACGCGCGCCATCAGTACTTCCCCACGACGAACCCGCCGTCGACGCGTAGGAACTCGCCGGTCACGTACTCTGCCTCGTCCGAGCAGAGGTACGCGACCGCATAGCCTTGCTCGATCGCCTCAGAGGGCCTGGGGATGGGAATCAGCTGCAACGTCGCCTCCTCGTCGTCGGGCGTCTGGAGGCCCGGAGAGTCGTCGTTCAGCTGCGACTTCACCCAGCCAGGGCCGATGTGGTTGACCGTGATGCCTGCGGGTGCCAGCTCGATCGCCATCGTCTCGGCCAGCGCCCGCAGCGCCCTGCTTCGTCGAACCGTAGATCGCCATCGACGGGAAGCCCATCTGGACATGGACGGACGAGGTGAACACGATCCTTCCACTCGTGCCCGACCGCACCATGGCGAGTGCAGCCGCCTGGCCGACGTTGAAGGCGCCGGTCAAGTTGACGGCGACGATCCGGTCGAAGCTCTCGTCCGTGATCTCCACGACCTCTTGCCAGTCGGCGGTGCCGGCGTTCGAGACGACGATGTCGAGCGAGCCGAAGTCGTGCGAGACGCTCGCGATCAGCGAGTCGACCGAGGCCCGGTCTGAGACGTCCACCGTGGCGAACGCGGAGCGCCTCCCCATGCCTCGCAGTTCGTCGGCGAGCTCTGCGCCCGCATCGGCGAAGCCGATGTCGCCGCATACGACGTCAGCCCCCTCTGCCGCGAGCGCGAGGGCGATGCCGCGGCCGATACCACGCTCGTGCGAGGCGCCCGTGACGAGTGCGACCTTGCCTCCGAGCCTCATGACGACGGCGACCTTCTCGCCGCCCACGCCTGCTCGAACCCGTCCTTCCCCCGCCGGCAGACGTCGGCCGGGTCCTGCTTCCAGAGCGAGTCCTCGAAGTCCATGTCGCTGAAGGACCCGTCGTCGGAGAAGATCTCGAGATCGACCCAGTTGACCGCCTCACCGGCCTCGAGCGCGCCGAAGATGGCAGGCAAGTCGATGATCCCGTCGCCTGGCAGTGCACGGTCGAAGTCGTTCCTCGTCGGGTCGCGCCAGTCGCAGATGTGGACGCTCGGGGAGATGCGATCACCGTGGTGCACCGTGTGCTCGAGGAGGTCGTCCGTGTCCCAGAGGTGGTAGACGTCGTACAGGAGCTTGACGTTCGGCTCGCCCGATCTCGTCCATGAGGTCGATCGTCTGGGGGATCGTCCCGATCATCGACCAGTGGGCATACACCTCCCGGTGCAGCGGCTCGAGACCGAGTGTCAGCCCGTGCTCGGCCGCCTCCTTCGCGCAACGCCGCAGCCCCTCGACGACGATACGGCGTGCTTCTGCCGGGTCGGCGCCTTCGCCCGGGTGACCCGTGAGACAGAGCACCACCTCGGGCTCGAAGGGCGCGAACCGCCGGATCGCCTCGCACAGTCCCTGCGTGCGCTCCTCGGGATCGGTGGGCCCGGGGAACGGCACCGGGAAGATCGACAGCGTGCCGGGGATGCAGGTCGTCGCCTGCAGACCGGCGTCCTTCAGCTTCGCGACCGCGTCGGCGTCGGCGCCGGCGTCGGCACTCTCGCCCAACTTGAACTCCCAAACCCCGATTCCCGCCGCTCCCGCTTCGCGGTACGTTGCGAGGTCCTCGTCGTAGGTCTGGTGGAAGGTCGTGATCTCGGATACGGAGAATCGTGGCTCAGCCATCGTTTGTCCTCTCTACGGCGTGATGACGGTCTTGATCACGGCGTCGTCGCGGTTCAGCACCCGCTCGATCGCCGGGGCGATCCCAGCGAGCGTTGCCGAGTGCGTGATGATCTTGCTCGTGTCGACGGTCTTGCCTGCGAGGAGCTTGATCGCCGTCGGCCATTGCAGCGGATACAGCAGCGAGAAGCGGATCGTCTTGTCGAGGTAGAGATTCGAGAGAAGCGGCACCGAGATCGTGTCGTTCGGCCCGGCGAGGCCCATGAGGACGACGACGGACGCCGGGCCGGAGATCTCGAGTGCCTGCTGGTTGGCCTCGACCGAGGCGGTGGCGACGAGCACCCGGTCGGCGAGCGCGCCGTCGTTCGCCTCGCGGATCGCCTCGGAGAGATCCGCTGCGTAGAATGGCGACGACGCGTCTTTCACGTTCCAGGCGTGGTCGGCACCGACGTCCTTGGCCAACTGCAGCCGGTAGTCGCGGGTGCCGACGATGCCCACCCGGGCTCCCTCGCTCTTCAGGAGCTGCACCATCGAGAGGCCGACTGGGCCTGGCCCGTAGACGACCGCGAAGCACTCGGGCTCGACCTCTGCCCGCTGCACCGCGTAGACCGCCGACGAGAGCATCTCGACGAACGCGCCCTGCTCGTCCGAGAGCGTGTCGGGAATCTTGTAGGCGTGGGCGATCTTCGTCTTGGCGAACTCCGCGAAGCCACCGTTCATCGTCACTCCGAGCACTGTCAGGTTCTCGCAGAACTGCAGCTTGCCGGCACGGCAGGCGTTGCACGCGTTGCAGCTCTGCACGGGGTTGACGGCGACACGGTCGCCCTCGGCGAGCCCGTACTGCTCGGCCGAGCTTGCCGACGTGCACGACCTCGCCGCAGACCTCGTGCCCGAGCACGAGCGGGCCCTTGCCGTCCGCCGTCCCGAGGGGGCTCTTGCCGTAGTAGTACTCGATGTCCGAGCCGCAGAACCCGCACGCGAGCACTTTCACGATCACCTCGTCGGGCCCGGCGTCCGGCTCCGGGATCGGCCAGCTCGAGGAAGTAAGAAGCGAACAGCACGAGTGCTGCCAACCCGGCGGAACCGATGGCATAAGCTTTCGTGACGGCCTTCGTCGTATTTCCGACTGCGTCGAGAGGGTCGGTGATATCGCGAACTTCAGATGGCATCTCCGCCATCTCGGCGATTCCACCGGCGTTGTCGGTGATCGGCCCGAAGGCGTCGAGAGCGACGATGATGCCGGTCATCGACAGCATGGCCATCGCAGCTAGGGCGATGCCGTAGAGACCGGCTCCAGCGACGCTCCCAACCGTCAGATTGAATGCGAGATAGATCGCGAAGGCGATGATGACGATTGGAACCGCCGTCGACTTCATCGAAATTGCGAGGCCGGAGATGATGTTTGTCGCGTGTCCGGTTTCGGATGCTTCAGCGATTTTTCTGACCGGTTTGTAGCTAGTTGAGGTGTAGTACTCACTGACGGCGATAATGCCAACAGTGACGAATATTCCAATGGTTGAGGCAAAGAAGAGTTTCAGGGTCGGGCTCATTCCGAACTCAAGCCACTTGAAGATCTCGATATTCGAGTTGGTGATCGCTCCGTTGTCGCTCATCATCCAGGCCGTGACGGGCAGGAATGCGATGATGGCGAGGACAGCTGCAACGACGACGCCGCGGTACAGGGCGTACATGATCGAACGCCCGGCTTCGGCCCGCACGAAGAGCGTGCCGATTATCGAAGCGAAGATCGAGACGGCTCCGAGGACCAGCGGAAAGACCACTGCAGTCTCAGAATTGAAGCCAGCAATGTCCTTGAAGACGAGATCACCGAGCAACATCGCTGCTATAGCAGTCACCGCGTAGGTCTCGAAGAGGTCGGCCGCCATGCCTGCACAGTCGCCCACGTTATCGCCGACGTTGTCGGCAATGACGGCCGGGTTGCGGGGATCGTCTTCTGGGAAGCCGGCTTCAACCTTGCCGACGAGATCGGCGCCAACGTCGGCCGCTTTGGTGTAGATTCCGCCACCAATACGAGCAAAAACCGAGATGAGCGAACCCCCGAAGGCCAGCCCGAGCAGCGCCCCAACGTCGTGAAAAATGGCGTAGAAAATGGTCACTGAACCGAGTGCGAGCCCAACGACGAGCAGACCCGTGACCGTCCCGCCACGAAACGCTGTCTGAAGTGCTGCGTTCAGGTTCCGGCGCCCCGCTTCGGCCGTGCGGATGTTTGCCCGCACCGCGACGCTCATACCGATGATGCCTGCTGCCGCCGACGCGACCGCGCCGAGCAGGAACCCTATTGCAGTTTCTATATCGAGCAGCAGTGCGAGAAGGACAGCCACGACAACTGCGACAATCGCCACGATTCGATACTGACGGCGCATATACGCTTCTGCGCCCTCCTGTATCGCCTGGGCGATGTTTTGCATCCTTTCATTGCCCTGTGGTTGTGCAAGGACCGATCGAACGAGAATCACCCCGTATGCGATCGCGGCCGCCGAAGCGATTCCCGCGATTAGTAATCCAAGGCCAGCGTCACTCACCGTCAATACCCCCCGGCTGTGCCCCTGTGGTCGTAAACATGAAACAACGCGATTTCTTGCCATGCATCACAGCAAGAGCAATCGCGTATCGCCGGGGAATTGTAGGCAAGCGGGTCTACGACTGGCAACCGTGTCACAGCTGGACCCGTCTGGAGCGAGGTGCAATGACTAGAGCAAATGGGCAATTGTCGTTAGAACTATATATATCTAAGTAAGTTTCGGCCAGATGCAGCTGTCTTTGTCAGTCTGGTTCTGAATACCGAAACTTCTAACTCGTGTGCCCGACGGGCTGCAAAGCACCACATTCCCATCTAAGATTGCGCCGGCGGAATGCGCATTGATTACCTCGGAACGGGAACAAGATGACTATTGCCGACTACCACGTCCACACCTCCTTCTCGATTGACTGTGAAATTCCGATGGAGGAGCAGTGCCGGGCAGCAATTGCTGCCGGTGTTTCGGAGATCGCATTTACTGAACATGTCGACCACGATGAATGTGATGCCAAATCACGTGAACTATATGACTATGTGGCGTACGGCGAAGAAATCGAGCGATGCCGGGAGCTCTTTGGCAGTCAGCTCACAATCCTGCGGGCAGCTGAGGTCGACTGGAATCGCTCGATTGCGGATGATGTGTTGTCGTTTCTCGATCGATCGTCATTCGACTTCATGATCGGTTCAGTTCATAATCTCGATCATCAATACGTTGGATTCGCCAGCCCTGACGATTTCGGTGGACCGGCGGCAATGTACGACCACTACTACGACGAGATGTTGTCACTCGTTGAGGCTGGCTTTCCGTCGGTCGTCGGCCATCTGGATCTGCCGCGCCGGTACCACGCAATCTCTCCACTGGAGGTCGACCCCGATCACTTCGAGGCGCGCCTTCGTGAGATCTTCCGGAGTAGCGGCGAAGAATGGTGTCGGATTCGAAATCAACACATCAGGGCTTGTCCGCGGCAAAGGATTTTCGTTGCCCGAACCGGATGTGCTGGCCTGGTTCGTTGAAGAGGGCGGAGAGGTTGTGACGGTCGGGTCCGATTCCCACCGGCCCGAGCAAATCGGTGGGTACATCCAGGAAACATACGACCGCTTGAAAGCTCTCGGAATCGACTGGCGCATGTCGTTCGTCGAAGGCAAGCAGACGCGCGTGCAGCTCTAGAGCGTTTGTTCAATTACAGAGGCAGTTTGCGGAAGATGCGGTGTGGCAGGTGCCGGAGGACGGACATTACCCAGCGCAGCTTTCCCGGAACCCAGACGATCCTGTTCCCTGAACGGATACCGTCGATGATGGCGTCCGCGACTGCATCGGCGTTGGTTGCCATCGGTGGTGTTTTCAGTCCCCGATGTCATCTTCGTCGTCGCGAATCCTGGTCTGACGATCAGGATATCAACACCTTTGCCGTGCAGCGCATCGCCGAGGCCTTGTGCGAACCAGTCCAAACCCGCCTTAGATGCGCCATAGATAAAGTTTGAACGTCGCGCGCGTTCAGCTGCTACCGACGAAAGCACGACGATCGTGCCGTGCCCCTGGTCCTCGAGACGCGTTGCTGATGGGAACGAGGAGCGAAACTGCGCCGGTGAAATTCGTTTGGATGACGCCGATAGCTTCGCTGGCGATCTTGTTCGTCGCCGATGTTGATCTCCAAGCAATCCAAATGCCAGGAGCACCAGATCGATATCGCCGTGACTGAAGGCATCTCGGAGCGAACTGCTCGTGCTGATCGAAGGCGGTGGCGTCAAGCGACATGCACAGGATTGAGGCGCCCGGCGCTATCGCTCGTAGCTGATCGGCACGGGTTTCGAGTCGCTCGGTATCTCGACCGGCGAGAATGAGAGTCCTCAGGCGGTCACGTAGCAGGCGCTCGCAAGTGGCAAACGCAATATCGGAATCTCCGCCGAGGATGAGCGCGCTCTGGACGCTGCCGAGGGCGTTTTTCACGTTGGCACATTCGCTTTCATTGCGTTGCGCAAGCCGAGGCGGCGCGACAGGTCTGAGACGAATTGCCGTTCGGGATCGTACTGATCGGCGATCTCTTGCCAACGGTGAAGATCTGGATACATCGTCGGAACATGCTCAGGATTCATTCGCGAATCTTTGGCGAAGTAGAGTCTCCCGCCCGCCGTTACGACGATTTCATCGATTCGATCGAGCAAGTTCCTCAGACCTGCCCATCCTGCACGGAATGTCAACCGCAAGCGTCCAGCCGGCTATCGGGAAGGATAGCAGGCCATTCCCGCGCCCCATGCGCTTGAGAACGACGAGATAGGTCGGTACACGTCCGCAGCTGAGTAGTCTCAAGGATCCGCCGGAGTGCGGCTTCCTGCCCGGCTGGGAATGACGCACTGATGCTGGACGAAGCCGCGCGATCCGTAGATGCGGTTCGTGTTTTCCACCATATCAAGCTGATGGAAGAAGGCTGAAAGCTGCTGGGGGCGCTCACTCTCGGAAACGGGATGTTTGCGGTACCAGAATTCATTGAATATGCGCGCGCTCGTGCGGTCCGACTAGGCTGCCCGGAACGATATCGGGGATCGAAATCGGCGAGGGTTTGGGGCCAGCGAGATGTTCGCTACGCTGGCTCGCTCCAGTTCCGTCATGTCGAGCCAGATGATTCCCGCGATAAAGTACTCCTCGGCCTAGCGATCGTCCGGTTGCGAGAGTATCCACCCATGACACTGAATAGCGATAGCGCTCATCGCCTCCGGACATACGTGCCAGGAGTTCGTCAACGTTCGCGACACGTTCGGTGTCGACGAGTACGGTCGAAGTATCGATCTTTATCATCCGAATCTTCGCAGTCAGGATCAGCCCGGTAAGGCCCATCCCGCCACAGGTGGCGTAGAACAGTGCTGGATTGGAATGGCGGTTTGACTGTGATGATCTCGCCGCTAGCGCTCATCAGTTCAATTTCGATGACGTGATCGCCGAATGTACCGTCGACGTGATGGTTCTTGCCGTGGATGTCGCTGGCGATTGCTCCGCCGACGGTGACATAGCGAGTGCCAGGCGTGACCGGGACGAAAAGGCCCAGCGGCACGAATAATCGCATTAGCTGGTGAATGCTGATGCCAGCCTCAACGGTGATCGTCGACTCTGAGAGATCAACATCGTGAATGCCGTCAAGTCCAGTCATGTTGACAACTGCGCCGCCTGCGTTCTGTGCTGGATCGCCGTAGCTGCGACCCAGTCCACGAGCGATCACGCCCCGCGAGCGCGGGAATGCGATGAAGCTGCGGAGCTCATCGACCGACGTCGGGCTTGTGACTTCGGCAACGAGTGGGCGCCGTGCGCCCCCAGCCGGTCAGCAATTTGCGTTCAATATTCTGAGACGTGAATTGAGGTGGTGTTCGTCTGGACAGAAAATCCACGCTGGCTCCGCCGGCTGTTCGATCCAAAAAACTGAACCCCGCTTAAGCGGGGTCTTGTCGATGCTTGGCTATGATGCCTGGGTGCCGAGGGGCGGGATCGAACCGCCGACACCACGATTTTCAGTCGTGTGCTCTACCTACTGAGCTACCTCGGCTTTATTCGCCTCAGTCACGGCCCCAGCCGTCACAGGTGGGCGATAGAGGGCTCGAACCTCTGACATCCACGGTGTAAACGTGGCACTCTACCAGCTGAGTTAATCGCCCGATTTCCAGAGGGTCGTTGGCGACGGTGCCCAGGAAAGGATTTGAACCTTCACGCCCTTGCGGGCACTAGCCCCTCAAGCTAGCGCGTCTGCCTATTCCGCCACCTGGGCAGGTCGCTCCATTCCGGAGCAACTGCGAGTATAGGCAGTCGCCTTTGGCGGTGTCAAGGAATCCAAAGTTGCCGGCCTGAATTTGGGGGAGCCGACAGACGCTCTGAGGGCCGCGTGCTAGGATCGAGTGTGATTCTTGTGATGGTTTCGCAGCTATCAAATTGAATCGAAAATTGGGAAGTGAAAGGAAGATCATGTGAACTCGAAAGTCACCGTCGTTGGCGCGGGTAATGTGGGTAGCGTCGTTGCGAACGAAGTCGCGCTGGGTGGTTTCGCCGATGTCGTACTTGTCGATATTGTCGAGGGAATGCCACAAGGCAAAGCTCTCGATATGATGCAGGCCGGGCCAATCGACGGTTATGACGCAACTATCACCGGCGCAAATACCTATGATGCGACTGCCGGCTCAGATGTCGTCGTCATCACCAGTGGCGTGGCTCGTAAGCCAGGCATGAGCCGGGACGATCTCCTGAAGACCAACATGGGCATTGTCAAGCAGGTAACCGAAGCGGTCGTCGCCCACTCGCCGGATGCGGTCCTCATTATCGTGGCGAATCCGTTGGATGCGATGTGCCACGTCGCCTACGATGCGGCAGGCATTCCCAAAGAGCGCGTAATCGGAATGGCTGGAGTTCTCGACTCGGCTCGTTTCAGAACTTTCGTCGCAATGGAACTCGGTGTATCGATCGCGGACATTCAGGCGCTCGTTCTTGGCGGTCATGGCGATACCATGGTCCCGCTGCCGCGCTACACGACTGTCGGCGGGATTCCGATCACCGAGTTGATGACCGAAGAACAGATCACCGCCCTGAGCGAACGGACAGCAGGCGGCGGCGCGGAGATCGTTTCGCTGTTGAAGACTGGCTCGGCTTACTATGCACCCGGCGCAGCAGCGGCGCAAATGGCAGAGGCGATCATCCATGATCGTAATCGCGTCATTCCAGCCAGCGTGCTGCTCGAGGGTGAGTACGGTGTAGACGGACTTTTCGTTGGCGTTCCGGTGAAGCTCGGTGCGGGTGGTATCAAGCAGATCATTGAGTTGAAGCTGACAGACGCTGAACAGACAATGGTTGACCATTCGGCAAGCGCCGTGCGCAGTCTCGTAGACGCTATGGCGGCTCTCGCCTGATTCACCGGAGGGCGCCAACATTGACGCGTAGCGGAACCTGGGACGACCCATCCATGATGGTGAGTGTCGAAGCGGTCTTCGAGCGCGTCACGTCTTCTGTAGAGTCGCTGGCGGCGGTTGAGGTTGCGCTACTTGAGGCTCGGGACCTGTTCCTTGCTAAAGATGTCATTGCAGGGTCGGATGTCCCGCCGTTCACCAACTCGGCGATGGACGGCTTTGCCGTACGTGCTGCTGATACCCAAGCCTCAAAACCGGTGGAGTTCGATCTGGTTGCGACGATAGCGGCGGGCGCGGCCAGTACTGCCACCGTGGGGCATGGTCAAACGGTGAGGATCATGACCGGTGCACCTATTCCGTTCGGTGCGGATGCAGTTATTCGATTCGAAGAGGTGGAACTTCGAGCCGGGCGGGGGGTGCTCAATTTCCCGACAGATGGAAGTCGGTGAGAATGTCCGCGTTCGCGGGTGAGGACGTGCAGAGAGGGCAGGTCGTACTGACGCGGGGACGGAAACTGGGATCTAGCGAAATCGGCATGCTCGCCGCCCTCAACGTCGAGCGCGTGAGCGTCCACCGTCGACCGCGAATTGGGATTCTATCTACAGGAGATGAGGTTGTAGATCTCGGCCGAAAGTTGGAGTCGGGGCAGATTCGAGATGCGAACGGATACGCTTTGGCTGCCCGTGTCGCGGAACTTGGTGGCGTCCCTGTCCGGCTGGGCATCGCCGTCGATACGAAACGTGACCTGAGCGAACGACTGCGAGCTGCCAACGGCTGTGACTTGATACTAACTTCGGGCGGTGTATCTGTCGGCGATTTTGATCTGGTGAAGGACGTGCTGCAGGCAGGAAGGTCAGGTCGATATTCTGACCGTACGAATGAAACCTGGAAAGCCACTTGCGATCGGCGAAGTTGGCGGCGTGCCATTCATCGGCCTCCCGGGCAATCCGGTGGCCGCGCTTGTCTCGTTCGATCAGTTCGTTCGCCCGGTTATCTTGAAGATGCTCGGGTCTGGCAATCTCAGTCTGCCGACAGTGCGGGCAGAACTTCAGACTTCGATCGACAATCGTGGACATCGGCGGCACTTCGAGCGCGGAATTCTCTGCTTTGCGGACGGTAAATGGGTTGTCAAGCCGTCGGAAATACACGGGTCAGCGATGCTCAGTAGTCTCCTTGGTTCGAACTGCTACATTATTGTGGATGAAGAGCGTGCAGTAGCAGAAGCTGGGTCAGAAGTTGAAGTCCAAGTGATCGACGCGGCTCATAGTTTACGTCCACGTAGCGACTCCGGGACGAGTTCGAAATGAGTTCAAGGAATCGTGTCCATCGCCCTGATCGAATCGTTCTCATCGGGCCAAGTGGTTCCGGGAAATCCCATCTCACATCTCTGATTGCACAAGCCCTCGGGTTCGAAGCGGTGGATATCGATGCCGAAATCGAAAAGCGTATCGACATGACGATCGCTGAGTTTTTCGAGCGCTTTGGGGAACCTGCATTTCGTGCGATCGAGACTGTCGATTCTGCGAGATGCGTGCGATTCATCCGGTCGCGTAATAGCTACCGGTGGAGGTGCGGTTCTGGCGCCTGCGAACTGGGCTCGGATGAGACCTGGAGCGGTGATTATTGGCCTGGCAGCCAGCTCCGAGACGCTGGTGGAGCGTGTATTGCGCCAACAAGAGAGGCTGGGTCGGACGGCGGCGCGTCCCAACATGGCCGGTGATCCTCACGCTCGTATGAACGCCATGCTTGAGTCCAGAGCGCCTTATTACGCCCAGGCGGATGTCACGCTCGATACAGATGGGCGTTCCATCGACGACGTGCTTCGACAAGCGCTCGAGGCCATCGAAGAACGTACCCGACGTAACCTGGTGCCGAAACTGTCCATCGATTCCCCTATTGAGCGATCGGATCTGTACGTTTCACGCGGCGTCCGACGGGCGATGCCCGAGCTTAGTCAGAAAGCGATGGCCAAAAGCCTCGCGGCTCTGGATTGTTAGCGACGAAAACGTCGCCGGACATTGGTTAGCAGAGTGCAGGATTACCGCGCAGTCGGCCGGATTTGATGTTCGAGAGATCGTTGTGCCCGCCGGCGAAAAGAGCAAATCCGTTGATGAGTTGGGTCCCATTCTTGAGACGATGACAGCGTCCGGGGTGTCGCGCATCAGATGTCGTTGTTGCGCTCGGCGGGGGAGTTGTCGGTGACCTCGCAGGTTTTGTCGCGGCAACCTGCCTGCGCGGGCTTTCGCTGGTGCAGATGCCTACTTCTCTGCTTGCGATGGTCGACTCAAGTGTCGGTGGCAAGACCGGGATCAACACGACGGCTGGCAAGAATATGGTCGGCGCGTTCTACCAACCGGGTCTGGTACTCATCGACACGAATTTCTCGACACCTTGTCAATCGCAGAGTACCGGTCAGGTATGGCGGAGGTTATCAAGCACGCCGCGATTCAATCGTCGACACCGTTGCGAACCGGTGGTTTGGCTGATCAACTTGCGATCCTGCCTTCGATCGATCCAATTCCGACAGATCAGATCGACGATGTCGTCTTGCAGAACGTCAGGACGAAACACAGTGTTGTTCAGGAGGATGAGCGCGAAGCCGGCCTGCGGATGATTCTCAACTTCGGGCATACGGCTGGCCACGCGATCGAGGCAGATGGATATCGATATCGTCACGGTGAGGCGGTAGCTCTAGGAATGCTCGTGGCGACACACATTGCCATTGCCCTCGACCTCTGCGGAGCGGACAGATTCGCAGTTCTGGAAGAGCGCCTTGCGGCTGCCGGACTGCCCACACGCTACGAAGGCGAGATCGCCACGGTCCTGGAAAACATGAAGGCGGACAAGAAGAACATTAGTGGTGTTCAGCGGTGGATCCTGCCCGTGGGCGATGCCGGCGTCGAGGTTAGAACGGGGATCGAAGCCGAACTGGTCGCTGACGCTGTCCGCGCAATTGGCGGTAAGTGAAGCCCACGTAAAGGTCCCCGTGCAATAATCCAGACGTAGGGTTCGGACCGGACGGAAATGAAGGATAATGGATCTAACGTGACGATTGTGCTGTCCGGTTCCCTGGCGTTCGACTACATCATGAATTTCCCGGGTTATTTTGAGGACCATATCCTCCCGGACAAGATCCACGTACTCAACGTTTCGTTCCTGGTCGAATCTCTCGATCGCCAGCGGGGTGGTGTTGCCGGCAACATCGCCTACAGTCTCGGGTCTGCTCGGTCAGCCTTGCCGGTTGGTCGGGACGGTTGGGAATGACTTTGATGAATACAAGGAGGAATTGCGCCAGCTCGGTATCGATCTTAGCGGCATCGTTGTGCTGGAAGAAATGGTAACGGCGAGCGCGTTTATCACAACCGATCGAGCCGATAACCAAATCACCGGCTTCTTTCCGGGCGCGATGGCCAATGCCGGAGATTATTCAATCGTTCCGCTGCTCGAAGAGGCCAGCGTTGCGGCGGTATCACCAACTGCGCCGGCTGCGATGCGGCGTCACGTGGACGAACTCGTCGCAGCGGGAGTGCCGTTTCTGTTTGATCCGGGCCAGCAGGTTGTCGCGCTCAGTGCCGATGATCTGCGAGCCGGAGTCGAGGGCGCGACACTTCTTGCCGCCAACGACTATGAACTGGCGCTGATAGAAGACAAGCTCGAACTGTCACGTGAAGAGATCCTGGCATGGTAGATGTTGTGGCCATCACATTTGGCGATCTGGGATCAACAATATATGCTGACGGTAACGAGTTATGAAATTCCACCGTGCGAGCCCTGGCGGGTCGTGGATCCGACGGGAGCTGGCGATGGCTATCGAGCAGGACTGCTGGCGGGTTACACCAGCGGCATCGATTGGGAATCAACTGGCCGGATTGCATCGGTCGCAGCGACCTATGTCGTCGAGCAGAAGGGCACACAGGCCCACCCTATACACAGGATGAGTTCGAGCGAGCGCTTTATGGCTGAATTCGCCGAGCACGAGAGTGCTTTGGAGCAACTATTTGACGCATCTGCGACCAAGCTGGACTGATTTGCGACGCATGAGGGAGATTCATGTGGCAAATACTTCGACCATGAACTACGACATTAAGGATAGATCCTTAGCGGATGCCGGACACCGCCGTATCGCCTGGGCTGCTCGAGAAATGCCGGTCATCGGTATGATCCGGGAGCGATTCGCTAATGACAAACCACTGGCCGGCTTGAGAATCGTCGCCTGCGTCCACGTGACGACCGAAACAGCGAATCTGGCGCTGACCCTCCGCGACGGTGGGGCTGATGCCGTCGTCTGCGCGAGTAATCCGTTGTCGACACAGGATGACGTGGCCGCGGCGCTCGTCGACGAAGGTATTCCGGTGTTTGCGATAAAAGGTGAGGATGCCGACACCTATTATCGACACATCAACTCCGCAATTGATCACCGACCGCATATCGTCATCGATGATGGAGCGGATGTTGTGAGCGCCCTTCACCGCGAACGCCGCGCCGAACTTGTCGATATGATCGGCGCTACCGAAGAGACAACCACAGGCGTCGTGCGCATGCGGTGCGATGGAACGCCAGGGCGTTCTGGAGTTCCCGGTTATTGCAGTCAACGACGCGGACACGAAGCACTTCTTCGACAATCGTTATGGCACCGGTCAGTCGACGATGGACGGGATACTGCGAGCAACGAATATCCTGATTGCCGGTAAGGTCGATGGTCGTGGCTGGTTACGGTTGGTGCGGTAAAGGCATCGCGATGCGCGCTCGGGGACTGGGCGCACGGGTGCTGGTGACGGAGATTGATCCGGTCAAGGCGCTCGAAGCCGCGATGGATGGATTCGAAGTCGCGCCGATGGAAGAAGCAGCCAAGTCGGGAGATATCTTTGTCACAGCGACCGGCAACATCAATGTGATCGACCGAGAAGACTTCGAGGCGATGAAGGATGGCGCGATAGTTGCCAATCCGGGCACTTCAATTCCGAGATCAACATCGCGGCGTTAGAAGAGATGGCTGGCGAAGGCCGTCGTGAATTGCGGCCGTTCGTTGAAGAATTCCAGATCGCATCGGAAAAGAGCGTGATCGTGCTGGGCGATGGACGATTGATCAACCTCGCGGCCGCCGAGGGCCATCCGGCGAGCGTGATGGACATGTCGTTCGCCAACCAGGCCCTTGCCTGTTCCTACCTGGCCGAGAATCGCACCGAGCTTGATCACCGGGTCTACGACGTACCGAAAGAGATCGATCATGAAATTGCGCGCTTGAAATTGGCGAGCATGCAGATCGAGATAGACGTGCTTACTGATGAGCAGAGTCACTACCTGGATTCCTGGGAGCACGGAACCTATCAGTCGCATCGTCAATCGTCGAAAGAACTATGGCAGAAGGAATCGCCTGAATATGTCGTCATTTGCTACCGCCAAGCGCACGCTTTTCACATCGGAATCGGTGACCGAGGGGCACCCCGATAAGCTTTGTGATCAGATTTCCGATGCAATTCTGGACGCAATCATCGCCGACGATCCCGATGCGCGGGTAGCGTGCGAGACGGCTACGACGACCGGGCTGGTCATCGTCATGGGTGAGATCACGACGAGCACCTATGTCGATATTCCGCGACTGGTGCGAGATGTCATTCGAGACGTCGGCTATACCGACGCGCGATTTGGATTTCGATTGGGAAACGTGTGGGGTACTCAGTTCCATCAAAGAGCAGTCAGCGGAGATTGACGCCGCCGTCGCCCATTCATTCGAGGTTCGCGGAACAAGAATGCTGGTGAAGGCGATCTCAACATGCTCGGCGCTGGCGATCAGGGCATGATGATTGGCTATGCCACGGATGAAACGCCGGAGCACATGCCGCTTCCGATTTCGCTGGCTCATCGACTGAGCCAGCGTCTGGCCGAAGTCCGGCACAGTGGAGATATCCCTTATCTGCGTCCGGACGGAAAGAGCCAGGTGACAGTGGAGTATCGTCACGGGCAACCGGCGCGCATCGATAGCGTCGTCGTTTCGGCCCAGCATGCCGAAGACATGTCTTCAGAGACGATCTCCCGTGATGTCGAGCACGGCATTATTCGTGAAACGATACCGTCCGAGTTGCTTGACAACTCGACTCAATTCTTCATCAATCCAAGCGGTAGTTTTACCATTGGCGGCCCGATGGGTGACGCGGGGCTGACAGGCCGAAAGATTATCGTCGATACCTATGGCGGGATGGCCCGTCATGGTGGTGGTGCGTTCTCGGGAAAGATCCGACCAAGGTAGATCGTTCGGGTGCATATGCCGCACGCTATGTTGCACGCAACATTGTTGCGGCTGGGCTTGCGAATCGTTGCGAGATTCAGGTCTCCTATGCGATAGGCGTCGCTCATCCACTATCGATTCATGTTGAAACCTTTGGTACAGGAAAGATAGCCGACGAACGCATCGCAGAACTGATTGATGCGTACTTCGATCTCAGGCCACGTGCGATCATTGCACATCTCGATCTCTGGCAGCCGATATACCGTCAGACTGCAACTTACGGACATTTCGGCCGTACAGACATTGATCTCCCCTGGGAGCGGCTGGATCGGTCGAGGCGCTTCGGGAAGCGGCAGGTCTGACATGTAATCAGGTGACTCTGCATAGTGGGCAATGAAGCCTGACACTTCTTGAACTAGCGCTTGTCACTGGCGCGGCTGGATTTGCCGGGAGCATCTGGTAAGCGGCAATCGAGTCTGGTACATCCTGGGATGTCGTTGGTCTATCCAGGCGACAGGTGCACTTGGCCAACGAACGCGATCCGTCTCTTGCGATCATGTTGGATGCGAATCTCGTAAAGCGAGTCCTGGAACGCTACGAGCCAGATGTCATTTTTCATCTTGCGGCCCAGAGCTACGTTCCCAAATCGGTAGCAGATCCGGCTTCGACACTGACGAACAACATACTTTGGTCAGGTGAATTTGCTGGAAGGTGTCGTCGCGACTGGCCTGAATCCGCGGATTCTCATCGTCAGCTCATCGGAGATTTACGGAGCGATCGACCCGAGAAATTGCCAGTTGATGAAGTGGCGCCGCTCAGGCCGGGAAATCCTTACGCAGTTTCGAAGGCCACGCAGGATCTGCTCGGATACCAATATGCGACGAGCGCGAGTGCTGGACATCATTCGTGTCAGGCCATTCAACCATAGCGGCCCAGGTCAATCGGACCGGTTCGTACTCAGTGGCTTCGCGCGGCAAGTTGCTGAAGCTGAAGCTCGTCGGGTAGAACCGTCGGTACTCGTTGGCAATCTCGACGCACAACGAGATTTCCTGGACGTGCGCGATGTCGTTCACGCTTATCTTCTCGCAATCGAACATGCTGAACGCGGGGACGTCTACAACATCGCTTCCGGCGTACCACGCCGGGTCGGTGATCTCCTGGAGGAGTCTTCTGGCACATTCGGAGATCCCGCTCGCCGTGCGCCAGGATCCAGCTCGAGTACGACCATCGGACGTTCCAGTAATCTACGGTGACGCGTCGAGAGTTCCGCTCTGTGACGGGCTGGCAGCCTGAGATCCAGATCGAGCAGACGATATTGGATCTGCTGAACGTACTGGCGGGAGCGGCTTGGTAAACCGACGATGGCTAAACGAATGGATGACTGCCGCAATGATGTGGAGTGTTTTCGGAAGAGCTTGGCGAGATACTATTGTCACTTCGAATGAGCGCTGCACTGGCAATTGCCGGAGATGGTGTACCACGGATATTCCTGTTCCGACGCCAATCGTCCGCCAGTTGCCGAGTAGGGTCCATGGCGGTGAGTGGGACGAACGGGAACTCATACACCACGGCGACTTTGACTGGGTCGTCGTTCGTGATGTCACGATCGAGCCGAAGTCGTCAATCCTGTGGAATTGACATCGATGTTCTTTCGTCTCCACTCGCTTCAAGAAGATCGAGATTTGCCAGTCAGCGATGTCGCCGCGATAATGTCGAACGAGCGATTCACTCAGGCGACAGCATGAAAGCGCTCCGCATTGATGTTGCCGCGAACCGGATCGAGCTAAGATAGAGAGGAACGGGTCAGACGACCCGTCCCTCAACCATACCGCGATGACTTGTAACTCTAGCTGGTACTCGAAAAACTGAATGGCTGGCCGGCGACCTGTTGCTCTTCAGTCAGCATCTCCGCAAGTATCTTCTGAAGAGCCATAATATGGGAGCATGTGCCCTGGGCTTCTAAACCATGGCAGTCGCACGAAAAATCGTCGCCGGTCATAGAGATATGGTGCTCTTCGTGAGTTCCTC
The DNA here is from genome assembly GCA_963745675.1 of uncultured Chloroflexia bacterium. Classification (GTDB taxonomy): domain Bacteria; phylum Chloroflexota; class Chloroflexia; order Thermomicrobiales; family CFX8; genus JAUIIK01. The sequence goes on from CAVUYM010000028.1 coordinate 21,041, forward strand.
GCAGGGTGGCCTCGAAAGAATTGAACTTGATTCGTTCAGGCTCCTCAGCGTAGAGGCGTGACTTTTCGATCTTGCTGACATAGGCGGAGGATTGCGGTCCAAACGAAAATGGTACACCGCTGGTTTGTTGATCCTCGCTCAACATCTGCCCAAGAATCTTTTGCAATGCCATGATATGTGAGCTGGTGCCCGTGGGTTTTGAAACTGTGGACTGGAGTCGACAAATTCTGTACCATTCATTGAAACCGTATGGTTTCCGTTCTCTCCTTCGAAACTGACCTCGAATGCCTGAAATCGCACCCGCTCTGGTTCATCTGCGTACCGTCGAGCTTTCTCGACTTTGGATATCAGCGATGAGTTCAATCAAACTCTCCATTCATCTCGGGAAATAAGCGACAGTTCCGTTGAAAATCCACCCTCCGGACCTCGCAACAAAAAATCGCCGCGGCATCAATACCGGGCGACTATTTCGTGTTTCGCTTCTAGTTTGGCGTGACCCGCTCATAATCTGGTCATCCCCCGCCATGTGTTTCCAACGATGCGCTTAGTGTATCAGACCGATGGCTCACCGTAGCGTCAGGCCGTTGTCCTCTCCGCACCGGTAAAATTTCTGGTTAGTAGGCCTGTTGGTAGAGTAAGAACGGAAGAGGATGAATCGTAGTCTGAGTGCGGCGCATCCTGACTGGCGGGAAAGAGCACGCGCATGGGGAGGACAAGGCCCTGTTGAAGCTGGAATTCAGGCGAGCTCTTAGATCGAGATCATTTCGATTCTCCTGGAATTGCAGCAATTGATCATGTGTATGTCATTGGAGATCGTGCGCCATATCATGAGCGCGGGGCTGACAGTCGTGGCCTGACGACTATCCGGAAAAGGACCGCTCGGTGGGATCGCGACGGCGCTGAGGCGTTGTGAGGAGGAGTCGATCCTCATCGTCGCCGTTGATATGCCATTATTTCCCCACGCTAGTCGGCGCAATGGCTGCATTTGCGTTTGACGGAGATGCTCTCGTGCCCTGTTTCGATGGGTTTCAGCCATTGCACGCGATCTATCGGCGCACCTGTCTTGAGGCAATCGAAAGGCAGATCGGCTGGCAGGCTCAAGATAGCCGACTTATACGAGCATACCGACATGACATATCTCAACCGCGACTGGATTCGAATTTATGACCAGACAGGTCGATCATTTGCAAACATGAACAGTCCGGATGATTTCCGTCGGCTTCGAAAGCACGATTTAATGAATCAGATTATAGATTTGAGTTGAACGGGACTATCGAAAATTCCTCAACGAAACCGGTGGTCTCAATGTGAGGTGCTGCCGAGAAACATCTACACCGCGCTCGTAAATGAATATCGTAACCAGGAAAGCGCCATTGACGAGGTGTTCGAGCAACTGTATTTGACCTGGGATTTGCAGCAGGAGATGGAGGCGAGTGATGGGACGATGAACCGCAGGAAAAGCCGAGGCGGCCCAGAAGGTCCTCGATGGTCTAGATGACAACGACTGGTGGAGGGTCATGTCGGCATTCGAAAAGGCACTAATTCGAGACTTCATCGACATCGCGTCCGGCTGGTCTGAGCTTCTGGATCCCATCTACGATGAACACGAAGTGCAGGGCTGCGCAAGCGACAGCCTTAGACTCTAGTTGGTACTGGCGTTCAGTTCAGGGGTGATCGCCGCATCGAAGTGCAGACCGTGGCTTCCGGCACGAAGCGTTCGGCATCCAGTCGACCAGGACCGCGTAGCGGTCTGGGTCGCTCGTAGATCGCCTGGATCCGTTTGGCTGCAGCACGATATCGCCCGGTGGATAGCCGATCGCAGACGGTAGCGTTTCGCGGTAGGCGAGATCCAATGGAACGACTGGCAACGCCCCGAGCAGCGTCGCTTCTATTGCCGAAACGCCGTAGTATTCGTGCTCTGTGGTCGAAAGCCACACGTCAGAGTTCGCCAGCGCCAGCTCGTAGTCTTCCTTTGCAGATATCCAGAATTCGGATGGATGACAGATCGAATTGACTGGTCGATACGGGGTCGATCCTGCCATCGATGAACTTGAGCTCCGAGGATATGGAGACGGAGGTTGCATGCCAGTGTCGAGCAAATGGCGAACGACCGCTAGCATGATATCTGGCCGTTTTTCACGCTCCCATCGAGCTGACCATGCAATTGTGAACTCATGGCTGCGGTTGATCGGATGTCGGCCGACTCTTACGGGGGATAGACGACTTTGGCTTTGTGCATGTGCCGGGAGAATCTCCCGGGCGAGTGAGCGGACGGTGGGAGACGGATGATCCCAGGCGCTGCCGAGGAAGCTTTGCCGATGAAAGTCTGAGTTGAACCAGGCTGCATCACAGAGTTCGAGCGTCTCGAGATGGGACACCAGATGGGGAATCCTGTCGAGTGACTTCGCGGGATAGGTCCACTGGGATTCATGGAAGTACGCTGCTATCGGCACTCGCTCCCCACGGCTGGGGAGATGGCGCACCATAAGACGAACATCGGTTGGTCCCGAAACCACAATAGGTCGGGATGGCAGTCGGCCATTGGCTGAAGGCACGGACAATAGTTCGGTGCCCTGTGAGAGCGATCGCTCGCCAGTGGTCGCGAGCAAGGCGGATAACATTGATGCGGTGCCTGGAACGGTCCTGGAGGAGTCCGGCGATTCTCAGATGTGATCCATCGCCGTAAGATTCAATCAGGAGTAGGTCGTAGCCGTTCTGGCGACTTGTTGCCTCGCTTGCTGGCTGAAGCTGCCAGGCAGATGGCGAGAGATGAGGAAGTGCGCTTGATAGAGCCGGTTGGAATTGTCACCCTCCTGACTGATTTCGGTTCACAAGATACGTACGTTGGCCAGATGAAGGGCGCGATACTCGCGACCGACGCCACACTCAGAATTGTAGACCTTACGCACGAGGTCCCGCCTCAGGACATCGACGAAGGGGCATTCCATTTGTGGCAGCGGTCGATGCCTTTCCATCGGGAACGATCCATGTGGCGGTTGTGGATCCAGGCGTCGGGACGAAGCGAAGGGCAATGGCATACGGCACAACGGTAGCATCTTCATTGCTCCAGATAACGGTCTCTTCAATCATCTCATCCCAAGGCCGATCCGTGTTTGAAATACGCCAACCCAAGAATACTGCGCCCAACACCTACAGCTACATTTCACGGCCGCGATATTTTCGCCGCCGGTGCTGCATTTCTTGCCGCGCGGAAATCAATTTGGTGGAACTCGGTCCGAGGATAGATATTGAATCGTTGATTCGTCGTGAAGCAGTGTGGAATCGCGAAACGAATCAAGCGCGAGGGCAGGTGGTGTCGATCGATCGATTTGGCAATTGCATTACGCTCCTGCGGGAAAGAGATTTCGCGTTTGCGGTGGCCTTATGCGTTGATAATCTGTAAGGTTTTCGAGTGACGCACTGAGACGCACATTTGGAGATGTTGAGTCGAGGAGAAGCGTAGCATACATAGGCAGTGCAGGAACGCTCGAATTGGCGGTGCGTAATGGAAACGCCGCCAGACGGTTCGGAATTGTTCGTGGGGACTAGGTGGTCGTCCGGTCAACGGAGAGTCCTGAACGCGAGCCACAATCTAGCGCGGTAGTATACTTTCGAAGTTGATTCGATCTCACGAAACAGGACGAAAGCTCAATGTCTTCAAATCGATCCAATACAAGACGGCGAACGCGATTGTCTCGTGCAGAGATCAAGGCGTATGAAGCGCGCCGCGCGGAAGAGCGCCGGCGCCTGGCTCTTCATACGGACGATGAGGAGCATCAGGCGCGTCTCGAATCGACGGGCTACTCGATGGCCCGAGATGACGAGTTTGAAGTTATCAAGAGCGATCTGGTGCGGCTAGGCTGGATCGTCGGAGTGCTTGCGCTACTATTGGTCGGCGCGACCTTGGTGCTTTCCTAGCAACCGCCTTAATCGTCGTCCTCATCGTCATCGTCGACTTCAGGTAAATCGTCAACGTCTTCGGCATCGTCGAATTCAGCTTCGATGTCATCGTCATCATCTGGATCCGGCTCATCGTCGATCAGATCCTCGAGATCATCATCGTCATCAGGTGGAATGATCAGGTCATGTTCATCGGCGCGGAACAGCCGCGAGTCACGAACATATGCGCGGGGGATGGCCTTGTTCACTTGTTCTGGAAATGACATTTCCGAACCGATTTCGTCGCTTCGAGTCGCTTCCCGTACGATAACTCGAACCTGGTCCCCGGCGTTGGCGGTCACGAAGACGTTGTATGTGTTGCCCTGCTCCAGCAGCCAGGCCAAACGCCTGCCCAATCGCGGTTCGGGCGAACCGACATACTCGCCGCCCTGATCGACGAAGACGACTTTGCCGTTCTCCCATGCAAATTCTAGCTTCTCCCCGGCCGCAATTCTTCGCAGTTGCGAAGCCGGCGCGGGGTTGACGAGGTCGTCGACGTAGGTCTTTCCAGCCTCCTGGATGAAGACGCCAAAGCGAGCTGACGGGCCAGCGCCAGTGACGCTTCCTTCAGTCTCCTCAATGTCACGGAGTGGTTCGAGACGTTCCAGATTGCGCCTTGCGATGATACTGGCTGGATCTGCTTCGAGCGCTTCTGCATAGGCTTCGTATGCAGATCTGAAGCGCCCAAGTTCGTAATGCGCCTTGCCGAGACGATTGTGGGCATCAACATCGCGAGGTGAGCGTTCGATGAGCTTGAGATTCAGCTCGATCGCTTCATCCCAGTGTCCATCAATGGCCGCCTTTCGTGCAACTGCTGCCATCTCGCGAACGACCTTCGAGCGGGAATTAGTACCTGGAAAGGACATGAACCTTATCTCCTGTCAATGGAACAAAGCGGCCTAATAAATCAAGAGCTGATTGCGGCTGGTTGGCGTAACGCGACCGGCTCACCGAGCGCATACCAGGTTGTCGTTTTGGTGATCTCAACATCGACGAACTGACCTGTCCAGTCGCCCGTCGCATCAAAAAAGACGAGCTGATTGCCTCGGGTGCGGCCTCGCCAGCGACCGCGCGCGCGTCCATCCACCAGGATTTCACGTTTCGCTCCGAGCAAACCTCTGAATTTTGCGGCACTGATCTCAGCTTGCAGCGCCTCAATCGCCTGATGCCGCTCGTGCTTGACCGGATGGGGGATGTCGTCCTCCCAACGAGCGGAGAGCGTGCCGGGCCGCGGTGAATACATGGCAACATGGACCTTGTCGAACGCAATATCCTGGATGAGTTCGAGTGTCGATTCAAATTGCTCGTCCGTTTCGCCAGGAAAACCAACGATAATGTCCGTTGAAATCGTTACGTTCGGAATTGTGGATCGTATCTTCTCGATACGTTCTCGATAAATTTCGTTGGTATAGGTACGTCGCATACGGCGGAGTATTTCGTTGTCCCCGGCTTGCACTGGCAAATTGACGTGTTCACACACGCTTGGTAGGTCCGCGATCGATTGGATGAGTCTGTCACTGAAGAATTTGGGATGAGAAGTCAAGAAGCGGAGCCGCTCGATTCCCGGGATCGCGTCAATTGCTCCGAGTAGATCGGCGAGGTCGCGTCCATCCTCTAGGTCGTGACCGTAGGCATTAACCGTCTGACCCAAGAGCGTGACTTCCTGGATACCGGCGGCCGCGAGTTTCGCAACTTCGGCGACGATATCATCCAACGGTCGGCTCACTTCACGGCCGCGGCGGTAAGGCACGATGCAGTAAGAACACACAAAATTGCAACCGTAAATTATGGGAATGAATGCAGTAACCCGAGGATCGCCCGATTCAGCCTCATAGTAATGAGGCAATTCAGCTAGGTCGAGGTCTACGTCATTCATTTCCGGCGCGATCTCGATCAGCTTGTCGAATTCGGATGGTTCAAAAAATAGATCTACATGTGGATACTGCCGGCTTAATTTGTCTTGCTGGCCGGTCACCATACAGCCGGTTACGCCGATTTTGACGTTGGGGTTATTGCGTTTTGCCCGGACGAGAGAGCCGATTTTCCCCTTCACTTTGTCTTCTGCGGCTTGGCGCACAACGCAAGAATTCAGAATGATGACGTCTGCATCTTCTTCGTTTTGGGTGGAGGCATAGCCAGACGAGCTGAGAATAGACTCAACTTTCGACGACTCGGCCTCATTCATTTGGCAGCCGATTGTCCAGATGTAATAGCGTTTCTGCCCCTTGGTTGGCAAATCCGATTCCCTGGTGGTTGTATCGGGAGTTACGAGATGCAATGGCTCCAACACAGGACCTTTCCCTGTCTCCCATTCTCGGGCGGAATTCCAACCGTTAAGTATACCGTCCATGCTAGGATTCCGAAACGGCTACAACGAAGTCCGAAAAATGTACTGGTACTTTATGCTGTACGAACGTTGTGTCCATGCATCCCGTACCGTAGAATCGATGATGCTTAATCACTCTTGCCATCTTGGCACAGCCTGGGATCGTGTAGAGCGCGCGTTTTGGGGACGCGTTCGATGAATGGCAAGACGAGCAACGGGTGTGCTGGGGATTCGATGATGGTTTGGTTCTAGGGGGAACAGTGGTAACAAGGAAATGTGGCACGTGCCGCTTCTTTCGGGATGCAGAGATCGCGTGCTCTGGCTGGTGCACGCATCCAGAACGAGGTGACCTTCACGATCTCGTCCTTGTGCGACGCGCCGAGCTCGCTTGCCGAAATACATGGGACAAAGACCTGTGGGAGCAATCTGAACGACCTTTAGAGCGAGTCCCTTCAGCTGGCGTCAAAAGCCGAGTCCCGTCTCCGGCATTCTTGCCGGAAGACCCAACCGATAGAGTCACTGCGATCGACATTGCCCGACCACCTCTGGCAGAAGCGGCGCAGTCGAGGCACCCCGCCGTTGCCGGGGGCCAAGGATCGCAAGTCGCCGCAAAGCAAACATCCGTCTCGAACAGAGAAAATAAGTCCGCGTCCGATCAGAGCCGGGCGGGTGTGTCTTCACTCGAACCAAGCTTTTCACGCGCCCTCCACGGTCCAACTGAAAAACGCTCGTTCAGAACTGCGGTGGATTCAGCGGTTAGTTCGACACTCGTCGCCAGTTCGTGGCCAAAAAGAGAACAGCAGCCCCCGGTTCCTCAGTTGATCACCACGAAAGTTCGGGAATCATCGGCAGTGGAATTGATTGATGACACCGCTCCCTTACCCATACGAGAGGTGAACTTGGCTCTCCAACGCGAAGTTGGAACACATGCTAAGACACTGACAGTGAGCGAGCCGGAGTTTAGTAATGACGGAGCACTCCCCCCAGACCCGATCATTCACGTAGACGGCTTGAATCGCGAAGTAGGGCGAGAACGGGACGAGTTCCACAGCGACAACCATTCATCGAATGTGGCGACGCACGCGCGCTCTCCGCTGGATGAATCGCCGTGGGTTGCAGGAATTCCGCGCTGTTGCGACACATGCCGGGAGTTTCATCGAGACCGTTCCGGCAAGACTGGCTATTGCCGTAGCCCGTATGCATTTGGCTCGCGCACTATGGTACAGTCCGACCAACTGGCCTGTCGGTCGGGTATTGGCGTGTGGTGGCTACCGAGTGATGATACGTGGCTTGAGAAAGCGGACATATCGCACCACACACGGCCCACGCCGTATCTGGACGCGATACTCGCGAACTTGCGACCAGAATCTTGAACAGGGTCGCCGGGTCTACAGGCTGAACCGGTGAATCGCAGGGCTGAGTTATGGGGAACGTCGACGTTCTGCGAATGTGAGGGGCAATAAAAGAGGCATGTCAGATCTTGGCGACCTTCTGCGCCGGGCTCGGGCTCACAAGGGTGTTACGCTAAGGGACGCTGAAAAGCGAACCCGTATCAATCGTAACTACCTCGCGGCGCTGGAAGCTCACGACTTCGACCAACTGCCTCCGCGGACGTATGCTCGCGGAATTGTGCGCAATTACGCACAATATCTCGGACTTGATGCTGCAGCCGTACTTACGATGTATGAAGCAGCAACGGCAGACATGACTCATCGAACTGATGAGGTCGAAGTTGTTGCCGCAGTCCAGCCAATTGAGATTCACGGGCACTGGGCTCCAAATTTCGCGATCATCATATTCATGCTTGTCATTTCTGCAGTGATATTTACCTGGATCTATTCAGCCTATCTCCAACCGGACGACAACCCTGTGCCTACGACAATTGCCCAGCCCACTGCGACAGCTGTGGAGCAGTCACTGCTTAATGCGATTGCGCTCACACCGACACCGTCGGCTGTGGCAGAAGATTCAGGTGGAGATCAGCCCACCGAAGCAGCGCCAGCTGCGGAAGATGTAACGGCAACCACAGCTGAAACATCGGGTAGCGACAATGGCGTCACGACTGCGACGGAAGATTCAAACTCGGGTGGAGACGCACCAATCGCACCGGTGCCTGGTCCGGACGTGTTGCCTGAAGGCCTTCAAGTGCCCTCCGGCTATCATGTCTTCGCTGTGTATGCCGAAGACGAGGTCTGGGTGCAGGTCACTCTCGATGGCGGTGACGTGGCGTTTGATGGAATTCTCCAACTCGGTGACACTGAGATCTTCTTAGCCCAATCGGCCACCGTGACCTCCGGAAATGCCGCCTATGTGCACATCTATGTCGACGGAGACGACTACGGCATTTTGGGTGACCAATGGGACGCTATCGTCACTTATCCGTAGGGTTGATTGATGTCCGGTCCTGAAGTCTTTGGCTCCAATCCGTACGCAAAGAATAGATCTCTCTCAGGTGAGATGGTCACCGTGCTTCGCGGCGTGACCGATGAGCGCGGGTTGAAGCTGGAGGGCTATCGTTCTCGAGCCGTTCGAACTGGCCAAGTGCATGAACTCATGAGCACCGACACCGCAGGCGTTGCACCCGGCGATGTGGTTGACCGGGTTGCACTCATAGGGTTCTTTGAAGTCAGTCGATCAGGTGTATTGCTCGTCGGAGCGCGTGTCATGATCGGCGAGCATGAACTCGGCGTCATCGCTGGATTTGATAACACGCACATGCCCAATCATCAGAATATCTGCCTCCAGACGGAAAATCTGGAAGACGGTGTCCAGCTTGGGTTGGCCGTTGGGGAACTGGTGCGGATTGACTCGGAACTTCTCTAGCTAAATAGGAATACGGCCAGCAGATATTTCGTACTCTGTTTTCGCAAGATCGAGGCGAGCGTTCAGATGTGCTTCGATTTCGCCGGGGGTGGGCACGGCCGGTACCCGAATAAGGACACCGCGAGCGAGCATCTCAACATGAAGCGGTAATTCACCTCGGTAACTTCCGTCCAGTTCAAATGGCACGGACTCCTTGGAAGTGAGGTCGACGGCGACGCAACGGTGATGATGATGCCAGGCGGAACGTTCTGGTTTTCGCAGTGCCATCCAGGCAAAAGTTGTTGTCACTTGCAAGAATCCCGGTGGCGTGAACACTACAACATCGAGAACTCCATCGGTGCGATCTATGCCGTCACCAACCCGAAAGCGTGGATGGACGAGTGAGCCTCCGATGGCCAGCAGAACCATGCGAGCGGTGTAATCGAATGGTTCACCATCGATTGTCAGATGGACGCGAAATGGATCGCGGCGAAGCTGGCCAATACCTGGCCCGATGTAGGCGAGCCAGCGGAAGATGCGTTTGAGGGTTCTAGGAGTTTCCCGCATGATCGCGGCGTCGAAACCTGCACCAGCCATATGAATGAATGTTCGATCATTTGTTTTCGCGACATCCATCGTGATGGTGTTGGTGGATGTGAGCGCCACCCGAACCGCCTGCGAAAGAAGCCTCGGGATACCGAGCTCTTTTGCAACCATATTGGTCGATCCGGTTGGCACAATACCAATCACAAGATCGGTGCCGATGGCACCGGCTACGACCTCGGAGACGGTTCCGTCACCGCCGATCGCGATGACCGAATTGAATTCGGCAGATCGCGCTTTGACGATTTCGGTCGCGTGATTTGCATGTTCAGTCTCAACGTACTCCAAATCGATGCCAAATTTTCGAGCCTGATTTTGAAGCAACTGACGGATTCTTCGAAGCGAAACAGCGCCAGTGGCTGGATTCAGGATCGCTAGGGTCCGATTCGGCCTGGACACTGATTCAGGTTCCGGAATCAGCGAGCTCGTCTTCAAGCTCAGGATCTGGTCCAAATACTTGATCGACGATGCGATCGGCGAGCCAGGTCGCCGCTGCCGCTAATACGATGCCAAGGATTCCTCGGACAACTTGCCGGGCCATGGTGTTTTTCCTCTCTCTCTTTTCAACCAACCCTTACCGTCCGGGTCAGTTCCAAACCATGAATTGTAACGGGAACAACCTTATGCGCTTCAATCGGAAGCTCTAGACACGACTTCGATAAGTGCGAGTCGCGAGAAGAAAAAAGGCGAGGATGATAAGAGCCGAGCCCGCAAGCACGTCAAGAGGTCTCAATGATCCTATCAATATCGGTTCGTCGGCGACGCCCAATCGATCCAGGGGCCAGATTGCCCAGAGCGTCATTACATTGACTACCCGCCAGGTAATCGTCCATTTTTCCATCCCCACACACAGCGCAAGCAGTCGAGCAGACGTTGACGCGAGGAGGAATCCAGCGATAGCCCCGACCGCCTCGTCAGAAATCTGGCGGTTGAATGGATTGGACCGATAGCGCCTTTGCTTCGGTGGACGCAAAGCCATAGTCGGTGCTCTCCGGGTGTACTTATGCGGCCATGATTTCCGACGCCGCTGCAAGCGCAGCGTCGATCGCGTCATCACCTGCCTGGTAGTGAGTAACCATACGCACTCCGCGCGGCGAGTAGTTCGATATGAGAACGTCGTGCGCCTTCATCGCTGCAACGAAGTCGCCGTGATTCATGGCCGGTCGCGTGTCGAAAATGACGATATTTGTCTGGACGGTTTCCAGATCAACCGAGATGCCCGGAATCTCAGCAAGCCCTTCAGCCAAGCGTTTCGCCCGCACATGGTCTTCGGCGAGGCGGTCGACCATGTCCTTGAGTGCAACAACACCGGCCGCGGCGATGGTTCCAGATTGACGCATCGCACCACCCAAGATCTTGCGACTAGCCTTTGCGCCTGCGATGAATTCGGATGAACCGGCAATCATCGACCCAACGGGAGCCGCCAGTCCCTTGGAGAGGCAAAATTGAATCGTGTCGGCAGTGCTCGCAATAGCCTCTACCGGCGTATCTGAAGCGATGGCTGCATTGAAGATGCGTGCGCCATCCATGTGGACGGGCACGTTGTACTTGTCCGCCAACGCCTTTAATTCCTGCAAGTAGCCGAGGTCGAGCACGGTGCCGCCACAGCGGTTTTGCGTATTTTCGATCGCGATTGCTCCGGTCCGCGGGTATCCCATTCGGCCGGTTGGCCGGATTGCCAACTCGATGAGATCGAGCGACATCGTGCCATCTGGTTCGTTCGGTATCAGGTTGAATGGCATGCCGCCGAGCGCCGCAGCACCGCCGGACTCGAACCAGAAAATATGCGATTCGTTGCCGAGGATGACCTCATCGCCTCGCCCGCAGTGCGTTAGAAGGGCGGCAAGATTGCCCATCGTTCCACTGGGGACGAATAGAGCGGCCTCTTTCCCAAGCATTTGAGCGGCCAGAGATTCCAACTCAGTGACTGTTGGATCCTCTCCATACTGATCGTCACCGACGTCGGCGTTCGCCATTGCTTGACGCATCTCCGGGGTCGGTTTTGTTACCGTGTCGCTTCGCAGATCGAAAACCAATTTCTCTTCCTCACCTGATATCGTCATTTCGACCGCGCCATTATGGCCGAGTTTGGGTATTTGTACGAGTCGATCTTAGCTGCGGATCGCTGGCACATTATGCAAATCGCGAATTGCTTGACACCGGGGCTCGAATATGGCATAGTATATGGTCGCTATCGTTCGATCGCATGCGATTAGAGACGATTGACCTGACTGGGGAATATCGGCTGCCACAATGAACGTTTCAGGCGGGGAGGCATGGTCCTCCTTTTTTGGCATGCTATGCGATTTTATCAGGACGATAGGGATTTGATCCGATTTTAGGCGCCCAGCGCGTGGGATCCTAGTCGGAAACGCGGCTAACGCTTCGGTTACAGAGGGGCATGCTCCATGGCTCACGACCTCGAGTCGACAATTGGCCCGAACGGAAGAACGTTGGAAGGCCTGACGAATACAGGTCGCCGATATTCGTTCTCTCGTGTACGGCACGACCATCCGCTTCCGAACCTTATCAAGGTTCAGCGGAATTCATTTGATTGGTTCAAGACCAACGGTTTGAGCGAACTTCTTACGGAGATTTCGCCGATCGTCGATTACAACGATAAGATGGAACTTCACTTTCTCGATCACACCTTCCTGGAGCCTCGCGCATCCGTCGACGTATGCCGAGATCGAGACATGACCTATTCTGCGCCGCTTGAGATCGGCGTGCGCTTGGTCATTAAGGAAACAGGCGAAATCAAAGAGAGTCGCATTTTTCTCGGCGACTTCCCAATGATGACGGAAGACGGAACATTCGTCATCAACGGCGCAGAACGCGTCGTCGTATCGCAGCTAGTGCGATCTCCTGGCGTCTATCTTGAATTACTCGACGATCCGATCCGGGGCCGCCGTCTGTGCCGAGCAAAGCTCATCCCGAATAGGGGTGCCTGGCTCGAAATGGAAACGTCCAACCGCGACGTGATGACCGTCAAGATCGACCGCAAGCGCAAGCTTCCTATCACCATCCTCCTGCGCGCTGTTGGATACGAAGATGACGACGAACTTTACGAACTGTTCGAAGATGTCGACACGAGCGAAGAGCATCGCTTCATCGCCTCAACGATAGAGCGCGACCCGACGAAGACCCGCGATGAAGCGATGATCGAACTTTATCGACGTTTGCGCCCGGGAGACCCACCAACTCGCGAGAACGCTCTGCAGTTGATCGAAGGCATGTTCTTTGATCCACGTCGCTACGATCTTGCTCGAGTAGGTCGATTCAAACTCAATGGTCGTCTCGGTCGCAATGCCGAACTCGATCATCGCAACCTTGACCGCGAAGATTTACTTGAGATCGTGCGTGAGATGGTGCGTTTGAACAACGGTGTTGGACGACCGGATGAAATCGATCATCTTGGCAATCGTCGAGTGCGCGCCGTCGGTGAACTCATCCAGATGCATGTGCGAACCGGACTCCAACGTCTTGAGCGTGGAGTCAAGGAGCGCATGACAATCCAGGATATCGATCAGGTCACTCCGAACGGATTGATCAGCACGACACGGCCGGTCATGGCAGCGGTACGCGAATTCTTTGGTGGTTCGCAACTCTCGCAGTTCATGGATCAGACCAATCCGCTCTCTGAATTGACCCACAAGCGGCGGTTGTCCGCGCTCGGGCCAGGCGGACTGAGCCGCGATCGAGCCGGCGTCGAGGTTCGTGATGTGCATCACTCTCACTACGGTCGAATCTGCCCAATAGAGACCCCTGAAGGCCCGAATATCGGGTTGATCGGTACGCTGGCGACGTTCGGCCAGATCAATGAATTTGGATTCGTCGAAACACCGTACCGTAAGGTCTATCACCGCATATCCGGGAGCGATCCGTTGCTCGATGCGGACGACTCGCCATTGATTGGGCAGACTCTGTTCACCGCGGTGGAAATTGATGGAGAGGTAATCGCGGCGGGGACGCGCCTTGATACCGGACTACTCCATCGCATACGCGAGTCCAAATTGGAACGCTTCGACGTCGAGCCGTTCGTGTCGGATGAGACGATCTTCTTTTCAGCCGACAAGGAAGAGCGCTTTGCAATCGCTCCCGCGAATGAACCACTTACGGAACACGGGCAGTTTGTAAACGCGCGTGTTCCGGTACGTCATGGGCGCGGAGATTTTGAGATTCGTCCACCGAGCCAGGTTGATTACATGGATGTGTCGCCGAAGCAGATCATGTCTGTTTCCGCTTCACTCGTACCATTCCTTGAACATGACGATGCAAACCGAGCACTGATGGGTGCGAACATGCAGCGGCAGGCAGTGCCATTGCTGCAGCCGGAAGCGCCGCTCGTTGGTACCGGTCTTGAATATCAGGCGGCACGCGATTCCGGTCAGGTGATCGTTGCCAAGGCACCGGGAGTCGTGACGCGGGTTACGGCTGCCACGATCACTGTTCAAGAGGACGACGGCGAGATTCGCAAGTACAAGCTGCGTAAGTTCGTCCGATCGAATCAGGACACTTGCATCAATCATCGGCCAATCGTGAAGATCGGCGATCGGGTTGAAGAACGGCAAATCATCGTCGATTCCTCGAGCACCGACCAGGGAGAACTCGCCCTTGGGCGGAATGTGCTGGTCGGGTTCATGCCGTTCGAAGGCGGAAACTTCGAGGACGCTATTCTGATTTCAGAACGTCTGGTACGTGACGATGTTTACACGTCGATACATATTGAAAAGTACGAGACCGAAGCCCGCGACACAAAGCTCGGGCCTGAAGAAATAACCCGGGACATTCCGAATGTCGGCGAAGATAGTCTCGCAAATCTCGATGAACTCGGGATTATCCGCATTGGCGCTGAAGTCCGGCCAAATGACATCCTCGTTGGAAAGGTAACGCCGCGAGGCGAGACTGAGCTGCTCGGCTGAAGAACGACTGTTGCGCGCAATCTTCGGTGAGAAGTCACGCGAAGTTAAGGACTCCTCGCTGCGAGTGCCGCACGGTGTGTCGGGCAAAGTGATCGATGTCCGGCTCTATAGCCGCGACGACGAGAGCGAGCACGAGTTGCCGGCAGGAGTCAATCAGACGGTGCGGGTCATGATCGCTCAGAAGCGCAAAGTTTCTGAGGGCGACAAGATGGCCGGCCGTCACGGCAATAAAGGCGTTATCTCGCGGATCGTTCCGCTGGAGGATATGCCCTACCTACCGGACGGCACGCCACTCGACATTATCCTTACGCCAATCGGTGTGCCCTCCCGCATGAACATTGGTCAGGTGCTTGAGACTCATCTCGGGTGGGCGGCCAGCGCGCTCGATGTGCGCTTCGCAACGCCGGTCTTTGATGGCGCAACCGACACTCAGATCAAGGCTCTACTCGAGCAGGCTGGTCTGCCGCGAGATGGCAAAGTCTGGCTATATGATGGCCGCACCGGCGAGAGATTTGATCGTCCCGTCACTGTTGGCTACCTCTATATGTTGAAGCTCGTCCATCTTGTAGAGGACAAGATCCACGCCCGTTCCACTGGGCCGTACTCGCTTGTGACCCAGCAGCCGCTGGGCGGCAAGGCGCAGTTCGGCGGTCAGCGGTTCGGAGAGATGGAAGTGTGGGCGCTCGAAGCCTATGGAGCGGCCCATACGTTGCAAGAGATGCTGACCGTGAAGTCCGATGATGTCGTAGGTCGAGTCAAGACCTACGAAGCCATTGTCAAAGGTGACGAGATTACGGAGTCAGGAGTGCCCGAATCCTTCAAGGTTCTTGTCAAGGAACTGCGATCACTCGGCCTGTCGATTGACGTCATCAACGAAGAAGATCAAACGGTTGAGTTCGCCGAGGACATGGCTCGGGACCTGCTTTCTAACCTTGACCGAATCAATCTGAGTGGATTTGAACGAACTGAAGATTAACCGGATGCCTTGCGGATGGGGCGTAGAACCATCTGGATTCCCGCCGAATGCGGGAGTGAGCGACACGAGTGCCATAGGCACCAAGTGGGACCGGTGAGAATAACGCATGCAGACACTTGAACGTATGCACCGAGATGAAGCGACCAGATCGCTGGACGTGAACAATTTCGACGCAATTCGCATTAGCCTTGCATCGCCCGAGGATATCCGAAGCTGGTCGTATGGCGAAGTTACAAAGCCAGAAACGATCAACTACCGAACATTGAAGCCGGAACACGGCGGACTGTTCTGTGAACGCATTTTCGGATCCGAGCAAGGACTGGGAATGTTATTGCGGTAAATACAAGAGAATTCGGCACGCTGGCACTGTCTGTGACAAGTGCGGCGTTGAGGTCACGCGCTCGAAGGTTCGTCGCGAGCGCATGGGACATATCGAACTTGCAGCTCCGGCGACTCATATCTGGTATGTCAAAGGCACACCGAGCCGACTCGGCCTGCTGCTCGACATTTCGCCACGTAATCTGGAACGCGTACTCTACTTCGCTTCCTATCTTGTAACGGCTGTTGACGTCGAATCTCGAGATGAGTTGATCGAGACGATCGAAGCCGAACTGGCCGAAGAGCTCGAAGAGCTTCAGGCGGAGTTCAAGGGGCGCGCCAGCGAGATCGAATCCGAGCGTGACCAGGAGATTACGAATCTCTCCCAGGGCACAGACGGTGTGGCGTCAAATGTTCAGGAGCAGTTGAACTCGCAGATCACTGAACTCGAAGAAGCGGGCAAGATCATCATCGAGGCTTTGAAGGCCAAGATGAACGAGTCAATCGATGAAGATGTCTCATTCGGAGGCAAAGTCATTGTCGAGGCCGGCGAGGCGATGAACGAGGATCGCCTCGAAGAGATTCGCCTTGCTATCAACGACGCTAAGGAAGATGCTCGCAAACAAGCTGAGCGATTCACTGAGTCGACCGAAGCTGAAAGCGAGCACGAAGTTGAGCAGATTCAGCTGACTTCCGATCGCACGCTTAAGCGATTGCAGTCCGAGTACGAGCAGCAGGAAGTCGATCTGCGTGCTGAAGCAGACGAGATCATCAACCAGATCAAGGACCTCGAACAGAATCAGGTTCTGACTGAGACGCAATATCGCGAGCTCATCGATCTGGCACCTGGGGTGTTCCAGGCGAGCATGGGCGCGGAAGCGGTCTACGCGGTCGTCTCCAAGCTCGATCTCGATATCATCGCGGCCGAGCTGCGCATCGAACTACACAGCACGGTAAGCGTGCAGCGTAAGAAGAAAGCTGCCAAACGGCTGCGCGTTGTGGAATCACTTCGCAAGAGCGGTAATCGCCCGGAGTGGATGATTTTCACCGCGCTGCCAGTAATTCCACCAGATCTGCGCCCAATGGTTCAGCTTGATGGTGGACGCTTCGCGACGTCGGACCTGAACGATCTCTATCGCCGCGTAATCAATCGCAATAACCGCTTGAAGCGACTGCTTGAGCTCGGCGCTCCGGACATCATCGTCCGCAACGAAAAGCGCATGCTGCAGGAAGCGGTTGATGCGCTGATAGATAATGGACGTCGTGGACGCGTTGTATCCGGTTCGGGCAAGCACAAGCTCAAGAGTCTTTCAGACATGCTCAAGGGCAAGCAGGGACGCTTCCGCCAGAACCTTCTCGGGAAGCGCGTCGACTATTCTGGCCGTTCGGTCATCGTTGTCGGCCCGAATCTCAAGCTGCAGCAATGTGGTCTTCCGAAACGGATGGCGCTTGAACTCTTCAAGCCGTTCGTTATGCATCGCCTCGTTGCGCACGACTTCGCTCACAACATCAAAGCAGCAAAGCGGCTCGTCGAGCGAGTTGATCCGAGTGTCTGGGATGTGCTCGAAGAAGTAATCAAGGATCACGTCGTTCTCCTCAATCGTGCCCCGACGCTCCATCGCCTCGGTATTCAAGCCTTCGAGGTGAAGCTGATCGAGGGCTCGGCGATTCAGGTCCATCCGCTCGTGTGCGCGGCGTTCAACGCTGACTTCGACGGCGATCAAATGGCCGTCCACGTCCCGCTTTCTCGCACTGCACAGAGTGAAGCGCGTGCTCGAATGATGTCGACGGCGAATCTCCTGGATCCTTCAGACGGCGACCCCGTTATTGCGCCAACGCTCGAAATCGTTCTGGGCTGTTATTACATGACGCTCTCACGCGAGGGCCGGCGCGGAGAAGGCAAGATATTCGCGACCGCTAGCGAAGTGCAAATCGCCTACGAACTCGGATTGATCGATATCCACGCCCGCGTGCGGGTGCTCAATCCAAAGGCTGATGCCTTCCAGTTTGTCGAAGACGGGTTCTCGGAAGAGCCGATCAAAGAAGGTATCGTCGAGAGTTCGGTTGGACGCATCATCTTCAACCAGGAGTTGCCGGCATCGATTCCGTTCCGTGACGAGACGATGGATCGTGGCGCCCTCAAGCGCTTGATTAAGGATCTCTATCGGTTATATGGTCCAGCGAAGACATCGGAAGTTGCCGACCGAATCAAAGACATCGGGTTCCGCTACGCAACCGTTGGTGGCCTGACAATAGGCGTCGACGACGTGGTGATTCCGCCGGCTAAGGTTGGAATCGTTGCCGAAGCGGACGAAAGCGTCCTTCAGGTTGAGCGGCAATTCAATCGTGGTTTGCTGTCCGACGACGAGCGTCACGATCAGGTTGTTGATATCTGGACAGAAACGAGAGAACGCGTTCAGGAATCGATCGAAGAGACCTTCGATGAAGATAATTCGCTCTATATGATGACCTTCTCGGGCGCCAAAGGTAACATGAACCAGATCTCTCAGATGGCTGGTATGCGCGGTCTTATGCTCGATCCGCGTGGAAACATCATGGACTTCCCGATTCGCTCGAACTTCCGTGAGGGCCTGACCGTGTTTGAGTACTTCATCTCTACGCACGGTGCCCGTAAGGGATTGGCCGATACGGCTCTTCGAACGGCGGACTCGGGATATCTGACGCGCAAGCTCGTGGACGTTTCGCAGGACGTTATCGTTACCATCGAAGACTGCTACACGCAGTCAGGTATGCGCGTGCGCCGCTCCGAAATCGGAGATGACGAAGATCTTCGCCGGACGCGTACTTGGTCGGATGCTCGCAGAGCCGATTGTTACCGAAGATGGCGAGCTGATTGCCGATCGCAATGATGAAGATATCTGAAGCTGTTCTTAGCTCCGTGCTGGAGCACGACCTCAATCAGGTCGTAGTGCGGTCCGTAACATCATGCAGCTCGCCACACGGCGTATGTGCCTTGTGTTACGGCCGTAACCTTGCGACGGGTCGCCTGGTCGATCTCGGAGATGCGGTGGGAATCATCGCTGCCCAGTCGATTGGTGAGCCCGGTACCCAACTGACGATGCGCACGTTCCATACTGGCGGTGTGCTGTCGGCGGACGACATCACCACTGGTCTACCGCGTGTGACGGAGCTCTTCGAGGCTCGCGAGCCAAAGGGTAAAGCGATTGTTTCGGAGATAGGCGGTATTGTCAGCGTCGTGACAGAGGATGATTCGCGAAAAGTGATCATCTCGCACCGCGATCCAATATCCGTGCCGCATCCAATACCGGAAAGCTACAAGATCAAGGTGAAGGACGGTCACTCGGTCAAGCGTGGCGATGAGCTAGGCATAGACGAGACCGAAACCTACGGACCGGTCACTGCGAACGTCGGCGGCGAGATCGTCATTGAGGATGGAATCATCCATATCTTCAATGAGAATGCCGAAGTTCGTGACTACACAGTTCCGCACTCAGCGCACTTGCGCGTGCAAGATGGTGACGAAATACAGCCGGGAACCCAAATCACCGATGGCGCGTTGGATCCCGATGAGATTCTGCGCACCCGCGGTCGGGAAGAGGTCGAGCGACTCATCGTCGACGAAGTGCAGAAGGTGTATCGATCGCAGGGTGTGGTCACCAACGATCGACATATCGAAGTCATCGTGCGGCAGATGCTGCGCAAGGTCGGGATCGATGATCCCGGAGACACCGATCTCCTTCCTGGTGATCTCGTCGATCGGTATATCTTCAATGAGATCAACGAAGAGATCATCGCTCAAGGGGGCGAACCGGCAACGGCCCAGCAGGCGCTGCTCGGCATAACCAAGGCCTCGTTGGAGACGGAATCGTTCCTATCCGCGGCCTCATTCCAGGAGACGACGCGAGTGTTGACTCAGGCTGCCATCGAAGGCAAGGTCGATTACTTGCGCGGTCTAAAGGAAAACGTCATCATCGGCAAGCTCATCCCTGCCGGATCTGGATTCCAGGTTGGGCAATCGCTCGAAGTTCGACGCTGATGATGATAGGCGCGAAATCGTGAGGGAAATCGAGCCAACATCGATCGAAGATGTCGAGGACCTCGTTTCGGTTTCCGAAGTACCGTCGGTGCCGTTGGCGCCGGCCGAAGATAGCGACTAATACGACGAGGAACTCCGCCTGCGACTGGCAGCCGGGTTCCTCAACCTTAATTGACTTACCCTACCCGTGTGGTAGACTCAGCGATTGTGACTTGAACAGGTCACAGCGTAGTTGACGGATATTTTGATGAGAACGAGAAGCTGGAGAAGTTCGTCCAAATTCGGCTGGAGTCGGATGCCACATTTCCAGCGAGACGGCATTAAGGGGTAGACGTGCCGACGATCAACCAACTGGTCCGCAAGGGTCGAAAGCAGAGCAGGAAAAAGACCAAGGCTCCTGCATTGCGTTACACAAACAATGCCCTCGGACGCTATGCCGGTAGGCTTCGCCGTGGCAAAGGTTCGCCGCAGAAGCGCGGAGTTTGTACTCAGGTTCGAACGATGACGCCAAAGAAGCCTAATTCGGCTTTGCGCAAGATCTGTCGTGTACGGCTAACCAATGGAATGGAAGTGACTGCCTACATTCCCGGTGAAGGTCATAACCTGCAAGAGCACTCGGTCGTATTGATTCGTGGTGGCAGGGTAAAGGATCTTCCAGGGGTGCGCTATCACGTCGTTCGCGGAGCACTTGATGCTCGCGGCGTCGATGATCGCAAACAAGGACGGTCAAAGTACGGTACGAAAAAGTCTTAGGAGCGAATTTCGTCGTCCGCATCCGAGCGGATACGCGAGATTTCCTGAGACCAGGCAATTGATTTTCGGAGCGGCCTCGCGGTTGATTAGCGAAGACCGCTCTTATGTGTGAGATTGAAGTTGACGAGAGCATAAAAACTCGGACCGGGGAATTGGAAGGGCGTAGGCCATGCCACGTCGCGGCAACATTGAAAAGCGGATTGTGCCAGCCGACCCGCGGTTTGGTAGCGAAATTCTTCAGCGCTTCATCAATAAACTGATGGAGCGTGGCAAGAAGGGTGTGGCCGAGCGCATCGTATATAGCGCGCTTGATACTGGTTGAAGAACGCACTGGCCGCGATCCGCTCGAAGTATTTAGCCAGGCGATCATGAACACGCGACCGGCCATCGAGGTCAAGCCTCGACGTGTTGGTGGCGCAACCTATCAGGTCCCGGTCCAGGTTCCGGAAAATCGGCGCGAATCATTGGCGATGCGCTGGCTGCTGCAGGCGACGAAGGCGCGACCCGGCAAGTCGATGTCCGACAAGCTGGCAAATGAAATTCTGGACGCATTTAACAATACGGGTGCGGCAGTCAAGCGTCGCGAAGATACTCATCGGATGGCCGAGGCGAATAAAGCTTTCGCACACTACAACTGGTAGTCGAGTATTCAGCGACGATGTTCGAATGAACGCATCACGCAAGGACTGAGATTTTCGTGAGCACGAAAACAGCGAATAAACCAGTCGGGGCTCAGGGCTTCGGCGCTACGAATGACGAGGAACATCGGCATCATCGCCCACATCGATGCCGGTAAAACGACGACGACTGAGCGCATCCTCTACTACACCGGGCGCGTACATCGCCCCGGTGAAGTGCATGAGGGTGCGGCGACGATGGACTGGATGGCGCAGGAGCGAGAACGCGGCATAACAATCACCGCTGCGGCGACGACCTGCTTCTGGCAAGATCATCGCATCAACATCATTGATACCCCTGGACATGTCGATTTCACGGCTGAAGTCGAGCGTTCGTTGCGCGTACTTGATGGCGGAGTGGTCGTATTCGATGCCGTTGCCGGTGTTGAGCCGCAGTCTGAAACGGTCTGGCGACAGGCCGATAAATACCACGTTCCGCGAATTTGCTTCGTCAATAAGATGGACCGTACCGGTGCCGACTACTGGCGAACGATCGAGATGATCAAGGATCGCTTGCGCGCAAAGCCTGCTGTCATCCAGATTCCAATTGGCGCAGAGTCCGATTATCTCGGACTGATCGATCTCTTCGATGAGGTTGCATACATCTTCCACGACGAGATGGGCCTCAATATCGAAAAAACCGATATCCCGGCGGAGTACCAAGAGCAGGCAGCTGAACACCGCAATATCTTGATTGAGACGATTGCAGAGACCGACGAAGATCTGTTGATGAAGTACCTCGAAGGTGAAGAGATTTCGGTCGAGGAACTCAAGGCGGCGCTACGCAAAGCCACAATCGCGAACGAGTTGGTTCCGGTACTGAACGGCAGCGCTCTGAAGAACAAGGGCGTCCAGCGCATGCTGGATGCGGTCATCGATTTCCTTCCTTCTCCACTCGACGTTCCTCCAATGGAAGGATTCGAGACTGACGCAGACGGGGAGCTAGTTCGTGTCGCCCGTCCTACCGATCCGGATGCTCCTTTTTCTGCCCTGGCATTCAAAGTAATGGCAGATCCTCACGTTGGCAGGCTCGTATTTATCCGGGTCTACTCGGGAACATTGTCGGCTGGGTCCTACGCCTACAACGCCACCCGAAATGAGCGTGAGCGGATAGGCCGGCTCCTTCAGATGCATGCAAACTCCCGCTCGGAGATTGAAGAAGTTGCGGCTGGAGACATTTGCGCAATCATCGGATTGAAGGACACCTTTACCGGGGATACGCTCTGTGACGATGATCACCACATTCTTTTAGAAACGATTAGCTTCCCTGAGCCGGTTATCGAAGTAGCGATCGAGCCTAAAACGCGTGCCGACCACGACAAGATGGGCATGGCGCTCGCACGATTGGCCGAAGAGGATCCAACATTCCGGCTGCGAACTGACGATGAGACCGGCCAGACGATCATCATGGGTATGGGCGAACTGCATCTTGAAGTGATCGTTGACCGATTGTTCCGTGAGTTCAAGGTACACGCAAACGTCGGTCGTCCTCAGGTGGCGTATCGCGAGACCGTCTCGCGTCCGGTGGACAAGATCGAGGGCCGGTTCATCCGGCAGTCGGGTGGACGCGGACAGTATGGCCATGTCGTCATCAATATCGAGCCGCTTGACCGGGGCGAAGGCTTCGTCTTCGAGGACAAGATCGTGGGTGGTTCTATCCCACGTGAATACATCTCGTCCGTTCAGGCTGGGATCTCCGAAGCAATGGACACTGGCGGTCCGGCCGGCTTCCCGGTTGTCGACGTCAAAGTTTCACTCATTGATGGTTCTTACCACGATGTTGACTCGTCTGAGATGGCATTCAAGATCGCCGGATCAATGGCGATTCAAGAAGCTATGCGCCGAGGACATCCGGTGGTCCTTGAGCCGGTCATGAAAGTCGAAGTTGTCACGCCAGAAGAGTATATGGGTGACGTAATCGGCCAGTTGAATTCGAAGCGAGGACGCATCGAAGGCATGGAGCCACGTTCTGGTGCCCAGGTGGTCAGGGCGCTCGTGCCTCTGGCGAGTATGTTCGGCTACACGACCGAACTCCGCTCGATGACCCAGGGACGCGCAACATCGACGATGGAATTTGGACACTATGAGCCTCTACCGGCATCGATGGTAGAGGAAATCAAGAAGAACTAGGTTGAACCGGGGCGATCGCGTTGAGCGACCGCCCCAGTTTATGTGGAGGAGAAGAGCGAGAGATGGCGAAGCAGCGTTTTGAGCGGACGAAGCCGCACGTCAATATCGGGACGATCGGGCACGTTGACCACGGGAAGACGACCTTGACGGCGGCGATCACCAAGACACTGGGACTGGCCGGCGACAAATCCGCCTTTCGCAGTTTCGATTCGATCGACAATGCCCCGGAAGAACGCGAACGCGGGATCACGATTGCGATCAGCCACGTCGAGTACGAGACCGATGCGCGCCACTACGCCCACGTCGACTGTCCCGGGCATGCCGACTACATCAAGAACATGATTACCGGTGCGGCGCAGATGGACGGCGCGATTCTGGTTGTGAGCGCACCGGATGGTCCGATGCCGCAGACGCGCGAGCACATCCTGCTGGCGCGCCAGGTCGAGGTGCCGGCGATGGTCGTTTTCCTGAACAAAGTGGACCAGATGGATGACGAAGAGTTGCTGGAGCTGGTCGAGCTGGAAGTGCGCGAGTTGCTGAGCGACTACGAGTTTCCCGGTGACGAGATTCCGATCATTCGAGGCAGCGCACTGGCCGCGCTGGAGAGCGATTCGGTTGATGTGACGTCGCCGGAGTACGCGCCAATCCTGGAGCTGATGCAGGCGGTAGACGACTACATTCCGACGCCGGAGCGGGCGATTGACCGGCCGTTCCTGATGCCGATCGAGGATGTGTTTGGGATCAAGGGTCGTGGCACGGTGGTGACGGGGCGTGTAGAGCGCGGGCGAGTCAAGCAGGGTGAGACGATCGAGATTGTCGGGATCAAGCCGACGGTGACGACGGTGGTGACGGGCGTCGAGATGTTTCAGAAGACGCTGGATGCCGGAGAAGCGGGAGACAATGTCGGTTGTCTGTTGCGCGGTGTTGAGCGTGAGGACATCGAGCGTGGTCAGGTGCTGGCGGCACCGGGGAGCATCACGCCGCACACGAAGGTGAATGCGGAAGTGTATGTGCTGTAGAAGGAAGAAGGTGGCCGGCACACGCCCTTTTTCCGGGGCTATCGGCCGCAGTTTTACATTCGAACGACGGATGTGACGGGTTCGATCGATTTTGCGGCGGATCTGGAGATGGTGATGCCGGGAGACAATGTCGAGATGGTGGTGGAGTTGATCCAGCCGGTGGCGATTGAAGAAGGCTTGCGCTTTGCGATCCGCGAAGGTGGACGAACTGTTGGCGCAGGCGTCGTCACTTCCATCATCGAGTAAGTAACGTAGAGCACTGGGAGACAGGGAGCGACGATGGCGACACGACGACCGACGCAGAAGATCAGGATTCGCCTGAAAGCATACGACCACAAGATCCTCGATCAGTCTGCCCGGCGGATTGTCGAGACAGCCGAAAGCACGGGAGCCAAAGTGGCGGGACCGGTGCCGCTCCCAACTCGAATTCAGAAATTTACGGTGATTCGTTCGCCGTTTATCGACAAGGATTCGCAGGAGCATTTCGAGATTCGGACGCATAAGCGTCTTATTGATGTCCTCGAACCAAGCCATTCGACGATTCGCGCGTTGATGCGACTGAATCTCCCGGCTGGTGTGGATATCGAGATTAAGCTCTAGCGAATACGGTATAGCGTATTACGCTCTCAGCGTGG
The DNA here is from genome assembly GCA_963745675.1 of uncultured Chloroflexia bacterium. Lineage (GTDB taxonomy): Bacteria > Chloroflexota > Chloroflexia > Thermomicrobiales > CFX8 > JAUIIK01. The sequence goes on from CAVUYM010000028.1 coordinate 46,159, forward strand.
CAGCGGATGCGAAACGCATCTTCACCATCACCCGGAGCATAGGGAAGAGCCAATGGTACAGGGACTGTTAGCAAAAAAGCTGGGTATGACCCAGATATTTGAACAAGATGGAACGGTTGTACCGGTCACCGTTCTTCGTGTCGGACCATGTGTCGTCACGCAGATCAGGACCGACCAGCGTGATGGATACCAGGCGGTGCAGCTCGGTTTCGAGGAGAGTAAGCGCCTGAATAGTCCGCAACGCGGACATCAACGCGGAGCAGGGTCGTCAATGCGCTACCTGCGGGAAGTGCGTTCGGATGATGTGGAAGGCTATGAGGTCGGCCAGGTCATCAACTGTTCGATCTTCGAAGTCGGCCAAAAAGTCGATGTTACGGGCACGTCCAAAGGCAAGGGTTTTGCCGGTGTTGTCAAGCGCCACGGCTTTCGTGGCGGTCCTGCAACTCATGGACAGTCTGACCGACACCGAGCGCCGGGATCTATTGGATCAAGCGCGACTCCCGGCCGTGTCTTCAAAGGTATGAAGATGGCCGGGCGCATGGGGAACGATACAAAGACGATTCTTAATTTGGACGTCAAGCACGTCGACGACGAAAAGAATCTCGTTCTGGTTAGAGGTTCGATTCCTGGTGCGACCAACGGATTGGTGTTCATTCGTCACGCGATTAAGTCCGGCAAAGCGAGACGCTAACCGGATCAGGCGCGAGGGGAGAATTTCGGTGAAAGTTTCCGTTTACGACACCAAGGCCGCTGAAGTTGGTAGCGAGGATCTGGACGACTCGATTTTTATGATCGAGCCCAACGTCGCCGTCATGCACCAGGCGCACGTCCGTCAACAAGCTAACAGACGCCTTGGAACACATGACACGAAGACACGCTCAGAAGTGCGCGGCGGTGGCCGCAAACCGTGGCGACAGAAAGGCACGGGGCGTGCCAGACACGGGTCGACGCGATCACCGATCTGGCGAACCGGCGGTGTTGTCTGGGGACCACATCCACGTTCGTATGAAAAACAGATGCCGAAGAAAATGCGGCGTCTGGCTATCAAGTCGGCTCTTTCAGCGAAGGTAGCCAGCGAATCCGTCGTTGTCGTCCAAGGGCTTGAGGATTTGGAACCGCGAACACGAGTGATGCGGGACTTGCTAGAGAATTTGCCTTCGAACGAACGTCGGACGTTGATTGTGATTGGTAAAGAGGGTGAGTGGAAATCGGTCTATCGAGCAGCCGGTAACCTGGCCAATGTCAAGATTGTGCGGGCCGGCTACGTGAATATTCACGACGTGCTCATGTACGAACGACTGTTATTGACGACGGAAGCCGTCGCGACGATCCACGAGCTTTGGGGAGCGAAGTAGTCATGCCAGCATTGCACCATACAGAAATACTGGTTCGCCCAATCATCACTGAAAAGAGTACTGATCTGACGCCGCTCGGGCAGTACGTCTTTGAAGTCGCGATGAATGCAAACAAGAAGCAGATCAAAGATGCTGTCGAACGCATCTTTCACGTAGAAGTTGAGAGCGTGAATACGCTTATTACCAAACCGAAGAAGCGCCGCGTCTACCGCGCTCAGCGTACGATTCGCTACGGACGAATCGGGGCTATAAAACGAGCCATTGTGACGCTGGTGCCCGGTGATACAATCGATATCTTTGGCGATATTTAGGGGGTAGGGAACAAAACTAATGCCAGTACGCAGATATAATCCAACTTCCCCTGGACGCCGTGGGATGATCGTGCTCGACAATAGCGATATTACGAAGCACAAGCCGGAGAAAAGCCTGATCGAGATCCTGCCAAAGAACGCAGGACGCTCAGGCGGCAAGATCTCCGTGCGCCATCAGGCCGGACGTCACAAGCGCTATTATCGGAAGATCGATTTTCGGCGAGATAAAGACAATGTCCCGGCGAAGGTTGCCACTATCGAATACGACCCGAACCGAACGGCCCGGATCGCGCTGCTCCACTATGCCGATGGCGAAAAGCGATATATTCTCGCGCCAGTCGGATTACGTGTGAACGACGAGGTCATCTCGGGACCGAGTTCGCCGATTCGAGTTGGCAATGCTCTGGCTCTTCGGGATATCCCGCTTGGTACGGCTGTCCACAACATCGAGCTTTATCCCGGCCGCGGCGGCCAGATGGTGCGAGCAGCCGGCGCAAGCGCCCAGCTCATGGCAAAAGTTGATGATTACGCTCAGATCCGGATGCCTTCGGGTGAGTATCGCCTGGTGCTACTGGATTGCCGGGCAACTCTCGGACAGGTTGGCAACCTCGATCACGCAAATGTCGTCATCGGCAAAGCCGGCCGAGCGCGCCACATGGGACGGCGTCCTACGGTACGCGGCTCGGCGATGAACCCATCTGATCACCCGCATGGTGGTGGTGAGGGTAAAGCGCCGATTGGCGGTCAACCGAAGACTCCGTGGGGCAAGCCGGCTCAGGGATATCGAACGCGCAGAAACAAGCGCACAAATGCGTACATCGTTCGCCGGCGAGGGCGTCGGCGTTAGTTTCGGCATTGCAATCCGCTTTACACAGGGGGAATCGTGGGTAGATCATCAAAAAAAGGTCCTTGGATTCAGGAGCGCCTGATTGCTCGGGTGCGCCAAATGAATGAAGCGGGAGATCGGCGCGTATTGCGAACGTGGTCGCGCGCTTCGACGATATTCCCCGATATGGTCGGTCATACGATCGCCGTTCACGACGGTCGACGGCATGTTCCGGTCTTCGTTACTGAGAATATGGTCGGTCACAAGCTGGGTGAATTCGCGCCGACGCGAACATTCCGTGGTCATGGTCGCGATGCAGACCGACAAACGCGCCGAGTCTAGGGAAATTGCGGCAACCGGGAGGGTCCGATATCGTGGAGATTCGATCAAGTAACAAGCGAATACAGACGTCAGCCCAGAAGATGCGGCTGGTGATCGATCTAGTTCGCGGCAAGGATGCCCCGGAGGCGCTGGCGATCCTCAATTTCACATCGAATAAGAGTGCCCCGGAAGTTGCCCGGACAATCCGTGCTGCTCAGGCTGACGCCGAGAATCTCTATGATCTGGATCCGGACGCGCTGTATGTCAAAGAAATCTACGCAGACGAGGGCCAAACTTTCCGTCGCTGGAGAGCCCGCGCGCGCGGTCGCGTTAACAGGCGGCTTAAGCGAACCAGCCACTTAACAGTGGTTCTGGGAGAACGGGAAGAGGACGACTAAATGGGTCGTAAAGTAAATCCAATCGGCTTCCGACTCGGCGGCGTCCACACCTGGGATTCCAACTGGTACGCGGAACGCAACTACACCGAGCAATTACACGAGGATCTTTTCATCCGCGATTTGGTTGAGCGGGAACTGACTCGCGCTGGTATTTCGCGCGTGTATATCGAGCGCTCAGCAAACCGTGTCGAGATCACAATCTATACGTCCAAGCCAGGCATTGTCATCGGCAAGCAAGGTTCGAACGTTGAGCGCCTGCGCCACATCCTCGAGGGTGAGCTGGGAACTCGAGTGCATCTGAAGATCGAAGAGATCAAGATTCCAGAGCTCGATGCCAGGCTCGTCGCGGAGTCCATTGCCGAGCAGCTTCTACGTCGAGTCTCGTATCGGCGGGCAATGAAGCATGCAGTTGGGCAGGCCATGCGGCGCGGTGCCGAGGGTGTAAAGATCCGTCTCGGTGGGCGACTCGGTGGTGCTGAAATGTCTCGCGCGGTTGTAGAGATGGATGGCCGAGTGCCACTCCACACGATACGCGCGGACATCGATTTTGCGGTTGTGCATGCGCCGACGACATACGGCCAGATCGGTGTGAAGGTCTGGATCTATCGAGGAGACATCCTGCCGGAACGCGAGCGGGAAGTTATGGAACGAGCTGAGGCCGCAATCGCGGCGCTGACGTCGTCCTAGTAGACGAATTGACAGGCGAGGGCTGAAAAAATGTTGATGCCACGACGCGAAAAGCATAGAAAAGTCTTTCGCGGAAAAATGCGCGGCAAAGCTCATCGAGGGAATTCGGTCGCGTTCGGAGATTTTGGGATTCAGTCGCTTGAAGCGGGCTGGGTCACCGGGCGGCAAATTGAAGCTTCCCGGCGAGCGATCACAAACTATATTCGGCGTGGTGGCAAGGTCTGGATTCGCATCTTCCCGGACAAACCAGTAACCCAGAAACCTGCGGAAACGCGTATGGGCAAGGGTAAGGGTAATCCGGAGTATCACGTTGCTGTTGTGCGGCCGGGTCGAATAATGTTCGAACTAGCGGGAGTACCTGAAGATGTTGCGATGGAGGCGTTGCGCCGCGCGGCGATGAAACTACCTATGCGCACGAAGATCGTCGCACGCGAAGTAACTGGACGTGCGATATCCGGTGGCGACACTGTGGCTGCGGGGGACTAGAAATGAAAGCAAGTGAACTCCGACTGATGTCGGACGAGCAACTTTCTGAACTTCTGGATGAGATCCGCGAGGAGTGGCGACAGCTGCGTTTTGATCGCGCTGTAGGCCGCCTGGCGAATACGAAGCGCATCTGGCACATCCGGCGGGACATTGCACGAATCGAGACGATTAAGCGGGAGCGAGAGATTGCGGCGGAGATTGCCACTTTACTCGCCGATACTGGCGACTAACGCAGCTATCCGTCTGGGAGGTTGAAGGGTAAACATGGTTGACGTCGAAACGCCTGCTGTATCTCGCAGGTTGACAAAGGTAGGCGTTGTCGTAAGCGACAAGATGGATAAAACCGTCGTCGTCGCCGTCGAAAATCGACGACGCCATCCACTCTATCGTAAGACAGTCGCTCGCACGAAGAAGTTTCATGCTCATGATGAAACCAACGAATGCATCACCGGCGACATCGTACGGATTGAAGAATCGCGGCCGCGCAGCAAGCTCAAACGTTGGGTTGTGCGGGATATCGTCGAGCGCGCAGAGCGCCTGGACTAGCGGAAACAGAGTCAAGCAAAATGATCCAGCAAGAGAGCAGACTCCGTGTTGCTGATAATTCCGGTGCGCGAGAAATCCTATGTATTCGTGTGCTCGGAGGATCCGGCCGACGATATGCCGGCGTTGGCGATATCATCGTTGGCACTGTGAAGTCCGCTCAGCCGCGTAGCGGTGTTCGTAAGGGCGAAGTGGTGCGTGCGGTAGTCGTTCGCACCGCTCAGGAATATTCACGTGAAGATGGTTCGAGAATTAAGTTTGACGATAATGCGGCGGTTCTGATCAATCCCCAGGGCAACCCAAGAGGAACTCGCATTTTCGGCCCAGTTGGCCGGGAGCTGCGCGATCGTAATTTCATGCGAATCGTGTCGCTTGCGCCCGAAACGCTGTAGCAAACGAACGACGACTGGCCAGAAGATTCGGAGTGATGAGAGATGGCGTCAAAACTACTAACTGGGGATCACGTCCTCGTGATTCGAGGGCGAGACAAGGGCGCGACGGGTCGTATTCGCAGAAACCTGCACTCGAACGGCAAAATCGTAGTCGACGGCGTCAACATCGTCCGACGACATATTCCGCGTCAACAGGGAGTTGCTCAGGGCGGGATCATCGAATCAGAAGCCGCGTTCGATCGTTCGAACGTTATGCTGATTTGCCCGGCGTGTAGCGAACCCGTGAGGGTTGGTTTTCGGACCAACGACGAAGGCAAGAAAGAGCGCTATTGCCGAATTTGCGATGCCGCTATCCCGCGGCCCGAAGTTGATTAGCTCGCTGTAGCGCGGGGGAATGAGGAAAGATGGCGACGCGTCTAAGGGAACGATACGTTGAGGAGATTCGCCCGACTTTACGCCGGGAGTTCGCTTACTCAAACGACTTTGAAGTTCCAAAGCTCGAAAAAATCGTGGTCAATGTGGGACTCGGTGAGGCAATCCAGAACAATCGGGCGCTCGACGCAGCTGTCGAAGATATTTCGCTCATCACTGGTCAACGCCCGGTCGTCACTCGATCGAAGAAATCTATCGCGGCCTTTCGGTTGCGAGAGGGTATGGCCGTTGGCGCAATGGTGACGATGCGCGGAAGCCGAATGTACGAGTTTTATGATCGACTAACCAATGCGGCTCTTCCACGTATCCGCGACTTCCGTGGGGTTTCGCCAAATTCGTTCGATGGTCGAGGTAATTACACACTGGGATTGCGCGAACAGATCGTCTTCCCTGAAGTCGATTACGACCGGATTGACAAGATCCGTGGTCTTGAGGTTTCGATTGTCACCTCGGCGAAGACAGACGAGGAAGGCTACCGGCTGCTGACGCTGCTCGGAATGCCATTCCAACATGCAGAATAGTTTCGGATTGAGACCCCTGGAGGGGGATGTGAGCGATGGCTAAGAAATCGCTGGTAGTGAAGGCGAGCCGGCCCCAGAAGTTTCGCGTGCGAGAGTACAACCGTTGCAAGCGGTGTGGGCGTCCACGCGGGTACATACGCAAATTCGGCGTCTGTCGAATTTGTTTCCGAGAACTGGCTCTATCCGGAAAGCTACCGGGCGTTACGAAATCAAGCTGGTAGTGGCTCGGGGCGAGACATCCCGGATATGCCAGTCGTGAGGAGCACGATGTGAGTGTGACGACAGACCCAATAGCAGACTTGCTAACCCGCATTCGCAACGCGGGCATGGCGCGCAAAGAAAGTACGTCGATGCCTGCCTCAAAAATGCGCGTTGCTATTGCGCAGATATTGCAGCGTGAAGGCTATGTCGCTGGCGTCAACGTTCGCGAAGGTAAGCCCTACGACACGTTGACTGTGTATTTGAAATATGATCGCGAAAACCGTTCCCACGCTATTCGCGAAATCAAACGAATATCGAAACCCGGCTTACGGGTCTACGTTGGCCGAGATGAGATTCCGCGTGTCAAGAACGGCCTCGGTATCTCAATTCTGACGACGTCTCGTGGTGTCATGAGTGGCACTCAGGCTCGCCGCGAGGGCGTCGGTGGAGAGTTACTCTGCACCGTTTTCTAAGCGTTGGCGCTCTGGGACAGCGAAAGGACGAATAAACATGTCGCGTATTGGTCTCGTTCCTATTGAGGTTCCCAATGGTGTTGACATAAATATTGATGGGCAAAGCGTAGCTGTAAAGGGACCAAGAGGCTCACTGGACCTGGATGTACGCTCACCTATTTCAATTAGCCGAGAAAACGGTTCGATCGTGGTGTCTCGTCCGAATGACGATCGTCGAAATCGATCGCTGCACGGTCTGACGCGCACGTTGATCAGTAACATGGTGGTTGGTGTAACCGATGGCTATACGAAACGCCTCGAAATTCGTGGCGTTGGTTACAGAGCAGCCATGGATGGAAAGACGCTGGTTATCAATGTCGGCTACTCCCATCCGGTACGTATGGAACCGGAAGAGGGCATCGAGTTTGCTATGGAAGGAAATACGCAAATCTTGGTGAGCGGCGTTGATAAACAACTCGTCGGCGAAATGGCGGCCCGTATTCGGCGCGTGCGCCCACCGGAACCCTATAAGGGGAAAGGAATTCGGTACGCGGGCGAATTTGTTCGCCAGAAAGCCGGCAAAGCTGGCAAGGTTGGGACGTAGAATTGATGCTCTCCAATATCCGGAGAGGGGCGAGGGATGCGATATCACTATAAGTCGAGTTTGAATCCACGACAGCGCAGACATTTGCGCGTGCGAGCAAAGCTATCGGGCACACCCGAACGGCCGCGGCTGAATGTATTCCGCAGCTCAGCGCACACGTATGCCCAAATCATCGACGATAGCATTGGCCATACACTTGTCGCTGCTTCTTCGCTTGAAGACGAAGCACAGGCGGCCAGTGAAGGTGCTACGAAAACTGACCGGGCCAAGGCGGTCGGTGAGCTCATAGGAAATCGAGCGAAAGCAGCCGGAATCGAGCGTGTTGTCTTCGATCGCGGCGGCTACAAATATCACGGGCGGGTCAAAGCCCTGGCAGATGCGGCGCGTGAAGCCGGTCTAGACTTCTAGCGGTGCCGAGCCGCATCGATTTTTTACTGTTGCATTGCACTGGGAAGAGACTATGGCAGATAGAGGACGCCGGCGCCCACGCCGTGATGAACCAAGAGAATTTGAAGAGCGCGTAGTCCAGATCAACCGCGTGGCAAAGGTCGTCCAGGGCGGTCGCCGATTTTCGTTCGGCAGCGTCGTGGTTGTAGGCGATCAGAAGGGCCGCGTTGGTGTCGGTTTGGGTAAAGCGGGAGAAGTTCCGGAGTCAATCCGCAAGGGAGTCGAGCGAGCTCGAAAGAATCTGATCGAAGTGCCCTTGTCAGGTACGACGATTCCCCACGATGTCGAAGTCAAGTATGGTGGCGCACGAGTGATGCTGCGCCCTGCTTCCCCAGGTACCGGGGTAATCGCCGGTGGCGCGGTACGAGCCGTCGTCGAGCTGGCGGGAATTCATGACATCCTCGCAAAATCGCTTGGATCTAGCAATCCATTGAATGTTGCGCGTGCGACGGTGAAGGCCCTGGAATCGCTTGAAACTCCACAAGATGTCGCCCGGAGGCGAGGCGTGCCTACTGATTCACTCCTTCCTCGCGTTGTGCGCGAAGGTGCAGAGGCGGCTGGATAATGTCTGACGACACGATTCGCATTACCTATACCAAGAGTGTCGCTGGTTACACTTCAGACCAGGAACAGACGCTTCGTTCTCTGGGACTGAAGTCGCCTGCATCAGACAATTGAGAAGCCAAATACGCCCGACGTTAGAGGCATGATCAACAAGATTAGCCATCTCGTCGAAATCGAGTCGGGCGATAACGGTAGCGATACTGTCGAAGAATAGTTACTCCGAAACACGAGGATGGAGCCAGGATGAAACTGCACGATCTCAAACCCGCGCCAGGTTCGACTCGTGATCGAAAACGGGTTGGCCGGGGACACGGTTCCGGGAGTGTCAAGACTGCTGGTCGCGGGACCAAGGGTCAAAAATCACGCTCCGGCGGCCGAGTTCGACCGGGATTCGAAGGTGGACAGAATCCGATATATCAGCGCATGCCATACAAGCGCGGATTCAAGAACTTCTTCAAGAAGGAATTCGAACTGATTAATGTCGGAACGATCGAGGAATTCGGGCTCGAGAGTCCGGTTACTCCGGAGACGCTTCACGAGCGCGGCCTGATACGGTCCACCACCGTCCCGCTCAAGGTTCTGGGAGATGGTGAAATCACAACGGCGATTGAAGTTCACGCCCATAAGTTCTCTGCTACGGCGCGCGAGAAGATCGAAGCGGCGGGCGGGAAAGCAGAGGTCATCGCCTAATGCTAGAAGCTGCGATTAATTCCTTCAGGATTCCGGATTTGCGGCGAAGGATTCTCTTTACACTGATAATCCTTCTGATCTTCCGTTTCATCGCCACGATCCCGGTTCCTGGCATAGATCGTGCCGCGTTGAACACGCTGCTCGAGCAGAATCAACTGTTGGGAGTTCTGAACCTCTTCTCAGGCTCGACGTTGAAGAACTTCTCGATCGCGGCTATGGGTGTCTATCCCTATATCACGGCATCGATCATCATTCAGTTGATGACGCCGATTATCCCCAAACTCGACGAATTGTCGAAGGAAGGCGAGAGCGGACGCCGCCAGATCAATCGCTACCAGCACTACATGACAGTGCCGCTTGCGATTCTCCAGGGCTACGGTCAGATCATTCTGATGCAGAACCAAAACGTAATTTCTGACTTTGGATTGTTCTCGTCGGATACATGGCTGCATTCGATTGCCATTTTGACTTCTCTGACGGCGGGCACGATGGTGCTCGTCTGGATGGGTGAGCTCATCACCGAGAGTGGTATCGGCAATGGAATATCGATCATCATTTTCGGGGGCATTGTAGCCAGCTTGCCGGGAGCCGTTGGAAACTTGATCTTTGGGGGTACTTTCCAGGATAACGTCATAGGCACCGTCGCATTTGTGGCGCTCGGCATCTTGACCGTTGTCGGCGTTGTGTTGTTGAACGAGGGCCAACGCAGAATCCCGGTCCATCACGCCAAACGGGTTAGACGGGGCAGGATGTACGGTGGGAGTTCTACATTCATACCGCTTAAGGTCAATTCTGCGGGCATGATTCCGCTCATCTTCGCTGTATCGATCATGGTCTTTCCTGGTCTGGTGGCAAATTTCCTGACTGGATCGGAGCGGCCATGGCTGCGGGACCTGGCCAGCAGTCTCGCCAACTTCTTTGACGCGAACACGTTGCAGTACCAGGTCGTGTACTTCTTCATGGTCGTTGCGTTCACATACTTCTATACGATGGTGGTATTCCAGCAGCAAAACATAGCCGAGAGCTTGCAAAGGCAAGGTGCGTTCATACCCGGCATCAGGCCGGGAGCAAATACGAACCGGTATCTCACCGGCGTACTTACCCGCATCACGCTTGTAGGAGCTTTTGGACTTGGATTCGTGGCAATTCTGCCGTACGTTGTATCTCAGCTGACGGGTATTCAAACGTTGTTCCTCGGAGCAACTTCTCTTCTGATTATCGTCGGCGTCGCGATAGACACCATGCGGCAGCTCGAAGCTCAGCTCATGATGCGAAACTACGAAGGTTTTATTGGTTAGCTCCTTCGTCGCAAAACTATCAGTGTGTCGGTAGGGTGCTCGACCTAGTGCGCCCGATCCGATTTCGTTTTCTCTTCCAGGATTGCAGAAGGATTGATGAAGCACGTTGTCATAGTGGGTCCACAAGGAGCAGGCAAAGGTACCCAGGCGCTTCTTCTCGCCGACAAGTTCAATCTCGTGCATCTCTCAACCGGAGACATATTCCGAGCGCTCATGCAGACTGATTCGGAGCTAGCGGAAGAGGTCCGCAGTTACTATGATGCGGGTAGTCTCGTACCGGACGATGTAACCGCAAGGGTTCTCTTTTCGCGCCTTGACGAAGTCGCAGCATCAACGCAGTTTACTGGCGCTCTCATTGATGGTTATCCCAGGAATGCAGAGCAGGCTAGCGTCCTGGATCGGACGATCGAAGAACGCGGTGAAAAGCTTGTTGCAGTCGTACATATTGATGTTCCAATTCAGATACTGAAAGAGCGGATCGCGCTCCGGGCCGAGCAAGAGGGCCGTTCGGACGACACGCCGGAGGCGCTCGAGCGACGCCTCTCGATCTACTTTAAGAACACTGAGCCATTAATCGAGCATTGGCGCGAAAGAGACATCGTGCTCGATATCGATGGAGATCAGTCCATCGAATGTGTAGCGAATGATATTGAAACCGCTATCGCGCCGACTTTTGCGAGTCTGGATCGGGACGATTCGTGCCAATCCTGATAAAGAGCGATACAGACATCCAGAAGATGAGGGTCGCCGGGCAGGTTGTCGCCGACGTCCATCGGAAAATGGCTGAACTGATCAAACCCGGTGTCACGACAGCAGAGTTGGATACCGCGGCAGCGGCGATTATCGAAGCCGCCGGCGGCGTACCGTCTTTCCTGGGATACCACGGATATCCTGCCGCTATCTGCGCATCGATCAATGAAGAAGTCGTTCATGGGATCCCCGGTGATCGAAAGCTCCAGGAGGGTGATATCGTGTCGATCGACGTCGGTGCGTATATCGAGGGTTTTCATGGAGATGCCGCGGCAACGTATACCGTTGGTACGGTAGAGTCAGCGTGTCGGGAACTGATTGAAGCCGCTGAGCGAGCCTTCGAAGCTGGATTCGCCGTAGCAACCGTCGGCAATCGCATTGGGGATATATCAGCGGCGATACAGCATTCAATCGAGGAGTCAGGCTACGGCATCGTCCGGATGTACGGCGGGCACGGAATTGGTCGTCGCATGCATGAGGATCCGTCCGTCCTCAACTATGGCGCACCAGGCTCGGGAGCACGGTTGCAGGCTGGCATGACGCTGGCAATTGAACCGATGTTGACGCTGGGCGACGCCGACGTGCGCGAGTTGGACGACGGTTGGACGGTTGTGACGGTTGACGGTTCCCCAGCCGCCCATTATGAACATACCGTGCTGATCACCGAAGGATTGCCGGAGAGACTTACGCAACGAGTTCTAGAAGTGGTATAATAGGCGGCTGTAGTGCGCTCTTGCGCTCGTTTTGGGCTGTCCTGTATCGGAGGATGTTTGGCCAAGAAGGACGTCATTGAAGTTGAGGGAAAAGTGACCGAGCCGCTTCCCAATGCGATGTTTCGCGTTGAGTTGGATAGCGGCCATGAAGTGCTTGCACACATCTCGGGCAAGCTTCGCATGCATTACATACGCATTTCACCCGGCGACAAGGTCCGCATCGAACTTTCCCCGTACGATCTGACGCGTGGCCGGATAACCTACAGACTACGAGCCTAACGCGTGGCGTTGGCATCTTGCCATCGCTTCGCATCGAAAGTCGAGGCCCATAGAGATGAAAGTTTCTGCATCAGTCAAACGCCGCTGCGAGCGGTGCAAGATCATTAAGCGTCACGGCGTTGTGCGCGTAATCTGCGTGAATCCAAAGCACAAACAGCGTCAGGGCTAGTAACCAGGCAGAGAAGGGGATCAGATGGCTCGTATTGCCGGTGTTGATATTCCAAGAGACAAAACGGTCAACGTTAGCTTGACCTACATCTACGGCATTGGGGATACGACCAGCGCCGCAATCCTCGATCAGGTAAACATCGATCCTGGAACACGCGTGCGCGATCTGACGGACGCCGAGGTCACTCGCTTGCGTGAAGTCATCGAGCGCGATCTCATTGTCGAAGGCGACTTGCGGCGTGAAGTCCAGATGAACATCAAGCGATTGATGGATATCGGATGCTATCGCGGTCTTCGACACAGACGCGGTATGCCGGTCCATGGGCAGCGGACACGGACCAACGCGCGGACGCGCAGAGGACCCAAGCGAACAGTCAGTCGCCGTCGTAGCGCTGCGTAGTTGAAGTAATGCCAGCCGGAAGCAATGCTTTCGGAAACTGCTGGCAAACGTTGAATCACACTGTGAACCGGGAAAGGTACTAGTCGAGAATGGCAGATCGCAGGCGGGGCCGTGGGAGAACTCGAGTTCGGAGACGAGATCGAAAGAATATCCCGCGCGGGTTGGCGTTTATTCGTTCGACTTTCAACAACACGATCGTGACCCTCACCGACCCGGCCGGCAATGCTGTCGCTTGGGCGAGCGCCGGCGCCTCGGGGTTCCGTGGATCTCGCAAGAGCACTCCGTATGCCGCACAAGTAACTGCGGAGAGCGCAGCCCGCAAAGCCATGGAACACGGAATGCGGGAAGTAGAAGTCATCGTAACCGGCCCTGGGGCTGGTCGCGAAATGGCGATTCGCGCTCTCGCAGCCAGTGGGATGCAAATTTCCTCCATCGCTGACAGGACGCCAATTCCACATAACGGTTGCCGCCCGCGCAAGCGCCGGCGCAACTAGGTTTCAAATTCGACTGACGCATCAAGTAATTGCAGCACTTTTTAGGTTCAGTGGGGGAGATTTAGGAAAATTCATGGCGAGATATCGAGGACCAAGCGTCCGGCAAAGTAGGCGAACAGGTGTGCCTCTCGACGAGAAGTCGGAGCGGCATTTTGCGAAGCGCGGTGGTGGTCGACAAAACCGCTTAAACCCGCCCGGTATGCATGGCGAACGTCGTCAACGACGACCATCAGAGCATGGCTTGCAGTTGCGCGAGAAGCAGAAGGTACGCTGGCTATACGGTGTGCTCGAGAAGCAATTTCGGCGTCACTTTGATGCAGCTGCGCGGATGGATGGCGTCACGGGTGAAAATCTGCTGAGAGTTCTCGAAACGCGCCTTGACAACACCGTTTATCGCATCGGATTCGGTGCCACGCGGAGACAGGCACGCCAGCTCGTGAACCATGGACACATCATGGTCAATGGACGCCGAACGGATATTCCTTCGGCGATGGTCAAGCCGGGCGACATCATCTCCGTGCGACCGCAAAGTATTGAAAAAGAGTATTTCAAGGTTCTCGCTGAGGAAATAGGTCATCGCAACGTCCCGGACTGGATTACTCGAAACGATGAGACCTTCAGCGCGACTATTCTCCATGCGCCATCTCGAGATGAAATGGTGCTTCCGTCAATCAATGAGCAACTTGTCGTTGAGTTTTACAGCAAGTAGCCCAATTGAATCGTTCACATAGCGGCGGAACGGCTCGCATTTCACGCCGTCACGTCGCAATCTTGTCGCCAGGGGAGGGCATTCCCATTGCAGGAACTTACGCAACCGTCCGTTAACTTAACGCTCGAAGGACACAACTACGGGCGATTCACGATCGAACCGCTGGAGCGAGGCTATGGCCTGACGCTCGGACATGCGCTTCGCCGAATTCTCCTCCGCTCGCTTCCTGGCTCGGCAATCGTCCGAACCCGAATTGCCAATGTCTGGCATGAGTTCTCGACGATTGAAGGCGTACGAGAAGACGTCACAGAGATCGTGCTCAATCTGAAACGTGTTCGCATTCAATCAACCGGCTCGCTCAAAGAGCATCGGGCTCATCTTTACAGCAAGGGCTCGGGTCAGGTGACGGCTGGGCATATCGAATGGCCTGCGGAACTGGAAGTCGTGAACCCGGATCTCCTGATCGCAACTCTGGACGGCGATGACGCTGAGATCGAGCTCGATATTATCGTTCAGTCTGGACGAGGATATATGCCTGCAGAATCGCAGGACGTATTCGCGATCGGAGAAATACCGATCGACGCAATCTTCACACCGATAGAGAAAGTCAACTACGTCGTAGAACAGACCCGCGTTGGTGGACAGACCGACTACGACCGTTTGATCCTTGAGATTCAGACGGATGGGACGATTGAGGCCGCGGACGCGCTTTCTGAAGCGGCCCGGATTCTTGTCGAGCATGCCCAGATGATCGCTGGCTTCACTACCGAACCGGTAGAGGAAGATGAAGTAGATAGCCTCATTCCGACCGAGGTCGAGACAAAGCCGCTTGCCGATCTCGGGCTTTCGCCGCGCGTGCTGAACGCGCTACGGAGCCGTCAGATCGAGCAGGTCGGTCAGGTTCTCCTAATGGACGAAGATCAGTTACTCGCAATTCGCAACTTCGGACCGCAGTCACTCAAAGAGCTAATGGATTCGCTGATCGAACATGGTTATGACATTCCATCGCCATTGATGGGTATGGGCGAGCTGGCTGAGGAAACCGTAAGCTAATTCGAGATAACGGGCGCTGTAGAAACAGGGAGTGCAGGATGAGACACAGAAAATCAGGCCGCAAGTTCGGCCGCAATACAAACCAGCGCAAAGCGCTGTTTCGTGGACTGGCCTCGTCACTGATTCTCAATGAACGCATCACGACGACTGAGGCAAAAGCCAAGAATATCCGCCCAATTGTCGAGAAGCTAGTGACCATGTCACGTGAAGATACCGAACACCATCGTCGCCTGGTGCGCTCTCGCGTCGGTAGTGATGCGGCAACCCGCAAGCTATTCGAGGTCATCGGGCCGCGCTTCGAAGATCAGAGTGGTGGCTATACCCGCATTTACAAGATCGGGCGGCGACACGGTGATGCGGCTCCAATGGCGCTCATCGAATTCGTCGAATAGCCTTCCAGTCAAATAGATCTGGTGCGCGTCAAGTTCGTCATTTCTTACGATGGTCGCGCCTTTCGTGGATCCCAGATCCAACCACATGTGCGCACAGTGCAAGAAGCGCTTGAGGAAGGCTTGCAGAAGATTCGAGCCTACGCAGGCCGAACGACGTTTGCCGGTAGAACCGACGCCGGCGTTCACGCTGTTGGCCAGGTAGTTTCATGCGATATCAACTGGGATCGGGAACTTCGTCGACTCTCTCACTCGCTCAACAGCGTTATGCCTAACGACCTCCGAGTAATCTCTTGTGATGAAGCTGCGCCGGGATTCAGTGCACGATTCGACGCCGTTTCTCGAGAGTATCGTTATCGAATCGTCGAAGCGATAGGTCTCAGCCCGCTGCATTCAGGATACATATGGGCGTACCCCGATCCGGTTGATCCTGAACTTGCAACACTTGCGGCCCGTCGCATGGTGGGTCGTCGGAACTTCGGAAGTTTCGCCAGCGCAGGCGTGAGCAGGAGCTTTGATGCTGAGGATCTCGAACGAAACGTCGTCATGTGCGATTGGAGAACAATTGGAACGGCTATGTTCCCTACCCCAGAGAACCGACCAGTCCAAGAGCTTCGAATTCGTGCCGACGGGTTTCTTCCGCAGATGGTTCGTAACATAATGAGTGCGATCGTTGAGGTGGCAAGTGGCAATAAGCCTCAGGAATGGATAGAATACTTGCTTGTGTCCGGCGATAGGCGCTTGCTCGGCCCTCCGGCACCTCCGCATGGTCTGGTTTTATGGGATGTGGAGTATGACGGGAATCTGGATATTCAGTTGGGGAATTAGGGCTGAGACTGGGAATGCAATGGCTGTAAAGACATACACACCAAGAGAATCCGAGATTGAGCGCAAATGGTTCGTGGTCGATGCAGAGGATGTGATCCTCGGTCGCCTTTCGACTCAGATCGCTTCGATACTACGTGGCAAGCACAAGCCGCAATTCACACCAAATCTCGATGCCGGAGATTTCGTCATCGTCGTGAATGCGGAAAAAGTGCGGGTCAGTGGTGCAAAAGACCAGCAGAAGACATACTACCGCCACAGCCGCTATCCAGGTGGTTTGCGCTCGATGACGTTCAACGAGATGATCGAGCGGCATCCGGAGCGGGTAATTCAAACGGCGGTGCGAGGCATGATCCCGAAGAACGCGCTTGGCAAACGCGTGCTGCGTAAGCTCAGGGTCTATACTGGCCCCGATCATCCACACAGCGGTCAGCAGCCGGTCAAGCTTGAAATTACATAAGATGCGGGGCGATGAGATGGGGAGCCGACGTTGAGTCAGAGCACACGATATTTCTATGCAAATGGACGCCGCAAGTCGGCGGTCGCGCGAGTCAGGCTGTATCCCGGAGGCGGCGAGATTACCGTCAACGGTAAGCCTGCAACAGATTATTTCGGTGGACGCATTCAATTGCAATCGATGATTGCTCAACCGTTGCGATTGACCAACACGCTCGATCAATTCAATGTCATCGTCAATGTCAAGGGTGGCGGAGTCAGCGGTCAGGCCAGTGCTGTCCGGCATGGCATCGCCAGGGCCTTGACCGTTGCAAACGGAGATTTGCGCTCGCCGCTGAAGCGTGCCGGAATGCTGACGCGAGACGCGCGAGTTAAGGAACGCAAGAAGCCGGGTCTCAAGCGAGCCCGAAAGGCGCCTCAGTACACGAAGCGCTAGCACTACTTACCCAGCGCCTGGATTCTTCGGCAATCAATCTGAGAATTTGAAGCAAACAAGGACGACTCATTGAGTCGTCCTTGTTTATTTTGTCCTGATGCAACGGGACGCGCGGTGTGGGGATAAAGGGCAGTCCTAACCGAGGGCGCTATCGAGATCGGCGATCAGATCGTTCGTCGATTCTATTCCAACGGAGAGCCTGATGAGCCCCGGGTGTTGTGCCCAGGGTGATCCTGGAATCTCAGCCATGAGTTCCGGTTCCGTTTCCAGCCAGGCGGTCGGCGGAAATATCAGTGATTCCACTCCGCCAAGACTCGTCGCCAGCTTGAAAATGGATGTGCTCTCGGACACCACTCTTGCGCCTGTTGAGCCTTCCTTTACTTCGAACGACACCATGCCGCTGAATCCACCGGTCATCTGCTCGCGCGCGAGTTCGTGAGCTGGATGACTCGCCAGACCGGGATAAAGAACTCGAAGCACGCGTGGATCGGCTTCCAACCATTCCGCGATGGCCTGGGCATTCGCCATATGCTGACGCATACGCACCCCGAGCGTTCGAATTCCTCGCATCAGGAGCCAGCAATCAAATGGGCTTGGAACCGCGCCAAGATAATACTGGCGGTCGGCGATCTGAGCTGCAGTCTCAAGCGATTTTGAAACGACTGCGCCGCCGAGGAGATCGCTGTGCCCTCCGAGGTACTTCGTCGTGCTATGGACGACGAGATCGATGCCCCAGTCAATTGGGTTCTGGCAGTAAGGAGAAGCAAAGGTATTGTCGACTACACTCAGTGCACCAATGCCCCTGGATATTTCCGATAGAGCTGCCAGGTCGATGATGTCCAGCAATGGATTGGTCGGCGTCTCGATCCATATCATGCGGGTGTTCGATTTGATCGCGGCCTGAACCGCTTCGATATCAGCGAGATCTACAAAGTCGGATGAGATTCCGTAGCGAGGGAGATCGTTCGCGAAGAAATTGTATGTACTGAGATAACAATCGTAGCCGACGATAGCGTGGTCTCCGGATGAGAGCAGCTGAAGAACCGCGCTAACGGCGGCCATGCCGGATGAGAATGCCGAAGCTCTCGCACCATGCTCCAGCCCCGCTAGCAAGGTTTCTACTGCATTGCGGGTCGGGTTAGCGCCGCGCGCATATCTGTATTTGGCATCGTCGTCAATCTGCCCGCGTACAAATGTCGAGGCTGGATGGATTGGAGGGACGATTGCGCCGGTGGTGCTATCCGGTTCACTCCAACCGTGGATGAGTAACGTTTCAAGATCCCAGTTATCGTCCCAATGAGGCTTCGAACGATCGCTCAACCTGTCACCGCCATCCCGATTGATTACCGCAACACCAATGAATATTCGCTCGCGCAGCGTCGCAGGATCGCTGCTTTGAATCCTGGATCATGCTGTGAACGCCTGATCGACCATGTCGGCGAGAGTTGCGAGATTTGGCACTTCTATATCGGGCACGGCTTCCTGGGCTGGAGTAGCTCCGTCGCCTTGCTGACCAGCGCGCCGATTGACCCAAACAGTGCTCAAGCCCAGTTGATTGGCAGGCGCGATGTCGTGAAAGCGGCTCTGCGCCACGTGTAGGAGGGTGTCTCTGGGCGTTTCGATTCGATCTAGAAGCGCTTCAAAGTTACGCAGGTCCGGTTTATAGCTGCCTACTTGCTCTGCAGTGATGATGTGCGCAAATTCTGCACCAAGCCGTTGGGCTGATTCCGCGAAGAGTTCGTCGTCGATATTCGACAATATCACCAGGTCAAAGTACTTTCCGAGCCGTTCGAGGCCGACCGCGGAATCTGGAAATGCAGGCCAGTTGGGGACTGAATTCGCAAAGCTCGATAGCTCTCCAGCTGAAATGTTGAAGCTCCATCGCTGAGCGAATTCCCCGGCAACGATTCCGAGGACCTCCCTATAGCGTTTGTAGGGTGGGCGCTGTACGACGGATTCGAGTTCTGCGAAAAGTTGAAGAACCTCATCGTCGCTCCTGTCGACACCATGATGCTCGAGGATCGGTCGCATGGCCTGGACGATGCCCGTTTCCCAATCGATGAGCGTGCCATAGCAATCGAATGACAGAACCTCAAAGTGTTTAAGATCGATCAACGCAATCCCTCATCACATCTGTTGCTACTGAATCCAGCTGTTGACAGTTAGCTCAACCAACATCCACGATTGCCGGTTGGAACTAGCTGACTACTGTTCAAACAGGCTCAGAATCGCTTCCTCTACCGCGGCAGAAGTCGCAACACACACAGAAGCGACATCCTGAACGTCCGGGTTGCCGACGGCTCTCGCGACGACGAAAAACGTATCACCGTCGAATGGTGTGTGAGCTGGTCGTACGACTGCGGCGAGTCCATTGTGAGCGGCGATTGCGGTGCGAGCCAGGGCATAGCGATCGAGCGCCGCGTCGATCATCACACAGCCGATTGTCGTGTTCTCTCCGCTACGGGCTCGACCCGCGCCTTCGCGCAACATCTCTGCGCCGGATCGTCCTCTACCGTCTGGATCTGCGGCGCCACGCACGACGACCCCGTCAATTGGACGAACGACATCGCCCACCGCGTTGAGAACCACGACGGCAGCACACGAGCCAATCGTCGATTCGGAAAATCCCCACCCTATTCCTGACGGAGCAGGCGCCCCACCGAGTTTGGCGACCGTCGCTCCTGTGCCGGCGCCAAGCGCACCCTTCTGGAAATTGGAAGTTGTCGCAACTTCCGCAGCTCTACGGCCCCACTCGGCGTCAGGATGTTTGGGAGTCCCGACCGCCAGATCGTAGATAATCGCGGCCGGGACGAGCGGCACCGGACCGGCCGGCGTCTGGAAACCGCGTCCCTTTTCCGCGAGAAATGCCATTACACCATCGACGGCGCCGAGCCCGAACGCGCTGCCACCGGATAAGACAAGTGCGTCGACCTGCCCTCGCTGTGCGGCTCCGAGAAGCGTCGTCTCGCGAGTTCCGGGCGCACCTCCGCGCACGTCGACTGCCGCCGGCACCGGTTGATCGAAAATCAGGACCGTGCAGCCGGTCCTTGCTTCCGAGTCGGTAACATGTCCGATGCTATACCAGGAGTTAGACATAGATCGGTGAATCCGGGTGTTGCTACATCAATCGGTCGATCGAAGTGAGTAGCCGCTCGTCGAACAACCTCTGCCGGATCTCGCTCGCTCCAGAGATGACAGATTACGAGACGATCAACGGACGATCTCGCAGCCCAATCCCCGGCGTCTTCCGGGGTGATATGGCCGCGTTGGTCCAATTCGATGCCCTCGTTAGAGTCTGCCGTGGCTTCCGCGACCAGTAGCGAAGCTCCAGTCGAAAACTCGACCAGGGAGTCGATCTCGCCCATGTCCGCACCATAGACGATGGTCTTACCGCTCGACAGTTTCACCCGGATCGCGTAGCACGGTGTGAAATGCTGTGTACGAGCAAAGTCGACGCTGAGATCGCCGAATCCGAGTGTGCTTTCGGCGTCGTACTCTCTTATTTCAAATACGTCGCCCCAGAAATCCACGGTTGTTTCACCCTGGGAACCGAGTGCCGATCCAAGCGCTTGAAGAATTTCTTCCCCGCCCGGTGGTAGCCAAAGCGGGATTCTCGTTGACGCACGGTCTTTAGAGTAGACAAGCGCGTAGCGAAAGGTCACGAGATCGAGGATATGATCGCTATGGCAATGCGAGATCACGACTGCATCAATCGCTCCGAGAGGTGTGTGTTTCCGGAGTTCCAGCAGCGTATCTGGCCCGCAATCGAGAAGTAATTTGCAGTGTGATGCGGTCACCAGATACGAGGAGCAACCCTGACCGGGATTCGGCCAGGCAGCAGCCCCTCCAAGGACGGTCAGTTGCATACTCACGCGAGCTCCTCGACTAGATTCATCTGATCTAAATGAACAGCATCGTTTACGAGATGGGCAACCGGTTCCGAGGTAGAAAGTTCGATATGGGTAAGGCTACAGTTTTGAATCGGGCTATCCCGCCAATTATTGGAATGATCGGCCATCAGGACCGATAGTGTTGCCGAGATGAACCCGCCGTGAGCTACAACGACGATATGCTGTCCAATGTGCTGGTTGGCAATGTCATCGACGACCCGGTTTACGCGATTGAAAAATTCGGCGCGAGATTCGCCGCCGGGATATCGCGCATGTGGCGCGCCTGGATCCAGAAAGAGTTCTGACTGCATCGGGTAGATAATGCCTACCTCTGTAAATGGTATTCCTTCGGCAGATCCAAAATTCATCTCTTTCAAACCTTCATAGATTCTCAGAGGCAGTCCGGATCGGCGTTGGATAGCCCTGGCAGTAGTCAGGGCGCGATCTAGCGGACTCGAAACAATGCGATCGAGGTGCCCGAGGTCGGCGAGTCGATCCGCTATCAGATCTGCTTGCTGAAGTCCTATCGCGTTTAGCGGCACATCGGTCACCCCGTGGAGCAATCCGTTTACATTTGAGTCCGTTTCGCCGTGTCGAACAAAGTACAGGTGGGTGACTCTTCGGTGTGGCATCTCAGTCCGCATCCTCATGTATCTGACAAGCGTATTCACAATGGTCAACGACCGGGCAGTTGGTGCAACCAGGAGATCGAGAGCGGCAGATAGTACGACCATGCTGAATCATCAAGACATGCGCCGCATAGCGGTCTTCAGGGCAAATCTGCGCCTCGAGCGCATGCTGGGTCTTGTTTGCGTCGGCACTCGATGGGACGAGCCCGAGGCGGCGGCTAACACGATGAACGTGGGTATCAACTGGTAACACTTCGCGTTCCAGGTCGAACATCAGCACACATGCGGCCGTCTTTTGTCCGATGCCCTTGACACTCGTGAGAAACTCCATCACCTCGTCGTCGCTCCACTGATCGAGGAAATCGGGACGAAAATCCGGACTAATGGCTTCTATTGCTCGCAGTGCCCGTTGGATTGTTGGAGCCTTTTGCGCTGCCAGACCACCGGGTCGAATGGACTCTTCGACGTCGCTCAGCGGTGCATTAACCACGGTTTCCCATGAATTGAATGACTCTCTGAGCGAATCGAAGGCGCGCTCAGCATTGATATCGGTCGTGCTTTGCGAAAGGATTGTTCCGACGAGTCCTGATATAGGATCGCCACTCGATCGTCGAACGGGTTCGCCGTAGTAGTCACGGAGCCGCTCAAGTATCGATGCAGCTGGTTGAGCTGTAGTCATCCTCTTCGACCCCTCCCCGGCCCCCGTCGATTGTATCAGCGAAGTTGACGATACCAACCGACGGGCCGTATCATAGTTCGACGTGCGACACGGATGCGTGCATTCGTACGAAGGTGGGTGCTGATTGTCAAGGAACCGGAACTACCCCTTTATTGACCAGAGTTCGAAGCCTCCGGCTTTGCCGGGGGCTCTTTTTTTGGGCGTGAGACAGAGATGATACAGGAACTACTGCTTCGCAATGGGCGAGTGATTGATCCGGCCAATGGCATCGACCGTCGCGCAGATCTCTTGATCGTCGATGGTCGAATTGCAGATGTCGCCGACCATATTGAGGCTGTGGTTGGACGTATGGAACGGGATGTCGAAGGACTACTCGTTACTCCGGGTCTCATCGACGCGCACGTGCATTTTCGCGACCCTGGTCTGACCCACAAAGAGGACCTCGAATCGGGCGCGCAATCAGCCCTCGCAGGCGGATTCGTGCGAGTTTGTTGCATGCCGAACACTTTGCCGGCGCTCGACACGCCTGAGCGAGTACGTGACATTGTCGACCGTGGTGCGCTAACCGGCATACATATCCACCCGATCGGTTCGATCACGGTTGGACGCCTGCTTGAAGAAGTCGCGCCACTAGCCGAGATGGCTCGAGCGGGCGCGATTGGCTTCTCGGATGACGGAGAGAGCACCCGTACCGACGGGACAATGCTCGAAGCATTCGGAATAGCGACGGATCTCGGTTTGCCAATCATGGTCCACTGTGAAGATCCTGAACTCGCTCGCGGTGGCGTGATGAACGAAGGCACCGTCTCTCGCGAGCTTAGCGTGCGCGGGATTCCGGCTGCTGCCGAGGAGGACTACATCGAGCGCGACATCCGGCTAGCCGAAGAATCAGGCGGCTGGTTGCATGTTCTCCACGTCTCCACGGTGCGCGGGGCGTCGATGATACGGGAAGCCAAAGCACGGGGAGTTCGAGTAACCGCCGAAGTCATGCCTCACCATTTGCTCCTCACTGATGAGTGGGTTGCTGGACGCAAGCGGTACGCGGGAACGTCTGAAGCCGTCGAGGTGAGTGGGTTCTCGGACTCGAACGCGATTGTGAATCCTCCGTTGCGACCCGAGTCCGATGCAATCGGTCTGCGTGAGTTTGTTCTCGACGGTACCTTCGACTTCATCGCCACGGACCACGCGCCGCACGCGAGCGAAGACAAGCCAGAAGAGCTTTCAAAAGCGGCCTCCGGGATGTTGGGGTTGGAAGTGGCGATTCCGACACTGGCTGAACTTGTACGACAAGGCGTGCTGGAGTGGTCGACGATTATTCGAATGCTCACGTCAAATGTCGCGTCCACATTGCATTTGCCTGGAGGCTCACTTGGGATCGGATCGCCGGCGGATGTCACTGTCATCGATCCAGAGCGACGGTGGATTCCATCCAGTGAGACGATTCGGAGCCGTAGCAAGAATACGCCTCTACTGGGATTAGAGCTTCAAGGTCAAGCTGTCATAACGATCGTTGGAGGGAGAGTTCTTTACGATGTTCTCTAAGCGTCGCACTGGCGCACTGGTACTTGCAGATGGCCGGGTCTTTCGCGGCACACCGTTTGGCGCAGATCGAGATGCCGAGGGAGAAGCAGTCTTTACGACTACCATGACCGGCTATCAAGAGGTTGCGACCGACCCATCCTTTCGAGGACAGATCGTTTGCATGACCTATCCATTGATTGGAAACTACGGTGTGAATGCCGACGACGATCAATCACGGCGGCCCTGGATTGCCGGGATGGTCGTCCGAGAATACTGTGACGAGCCCAATTACTGGCGCTCGAAATCGACGTTGGCCGAATATTTCAAGCTTCACGGTGTCCCGGCTCTGATGGGCGTCGATACCCGCGCTCTGACGCGTCACGTTCGTCGTGAAGGCGCGATGCCGGCATTCATGAGTTCCCACATTGAAGACAGCGAATTGCCGGGAGCGGTCGAACGCGCGCGTCAGGCATGGACTCCGGCGAGGAGCAACGTCGTGGCGGACGTATCAGCCGAGGCGCCATTTACTATCGCCGGGCGCGGACCTCACATCGTGTTGATCGATTGCGGTGTCAAACAACACATCATCGATTCTCTAACCAACCGGGGCGCGAAGGTGACCGTCGTACCATTCTCGACGAGCGCCTCCGAAATTCGTGCGCTCGATCCGGACGGCGTCTTGACGTCGCCTGGACCTGGCGATCCTGAAAATGTTGACGGCACGGCCGAGGTTGTGGGCCAGATCGTGCAGGCAGGTATTCCATATTTTGGCGTTTGCCTGGGCCACCAATTGCTTGCGCTCTCAATCGGCGCAACGACGAGCAAGCTAAAGTTCGGTCATCGAGGCGGAAATCATCCCGTCAAGAACCTGGAAGACGGTTTGGTGCGCATAACCGCTCAGAATCACGGCTATCAGGTCGATTCTGAAACTGTCCCTGGAGAACTTGGATGGCGGGTATCGGAAGTGAATCTCAACGACGGTTCCGTTGAGGGGCTCGCACACGAGCGCCTCCCAGTCTTCAGCGTTCAATATCACCCCGAAGGCTCGCCAGGACCGAAAGATAGTGACTCGCTCTTCGATCGATTCCTGGAAATGGTCGAAGCGTCCAGAAGCAAGGCTCCGATGGTGGAGGTTCGAGCATGAGCCGTCCTCGACGAGTGCTGGTGATCGGATCAGGTCCGATCATTATTGGTCAGGCTGCGGAGTTCGACTATGCCGGAACGCAGGCGTGTCGGGCGTTGAGGGAAGAGGGTATTGAAACCATCCTCGTCAACTCGAACCCAGCGACGATCATGACTGATGAAGACGTGGCCGATGTCGTCTATGTCGAACCGCTGACAGCGGAAGTGCTACGGCGGGTGATCAT
This sequence comes from uncultured Chloroflexia bacterium, assembly GCA_963745675.1. GTDB lineage: Bacteria > Chloroflexota > Chloroflexia > Thermomicrobiales > CFX8 > JAUIIK01. Next base: position 71,445 of record CAVUYM010000028.1, read on the forward strand.
GCGGGAACGGCCCGACGGCCTGCTTCCAACTCTCGGTGGCCAGACCGGGCTCAATCTTGCCGTCGAACTTGCAGAGCTCGGGACGCTCGAACGATACGGGGTCGAGCTTCTAGGAACATCGCTGGAGACGATCAAGGCGGCCGAGGACCGGCAACTTTTCAAGGAGGTTCTCGAGGAGATCGGAGAACCGTATCTGGAGAGTGAGGTCGTACGCTCAATTTCCGAGGCACGCAATTTCGCAGCCGACCATCCGTTGCCGCTGATCATTCGCCCGGCCTACACCCTTGGCGGCACCGGCGGAGGCACCGCTTATACGCTGGAAGAACTTGACCAGATCGTGACGAGCGGCGTGCAGGCGAGCCCAATTTCGCAGGTGCTCGTTGAGCGTTCAGTACATGGTTGGAAAGAGCTCGAGTACGAAGTAATCCGGGATGGCGCTGATAATGTCATTACCGTCTGCAACATGGAAAACATTGATCCTATGGGCGTCCACACCGGCGATTCCATCGTCGTGGCGCCGAGCCAGACGCTATCCGATCACGAATACCAGATGCTGCGAAGTTCTGCTATCGCGATCATTCGGAAGCTCGGTGTCCAGGGTGGCTGCAACGTCCAGTTCGCTCTCGACCCGGAATCGTTTCAATACTACGTGATCGAAGTCAATCCTCGTGTCAGCCGTTCGTCTGCACTCGCGTCGAAAGCGACTGGTTATCCGATAGCGCGCGTGGCGGCAAAGATCGCAATTGGCAAGACACTCGACGAGTTACGAAACGCGGTAACACGCGAAACGATGGCGGCATTCGAGCCGGCACTTGACTATTGTGTGGTGAAGATCCCTCGCTGGCCGTTCGACAAATTCAGACTTGCAGACCGCAGCCTCGGGACACAGATGAAGGCAACCGGCGAAGTCATGGCTATCGACCGGAGCTTTCCCGCAGCGCTACAAAAGGCCGTCAGGGCCTTGGAGTCGACAGGCGCCGATCTGTCCTGGGAAGATCCAGGCTGGAAAGATGACGAGTCACTGCAGGCAGATCTGCGCAGGGCGACGGACGTGCGGATGTGGGCGGTTGCGACGGCTCTCAGGCGCGGTATGAAACCCGATGATGTGTCCGAAGCGAGTGGCTACGATCGCTGGTTCGTTTACCAGATCGCTGGAATTGTGAATTTCGAGGCGACCATCGCAGCGGGACCGATCTGTGAGGAAACGCTCTACGACGCGAAGCGGCTCGGGTTCTCCGACGAGCGCATCGCATCACTGGCAAAAATGAATATCGACGAAGTGCGGGAAATGCGCTATCGGGCAGGAATCACGCCCACCTACAAGATGGTTGACACTTGCGCTGCGGAATTTGAAGCCTATACGCCTTACTACTATTCCTGCTACGACGAAGAGGATGAGGCGCCACCATTGGCCGGTCCAAAGGCGATGGTCGTGGGCTCCGGACCGATCAGGATCGGGCAGGGTATCGAATTTGATTACTGCAGCGTGCAAGCGGCGCAATCGCTGCATGCCTCCGGCTATAAATCGATCCTCGTAAATTCGAATCCCGAAACCGTGTCGACCGACTACGACACCTCTGACCGGCTCTATTTCGAATCTCTCGACGCTGAGTCGGTATTCGAAATCGTGCGCCATGAGATGCAAGACGGCGAAGATGTGCCGTTGATCCTCCAGTTTGGCGGGCAAACGGCTATCAATCTTGCCGAACCACTCGCAGATCGAGGTGCGACGATGCTCGGCTCCAGCCTGAGTACCGTCGATCTCGCAGAAGATCGCGAGCTTTTCGAAGATTTCCTGTCACGGCTTGGCATTCCGCAACCGGTTGGGGAAGCTGTGACAACGATTGATGACGCGCTCAGGGTCGCCGATGAGATCGGATATCCCGTCCTGGTGCGACCATCGTACGTTCTCGGTGGACGGGCCATGGAGGTCGTCCATTCATCGAATCATCTCGCACGCTATCTCGCGGTTTCCGTCGACTTTAGCCCCGATCGCCCGGTTTTGATCGATCGTTATCTTGAGGGCAAGGAAGTCGAGGTTGACGCGATATGCGATGGTCGCGACGTCCTGATACCCGGTGTGATGGAACATATCGAACGTGCCGGGGTTCACTCGGGCGACTCATTTGCCGTCTATCCAGGTTTCAACCTGTTTCCAGCCGAAGTAGACACGATCGTCGAATACACGACTCGAATCGCGCTTGAACTCGGGGTCGTCGGCGTCGTGAATATCCAATACGTCATTCACGGCGGCAGGATCTATGTACTGGAAGTCAATCCTCGTTCGAGCCGGACGGTTCCATTTCTTTCGAAGGTAACCGGAGTCCCGATGATCGAGCTGGCGACCAAAGCGATGCTCGGTATCTCGCTGCAGGAGCAGGGATATAGCGGCGGTCTCTGGCCGAAGATGCCGCTGGTCGCCGTCAAAGCTCCCGTCTTTTCAATGGCCAAGCTTCGTGGTGTCGAGCCAAATCTGGGACCGGAGATGAAGTCGACCGGAGAAGTCATGGGTATCGACCGCAGCTTCGCACCGGCCTTCTACAAGGCGCTTCTCGCTTCGGGCCTTTCGTTCGGTCCACGCTCATCTATCCTCTTGAGCCTCGCTGACGCTGACAAACCACACGCCCTCGAAATGATCGAACAGCTCGTTCGCATGGGATGCGAGATTTTCGCAACTGAGGGAACCGCCGCGAGGATCGAACGCGAGGGCATGCCGGTCCGCATGGTGCCGAAACGTATTGGGATGGGGCAGCCCGATATTCTCGACGTCATTCTCGATGGCACCATTAGCGGGGTAGTAAACACACCTGGATTCTCCGAAGCGGAGGTGCTCGATGGATTCCGAATTCGACGAGCGGCTGTGGAAAAGGGGATTCCCTGCATAACCTCAATCGATACTGCGCGAGCAGTCGTCGAAGCGATGTCGCGCTCGTCAGAAGCATTTTCAGTGCAACCGTTGCCGGTCTACCGTAAGGAAGTCTCGGTCAAATACTAGAGGAGTCGGGGAAGTGACCTACGATTTCACAGATGAGTTGAAGCGAGTCGGGGCATTGAAGCAGGGTCACTTCGTTCTCGCTTCGGGCCGCCATAGCGACCAGTATGTCGAAAAATTCGACCTGCTGCGCCAGCCCCAAGCGTCCGAAGCGGCCTGTCGCGAGCTGATCCGAATCCTCGGTGAATACCGTGATGTTGACCTGATTGCCGGTCCGACAACCGGTGGAATTTTGCTGGCATTCGAGATTGGACGCCAACTCGGATTGCCGGCGGCCTATGCCGAGCGGGTTGAGGATGGTTCATCCGAACGGACGTTCAAGCGCGGTACCGTGATCGAGCCCGGCACGCGTGTCCTCGTGGTGGATGACATCATGACGACCGGTGGCTCCATTCAGGCGACGCTCGATGCGGTCGAATCAGTCGGCGCTCAGACTGTCGCCGTTGCGGTGCTTGTTGATCGTTCAGGCGGTGCCACACGTTTCGATGTTCCGATAGTAGCCCTTGCGAATCTCGATATAGCGAGTTGGCCGCCAGACGATGTTCCAGACTGGCTCGCCAGTATCCCGGTCACAAAACCAGGAACTACTGCTGTCTCCGGCACCTGATCACTCACGCATCATGAAATGCGACGAATGAACTCATCTTCATCGATGATCTCGATGTCAAGATCGGCGGCTTTTGCGGCTTTGCTCCCGGCATTGTCACCGGCAACGACGAGCGATGTCTTTTTCGAAACCGAAGAGGTCACGCGGGCTCCGGCCCGTTTGAGCATTGTGGTTGCGTCCTGGCGGGTGAGCTGAGTTAAGCTGCCAGTCAGAACGACGGTCAGTCCCTCCCAACGGGGATCGGTCGAGGTTTCGACATCGTTTTCTCCATCGTTGACATTGACGCCACGCTCGGCCAGTGCCCCAACCAGTTCCAGATTGTGCGGTTCGTGGAACCAGTCATAGACGGACTGGGCAATGACCGGACCGATTCCATCGACGGCAGCGATGCTCTCAAGATCTGCTGCCGCCAATCGCTCCATCGATCGAAATTCCGCCGCCAGGAGCTCACCCGTTTGGGCGCCGACATGGCGAATACCTAGAGCGAATATCAGCCGCGATATTGGTTGCTGCTTGCTCGCCTCGACCGACGTTCGCAAATTGCGAGCACTTCGTTCTCCAAGGCCTTCGAGCGCTTCGACCTTGTCCCAGTCGAGAGCATAGATATCCGGAATCCAGTCGATGAGACCTTCATCTAGAAATCGGGTCACGAGCTTTGCGCCAAGGCCCTCAATGTCCATCGCTCCGCGAGAGACGAAATGTCGCAGCGATTCACGCAGTTGGGATGGACATGATGTATTGACGCAATACCAGTGCGCCTCGCCTTCAACGCGTTCGATCGTCGAATCGCAGACCGGACAGCGCTCGGGCCAAACAAACTCTGTTTCGGACCCATCGCGTTCTTCAATTACGACGGACACGATTTTGGGAATCACATCGCCGGCACGTTCGACGAGAACGGTATCGCCGATCTTGACGCCAAGGCGCTCGATCTCGTCTTGATTGTGAAGGGTTGCCCGGCTGATCGTCACACCTCCCAGCGCCACCGGTTCGAGGATGGCAAGCGGATTGAGCGTTCCGGTTCGGCCAACGTTGATCTGGATATCTATCAATTTCGTGCGCGCTTTCAACGCCGGAAATTTCAGGGCAGTTGCCCAACGGGGATCGCGCGCGACCGTGCCAATTTCGTCGTAAAGGCGGGTGTCGTTCACTTTGATGACAATGCCGTCGATGTCGAAGTCGAGCTCGTCCCGACGCCCTAGCCAACCTTCGTAGGCGGTCCAGATTTCGGCGGCCGTCGAGAGGACTTCGAAGTGAGGCGCAGTTGGAAACGAGTATCTGGCTAGAGACGTCGATATAGTCAGAGTGCCGATCTGGAATCGGTCCTGCAGGCCTGCCCAACTGCGTAGCCAAAGACACGTAGCGGCTTCTGTACATCGGAGGTGTGGTGGATTTGTCGTAAGCGCCCCGGAGGTCGTGTTTCTGGGATTTGCGAAGGGTGACTCTGTCGGCTTCGATGCGCTGCCGATTCATTTCTGCGAATTCGGACCGGCGCATGTACACCTCGCCGCGAATCTCCAGTAGGTCTGGAGGATCATCTGTAAGTTGTTCCGGGCAGGTCGAGGATCGAGCGCATGTTCGCGGTCACATCTTCACCCACCCTGCCGTCGCCTCGAGTCGCTCCGCGAACAAAGCGGCCATTCTGATAGAGGAAACTCCGGCGACGCCATCAATCTTGGGTTCGAGAGTGAATTCGAGATTGTCGTGTCCAGCCAGCGCATAAACGCGCTCGATCCAGGCCTCGAGCTCGTCGCGGTTGAAGATGTTGCTGAGCGATAGCATCGGAATCTCGTGCTGGACCTGTGCGAACGCGCCGGATGGGGGCGCGCCCACGGTTTGTGTCGGGGAGTCGTCAGACTGAAATTCTGGATGAAGTTCTTCGAGCTGCCGTAGCTCATGGAACAGGTCATCCCATTCTGCGTCGCTTATCGTGGGGTTGTTCAGAACGTAGTAGCTATAGTTGTGTTCACGAATCTGATCGCGAAGATCGGCGATTCGTTGTTCGGCGGACGTGGTTGCGGTCACACTCTTGACCCGTTTCTACCCGGCCGAAGTCTCGCGGTCTGTCGCCGATATTGACGTCTAGTCACGACCGGGGGCGTCAGTATAGCATAGTGTACGGACATATGTTCGCATCTATCGTATACTCTGATATTCGGATCTAGGAAGCTGACAAGAGGCGCGTTTGAACACGGTGCTTGACAGTTCCGGCGATGCAGGGAACATACGACACGCTCGTCGAGCGCGCGATCAAGTTTGTCGCAGAACACCCTGCCGGTGTTCCAGAAGATATGCTCGTTTCGCACGTATTCGGCTCCTCGTCATCGCCCGCATTGTGGCGCGGCTTACTTCGTACGGTGCTGTCTGGAAATGCCGGTTTGGAGCTCGGGCGCGGATGGCGTCTGGCGCGACAAGACGGCACGACGTTATGCGGATTTCCCAGGCGAATTCGTTGTTGCTCGATGTCGAAACGACTGGATTGAAGTCGCGTCATCATCGCATTACCGAGATCGCAATCATCCGAATGTCTCACGCGGGCGATCCGCTCATCTGGTCGACACTCGTCAATCCTGAGCGGCGCATTCCCGGCCAGATATCGAGACTTACCGGCATTGACAATCAAATGGTGGCGTCGGCCCCGCAGATTCGTTTCAATCGGCCAGACAGTTCTGGATATCATCGGTGATTTGCTGATCGTTGGTCACAATGTCTCGTTCGATATTGGATTCCTGAACGCGGAACTCGTTCGATGCGGCATGCCACGCGTAGTGAATCAATCGCTCGATACGCTCGCGCTTGCGGATGCGATGATCCCTGACCTGCGACGATTGAGTCTGACCGAAGTCGCGCGCCATCTCGAGATTCGCCAATCGGAGGCGCACCGGGCGCTTGCCGATGCTGAAGCCACGCTGGCCGTGCTTTCTAAACTTCGAGCGATTGCTGAAAAAGATGGCGATGCCACGCTCGAGACGCTGACGAGTCTGGCCGCTGCTCGTCGCACTCGCAGGCCGCGCAACCGAAGTGTCAGCCGGGGCCGTTCGGTGCTCGACGTTTCGCATATCGACGGCGTTCCGCAAGAACCGGGCGTTTACATCATGCGAGACAATGGGTCGAGGGTCATCTACGTTGGAAAAGCGAAGAACCTTCGGAAACGACTGGGATCGTATTACTCCCAACCGCTTGGATATACGCGAAAAATGGACGGGCTGCTGGAGTCGATCGATAGGATAGACATCGAGACGACCGGTTCCGAACTGGAAGCGCTCGTGCTCGAATCCCAACTCATACGCCGCTACAGGCCGCGCTTCAATTCTCAACAACGCAATGTCGAGCAGTACGTATTTATCCGCGTCGATACTCCGAACCGGTGGCCCACCGTCACGCTAGCAAAGGATTTTCAAGCCGACGGTGCTCGATACTTTGGGCCGTTCAAGAGCGCGAGGCATGCGCGAGACGCCGTTCGACTGATCAACGACATACTTCCGCTGCGGACGTGCAAACGCTCGTTTCGAAACAGCCGGTCACTGGGCTCGCCTTGCATCGAACTTAGCCTAAAACGTTGTCTGGGCCCTGTGTCGGGCAGGCAGATCCTGATGAGTATCTCGGGTTTGTGAACGAGGTACTAGAGTTCCTGGAAGGTAACGATGAACGCCTGCTTCCGATTCTGCATCGGAAGCTCGAACGATCTGCTGAGGATCAAGACTTTGAGCGCGCGAGCAAGCTTCGAGACCAGATAAAGCGCTTGGATCGGATATCGCTGGAGCAGGCACACATCGATGCCATTGCAAAGGCCGGTGATTTGTTGATCGTGTTGCCGGGAAAGTTGCCCGGAGCGCGCCAAATCTGGCATCTCGTCAATGGCGTGCGCTGGTCTAGCATTCGATTGCCTTGAAGAGTACGAAGCGACGAACTCGCGCTGCTGCTCGAGCGCTCAAGATCGCGTGCGCGTTCATGCGCTGAGCCCATCGCGATGACCCATCATACGGTGGACGAAGCATCGATATTTCCCGCTGGGTTCGTAAGTATGGCGATCGGAGGCGATCATTTCATGGGAGGATGCAATGACGGCCGACGATATTGCCACACTTGCCTTACAAGTTAAGCCGCTAGATCCTGATGAGATAGTCGAAACTGAGGAGGAATAGTGAGTGTCTGATGTAGGAGATCGGCTAGCGACGATAGCAGCCCAGGTTAGCGTATGCACGGACTGCGAATTGCATCGAGGAGGACGATGGCCGTGCCGGGGGCTGGTTCAAGTACAACCGACGTGATGTTCATTGGCGAAGCCCTGGGATGAATGAAGACAAGCAGGGATTGCCATTCATCGGAAACGCAGGCAAGTTCCTCGACGACATGCTGGCGTCTATCGAGTGGAGTCGGGACGATGTGTTCGTGACGAACATCGTCAAATGCAGACCGCCCGGTAATCGCGACCCGCTCCCGGACGAAATCCAGGCCTGCTCAGCCTATCTGGACGGTCAGATCGAGGCGCTCAATCCATTGCTAATCGTGACGCTAGGTCGCTATTCAATGGCGCGCTGGTTTGCGAACGAACGTATCTCACGTATTCACGGGAAGCATCGAGTGTTCGGTGAACGCGTGGTCGTCCCGATGTATCATCCGGCGGCAGCGCTCCATCAGCCTTCGTTGAGAGCAGTCATTCAGGCAGATTTCAAGAAGCTACCGCTCATCCTCGAAGAAGCCAAACAAGGTTTTGGGGAGGGTGACGAAGAAGCGACTGACGCTGAGCAAATGAAACTGTTTTGAGTTGCGCTCCTTGACTATCAGTCGCCTTCATGGGTAGAGTGTCCGTACACTGCTCTCAGTATGTTGAGGTTCGAATTGAATCGAAGGGCGCGATCCCTGCAAATGCTAGGTGAACAACCGCAGCCAACGTGGGTTGGGCGGCTCGTTCGGTCAATCGCCATCCCGAGTCGGCTCAAGGAGGAGATTTTCGCGTTTCTTACTCTTCGTCGGCGCCGTTATCCTGACGTTGTCGATCCTCGGTAAGATCGATGCAGCGTTGCTAGGGCTCTTTGCAGACGCCCTGAAAGCGTCCGTGGGATTAGCTGCGCTTGCCGCCCCTATGGGTCTGGCGATACTGGCGGTCGAAGTCTGGCGTGCCGACGATCCGGGTGATCGCGCGCGTCGGATATTCGGTGGCAGCGTTCTCGCTCTCGCGATCGTCGGGTTTCTGACGCTGTCGAATCCTGGCGCGAACTGGCAGGATTCGGGAGGTTGGATTGGCGATGCGACGACGGCGCTGATGATGAAGATCATCGGCGAGGTTGCGACGGCGCTGACGCTATTCGCCACCGGCGTTGTTGGCGTCGTACTCGTCACTGGTACCGACAGTAGGTCGCTTCGTGAGTCCTGGGCACGCATTCGCCACTCCTCTCACTCCGGCTACGACTTTGAAACCGTTCCAATCGACACTTTGTCCGAATTGGAAAAGCTTCCCGATCCGTCCGTAACAGCCCCCTACAACAACTCAGTTCGCGACGTTCCGAGCGGACCTATCATTAGAGGCGGCGAACAACAGAGCGGCCTGAAAGAGATAAAACGCGCGGTTGCAGAAGCTGCATCGTCGGTAATGGCCGATCTACAAGCTCCAAAAAGTGGGACTGGTTGGAAACTTCCCAATGTCAGTTTGCTCACTTCGTTCAAGACGGCCGATCCGGACAAGGCCGATCTGGAATCGAAGGCTGCCCAGATCGAAGAAACACTCGCGTCATTCAAAGTCGAAGCGACTGTGCGGGAAGTCTTTCCTGGTCCGGCTGTCACTCTCTTCGCCGTCGAACCGGGACGAGGAGTCAAAGTGTCGAAGATCACGGCCTTGCAAAATGACCTGGCACTTGCCCTGGCGGCTCCATCGATTCGCATTGAAGCACCGGTACCAGGGATGGCCCGAGTCGGTATTGAAATACCCAATGCTGACGTTTCGACCGTTGGCATTCGGGACATCGTCGATTCGGCCGAGATGCGGGCCAGCAAAGCAAAATTGCCGATGCCGCTCGGCCGCGATGTCAACGGCAGGCCGATCATCGCCGACCTCGCTCGCATGCCACATTTACTCATTGCCGGGGCGACCGGCTCTGGCAAGAGCGTCTGTATTAACACAATCATCGCGACATTCCTGTTGACGCGTACTCCCGACGACTTGCAGATGTTGCTCATCGATCCGAAGAAAGTCGAGCTGGTCGGGTATCGGCACGTTCCTCATCTCAAAGGTCCGATCGTTACCGAAATGGACAAGGTTGTTTCTGCTCTGCGTATGGTCCTCCACGAGATGGAGCGGCGATATCAGATGTTTGCGGAAATGGGTGTTCGCAATATCGACGGATACAACCTTCGTCGGGACGAAGACCAGGATCTCGAGCACCTGCCTTATCTCGTGGTGGTGATCGACGAGCTGGCTGACTTGATGATGACCACACCGGAGGAAGTAGAAACGTTGCTGGCGCGCCTTTGTCAGATGGCGCGGGCAACCGGCATTCATATGCTGATCGCAACTCAGCGCCCGTCGGTGGATGTGCTAACCGGCCTGATCAAGGCCAACGTTCCTGCCCGGATCGCTTTCGCGGTGACGTCATTGACTGACAGTAGGGTTATTCTGGATATGCCCGGTGCCGAGCGCTTGCTTGGGCAAGGGGATATGCTGTATCTGCCGCCCGACGCCGCGAAGCCAGTGCGAATCCAGGGTTCCTACATTCCCGATAACGACCTTATCGACATCGTCACCTTCTGGCGTAAGCAGCAACCGCGAACCAATTTCGAGACCGAATGGGCCGAATTCCCAGCTATCGATGCGCAGGATGATGAAGAGGACCCACTACGCGAACAGGCGGTCGACATCGTGCGCCGGCAGGGGAGCGCGTCGGCATCGATGCTGCAGCGGCGTCTACGCATCGGCTACAACCGCGCCGCCCGTTTGATCGAGTCGATGGAGGATGATGGCCTCATTGGTCCGGCCGACGGCGCACGCACCCGCGCTGTCCTTTTCGAAGATGAGGACTGATCGGGCCAGAAACGATGAACCGGTTCCTGCGTTGTTATACTCAGAACCGTAGAAAACTCGTACGGTGGAGGACAGTGCTTGCGATCGAGAAATGTCACCGTTGAACCCGTTAGCCGGCTAATTGACGAATTTTCCCGCTTACCGGGAATTGGACCGAAGTCCGCATCCAGATTGACCTTCTACTTGCTCCGAATGTCGCGCGAGCAGGCACTTGGCCTTGCGGAAGCAATTCTGGAAGTGAAAGACCGCATCATCCTTTGCTCCCGTTGTTTTAACATTACTGAAACAGATCCTTGCAACTTGTGCGCTGATGAGAGCCGCGATTCGCGTGCCATCTGCGTTGTTGAAGAGCCGCTCGATGTCCTGGCGCTCGAACGGACGGGAGAGTTTAGAGGGAGTTATCACGTTCTTCATGGCGCGATCTCACCGGTAGATGGAATCGGACCAGATCAGCTGAAGATGCGAGAATTATTTGACCGCATAGAAAAAGAACGCCCGACTGAAGTCATTCTCGCCACCAATCCAAATATAGAGGGGGAGGCGACGGCAATGTACATACTTCGTCATATCGGCGGCGGCAGCGTCGTGGTTTCGAGACCGGCGAGCGGTCTGCCTGTCGGAAGCGACCTCGAGTATGCCGATGAAATTACTCTCGGGCGGGCGCTGGCTGGCCGGCGAGCCTTGTAGATCGAAAAGCAGTCGGAGATAACCATGCCAACTCTCACCGTGCGAACACCATCGAAACGAGACCGGATGCGGCTGCGTCATGTTCGACAGCGACGAGTCTCTTTGCTCGCTCCCTGGAATCCGGATGCAGAGCGGCCTCGTGGCCACTCGAACGAAATCAAGATAACGGCTTCTCTCATGTTCTCGTCCGACGTCATCGTTGCTGCTGTCGACGATGAAGTTTGCGCCTTTGCGGTATTCGAACGCGGAGACGAACAGTTTCGCTGGAATTTGTCCTGGCTTGGGGCAGGCTCGCCTAGAGTCGATGCAACAGAAGCAGTTGCAGAGGAGCTCTGGGTAGCGTTGTTGGAGGAAGGCATTCGCGAGGCTGGCCGCAGCGGCGCCCGGCGGCTTTTTGCGTATTGCGAGCCGGACGGTGTAGCAGCGGAGAGCCTGCGCAAGGCCGGTTACATTAGCTATACCCGTTATGACGTTTTGCACGGCAGCTTCAAGCGGGGATTGCGCGAAAGCATTCCAATTCGCGAGCAGCATGATAGTGACCTCTGGGGGATCCATCAGCTGTATAACAGGACGACTCCGCGAGCGGTGCAATATGCCGAGGCATTCACCAGCGATGCCTGGGCGATTGATTCAGATCCACGCATTCCGTTCCGACATCGTCAGCGTCTCGGTTTCGTCTTGCCAACTGATGATGGCATTGGCGCGGCATGCCACATAGACATGTCCGCGGACTGCCCGATGGTATCCGTACTGTGCGACGATCATCTGGCGCAAGCAATTCCGTCAATCGTCGCCGAATCACTCGAACATGCATCGCTTCACGGAGACGTCGATATCGTGTTGCCCGAGTATCAGATGGATCGTATGGATCCGTTTCTCAACATGGGGTTCACGCTGCGCGATCGGGTTAATGGCACTGTTCGCCACACAACGGTCACGGCAATTCAGGCGCCTATCAAGTCTGAAGTTCTCAGATTGAGTGAAGCAAGGCCCGCAGTTTCCGTCACATATCGTGGGCTGACGTTTACCGGCTCGGCCAGGCAGGTTCGAGACGGAGCATAGAGGGACAAGCGTATCTTGATAGATAACGAGCTTGGAACTGACCGCTGGAGACAGGAGCACTTTCCGGGAGTCCAGCCCGGCATCACCGACGATCTCGATCAACTCATTGCGATACTGACGCCGAGCCTGCAGATTGGACTGAAGGAGGCGTCCGAAGAGTTTCCGCTCACAGATCTAGTGGAACTCGTCCTTGACCTTGGACGTTTACCGGAAGCTCGATTCCGTCATGGAGAAGTTGCGCTATCTGATCGCGAAGTGACCAGAGAAGATCTGGCCTTCATAACCCAACGCGTCGGGCGCTTCGGCGACGATAACAGGGCCGGCATTGAACGCACACTCCATCGCATCTCGGCAATTCGCAACCGCGCCGGTGAGATAGTCGGACTCACCTGCCGTGTTGGGCGCGCGGTATTTGGCACACTAACGATCATCAAAGACTTGATCGAAACCGGCGAGAGCCTGTTACTGCTTGGCCGGCCGGGAGTTGGCAAGACAACGATTCTTCGGGAAGTTGCTCGCGTTCTCGCCGATGATTTGGCCAAACGAGTCGTTATTGTCGATACCAGCAATGAGATTGGCGGTGATGGGGATATTCCTCATCCGTCGATTGGCCGTGCCCGTCGCATGCAGGTGCCGACACCTGACCTTCAGCATGCAGTGATGATCGAGGCGGTCGAAAACCATACGCCGGAAGTGATCATCATTGATGAGATTGGCACGGAGCTTGAGGCCGTAGCCGCTCGCACGATTGCTGAACGCGGCGTTCAGCTTATCGGGACCGCGCATGGAAATTCGCTCGATAATCTGTTGTTGAACCCAACGCTTTCGGACCTCGTTGGAGGTATTCAAGCGGTCACACTCAGCGATGAGGAAGCGCGACGACGCGGTACCCAGAAATCGGTCCTGGAGCGGCGCGCTCCACCAACATTTACGATCATGGTTGAAATACTGGAGCGTGATCAGGTTGCGGTCATCCGCGACGTTGGATCAGCTGTTGACGCGCAACTCCGGTCGCGATCGGTTGATCGAGAGATTCGTGAACGGCACGCGGACGGTACCGTGTCGGTGGAAGCCCACGAATTTGATCGTCGGGATCCGATGCTCCAGATACCGCGACCAAAAAATGAACCAAGTCCACCTCGGCAACTACACGAGCCGAATACTGAAGAGACGACTCCTAATCCACTCGCAAAGGGACGCGGGACACCGAATCGCCCGGTGCGCATTTTTCCATTCGGAGTCAGTCGCAATCGCCTGGAGCAAGCGATCGAGTCGCTCGGTATCAGCGCGCTCATAGTTCGGGATCTACGCGATGCCGATATGGTCATCACCCTTCGGAACTACTACCGGCAGCGGCCACGACCGCTGCGCGAGGCTGAGAGCCGCGGTGTTTCGATCTTCGTTCTGCGTTCGAATACAGTCCTGCAGATGGCAAATCTGCTCAAAGATTTGCTACGCGAGATCAATGTCGATGAATTCGGCGCAAACGCGGTGCCGAACGCTCCGAGACCCTCCCGTGATGAAGTGACCCAGGCGCTGTACGAGACAGAAGAGGCGATCACCCAGATAATGGACGGTGGCCCGACGATGGAATTGCAACCGCAATCGACCTATATCCGGAGGCTTCAACATCAGCTCGCGGAGCGGTACAACTTGACATCACGTTCAACCGGAGAAGATCCAAATCGCCGGGTTGAGATTTCTCGACGGCGTGCTTGAGACATTCGATGTTTATTACTCTCGAAGGGCCTGAAGGATCAGGAAAGTCAACTCAGATCGAGCGCGTTGCCGCGCAGCTGCGGAAGCTGGGTCGCCAGGTCGTTGAAACGCGAGAACCCGGAGGCACGGTCCTCGGTGAGCAGTTGCGTGCCCTCTTGCTGGACGGAGTTTCGATCCCGGCACCCGAGACTGAGGCGTATCTGATGACTGCGGCTCGGTCTGAGCATGTGAGAGCGGTCATTCGACCAGCCCTGGAACGCGGAGATGTAGTGCTTTCTGATAGATATTTCGATTCCACTCTGGCCTATCAGGGCGCTGGTCGCGGGCTCGATATCGATAAGCTTCGGCGCCTCCAGTGCCTCGCTATCGGAGTTCTTTTTCCGGATCGCACTATCTTGCTGGACATTGACGTGACTGAGGGGTTGAAGCGTCGCAGAAGCGATGGCGACCAGAATCGTATTGATGACGAGGAAGTATCCTTTCATCAACGAGTTGCGGGCTGGTATCGTGAGGAAGCCGAGCGCAATCCCGAGCGCTGGAAGGTAATCGATGCTTCTCAATCTGTTGAAGCAATAACCAGCGAAATATTCGAGCGGATATATCCAATCTGTTAATCCGATCGACGATAGCGATCATAGTGAAATTCGGAGCATGATGAAGCTGATTTTCGCCGTAGTGCAAGGCAAAGATGCCGACACGTTACTCGCTGCTCTGCTGGAGGCCGAGTATCGCGTTACCCAGATCAATAGCGCCGGCGGATTTCTCCAGGAACGAAACGCTACGTTCTTGATCGGCGTCGAAGATGCCCAGGTAGAAGACGTTCTGACGGATTGTCAAGCAGAACTGCTACACGCGTACCCAATTTGTGAATCCGTTGCTTCCCATCATGGAACCTGGCGAGTTCTACGTTCCCAATCCGGTTGAGGTTCAAGTAGGTGGCGCGGCCGTCTTCATTTGCAACGTATCGCGTCACGAGCGTATCTCTGCGGCATAGGTCGCTCCGATAAGTTTTGAGGAGAGTGGAGACAAATGGAGGAGACGTTCGCTCGAGTCCTCCAGTTCACTCTCGCAGGCCTGGCGGCGTTTGGCGTCGCACTCTGGTTCGCTATGGCCGTCTGGACCTATCGGGATATTGAACGGCGCAGCGCGAACGTTGTCGTCCAGGTACTGGCCACGCTGGTCGTCGTTCTTGGTTTTCTACCTGGAATCACCATCTATCTTCTGCTCCGGCCGCGCGAGACAGTTGAGCAACGTTACCAGCGCGAAATCGAGGACTCCTATCTCGCCCAGGAGATCGGATCGATCGCTGTCTGCCAAAATTGCGCACACCCGATCAAGGATGAGTTCATGTTCTGTCCTGATTGCGGGAATTCACTTAGACGAACCTGCGGGAGCTGCGGCAGACTGGTAGATGCTGACTGGAAAATCTGTGCCTTTTGCGGGCACGATCTTCCGTACGGTTCCAGTTCGGCGTCAAATGGCCGTAGGCAGTCCGCGGTGCCTCCCCGTCCAGAGCGACGATACGCTCAGTCCGGCGACTGGGAAGTGGATATCAGTTCCGACGAAGACGTCGAGCCAGCTGCCCGTACCGAGCCTGGAAAGAAGTCGCGAACGGGCCGCCAGAATCAGGAATCTGGAGACCGATAGCTCCCTAAGCTAGGCGTAGCGCCAGGTCGTATCAGATAGTTGAATTTGCTGCGAAACGCATCGTAGAAATTCGTGTCGTCGAGGTGGATCATTCTGAAGGGATGAATGTCTCGCTGTACGCAGACGATATCCCCCTTCGAGACGGTCACCAGTTCCTCACCATCAAGAATCAGACTCGCATTTCTGTCGTTTCCAAGAACCATTTCAATGTGGCTTTCCTCCGGTACGACGAAGGTCAGCCGAATCGGGGAATGCGGTGAGAGTGGAGTGAGAGCGAAGCCGTGTACGCCCGCGATGAGTATTGGTCCGCCGGCTGCCATGCAATAGGCGGTACTTCCCTGTGGCGTTGCGACGATCATGCCGTCACCGGGATAGGTGTTCACATATCTCCGATCGACATAAAGCTCTGTGTCGATCATTCGCAGTCCAGACCGAATGACAACATCATTGATTGCAGTGCCAGAAGAAACTACGTCTCCTTGCTTTGTCACTTCCACCCGCAGGGTGGGGCCATCTTGATAGCGGAAATTTCCTGATGCGAGGGCCGTAAGTACGTCCCTCCACTGTGATCGTTCCGCCATGGCAAGAAAGCCAACCGTTCCGAAATTTATTCCCAGGATTGGGACGCCCGGGTTAGCACGCCCCATTCTCATCATCAGACCATCTCCACCAAGCGCGAGCAGAGCGTCTGGCCTTATGCCGGCATTCAGCTGCTCTTCGGTGACGAGTTCTATCTCATGATCCTGAAACCATTCCTCGATTGCGAGAAAGAGTTCGTGAGATTCGGCCTTGTCATGGGCTGGTACGACGGCAATTGAGGTCGGAGGAGTTGGCATCGGGCGCTCTTTCGTGTCGGGCACATCGGCACCGGGAAGTTCCGGCCTCTATTTCAACTCTAGCGAATAGCCATAGCTTTTTGTATCGCCGTTTGGGCTGACATCGGAGTGAGGGAGATGTCACGTACGATCCCATTAGCATCAATGAAGAGATGAGTGGGGAAGGATCTGATCCTGTACTTGCCGCGAATGGCTTCCCTGTCGGGATCAGACAGTACGACAAACTTCATACCAAGCTGGTCGGCGTAAGCGAAGGCGTCGGCCGATGGTTCTTCGAGACTGACAGCCATGAGGACGATGCCGTCATCTTTGATAACGTCCCAGGCCTGAATCATGTCCGGCGCTTCTGCCCTGCACGGTGGACACCAAGAACCCCAAAAATTGAGCCAGATCGGTTGACCGGCAAAGTCGGAAAGACTGACGAGATTCCCCTCGCGATCGATGGCGCTAAAGTCTGGCGCTCGCTCCCCTGGCTGGGGCAATCCGGCGGTATCGGAACCGCCGGGGCGTAAGTCACCGGGCTCCAGGGTCGTGCGCACGACGTATCCGGCAACAAGGATGGCGATTGCAAGTGCGAGCCAGGAAACGATGGTCGCAGGATGCTTCCGTTTGTCCTGACTCGTAGAATTGGGATGAGATTCGTCAGCCAAGGTTGTAGCCCTACACATTAAGCGAGCATTGATGAATTCTGACGCCCCGCAAGCGGAATATGCGGCCAACCGGCGGTCGAGAAATTACCGTCTTCAGGCAGTCGTCCTTCGACGCCGGAATCTCGGCGAATCGGATCGAATTCTAACCGTCTTCTCGAAAGAGGTTGGTAAGCATCGTTTCGTTGCCAAAGGTGTACGAAAACCAGGGAGCAAACTTGCCGGCCATTCTGAACCATTCATGGTGTCGAATTTCTTCATCGCTCGCACAAGAGGTCTCCCAATCCTCACCCAGGCTGAAACGAAATTCGCTTTTCCCAGGCTGAGGCTGAACGAGCGTGCGATTGCGGTGGCCGGTCTAATTGCTGAGCGTGTCGACCTTCTAACGGCGGAAGATGAAGCTGCGCCACGAATTTACGGGCTCATAGAAAACAGTCTGGAACTCCTGGATAGTGGTGTTGAACCTGAGCGTGTGCTCCTCATCTTCGATCTTCTCATGCTCGATGAGACAGGATTTCGTTCGAGTCTCCAGTCTTGCATCGAGTGCAGGGAAGGCCTAGCTGCCGTTCCGAATGCGTTTGTCATCGAGCGTGGGGGATTCGTTTGCCATCGATGCGCGAAGCCAGCTTCGGGTGCGAGAATAGTTCCGGTTGACGTGCAGAAAATCATGCGAATGATCGACCGTGGAGATCTTGGCCAGGTACTTGGTGTTCGAGCTCGCCCAGATCTTTTTCCTCAGGCGCAGCAATTAGTATCGGAGTGCATATCGACAATCACTGGACGTGATTCGACGGCATCGAGAGTGATACGCGAACTCCGACTAGAATATGTTCACCAGACGGCAGGCAGCAAGGGAGAAGCGGACAATGACATTTCTGGATAAGCTACTGGCCCGTGATGAACACGTTTTACTTGAAGCTCGACGCCATCCGATCTTCATGCTGCTGCACGCAGGTCCCTATCTGCTGGGCTCGATCGTCCTCTGGATAGTGGCAGTTCTAGCAATTGTCATTCTCCCTGACCTCCTCGGAATCGATATCGGACTAATTCTCAGTCTCATCCTGCTCGCAGTATCTGTTGTACCGCTCATTATCGGGATCTATCGTGTGCTCAACTGGTGGCGCGAACAATACGTGGTGACGTCATTTCGGATCATCCAGGTCGAGGGCTTGATGAACCGCAAAGCGATGGATTCGGCCCTGGAGAAGGTCAATGACGTCATAATGACCCAGTCCGTGTTCGGGCGCATTTTTAACTATGGATCGATCAATATTGTGACCGGCTCAGACGCGGCGATCAACGATATAGCGGGCGTCTCTGATCCGTTCGGATTCAAGAAGGCACTTATGCAAGCCAAGATGGATTTCGGCTCGCGCGGTGTCAACGACGATGGCTTTCCGACTCGACGCGCGACGGCGGCAGAGACGAGCAATCGAAACACCGATACCGACCGCCTACCGTCATTCGAGAACGAGCAGGATCATTCCCGTGCGGTCATAGCCCTCACGGAGTTGCGCAACTCAGGCGTGATTTCCGATGCCGAATTTGACGACAAACTGCGCAGAATAACTGGTTCGCGATAGTCGCGAGCGCCCCGCTACATTTCGACGAAGTAGGTTGCGCAAGCCATATCGAGCAATTCAGTGCTGAGAACTGCTGGCTCGTCCAGGTAACGGGCAATGCCAGCCAGTGTTCGTAAGAGATCACGCGGGTGACAAGCGCGGAGTTTACGCTTTGGCTTGACATAGTACTCTCTCAGGAGATAGACGAGCGCGTTTTGATCGAATGGGATCGTAAGCTGCTCGCAGGTCCGTCGAAAGATTTCGCGGTACTGGTCCAGGGTCGGATCGCCAATATAGATCTTATTCTGAATACGTCTCAGGAAAGCTTCGTCGACTAGATCTTTAGGTTCGAGGTTGGTTGAAAAGACGATCAGCTGGTCGAACGGAACTTCGATCTTCTTGCCAGTATGAAGCGTCAAATAGTCGAGACGCTTCTCCAACGGCACGATCCAGCGGTTGAGCAGCTCACGCGGATGGACCTGCTGTCGACCAAAGTCGTCAATCATCAACATCCCGCCTGAAGCTTTGAGCTGAAGCGGTGCCTCGTAGAATTTAGAGTTCTCATCCCAGATCAGATCAAGGCTCGAAAGGGTCAATTCACCACCGACGATGATCGCCGGGCGCTTGCAGACGACCCATCTTCGGTCCTGGTCGGCCCGCTGCGTTGCTCCGACGACTGGGCGATGATTGTGAAGATCGAGAACCTTGATAATGTGGCCGTCAACCGTGATGGCATGCGGGATGAGTATCGCTCCTCCGAGCAGTTCGGTGATTCGTTCCGCGATTGTCGTCTTACCGTTGCCCGGTTCCCCAAAGAGGAACATTGAACGGCCCGTATTGACAGCTTGTCCGATCGTGTCCAGAACGTTGTCGCCGATAACGAGGTCGGCAGTCGCACGGCGGATGTCGGCTGGACTCACCCTCACCTCACCGATTGCCTGGGCTTTGACCGTGTCCCAGTAGCTTTCCAACGTGACGGGAGCTGGGCCGACATATGCGCTACGCCCCATTACTTCACGGGCTCGAGCTGCTCCCTTTGGCGTCACTAAATACTGATAGGCCAATTCGCCAAAGCCGCTACTGCCGGCGACCTCGATCAGCTCTTCTCGTTTCAATAGCACGAGCGCTCGATCGACGACGTTATAGAAGGGTAAAGCCACGGTGTCGGTGACGACCTGCGCCGTCGTCATTGAGTTGAAGAATATGAACTTCAGGCAGAGATCTGCGATAAATGCTAGATCGAGACCAGTTTCTTCTACGCTACTCGGCTCTTTAACGAATGGACCGAGGTTTGTCGTCCCAAGTCCAGACGTTCCACGGTTGTTCTTCTTGCCGCTCTGTTGTGTGCTGTGTGCTAGTCCGACCATCGTGGTGAATCCCGCCTTCAATCCGGAACATCGTGGGCCCGTTTGTCAGCATAATGGTCGACACTTCCCGGGTCATTAGCATCTGAGTCCTGTTTTATGGGAGTGGTAAGTATTGGTTTCCTGGGCGATTATCGGAGACGGACGCGTTCGCCCTCATCCAGGCCGTCCACAATCTCGGCGAAACCGCCTGATCGATAGCCTAGGATGACCTCAACCTCGTCGAACTGTCCTGAACGCTCAACCATGACAAAAGCACGCTGCCCGACAGTACGAATCGCACGCTCGGGAACGAGCAAGACGTTCTCGCGGAGGTCCGTGACGATAGTCACATCGGCGTTCATTCCCGGTCGAATGTCAAAGAGCTCGGGTTCCGCAAACGCTATCTCGGCAGGGAAAAGGGTCGCTCCACCGCGTTGAACGGACTGTGGCGCTGTGCGGGTAACTGTGCCCTGCAGCTCCTCCGCCGGAAAAGAGTCGAGCCGGAAGCGCACGCTTGCTCCTGGATTCACATTAGGCAAGTCCAGCTCGTCGATATCCGCCATGAGAATGAGATCTTTTGAAGCGTAGATTTGAGCGACAGGCTGATTCGCGCCGATCCGATCACCCGGCCCGACAAAGATTTCGAGAACGATCCCAGCAGATTCAGCCAGGATCGCGCCGTGCGCCCGGGATACTTTTGCGTCGGCAAGGGTTTCCCTGGCGAGATCCACTCGCGTGAGAGCCTCGATGACATTCTGCTGGAGATCGAGGGAGTTTGGATCATCGTTTAGCCGCCGCTCGGCGAATTGAAGGTTAAACTCTGCCCCTTCTAGTCCCCGTTCGGCATTGCTGACCAGTTGATCGAGTTCCTGCGCTTCCAGGAGCACGATGATATCGCCAGCTTCTATACTTCGTCGCCGACAGCTGCGCCGAGTGCCGCTACGGTGCCTCCAACCTCGGACCGAATGGGTTCTGGATCCTTCAACTGAATCGTTCCAACCGTATCGATCGTTACATCGATCGAGCCACGCTCGACGCGTGCGGTGTCCGGACTGGATGCAGGGCGAAACAGAAAATATCCTGCTACAACGATAATCGCAAGAAGAATGAGTCCTATGGCGATTCTAGATCTACTCATATCTGAGCACCTGGATTGGCTTCAGACTCGCGGCAATAAGGCCAGGAATCGCGGAGACCGAAGCGACAGCCATAAGACCAATGGCCAATGCGCCAATCAGTGTTGATAAATCGAGGGAAAAGGTAAGTTCGAATAGTCGCTCTCCGGTGATATGCACGAGATATCTCGCAATTGGGATGCCCAATGCGATCCCAAATATCGTTCCGATCAACCCGAGTGAAAGTCCTTCGGCGACAAGCATCGCCAGCAATTGGCGGGAACGGGCGCCAATTGAACGCAACACGCCGATCTCGTGGCGGCGTTCCGTGACATTGATGATCAAGGTGTTGGCGATGCCGGATACGCCTACGACTCCAACAATGACAACCATCGCACGCAGAAGCTGTGTCAGGATTCCTATTGCCTGCTGCGTGCTTTCCCGGTCGCTATAGGCCGCCAGGGTGCCGGGACCAAGATCGCGATAGCGCGTTTCTAACGTCGCCAGCGCCTCGTCAACGGCCGCAGGATCTTCGTCGAGCAACTTCAACGCGATCAGGTCGGCTCGCTCGCCGCGTCCTAAAAGAATATGAAGCTGATCGATTGCCATGAAAACTTTGCCCGTCCCGGCATTCCCGAGATAGGTACTAGAATCGTCGACAATTCCGACTACGGTCACTGTGGCGGTACGGTCGCCGATATCAAGGTCGAAGGAGTCCCCGGTCCAGACGTCCAGATGCGCTGCGAGATTCGATGTAGAGTACTACTCCTGGTGGATTGGACTGTCGTGACCCAGCTGCCGTCAACTAGTCGATAGTGGTAGAGAGGATCATTTACGGGCATGCCCCAAATATCTGTCCGCGTCGATCCTATCGAGCCATTCGCATTCGTCCAAGGCTCGGCATCGGCGACGGCCGGTTCGTCGCGTAGCGACCTGGCGATGGAAATGTCCGCGCCGCGGCGAAAGAAGATCCAGCCGTCCGCGCCATAAAGGTCATAAAGGTCATCCGCCGTTCCTGAGACCGAGTCGCTGAGAGCTTGAGTCGAAACGAATGCTGCGACCGCGACCGTCACGACGGTCAGAGTCAGGATAGTGCGGCCAGGGCGACGCATGACGTTTTGCAGACCGAGTGCAATCGATCGATTGAGCCTCGCGATCAGGACCGCAAGCGAAGCGAACGCTCGCCGCCGATATTCCGGCTGAATACCAGGAGCTCGCATCAGTAGGGCCGGTTTTTGAAACGAGCTTCGAATAGCAGGTATCAAAGTTGCGCCGATCGTAACGGCAAGCCCGACACCAAGAGCCAGTAGAACCTCCAGGGGGCGGATGGTCGGAGGCGGTTGTTGTAGGCCCGTGATGCCAGTAAGAAAAGCGCTAAGCTGCCTGCCCCCAACAATGCCTGTACCAGCCCAACTAGCGCGCCGATCAGTCCGATCAGCGCGCTATAGATCAGATAGGTTGCGGCGATATGATAGCGCTTCCCTCCCAGAGCTTTGATTATCCCAATCTGCGACAATTCTTCGGAAATTACGGCAGAGATCGTGTTTGCCACGAGGAAAGAAGCCAGTGCCGCTCCAAGAACGGAAAATATGCGCAGCAGTAGCAGAAGCGTTTCGAGTTCGCGGGCGCCGACGAAATCGTTTGGGTCGCGAACGTCAAATGTTCCGGTACTGACGCCGCGTTTAGCCAGAAGGCTCGAGATTTCAGCGGCGGTCTGGCTGGCTACATCGGTATCTCGCAAGCGCACGAGCAAGATAATTGTCGGCTCGTCGGCCATTCATCTCGCGAACAACGCTTGCTGGCGCGTACGCGATCGCCCTATTCGTGATGCCTGCGCCCAGTGTTGCAGGCGAGCGAGTGAAGCCGCTGACGGTCAGATAGACCGTTTTCTCGTCCGGCGTTCGCTGTATGGCGACGACATCACCAATCTTGATGCTTGTGAGTTCCCGCGCGCTGCCGTCAAACGCGATCTCTCCACGACCGGGGAACCGTCCGGACTCAAGCTCGAAAACGTCCAGCTGGACGGATGAGAAGTCATCGATTCCAAAAATCCGTACTGAATGTTGCCCGTCACCTGTTGTGAAGCGGCTAAGAATGGCCGACCTGCTATCGACGGTCTCAACGTTGGCGTTGCGTTGGACGAGATTGAGCGCGGTAACAGAGAGGTCGCTGGTGAATGCCGCCAGATCGGCCTGGTTCGCAGAATCATAGGTTTGACGTTGAGCTTCGACGACGTCCTGGTTTGCCGTTGCAATGGCAACCACCCCGGCTACTCCGAGGATCACCCCGAGGAGCGTCAGTGCATTGCGCAGCGGTCTTCGGCGTAAGTCTCTGAGGACTTTTCTAACGAGCGTCGCCATTGGCCCTGCCGAGGGTGACACGCTCTAACTGTGCGGACTGGCTGGAGTCATCGACAATCTGGCCATCTCTCATCGAGATTTGGCGGGAGGCTCGGCGACTAACGTCGCGATCGTGGGTCACCATGAGAATCGTTGTGCCCTGTCTCCAAAGGGATTCGAGGATGTCGATGACGATGCGACCATTTTCCGTATCAAGGTTTCCGGTAGGTTCATCAGCAATGAGCAGCGCAGGATTGTTGGCCAGCGCGCGTGCGATAGCCGCCCGTTGCTGTTCGCCACCGGAGAGCTCAGAGGGGAGATTATCGGCCAGATGCGAGATCCCAACGCTTTCCAGGAGCCGGTCCGCGCGCGCCCATTTGTCTGTCGTCAGGCCAGCCAGATCCATCGGAAGAACCACATTTTCGCGAACCGTAAGCGTCGGCATAAGTTGGAAAAACTGAAATACGATTCCGATGTTTCGTCCGCGCCAGGCTGCTAACTGGTCTTCGCCCATAGAAGACAAGTCCGAGTTCAGTACAACGACGCTGCCGGTATTCGGCGAATCGATGCCGGAAATAATGTTGAGCAATGTTGACTTTCCAGAACCTGAAGAACCGACGACTGCGACGTAATCCCCTCGCGAAATTTCAAGGTTCACGCGGTCAAGAGCTGAGATGATCCGTCGACCGGCCTGGAATCGTCGTGTTAGGTCAATCAGTTTCACGGCGGGGGCATCGACAACATTGTTTTCGCCGCATATTGATTGATCGTTTGGCTTGACGCTCGCGCGGCTCATCTAGTCGCATTCTTCGGGCTTCTTCAAGAGATCCGGGCGTCGTCGCCGCGTTCGTTCTTCGGCCATTTGCCGGCGCCAATCTCGAATCTTTGCGTGATGCCCACTGAGGAGCACTTCAGGCACCGCGAGATCGCGAAACTCGGCCGGACGTGTGTATTGGGGGTACTCGAGGAGGCCCTCGAGGTACGACTCATCATCGAGGGAGTCGCTATTGATCACTCCTGGCAACAATCTGGTAACTGCGTCGACAATGATCGCAGCTGGTAGTTCACCACCGCTGACCACATAGTCGCCGATCGATATTTCCCGTGCGTTCAGGTAGTCGGTCACGCGCTGATCGATGCCTTCATAGCGGCCGCAGATGAGTGCTATCCGCGCCTGCGACGACAAATCATCAACGATCTCCTGGGTCAATCTGTCTCCACTTGGTGACATGATGAGAACTGTTGTCGATGCCAGGTCGGCACCGATCGCCGCCTCGACCGCGTCTACAATCGGCGGAGCGCTCATGACCATGCCTGGACCGCCTCCGAAGGGCGTATCGTCTACAGAGCGGTGTATTCCTGTTCCAAATTCGCGAATGTCGTGTGTATGGATTTCGATGATGTTTCGTTCGATTGCGCGCTTGATGATCGACTCTGAAAAGGGGCTATCAAGCATGTTGGGAAATATGGTGAAGATGTCAAATCGCAAGTGGCAGGCCAAACGTTTCTACGAGCGCATCCGGAAGATCTAGCAGCGACCGGAGGTGCAAGTCAGCCTGGCCCTGCGTATTTTCTCCGATCAGGACGGTCTTCATCCCAATCGATCTTGCCGGTACAACGTCATATCTCTCTGAATCTCCAACATGAATACATTGGTGCGCCTCAATACCGAGAACGTCGACTGCGGTTTCGTAAATCCTGGTTGAACTCTTGTAGTGGCCGGTTGATGCGGAAGTCAGGACGTATTGAAAGCAGCCGCAAATCTCAAACTCCTCAAGCGTCCACTCTAAAAACGGATGGTATGCCGCGCTAGATATAACGGCAAGTTTTATGCCGGCATTATTCAATCTACGGCTTGTTTCAACGACCCCCGGCATCGGCGATGCGCTCAGCAAGGTTGGTCGAAAGATATCTTCGAGCGCGTCTGAGATGGAACCAATAGGCGCAGGAAGTCCGAGAAACTCCAGCACTTCGAGCACCGCCGCCTCAGCATCCAACTCAATACCAGTATCGATAACCCGTCGCCTGAGTTTCAAATAGTGAGCCTTCCCAGCAGCTATCTGAGAAGCGTCGGCCGGCACTCCCAGAGTCTTCTCACTCCAGGCGAAGAAAGCAGGAATCAGATCATAGACTTCGAGATCGAACCACTCGTCACACTGAGCGATCGTATTGTGAAAGTCCAGTGTTACGGCCCAGGTCACGGCTTATCCTCTCGTGGCAGCCAACGTAAAGCTTGGGGCGGCCAGATCAAGACTCTGGAATAATCATGACGCCCTCTGAATTTTGGCACGTAACGTGGGAGGCGTGATGGGCAACGTTGATATTCGATCGGTCCTGGTAACAGGTGGTGCTGGTTTTATTGGCAGTAATTTCGTGCGCCACGCCGCCTCGGGAGACTACGACAAGATCGTCGTGCTCGACAAACTAACGTATGCCGGTAATCGAGAGAATCTTGATGGGTTGCTCGACGGATCTCGTATTTCATTCATTCAGGGGGATATCTGCGACGCGGAACTGATCTCGGATCTCGCTGCTTCTGTTGATGCCATCGTGAATTTTGCCGCTGAAACGCACGTCGATCGATCCCTGATTCATGCCGGTGAATTCATTCAGACGGACGTCTACGGCGTTTACGTCATCCTCGAAGCGGTCAGAAAGCACGGACTTAAGCGCTTCGTGCATGTCAGTACGGACGAAGTCTACGGACATATCCCTCAGGGATTCTCGCGAGAGGGTGATCCGATAGAACCCCGCAACCCATATTCGGCGAGCAAGGCCGGTGGCGAATTGATGGTTCGAGCGTTCTGCGAGACGCACCAGGTTCCGGCAATAATCACGCGTGGCTCGAACACATACGGTCCCTACCAGTATCCGGAAAAGGTTCTGCCTGTTTCAATAACGAACGTGCTCCAGGGACAACCGATCCAAATCTACGGCGACGGTCAGCAGGTGCGCGACTGGTTGCATGTGCAGGATCACGTAGAGGGGATCGAATTCGTCCTCCAAAACGGGTTGGCCGGCGAGGCCTACAACATAGGTGGCGGAAATGAGCGTCGCAACGTTGAGATCGCAAATGCGGTCCTGGATGAGCTAGATGCGCCGGGTGAACTGCTCCACTTCGTTACCGACAGGCAAGGCCATGACCGTCGCTATGCGCTCGATACATCCAAGATTCGTGCGCTCGGGTGGTCTCCGAAAATATCGTTGGAATCTGGATTGCGCGATACGATTCGCTGGTATCAGGAAAATCGAAGCTGGTGGGAACCAATCCGGAATAGCGCCGACTATCAACAATATTTCAACGCAAATTACGGAGACCGCGAGATCTTGAAGGTTGGACAGTGACAAGAATTGATATTGCGGTTGCCAAGACGCACAAGTACGCCTCTCGGGAAAGTGGTGACACCGTTGAGAATGGTGAACGACCGACGGGTGGACTGTCAGTCGTAATGGTCGACGGGCAAGGCTCGGGTGCTGCGGCGAAGTCGCTGAGCATGCTGGTTTCAAGTAAAGCGCTCTCACTGCTCAAAGAGGGTATTCGAGATGGTGCCGTCGCGCGAGGAACCCATGACTTCTTATTGGCGTTTCGTCATGGAAAAGTCTCTGCAACACTGGATATCGTGTCCGTCGATCTGGCTACTTCAGAAGTTATCGTCGCCCGTAACAACCCGATCCCTTATGTCCTTGGACGGGACCAAGATTTTGAGCTTGTAACAACGGTCGCGGGTCCCATCGGCGTTCACCGCCACACACGTCCAATCGTTGATACCTATCCCGCCGAAGCCGGTCTCTGCGTCGTTGTCTTTAGCGACGGGATCGCCGGGGCCGGGAAACGCAGCGGGACACCATTCGATCCATTGAGCTACTTGCGAGCGCATTCACGCAACTCGACGACCGCGCAAGAAATCGCGGACGGCATGCTCTTGGCTGCGATTTCGGCGGACGCAGACCGCCCGCTCGACGACATGAGTGTCGTTGTCATGGCGCTCAGCCCTACCGACGGGCGGCCGGAGCCGATCCGACGAATGTGGGTGAGTTTGCCGCTTCCGGGCTGATGTCGAAGGTCGTCGTCATCGGGTATTGTGCCTCCGGGAAATCCTCGGTGGTCGAAGCTCTGCGAAAACATGGCGTTGATGCGGAGGCAGTGGCCCAGGAGCATTCCGTCATACGCGACCTGTGGGATCACCACCAGCCGAACACGCTGATCTTTCTCGATGTGACCCTTGAGCAAATACGGGCTCGTCGCGACAATCCTCGTTGGCCGGAGTGGATCTACCAGCTCCAGACCGAGCGCTTGTCAGGCGCCCGCAAGCGGGCCGATCTCGTCGTCGATACCACCACTGCCAACCTTGACGAGGTCATACGACAAGTTCTTGGATTCCTGGGTGTCAATGGCTAGCGGCAGTTTGTCGGGATTGGCGCCAGGTCGAAAGTCGGCTCAATGCAAACGGTCGCAGTGCAGAAATGAACAGCCAGACGGCTGCGACGAGGATGCTGTCCGATGCGCTACGAATCGAGAGCACCGGGATGGCGGCGACACCTAGCGGGCCGGGCGTCAGTAATCCACCGACAAGCGCAACGACGAACCAGGAAGACGCCCCGGGCGCGATCTCGGGGCTAACTGCAATTTTGAGTACCGCCGCGATTGCGGCAGCCTTGGCTACATCCCCGATGACTGAACCTCCACGCAATCGGATAGCCGCGCCTGGAGATTGTGGCGTCGACACAATGGGGAATTTCGATGGTCGAAGAATTTTGAAGGCGATTTGCCCAATTAATATTGCCGCCAGAAGTACGGTGATTCCGGCGTCAAATAGTGCGGAGTAGAGGACAGCACCAATCGGGTAGGCGCTCGTCCAAATCCAAAGGTTTCGTCGCACAGCTCCCACGCTGAGAGCGACCAGCACAACAGCAAGGGCAACCTCAACACTGAGAAAGAGTGGCAGGGCGTCCCAGAGAGTTAGCGCCCAGCTGGTCGGCAGTGCTGCAATGTCTTTGAAGCCGGGCAAATCGATTGCGGCCTTTTCTGGCTATCTGGAGGGCTTGCTACAATCCCTCGGCAGCGACTGACGCAGGCGTTCAGCCCCGGACGGTGACGCGCTAGTGTAATTGACGAAGCATTGCCGGATTTGGACCGCCGTCGAAGATGATCGGTTTTTACGAGTAATGACGGATACATTTGCATCGCTAGCAGTATCTATGCCCGGAGGGATTGAGATCCTTCGACCGTCCGATGTCGCTGGGATCAAAATCCCCTGGGATGCACGCTATACCAGAAGCGATATCGAGGAGATCGCGGCTCAGGAACCGCAACTGTCCCTGTGGAACCGGCGCACTGGTGGTTATTTACTCGGTGGTGAATGGCGTCACCGGCGCGAGATTGCGAATGTGATCGATATTAATGGCCCATCTGTTGCTGTGGAACTGCTCAGGGCCTTCGTCGCCCGGGCGGCGGAACTCGACTTCAAGTTGGCTATCGTCGCTGAATATGCCGAGCGGAGACGCGAATCGTTTTACGCGGCGGCGGCGTTAGAGCCCATCGAAGACATCGTTGTCTACGAACTTGGTCGCTTGCCGGCTGATCGAGTCTCTTTTGATCGACACTCAGCGCTAAACGTCGAAGTCGTTGACCTGAGCTGCGCCGATCAGCTGCATCGTTTGCTAGAAGTTGACCACAGCGCCTTTCCCTGGCTGTGGTGGAACAGCGTCGGAGAATTCGAGAATTATGCAAGTGTGCCGGGCGTCGAGATCGTCATGATCCGGTCCGATCAGGGCCAGACCATCGGCTACATAGGCACGACGTCGCTGGGATCATGGGGGCACCTGGACCGTATCGCGGTAGCTACCGAGTTACAGGGCCAGGGTTATGGGCGGCGGCTGTTGGAACTGGCTATAGATCGATTAAAGTCTGCCGGAGCCAAGCGCGTTGCACTCAGCACGCAGTCCAGCAATACCGTCAGTCGAGCGCTCTATGAATCGGTAGGCTTTCGACGTTCTCGGGGGCACGACTATAGAATCTACGGTCGCCGCATCGGTGATATGACATATCTAGAGAATCAGAACCTGGGGATATGACGAACACATTTGGCAGGGTCTTTCGGATTACAACCTGGGGCGAATCCCACGGCCCGGCGCTAGGCGTCGTGCTCGATGGCTGTCCCGCTGGCGTGCCCCTTAGTAACGAGATCGTTCAGCACGATCTAGATCGTCGACGGGTCGGGCAATCTAAAGTAACCAGTCCGAGGCAAGAACGAGATCGTGTAGAAATTCTCTCCGGAGTCTGGGAGGGCAAGACGACCGGCGTCCCGATTTCGATGATTACTTACAACAAAGATGCCGATTCGAGTAAATACGACGCGATTCGAGATCTCTATCGACCCGGCCATGCGGACTACACCTACGACGCGAAATGGGGCATTCGCGACCATCGTGGCGGTGGTCGTTCCAGCGCTCGCGAAACATGGGGTCGGGTAGCGGCAGCAGCCGTCGCCCGGCAGATGTTGAACACTGTTGGTATCGATGTCTACGCCTACACCGTCCAGATCGGTGACGTGCGCTCAGAATCTTTCGATCGCGATGAGATCGAGCGTAACCTCGTGCGTGCAGCTGATCCGATTGCTGCCGAGCAGATGGTTGAGGCAATCGAGCACATCAAGACCGTCAATAACAGCCTGGGTGGTACTGTCGAAGTCGTCGCTGATGGAGTTCCTCCGGGCCTCGGCGACCCCATGTACGGGAAACTTGACGCCTTGCTGGGTTACGCGATGATGAGTATTCACGCCACAAAGGGCGTCGAGATTGGGCGCGGATTCGAATCCGTGACTTCAACCGGCCATGAGAACAACGATTGGCTATATGCCGATGAAAATGGCCGCATTCGAACTCGCACGAACAACGCTGGCGGGATGCTTGGCGGCATTTCAAACGGCGAGCAAATCGTCGCCAGGGTTGGAATCAAACCGACGTCTTCGGTCGCGCAGGAGCAGGAGACGGTCGATGTCCACGGCCAGTCCCGAAGCATAGTTGTCGAAGGACGGCATGATCCATGCGTTGTGCCTCGCGCAGTGCCGGTTGTTGAGGCGATGATGCTGCTCGTGCTGGCCGACGCCTGGCTGATGAATCGGATGAGCCGCGTGTCGTGGGAGGCACCGTCAGCTTTCTGACATCACCAGACCTTCGAGGATGTCCCAGAACTCCGGCAATGTCTTCGATACGCACCCTGGATCATTTATCGAGATTCCGGGGCTCTGCGTGCCTGTTATCGCGAATGACATCGCCATACGGTGATCGTCGTAGGTATGAATCGCCGCAGGCTGTGGTTTGCCAGGCTGAATCGTCATGCTGTCTGGACGTTCTTCAACGCTGATGTTAAGTCGTTCGAGTTCGGCGCACGTTGCTGCCAGGCGATCGGTCTCCTTCAGCCGTATGTGACCAATGTTCGAGATCGTCGTCGGGCCGGATGCGAATGGCGCTATAGCAGCCAGGGACATTACGGTATCGGAGATTGCGTTCATGTCCCAATCAACGGGCTGAAGCGTCCTGGGGCCGTGAACGGTGATCTCGCTTTCGCGCTCTACCTTACATCCCATCGCTTCCAGGACATCCACAAAATGGATATCGCCTTGAGACGAGGTTGGCGGCAATGCCGCCACCGTAATCGAACCGCCGGATACCGCCGCCAGCGAAAAGAAATAGCTGGCTGACGAAGCATCGGGTTCGACCCAGTAGTCACGCCCGATGTATTTCTGGCCCGGCTAGAACACCGATCGAACGATAGTCGTCGTGAGACATTTCTACACCAAATGCGGCCATCGTCGAGGCGGTGAGATCGATGTACGGTTTGGAGACAAGGTCGCCCTCGATCTCGATGCGAAACTCCCCGCGTGCGGCAGGCAAGATCATCGCCAACGCGGTGAAATACTGGCTGGAGAGATTTCCTGGCATGCGCGCCCGGCCGGATTCCAGCCCGGTAGACGAAACACGTATCGGTGGACAATCGTCGTCGTTTTCCGCGACGGCTTCAACACCGAGCTGGCGCAGGCCCTCGAGGAGCGGGCCGATCGGGCGCTTTCGCATCGCTTGAGTGCCGTCGAGACGGAAAGTTCCGCGTCCGACCGCGCAAAGTGCGGTAAGGAAGCGCATCGACGTGCCTGAGTTCCCGAGAAAGAGTTCCGCTTCCCGTGCGGGAATCTCGCCGCCGAGTCCGGTGATCGTTACCTTGCGGTTTATCCAGTCGGGAACGACATCAAAACCAAGCGCTTCAAGTGCTGCGACCATATAACGTGTGTCGTCACTGTCGAGAACGCCGCGTAGAGTGGATCGTCCATCGGCTAGTGCTGCAATGATGAGCGCCCTGTTGGTGATGCTTTTTGACCCAGGTAGTTCAACGCGGCCGTTGACCGGACCTTTCGCTACCGGGACGGGGTAGGGGTCGGGAAGAGTTCGGAGACGTTCGATCATGTGAACGCAATCTCCCAATCGTAAGGAATCGAAGGATCGTCGTAGGGCGTCCGCAGCTCGTCCGGGTCCGCCGGATCATACGGCTCGGTCGGGAAGTTCACGAGGATGCATGGTGTCAGGCCGATGTTCTTGAAGCCGTGCAGGACGCCGCGCGGAATCTTGACGACGATGCGGTTCTCATCGCCGATGAAAAACTCATTTATTTCACCATAGGTCGGCGAACCTTCTCGGCGATCATACAGCGGTACCTTGATCATTCCGGAAACGCAAGTGAAGTAGTCGATTTGTTTCCGGTGATAGTGCCAACCCCGAATGACGCCGGGGTACGAGATCGAGAAATAACATTGACCAAATCCCTCGAAGATCTCATCATCGCGCCTCAAAATCTCGGTCAATGAACCACGCTCGTCGGCGAAGGTCCGCAACTTTTTTACTTCAACACCCTCGATCATCAAGTACTCCCCGTTTCGACGCCAGTGCGCGGCGTCGCAAGTGCCAATATCCGCTCCGAATCCGACGCGAATGGTTCCAAATCATAGTTGCCGAAAAGCGACACCAGATCCCAGCCGGTGCGGCTCAGCAAGTGCTCAAGCTCGTACAGATGGACATAACGAGTCGAATAGTGGTCCACAAGGCGACGTACCGTGCCCTCTGGACTGGTTACGTCAAAGTAGACCGTCGTCTGAATCAGTTGTGTCGCGAGGTCATGCGTCCGCGCTACCCATTTGTCGAGCCGATCGCCGTTGTCGAACTGATGTTGAAACTCAAGCGTCAGCTGTCCATTAAGTGAGCTAATGAAGACCGGGTCAGGTACGAACAAGTCGAGCAGCATGATCCCGCCCGATGCGGTCACGCGCCGAACGCTTTCGAGCGTTTCGATCTGGGACCTCACATCGGGCAGGTGCAGAAAGGTGTTGATTGCGGAGAGGATGAAATTGAATGGTCCGTGGGGAAGGCTCGGCTCGGCGTTGCAAACGCGCATGTCCCGTTGCACGAGGGTGACGTCATCTTGAATGCGATTGCGGGCGATATCCAGCATTGCGTTCGACGTGTCGATCCCGACGATCGGGTACTCGATGTCGATAAAAGCCTCCAGCACCCGGCCAGTTCCGCAACCCAATTCCAGAATCGAGCCACGCGCTCGTTCGGCGAATTGGCGATACATGTCGAGGTCGGCGTCGAAGACGCTGTACTCGAGGTCGTAGAATTGCGACAGGACCGCGTATTCGTTTTGTTCCATATCCCGAATGCCGTTCATATTGAGATTGTACGCGCCGTCAGGATCAGAAGCAGTTCCCAGCGGCCCAAAGTCAAGCAGGTTACACATGAGTGTCAAGAATCGAACAACTAGCTCACGATCGGATGACGGGCGTAAGGTCGTTACAACCAATCGCCGTGCGCGCTACGACTATCAGATCGACGAAGTCATTGAAACCGGTATCGCGTTGACGGGAACGGAGATCAAGTCGGTACGCGATGGGCGGGTAAATCTCCAGGAGGCATACGCCGTCATCGAGAATGACGAAGTGTGGTTGGTTGGGATGCATGTCTCGCCGTTCGAGCAAGCGAGCGAACTTTTCAATCACGATCCGACACGCCCACGCAAGCTGTTGCTGCACCGGCGGCAGATCGACTATCTGCGGCGTCAGTTACTGCAAAAGGGCTATACGCTGGTGCCTTTGCGAGTCGCTCTGAAGCGCGGTTGGGCCAAGGTTGATATCGGGCTGGCCAAAGGCAAGCGGGAGTACGACAAGCGCCAGTCGATCGCTGAACGTGACTCGAAGCGCCGGATAGACAGAGCGTTGCGGGGTCGCGACTAAGTTGATATAATAGGGTGTTCTACGGGGATGCCTGGATTCGACAGGGCCGTAGGTTTGTAGATTGCAGGTCGAGGTCGCCCCAGGACTCGTAAAAAGGGGCAAAAATCATACACGGCGAAACTGAACTCGCCCTCGCTGCTTAGCTTAGGCTAAGCGCGCGTTCGCCCGGTCCGATTCCTGGCAGGACCGGTGTCGAGCGACGCAAAGCCGGGATGCTATGGTCCGAACGTTTGCGTAAGACCATCTAAGCAATACGCAAACAGGTCTCGGTGAGACGGTGTCGGTGCCGGCTACTGAGATGACGTAAATCATCGACTAAGCCTGTAGGATATCTGCTGCTGAACGTTCTGGACGGGGGTTCGATTCCCCCCATCTCCACCAAAGGCGCTCGTTTTCGGACGGGCGCTTTTTTGTGCTCCATCGACAATGAAGCTACTGCTCGCATGCGAGGTGCTGGGTCCTAACTCGTTGTCAGTGCTGCCGCCCAAAATCGAAAGTAATTTCGACTGATCGATGCTCCCACCCGTAACGATCGCCACTGTTTTGCCGCGATCGCCAGGATCAGCTTGCATCGCCGCTGCCACGCTCAGCGCGCCAGCCCCTTCGGCGATGATCTTGTTCCCGAATGCCAGCATCCGAATTGTTGCGAATACTGCTTCTTCGGATATCAGTACGCAATCATCGGCCAGGTCTCGCAGCAGCGGGAACATCTCGTCAGTCATGTAGGGGACGGCGACGCCATCGCAGAACGTATTGCAGTCGACCGCGACTGCCTTCCCTGCTGCCAGACTGGCCGACAGTGCCGGGCAACCCTCTGGTTCGACGGCGATGATCTTCACATCGGGCTTTAGCGCCCTCAACGCGAGCGCCACACCGGAGAAGAATCCGCCGCCTCCGACCGGAATGAAGACCGTTTCGACGATCTGGCATGTCTTCGATGATCTCGAAGCCCGCTGAACCATGACCGATCAGGACATCACGATTCGTCCAGGGATGAACGAAAGCGTAGTCCTGACCTTCCCAACCGCTACTTCGCATGTAACCAAAGAGTTCGTCGGTCGACACGAAAACCGGTTCGCCGCCGTATTTTCGGACAGCGTCAGCTTTGGATTGAGGCGCGCCGTGCGGCATCATGCTGCGCGCCTCGACGCCAAAGTAGCGCCCACACCAGGCGAGCGCCTGAGCGGTGTTCCCCGCACTCGTCGTGAAGAGGCCGCGTGCGCGCTCGGATTCGTCCATCCTGGCGACGGCGTTGAAAATGCCTCGGATCTTGAAGGAGTTGATTGGCTGCATCGTCTCGAGCTTGAGGAATACATCGGAGACGCCTGACGATTCATGCAGCTCAACAAGTGGAGTGCGAACGGCAACGCCCTGAATGCGCCGGCGCGCTTCCTGAAATTCTTCGATCGTCGGCGTCTCCATGGTGTCTTCCTAATCGCTTCGTTGTTGACAGCTTGCCTAGTCGCCGGCAGCGGCGAGGCTCATGCTCGCTTCTTCAAGCGCTTGCTCAATTGTCGCAAAGTCCTCGTCATCAACCGGTCGAATGTTGCCCTGGAAGGCAAGCGTCCAGTTGGCCTCCGGCCACTTTGAAACGTGCTTGAGCTGCCGGGCAACCGGTTCCGCGTCTATGAAGTCTTCCTCGTCCAGCACGATGTCTGCTTTGATGTTGAAGCGGTAGGGATAATCCTCATCGTCCAAGTTTCTTCTTGTTGCTCTTCCAGATCGGAGTATGATCCTCGAAGTATTCGGATGTGACCGTAGCCGTCGCGCCAAACGCCTTGATACCTGTGATGTACCAGGTGATGCGGTCGCCGGGTCGAATTTGCTCCGCAGTCTTGCGGCGTCGGGATTTGACCCCCTGGACGGTGAAATTGTGTTCCCGCGTGCTGCGGAAATTATCGAGCGATCCGGTTATGATCCAGTTGGTCTTGTCAGGCACTTGCGATCCTTTCAGTATGTACGTACGTGCTTATATAGTATGCCAGCTATCGTGCTAATTCTTCACCCGGGATGGAAACGACGATGTCTATTGCGTTGGATACGAATACGAAGGTAGTCGATCAACTCCGAGGAAGTGCTCGGTGCGGAGTTCGTAATAACCGACCGCGCTGGCCTTGGCGTCTATGAACTTGACGCATCAGACGAAGCGATCACCGGCATCCACCGCCCGCTTGCGGCCGTGCTTCCAGAGTCGACCGAGCAGGTGTCGCAGATTGCCCGGATTGCCGGCGAGCACGATCTACCGATCCTGGCACGCGGATCGGGTACGGGGCTGGCAGGAGGCGCGATCGCGACTCGCGGCGGGATTCTCATTGTGATGACACGGATGAATCGCGTCGAGGAAGTCAATCTCGATCGATCGATACGCTGTCGTCCAGCCGGGCGTCGTCAACCTCGATCTTTCAACGCATCTTGCCCCGCATGGCTTCTATTACGCCCCAGACCCTTCGAGCCAGCGCGCCTGCTCAATTGGCGGGAATCTCGCCAACAACTCCGGTGGGCCGCACTGCTTGAAATACGGCGTCACAAACAACCACGTCCTCGGAGTCGAGATCGTATTGCCAGGCGGCGATGTCTGCTGGTTTGGTGGGCCATCTGCCGAGAATACCGGACATGACCTCACCGGCCTCATCGTTGGCTCTGAATGCACGCTGGGCGTCATCACGAAGGCAATGGTGCGGATACTCCCACTTCCGGAGGAGAAGGGCGTCCTGCTGGCGACCTTCGAATCTATCGAGACTGCCTCACGAGCAGTCTCGGCGACGATAGCCGACGGAATATCTGCCATCGGCGCTGGAAATGATGGACAAGGTGACCATCTCGGCGATCGAAGCTGGTATCGGAGCTGGTTATCCCAGAGATGCCGAAGCCGTTCTGCTCGTGGAGCTGGATGGGCCGTCACTAAACGTTGCCGATGAACGCGAGCGGGTAGCGGAGATTCTGACCGAATATGGCGCAATAACCGTCAACGTCGCCCGTACTCAGGAAGAAGCGGACCTGCTCTGGTGGGGTCGCAAGGCTGCCTTCGGCACGATGGGCCGTCTGGCTCCGAACTATCACTTGACCGACACTGTCGTTCCGAGATCGAAACTGCCTGAAGCGATGCAGCGCGTCGCTGAAGTGGGGCGTGATTACAATCTCATCATCGCCAATGTCTTCCACGCCGGGGACGGGAACCTGCACCCGCTCATATTATTCGATCGTCGCGAAGCCGGGATCATGGATCGAGTGCTGGAAGCGAGCAAAGTGCTGATGCAGCATTGCATCGACCTGGGTGGAGCCGTTAGTGGGGAGCACGGCATCGGGATTGAAAAGAATGACGCCTTGAGGCTTACCTACTCGGATGCCGATTTCGGAGAGATGGCGAAGGCGAAGCGAGCCTTTGATCCGCGCTATCTGTCGAACCCCGGCAAGGTGTTCCCGAGCACCTTTGACCCCTATGGAGTTGTGCGTGGCTGAGTTTCATTCTGGCCACTCAGGAGACGACGTGATTCGGCCCGGTAGCGCATCTGGAATTGTCCGATATCGTCCGCGAATCGGCTCAGAAATGCGGCAATCGCTCCAGATCCGAGCGGGCAGGACGCACGAGAGTTTCTCAAATGTGGGATCCGGACTCCCGATTCGACGCTCGATTTGACGGGACTCGACTCGCGTCATCGAATACTCGCCGGTTGATCTCACTGCTGGCGGTCGAGGCGGGTGTTCGAATCGGAACGATCGATAGTTTGCTCGCCGAACATAGCCAGAGACTGGCGCTCGATATGCCGAATCGGGATATCGGCGACCATCGGGGGAACGTTTGCCACAGGGTCTGTCCGGACCTCGCAGACTGCGTTACGGATCACTCAAGGACGCAATCATCGGCGCCGAGATCGTCAATGCTCGCGGTGAGATCACGAAAACCGGCGGCATGGTCGTTAAGAATGTCAGTGGTTACGAAGTAGCCAGACTTCATTATGGTGCGCATGGAGCATTCGGCGTCGTGTCACGCCTGAATCTGAAAGTTTTGCCGTCGGTCGAGTCCCGTATGGAGGTCGTCCTTGCCTATCCTGGCGCTGATGATGCGCATAGCAATTGGGTCGCAAGGCGCTCGTGTCCCGGCTTGACGCCGCAGCAGTGTATATCCGCAAGTCTCACCAGGGCAATTGGGATCTTCACGTGCAATTCGAAGGTTCGGAGAGCTTCACTAGCGCCCAAGCGGAACGCGCCGCGGACCGATTACCTACGGATCTGGCGCCTGTGTCGTCTGAAATGGTGCGATTAGGGGAGCTTCGACGCCTGCGTTCGATGTTGTTGCGGACCTTTGCAACGTCCGATGCAGTAGTTGTCGCGATTGTCCATCCCTGCTTCCAAACAATTGCCGATCCTGCAAGGCTTGGGGAAATCGATGGCATCGATATTCTTGCCGATCTGGGTTCCGGTCTCGTCTATGTGCGGGGCGATGGGTCGATGGCGCTGCACGCACGACTTTCCGATCTGGGTATTCCGGTAGCGTTCCTGGCACTACCGGAGAGTCAGAAGCGCGATTTAGATGTCTTCGGCGCAATGGACCAGAATGCCGCGGACATAGTCCGGCGTTTGAAGGATGAATTCGATCCCGAGCGAATGTTCAACCCGGGCCGGTTCGTATCGTTTCTGTAGTGAATTGACGATGAGGGTATCCAATGGCCGCTTCGACAGCTGAAGCAGGACTACGCGGTTTTTCCGGGCCAGATCAGCCGCCCGACGATGTCATTCGCGCCTGCGTGCATTGCGGATTCTGCCTGCCGGTTTGTCCGACCTACAAAGAAACCTATCGTGAACGCTCGTCGCCGCGAGGTCGAATCTGGTTGATCAAGGCGGTCGCTGACGGCGAGCTTGATATCAGCGACCCTGTCTTCAAGAGCGAGATGTCGCTCTGCTTGAACTGCAGGGCATGTGAAGCAGTTTGTCCATCGGGAGTGAAGTACGGCGAGCTCGTTGAATCGGCACGTGCCCAGATCAAGCAACACGAACCGCAGCCGGTGGCGACGCGAGCAGCCAACGCGTTCGGACTGCGCTTCATGCTGGGTAGCCCTCGAGCGACGCGAATGGCTTCGATGGGAGCGAAACTCTACGACCGGGCGGGCATCGACCGTCTGACTCAGGCGACGGGTTTGCTCGAAAAGGTGGGCCTGGGTCACGCCGACGCGATCAGACCAGCGATGAGCGACGACTTCATGATCCCTGGCCGGGAGAGTTGGCAGGCAATTGGACCGCGGCGTGGCACAGTCGCGCTGCTGGCCGGTTGTGTCATGAGTACGGCGTTTGCAGATGTCCATCGCGCCACGGCGCGTGTGCTGGCCCGCAATGGCTTCGACGTTGTTGTGCCGCCCAGTCAGGGATGTTGTGGAGCGCTGGCGATTCACGCCGGCGAGGCCGACAGCGGGCGTCAGCTTGCGCGACGAAACATCGACGGTCTGAGCGGTCCTGAATTTGACGCGATCATCGTCAACGCCGCTGGCTGTGGGGCGGCGATGAAAGAGTACGACTTCCTGCTGCGTGACGATCCTGCCTATGCTGACAAGGCCAGGGTCTTTGTCGAACGGGTTAAAGGATCCCAGCGAATTTCTGGCGGAGGTCGGGCTTGTTGCCGAGCCCGGACCGCTTCCGATGAAGGCGACCTATCAGGATGCCTGCCATCTGGCGCATGCTCAACGCATCACAAAGCAACCGCGCGAATTGCTCAGGGCGATCCCCGAACTTGAGCTTGTCGAAATGCCCGAGTCGGATCTCTGTTGCGGAAGTGCTGGAATATACAACCTGCTCCAGAAAGAGATGGCCGGGAAACTTCCGGGAGCGCAAGGTCAACAATGCTTCGCAGACTGGTGCTGAGATGATCGTCTCGGCGAATCCGGGCTGCATCCTTCAGATACGAGCCGGTCTAGACGGCGCGGGGCAGTGCGATTCAAGTCGAACACCTCATGACTGTGCTGGATCGCGCCTACGACGCAGCGGAGCTAACTACACTGGACCATGGCGCTCTTGGGAAATGGCTGCTCAGATTCCAGTGCTCGGGTCGAAAGCTGTACGAACACTCGCGGTAAGATACGAGTCAGCGTCCTGCATGCTGAAGGAGAGTAGGCGATGTCTGGCTCAACTGGCCGTCACCTCGGCGTCGTCATCGACGGCAGTTTCACCGCCGGATTGACGGCCCGACTGGCTGGCGCGCGGCTCGAAGAACTTCAGGTTGGCAGTTTCGTCGTTGTCGAAGGCGGGCATCATCGCTATTTCAGCCTGGTGACGGATCTCCAGTTGCGCGCGTCCGATCCCGGGATCATGTCCGATCCGCCGGCCTCGTCCAGCTTTCATTCGTGCCGCAGTCGAAGATATTCAGTCCTATTGCAGTAGCGGTCGTGCGTCCGAGTCTGGTCATCGAGGATCAGCGACGATATCGTCGCTCGAATCCGGCGTCGGGCGGTGCGGACGATCCCGCCTCATTTCAGCAGCGTTACGCACCGCCGCAGGACAGGATTTCGATCTTGTCTTCGGGAGCGAGTCGGATGAACGCTTCGCGCTTGGCTCGCCGGTCGCGATGGACGGCGTGATGATTCCGGTTGACCTGCCGAAACTGGTCGAGCGCTCAAATGGGATATTCGGTCAAACCGGTACCGGAAAGAGCGTCCTCGCGCGACTTGATTCTGTTCGGCCTGATTCGCAGCAAACTGGCTTCAACGCTGATTTTCGACATGCACGATGAATATGCCGAAGGGGATCCGAAGAAGCCGGAGATACCCGGTCTGCGAACCCTCTTCGGGTCGCAGGACATCAAGGTGTTTGATCTCGACGACCGGCCGGGTGGGAATCACCCGCAGATCCAGATCGGCCTCAACCAGATCGAGCCGGGCGATATCTCACTGCTGTCCGATGAACTTGATCTGACGGACACCTTCGAAGCGACATCGTATGCCCTGTCACGAAAATTCAGAGAGAAGTGGCTGTCGGTGCTACTCGACGAAGAGCGGGATCCTGCCGAGCTCGCGGAGGACATCGGGGCCCATCAGGGAGCCCTCGAGGCGCTGATTCGAAAACTGCGATATCTCAGGTCGCGGCCCTACATCGTTGACCACTCGACGAGCGATCCCGTTCGATCGATATCTGGAGCACCTGCATTCGGGGCGGCACGTCGTCGTTCAGTTCGGCCGGCAGTCGCAATTGCGAGATTACATGCTGGTCGCGAACATCATGACACGGCGCATTCACAGCCGCTATACCGATCGGGCCGTGAGCGCGCCTAACGGAGTTTCGGATGGCCCGCCGCCCCTCGTAGTCGTTCTTGAAGAGGCGCACAAGTTCCTCAATCCGCGTGCGGCGCGCCAGTCGGTCTTTGGGACGATCGCACGGGAAATGCGTAAATTCGGCGTGTCTCTGCTGGTCGTGGACCAGCGTCCCAGCGGCGTGGATACTGAGATCCTTTCCCAGCTTGGCACGCGCATAACTGGCCTGTTGACTGATCCGGCGGATATTGACGCGGTACTGAGCGGCACTGGTGACCGGATGGCATTGCGGGCGATGCTCTCGAGCCTGGAGCCGAGCCGTCAATGCATGGTTATCGGCCACGCTATGCCAATGCCAATTATCCTGAGCACCCGAGAATACGGCCACCATCTCAAGGCATACGTCGCAGAACGTGATCGCGTAGCCTCTCAGGCTGGGGCATTGTTCGCTAATCCTCAACGCGCGCTGGAGGGGGGCGAATGAAGCTCCTGCATTTCGCCGACTTGCATTTAGGGGTCGACAACTACGGAACCCAGGACGCAGCCAGCGGCGTGTCGTCTCGATCCGTCGATATTCTTCGGGCGCTCGACGCCATCTTCGACCGCGCTATAGAAGAGCCTGCAGATGTGGTTCTTTTCGCCGGGGATATGTTCAAGAATCGAGACCCGAGTCCGACACTTCAACGCGAGTTCGCCAAGCGGGTGTCGAGGCTCGTTCAAGCGGGCGTGCCAATCGTGCTACTCGTCGGCAACCATGATCTTCCCGGGGCAATTGGGCGGGCGACGGCCGCCGAGATATACGCGGTGCTGAATATTCCGGGCGTGCACGTCGTAAGAAATCTCACATCGTTGCGCCTCGATACCGCCAGCGGGCCGCTCAACATCGTGGGAGTGCCCTGGATCACTCGCTCCACAGCGCTCGTGCAGGAAACACTTCGCGCCCTCGGTGACGTGGAACTGGACGAAGCGATCCGCGCTGGCATTTCGCATCAGGTGCGCGAGATGGCGCAGGAGCTGGATCCAGGCGATCCAGCGGTACTGCTCGCGCACGTAAGCCTTCAGGGCGCTGATTTTGGCCTGGAGCGCTCGCTAATGCTTGGACGTGACGTGACAGTCGGATCAGACGATCTGAGCGCGTCAGCGTTCGATTAT
This sequence comes from uncultured Chloroflexia bacterium, assembly GCA_963745675.1. Taxonomy (GTDB): domain Bacteria; phylum Chloroflexota; class Chloroflexia; order Thermomicrobiales; family CFX8; genus JAUIIK01. Next base: position 113,689 of record CAVUYM010000028.1, read on the forward strand.
GTGGCTTTGGGACACATTCACAAGCACCAATCGCTCGGTATTCGCCCGCCGGTCGTCTATGCAGGCAGCCCGGAACGTATCGACTTCGGTGAAGAGGGCGAACCGAAGGGTTACGTGTGGGTCGAGATTGACGGCTCGGGGAGCGACCGGCGCACGACCTGGGAATTCGTTGAATTGCCGGCGCGAAGATTCGAGACGATCCGCATCGACGCGACTGGATCTGAACCCGCTATAAAGATTGATCGCGAGATCGAAGCTGAACGTCAGCGCATAGAAGATGCTGTCGTGCGGGTTTTCGTGACACTCGATGCAGAACACGAGGCAGAAGTTAGTGCCGGTCGGATTCGGCGCCTCATCAGCAGTTTTGACCCATTTGCGATCGCAGGGATCAAGATCGAATCGGATGAAGAGCGACGAGCCCGGCTTGAAATCAATCTGGACGAAGCGCTGGATCAATCGACGATGCTGGCTCGCTGGATCGAGTCGCGAGGCTATGATCGCGAACGATCGGAGTTGATCAGCACGTTGGGAAACGAGCTTATTGAGCGAGTTCGTGAAAATGAAACGCAGCAAAGCTAGAGGGGATCACAATGGTAAACACGCGACTTGCAGAAGGGCGACTCGGCGAAAAATGGCGTCTCGATGAGATGTCCTGGCCGGAAGTCAGGGCGGCTATCGACTCAGGACGAACAACGATTGTTGCCGCTGCCGGATCTATGGAGCAGCATGGCCCGCATTTGCCGCTCCAGACGGATACGTTGCTGGGAACGTTTCTCGTCGAAGGCATCGTCGAACGACTTCCGGGAGCTTTCCAGGGCCCAACGATCCCGTTTGGCGTATCAAATCACCACATGCCTTTTGCCGGAACAATCACCCTGGATGTGGAAACGTTCAAACAGTCGTCCGCCAGTATGCCGAGAGCCTCGCCCATCACGGGTTCAAGAACATCGTGATTATCCCGAGCCACGGCGGAAATTTCGGCCCGCTTAAGGAGCTGGAAGAGGAGACTGGCGGAAAGGTCGGCGACGCCCGTTTGTTGACCTTCAATGACTTGATGGGATTCATGGACGTCATGGTCGGCGTCGGGGAAGCGGACGGAATCTCTCCGGGCGTAGCTGGCGCGCATGCCGGTGAAGCCGAAACATCGCTCGTCATGGCAGCGCGCGAAGAGCTGGCGCAGATGGACCATGCGATTGAGGGCTATGTCGGCGATTTCGGCCCCGAAGCCGCATCCAAGATCTTTTCCGAGGGTATGCCGGCGCTTACCGACAACGGCATTCTGGGCGATGCGCGACCTGCTGATCGCGAGCGCGGCTTTCGATATCGTGACAGTATGGCGGATGCGCTCGCCGATTGGATCCGCGAGCGCATCCCAGACTAGCAGTCAGACGCGACTTCTACATGCGAGTGTCGAACCAACGCAGGATGTGTTCGAGACGCTCGATGCGGTGCTTCGGCTTGCCGGCGCGTGACAAATTATGGGTCTCATCCGGGAAGCGGACGAACTCGGTATCGCGACCAAGACGCTTCAGTGAGACAAAGACCTGTTCGCCTTGTTCTATCGGACAGCGGAAATCTCGTTCCGAATGGACGATGAGAAGTGGCGTCGTCATCTTGTCGACATAGGTGATCGGCGAGTACTTCATGTAGTGCTCGCGGTTTTCCCAGGGTAGACCGCCAAATTCGTAGTCGATGAAGGTCCAGCCGATGTCGCTCGTTCCGTAGAACGAATAGAGATTGGAAACGCAGCGCTGGGTGACCGCTGCCTTGAAGCGATCGGTGTGGCCAATAACCCAAAGGGTCATATAGCCGCCGTAAGAACCCCCGGTGATGCCCATCCGAGATTCGTCGACATAACCTTGTGCCAACGACGTGATCGACCGCGGCCATCAAGTCAGGCATGTCGGCGTCGCCCCAGCGCTTGTGGGAGTCGCGGGTGAATTCCTCGCCGTATCCAGAGGAACCGCGAGGATTGGTATAGACGACGACATAACCATTCGCTGCCAGGAACTGGAATTCGTGCATAAAGGCTTCGGCGTACATGCCGTGCGGACCACCGTGGACTTCGAGAATCATCGGATATTTGACCTCGGCGTCAAATCCGGGCGGTTTGATGATCCAGCCCTGTATCGGAACGCCGTCTGGAGAGTCAACCCAGAATGGCTCAGGTTCCGAGAGGGCGATACCGGAGAGAAATGCCTGGTTGACGTTCGTAAGTCGAACCTCATTATCGCCACTCGCATCTGAGACGTAAAGATCCCCCGGATTGAGCGGCTCTGCTTTCACATACGCGAGGCGCGACCCGTCGGGCGACGCCGAGAGGCCTGAGACCCTGATAGCGGCCTTCGTCAAGCCGTTCCACGGCGCCTCCTCCGGCGGGGACACGATGGATGTAAGTTCCTCCACTGTCACTCGACTTGAACAGCAACGATGAACCATCGCTGGACCAGATCGGGCGAGATTCACTGCCCTGGTAGATATCGCTCATCGCCGAATCTCCGGTTGAGCGACCCAGTTCGCTTGTGATTTCGCGTTCGTTGTCTCCGGAACTGCTGGCAAGCCAGATCTGCGAGTCCGGTGAGCCGCCTGCGACTGCTTCGCGGTGACCGACTGCTGCAATGAGAGATCCATCTGGAGACCACGAGGGTGAGCCGAAACTGGCGTCATCGCCTGCGTAAACCGGTTGCTCGTGTCCACTCGCGACCGCAACGGTCCAGATCTCCGAGACAGAATTGGCGTGCCGATCGTCAGTACGATTCGTGACAAAGGCGATGTGATCGCCAGCGGGTGACCAGACCGGGTCGGTGTCGTGAACGTCTGAGCGAGTGAGTTGAGATTGTGACGTGGGTTCGTCGAAGGGCCGCACAATCCAGATGTTGCGCGGCTTCATGTCGAGGAAGCCCTCGTCGTCCGACTTGTAGCGAATCGCGGTGATGTGTTTCACATCCGATTTCGACTCGTCTTCGTCTTCGCTATCTGCGTCCGTGTCTTTCGTCACGACCGCCAGCGAAGTTCCGTCAGGAGACCAGGAGAATCCCGAGATCCCGGTGTCGAAATCCGTGACTTTCCATGGTTCGCCGCCAGCGACGCGCGTAAGCCACAACTGAGCCGATTCAGAGCGGTTGGACTGAAAAGCGATGTATTTGCCGTCCGGAGACCAGCGCGGGCTGGTGTCGCGTGCTCTGGCAGAGGTCAACCGAGTTGAGCTTTGACCGTCGATCGATGAAATGTGGATAGACGCGAGATAGCCATTCGACTCTTCGTCAATCGTCGTCAATACGTAGGCAACTCTGTCACCGTCGGGCGACACCTGGGGGTCAGAGACCATCCTGAGATTGTAGATGTCCTCAGCCGTGATTCGGCGCTTCGGAACCTCTGGCATCCTGTGCAGTCCTTTCTGTTGAATCTGGTCGGCATCGTAGCACGGTGCCGTCGGTCAATCTTCCACGCCGTTGCCACGAAGCTGCCGGTTCACGATACGAATCTGTTCCAGTAAGTAGGTACGAAAGCCCGGGTATTCGCCCTCCTCGATCAGCCCGCTATTGTGTGCCGTTTCAAGTGCCCTTAGCTGATCTATCAAGTCTTCCCGGTGATCCTCTAATGACAGGGCTAGTTGGGGGACAAGTACCAGTGGGCGTTCGCGCTCAAGATGGCGTCTTCGCACGATGAGGAAGACCGCGCCGGCGGCAGCGAGGATCGCGAGAAGGGCGATGATTGCTGGCCCTATCTTATTCAATGTATTCGGTTTGATCTCGCTCCGTACCAGGTCGGTATAGGCGATCTGGAGCCGATCTCCCGCCGCTACATTTTCTCGCGCCCAAACTTTATAGGTTTGCGGTCCGATATCTTCCTGTCCAACAAATTTGAAACCGGATGCTTCCAGATTGATCTCGCTTTCAACGTCTGTGACGGTCAGTGGAATGAGGATCCTGAATAGATCGGTGTCGTATGCCTCTTGCAGTTCAACCGGCAGACGCGATCCTATGTAGGGGATTGTGTACGAGAACGTAATCGTTGTGTCACCTGGCAGGAGCGGTTCGGTCCCGTAGATCGTCGCACCTTCGATGGTGGCGGTCTGAAGATCATAGTTGTCGCCGGAGAGCGGCGTGACACGCGTCGCGTTTCGCGGCACCGGAAAGACGAGCGATCGCCCTTCATCGTTCGCTACGAGAACCCGGTCTTCTTGCATCCCGAGCAGGTAGATATCAAGGGCCCCGATCTCGCCACGTCCAGGCTCCACATCGGTCAGGATCAGCCCTCTGGAGTACACGTGAACGAGGGATTGATCATCGGTTGGCTCATATACGTCCAGCGTGATGTCAACCCCGGCCGAATCGCTGTCGAAGCTGACTCGCCCTGACGAGTATGCAATACCAAAGAATGAAGTAGAGACCGCGTAAACGGCCTCGGGGTCTGAGTTGACGCCCGGAAACTCGAAGTGTCCATCCTGGTCCGAGATTGTGCTTCGGTTTGCTTGTAGCGTGCCGCCCGCGAAGGTGGAGAGAGTTACGCTGACTTCCGGTGCAGGCTCATCTGTCGTGCCATTGACGATATGGCCGAAAATGACGCCGTCTCCTTCGGATTGGGCGTTCGCGGCGGCGGGAGCTTGAATGGACAGCATGACGAGGGTTGTCAGGAGAAGTAGAAGAAACGCTATCGGTCTCAAATGTTGCAGCTTTCCGAAAGTCTATTTCACCGGGGCAAAGTGTACGAAACCACCGCCACTGCCGCTGCCTGAAGGCGCGACCAACTCGCGACGCGTGCAGTGATTCGATATACTCGGTGGCTGGTCGTGCTAAGCGGGGAGCTGGCGGTGCCCTGAACTCGCAATCCGCCTTAGCGAGGCTGAATCCCGTCCCGAGGATCCGTTCTGTGGGACTAGCCGGTTAAGTGGTGTTGAAGGTCAGGTCTTGCGCGGCGTAGGCCTGTGAACCAGGTCAGGTCCGGAAGGAAGCAGCCTTAAGCGGTACCCTGCGGGTGTTGCGAGGTCGCCTGGCTGGAGCTAACTGGCAGGCACAAGCCGGAGATCGCGATTCGACGAGCGGTGCACGGCCATCGCATTTTTTAGAGCGTCACGCCAAACGGCGTGACGCTCTTTCTTTTGGGAAATTATCGGACTCCGCGTCGAGCTTTCCGTCGCACCTTCCTGCGGGCCTGACCCTGAGGATGATATTCGCGACGAACCTGATCTCGTGCGATTATAGCCATACGTTCCCTATAGGTCGTCCGATACCAGAAGACGAAGTAACCAACTACGCTGACATAGAGCAACAGGAAGATATAGCTCCAGATACGCATATACAGTGTTGCGAAATCAATCCGCATCAAACGCCAGGCGAAGAAGAAGAGCCCGACACCGGTAAGCCACATCATGATCTGCGTACCGGTTCGAATGGCATTCTTGAGCATCTGATTTGTTGCGAATCGACCGCCCGAAGTCGCATAGAGAAACGCCGAAAACACGAACGTCAATCCAAACAGCACAAAGAACGCGAGCGAGAACGGACCGAATGTAGGGATCTCGCGTAGCGGCGCCGTCATATAGTCCCAACTGAGCGGATTGTTCAAGCTAGCACCCCCGGAATAGCCTGGTGGGCGTTCCGAACCTTCATTTCGGAACTTACCCGGCGAACTATGAGTTGTAGAGCATGGTCCGTTTGACCTGTTCAATCGCACGCGTAACTTTGATGCCGCGAGGGCATGCATCGGTGCAATTGAAGACGGTCCGGCATCTCCACACTCCATTGCGATCGTTCAAGATTTCCAGTCGCTCGTCACCGCCTCGATCTCGACTATCGTAGATAAAGCGATGAGCATTGACGATAGCCGCCGGCCCGATGAAATCAGGGTTCGTCCAGGTGATTGGGCAGGCTGTCGTGCATGCGGCGCACATAATGCATTTGGTTGTGTCATCAAATACTTCTCGCTCTGCCGGCGTTTGTAAGCGCTCTCTACCTGAGGGGGCAGGGTCATCGTTAATCAGG
>CAVUYM010000029.1:0-18484 GCA_963745675.1 uncultured Chloroflexia bacterium
TTAGCCCAACGATTCACGCCACTTATTATAGGAATAGAGCCGGACCATTGAGTGGCCCGGATTTCTTTTCACATGGGTAGCGGGGTATCATTTTGTGTTGGGACCTTCGCCTAAGGAACGAAATTGCCCGGGACGCCCATGACGACAACGACTCAGACCCGTCAGCGCTCATCGCGCTTCCCCGTTCTGACAACGAAAATCCTCTGCGCCTCCTGTACGCCGGGACACTATCCAGCGGCCTGCATTAGAACAGCGCCTTACGGACGGTCTGGCAGGTCGGCTCATCGTTATCTCTGCGCCGCCTGGATTCGGCAAAACGACCGCTGTTGTCAACTCGCATCGCACCGTCGCAGATCAAGGCTGGAGGCTTGGTTGGGTAGCGCTGGATGCGGGAGACAATGATCTGGCGCGCTTCCTGACCTACGTTATCCACGGCTTCGGTGTACTCGGCGATAGCTTTGGCGATGATGCGATTGCTCTGTCGCAGAACGTGCAACAGTCGGACTGGCATGTGCCGATTACTGTTCTGCTCAACGAACTCGAACAGAACGCCGAGCCGGTCATGCTTGTCCTTGACGATTATCACGAAATCGTTGAACCCGAGATACACCGTGCCTTGACCTACCTGATCGAGCATCTGCCGGCAACGGTGCGCATCATCATCACGTCGCGGGCGGATCCGCCGCTCTCTTTGCCTCTATTCCGCGCACGACGCGAGCTGACTGAGATTGGCATCGATCATCTGCGTTTCACGAACGCAGAGGCGAGCGCATTCATCAACGATGTTATGCGGCTCAATCTGAGTGCGGACCAGGTTGACGAGTTGGAGCGGCGCACGGAGGGCTGGATTGCGGGCCTGTTGTTGGCGGCGCTGTCCGTTGGTGAGTCGTCCGATCCATCACAACTCATCGCTGCATTCGGTGGAGCGCACCACTTCGTCTTCGACTATCTCGCTGAAGAGGTCTTGAATCGCCAACCGGAAGAGCTACAGAAATTTCTGCTGCAGACTTCCGTCCTGGAACAGCTGTCAGCGCCGCTCTGCGACGCCGTTACTGCTGCGAGCGATGGCGCTGAAAAACTGACCAGCCTCGACGATGCGAATCTCTTTGTCGTGCGCCTGGATCAGAACCGCAGCTGGTACCGCTATCACCATCTATTCGGCGAGTTTCTTTCTAGTCGCTTCCGGCGAGAAGATCCAGAGGGCTGGCGGCGCGCTCATTTGAGGGCCGCAGATAATTACGAAAGCCAGCGCCTGTATCATCAGGCCATCGAACATACGATGGCAGCGAAGGACCATGAACGCACTGCTGATCTCATCGTCGAGACTGGCATGCGCACCGTCAATGCAGGCCGCTCAGCGACGCTACGGCGCTGGTTTGCAGCGCTGCCGGAAGAGGTCGTGACCTCGCGACAGGATCTCCTGACGATCCGAATCTGGATGCTGCTTATGGAGCGCCAATTCGGTGAAGTTGCGCGTCAGCTTGAGTACATTGATGCGTTAGTCGAATCCGAACACATGACACCTCGTTATGCGGGCGCTCTCTCTGGTGTGAGGGTATCGCTTGCCCTCCTGACCGGTGATTTGGACCGGGCGATAGAACTGGGCGAAGATGCCTTGCCTCAGCTGTCCGAGGACGATGAGTTCAGCCGTAGCATGGTGACTGTCCATCTCGGTATGGCCTACCGCATGCGAGGCGATTTGGCTCCGGCAATCCCGTTGCTCACCGCTGGTATGAAGCTGAGCGATACAGCTGGAAACACTCCAGCCTGGCTGATCGCTGCCAGCCAACGGGCGATTGCCTGGATGACGCTTGGCGACCTGCGCCTCGCCCACGATGCCTTCCGTGAGGTGCTTGATGTCGAGTCAAAACTCGGGCTAACGAACCTCGGCTTCGCGATCGCATCCCATCTTGGCCTGGCTGAGATCTTGCGCGAGTGGGATCGGTTGGATGAAGCGGACGACATCCTCTCGAAGGCGCTTGACGTTCTCGATGCGCTGGACGATGGTGAACAGTTCGGCACAAAACTTTACGCACTGATCATTCTCATTCGAGTGCGCTGCGGCCAGGGTGATCTCAAAGGGGCGCTTGAGATCGCCGACCGATCAATGCAAGAGGCTTCAGAATCTGATCTCTCCGAGTGGGAGTTCGAGCGCGCTGCCGCCTTCCGCGCGCGTATCCTGCTTGATCTTGGGCGCCTGGACGAAGCGGAACTTTGGGCTAACAGCATCGAACCTGCTACTCGACCGCTCAGATCGACGCGGGAGATTGTGTATCAGTTGCTCATCCGGATCGAGCTCGCTCGTGGCCGCATCGAGGATGCGTTGCAACTCATTGCGGATGCCTGGGAGCTTGCTGAATCAAGCGGATTGAGGCGGAGATTGATCGAGCTGTCCGTTCTTTCTAGCCTCGCATCGATCGAGCTGGGAGAGCGATCTCTGGCCAGGAACCATCTCAGCAGAGCGCTCGGGCTGGGGGAGCTGGATGGATATCGGCGTGTATTCCTCGACGATGCGGCCACGCTGGCGCCGGTATTGAAGGATTTGCAGCGGGATCGGCCATCCAACGCTTCATGGTCGACGGCGTACCTCGATGAGATTCTGACGGAGATTGATGGCGGTACAAAAGCGCTGCGGACCAACCATCGGGAAGATGCGGAACAACTTGTCGAACCTTTGACTGACCGCGAGCAGGAAGTTCTTGGGCTGCTTGCCGAGGGGCTTTCGAACCAGAAAATCGCTGACCGGCTCTTCTTGAGTGTCGGTACTGTTAAGCGTCACACCCACAATATCTATGGCAAGCTTGGCGTCAATAGTCGCACTCAAGCTATCGTCCGTGGGCAAGGTTTGGGTCTGTTGGAATGACATTCTCCGAATAGCTAGAGTGCAATAGCACGTTTGGGACATAGGGAGCGCTACGTTGGTTGAAGAGGCAACAGCGGCGCGTGCCGAAGCCCCAAAACCGCTCGTGCTGGTAACGAAGCTTGCCAGACCTCCGCATCGCCCGGATGTCGTTGCGCGTACTCGCCTGACCGAGCGCATTTCCAATGCTCTTTCCGGCAAACTGACGCTCATTTCGGCTCCTCCCGGATTCGGAAAGACGACACTCGTCACCGAGTGGCTTGCTGGCTATGCCCAGCCTGAGCGTGTTGGGTGGGTTTCGCTCGATCCGGGCGACAGTGATCCGGGTCGATTTTTCAGTTATTTCGTGCGGGCTATTCGCAGCGTGGAACCGGAGTTCGGCGCAGGCTTGCTGAACGTGCTGCAGACGGGCGTCCGTGGTGATGCGACGCTTGTTTTGGTCGATCTGATTAATGCGCTTAACCAACTTCAAGAGCAGGTGGTTTGCGTACTCGATGATTATCACGTCATCTCTAGTGATGATGTGCATCGGTCGATGGCCTACTTGCTCGAGCATCAGCCAGCTCATCTGCACATCGTTATCACTTCCCGCGAGACACCACCGCTCCCACTTTCGCTACTGCGATCCCGCCGTGAGATGACGGAATTCAGAGCCGCGGATCTGCGTTTTTCCCTCGACGAGACGACTGCTTTTTTCAATCAGATCATGGGATTCGAACTCTCTCCCGAGCGCGTGCAAGCTTTGGAACAGCGCACCGAAGGATGGATCGCCGGGTTGCTACTCGCCGCTCTGTCCGCCGGTGATGCGGACGAACCGGAAATGACGTTGGAGCGCTTCGGAGGTGAGCATCGCTTCGTATTTGATTACCTGGCTGAGGAAGTCTTTCGACGACAACCACCGGACGCGCAGCGCTTCCTGGAGCAAACGGCGGTGCTGGGTCGAATGTCCGCCGACCTGGTGCGGGAGTTAACCGGCGAAGGACAGGAGCGGCTTGATTATCTGGTTGAATCGAACCTCTTTACGATCCCGCTCGATAGTGATCGTTCATGGTATCGCTATCACCAGCTGTTTGGTGAATTCCTGGCAGCCAGGTTGCGCGAACGGGACCACGATGGCTGGAAGGATGCCCACCACCGGGCGAGTGTTTGGTTCGAAGCGAATGGCCACATATCCGAAGCTGTGGAACACGCGTTGGCAGCAGGAGATGAAGAATGTCTTGCTCGTCTGATCGAGCAAGATGGGTACGAACTCGTACGCCATGGGCGCACCGCGACGCTCGAGCGCTGGCTCTCCGGCTTGACCGAACCGACCATCGTATCTCGACCCAGATTGATATTGCTGCGCGTTTGGGTATTGATGTTCAGTCGCAGCTTTGAGGAAATTCCGTCCTGGTTCGAACGCGTGGATTCGAGCGTCATTGAGGATGACGAGGAACGAGCAGAGTTCCGCTCCTATCAAGCTGTTTGTGAAGCGACATTTGCCCGATTCCGAGCCGATATTGATGAAATCATACGTCTGTCCACGGAAGCTCTGGACTACTTTTCCACCCTGCCTCCTGGAAGCAATCAAAACGAATGCATCGCCCTCCTACATCTCGGCGGTGCCCTGCGGATGCGTGGCGATACCCTTCAATCAATCGAGGTGCTGACCAAAGCGATTGAGCGCGGGCGGCCTGGCGAGAATCGCGTCGTTGAGCTTAACGCTCTCAGCCAGCTGACCGCGAGCTACGGCGAACTCGGCGCTTTTCGCGAAGCCGAGCGGTGGGCACGCTCGACAATCGAGCGCGAGCAGGAATACGGCATGCGCCGCCTGGCGATGGCAGAAGCCTCGCGTATCTCGTTGGCGACGATCCTGCGTGAGCGAGAAGCGTTCGACGAGGCTCGCGCGCTACTCGATGATGTCATTCTCTCGATCCAGCGAACCGGTGACCGGGAGGACCTGGGCGCGCAGATCCTGTCACTCTACGAACGAGCACTGGTTGAGGTAGATGCGAGGAATCCAAGCGCCGCTCGTGCCACGATGGAAGATGCTCTAAACCGTGCCCGGCATCTGCAATTCGCGCCCGACTCGCATTGGCGCGTCGTTGCTCTGAAGGCGCATATTCATCTGCTGATGGGGCAGCCCGGACCAGCCGTGGACTGGGCGGCGGAACGCCCGTTCCCGGATGAAGCTCCGATTGATTACCTCAACGAGCGGGCGGCGATCACACGCGCCTGGGTCGATCTCGACACAGGCAAAGCCGAGCGATCTGACCGTTTACTGCGTAGATTGATCGCCGGCCTGGAGGAGGCGGGCCGCGCTTACCGCCTCGCTGAGGCGCGGCTCATGCTGGCAGCGGTATCGCTACGCCTTGGCAGAGAATCTGAGGCCGTCGAATTTCTGGACAAAGCCGTCGCCTATGCTGCGGATTCGGATTGCCGGCGTTTGCTGGTCGACACGCATCCGGACGTCGGGGCGTTGTTACCTCTTGCCGTGCGGCGCGCCAATAAAATGGGACTTGATCTGCGGCTGCCCGCTGAGCTGACTGGCGACAATGGAGTGCTCACAGAAGTAGTTCCAGAGGAGGCGCTCACCGCTAGAGAGCGAGAGGTGCTGGAGTTGGTAGGCGAAGGCATCTCGAATCGGGAAATTGCTGAGCGTTTATATGTGAGTGTTGGAACGGTCAAACGTCATACCCACAATATCTACCGCAAACTTGGTGTCAGCAATCGCACCCAGGCGATGGTGCGTAGCCAGGAACTGGGGCTTGTTGGGAGAGATTGAGATTCGGAAGGCGTTAAGGAGCGTCGCGGCCCGCCAGCGCATCAACGCGATCGGCGTCAGCTGCGTCTCCCCAGCAGTCGCAAATCTGCCAGGCACCGTCATCTGCCAGGACCACATGCAGGACTCCGTAGCCGGGCACGCGGTCGGCGTCGTATCCGTATGTTCCGGAGACGCGGCCATCGCTGACCGTAGGCGGCTCCAGGATCGAGACGTTCGTGAGGTTACTATCGGCGCCAACGATCCAGGTGAAAACTCGTCGCCATGCGATCTCATCGAGATCCGGCGCGCATGGGCGCGACCATCTGGCAATATCAACGCCAACCGATTTTGATTTGCTGTCGGCGAAGCCTGCCGCCTGGAGTGTAGCTGTCTGAGTCAAGCGGTCCGGCACCAATTTTAGTTCCGACCCTATTGGGAAGAAGCGATTACGTAAATCGAGGGCGCTGGCCAGTTCCGGTCCATGCATATCGCCGATGCCGAAATTGCGCCGCGGAAGCTGGTCTGTGCCTGGACCTGATGCAACGGTTTGAAGAAATGCGAAAAGCGCGTGTGAAAGCCTGTGCATGGTCCGTTCTGGGATGATCGTCCTACTGCCTCTGGATAGTTCTCTTGTAACGACTGCCATCTCATCAATTCACTTTCTTGCGCGTCGTTGGATCTGCAATGCGTCACACTGGTATTGTCAATTGATGGACTGGTTGGCACAGCCCCCATGCGGTCCTGTCTTCCCCGGCCATTGTGTGCCATCGCGGCGGTACTATCGACCCGCGACGGTGTTCGTGGCCAACGTAGATTGACTTTGGAGATGAGTTAGATGAGCAACAAACTGACCCATTTTGATGACGATGGGCGGGCTCGTATGGTCGATGTCGGGGACAAAAGCGAAACTCACCGAATTGCCATCGCCAGCGCCCGCATAAGAATGCAACCTGCAACGCTGGAGACGATCATCTCAGGCACGGCCAGCAAGGGGGACGTGCTTGGTGTGGCCCAGGTTGCCGCGATTATGGGCGCCAAGCGGACCTCCGATCTGGTGCCGATGTGCCACCCGCTCAGTCTGACATCGGTCAATGTCGAACTCACTCCAAACCGTGCAGCGGTCGCCGTCGACATCACTGTCCGGGTAGAGACGCGCGATCGGACCGGGGTCGAGATGGAAGCGCTAACGGCGGCTTCCGTCGCTGCGCTTACAATTTACGACATGGTGAAAGCGATCGACCGGGGGATGGTCATCGAGCATGTCCGGCTCGAAGAGAAGCACGGCGGTAAGGCTCCCTGGGTGCGAACGGCCGAGGGTTCTTCATCCCCAGAACTGCCGGAGGCGAAGGAATTCTAAGCCGTAGAATCAAGGACCTCGGTCGTATAGTATGGCTTGGGATAGGGCACTAAACTCCGAAGGTGAGTGACCTGACGGACGTATTCGGCCGGGAACGTTTGCGTGACTTCGGAACAGCTTTCGACCAAATCAGATGTCAGCGATGCTGAGGTCGAAGAGATCCTCGATCGGCTTTGGCGGTCCCAGCGCCCGATCCCGAAGCTTCCCGCCTGGTTGCCGGTCGCGCTGACAGTGCTTCCGTATGTGCTGATCACCGTCACGATCATCAACGGGTTGATCGGCATCATCGCTATCCTGACCCCGTGGTTTGCCGCGAACGCCTGGACGGGTCTCGCGGACGGAATCTACTCGGTGTACTCTTATATCTGCCCGCAGCGTCCCGATCACACCTTTTTTATTGGCGGGCATCCGATGGCATTCGAGCAGCGCGATCTGTCGATGTACCTGGGATTTGCTGCGGCGGGTCTGATGTATTTGCGATTCTCATTCATCAGGCGCTCTCTGCCGAATGTCTGGCTAGTTGTGGGCCTTGCGCCAATGCTGATTGATGTCTTTATCAGCACAATTGGGTTGCTTCCTTCAACAGCTATGTCTCGCACATGGACGGGGGCACTGGCCTCGTTCGTCATCGTCTGGTGGAGCTATCCGCGTTTCACGTCCATGCTCGACGACGTGATGCGCCATGTCGAACGTGCGCGCGATCGCATTGATGCGGCGCAACCGGCTCCAGATTGATTCGTTCTAGAAAAGGGGAACGAGGCGGAACCTGCGAACGAACGCATGTGAGCGATATTGAATTATATCGCACGGTGTCGCCCCAGATGGAATCATTGCACTGCATCGAACTGAATCGCGCCTTATACTTGAGGCATGGCGAGGGATAAGGTCACCGGAAGACTGAACCGGCGTCGGCCGGGTATTACGTAGCAAGGTTGGTTACACGCTTATGAGCCGGTACGAAATGTATTCTGGGCCAATTCCACTATTGCCACTCAAGAATGTCGTCATTTTTCCCCGCAACGTCGTGACAATGCTCGTAGGACGAGCCAGATCAATTCAAGCTGTCGAGGAAGCGCTTACGCGAGACCGCCGGATTATCGTCACAACACATCGCGATGCAGAGATAGATGATCCGCGCCCCGACGACCTTCACCGGGTTGGAACGTTGGTCGAGATCATTTCAGTCGAGCGCCAGCAGGGCAGCAACATCCAGGTCATTCTCGAAGGACTGGCAAGAGTCTCGATCCTCAGCTTTGACAATTCCCGGCCCTTCTACTGGGTTGAAGCAGAGCAGGCCATTGAGGAAATCGTCAGTGAGAGTGAAGGCGCCATCCTCTCAGGCGTGGTTCACGATCTGATCCAGCGCTATAGCGAAACGCGTAACAAGCTCAATCCCGAGGTCATGGAGATGATTCTCCAGACGACCGATCCGAGCCATCTGGCCGACCTTGTCACCACTCAATTGATTGCCGATGCCACCCGACGACAGGAATTTCTCGAAAACTTCAACGCAGTTTCGCGTTTGGAAAAACTTTCGATTCAGCTTTCGACGGATGTCGAAATGTCAGAGCTTGAACAGAAGATCAAGGAGCGCGTGCGCTCCCAGATCGATAAAAACCAGCGTGAGTATTACCTGCGTGAGCAACTCAAGGTTATTCACGACGAGCTCTCTGGCGAGGGCGGCAACGAGATCGAGTCGCTGCGCAAGGAAGTTGAAGAAAAGAAGCTGCCGGAAGAGGCGCACGAAAAAGTCATGCGTGAGATCACCCGCCTTGAACGTATGCCTGCCGTATCAGCCGAGGCAACGATCGTTCGTAACTACATCGAGACGGTGCTGGCGATGCCCTGGCACGAGCAAAGTGTCGATAACTACGATCTCGATCATGCCGAAGCCGTGCTGAATGCCGATCATTATGGTTTAGATCATGTCAAGGAGCGGGTCGTCGAGTTTCTCGCCGTGCGTTCGTTGACGCGGCATCTACCTGAGGCGTCAGGTGGCAGCGCTATCCTCTGTCTGGTCGGCCCTCCCGGCGTCGGCAAAACAAGCCTCGGCCAATCTATCGCGCGAGCCATGGATCGCGAGTTCGTTCGGGTGAGTCTCGGCGGCGTGCGTGACGAGGCCGAAATTCGTGGCCACCGGCGCACCTACATTGGCGCATACCCCGGGCGGATAATCAGTGCTTTGAAGACCGCAGGGACGACAAATCCTGTCGTCTTGCTCGATGAGATCGACAAACTATCGTCCGACTATCGCGGCGACCCAGCGTCAGCGTTGCTCGAAGTGCTCGACCCTGAACAGAACGCATTTTTCGTCGACCACTTCCTCGATACTCCCTATGATCTGTCGGACGTGCTCTTCCTTACGACGTCGAATCAGCTTTCAGGTATTCCGGTGCCGCTGCTTGACCGTCTCGAAATCATCGAGATTGGCGGCTACACCGAGGACGAGAAGATCGGCATTGCCCGCAGCCACTTGCTGCGAAAACAGCTGGAAGCGCATGGCCTGGCCGAAGAAAGCCTTCAGATTTCGGAACGTATGTGGATTGAGATATTGCGCGGCTATACCCGCGAAGCCGGTGTTCGCAACCTCGAACGTCAAATCGCAAAGCTCTGCCGCAAGGCCGCTCGCGAGATGATCCGGGACGGCGATTCGGACGATGATGAGTCCAAAGTGATTCGCTTGACGCAGAAACGTCTTGAGGAATTTCTCGGCCCGAGACGCTTCGGCTACGACCAGAAGTTCTCCGAGTCCTTGATCGGCGTCGCAATTGGGCTTGGTAAAACGAGCATTGGTGGCGAGATCATCCTGGTCGAAGTTGCGACGATGCCAGGTTCAGGCAAGTTGACGATTACTGGCCAGGCGGGCGACGTGATGCGGGAGTCCGCTCAGGCGGCGTTGTCCTATGCGCGTTCACGCGCCGAACAGCTAGGCATCGCACCGGATTTTCGGGAGAAGATCGACCTGCATATTCACCTGCCGGAAGGCGCAACGCCGAAGGACGGCCCTTCAGCAGGTATTACGATGGCGACTGCACTGATATCAGCCGTTACCCGGCGTCCGGTTGACCACAGTATTGCAATGACCGGCGAGATCACACTGCGCGGCCGTGTATTGCCGATTGGCGGCCTGAAGGAAAAGACGCTGGCGGCTCATCGCAACGGTATTCGTACCTTGTTAGCTCCGTCAGAGAATGAGCGCGACTTGATCAATATCCCGGAAAAGGTCCAAAAGGATATGACCTTCATCTGGGTTGAAAATATGGATCAGGTCGTCAGTGCGGCTTTGCTGGGCGATGATATTGAATTACCGGTGGCTGAATCTATCTCGCCGGCGGGACAGACTTCGTCCATTGACCTGCCACTCGAAGACAACCATCCCGATATCCCGGCAGGCGCTGGGTTCGAGTAATCCATATCGGCAAGTGCCACGGATCGCAAGGTTCACCGCACTCGCTGTCACGGGTACCTTCGCGTATGTGGGTTGAAGCAGTACCGGAATCGGTTGCCGCTATCCCACCCGCTGATTTAGGCCGATCTTGGTCGCCCGAATGAGCAAGTACGTGAGCGGCCAGACGACTTCCCCGGATGGGCTAGCCCACTGCGAGAAAAACTCTCGAGCGGCCTGATCGATTGTGTCCCTGTTTCTCAATGGAATGGCCTGGTAGGCGGAACGGATTGGGCCATAGTTGCGGGACCAGTCTCGCCAGGCGGCATCTACCGTGGGGTAACTGATCTTCAGCGAACCCTCTTCAATTTCCAGCGTCGGGAAGTAACGCTGGCTAATGAACTCGCGGATACGTTCGCGCCGACCCCATTCAGAAGGGTCGACGGCACCCCGCATGCCCGGATCTGATCCGGGCACTAGCCGTCCCAGACGAAAGATGGCGGAGTCGAAGGTCCAGACAGCCAGTCCGAGCGTGCCTCCGTAGACAAGTACCCGGTTCATCTCGGCGCTGACAACATCGGGGCGGGGCGCGTGGATTGCCCCAAACGTGGAGACAACGATGGTGAAATTTTCCGTCTGGTAGGGCAATTCTTCTGCATCGGACTCATGCAGCCCGATATCCGAGTAGCCGCTTGCTAGCGCGAAATGCTCGGCCTCGCCGAGCAGCACCGGTGAAAGATCCTGAGCCTCAACTGTCGCGCCGGTGGCACGGGCGAGCACAGCCGTCCGACCCGTTCCTGTAGCAACGTCGAGTACCCGGTCCTCGGGACCGATCTCGAGCCATTCGACGAGACGTTCGGATGCAGGCTGGAATTGGCTGGACAGCCGGTGCAGCCCGATCGAGGAACCCCAGTTCTGCCGTTGCCGTTGTATGTAGCTATTGAGTTCCTCTTGCACTGACTCGTATCCCGCCCTCGGTCTCACATCACCTGTTCGTCGTAATGGTCAATCGTACAGCGGATTGAAGCCGATCGACGAAACAGGCGTCAATACGCTAGTGATAATATTCACAGGCGTTACCCGGACGGCTTTAGTGGGTGGCAGCTCGGCCATCCGCGCCGAGAGGTTCATCGTGAGCGATTTGCTCGCTGCCCGTTCCCAGATGGCTATGTCGCTCGGATTCCACATCATCTTTGCCTCTATCGGTATCGCGATGCCGCTACTGATGGTCATTGCCGAAGGGCTGTGGCTGCGGTCCGGTAATGATACCTACCTCAAACTCGCCAGACGCTGGGCCAAAGGCACGGCTATCCTCTTTGCCGTCGGGGCGGTTTCAGGGACGGTGCTCTCCTTCGAACTCGGCCTGCTCTGGCCGCGCTTCATGGAGTGGGCCGGACCGTTGATTGGTATGCCGTTCTCGCTGGAAGGCTTCGCTTTTTTCACCGAAGCGATCTTCCTCGGTATCTACCTCTATGGCTGGGACCGGGTTGGGCGCAGGGCGCACTGGTTCGCCGGCTGGATGGTCGCATTGAGCGGCATCCTGTCAGGCATCTTTGTCGTCATGGCGAATGCCTGGATGAATCAGCCGACCGGCTTCGATCTCGTCGATGGCGAGCCGGTCAATATCGACCCGGTCGCTGCCATGTTCAATCCGGCTGCTTTCGAACAGACGCTGCACATGACTATCGCTGCATTCCTTTCTACAGCCTTCGCCGTTGCCGCGATCCACACCGCCCTTTTGAGACGCGAACCGCGCAGCGAATTCCACCGTAAAGCCATCGCGATTGCCTTGACTGTCGGAGTTATCGCCGCGGCTATCCAGCCAATCAGCGGCGACATCAGCGCCCGCTTCCTGGCCGACAATCAGCCCGCGAAGCTGGCTGCTCTTGAAGCCCAATGGAAAACGGAAAAGGGCGCGAGTCTGACCATCGGTGGCATCCCCGACGTGGATAGCCAGAGCACGCGCTTCGGGATCGAGATTCCCTATGGCCTGAGCCTGCTCGCACACCATGATCCGCATGCTGAGATCACCGGCTTGGACGCGATCCCGGACGACGAGCAGCCGCCGATTGCGATCGTCCATCTCGCATTTCAGCTTATGGTTGGGATCGGGTCGTTGCTGCTGCTTGTTGGCCTATGGGGCGCTCTACCTCGCCTGGCGCAAACGGGAGCTACCGACACACCCGTGGTTCCAGCGGGCCGTGATGTTGTGTGGGCCGCTCGGATTCGTCGCCCTTGAATCTGGCTGGGTCGTGACAGAAGTCGGCCGCCAACCGTGGGTCATCCGTGGAGTTCTGCGGACAGAGGATGCCCTGACCGACGTGCCGAACCTGGTTGTGCCGTTCGCCAGCTTTACGATTCTTTACATCTTCCTCGCGATTGCAACGGCATGGCTACTTTACCGGCAGGTTGTGATTGAACCCCGAGAAGAGGCGGACGAGTCGGTGAGCGACGGTGGAAGAGAACCAGGCTATGCCAGCTCTTGATGTCGCCGTCGCAAGCGCGATCCTGATCTCTCTCATAGGGTATGCCGTGCTGGGGGGCGCTGACTTTGGCGCAGGAGTCTGGGATCTCTTCGCCAGCGGGCCGAGGCGCGGGCGTCAGCGTGAGATCATCTCCCACGCTATCGGGCCAATCTGGGAGGCCAACCATGTCTGGCTGATTCTGGTCATCGTCATCCTTTTTACCGGTTTCCCGCGAGCCTTCTCCGTCATCATGACGGCGCTTCACATCCCGCTCACGATCATGCTTATCGGCATCGTTCTGCGTGGGACCTCGTTCGTCTTTCGTGCCTACGACTCGCCCGACGACCACGTTCAGCGGCGTTGGGGTCGAGTCTTTGCTATCTCCAGCACTGCCACGCCGGTGATGCTCGGGATGGTCATCGGCGGTATCTCTTCGGGGACTATCCGCGTCGAGGACGGGATGGTCACGAGCGGCTGGTTCAATGCCTGGGTCGACATCTTTGCCGTGGCAGTCGGCGGCTTTACGCTTGCTCTGTTCGCCTACATAGCGGCGGTCTTCCTCACCGTCGAGGCCGTCGAAGAGCCAGAAGTTCAAGAAGATTTCCGTCGCCGGGCACTGATCGCGGCTGTCATCCTCGGTGGCTTCGCGTTGCTCGTCGTTCTGTTGGCGGGTGATGGCGCTCCAGTGCTGCGGGAAGGCCTGCTCGCCTCATGGTGGGGCTGGCCGCTCCAGATCTCTCACCGCCATCGTTGCCAGCGGGGCGATTTTCGCTCTCTTCACGCGGCGCTACTTCTTTGCACGTACCCTCGCCATCAGCCAGGTTGCCTTGATCCTGACTGGATGGGGGCTGGCTCTCAACCCTTATCTCGTCGTCAGTGAGGTCAAGATCACCGACGCTGCTGCGCCGGACATTACGCTGCAACTGTTACTCGGCGGTCTGGGGTTCGGCGCGCTTGTTCTCTTTCCCTCTCTCTACTACCTTTTCAGAGTCTTCAAGGGGCAACGCGCCTTCATCCTGTTTGATCTTCGAGGGGAACATCATGCGCCATCCGCTGACGCTGCTGACTGACGAGGTTCCCGGGATTCGCCTGGAACCTGGCCGTAGCTGCCTGATCCTTCAGGACGTCCACAACCCGCTGGCAGACGCCGACGGTGGCTGGCTGGCCCGGAAAGCGGCCGACAAAGTTCTCAGCCGCGAGTTCGATGAGTATTTCGAGACGCTGAGGCTCGTCGCCGGGAACTTTCGGGTGCTTGCGGACTCCTGCCGTGCTGCGGGTATTGCAGTCGCATACGTCAGTCTGGGGATGCCGCTCAACGGCCACCCCTCGACATTTCAGGAAGCGACCGGCTGGATCTGGGACGTTGCTGGGCCGGACTGGGGGTTCCTCGACGACTGGCATCCGAATACCCGCGATCACGTCTTCGTGAAGCAGGGTTGGGGGGCGCTCAGCAGCCCCGGGTTCCGTGCATTCTTGTCGGAACATCAGATCCAGAGCGCCATCGTTGCCGGCACGTTCTACGACTTTGGCATCCGCCAAACCTGTTACGAACTGACCGATCTCGGCGTGAGCAGCCTTCTCGCCTCCGACGCCGTCGTTGCCCTGACCCATGACGGTCAGTCCCACACCTCTGGCAACATCGCCCACGGCCTCACCAAACTACGCTCAACGGCAGAGATCCTCGATCTGTTGAAGGTGATGGAGAGTGTTGGATATGTGCTGGTATGAATTCGGCAATCCCGGACGCGCCATGCCCCCGCCTGTAGCGGTGACGCGATGCGTCGCCTCGCTGCAACAGGGCTCATTCGGTCGAAGGTAGTCTATGTTCGCCCGGAGACGACGTGATACTACGATCTCGAGAGATCTTGAGATTGAAGTTCTTCCCGGGGAAGAAATTCTGTATGACGATGACGCAGTTGCTTATCTGCCGCTTCACCCA
Organism: uncultured Chloroflexia bacterium; assembly: GCA_963745675.1. Classification (GTDB taxonomy): domain Bacteria; phylum Chloroflexota; class Chloroflexia; order Thermomicrobiales; family CFX8; genus JAUIIK01. The sequence continues at coordinate 14,750 of CAVUYM010000029.1, forward strand.
CTTCCTTTTGGGTGCAGCGCTCGCTTTTTGATAACAACCGAACGAGTAGTCTGTCGATATACGTACTTGAGATCAGAGGGCCTGTCGTGGAAGGTGATATACCCGGTTTGGAGCTACCCATTGAGCCGCATCGAGTCGGTGAAATTGGTGAGGCGATCCTGGCCATATATGTTTTCCTGGCTATCCGGAATGAGGGCTATTATCATCCGGCTAGACGATGGGTCGTCGGTGGCAATCGGCTCTCTTCTCTACGACGACATACTCGACGTGTTTCGAGACATCGAGTGACTGAAAACTCTACCTGAGAGGTAGTCCACCGATGATCCAAACCGTCCTCGGTCCTATCGAACCCCATGAACTCGGCGTCTGCCTGACTCACGAGCACATCTGGTGCGACCAGCGCACCGCGCCACGGCGCGAACTCTTTGGCGTTAGCCGGTCGACCGACGACTACATGCGGCTGGACGACGAAGACAAGCTGGTCGGTGAGCTGGTCGCCTTCCGTAAGGCTGGCGGTGGCGCAATCGTTGAGGTCACCTGCGACGGCTGGGGTCGCGATCTGGATGTTCTGGCACGGTTGTCGGCGGCTAGCGGTGTCCATATCATCGCGACGGCAGGTTTTTACATCGAGCCCTGCATGCCGCTCTTCGTCGCCGAGTGGTCGGTCGATGAGTTGGCCGACCACATCACGAACGAGATTCTTGAAGGAGTCGGTCCGGACTAGTCGTAAACCAGGCATCCTCAAATCCTCGATCCATCGAGCAAGGGTCGAGGGACTGGAACTGAAAGGCTTGCAGGCCGTCGCTATCGCCCACAAACGGACCGGCGCCGCGATCACGACCCACACAACGGGGGCACGGAGGCAGGAGATCCCCGGTGGCCTTGCCGCCGTCGAGCAACTTGAGATTTTGAAGGCGGATGGGATCGACCCCAACCGCTTCATCGCCGGTCACGTCGACGAGCGGCCTGACATCGATGTCCTCGCGAAGTCTTGCTGAGCAGGGCGCATACGTCCAGTTTGACGTCATCGACAAGGAGAACTATCTGCTCGACGAAACCCGCGCCGAACTTGTCGCCGCCCTGGTCTCACGTGGCCATATCGAACGCCTGCTGCTCTCGCACGACCGCAACCGCGACTACGAGATGCGCTATAGCGGCCACACCGGCTACTGCCACATCTTCGAGGATTTCCTGCCGAGGTTGCGGCGTTTGGGTGTGAGCGAGGATCAGATCGAAGTGATGATGGTGGCGAATCCGGCGAGGGTGTTGGGATTTCCCTCACCCCCGGCCCCTCTCCCACACGCCTCCGCTTCGCTTCAGCGGGGGAGAGGGGAGTAAGACGAGGGAATCGTGCTACGTCTCGATGTTCGGCTCCCCCTCTCCCCGCGCAGCAGTGGGAGAGGGGGCCGGGGGGTGAGGGAAATCCCCTACACCCGCAACACCCCTATTTTCGTCTCCTCAATCTCGACATTCAGGCAAGTCTCCAGCGCCAATCCCAACACCATCCGCGTGTCGCGCGGATCGATGACGCCGTCGTCCCAGAGGCGGGCTGTGCCGAAGTAGGGCTCGGTTTCGCGTTCGAAGTGGTCGCGGGTTTCCTGTTCCATAGCCGCCACCTCGTCGGGTGTTAGATCCTGGCCGCGACTGCGGATGGTCGTCAGTACCCGTGCCGCCTGTTCACCGCCCATAACGGCAGTGCGCGACGTTGGCCAGGTGAAGAGGAAGCGTGGATCGTAACCGCGTCCAGCCATGGCGTAGTTACCTGCGCCGTAACTCGCTCCGGTGATCAGTGTGATCTTCGGGACCTTCGCCGTCGCAACGGCTGAGACCATCTTCGCGCCGTCGCGGGCGATGCCGCCGTGTTCGGCTTCGCGTCCGACGAGGAAGCCGGTGATGTTCTGGACGAAGAGCAGCGGGATCTTCTGCTGGGTGCAGAGCATGATGAAGTGGGTTGCCTTGCGGGCAGATTCACTGAAGAGCACGCCATTGTTGGCGATGACGCCGACGGGGATGCCGTAGAGGTGGCCGTAGCCGCAGACGATTGTCTCGGCATAGTCGCCCTTGAATTCGTCGAGCACGCCGCCATCCAGGATGTGCTGCAGCAGTGGACGGGGATCTGACGGCGTGCGTGGATCGGGCGGAACGAAGCCGAGGATGTCGTCCGGGTTGCCGTCTGGAGGTCTGACCTCGCGTCGCTCCCAGGGCAACGGCGGTATTTGCGGGTGCCGCACCATTAGTAGCCTGCGCGCTAGCTGGAGGGCTTCCTCTTCGTCCTCAGCGATGTAATCCACAACGCCGCTGATCCGGCCATGGACGTCAGCGCCGCCCAGTTCCTCGGCGGTGATCTCTTCGCCGGTTGCGGCCCGCACCAGAGGCGGCCCTCCAAGGAAGATCGTGCCGTTGCCGCGTACGATGATCGCCTCATCCGACATTGCCGGGACATAGGCCCCGCCAGCCGTGCATGAGCCGAGGACCGCCGCGATCTGGCGGATTCCGGCTGCCGACAGCACCGCCTGGTTATGGAAGATGCGCCCGAAGTGTTCGCGGTCGGGGAAAACCTCGCTCTGGAGCGGCAGAAACGCGCCACCGGAATCGACAAGATACAGACAGGGCAGCCGGTTATCGAGTGCAATAGTTTGTGCCCGCAGGTGTTTCTTGACGGTTTGCGGGTAGTAGGTCCCGGCTTTGACCGTCGGGTCGTTGGCGACGATCATCACCGGCTGGCCGTCGACGCGGCCCACTCCGGTGACGATGCCTGCTGACGGCACCTCGTTGTCGTACATGTCCTCAGCGGCCAGCGGCGAGAGTTCCAGGAACGGAGAGCCCAGGTCGATGACCCGATCTATGCGCTCGCGAACCGGGAGCTTTCCGCGCTCTCGATCACGCTCGCGCCGCTGCGGTCCGCCGCCATCAGCGACGCCGTCGAGCCGCGACCGCAGATCCTCGACGGCGATGACATTCGCCTCGTACCAGTCTTGACGAAACCCTGCCGGTCGCGCGTTGATTGACATGGTTTCCCGTTCTGTTTCAGCGTTGAGAAGTAGCTAGCCGAGTCGCGTCGCTCTGATAGCTCCCGCGCCAATAGACTGTTCATAGGCGCTCATTCTTGTTATTGGAGCCCCTACGAGTTTAGCGTCAATGGTACAGATTCAGATGTCACTGGCCGTACGGTCAATCCAGGCAAGCACATCTCTGACGTGATCAGGGTAGTGCTCGGCGGTGCCGTTGTAGATCAAGCTCCAGAGCGGGAAACGAAAACCGTCGTCATCTGTCGCCGGCCGGACGTGGTTGATGTTGTCGTAATCGGCGATGGTGTAGATCGCTTCGAAGGCCGGTTCTGGCAGATTCTCGATCATCTGTACGAGCCAGCCGTACGCGAAGTCTGCTTCTTCAATCACCGCATCTAACGGCCAGTCCTTGTGCCGCTCGTAATTCCAGTCGTTGCGGTCCTGATTGTTGGCGATGTTGTACTCGGGCGGCGGAGCGTCATCCTGCCCGAAGCAATTCGTGGCCGTTGGCATCTGGCGATGTGTCGCTGCGTCGAGCTGAGCGGCCAGCCAGCGGTGATCGGCGGCAATGTGGGCGATGACGTCCTTGACCGTCCAAGAACCTATCGCATGTGGTTCGGTCATGCGTTCGCTCGGAATTCCGGCAAGCGTGCCCAGCCACTCGGCGTAGGAAGCCCTCACTTCATCAAGGATCTGTTGCTTGTTCAAATCGGATTCTCGTGCATTC
>CAVUYM010000030.1:0-5284 GCA_963745675.1 uncultured Chloroflexia bacterium
CTCTATGCAGCAGGGATTTGGCGGGACGTTGGACCAGCTTGCGGTCTATCTGACCGAATTGCAGCCTGCCGGGTGAGCGGCTGCGATCTTCCGCGACCGTTTTATCAAGGTAAAAGTGACAGAGTATTCGCCGGCTCAAACGCTTGAGTCGGCATGATCTGGATGGATTCTCGATAAAGGAGAAGAAATGGGCAAGATAGTCGTTTCACAGTTCATGACGCTGGATGGAGTGGTGGAAGATCCCGGAGGGGCCGAATCCTTCGAACACGGCGGCTGGGCGTTCGAGTTCGAGCGCGGAGCCGAGGGTGACAAGTTCAAGCTCGATGAAGTTATCGCGAGCGATGCTCTGCTGTTGGGCCGGGTAACCTACCAGGGTTTCGCCGCCGCCTGGCCCTCGGTCACCGATGAGGTTGGCTTCGCTGAGAAGTTCAATACCATGCCTAAGTATGTCGCTGTCATCGACTCTGAGCGAGCCACTCGATTGGGCCAACTCGAAACTGCTGGGGAGCGATCTTGAGGCTGGCGTCATTGCGCTTCGCGAGCAGCCGGGCGGGGATATCCTCGTCAACGGCAGCATCCAGCTCGTGCAGTCGCTCATGCAGCATGACCTGGTTGATGAATACCGCCTGATGGTCTTCCCTGTCGTGCTCGGGAGCGGCCGGACGCTGTTTGGCAACGGCGGTAAGAAGGCGCGCATGAAGTTGATGAATTCCCAGCCGGTTGGACCGGACGGCGTCGTTATCCTGACCTACCAACCGGCGGGCAAGAGAGCCAGCGGATAGGTACCGTCTGGCTGTCATCCCGGCCGGAGCGCAGCGAAATGGATAAATCCCAACGGGGTGTGACGTAAGAATGCTTGGCACGACATAGCCCTGGTTGAGCGTTCGCCACCAAACTAGCGCCGCGCACCAGGGCGACCCTTGTTGTTGCATGTGGCGGTGCTTCGAAATTGGGATCTCTATGCGCCGCGACACGATCGATTGGGGTGATGAGTGTGAAGGCGAGGCAGCTAGCCGTCGGCGGCTGTTTCAGCTTCGATCGGAACGCCGAGATGCTCGTGTCGCAGATCGGTCATGATCTGATCCCAGTAAACGGGGCCGCCGTCTTCGAGCATTGCTGCGAGTCGGTCCGGCCCGATGCTCACCGGAAGATGATGACGACCCCAGATCGAGATCTGGGCAAGGACAGGCGTCAGGGCGATCGATTTCTCGGTCAGGCTGTAGATGATCTTCTGTTTGTGAGTGGGGTCGCTGGAGCGCGGTGAGCATACCCACTTCGACGAGCATCTTCAGGCGGTCGGAGAGAATGTTGGACGAGATACCTTCGTTCGACTCCAACAATTCGCGGAAATGCCGCTTCCCGAGCAAGATGATATCTCGCAGGATTACCAGACTCCAGCGGTCTCCAAGCATCTCGACTGTCAGGTTGATCGGGCATCCCGATCGGTGTTCGACGTCCATTTCTATCCTTATGTTCTGTCCCCCTTGCATTATCCTATCACCATGGCTACACTACAACCAGTTGCAGTTTCGTATCGGTTTTATGTTCTATCTGTACGGACAGCGAGATCCGGTCACGATGGCGAAAGGAATATGACTTGATCCTGTACCTCGTTCTGAACGCACTCGGTCGTCAAGAGCGTTGGGAAGAACCGGCCGAGTGCATAGACGAATCGACTATCGGCGGGTTTCTCCATCACGGCGAGTACGACGATGAATAGGGCCGCGATCCGTAGAGACGTGCCGCTGGCGCGTCTGCGTTTCAACACTGATCTGCTTTTTGGGACGAATCCGATTTTCAGCTCAGAGCGCACCAGCGACACGTCTCTCCAGGTGCGCCGGTGTCTATCCAGCGGTCTACCGACAGGCCATGTAGCAAAGGATCACAGATGACACTCCCGACTGTCGTATCCCAGAAGGAGTGGCAAGCAGCAAACGAAGCGATGCTCGCCAGGGAGAAAGAAGCTACTCGCGCCCATGACGCGCTCAACGCCGAGCGCCGCCGCATGCCGATGACGAAGGTCGAGAAGGACTATACCTTCGAAGGGCCCGATGGGCCGGTGAAGCTGATCGATCTCTTCGAGGGCTGCCGTCAGCTCATCCTCTACCACTTCATGTTCGGTCCAGATTGGGCTGAGGGCTGCGGCGGCTGCTCAATGTTCGTCGATAACATGGGCCACCCAGCACATCTGCTGGCCCGCGATACCGCCTTCGCCATGGTGTCGCGAGCGCCGCTCGAGAAGCTGCAAGCGTTCAAAGAGCGCATGGGCTGGGATAGACCCTGGTATTCGTCGGCCGACAGCGACTTCAACTTCGATTTTGGCGTCTCGACCGAAGAGGATGAGACCTTTGGGTTGAGCGTCTTCCTCCGCGAAGGTGACGACGTCTATCGCACCTACTTCACGGCCGGACGCGGGGTCGAACACCTCGGCAGCGTCTGGACCTTCCTGGACCTGACGCCCTTTGGCCGCCAGGAACTCTGGGAGGAATCACCGGAGGGCCGGCCACAAACTGAGCCGTACATCTGGTGGCGCCACCATGACAAGTACGCTGACTAGCAGCGCACGCTACCAGCTTGCTGCCAAAACACGTTGCAGAATCTGAGACTAACGTACAAAGGAGTTCACGATGAGAAAGATCACCGCAGGATTGTTCATGTCGCTCGACGGCGTCATCGAGTCGCCGGGGGAGTGGCACTTTCCCTATTTCAACGAGGAGATGGGGGAGACCGTTGGAGCGCAGATGATGGCCGCAGACTGCATGCTGCTGGGCCGCGTCACCTATCAGGAGTTCGCAGGATTTTGGCCCGGCAAAACCGAAGACGAATATGAGGGCTCCGATTATATGAACGGCACGCCGAAATTCGTCGTTTCGACGACCCTGGACTCGGTCGATGAGTGGCAAAACTCGACGCTGCTGAAAGGTGATTTTGTCGAGGAGATCACGCATCTCAAGCAGCAGGAGGGCCAGAACATCGGCGTGACCGGTAGCGCCACGCTGGTGCGATCGCTCTTGCAGCACGATCTGCTAGACGAGTTGCACCTGCTGGTGCATCCCATCGTCATCGGGCACGGTAAGCAGCTCTTCCCCGATGGGACCGGGCAGATTCCACTGCAACTGCTCGATTCCAAGATCTTCGAGAACGGCGTCCTCTATCTCGTCTATGGCGCAGACGCGGGACGAGACGACCAGGCATGACGGCCCGCATGGCGAGCGACAGACCGGCGGCTCTCGATAACGGTGAAATCATCACGGTCAACGGGATCGGCCTCTGCGTCGAGACGTTTGGCGCTCGCGATGACCCGGCGATTCTGCTGATTCACGGCGCGGCGACCTCCATGCAAGGCTGGGAGGACGAGTTCTGCGAGCGGTTGTCAACCGGGGGCCGCTTCGTCATCCGCTACGACCAGCGCGACACCGGGCGCTCGGTCAACTACCCACCGGGCCAGCCCGGCTACGCCTTTTCCGACCTGATCGACGACACGGCTGGGCTGCTTGACGCACTCGAACTGGAGCGTGCGCACTTCGTCGGACTCTCCATGGGCGGCGGCATCGCGCTGGGGGCCGCCCTCCGTTTTCCGCAGTCCGTCGCATCACTGACCTTGATCGGGACGAGCCCTGGCGGTCCGGATCTGCCGCCTATGTCCGAGGACTTCCTGAACTTCATCGGCGGAACGGGTATCCGAACTGGACCGACCGTGAGGCCGTAATTGACCATGTGATCGCGTTCATGCGCGTCTGCCTCGGCGGCGCGGATGTGCTCGACGAAGGCGAACTGCGCGACCCCATCGGGCGAGACGTCGACCGCACAGCCAACTTCGCTTCCAGCCAGATCAACCACTTCGTCATGGAGACTGGCCCTGCGATACGGGACCGTCTGGGAGATATCGACGTACCGACGTTGGTGATCCATGGTGAAGAAGATCCCATATTCCCTCCAGGCCATGCAGAGGCGCTGCAGCGGGAGATTCCCGGTGCTGAGCTGCTTCTCCTGAAGCAGACCGGGCATCTGCTGCTCCGGCCCACCTGGGACAGCGTCGTCCCGGCCTTGCTGGCACATACCTCGGGTGATCCCACTAGCTCGGGAAGCCGCAACGTTGCGGGATGAGGCAGTACATGCCCGGATCAACGTTGATCCTGGAACGATCCAGCCAGTTACCAACGCCGGTGACGATTGAGCGCGACAAAATGTGCCCTGCACCCGATCAATGACGCTCGGGTGCAGGGTTCAAATCAGGGAGATAAAACGAATGACAGTATCGACACGATCATCCGAACTTACAACAACATTCGAGCGAGGCAATGCCGAAGCTCTTGGACTGCTGAGCGGTTGTACTGAGGAGCAGTGGCGACGTACCACGCCCGCTGAGGGTTGGACCGTCGCTGCGACAGCGCACCATCTGGCAACCGTTCAGCGAGCTTTTGTTGGGATTGTCGAGAAGCGCGGAGGCGAGACCGATTCCCCAACAATTAGCATGGAAGAGATCCACCGCAGCAACGCCGCACATGCAAGCGAATTTGCGGAAGCTAACAGGATCGAGACGCTCGACATTCTTCGGTCTAGTGGAGTGGATATGGCCCTTCTTATCGCCAGCTTTGACTACCCAGGGCTCGACAGCGTCGCCGGGAACTTTGGCGGCAACGAGATGACCGTCGCACGGTTCATCGAGTACGTCGTCATCGGCCACGTCCAGGAGCATGCGACGAGTATCCGGAATACGCTCGCTGGTTAGACGGCCGGCCGACGTCCTCATGATGAATCTGGAGGTCAGAATGCGAAAGTGATCTATCCGATGACGGTGTCGCTCGATGGCTACGTCGCACTGCCTGTCGGGGCATTTGGATAACCGCGAACCAGATGACCCGGGCCTCCATGCTCTCAGCCTTTGTGGCGATCGACGATTGAGCGAACATACCGGATGCCAGTTGAAGTACCCGAATACTGTGAAGGAATGACGATGGTGATAATGCGTACCCGACCACCGAAGCATCAAGCCATGAGCTCGTAATGGAGCGGACCTTTGACGCGCCGCGGGTGCTTGTGTTTCAAGCTTGGACCGACCCGGCGCACGTTGCGCAGTGGTGGGGGCCGAGGCATTTCACGAACCCGGTTTGTGAGGTCGATGCTCGCGCAGGCGGCAAGATCAACATTCACATGCAAAGCCCCGATGGCGAGGTGTATCCGATGTCCGGCCTATTCGACGAAGTTGTCGAACCTGAGCGGCTTGTGCTGACGGCGGGCGCAGTCGATGACGAAGATGGCGAACCCCAACTGCTCGTCCGGA
>CAVUYM010000031.1:0-140002 GCA_963745675.1 uncultured Chloroflexia bacterium
AGTTCTGCTCGTGGTGGTAGAAGTCGACCATCTGATCGAAGTCGATCTCGCCGTCGAAAATCGGAGAAGAGGTCGAGCTGGGTTGCATCCTCTTTCCCCCCATTGCGTCGCAGATCCTCGATCGATGCCCGCGGCTGGATCTTCTCCTGGATGTCGATCGGCACGACCGGGACGGCCAGATCCTCGCGGTCCTGCTCGTCCTTACCCTTCCAGACCAGCTGCGGGTCCAGCGATGGATCACGCGGGTATAACATCGTTCCCGGCGCGCCCTCGTCCTCCGCGACGAAATCGCGCAGCTCTTGGGTCGGGATGTTGATCCGGGTATCGGCGTGCTCGATCGACGCGATCGGCGTCGGATTGTTGTTGCGTCCTCTACTCATGTTCCTGGTCCTTGGTTACCCGTATCGCGTCTCGAAGCCAGACCTGCCGCGCCAGTACGCCCAGCATCTCCTGGCGAAGCTGGATGTCTTCGGAATTCCAGGTCTCAAACTGGATTAGGTCACAACGGCTCGATTGAGCTGCGTATCGATTCCTACATTTGGTGCTTCTGCAATCGACTTCGTCAAAAGGAACATCGACTGAGCATAGCCTGGGCATTTTGCGTGAAACGGACCATTCGACACCGAAGTATTGATCGTCTTTTCCAACAGGGTGAGGTTGCCAAGCTTGTTCACGTACTGGTCGTACTCCTCCGGCTTATCAAAGCCATCCAATACGCCCGAAGTAGGTTCTGGGGCAGAATGTGTTCGACGTAAACCGCCGAGTCAAGGTAGTGATGGAGGTCCTGATGACCTTGGTTCCTCCAGGCCTGCTCGTCCACGAACTGCGTAAACTTCGCCAGGATATAGCGCATGCGATACTGCTAAATCCGGTCCATCGATAGCTCGGCCAGCGCGAAGTCGAAGGCGCGCTGCCTCGCTCCAATCTCAGGCAGAATCCATTCGGACAGAAACTCTTGCAGCTCTTCATCAGTTTGCACCGAACGAAGGGCGCTGGAACTACCGAGCGAAAATACGTTCCAGAGTCTTCGTCTGTTCTCGGGTAATGATGAAGATGAAGAACAGGTTCTCGATGTGGCGGCAAAGTTCGCGAAACTGCTCCGATCCGAGATGCTGACCGGCCAGGAGAAGAATATAGTGCTGCCGCGCCGTGCCGCTGCATGCATGCAGGTTCCGCAGGTAGCGGCTGGGCTCGCCGTGCGGCCCTCTGCCCTGCAGGAAGTGTGCATACGATTCGGCCCGTGATATTAGCCGATCCACGAAATTCAGAGGAGCGCTATTTATCCCGACTTCGCCAGCATGCCCTGTGAACCACTGATAGATTTCATCCTCCCGGAGCCCCCGAGACAGGTCGATCTCGTAGTGAGACATGATGTAGTAGCGAAGGAATCGTAGGGGCTTCTCTTTGCACGAATCGAGGATATCCGTCAGCTTCTTCCAGCGATCCTTCAGTATGACATAGTCCTGTGGGCTTGTATGGATGAAGAGCAAGTTCTTAAGGAGATCCATTGCGTTGAGGCCGACGCCACGATCATTGATCGTCTCGAACACCTTGAGGGCGTGTGCGAGGGTTGGCGTGACAATGCGGATGAGTTTCACTCTTTGCGTGAATGCTCCGTAGAACTGTCGAACCCTGAGTGGCTCGTTCTGAAAGTTGACTGCGAGAAACTCCCTGATCGCCTTGTATGCGGCCAGCATGTTTCTGACCGATGCCGTCGTACCTTCGATCTGGTCGACGGAAATTTCGCTGTCGGCGATCCGTTCCAGAACTCCGTGGCTATCCTCGTATTGCAATACGAGCCCGATAGTCAAATTCGCTCTCAAAAGTCACAGGATCCATGCGCTCGTCACGAATCTGGTCCTTCAGTAACCCCGGAACGTCTACGTCGGATTCCTGAAAGCGTCCCCACGGCGCACAGCACGAGATAGATCGTCGTCATCCGCTGCTGACCGTCGATCAGTTGGAATGTATCTGACTCATCCGGGCAGGCAACGATGCTCCCTATGAAGTACTCAGACGTTGGTAGTATCTCCCGCCCTCGTCAAAGAATTCGTCGAGCACATCCTGTAGAAGTTGTTCGACATTATCCGGTTGCCAGACATATTCGCGCTGGAAATCCGGTACTGTATAGAAGTCCTTCAGGAGGTTTGCAACAGTGAGGTCGGTAGATTCGATCTTAGGGGCAGTGTTGGGTTCATTGGCCAGAGCGGAACTCATCAGACCTCCATTGGTTTAGCTGGTGTTGCTACAGAGCGAATCGTGCTCAGGGCATCCCACGGATCGCTGATTTCGACGAAGGCCCAGCGACCGAACCGCCGTGGTTGTTGACGGCCGGTATCCAGAGATTGCGGGCCGTGGCTACCTTCGCCGCTTTGTCCGCCCGCGCTTCGCCGCTCACCTCGACGACGAGGTTCAGCAGATCGTCAGAGCCGTGGCCGTCGTCAATGCGGGCGATGAAGTCGGGCACGTACTGCTTCTCATTGCCTCCGATGGTGTACGGGATCGTGAAGCCGAGTCCCTGGTTCTTGACGTAGGCGACAACCTCATCCATCTCTTCCAGCGTCTGAGCCATCTTCTGCTCCCAGGAACCGGTGTCAGCGACGACGTAGGTGATGTGGGACTTTTCAGGATCGGCCTGGTATACCGGCTTGGTCGTGTCGAAGTCGACGTAGCGCGTCGAGCCGACCGTGTCGTAGGGGCGTAGGATCGGCATCAGCGTCTTTTCGCCCTCTTCCGAGCCAGCGATGGACTGGTAGATCTTCCCGGCTGCATCGTGCGCCATCTCGGTCAGCAGCAGCATCTGGATGAAGGTGTGGTCTCGCAGCGTGACGCACTGCGCCAGCCACTCGCGGGTGATCTTCAGTATTTGCGGGAAGAGCCAGGGCTTGGGAAAATCCTCGTCATCGACGAAGTAGCGCTCCAGCACCAGCCGGGCAAGCTCGAAGGCGACTTCCTGCTCGCGGCGACCCGCAGCTGCTCCAGATCGTGGACGCTCGACTCGCCGACGATCGGCGCGTTCTCGGTCCAGGTCGGCAGGTCGGTCGTCGTCAGCGCCATCGTCGTGTCATCTCTAAACTCGTAAGGCAGCCGCTCCTCACGTATGTCGTAGCGGTAGCCGAGCAGCCGCGGGAATGTGATCTCCAGATCGATGCGCTCCTCCAGCGCTCGTACTCGCGTTGGGATCGGGCCGGGCTTCGGATCGGCGCTCGAACCGCTGGTCGGGATGAAGGAGAAGGGCACGCCATAGACTTCGGCGTACTCCGGCTCAAACATGCCGTCATCGTTCGCGGCATAGCTCACCCGCCGCAGACCACGACCGACAACTTGCTCGCAGAGCAATTGGGTGCCGAATGCGCGCACGCCGAGGATGTGGGTGACGGTGTTGGCGTCCCAGCCCTCGGTCAGCATCGAAACCGAGACGACGCACTTCACCTGCTCGCCGAGCCGTCCCTGCTTGCCGACCGTGTTCATCACTTCGCGCAGCAGATCCTCGTCGGTCAGATCACTCGCGTCGCGGCCCGGGAAGCGCGCTTCATATTCGGCCTTGAACTGCTCGATCTCCCGGCTGGCTTCGCGTTTGAACGCGGCGCTCATGCCCTCGCCGGATTCGAGCTGCTCACTATCGACGAGGATCGTGTTCTGGCGCACCGACCAGCGGTCGCCGTCGACATTGCTGAAGATCGGCAAGCTGCCCGGCACGGCGACCGTCGAGCCGTCGGCTAGCTCCCGCTCCCAGCCGGCGACGTAGTCATAGACCAACTTCGAGACGTTGGTGTTGTTACAAACCACGATGAAGACGGGCGGCGTCAGGCCCGTCCCTCGCATCGGCGTTCGCCTCCCAGCGCCGGTACTGCTTTTCATAGTTGCCGTAGAGGCTGAGAAGTGCCGAATTCAAGCTCGGTCGGGAGCTTCGGCTCGCCGCTGACGGCCTGCGTTCCACGGCCCTTCTTCGGCAGATCGTCTCGTATGTTCTGCCAGAGATCGCGGTAGGTCGGTCCACTCGTCGCCATCGTGTCGTCAGCGACCGGCACACGCGGTACTTTGACGATGCCGCTCTCGATTGCGTCGATCAGCGAGAAGTCGGAGACGACCCAGGGAAAAGCGTGCCTTCCGAGTAGCCCGAGCCGCGCAGGAAGAAGGGCGTGGCCGAGAGGTCGTAAACGACTTTGACGCCGATCTTCGCTTTGACCGCCTCGACGCCGGAGATCCAGATACGGCCTTCTTCTTCGCGTTTCCTTGCTTCCTGGCTCTCGTCACGGTCGAGCCGTTCCTTGATCCCGTCGGGCTTGCGCCGGTAGCAGTGGTGAGCCTCATCATTCAGGACAATGATGTTCTTCTTGTTGCTGCCGAACTCGCGGCAGACGCGCCGCACCATCTGGTCGGGCGTTTCGGTGAAGGGACTCTCGTCCCCGTTCGACAGAATCGCCTTCGTCAAGCGACCAGCCGATGTGTGCTCCCGCAATTTGAACGCATGGAAGTTGGTGATGATGATCTTTGCCCGGTGCAGATCCTCGAACATATCGGGCGGAATCAGATCCATCGTCCGATAGTAGTTGTTCGGGTCGTTCGGCAGCAGCACCCGCAGCCGGTCTCGAATCGTGATGCCCGGTGTGATGATCAGGAACGTGTCCGAAAATTTCCGGTCTTGCGTGTTCGCCACCTTGTTGAGCGAGTGCCAGGCGATGAGCATCGCCATGACAACCGTCTTGCCGGTTCCGGTCGCCATCTTGAGGGCAACTCGGTCAAGGAGCGGATTCGAGCTGTCGTTGGCCTCGCGCAACTGGTTGGCGATCCAGTTATCGCCGTACTTCGCGGCAATCTCGGTGATGTAGATGGCTGTCTCCAGCGCCTCAAGCTGGCAGAAGAATAGCCGTCGCTCGCGTTCCGGTTCGCGCCAGTGATCGAGAAGCCGTCGTGTTGTCGGAGTGATGCCCTGATAGCCACCTCTGCGCCAGATCTCCACGCGTTCCCGGATCCGATTGATGAACTGGTTTTCCTCAATCCGCTCTTTCGTCCACTCCGTCTCAAACGCCTTCTGTCCAGCGCTGCGGCTGCGCGGACGGGCTATCGGAATGAAGTAGGAGCTGCGGCGACGCTCGTCGACGACCTCATTCGTGATGCCTTCATCTCCGAATTGGAAGTGCCTCTTGGGTTCTTCAAACGGCGCATTGAGAATAGGGTTGTCGATGACGACCGGCACGCTGGTCCCCTGTCAGGCTAGCCTTGTGATTTCACAAGATTGTATCAGCCTAGAAGGGCACGCTGATCCCCGCTTCAGTACCAAGTTCGCGCAACGTTTCAACTACCTCGGGGTGGACCGGGATGCCGCGTTCGATGCGGTCGGCGTAGGCCTCGGCTTCGGGGTCGCCGGGGACCATCACGCGCTCGTGACCGGCGGCCGGTGACGGTGCGCGCAGGCTCGCCAGCATCTCGTCGGCGCTGGCGGCGTACTCGCGAGGTCGCGGAAGGCGGCGATGTCGATCGCGATGAAGGCGTGGCTGGTGTCAGAGGGCACAATCTTGTCGACGCGGGAGCCGGTGACGTCACGCGACCAGAGCGAGGCTGAGAGTTGCGAGCAGAGGAACTCGACCATCAGCGATAGGCCATAGCCCTTCTGGCCGCTGGTGTCGCGGTCTCCGCCGAGCGGCATCAGGGCTGTCGCGTCGAAAGGATCGGTGACATTCTGGCCTTCATCGTCGACGGCCCAGCCAACCGGGATCGCCTTCTTGTTGCGTCGGGCAATCTCGACCTTGCCCCAGGCGACGGCGGTCGTCGCGCCGTCGAGGACGAAGGGTCGCTTCGTCGCCGGCCGGGAAGGCAGCCGCTATCGGAGCGGTCGAGAGCAAGGCGACTTTGCCGTAGGTCGGGACGAGCAGTGGCGTAGCGTTCGTCATCGAGATGCCGGCCATGCCAGGCTTCTCCAACGCCATCGTCGCGTAGTAGCCAGCGATGCCGTAGTGGTTGGAGTGGCCGACTGACGCCAGACAGACGCCGGCTTCTTTGCGCCTTCTCGATGCAGCGTTCCATTGCCTTGTACGCCATCGGCGGGCCGAAGCCATTGTTGGCGTCGAAGCGGATCGCCGCGGCCGACTCGCTGACGACCTCCAGCTCCGCTTCCAGATTGAAGCCGCCACGCTTGAGCCGCTCGACATAAAAGGCCATGCGCGGCACGCCGTGCGAGTCGATGCCGCGCAGATCGGATTCGACGAGAATCTCGGCCGAGATCTCGGCGTCCCAATCCCGCATACCGTAGCTGGTGAAGACATCAATGACGAACTGCTTGAGATGTTCGTCGGAAATCCGTGGGAAGTCAGTATCGAACTCGACCATGCCGCCTGTACTCTCTCTACATCTGGTGAACCTCGCAAGAGCGCATCTTAGCCGAGTTCGCGGGAGCGGCACCCTATGCTGAATGCCACCCCTGCTATTCACCCACTAGCCTGGCGCCGTAACTACTACGAGAGGCCTACCTCTAGGCGACATGGGGTAGTTGCAGTCCTCGAGGTAGTCGCCAGGAAGATCGAAGATCTGGGACGCGCTCATTCCAGATATTGGCGACGCAGACCTGGCTGTTGGCAATGGCAATGATGCGAGGTTCAACGTGGCGTGAATGCAGCTGCCGCTCTGATCGACGGTGTAGATCCGGCTGGACTGGCTCACCGTGATAGTGCCGGGCATACCCACCAACCGTGGACGAAGATGGGCTAAATCGTTCGGATGAACGCATGGTCCGCATCAGGGTTTGGGAATGGTTGGGATTGGTAGCGGTTCGGCGACAGCAAAACCCTGAACATAGTCGACGCCAAGGACGCGCAACATATCGAGCGAATCTGGATCTTCAACCATACTGGCGATCGTCCGGATGCCCATTACGCGAGCCACATTGACGATGCCGTCGATGATTGCCCGATCGACCGAGTCATCGTCAACTCTTCGGACAAGCGTGCCGTCGATCTTGAGATAGTCAACCGGGAGGTTGCGCAGATAGGCAAATGAGTTGGGGCTGCCCCCGAAACCACTCAGGGAGAAGGCATAACCCAACGGCCGCAGTTCTTCGATCAATTTCCGGGTCGCGCCAATGTGTTCGGTCGCTACCATTTCATCAATCTCGAAGCAGATTGACTGCGCCAGCGCTCTCGTCAGTTGCAACTGTTCGCACACGAACGCCGCAAAATCGTCATCGACGAGGGTTGTTTCCGAGAGATTGATCGTCCAGCTGGCAATATCGTCACGGTGCCTGCCGCCCAGCATCTCAAACGCCCGTTGGACGACCCAACGATCGATTTTTCCGGAGAGATGCAGACGTTCTGCTGCCGGGAGGAAGATGTGCGGGCTGATAATATCGCCGATGTCGTCGAGCATGTGGACGAGGAGTTCGACTTGCTCTCCATACGCTCCACCCTCGACCAGCGGTCGAATGGACTGGCCGTAAAGACGGAAGCGATTGTCATCAAAGGCGCGTGCCACTTGTCGGGTGCGATCCCAGCGGCGGCTCGACATCGCGCGATTGATGTCGCCAACGTCAAGAACATGCACGAGGTCGATGCCGTCGGTGTCTGCCATCTGGCAGGCGACATCGGCGATCTGGAGAATTCGACTGACGCTACCACTGTCCGACGTGACCGGAATGACGCCAAACTGCACGACGATTTCGTGGGTGACGCCATCCCATAAGAAAGGAAAATTGCGCAGGATGCGGCGTGCCTGTTGTGCGATACGTTCGGCCTGATCGAGCGGACAATTATGGAGCAAGACGGCGTATTCACCGCGCTGTATGCGAGCCAGAGGATCCATGTCGCGAATTTGCGTCCGCAACATGATCGCGATTTGCCGCAACAGCTCGGCTCCCGCAGTTTGGCCATAGCGCGTTACAAATTCGTCGTAGCGCTGGACTTTCAAGGCGAGCAGCGCGTGCTGAGCATTGTCCCGGCCGGCAGTCAGCAGGGCCTGTTCCAGACGATGTTCGATCTCCCGGAGACCCAATTCACCGGTAGCAGGATCTTCAATCGCTAAGTAATTCGTTCTGGCTGTCAACGGCGCTTTGCGCCCAACGGGACGCAGGGCCAGAACGGCTCCGGCGATACTTCCGTCGCGGGCGGTGATCGGTGCGGCAGCGTCTTCGACCGGGAAAGCGATACCATCGCGTCGGATGACGACATTGTGGAAGCCCACCGCAACCGATTGACCATTGCGTAGCACAGTGCGAACCGGCGAACCTACCGACTCGCGGCTCTCCTCGTGTTCAAGTGGGGCAATCAAATCAATTGATTTGCCGTGAGCTTCGGCGATGGACCAGCCGGTGATCTGCGTGGCGGCTTCATTCAGATAGGTAATGCTGCCGTTTTCATCGGTCATCAGAACGCCGTCGGTGACGAGGCCGAAGGCCGCTTCTGTGCGTTCTTTTTCTTCCCAGACGATCCGCTCGAGTCGCTTGATTTCGTCGATACCGCGACTACTCCAGGCGACGGCGATGACATTCCCCGCGACATCCCGGATCGGCGCGGCGTTGTCGAGCGTTGCGACCTCAGCGCCGGTACTGATCAGGTGCGTCGTTTCAAAGGGGTCGACCTGATCTCCAGCAACGATCTTCGCCAGTATCGTCCGGATTCGTTTGCCGCTACCGGACGGCCCCAGCAGCGAAACGTGCAACCCGAGAATTTCCTCCTCGGAGTACCCGAACATCTTCCTGGCCGCCGGATTCCAACTTTGGATCGTGCCCTCAACGGATGTAATGTAAATCGCTTCCGGGAGCGTTTCTACAATTCTATGTAGACGAGACTCACGATCGAGCGCTTGATTGAGCGCGGAGCGAACTTCCCCCAGAACATCCCCGGTCAGCACGATTCATTCACCTTGTGTCGTTGCACCGAATAGCCCGCCATACGTCTCTAGAAGCCTAGCCTGAAGGTCCCGATGATCACAGTGACGATGGTCCTGCAAGTCACAGGTCTTCGATGATTCGATGATGCGGTCTACCTGCGACATCTCCCTACCTATAATAGATCCCTTCCGGCTTTTGCTGGTTAGCACAAACCGAACCTTATTCTCTGCGCCAACCTATTGGCCCACCATCTCCGTTTTCGCGGCAGGGAACATTCTGAGAAGAACTGACGTCTAATCGAAGAAGGCCGGACGACCGGGCTACAAATATGAAATGACTGCTTGGGAGAGGAAGATTCGATGTTGAACGATCTGAAATTGAGCCGTCGTCGCATCCTCGTTGCGGGGTCGGCCTTCGCAGCCACCGCCGTGCTTGCTGCCTGTGGAGAGGCAGATAGCGATCCGCCTGGAAACAGCGGCGGGCAATCCGGTGCGACACCGACGCCGGAGCCTGATCCGTCGGCCACCCCTATTGCGACTGAATCTGTCTTCGCGACAGAGGGCGAAGCAGCGGTCATCAGCGTCGCCTATGAAGGCGGCTTCATCGCCCCCGAGGAAATTGTCAGACGTACACCGATCATCTCGCTCCTGAGCGACGGCCAGCTCGTCTATCCAGGCCCGGTTCGCGAGATCTTCCCTGAGCAGGCAGCACCAAATCTGCGAGTGACGTTGCTTTCGGATCTCGGGATGCAAGCGGTCGGTGAACGTGTGTTGGCGACTGGTCTCTTTGAAGCCGGCGACCAGACGCTCGAACTCTCCGGTGGCATTGCCATCGCGGACGCGCCGACGACCGTCTTCACAGTCCGGTTGGCCGGGCAGGACCCTGTTCGGATATCGGCCTATGCGCTTGGTTTTGGCGCTGGATTTCCCGGCCAGCCCGGTGGAGAAAGCGGCGACCGGCAAAAACTGGCCGACCTCCTGCAATATCTAACCAGTGCTCCGACTGGCTTCCCCACTGACCACATCGCTGCGCAAGAGACCAGCTACATTCCGGAGCGGCTTGAGATCATCACCTATCCCTGGAACGAAATCCCCTACGATTTCGAGTGACGCCGCCGGAACCGATTGCCTGGCCGCTGGATGAAGTCACCGTCGACGCTGGGCGAGCCGTTCGTACTTCCCGGTCATGACGCTCGCTGCACAGTCATTGAAGGTGGCGATCTGGACGCAATGCTGGAAGCCCTCGCTGGGGCGAATCGTCCTCAGCCGCTGGGAACATCTCGGTGAGTATTCGGCGCTGATCAACCGGCCCCTGCTGCCGGGAGAGGAAGGCTGCAATAGTCCCTTCTCTGATCCTGGCGACACTCCAGCGAGCGGGAACATCAGCTATCCGGATGGCGAGGATGAGCTGGTCCTGCGCTACGAGCTTACCGGCGGCTTCGTGCCACTCGAGTGGCTCATCACGCACATGCCCGCTCTGTCGATCTACGGTGATGGCCGGATGTTCTATGAGGGTGCTCAGATAACGATCTACCCGCCGCCCGCCTTGCCGGCAATCGCGCTCGACAAGATCACGCCGGAAGGCATTCAGTGGGTGTTGGCGCAGGCTGATTCGCTCGGTTTGCTTCAGGGCGATCAGAATTGGGACGAACTGACACAATACGTCGCCGACGCTCATACCGGCGTCCTGACGATCAATGCGAATGGCGAGACGCACCGCATTTCCGTCTATGCCCCGGGGATGTCTGATGTTGGTGACATGGTGTCTCCGGAAGAAGCGGCATTCCGAGCCATGTTCGACCCGTTTGCCGCTCATCTCAGCCAGCCGTTCGGTTGGGTGCCGGAAGAATTCTTCGTGGATGTCAATGACGACTTCCCCGTCGACCGGCTCCAGCTCGTTGCGCAGCCTGCCACCTCAGCCGCGAACAGTGAGGGCACACCGAATGAGATCGATTGGCCGTTGGAGACACCGTTGTCGGAGCTTGGTGAGCCGTATACCACGCTGGAGATGGCGCGCTGTTTCGTCGTCGAGGGCGACGACTTTGCCGCCGTCATGTCCCTGATGGGCCAGGCGAACACGCTGACGCATTGGATCAGCGATGGCGAAGCATACATCCTGTATGTGCGCCCGCTGCTCCCAGACGAAGAGGGCTGCCAGCACCCATACGATTAGCTTTCGGCCCCTTCCAATCCCGTTTGCGCCCGCTCTTCACCCGAGCGGGCGTTTCCCTTTGTCCTCCGCATCGTAGTTGCGACGCGATGCGTCGCCTGTGGCGACAATATCCTCTTCGACAAGACGAGGTCACGCAGCCGTTGAGATTCCTTCCGGTCGATGCTCTACGCTCCGTAAAGGGCTACACTGTACGCAGACCATCGCACCAACAAGATAAAGGACACCTTTGATGTCAACCGGCTACGAGTTCTGGACTCCCGAGGCGCAGCGCAATCCCTACCCGATCTATCGCAAGATCCGCGAGGAAATCCCGGTCATCAAGAATGGCAACAACTGGATGCTGAGCCGGCACAAAGATGTCTCGACGTTGCTGCCGGATAGACGCATGTCGGCGATACGCGGCCATCTCGGTTATCTTGATGAAGAAGAACGGGCGAAGAATCAAGCCCTGATCGAGGCGAACAAGTACATGATTCTCTTCCTCGATCCGACCGACCACACGCGCCTGCGTAGCCTCGTCGCTCAGGCGTTCTCCGCCCGCAGAATTCAGGATCTGAGAACCCGCGTCGGAGAGCTGGTCGACGAGTTGCTGGCCGGCGTCGAGCCGGGCCAACCGTGGGATCTCATTGATACGCTCGCTAATCCGCTTGCCCGGCCTGGTCATCGCCGAATTGATCGGCGTCCCGACTTCGGATCAGGACAGCTTCACCCGTTGGGCCAATGACTATGGCGCATGGCTCGGAGCCTGGCGTGCAGACGATGAACTACGTCATCGGGCCAACAAAAGCGCCGGGGAACTCTCCGACTATATCCGGACGATGGTTGCCGAGCGGCGCAAAGCGCCGACCGATGATCTTCTCAGTGGACTGGTACAAGCCGAAGAAGAAGGCGAAAAGCTGACAGAGGCACGAGCTCGTCTCGACCATCTTCTTGATCCTGTTTGCCGGCAACGAGACGACGACAAACCTGATCGGCAACGGCATCTTGACGTTACTACGCCACCCGGACGACATGGAGCAACTGCGTGCCAACCCGGATCTGATGCGCACAGCCATCGAAGAGCTGTTGCGTTTCGACGGCCCTGTCCAGCTGACGACCCGTTTCGCCGCCGCACCGATCGAGATCGAAGGTCATACCATCGAAGCGGGCGAGCAGATCGAGTTCATCCTCGGCGCAGCCAACCGCGATCCGGAGCAGTTCCCGAATCCCGACCAGCTCGATCTTGCTCGCCGCCCGAATCGCCACATCGGCTTCGGCCACGGCATCCATTTCTGTCTCGGTGCGCCGCTAGCCCGGCTTGAGGGCCAGATCGCCATCGCCGAAATCCTCAAGCGCTATCCAACGCTGGAGATGGCCCAGGACGACGTCGAATGGCGCGACAACCCGATTCTGCGCGGGCTGACGGGACTGCAACTCGTCTCCTGAGCGGCGAACCGTTGATGGACTCCCTCAACATGCCGGGAATGACTGCGGCAACGGCTCGCTAGCTCGGGCTATAGGTCGCGACGATCATGCCGTAGTAGGTCGGAGCTTCGTAGCTCAGGAAATCGACGTCCATCGGGACGACCTGCTGTGCGCCGCCGAGCATCAGAAGCTGCCAGAGGCCGTCGATCGCCGCGTTGCGGATGTACTCGTCATCAAGGTCGATCAGGCTCATGATGTCGTTGCGCTTGATCGCGTCGGCAACTTCGGCGTCCATCTTCGGAGCGTCCTCGTGGAAGCCGTTCGGGCCATTCGGGTCGTGGCGGTGGGCCCAGTCGCAGCTGGCGATGAAGCCCACGCGCTTGTCGCTCGCCTGGGCGACTTCGGCGACGGCTTTGCCGAATTCGACGTTGTGCTGGCGGGGAATCATCCGTGAGGGGTTGGCGATGATCGCCGGCGGGCCAGTTGGATCGTCGGGTCCTCCACCAAGCAACCCGGCCAGGACATGGCCACCGCCAACGACGTTACGGTCATGGCCGGCAAACCAGAGCGGCGTCATGATGCCCCAGTCAGCCGGCAGGACGCTCTGATTGCGGTTGGAACCACCATAGCCAACGCCGATGACCGGCACGCCCTTTGCCGTCGCCGCCTCATAGATGGCGTCCGTCAGTTCCAGGTCGACCGGGAAGTTCATCTCGACGGTCTTGCCTTGCCAGTGCAGCGTCCCGGCAGCGCTGGCGACGTCGGCAAGTGAGATGCCGCCGTTAGCGCGGATGCCGTGCGGGCCGGTGATGAAGATCGCGTCGAGTTCCGCCGCTTTGAAGCGCTCGCCCATCTTGAGCATCGCAGCGCGTGTCTCCAGCGCCCCGTCCGCGTCGTCGCTCACATCGGGAATAATCGGGAATCCGTGCGGTGCAACTGCTCCTATGACGAGTGGCATTTCTGGCTCCGTTTCTCTAGTTGTTTCAGACTCATTCGTCGCGACAATAGCACGGCTGGAGCGGTGAGGGTGAGCGTTCTGGGGCAGGCAACGCTAAGGGCGAGTGCTTGCAGCGCTCGCCCTCATGGAAGTAATAGATTGGAGCCCGGTTTAGCTAGTTGGCGGTCACTTCACGCTTGACGCCGACCGCCAGGCTACCTTTCTGAACGACCTGTTTCATCTCGACGAGCTGGCCGGAGAGCCGAACCATTGAATCGAGTAGCCCCTCGACAAGGACGAACTCGGCCGGCGTCGTCCAGCCCGGGCGGCGCCAGATGGGGATGATATCTTCAAATTCTAGCGCTTCCTTGAGAAGACCCTGTATCTCCTCAACCTTGTGAACCAGAACTGCGGTGTCATGGCGCGGCATACCGTTCTCCTTTCTCCGGCCCGCAACGTGCGTGCCGGCATTCGATAAGCACCATACGGTTAGTATGCGACGAATAGCACTGCCATACATCCGCAGATATACGTAAAACCATATACGGACTTTCTGACAGCGACACACGACCGTAGGTCCTCGACCTACCGAAGAAGCTGACTGATCAGCGGATCGGTCCCGACGCGCCGGAAACCAGGTCTATTTGCGTCTCGGCCTGTCCTTGAAAGTGGACCAGATCGCTGCTTCGATGTTGAGCACGATTTTCTTCGGCGACTGATGATCGATGGCGACGAGTGGCACGTAGCGGTTGCGCTTTTTCCAGAGTATTCCGTGGCGGACTTCGATCCAGCGTGGACGGCCACGATCTTCGACGTGCCGCTGAAATGTTCCGAGCTTCTTTCCATTGGAGCTGACAACCTTTGCGCCCACTCGTGGCACATTCGGCCCTGTCAGAAGATGCGCGGTCGGGTCTTTGCGGACGGTGATGCCGCCGGAGCCGTCCATCATCAGCCCTTGGAACTCTTCCCGCTCGATCTGCCCCTTCAAGCGTCGCTCGCTATCCAGAACGGGAAGGAGGCCGTGGGTGACTACATCGACGGTGCGGAAGGCCGACATCGCTTCGGCGATTGTCGTGTTGTCGCTAAGCGTCGGAATGTCGTCTCGGGCGTACCTCGCGACAGGTAGGGACAGTTCCTGACCGGACAGGTAGCGAACGGTCTGCCAGTCGATCACGCCGACGTATCGTTCCCCCTGCACAACCGGCAGCGAGCGCAGGCTGTCGCTTTCCATGCGCCGTCGGGCAACGCGCACAGGGTCCAGAGCTCCCACGGTCAGATAGGGCGGGCGCACAAACGAGGCAATCGTTTCGACATTCGGATCGGCCATAGACGACTCCGCGCAATTTGCGGTTGAACTCTCCTGACCAGCCCATCATACCCGCTGTATTGACTGTTAGTGGAGTCAACGTCCCGTTCGCCCGGCCAATGTCCGACCGGCTTTGAATTCGTTTCTCAATTTCTCACTGTGTCGAGGTCTCACGCATGGAAGAAATAGCGTGGAGCACACGTCGGTGGTGACGGTTTGCGTTACGAGCACCTCTCCTCTCCGCGTCCCCCGCTCATCGTGACGCTGAGAGGGTAGTACCATCGTCGATGATGGTGATCTTTCCAAACTGCCCGCCGCCCGGTTACAACCTTTGACTCCATGGGCCACCCTTGGTCGTTCTCCGGCGGTCGAAAACTCCGGCGTGGAAGAAGGGAAATCGCTTGCTGCGTGCCGAACAGTATCTGCTGATTGTGCCGTCGTTGGATGGGCCCGTTGCTCGATCACCTGGATCAGGATTGCGAAAGCGTCCGGCCGATCTCACGTGCATCCGTTTAATCGTTCCTGCTTATGTCGACGATGTCCCAACATGCCTTACAGCATCGCCTCCGCACGATCCAAGTCTATAGTCTATTTCTCACTCGCTCGGTGGGCGAGTTTTGATGTCCTGAACCCGGCTACTATCAAGCGCAGGATACGGCTCCAGATGCGCGGTTCGCTGGCATGCCATCTAGCGTTACTCTCCTCTGCTCGATCCACCAGTCCGGTGAGTTCGTAATACCATTCGTCGCCCATTTGAGTCCGCATATCAGAGGCAGACGTTTCAATATAGTCTCGTGTGATGTCGAAATAGACCGTATCGAACAACGGCACATCGGCGCGCTGCAGCGCCCTCCACAAGGCACGCGGCGATGCCAGTGGCGATACCAGTCCAGATTCCAGATCGACGATGTAGTAACTGCCATCCTTGCCGTGGAGAACATTGTCCTTCCCGCGTGGCTGCCGCGGATCGATCTGCCACGTTGGTAGTCCGGCCTCATCGAAACGCCGGCAGAGATCACGCAGAAACATGATCTCCGCGTCACTGTCCTGCTCTTCGTCTACATCAATACGCTCGCTCGCCAGTCCGAGCCGCCCGTTGACATCGACGATGCCGTAGGCGCGGGCGACGCGGTTGCTGCCGTACCAGAACTTGGTCAGCATGCCGGCCAGGTTGCGTCGCAGCACCGCCGCTTCGAGCGCCGCTCTATTGCGGATGTAAGGAAACTCAGCTTGAAATGAGAGCCAATAGACAGCTCGAGGCACGAAGCCTGGAGAGTAGATTTTCGTCACAATGTCATCTTGAAAGAGGATCGTGCTCGTGAGCGCATGTGCCTGTGGTATCGATTCTGTGAACTGGAGATCCTTTGCGTGGATGAAAGGCAGACCACCCGCCGCAGCCTCCACCGTTCTGTAGAACCAGATCAGTGCCAGCAGGATAGTCAGCCCTAGCAGGTAAGCTGCGACGATATCGGAGACCCAGTGGGCACCGAACCAGATGCTAGCAGGACCGGCCAGTATGATGACGCTCATTGCGAATGCCTGAATGCTCATCCTCAGTGGGACGATCTGAATCTTCCGCGCCAGCACGAAGATGACGCCATAGAAGATCACAGCGCCAACGACGCTTCCACTCGGGAAGGCCGCGGAGTTAATCCCTCCCATCGATCGAACGAGCCGATCCGGGTCAGGGCCTGGGCGGTCGACGATAGCACTGATGATCCAGTTAGCCGCGCCACCAAGTGGGATTAGCGCCACAGTTAGCACCGGAAGCCAAGAACGCAGAACGGTAGCAAGATAAAGGAGCAACGCCGCCCAGAGCGCGATCTGCCAGAACGCCCCGGTCAGGTCATTGACGAACTGCAGCACCGGTCGCAGATAGGGCCCGTCTATCTCCTGGACAGCCCGAATCAGCCGGTAGTCCGCGTCGCGGCGCTCGCGAATGAGCGCGTCGGCGGTAAGCAGCAGTGTTAATACCGCTGCAATGAGCATTCCACGCAAGAGCAGCCGGTCAACAGCCGACTCGCTGACTGCACCACTCGACGATGCAGCGCGGCTATCAGCAGGTCCGTTTCTCTGATGAGCGGGCACTTGATCCGATCAATCCATTACATCAACTGGAACAGACTCATGCGACATGATTCCCCTGATGACGTCTCAGAGGCTCCCCATCGTCCTTCCGGATTCCTTGTCGCCACCACCACTGTACGAGGCAAGGCAAGAGCGACCACTTCCTACGATACGAGGAATGGCGTTAAACGCATCGCTGCAAGCGACAAACGCTTGTTACATTCGCGTTAACTCTTCTGAATTGTGTTCGCTGTACGTTATCATCGCGAATACCGAGCGGATAGAAGAAACCCGCCGAGCGCTTTCGTTGGCGCTTCGGCGGGTTTGGTCGTTTGCCTAACCCCGGTAAGCGTTACCGTGCGCGTCTTTGTATTCGGCGCGGGTGCGGCCGCGGACATCCGGGTTGAGCAGCGGCTGCGGGTAGTAGCCATTGAGCATCTGGGCCATTTTGTGAGAGGCGAGCCGCCGGGCGGTTATGACCGATTGCGTCGAGAAGCCGGCGATGTGCGGCGTCAGAACGACGTTGTCGAGCCCAAGGATTGGGTTGTCCTTCGGCGTCGGCTCAACCTCGAAGACGTCCAGGCCCGCGCCACGAATTCGGCCAGATGCGAGAACGTTGTAGAGCGATGTCTCGTCAACGACCGGGCCACGACAGGTATTGATCAGGATGGCGTTGCTCTTCATCAGCGATAGAGCCCGCTCGTTGACGAAGTCCGGTCGTCTCTTCGTTCTGGGGAACGTGGACCGAGAGATAGTCGCTGCGTTTGAAGAGGTCGTCGAAGCCGACGAGTTCAACGTTGAGCAGGTCTGCGATCGAGGGATCGACGTAAGGATCGTAGGCGATGACGTGCAGATCGAAGGCGGCGGCGCGCTTGGCCGTCTGGCGGCCGATTTTTCCTAGACCCGAGGATGCCCATCGTCTCGCCATACAGTGGCGGCAGCGCACCCTGCCAGCCGCGCCCCCAATCACCACCGGCCATCTGATTGTGCAGGGCTGCGATCCTTCGAGTCACTGCCAGCATCAGTCCGATTGCGTGCGTCGCGACCTCACGCTCGTTGTAGCGCGTGTTCGTGACAGGGATGCCGGCCGCGGTGCAGGCGTCGAGATCGATGGCGTTATAGCCGTGGCTGGTCGTAACGATTGCCTTGACATTCGGCATCAATGGCACCATATCGGTCGGCACATTGTTCGCCGTTAGAAAGCCGTCAGCGTCCGCCAGTGCTGACTTGATCTCCTCCTCGTTGGTGAAGGGCAGCACGCGCAGCTCCGCGTTTGCGGCATCAAGCTCCTGCTGCTCGATCTCGCTGGTGTCTTCACCCTGGACATACTGAAAGAATGGTCTCACTACAACGAAATCGGCCATACTTTGTTTCCTTCCCCTTCGATTGATACATCATCATAGCCTTGAAATAGACAGAATCCCGGTGTCTATGGTCGCTTGGTTGCCCTTGCTACATCCACGGAATGTCCAATGCCAATGGCATGTCGATCACTGTCGGCCCGGCTAACGTTATCGCGTCGCTCAGCGCCGGAGCCAGCTCTTCGGTTGAATCGAGCTTGATCCCGCGTGCGCCAAAACTCCGGGCCATCGCCGCGAAATCGGGCGTCGCGAGATCGGTCGCATACGGTGTAGTCTCCGTAGCGCAGCCTCTGGAATCGACGCATCGCATTGTAGCCGTGGTCGTTGCAGATGACGCAGGTGACGTTGACTCCGTACTGGACGGCCGTGGCCAGTTCCTGACAGGTGAACATGAAGGCCCCGTCGCCACTGACCGAGATGACCGGTCGCTCGGGAGCCGCCAGCGCCGCGCCTATCGCGAAGGGCAACGCGCTGCCAAGCGTGCCGTAGACGGCCGGGTAGAGATAAGAACGCGGCCGCTCGACCGGCATGTGGCGCGAGGTCCAGTACTGGATCAAACTGTCGTTCGTGAAGATCGCGTCCGGTCCTGCGGCGACGGCCAGCGCGTCGATAACCGCCATCTCGCTGGAATATTCGCTCCTAAGATTCTCCTCAGCCTGTTGTTGCGTATCGCGCACACGGTTCGGCCAGGCAGGGTCGCCAGCCGTGCCCGCACCTTCCAGGTGTTCCAGCAACTGTCCGAGGATGACCTGTTCGTGGCCGACGAGCCCCACTTCTGCCGGATAATTCAGGTTGATCCAGTCGCCATCTGCGTCGATATGAATGACGTGTTGCAGAGGAGCGGTCCAGCCTGCGGTGTCCGTCTGCCCGAGCCTGCTGCCAACCACGAGCGTAGCGTCGGCTTCCGCCAGCCGCTCGGCCAATTCCGACTTGCCATGCCACCAGCCTCCGATTGAAAGCCGGTGACTGGACGGGATCGCGCCGCGCCCGTTGGCTGTCTCGAAAACAGGCGCATTCAGAGCTTCCGCCAGCTCCAACAGCTCGGCGTTTGCGCCGGAGCGATGGACATTGCCGCCAGCGATGATAACGGGCCGCTCTGCCCGTGCAAGCATTTCGACCGCTCGCGCGATGTCCTTGTCTCTGGCTTCGATCCGGGCTGCCGCTTTGGGCTGGTGAATCACCAATTCGGCTTCTTCGTTGAGCAGGTCAGCAGGGAAGTCAAGATAGGCCGGGCGCGGTCGCATCGTCTGCGTGCTCTCCAGCGCCCGGGCGACCATCGGAGAGACCTGGTGGATGTTGCGGACGGATTCGGCCATACGGGTAATGTGACGAAAGGTGCCCTGCTGGTCGACGAGTTCGTGGACGACACCTCTATTGCGGTCAATCAGATTGCGGTCGAGCTGAGAGGCGAGGTGCAGCACCGGTGAATTGTCGGTCCATGCTTCGCCCAGCGCGGTGAAGGCATTTGTCGCGCCGGGACCGGTTGTCGTGATGTAGACGCCAGTCTGGCCACTCACCCGGGCATAGGCATCGGCGGCAAAGCCTGCGCCCTGTTCGTGGCGGCAGACGATGTGATCGATGTCTCCAGCACGATAGAGCGCGTCGTACATCGACAGGTTGTGGACGCCGGGGATACCGAAGACGGTCCTGACTCCCGCTGCCCGTAGCGTATCAATGATCGCCTGGCCGCCTGTGATGGCCAACGGTTGCCCTTTCCTTCTCGGATAAACGTCGCGCCAGTCTAGTGCAGTGGAGTGAGGCATGCAATCCCGCTGACTGTGGATGTCTCGTGCGATATCGTTCCGCGGGACTATGGTGCGGAAGAATCGAAACCGAGGTTGTCATCACGGTACATCCTGACCTTAGCAAAGTGTCCCCACTTCTACACTGACTTCCGACACGAATGCCCATCCTCGGAATCGCTCATCGTGTCTGATTCGCAGGGGTGAACCTTGTGTTCACCCGCGTTCGTACGCGGCCCCGTGCAGGGCGAACACGAGGTTCGCCCCTACGATCGCCGGACGGATAAGCCGCCATCCAACTTCGTGACATGTGGGCTAGATCCCTCGACTTCGCCACCCAAAAACGGGTACCCGCTCCGCTGGGGATGACAGTTCTAGGGGGTCGGCTGTCTCGTGGCTGCGCAAAGGCAGCCTCGGTTGTATCCCCTGCGCTACACTTTCGCCACTTCATTTGACGGAGAGTGCGCGCTGTCCCAGGGCTGAGAAAGGTCGGGCGTGATGGATCGCAGGAGCTACGCGACAATCGTCGTTGGTTGCGGTGGAATCGGTAGCGCAGCGCTCTACTGGTTATCGCGCGAGCTTGGCGACAATGTCCTCGGCATCGAACAGTTTCGGCTCGGGCATGTCAACGGAGGCTCTCAGGATCACTCGAGAATCATCCGTCTCTCCTACCATGATCCCGCCTACGTCGATCTAGCCACTTCAGCCTACGAGTGCTGGCGCGAAGTTGAGGAGGAGTCGGGTGTTCAGCTCCTGACAATCACCGGGGGCCTCGATCTCCAGGAATCCGGCATCGTTGGGATCAAAGACATCGACCACTGCTCGGCCTCGCTGACCGAGCTCGGTATCGAGCACGAAACACTCGAAGCAGCGGAAATCCGCAAACGCTGGCCGCAGTGGGAGATACCCGACTCAATCCGCGGAATCTATCAGCGCGATGGCGGGCTTGTGGATGCAGCCAAGGCAAACGCAACTCATCTGGCGTTAGCACGGGCACGCGGCGCGGCAATCATCGACGATGCGCCGGTTCGAAGTATCCAGAGAGATGGAGATGGCGTTGAGGTAGTGACGGCAGCTGGGACGTTCCGTGCCGATCGGGTCGTCGTAGCGGCCGGGGCCTGGACTAACCGACTGCTGGAACCTCTCGGCGTTAGCTGGCCGTTGACGGTGACCCAGGAACAAGTGACCTACTTCGCCACGCCATATCTACGCGAGTTCGCGCCGGATCGTTTCCCCATCTGGATCTGGCGCGACGCTCAGGAGTTCTATGGTTTTCCGGTCTATGGCGAGGTCGCCACGAAAGCCGGACAGGACGCGGCTGGAGACGTAGTCACCGCTGAAACACGCAGCTTCGAGCCAAATCCGAGAACCCACAAAAACCTGTGCGAGTTCCTGGAGCGCTACCTGCCACGCTCGCTCGGGCCGGAGCTGTATACCAAGACCTGCCTCTATACCATGCCCCCGGATCGCGATTTCGTACTCGGGCCGCTGCCGGGTTACGAGCAGGTCATCATGGCTGTCGGCGCCGGCCATGGCTTCAAGTTCGCCAGCGTCTTTGGCGACATCCTTTCGGAATTCGCGATTGCCGGCGCGACCGAACACAAGATCAACGCTTTCCGGCCCGACCGCGCGGCGCTGACCGATCCGGCTTTCGTGCCGCATTTCCGCAATGAATACGCAGTCGTCCAGTAGTTCCAGACAGTTAAGAGGGAGAACACCATGCCAGGAGGTCTGATCGAGCGTCTTGCTGCCGGACCGGTGATCTGCGCCGAAGGCTATCTCTTCGAGTTCGAGCGGCGCGGTTATCTCCAGGCCGGAGCCTACGTGCCGGAAGTCGTGCTGGAGCATCCGGACCTCGTTGCCGGGTTGCATCGAGAATTCGTCCACGCTGGCTCCGATGTCGTCGAAGCCTTCACCTACTATGCCCATCGCGAGAAGTTGCGCATCATCGGCCGCGAAGACGAACTGGAGCCAATGAATCGTCAGGCGCTGTCAATCGCCAAGTCTGTTGCGCGTGAATCAGGCACCCTGTTCGCTGGGAATATCTGCAACACCAACATCTACGTCTCGGGCGATGCTGACTCCGCCTCTGCCGTTCGTGCGATGTTCGAAGAACAGGTCGGCTGGGCCGCCGAAGCCGGGGTCGACTTCGTCATCGCCGAGACGATCTCCTGGGGCGAGGAGGCGCTAATCGCGCTCGACGTCGTCAAACAGGCCGGATTGCCAGCGGTCGTAACGCTGGCAATCCACCGCGAAGGTTTGACGCGCGAGGGCTGGACTCCGGCAGAAGCCTGCCAGAGGTTAGAGCAGGCGGGCGCGGACGTCGTCGGCCTCAACTGTATCCGTGGCCCCTGGACGATGTTGACATTGCTGCCTGCTATCCGGGAAGCGGTCGCTTGCCCGGTGGCGGCCTTGCCAGTGCCTTACCGGACGACCGAAGCCGAACCAACCTTCCAGTCATTGACCGATGGCGCGGCCTGTCCAGCGGACTCCGGTCAGCCCTTTCCTACCGGCCTCGATCCCTTCGTCTGTACCCGCAATGAAATCGCCGAGTTCGGACGTCAGGCGCATGCGCTGGGCGTTGACTATCTCGGTGTCTGCTGCGGCGCGGGTCCCCATCACATTCGCGCCCTGGCCGAGGCGCTCGGACGCACTCCACCAGCCAGCCGCTTCACCGCCGACATGTCCAAGCACGCGTTCTCTTGGAACTGATCCACAGTTGCGCGAGGAGAACAGGTCATATGCGAAACGCTTGTAGTAGCGGTTCGCCGGCGTAGTTGGCGTGAATTGATACATGGTGAACGCCTGAAGGCAGCTCCTCCCGCTGTCTCTTCGACCATGTTGCAGCTAGTACGTGGGGACGGGCGCTGTCACTTCCATTTCAAACTGGCCTGGAACCTCAACCGCCCCAGACTTCCCGCGCTGTCTCGGCAACGAGGCGAAGCTTGGCCGACTGCTCGGCAGCAGTCAACAAGTTGCCTTCTTCGGTCGAAGCGAAGCCGCACTGAGGGCTGAGGGCAAGACGTTCCAGCGGGACGTATTGGCTCGCTTCTTCGATGCGTTGTTTGAGTAGCTCCTTGCTCTCAAGCTCCGGCTTCTTCGTCGTCACCAGTCCGAGGACGACGATGCGGTCGTCGGGGACGTGCTCAAGCGGCTCGAAGCCGCCGGAGCGGGCGTCGTCGTACTCCAGCAGGAAGTGGCTGAAGTTGGTGCGCTGAAAGACCTGCGCAGCTATCGGGTCGTAGCCGCCGCTGGCATAGTACCTGCTCTGGTTGTTGCCTCTGCAGAGGTGGATGCCGAAGTCGATACCGGGGTGTTCGCCAATGACGGCGTTGTCCAGTTCGATGCAGCGGTCGAGCAGCCGGTCGGGATCATTGCCCCGTTGTCTGTAGCCCTCGCGAATTTCGGGGTCGAGCAAGGCGGCGTACTGTGGTGCGTCAATCTGGATATAGGTGCAGCCGAGCCGGATCAGTTCCGCGACTTCGTCTCGCAAGATGTCGACGACGTCGGCCAGGTAGGCGTCGATGGTCGGGTAGGCGGTGCTCGACTTAGCCGGGTCATAATAGGCCGCCGCTTGCTGGGCGCTGATCAGCGTCACCTTGGCGGGATGGCCGCCAGCCCGGGCACGCAGGTAGCTGAACTCCTCGCTGCAGAGATGACGCGTCGGGTTAAGCTTGCCGGTGACGACCGGACGCGGAAAGACAATCTCATTCCCTTCGTCATCGTGGAAGGGGATGGCCCAGCCACCGAGCTTGTCGTAGCCCTCAACGGCGTCGATCAGATGGCCAAAGAAGGCATAGCGCCGCATCTCGCCATCGGTGATGACATCGAGTCCGGAGTCGATCTGGAGTGCAATGGCTTCATCAACCGCGCGATCTTCGATCTGCTTGAACACGGCATCGCTGATTTCACCGGCTTCGAGTTGTTTGCGCGCAGTCTTCAGATAATCCGGCCGCAGCAGGCTGCCAACGACGTCAGCACGGTATGTTGTCATTGTTCATCGTCCTCCCGAATGGTCTCGATAGCCTTCAATTCCCATTGTAGGCTGCGCTGTCTAGCGGGTCAGGTTGCTCTCGCTTAACCCGTTTAAAAGGACAGGCCCCCGGTGCGGGGCCGGGAGCCTGTCAGTTTGCGGACCCCCCAGGGGAGAGGGTCACATGCGGGAACGGAGTAGGGGTCTACTCCAAGTTGGTGTTGTCAACTACTAGCGAGTTCACGCCTGAATTCGTAACGCCCGAGAAGCTCACGATCACGGGTGCGTCATCAATCGGGCCACCCAGAGCGGTGACACTTCCACTATTGCTGATCGACGGCAGCAAGTTGAGCGCTGTCTCGATTTCAGCTGCGGTTGCATCCCAATCGAGCGGGCCGGTCGTCGAGTTTGTCACTCCGTCATTGTAGCTCAGAGTGAAGGTTCCCCCACTTACGCGGGCATCGGCAGTCAGCGTATGCTCGGCGCCGGAACCTTCAACGTCCGTATCAACGAAGTAACCGACAAATCCGCTTCCCGTGAGAAGGCTGTTAGTTGATAGTCATCTCCGGCACATCCTGGCCACCAAGCGCATTGGTGAATTCGATAACCATCGCAGATCCGGACTGGTTCGGCGGACCGCCAGTAACCGTCACGTTGTCACCATTGATGCTTGGAATCAACTCAAGTGCCGCTTCGACGGTTGCAGCGTTTGCATTGTAAGCGAGGCTGCTGGTGGTACTGCCATCGAACGTGATGGTGTACGTTCCGCCTGTTACTTGGCCACTAAACGGGAAGAAGTCGTTATAGGATTGAATTTCATTCACTCCAACAGTGTCGGTAATCGCGGCCGAGACCGTACCCGGCAGATCGACATTGTTGATGATCGTCTGCGAATTAGCATTGACCGTCACGATCTCGCAACTCGCAACAATCGAGTTGGTGCCGTCAGCGCAGACAACGTAGTCGCCTTCGAAGAGGTCGACGATGTCGAACTTACCACTTGCGTCAACCGCTTGTGGACCAGCGGTGACCTCTGGACCGTAGGTGAGCGGATCGTTCGGGATCGTGAATCCATCGGCTTCGAATATCTGGACCGTGCCACCAGGCAGAATGTAGCTGACCTCTGGGCCGTTGGCCGAGCCGTCCACGATAGTAGTGTCACTCTGATTGATCGTGCTACCGACATTCAGGATCGAGATTTGAGGGACGATATCAGTCTGGGCATCAAGACCGACAAACTCGATACGGATCGGTGCATCGATAGTGCCTGCGATCGGACCACCAGTCACCGTCACATCGTTGATACCCGTCAGCGCCTCGAGTGCCGTTTCAATATCAGCATTACTACTGTCATTGTTGCAGCTCTGTGTCGGTGAGTTGTTCCCATTGAATACCCACTGCCACTTGCAGTCGATAAACCCTCCGCTGGTGTTTGGAATGGGCCCGATCTGGCGAATCTCATTATGTGGACCAGCTGGGAAGAAGTCACATCCAGTCGCGCTCAGATTCTCCTCGACGCAGGCGTACTTGCTGATGTCGCCGCGCAGATCGATGAAGAAGAGCGGCACACCTGTGCAGTCTTCCAGAGAGCTGACTTGAGTCAGCCGGTAGGTGTAGGGACTCATACAGACGAAGAATGATGAGAGGCCGTCAATCTCGACATAGACACTGCGATAGGGACACACATCACCGGGTAGGTCATCGGAGAGAGCGCCGGTGTAGAGCGAATAGCAGTAGTCAAAGGGTAATGAAGCAGAGATCTGGATCAGCTGCTCACTCGCGGAACAAGTTGGGCCAGGAGTGTAGCGCAACTGGTTCGTGTATTTGTTTTTACAAACATAATCGCCACTTATGGGTGTCGCCTGGAGTGCGCGTGGCGCATCCACGGTAGAGTCCGGCGCGCTGGATTCGGCAGTGACTGCGCCAGTAAAGATGCTGGACATAACCAGCATCAGTATGGCCAGCGTGGCCGCAATCGATTTCGTACGACGTCGTACCATGTTCTTATAGTGATCCCTTCACTGATCAGGTTGAACTGCCGGGCCCCGCCCTGGCTATTACCACGCTATCTTGTTATAGGCATTGCGGTATAGAACAATTCCAACCGGCTTTGGTATAAAACTAACCTTTTGGGATCGACTTGCGGTTTTCGCAGTTCCTGAATTCGCTCATTGCTCAAGATTGAATTCAGTCGCACTACCCCACTCACCACGATGTCGCGGTCCGCCCGAGTTTGTGCTACCGTCCGCGCGACGGGAATTCACTTGATATTGATAGAAGTTGAGGCACCATAGAGTGAAGCTATTTGACACCTTGAGCGCCGATAAGCGCGACTTCGAACCAGCTGACGGTCACACCGTCCGGATGTACGTCTGTGGGGTCACGCCCTACGATGTCGGCCACATCGGCCACTGCATGACCTATCTCACCTTCGATGTGCTGAATCGCTATTGCCAGTATCTTGGATGGCGCGTGAAGTACGTCCAGAATGTCACTGATATCGACGACGACATCGTGCGCAAAGCACGCGAAGTCGGCGTGCCCTGGGATCAGCTCGGAGATCGCTATACCCGGCACTTCGTCGAAGACCTTTCGGCGCTCAATGTGCTCTGGCCACAGGTCTTCCCGCGTGCCAGCGAAGAGGTCGAGATGATCATCGAGATCGTCGAGAAGCTCGTCGCCGATGGCTACGCCTACGAGTCTGACGGCAATGTCTACTTCCGCACCGAGGCCGACGAGGACTATGGTGCGCTGGGGAAATACACCAGTCAACAGATGATCGATTTCTCGCGCGAGCGAGGAGCCGACCCGGACGACCCGCGCAAAGAGCACCCGCTCGACTTCATCGTCTGGCAAGCCTGGCAACCTGACGAACCGTATTGGGAAAGTCCCTGGGGCCGCGGCCGGCCCGGTTGGCATATCGAGTGCACGGCGATGTCGATGCGCTATCTTGGCGACACGATCGACGTCCACGGCGGTGGCAGCGACCTGATCTACCCACACCACGAGTGCGAGATCGCTCAGGCCCAGCACTTCTCCGGGACGGAACCATTCACCCGCTTCTGGATGCACATCGGCATGGTCGAGTATCAGGGTGAAAAGATGAGCAAATCGCTCGGCAATCTGGTCCTGGCCCGCGACGTGCTCCAGTATCACACGCCGGACGCCCTGCGGCTCTACCTCCACAGCCATCACTACCGCACGCCATGGGAGTACATCGACGGCGGTCCGGCCCGCTACGAGGGATTGGCAAGTCTCCTCAAAGAAGCCGTCCACGTCCCCAACCCGGGCGGCGACAATGCCATAGATCCAGCGCCCTACACCGCCAGAATGCGCGCTGCACTCGACGACGATCTGAATACTCCTGAGGCGGTCGTGGTTCTGGAAGATATGTCTTCGACTATCGTCCGCGCAGCCGGCAACGGCGGCGAGATCGCCGCAGCCCAGGCAGAACTGCTTATTCTCTCCCGGCTGCTCGGCATAATGTCCTGGCGTGGGTAGGAGAGTTTGTAGGTTGTAGTACGTAGTTTGTCAGGTGAGGACCGTCGTCGAGATTCTCGTGTCGTTTCTTCCTACGAACTACAACCTACTCACTACAAACTCCCCGAAATGGGGAACATGCTTCTCGCAATTGACATCGGCAATTCGAATATTAAGTTCGGCATCCATGACGGTAGCGGCTGGGCGCAATTCTGGCCGGTTGAGACCGTTCGTAATCGCATGCCGGACGAGTATGCGATCATGCTGCGCTCCTTCTTCGCCGATGCGTCGATCATACCAGGAGATGTCAATCACGCGATCATGAGCAGCGTCGTCCCGCAACTGACGACCGGGATGCTGGATATGCTCGAGCGCCAGCTCGGGCAGCGGCCACTCCTGCTCAGCGCTCGGCTCGACACCGGGCTCGAGATCAAAACGGATCAACCCGATTCGGTCGGCACCGACCTGCTCGCTAATGCAGTCGCCGGCTACCAGCGCTTCCAGAGCAATTGCATCGTCGTCAACTTCGGGACGGCGACGACGCTGACCGCAGTTGCCGAGCCCGGTGAGTTTCGTGGCGTCGCTATCGCGGCCGGGCTGGCGGTGACGGCCAACGCCCTGGTCGGCGGCGCAGCACAACTCTCGCACGTCGAGCTGACCGCCCCACCTTCGGTGATTGGCGCTAACACGCGCCACGCGATGCAATCCGGCCTCGTCCTCGGCCACGTCGCGATGATCGAGGGCTTGATCGACCGTATGCGTGAGATCCTCCCCGGCGCGCAGGTCATTGCCACCGGTGGTCTCGCCCAGACCCTCGCCCCCTTTACCGACCACTTCGACGCCGTCGACCCTATGCTCACCCTCGAAGGCCTGCGGCTCGTCGCCGAACGCAATAGCTAGTCTGCTACTGAACAGCAAAATGTATCTTTCGCTA
Source organism: uncultured Chloroflexia bacterium (assembly GCA_963745675.1). Classification (GTDB taxonomy): domain Bacteria; phylum Chloroflexota; class Chloroflexia; order Thermomicrobiales; family CFX8; genus JAUIIK01. The sequence goes on from CAVUYM010000031.1 coordinate 28,198, forward strand.
CATTCCGGGCGATCCGGGTCAGGCGTATCCTCCTGACGTTCCCGGCGAAGGTCGCCGGGAGGTGCGGCTGATTCGCAGCCGCGGCCACAATGAGGTGGCGAAGTCAGCCCTGATCGGGCTGGAAAGGTATTCAACGATGATGACTACTGCCCCGCTCCAGTACAAACCGGCGTCTGTTGACAGCTTCTCGATCATGGGTGTCCAAATCACCCCGAAAGTCGTCGCGGAAGAAACCAGCGGACAGTTCTCGATGATCGAGGCAAATGTCGAACCACAAGCCGGTTCGCCCACCGCAATCGGCCGCAATGAGACCACGATCTTCTATGTCGCCGATGGCCAGTTCGAATTTCTGGTTGGCACGTTGACCCGGCACGCAAATCAAGGCGACACCGTCGTCGTACCGGCCGGCGCAATCCATCACTATAAGAATGTCGGGGCAGAACGCGGACGGCTCTTTGTCACCTTCACCCCGGCCGGACACGAAGAATTTCTGCGCGAGATGAGCGGGCTCTTCCAGGATGAGATGGTTCGTCCAGAGGAATTACAGGCCGTCTGCGCGCGCTACGGCGTCGAACTGCTCGACTGATTCCCCCTCTCCATTCAACACCCCTCCCTGACGATGACGCGCCGGGGAGGGATTTCCCTCATATGGCCTCGGGGCGCACACCACCAGCGCTTCAACGATCTTTCTCGAGGAGCTACGATCCCACCCTAACGTCACCCATTCGACTCCGCCAACGCTCCGCTCAGGGTGGCGTAGTGTTGCTGTGTGGTTTCTACGACGGTGAAGCAATCCGAGCGTTACTCATCCAGCAAATTCACAATGCGGTCGATGACCATCTCTCCGATACGGGATTTGGAGGTCAGGTCGATGCCAGTTTGCTGGCCCTCGCGGTCGAGGATGATGACGCGGTTGGTAGCGGCCCGGAAGCCGGCGTCAGAGGCAGAAACATCGTTGGCGACGATCAGGTCCATGCCCTTGCGCTCCAGCTTGGAGGCGGCATTTTCGAGCAGATCGTTCGTCTCTGCCGCAAAGCCAACAACGACGAGCGGGCGGCCCAGCTCCGCTCGCAGTGCTTTGACCTCCATCAAGATGTCTGGGTTGCGGGCCAGTTCGACGCTCATGCCGACCTCGGGATCGTCGGACTTCTTGATCTTCTTGTCGGAAACAGTCGCCGGACGATAGTCAGAGACGGCCGCGGCCATAACAAGCGCGTCGGGCGTCGACCGGCTGATTCGGCTGGTGACAGCCGCGAGCAGTTCACGAGCGCTATCGACATCGACCCGTTCGGCCCCGATTGGCGCGTCGAGGTCCCTGGCCATAGTAATCAGGGTGACGCTCGCGCCGCGATCGAGTGCAGCCTGGGCAATCGCGTGGCCCTGAAGGCCGCTCGAATGGTTCGTGATGAAGCGCACCGGGTCGAGCGCTTCGCGGGTTGCCCCGGCCGAGACGATCAGATGACGGCCAGCGAGATTTCCTTCGCGCCCGAGCGCCAAGCGTAGATGGCCGATGAGGGACTGAGTCTCCGGGAGCCGTCCACGACCGGAAAGCCCGGAAGCAAAGCGTCCGGTGTCAGGTTCGATCAGATAGACGCCGCGACTCTGAAGCACTTCGAGATGCGCCTGTGTCGCCGGATGCTCATACATCCCGCCATCCATCGCCGGAGCAACCACAATAGGACAACGTGCTGCCAGGCAGGTAACGCTGATCAGATCATCGCTACGCCCGAGGGCCAGACGCGCCAGGCAATCGGCGGTGGCAGGGGCGATCAGCACGACGTCGGCAGCTTCGGCCAGCCCGACATGGGCGATGTGGGTCGGCAGCCCCTCTCCCGCCGGCGCCTCCCACATGCCCGTGTAGACAGCCCGCCCGGTGACGGCCTGGAAAGTCAACGGCGTCACGAACTTGCGGGCTGCTTCAGTCATAATGACATCGACAAGCGCGCCGGCCTGCGTGAGCTTGCTGGCGAGGTCGACGGCCTTGTAGACGGCGATACTGCCGGTGACGCCCAGGACGATCCGCTTGCGGTCGAGTGCGGTGATACGGTTTGGGAGCATTAGGTAGTTCTTTCTGTGTAGCTACATGCGTAGGCTGGTCATTAGCGTAACCGCGACGGGCGAGGCTGAACAGAGTATTGGAACCATTAGCGATTACTGTCGTTGTTACCTGGGGAGCTACGAACTCGTGCTATCAGGGAGATTCTATTCGTGAAGCGCCCATCCCGGATAATCCTGGCTATCGCGCTCGTCGCTACACTGCTTGCGGCGTATCAACCGGTATCTGCCCAGCAGCAATCGAACCAGGCGATCTATTTCAGCGAAACCGGCTTCTGGGTCGACCCAATCTTCGCCGATTTCTGGCGCACTCGCGGCGGTCTTTCGACCTTCGGCTATCCGATCTCGCGTGTCTTCTATGAAGGCGGGCTGCACCGCCAGTACTTCGAGCGCGCGATCTTCGAACATCATGACGACAAACCATTCCCGATCAATGTATTGCCGGTGCGGCTCGGCGCTGCACAGACCATCGAACAGCGCCAGCGTGGGGATGCGCCCTTTGTCTATCGAAACGATGGAGCGCCGCCTTCGACGGATGCGCTCTACTTTTCCGAAACTGGCCACTACCTGGCTGGCGTCTTTCGCGACTACTGGGACGCGAATGGCGGGCTCGTCACTTTTGGCTACCCGCTCTCCGAACCTTTCCAGGAGGCCGACATCTATACGGGCAAACTCCAGCTCGTCCAGTACTTCGAACGCACCCGCATGGAGTATCACCCCGAAGAAACACCCGAGTACCAGATCCTACTCGGGCATCTAGGTATCCAGGCATTACAGGATCATCGCACGCCGGAGTTGGCAACCGAGCGACAGCAACCGACCAATGCCGATCGTGATGCGCCGGTCATCGGCCCGACGGCGCTCTATCCAGAAAACCGCCTGTCCTGCGGCATCAATATGGCCTTCTGGTCAAACGGCGATCAGGACAAACTCAACCGCCAGGCTCTCGACTTGCTGGTGGACAGTGGCTGTACCTGGGTGCGCCTTCAATTCACCTGGGACGGGCTTCAACCCAACGCCGATTCAGCGGTTGACTACTACGTCTGGCCTTACGTGCATATGGCCAACATCGCGAAAGAGCGCGGTCTCAACGTCCTGGTCAACGTCGCTCATGCGCCAGCCTGGGCGCGCCCGGCCGACCCGACGTTGCCCGGCGACCCTGAAGCATTCGGTAATTTCATGCGGGATCTCGTGCCCTATTTCAAGGGCAAGGTTGACGCCTGGCAGCTCTGGAATGAACCAAATCTGATCGATTACGACGGTCGCATCATCGACCCGGAGGGCTATCTAAAGATGGTTCGGGAGGCGGCTCCAGCAATCCGTGCGGCTGACCCGGATGCCCGCATCGTCTCGCCCGGCATGGCGCCGAACAGCTTGATGTACCCAGACCTGGCGCTCGATGACGACTGGTATTTCGAGTCGCTCTTCACGATGCATGGCGGTGAAGCGGCGCAGTACTTTGACGTCATCGCTGTCCACGCCTATGGCGCCGGAAATTCGCCGGACAACTACTGGGCCAGCAACCCGGCCGATAACCCCGGCTGGGCTGACGCTCCGGAGTTCTACTTCCGGCACGCCGAGGAGTATCACCGCATTCTCGAAGGGCTTGGACTGGGCGACAAACCGGTCTGGTTCACCGAGATGGGCTGGCCAACGCCGAACTCATCCGAGGACTACGGCTACGGTGCCTGGATGACCGAGGACCTGCAAGCGCAGTATCTGGAGCGCGCTCTAGAAATCGTCCGCACTGAGTGGCCCTGGGTCGAGATGGTCTTCGTCTGGCACCTCAACGCGGCCTCGTACGCTGGCATCAATAGCAAGTTCGCCGGATTCTCGATCACCGATGAGAACGCCAACCCCGGCCCGCCTACCTGGCTCTCCAGGATTTCGTCTTTTCGGGATACTCGGAGAACGTGCAATAAGCTAGGGATTTCGGCGCTGCACAGGACGCTACCCATTTATCTCTGGCTGCGCCTCCGATTTCTCTCTGGCGTACGCCTCCGAAGATCACCGCATCGATGGTCGCGGCGACCACTGCATACCGAACGACCACCCGCATCCCCAACATGGAAGCGAGCACCGGAACCGCGATAGCCGGATGTCCCGCCAGGCGCAAAATCGCGCTCTCTTTTGTTTGACTGCTCGCGGACGTGGATCCCTGGGTGTCTATTCGATGTATTAGCGCGACCAGGAATAGTATGTAAAGAGCAGGTGCTAGCAACATGACGGCAAAGGCGAACACATGTGGCAAGTGCGTCAGCACCTCGTAGGTGATTCCGATCACCCGGCCTAGTGCCTCTTCTAGCAGCATCATTTCTACCCCATCGCGATCCGGCACTGTGCCATCGGGCCGTTTTCCAAGAATTCTTGCAGAACCCAAGCAAAGGATGCTCATCAACCTGTCTACAGGTCGCCATTCTATACTGCTCTGCGCGAAAGGATAGAAGGAGGAAACCTCTATGACCGTAACGATCAACCCGCGGCCCGAAACGACGATCACAGCGGAGCAGATCGAGCAGCTACGGGGGATACCTCCGGCGACGATCGGGCATATGCTGGATTTCGGGTTCATGGCGAACGATCTCGGCCAATCGGGGTCGAGCGAGGCTTCACCCTCTGTGGACCAGCCGTGACGGTGCGCACTCAAGCGCTCGACAGCGCGGTCGTCCATCACGCCATCGACATCGCCGAGCCGGGGGACGTGCTGGTGATCGACCGCAACGGCGACGAGAAGCACGCCTGCTGGGGCGAACTGACCTCCTTGCGGCAAAGTTGCGCGGGCTGGCCGGGACGATCGTCGACGGGCCAGCGACGGACATCCCCGAGATCTGGGAGATGGAGTACCTGACATTCTGCCGCGGCGTCGCGCCGATCACCAGCCGCTCGACCGGCGCATCCGGCGAGATCAACACGCACATCCACTGTGGCGGCGTGCCGGTGTCGCCGGGCGATATCATACTGGCCGACGACAACGGCATCCTTGTCATTCCGCCAGCAGACGTTGCCGAGATCATCGAGCATTGCGGTCCAAGAGTCGCCTACGAGGCACAGATTCGCCGGCGCTTGCTGGCAGGCGAAAAACTCGGTGAGATAACCGGCGCGAGCGAGCGCCTTCAAAGCCAATGCACCGAAATGATCGCGACTGGAGTGACATCCACAACTCCGGGACAGCGTAGATTGGGGTAGGGTCGCGAGCCTTGATCTCGGCCCTCAATCGGGCGCGCAGGGGGAGTCGTGCGTAGCATCGCTGACAAGCGACCAACGGGACGTTCGGTCTGCAATGACTGAAACGTATTCGCGTTGGAGGATTCCTCTATGAGTTTCGCGACAAACCCTGTCGATGGCGTCCGGATCTACTATGAAATTGAAGGCACTGGCACGCCGCTGCTCTTTTACCCAGGCGCCGATTTCTCCCACCAGTTCGCCCATGATTTTGGCTTCTGCAAATGCCTCGCCGCTAACCACCGGGTGATCTATCTTGATCCGCGAGGGTCAGGTCAGAGCGATGTCCCGCTAGACCCCAACGCGTACATCCTCGATCGACTGGTTGAAGATGTATGTTGCGGTGCTGGATGACGCCGGGGTCGAGCAGCCGCACTACTACGGTTTTTCTCGCGGCGGCTGGGTCGGTTTTGGGATGAGCGTGCTCGATGCCAGAGCGCTTGCGTTCGCTCATCACCGGCGGAATGGGTCCATACCACCGCACGCTCGGGCCTCCTATGCCGCCGGAGGACCTGGCCGCATATGTCGCCGCCCACTATGAACCGCTACCCGCAAAGACGCTCAACGACTATCTGAAGCATTCCTACGAATCAGTTGACGCATCACGACAGGGACTTAGCCTGTCACGCGCGCTGGATGACAGGGTCTCATCGATCACGACACCGGCTTTGCTCTACTGCGGCCGCAATGATCCGTTCCACGAAGCGGCCGAGCGGGCAGCGAGAGAAATTCCCGACGCGACCTTCATCTCATTCCCAGGGATGGATCACATCGAAAGCGGCATGCGCAACGACATCATCGGGCCATACGTGCGGCTTTTTATCGAACAGCACGACTTCCTTCAAGCTAGCAAGCCTTGCACCTCGCTGAATGCGCGCAGCCTCGCCTAGCCGGTCAAACACCCTGGCCAGCCTAAACAACTGGCCGGGGTGCGCATCCGACGGTCTAACTGCGTACCCTGGAGATCAGCCCTACCGGCTGGCTTCTTCAGCCTCATCCGCAGAGATGTTGAGTACGATGCGATCGTTCGACATTGACTTGACCGCAGTGATCGGCACCTTCACGTCGTGGGTGAAAATGAAACCCGAGTCGACGATAAAGCAACTCGCGTGTCCATCGTCTTCATATACGATCTCATCGAGATGGCCGATGTGTTTGTCAACATTGTCGTATACGTCTGTACCATGGGTCAGCACGAGGACATCCCACGGTACAGACCCAGGGTGAATGACAACGTCCTGGACCCCTGCCGCCTGGTAATAGTCGCCGGTAAGGATCGTCGTAATCTGCTCATGAACAAATGGAGTTAGATCCGTCACCTGCGCCTCGTTGATATTGAGGTGTACGGTGTGGTCGTCGTCAATATGGTCGATATACTCGATATCAACCATTCGCTCTTCCGCGAAGAAGATGCCTTCGTCAACGATGATTTGACGCACTGTCATACTGTCGCCATCAAAGACTATCCGCTTAATCTTTCCAGCATCCTTGCCTTCATTGGTTCGCACATGACTTCCCATGTCGATCTGCATGATTGATTCCTTTCTCAATAATCTACAGCGATCAGCTACGAGTTCATCATAACCGCTACACCAACGGGACGCCCCGCCAAACCCGGGACAACTCGGGCTTTGCGAGCCATCATTGGACTAACCGGTTGGGACCGAAATCGGACGCATCTCAAATGGAGTTGACAGAATGATCGACGTTACGTGATCGCCGATCAAGCGCAGGCTATCGAGTACCTCTTCAAGGTGTTCGACGGATTGGACTGCCACTTTCATCACCAGATCGTCCGCGCCGGTGACATGATGACATTCGATCGCCTCCGATACGCCGGAGACGATTGTCCTGGCCTGTTCGTAGCTCATACGGTTGGCCTTGATCCGGATGATTGCCTGGATCGGCAATCCAACCGCCGCCAGATCGATGCGCGCATGGTAACCGGCAATGATCCCGGCCTCCTCCATGCGCCGCACCCGTTCTGCGACAGCCGGCGTCGATAGATGCACACGCCGGCCCAGCTCAGCGAACGACAAGCGCGCATCGGCCTGAAGCTCGTCGAGAATCCGCCAGCCGATGTCGTCAAGCAAATGACTGTTATCAGCCTTCGTAACTCGCAATAGCGTCTCCTTTGCAACCAGTGCCGAAGAAGGCCCGTGGCACACTCTGCCTACCCAACGGAAAGAACGGAAAGTCAGATCCACGATTTTCCATCAATTTGGTGGCATATGGGTTGAATTTCCGAAGCATCGCCGTTCGAATTGATCGTTGCGGGTTCTATCCTACAAGCAGCGAATATTCGTCAGGTAAAGGAGACATGCACTGATGGACAGACAGGAACGCGACCGACTGGTTCAACAGTACAAACGCGGCTACGATACGATCCTGGCCGCAATCGACGGCATTTCCGAAGAGGAATGGGACGCGCGCGAAGCTCCAGGCGAATGGAGTCCTCGCCAGGTCATCCATCACCTGGCTGATAGCGAGATGGCCTCGGCGATGCGCATCCGCCGCCTGATCATTGAGGACGCGCCCGAGATCCAGGGCTACGACGAGGCAGTCTTCGCCGAACAGCCCTACTATCGCGGACCCATCGAACCCTCGCTACTTGCCCTTCAAGGCGCCCGTGCCGCTACGGCGGCGGTGCTGGATGTGATGACGGAAGAGGACTGGCAGTCCTCCGGCACCCACACCTATTCCGGTCCGTTCTCCGCCTACGATTGGCTGCGCTCCTATGCGGTGCATTGTGACGAGCATGCCGACCAGATTCGACGGGCGCGAGCGGCGGCGTAAAGAGATCCCTCACCCCCTAACCCCCTCTCCCACTGCTTCGTTGCACTACGCGGGGAGAGGGGGAACCGGAAGGGAGGACAGGTTCTGGTCGATAAGGTCAGCGGTCATTCGGGGCCATTGAGTCTGCTGCATCCTGTATGCCGTCAAATTTTCCCTTGATCTTCTCCCCTCTCCCCGCGGAGCGCAGCGGAGCAGTGGGAGAGGGGCTGGGGGTGAGGGAATGTCCCTACGGATACAGCTCGAAGTAGGCATCATAGATGCGGCGGGCGACGGGGGCGGCGGATTGGGAGCCGTAGACGCCATGCTCGATCAAAGCAGCGATGGTAATGCGTGGATTGTCGCTGGGTGCGAATGAGCCAAATGAGCCGTGGTCGGCCTCGCCTTCGCGACCCGTCTCGGCTGTGCCTGTCTTGCCGGAGACTGAGTAGGGAGCGCCGGCAAATGCGTCGACGGCAGTGCCATTGCTGGCATGAATGACGTCGTACATCGCGTCGGTGATGACCTGAATCTGTTCGGGCGTCAAAGGCAACTTCCCAGCTTCGGTCGGTTCACCCTGGTAGACGACGTTTCCCTGCTGGTCAACGACATCCATGATCAGGTACGGCTCGTAAAGCGTGCCGCCATTGGTAATGGCAGCATAGGCGCGGGTGAGCTGGAGCGGCGTAGCGGCGAAGAAGCCCTGGCCGATGGCGAAGTTGACCGCATCACCGCGTGCCCAGGCATCGCCGAAAGTCTCGAGCTTCCATTGCGGGTCGGGCACGGTTCCGGGCACCTCGTAGAGCGCATCGATGCCGGTCAACTCGCCAAAACCAAAGGCGCGGGCCATATTCGGCAACAACATCTCATCTTTTTCGTCCAGCGCCGCACCAATCTGATAGAAGACGGTGTTGCAGGAGCGGTAGATGCCGGTATGAAGATCCATCTGGCCCTGACCACCTGGCACCCAGTCGCGCCAGACCTGGTCCGCGCCCGGCAATGAGAATGTGGCCGGGCAATTGATCGGCGTCCCAGCGACGTAGCCGAGATCGGCCATGGCTGCCGCGGCGGTGACGATCTTGAAGGTCGAACCGGTCGGATAGACCTCGGTCGTCGCTCGGTTGACCAGTGGCCGCGTCTCCGGGTCGTTGAGTTCCGCCCAGCGCTCGGCGCTAAGCCCGAGGATGAACTCATTGGGATCGAAAGTCGGGCGGCTGGCCATGGCGAGAACCTGGCCGGTCCAGGGATCCATCACGACCGCCGAGCCAACTTCATCACCGACAGAAGCGTCGGTCGCAATCTGCAAATCGATATCGATCGTTAGAACCACATCGTTCGAAGGTTCGGGCTGAACCTCACCAATCACTCGGATGAGGGTGCCGTCGCGCTGCTTCAGTGCCAGCGTCCCGCCGCGCTTGCCGGCCAGCCACTCTTCGGCAAAAGCCTCCACCCCTCCACGCCCAATGAGATCGCCCGCCTCATAGCCACGTTTCGAGAGTTCGGGCAGTTCCTCAGCCGTAATTTCGCTCATGTAGCCGGTGATGTGAGCGGCGGCCGCGCCGACCGGATAGACTCTGGCCGGCCATTTCTGGACGACGACCCCATCGACTTGACCCAATGCTTCCACCAGCCCGGAGTCGATGTCATCGGGATAATCCTTGACTGGCATAAACCAGTTTGGCTGACCGCTTGCGTAGCGCGCCTGGATCGTCTCCGGGTCCATTTCGAGCAACTGCGATAGGCGCGCCAGGAGGTCGGATTCGTTTGTAATCTGCCCCGGAATGATCCCTACCCGGCTGATGAAGCCGGTTTCGGCCAGCGGGCGGCCCTTGCGGTCGAGGATTCGGCCACGTTCGGGAGCGTCGCCGGTCCATTCGACGAAACCCTCCCCAAGTCCGGCGAAAATGAGCGAAGGCGACCAATCGACGCGAAACTCATCGCCGTCGCGGCTGACTGGAATCTGATTCTCATCGCTAAATTTGCCGATGCGCGATGAATCGAATTCGACTCTAATCGAGAAGATGCGGTCATCATCCTTGCCACTGACGACCTCAGCGTTGACGGTAATGATCCCGGCTTCGACGGCGATACCTTCGTAGCGAGCGATGAAGTCATCCTTGCTGATCTGCTCCTGCGAAGATTTGGTGAGCAACTCGTACATCTGCGCGTAGGCTCCGGCCGACCATGCGTCGACGTAGATCTCTGCAACGCGTTTCGGCGCCGTCAACAAGCCGGGCGGGATTGGAGTCGGTGTCGGCGTGGGCGCGGCTGTCGCGGTGGCAACACCGGGCGGTAGCGGCGCGGTCGGCAATCCGTCAGCAGCAGCGTTTTCCGTCGCGGTAATGGACCCTGCGGCGGCCGACATTTCGGTTTCGGTTCCAGCGACGACGGCAGCTTCGCCAGTCGGTTCACCGGCCTCGTTACCATTGCCGCCGAGTGTTTTGGCGACGAGAACCGAACCGCCGATGATAATGATCAGAACAATACCGATCAGCAGAATCTTCGGCCATACACGTTCATTGCGATTGTAGGGCGACCAGTTAGAACTGCCCGACCATTCCGAACGCCGAGCGCGACGCGCGCCACCAATCTTTCGCCCGGTGGCGCTGGGCGGAATTTGGCGAGAGTCTGCGGAAAATGGAACTGATCGACGCGAGTCGCGACGTGTCACGTTGCTCTTTGAATTCCCTGCTGGACGAATAACGACCTGTAAGCGGAGTTCGCCTCTAGTGTACGTACCTGGAAGCGCGATGCCAAGCTGTCACAGGCCCATCTTTCGAGGCCCTGCCATGGATCAGAAGCCGCCAGAAGCTGTATCCGTCACGCCCTTCTTGCCAATATTCCGTATGTTCAGCGGCACTTCAGGGCGCATATCAAGTGAATCCTGTGTACTTTCGGCGAAGTTCAGCACCATCGCAGGCCGATGTCCGGAGGTTATGCGGCAAATACCCTTAGCCTTGAGAAACTGTGCGATCGGAGACGGTTCGGCTAGCTCCCGGACACTCAATCGTGACAGAGGCAAGCACTGGCTCTTCTGCAACGCTCCGATGCTCCAAATCGTAAGGCGCGATCATGTAGAGCGGCTCCTGCGGTGGAGCCTGGCCAATCGTCCAAAGCGAGTCGGAGATGAACGGCGGCGCATATTGCCAGGTGTCGAACGGCAACTCGCCTTTTTCAGCAGATTCGATCTGGAAGACAACGCCAAAGGGCGAGAAGCCGTTCTCTCGCCAGCGCCAGCGTTCCGCAAACCCAATCTCGCCCAACGCTGCAAGTTCAACAGGATCAATTGGATAGGCAAGTTCGAGCATGGCATCCCGAAACTGGTAAACGACGTTGCCGGTCCCGCCACCAGAATGCGGACCACGGCGCAATACGCTGAATCCGGCCGCTGCCGGAATCAACGCATGCGCTTCAGATGGGGTCAGGACGAATAGGTGATCCAGACGCGCTTTCAGCTACCCCTTACCCTTCAATCTTCCCAGGAAGTTCGCCTACGGGGTCTATATCTGTAAGGATAGCGCGGGACATCTTGAAGGGATCGGTCGACCAGATTGCGACACTCTACGCTCATCGGTTTCACAGCTTTGCTAGCGCTTGCACTCGCTGGAGCGATTGCTCTCGCAGTCGTCGGCCATCAGCACGATGGAGAAGCAGCTTCCTCTGAGGGCTTTTCGGGAACCGGCATCGCCGGATACACACTGAGCGGCACAGTCGGCGGACCGTTGCTGCCGACAACGCCAGTCGATATAGCCATTGACGACACCGGGCGTATTTTCGTTGCTGATATCAGCCTCAATCGGGTGTTGGCCTTTACGCCTGCAGGGAATCTCGACACGAGTTGGGGTGAGGAGGGAATGTCGGCAACCCTGGCTTTCCCGGCGGGGTTGGCGCTCGGTCCTGATGGATCGCTGTATGTTCTCCAGTTGGGGAACGCTGAGGTGCATATCCTTAACGGCGACGGAAACGAACGGGATTCCTGGTCGGTCAGCGAAAATCGAGATTTCGACGGGCTTGGAGTGCCAGTGGCAATCGCGGTCGACCAGCAGGGCGTCGTCTATATCCCCGATCAACGCTCGCAGGAGATACGGCGCTACGCAACCAACGGCGATGAATTGGAAGTCTGGGGCTTCCCGCTCGGCGAGATCGGCGTTGATCAGATCTGGCCGCGAGACATTGTTGAACTGAATGGTCAGATGATATTGAGCTACAGCAGCCCATCCGGTGGAGGCGGTGGACTGCTAGCTTTCGAGCAAGACGGCACAGCTTCACTACTCCCTGATGTTCTGACCGAAACCGGATCACGCGTCCCGAGCAGCCTGGCCGTTAGCCCGACCGGCGAAGTCACGGTTCTCTACATCTCGGATGACGAAGGCACTCCACCCCTTATCGCCCGCGGCGACACCAGCTGGGCACCAGAAGGCATCGAGACGTTGACCGCGATCAATGGATTGATCGTTCCCGGCATCGCTCACGACGCCGCAGGCAAGCTGTTCATCGCCGACCCCAGCCATCAGCGACTGCGCATCTATAACGCCGACGGCTCCGTGGCAGGCGATATTCGGTCGCCGGATGACAAGAGACTGCTGGCCGGGATCGATGAGATCCTCGTTGGGCCAGACGGGCTGCTGTATGTGGCCGACCCACTGCTCGGGCGAGTGCTCGCCTATCAGTCGGATGGCAGCGTGCTGACGACCTTCCAACTGCCCGACGACCCGGCAGCGCCTCTCACGACCGGATTTACCCGCCAGCGCATGCGCATCGCCGTCGACAGATCGGGCTCGGTCTACGTCGTCGACGAGTTCACCGGACGTATCACCAAGTTCAGGCAGGATGGCGAGGTAATCGATACCGATTGGGCCGCCAGCGACGATCCCGAGCATCCCGTCGTCGCAATCATGCTGGCAGCAGGCGCTGAGGATCGGCTCTACCTGGTCGATCTTGAATTCCAGGATCGGGTTCGTGTGTTCAATGAACAGGGTGAGGATCTCGGCGTGCTGGTCGATCCATCCTGGGAAGGTGCGATCCAGGATGTCGCTGTTTTCGATGAGAAGGTCTATACCGTCGAGCTAGGCATCGGCTCATCGCCCATACGCAGCTTCACCACCGGAGGAAAATATATCGACCAGTTAGCCGACCTGAGCCACGGTAACGGCAACGGCAATCGCACCGGGTTCGCTCTCGCAGTTGCACCTGATGGGGACCTGCTAATCGGCGCGGTTAATGTCAACAGCGGGCCTGAGTTCGAATATCAACTCTTGCGCCTGGACTCTGCAGGTCACCTGCGGCGCATCGGCACCCTCCCGGTGCCTTTCACTACTTTACCCGACATAGCAGCATCTCCAACCGGCACGCTCTATATCGCCGCACCCAACGATCAACGGATTTATGTCTATGAGCCGGTTCAGTAGCGCACTCCGGTGAGCGCCAATGGGATCAGCTAGCTCGGAATGATGGAAAACTTGCTCTTGCCGTAGAGTCCTGTCGCTTGGGGCACGCTCTCCCGCACTCTCGAGCGCATTCTGTGGCATCCCGAGGGAACGATGGATCTAGCATCCCGATCGTTTGGCTCTGCTGTAGCCAGATCCTTCACTGCGCAAAGCCTCCGTTCAGGATGCCAGATGGAGATTCTGCGTGCCCAGGGAGAGTCCTATAAACTGGCACAATAAGCGGTGCACTATGCTGACATCCATTATCCATTACGTTCAGATGACACCGCCGGTGCGCCTCTGCTCTAACGTCGCTTACTACACCGGGAATTTGTAGCCCCCTAGACAGACTCCCGAAAATACTGACCACCGAAGAGGGAAAGACCTGGGAATATCGTAGGGGCGAAGCTTGTCTTCGCCCGGCCACGCGTGCGCGTACGTTCGCGGGTGAACACAAGGTTCACCCCTACGATGACCGGGAGAACGAGTTACCGATCGACCCTCAATGTTTTCAGAATGCGGTCGAAGCCCAACTCGCAAGCGACTCATCTCCATGGTGATCACCCGCTCCCTTCCGCTAAAACCTCGGACCAAAGAAATTCCGTTGGTCGTGCCTTAGCCTGAAATTCATCTTCGCGGAATACGGTCGATAAAGGCTGACGATGCGCCTCGCTGGTAGCGGTCATCGGGTTGGAATCTGCACTCAGATCAGACACTGGCTGACGGGGCAACGTACGAGCATCTTGTCAGCCGGATATCGACCTGGCGCTGCTTCGAGCAGAGGCTAAGAGGGGAACGAATTATGAAAACAATGTCTCAACGTCTCGTCTTGATCGGCATACTAATCGCCACGTCGCTTCTAGCTGGATGCTCGGGCTTGCCGGGGAGCGGCGACGACGATGAGCCTGAAGCATCCCAGGTGAAATTCGATCCCGCCAACTTCGTCGATCCGACCACCAGCACCAATCCGTACCACCCATTGCGCCCAGGGATGCAATGGGTTCGGACCGGCACGACCGAGGTTGGCTCGCGTGAGGTCCCGCATCAGGTGATAAGCACGATGACTGACGTTGTGCGGATGATCGACGGGGTTCCAGCCGTCGCGATGCTCGATCAGTCGACTGATTCGGGCGAGATTTCGCAGGTCGGTTTCGACTATTTCGCGCTCGATAAGGACGGCAATGTCTGGATCGTGGGCGGGTATACCGAGGATTATCAGGGCGGCGAATACACTAACTTCGAGTCCGCCTGGTTAGGGACAGCAACCGGTGGAGAACCCGGCATCCTCATGCCCGGAGTCGTCACGATGGAGACGCCACGCTGGTTTATCGGCACTTCCGGACCGGAAGAAGATCCTTCCGTGGGAGAACCTGTTTCTGTCGGCATCGATACAACCGTCGAATTCGGCGACTTTCACGATGTGATTGCCATCCGAGAAGGAGAGGTCGGCGCCGTCGACAATGAGATCAAATACTACGCGCCGGAAGTCGGGGTCATTCTCAATGTGGCCCAGGACGAAAGCCTCCACCAAGATAATTTTCAACTGATCAATCTCATCGAATTGACGCCTGAAGGGCTGGCCGAGGCGAGCCAGGTCGTTCTCGATCTCGAAGCGCACGCCCGCGAAGTAGCGTCTGAGGTCTACGGATCTGCCCCGGTGGCGGAGCGCATACGGTGACCGCCGCTCCCGTTGTCCGGCTCATAGGGGTCTCCAAGAGCTTCCAGTCGACTGGCGTGGCCAGCAACGTTCTGGAAGACGTAGATCTGACGATCGAGCCCGGGCAGAAAGTCAGCCTGGTTGGTCCATCAGGCAGCGGCAAGTCAACACTCCTCTCTCTCATCGCCGGACTCCTCCGACCTGACGCCGGCACGATCGAGATAGACGGAGCGCCGCTGAGCGATCTGGATGACGCCGAACGAGCGGCGTTACGTGCGAGCCGCATCGGGATCGCCCTGCAATCCGAGAATCTCATCCCCTTCTTATCCGCACTGGAGAACGTCGAACTTGCACTGGGGTTTGGTGGCCGGGGCGCGGGTAAAAGCCATGCACGCGAGTTGCTCGACAGAATGGGTGTCTTGCACCGCGCGTCACACCGCCCGCGCCAGCTCTCCGGAGGAGAGGCCCAGCGTGTTTCGCTGGCGGTTGCGCTCGCCAACGATCCGGCGCTCTTACTGGCCGACGAGATGGTCTCGCAGCTTGACGCGGCCACTGCCAGCGCAATTACTAGCGATATCTTCGACTCCGACATGGCTCTGCTGTTCGTAACCCATGACCCCATCCTGGCCAGTCGCGCCGAACTGCGGCTTGGTCTTCGAGACCGGCGTGTGGTGACGCTATGAGTGCCACGAACACGATCAAGGTCGACGATCTCGTCGTTGAGCATCACACTGTTGACGGACCGTTTCGCGCTCTGGATTGCCCCACATTCGCAGTGGTGGGAGGGTCGAGCGTCGCGATCGTGGGTCCGAGCGGCTGCGGCAAATCAACGCTGCTTGGCGTGCTTGCCGGGCTCGCGATGCCCACAGCAGGAAAGGTGACCATCGGCACGACCGAGATCACGTCGCTATCCGAATCCGAACGAGTAGCTTTCCGTAAAGAAGCGATTGGTGTCGTCTATCAGGCGGACAATCTGCTGCCTTTCCTGACCGTCTCGGAAAACATCCGGCTGCAGCTGGCCCTGTGTGCCGACACCGAGGATGCTGAGAGGCGGACAGCCGACTTGCTCGACCGCCTGGGTCTCGGCGAGTACGGGGAGCGACTTCCCGATCAACTCTCCGGCGGCCAGCGTCAGCGGGCGGCCATCGCCCGGGCGATCGTGCACCGTCCTGCGGTAATCCTCGCGGACGAGCCAACCGGCGCACTCGATGAAGACAACGCGGAGGCCGTCGTCCAACTCCTGCTCGAAGCTCGTCAGCAACTTGGCTCCACACTTGTCATCGTCACCCACGAACCGTCGGTTGCAGACAGAATGGAACGGCTCGTCACGCTCCGAGAAGGCTCAATCGTGAGCGACAGCGAGATTCAACATGATTGCTAGATACGTCTGGGCGGATCTTGTTCGCAACCCACGCCGAACGCTATCGACAGCGATCGGCGTGATGTTGGGCGTCGGACTCTCCTGCGCGGTGCTCTTCTTCGTGGACGGCTTGTCGGCCTCTATGACGCAGCGAGCGGTCGCGCCGCTTCCGATAGACATGCAGCGCGTGTTGACCGAACCGCTTGCGGGGGATCTGCGCCTGGATCAGCAGATCGTGCCCAGCGGGCCGGCGCAACAGGGCGACCTCATCCGGGTGCGCCTCGAGCTTGTGAACCAGGGGAGTACCCCTGCAAACGAAGTGATCGTGCGTTCCGTTCCTTCCGCGGAGCTGACATATGTTGGCGGTTCAGCGACTATAGACGGCAAGATCATTGAGACATCGGGTGAGAGCCCCTTCGCCAGCGGACCAGCGAAGACCGGGATGAACATCGGCACGGCTCTACCGGGTGCAACGATCATCATCGAGTATGAGGTCACAGCTACAACAGCACTCGACGTTTCCGAGACATCCTTCACCTCCACATTCTCGACGCGCGAGGTGCTCGCACCTGTCTCGGCAAACACGACCGAGCCAACGACGCTGAGCGAGCTGGTGACGCGGATCGAGGCGCTTGATGGCATTGACTACGCCGAACAACTATCGTTCGCTGACCTCTCTCCTGGCGCGCTTTCAGCCACCACATCAGTCGACGGCGTGGTGCGTGTGTTCGGATTCGACGCGAGCTACACACAACATGACCCCGCCATCGATATCGTTGAGGGAGATCAGGTGGCGGGACAGGCGCTGATCAGCGCCGAGGCGGCGGATGCTCTCGGAATACGCATCGGCGATTCGATCTCCCTGGAGCTTCCCGACGGCTCTCAATTGAAAGCGCCGGTCAGCGGCATCGTCGATCTCAGCCAGGCGCGCTCGCTCTTTTCTAGCCGGCAGGGCGCAGATCTCGAAACCTTCATCTACATCCCCATTTCCCTGGTGATCGATTCGGCGACCTTTGCGGATGTGGTCGTACCCGCGTTCGAGCGAGTTGCGGCTGGTCGTGGGGAGCGCGTGAAAAGCCCGCCGATCCGTGAGGTTGACATACGCGTCAGACGAGAGCTACTCGACGCAGAACCGGCTGTTGCGCTTGTCCAGACACAGCAGATCGCCGAGGCGGTCAATGGTGTGGCCAACGATCAGGATTTCTTGCTTGACAATATCTCGAACACGCTTGCCGTCGCCCGGGACGACGCGGTGGTCGCCAAGCGCATGTTCGTGTTTCTCGGCGTTCCCGGCGCCTTGCTTGCCGCGATGCTTGCAGCCTATGCTGGCATCGTTCTCGCCGGGGCACAACGCCGAGAACAAGCCACTCTGCGAGTCCGGGGTGCAAGCCGGAGACATCTGCTGTCGATGATGACGATACGGGTTACGTGTATCACTGTCGCGGGCGCAGCGGTAGGCGTCGCGCTCGGATACGCAACCGCCGCCGCGGTCGTAGGGCAAAGTACCCTCACACGCGCATCAACGGGAAGCCTGATCACATCGGCTGTTCTTGGGACCGTCACCGGGCTTCTCGCCACCGGCGGCGCACTCTACTTTACCGGGCGACGGTCGATCGATCGCGAGATCAACGAAGAACGGGCTCGGCTCTACAACCCTTCCTCCCGCCTGGAGGCGCTACCGGCTCGACCTGCTGGGAATCGGGTCCGTCGCAATTGCCACCGCGATAGTCATCTCAAGATCGGGCTTCGAGGGCACACCAGGATCTGTCTATGTGGGCCGCTCAGTGCATCTCTCCCTGGGGCTTTTGTTATTGCCGATCGTCGCCTGGATCGCGGCAAGCCTCTTCGGGGGACGGCGTATTCGCATGGCTGGTAGCACATACACAGAGAGGATCGTCGTCGGACCTCAACCGGCCGTTTGCACTCCTCTACAGCAAGAGTCTGAGCCGGAGAGCCTGGGTCATGCTCGATGCCGCGATCATCCTGGGGCTGATCGTCGGGCTGGGCACGAGCCTCGCGATCTTCACCAACTCGTACGATGGCGCGAAGGCGGCCGACGCGCGCTACATCGTCGGTTCCGATCTCAGGATCACTCCGAAACCCACAAGCGAGCGAGTCTACGTTGCGGCTGACGCCAACGCGTTCGCCGTCGAAGGAGTCGACTCCGTTGCGCCAGTGATCTATGGCGTGCACAATGTCATTCTCCGCTCCAATCGAACATCGGACGTCGCAAATCTGGCGGCTGTCGACCCGAAGCTCTACGAGCAGGTCACACCGCTGGATGACAGCCATTTTTCGAACGGCTCGGCCAGTAGGACACTGGACAGCCTCGTTGAGCGTCCGGATACGATCCTGCTCAGCCGAACAATGGCCAGTTTCCTGCAAGCCAAAGAGGGGGACACGCTGCGGGTCCTGCTGGCTCGTGGCACCTCTGATCAGGTCGAGATCGAGATGGAGATTGTCGGGCTGTTCGAGCGCCTGCCGGGCTTCCCCGACGGCGCTGATGCAATGATGAATATCAAGCTCCACGAAGAGTCGGTTCCTGCGACCACCCCAGCATTCTTTCTCGCGCAGACAAACGATCGCTCAGACTCCGCACTCGAACAGGCTGCCACGGCACTACGCAACGGCCCCGGCGCTGACGGATCGCTACAGATCGACACACGCCTCACAGCTCTCGCGAAAGACCAGTCCAGCCTGGCGGCGCTCAATATCGGCGGCTTGCTCAAACTCGACTCTGGCTATTCACTGGCGATGGGCACTGTGACGATCGCGATCTTTGTCTTCGGGCTCTTGCTCCAGCGCCGTCGCGAATACGTCACCCTGCGCGCCCAGGGCATGCAGCCGAAAGCGATACGAGCCCTGATTGGTGCGGAAGCAGCTACAGCGGCAATCGCAGGCTGTTCCATCGGAGTAGCTGGTCGGACTTACGATGGCCTATTACCTCATCAACGTGCTGCGTCCACTGTTCGTGCTCGACCCTCCGTATCTCATACCCGCCGAGATCGCTCGGCGTCGTCGTCGGCTCAGTACTGGTGGCGACTGCGGTTACGTCGGTAGCGGCCTCGTCACTGGTGAACCGGCTCAAGGCAACCGAACTGTTGCGGGACGAGTGACGAAGGATCGAGTCGAACGGTTCCTGGCGGGCGACACCGTCGGCGCACGGCGACGCGTCCCGTCGCAGCTCCGGAAACGGATGGGAGCGGCGGCGATGCAGATCGGGCCGGATATTCGGTCCGGTTCATCGAGATTTCATTTCCCATCAATAAGATGGGGATGGGTCGAAGGCGTAGCTCTGTCTTGAGGATCGAACCCGGATCTTCACGCCTTCGCCCTGCGATCCAGTCGAACAGATGTAGGAACATGGGAATCAGGAGAACATTCCCGGCGGTGTATTCCTATCTGCCGTTCCAGCGTTACCAGTCTCTGTTCATTGCGATTTGTTCGGCGAATCGTCCCGAACGTCAGAATGAGGTAGAAATTGGCCCAATCAAGGGCTCCAAACGCAGCCCTTCAGCAACCAGATCCGCACCCTGCTTCAACAGCCATGCCCTGGGCACCAACACACCGGCCATCTGCAAAAACTCCAGACCCTCCTTACACAGCAGATCGGATTCATCACCGTTACGGCAGTAGCGTCATTTCTGAGCCTCTATCGGCTACATGCAATCGGGTACAGCAACCCGTACTACGCGGCGAGTGTGCGCAGCATGCTGGCCAGCTGGCACAACTTTCTTTATGTCTCTTTCGACCCCGCCGGATTCGTCAGCGTCGACAAACCGCCTCTGGGTTTCTGGATACAGACGCTGAGCGCGGCGATCTTTGGCTTTAGCGGTTTCAGTCTGGTTCTTCCCCAGGCTCTTGCCGGAATTGCCTCTGCTACCGTGCTCTATCTCCTCGTGAGCAGAACCTGGGGCCGGTTGGCAGGCACGGTAGCCGGGTTGACGCTGGCTCTCACCCCGATCAATGTCGTGACCAGCCGCAACAACGCGGTCGATACTCAATTGCTGCTAGTCCTGCTACTAGCAGCCTGGGCGATCACGATCGCGAGCGAAAGATCCAGCAGGAAATGGTTATTGATCGGTTTCGCGCTTGTTGGTGTTGGCTTCAACGTCAAGATGCTCCAGGCGTTTCTCGTGCTACCCGCCTTCTACGCCGTCTATTTCTTTGCCTCATCGAGCACATTTCGTGAACGCGTTCGGAATCTCGCGTTCGCAACCACTCTGCTGGCGCTCGTGTCGTTGTCCTGGGTGGCCGTCGTCGATCTGACACCTGCGAATCAACGTCCATTCGTCGGAGCGTCAGGAAACAATCGCGAATTGAGCCTGGTGATGGGTCACAATGGCACGGCGCGGCTCGTCAGCTCCCCCGGGAGCTTGCAAGCGCAGGACATAGGACATCCAGGTCCACTACGATTCATCGATCACTATTTTGCCGGACAAGTGAGTTGGTTCCTGCCACTAGCGATCATCGGAATCGCGCTACTTTTAGCCCATCGTCCCTGGTTGAAGAGTCAGATTGGAAGTCGAGAGCGCCTCGCCCTGCTACTGTGGGGTGGCTGGCTGCTCACCTTCCTGGTCTTCTTCAGCATCATCAGCTTCTTTCATATCTACTATCTCGTCATTCTCACTCCCGCTATAGCCGCTCTGACGGGCATAGCTATCGCTCGCCTCTTGCGTTCGGCCACTCAACCCGGCTGGCGCCGATATCGGGTTCTAATCGCTTTAGTTATTACGCTGGCGTTTCACATCTGGATTCTGGCGGGGGATACGTTCTGGAGCGAACGGCTACTCCCGCCACTGCTTGTATGTGCGCTGGCATCAGGGATCTTCTTCTTCTATTCCAGGATTTTCCACTGGCCAGACGAGGGCAAAACTTCAGACGAGCGCGGCGATCATTGGAATGATCGCACTCCTGATCGGCCCGGCAACCTGGTCTGCGATTCCGGTACTCCGTGCTTACGGCACGGTCGTCCCGATCGCCGGGCCATCTTCTGTCAGTGATTCAAGAGTCGTGTCAGCCAGCGAGGAGCGAATTGATCAGGACGCGCTAGCCTACTTACAGTCACATCGCAACGGAGAAAAGTATCTTGTCGCCACGCTGAACTCGTTTCCGGCTGCGCCACTAATCATTGCGACCGGAGAGCCGGTGATGACACTCGGTGGCTGGAAGGGGAAGGACACTATCCTGTCAACCACTCAGGTGAAGCAAGCTGTTGAGGCAGGCGCAGTACGCTACTTCCTGTTACCGGCAGGCTGGTTGACCCCAGAAGGCCAGCGCACTTTCACCACCGACTTGATAGGCGACTGGGTTCGACAATCATGCGCGCAGGTTCCAGACGACACGTGGCGGTCACCGCTTGGTGGGGCAAATGCGTGGTCTTCGCTGCTGCTTTATGACTGTGGGAACAGGACGGGATAGCTATGACGAGTTGAATCTGTCGATCATCGCTTTGCTATCGATTCTGAGCAGGACGCGATCTCCGTGACTCGGCAACTCCGATAACCGCACTCAAGAGCAGTCCGCCCCAGAGGTATCCGCCGAGCACATCCGAGGGCCAATGAGCGCCAACGTAGATGCGACTGAAACCTGAGAGAAGGATCAGGAGCGGCGCGATGACGTGTGTCACGCGTCGAATTGACCGCGGTACGCATGAGCGCGAAATGAGGTACCAGAGCGTGCCATACAGCAATGTGGACCCAATCACATGGCCGCTAGGGAAACCCCAACCGGAGTTGAAGCTGTTAACGGTCACATCGACTGATGTTGGTCGCGGGCTCGCAAATCCCCCTTCAGCAAAGGTATGGATATGCCAGCCAGGACCAGAGATATCACGAGCAACAGCGCCTGCTGGCGCCGACGGACCAGGAGCAAGCCGACTGCACATATGCCGCCAATCGCGACGACGTGACCCGTCGAACCTAACCAATTCATCATATCCGCGAGCGTTTCGATCGGACCGAAATCGATACTCTGGATGCTACGAGTAATTGCAATATCGCCTGGCAATGTCCCGGAACCGGCCGCAGAAAAGGAGAGCACCATTGCACCAACCAGCATCGAGATGACGGCGATATTGAGTAGAGTTCTGCGCCTCAAACCATGCCAGCGAGTCTCGACTGCGGTGCGTCGCGATGTAATCATCTTGCTTAATCAGATCCTTATGACAATTTACGGATTGAATGAGCGTGCCGAACGGTGGGTGCATTGCTGCGCCCACCGTTCGTTTAGAGATGATGGTTGACTAGCAACTGAGGATGAAGCGGCTAGCTAGTTCTCCTCCTGAACGTCATCCGTATCTGTACCGTTATCGTCCTCCTGCTCCTGGCCAGACTCGTCGTCATTCGCTTCGTTGTCGCCTTCGTCGGCTTCGGTAGCCAGCACCTGACCATCACCAGCGTCGACTTTCACCTCAGTGCCGTTGTCGAGCGTGACGCTGTAAACAACCCAGCCGTTCTCGTTATCGAGTTCGACCTCGGTGACACTTGCGCCTGGGGCACTTGCAAGGGCTGCCTGCTCGGCCTGATCCTGAGTGATTGTGGCCAGTGATTGAAGCGTTGCTGCCTCCTGGTCTTCACTCATCTCGACGCTGTCATCGATACGAATCGTGCCGGTGTAGGATGGGTCTTGCTCATCGTCGTTTTCCTGCTTGGGCTCACGACAGCACTTGAGCTGACGCCGTACTATTACTTGCGAAGCTTGCGACAGGACCGGCAAGCAAGCCACCCATACCAGAAGCGAGCCAGCGCCAATGCCGGTCAGCCAGTGTTTCTTGGTCATGATTCCTTCTCCTTAGACTATGCACACCTGGGTGCGTCGCCAGACAGTGGTGGGTTTCATTGACGATTCGATGTCGCCACCTGAAATGATCTTTCCAACACCGCGTGAAATATCGATGAAACGAGCATGAGATCGCGATGAACTGCTCTGCAACGCCCACGAAATTAATGTGATCCCAAGCTGTTTGGAGATGATTGTGTCGATATCCGCGCCTCGCTCTTGACCAGGATTCAGGATGAACGCTGGTGTTTTCATTTCAATGAGCTAGCCGCTGAGGCGAAGGATTTCCTGTGAACAATTGAGGTCAGACAGCCGAGATCTCTCCGCTCTCGTATAGCCGCGAGCTTATCTGCTCCAGATGTCTTCATGATGGGATATATCGCCATGGCCCGTCACTGGGAGCTGCTCTTATCTTGATGATGCAGGGCGCTACGCCTCCAGAGCCAGGCGCCGCGGCCAATGAACCACAGGCTGGCAAAAATCAAAGCTTCCGCCAAACTCTCGGACGGCAGTAAGGCCACCCAACCAATAAAAGAGGATCCAGACATTGCTACCGCCAAACATGGCGAAAATGCCTGCGAACAGCCAGGGGTGATCGACTGCCCAGCCACCTTCCGCTATCGCCTGCGATCTCATTCCCGAGGGTACCGGCGATCCTTTCACCTATCGATGTCCCATCATCGGCGAGCTCAATGCGGTCCGCCCAGGTTTTCGTGAATGTGTTGCATACATTGTCAGATCTTAGGGAGGTGATATGAAATTTCGATGAATTTCTTTCCGCAGCTTGGCGATTCATGAAGTTGCTTCTCCCGTGCCAATGAAGGACTTTCCTTGACACGCCGGAACGACCCCGCTATCCTTCTCCGGGAATCCCGAGTATTGTAGTCGGGATTATCTGGATCAGGCAGCGTTGACGGGGGATGAGGGACATTATGAACCTTGGGGCAGCGGTACTGACCTTTCGCGAAGGCCTGGAAGCGGCCCTCATCATCGCGATTATCCTGGGCTATCTCCGCAAAATCGATCGACCGGATCGACGCCCGGCCGTCTGGCTTGGCGCAGCAACCGCGTTCGCACTAACGGCTGGATTCGTCATCCTCCTGCAGATCATCGGCGCCGAATTCACATATCCAGCCAAAGGCATCTATGAAGGAATTACCGGCCTCCTGGCCGTCGCGATGGTGACCTATATGACCTTTTGGATGACGCGTCAGTCGCGCTCCATTAAGAACCACCTCGAATCTGGTGTCGAGGCATCGCTGGCAGCCGGTTGGGCCAGCCTCTTCACGCTCGTCTTTCTCGCTGTTATCCGGGAAGGCATCGAGACTGGTCTGTTCCTCTCTGCCGCGACGTTCGCCTCCTCCGGCCAGGCAACCTTATTCGGCGGTCTCGCCGGCCTGGCGCTTGCGGCTGTGGCGGCAACGGCAATGTACACGTTTGGGGTGCGCCTAAACCTGAGCCGTTACTTCCAGATCGCCGGCCTCTTGCTCGTCGTCTTTGGCGCCGCCATCCTGCGCTATGCCGTCCACGAATTCGAGGAGGTCGGGCTACTGCCTCCCCTGATTGAGCGTGTCTGGTACACGGGCGCGGCTCTGCCGGAAGGCACCGGGCTCGGCGCGATATTACAAGCACTGATCGGCTACACCTCCAAGCCCTCGCTCATGCAAGTGCTCGCGTATAGCGGCTATTACCTCGTCGTCGGTACAGCACTCTACCTGGTGTCGCGGCGTGCATTACCAGGGGCTACTCCCGGAGGGAATCGCCGGGCGAACTCGACATCAGGGGGGCTGGCCTAATGGCGCGCAAGAGACAGCAAGCGCTGCGGACGCTGGCCCTGGTCGGGCTCTCAGTACTGCTCGTGAATCTACTCGCCGGGTGTGGTGGTGATGATGGCGGCAGCAGCGGGGCGGAAGCCACCATCAATGCGACGGTCGTGACCGGCGGCACGGTGACGATCACAGCTACGGATAACCACTTCGAGCCCTCTTTCGTGAAGGTTCCGGCCGGTCAGGAGATTACCGTGACCTTTGTCAACGCAGGCCAGAACGTCCACGAGGTCGAGATCAAGGGTCTGGTTAGCGAGACCTCATTGCAGCCGGGCGAAGAGAAGAGCTTCACCTTTACGCCTGAGCAACAGAGCTACAAACTCTACTGTGAGATCCATGAAGACGAGGGTATGGAAGGCGAGTTCATCGGTCAGTGACCCTCGGCTTCGGGATGACGGGTATTCACCGGTACACTCTTCAGGCCAGACGCAGCCGTCGCCCCAACCGAAATAGTGGATTGAGCAGCGGCTGCAGTATCGGACGCAACCTCAGCACCGCTAAAGCGACACTAGCTCCAATCAAGGCGCCCGCGAGTACATCGCCTGGATAATGCTCTCCGGTGTATACCCGCGCGAGGGCCATCAGACCTGCGATCACCAAAGCAACAGATCCAACTCGCCGTTCGACTCCGAACAGGGCGACCGCGACCGCAAACCCGAATGTAGCGTGGTCGGATGGAAAGGAGGGATCTTGTGAGGGTGACAGAAGCAGGTTTACATGATGCGCGGTAAAGGGACGCGGGCGGTCCCAAAGCTGGATTAGCAGCTGGTTGAACCCAAGAGCCAGTGATGCAGCGATCACAGCTACCACCACGCCCCATTGCATCTCGTCACGCACCGCCCGAGGGCTGGGCCAAAACCACACCATGAGGAGCACAGCAACCAAGGCGAAGGGGCCGAAACGCGCCAACACTTCAAAGGTGTCGTCAATCACGTCGAGATGTCCGGCAAAGCCGTTGATGGTATTGAAAAGTGCGCCGTCCAAGATGCTCGCTCCTGTACGAATGGTTGGCGATAGCCCACTACGAAGATTGAACCGCACGCAGTACACCTATCGGATGCGTGCCATTTCCTGATCTAAGAGGATCAAGCCTCGAACTGGATCTTACGCCTGCCTCGGCATCAACGGCAGTCCCACTTAAGTCACTCAAAGCAGAGCCGCGCTAACAATTCCAGCGAATGGCGCAACAAGAGCAAGTTCAATGCGAACTGCCGACATTCTCGTGGCTGTGTTCCCAGCCTTGTCAGATCGTAAATGGAGAATATGAGATTTAGATGAAATTGTGTTCGAGCGAAGCGGTTCGTGAGTATGTTCCTCCAGCGCTAGCGTCTAACCAGCCATGCCAGTCTCTTGTATTCCCAGCCGCTTTCAGGGATGACATTCCCAACAATTCGCCAGCTTCAGCAGATTTCATCAGCGTTTCACTTGAGAACCATAGAGTTGGTTGTGGTTCGAAGCTGGATTTCCGCGAATGTGAGGCACGAACATTGGAATACTTACGACAACATCTGGCACGAATTGATCACAAAGCGCTGTTGATCGTTGCCGCAATGGGTCTACTACTGCTCGGAGCGGTTTCCTGCGGAAACAGCTCATCACCGGGCGGCTCGGGAACCTCCACATCGGCTGCGATTCCGACCGAAGTCAGCCCACCCGGAGACATCCCCGACGATCAGGCGTTTGTGACCTATCAGTCAAGCGCCGGGGGGTACAGCCTGGATACCCCTGAGGGATGGTCGCAAACGGCGAACGGCGCAAACGTTGCCTTTTCCGACAAGCTCAACAGCATATCCGTCGAACTATTCGATGCAACGTCAGCCCCGACCGTCGATAGCGCTACGTCAGACGAAATCCCGCAACTGGAGCAGCAGATCAGCGCATTCGAGAAGGTCTCTATTGAGTCGGTTGATCTGCCGGCAGGAACAGCTATCCGCATTCGCTATCGCGCCAACTCTGCACCCGATGCTGTGACGGGAAAGGAAGTGCGGGTCGAGGTTGATCGCTACGAATTTTTCAAGGATGGCAAAGAAGCAGCCGTGTCCCTGTCCTCGCCAGCTGGAGCAGACAATGTTGATGCCTGGAACCAGATATCCAGAAGCTTCAAATGGCAGTAGCACCGATTCTCGACGCACATGAGTTGTATCGCTTCTTTCACGTTGGCGATGACGAGACACTCGCTCTTCGAGGTGTTTCGCTTTCCATCGAGCCGTCCGAAACCATAGCCGTCACCGGGCCTTCGGGAAGCGGCAAATCGACGCTGGTGAACTGCCTCGCGGGGCTGGATGAACCAGACGGTGGCTGGGTTACGGTCGCCGGCCATCGCATGACACGTAGATCAGAACGGGAACGAGCAAAGTTACGCGCCCGCATGATCGGGGTCCTCCTGCAGTCCGGCAACTTGCTTGAACATCTCACAGTGACGGAAAACATGCGCATATCGATGTCACTGGGAAGCGGCTGGGATCCCGGGCGAGCCGCGTCACTGCTCGACGTTGTCGGACTCGGACACCGGGCGGATGCGTTGCCCTCAACCTTGTCTGGCGGTGAGCTGGCGCGGGCAAGTCTGCTGGTCGCACTCAGTAATGATCCGGTCATTCTCATAGCCGACGAGCCAACCGGCGAAGTTGATGCTGAAAATGAAGCGCGGATTCTCTCGATTCTCTCTGAACGGGCCCAGCGCGGAGGCGCAAATCTCATTGTGACTCATAGCGACAGAGTTGCTAGCACCGCCGACCGGGTGATTCATCTCGTAGACGGGCGAATCTGTGATCAGCATGGTTGACCCGGTGGCCGTCGCGGTGGACATTTCCCGCCGCTATGAACAGGGGCCACTGACAAAGGCCGCGTTGGAACCGACATCCTGCGTCGTTCGGGCAGGAGAACGCATCGCACTGGTCGGTCCGAGTGGCAGCGGAAAATCCACGTTGCTTCATTTGCTCGGCGGTCTTGACTTGCCGACGACCGGCACGGTCACCTGGCCCGCACTTGGTAAACGGGATGAACTGAGACCGTTGAAGGTTATGGACATTTTTCAGGGGCCGAGCCTACTTCTTCCGCTGACTGTTCTGGAGAATGTACGTCTTCCGCTTCTGCTAGGTAATGTAGACGACCAGGAAGCTACCGACCGGGCAGAAGCAACGCTCGCACGATTCGGTATCCGTCATCTGCAATCCAAGCTCCCGGAGGAACTCTCTGGTGGTCAATCCCAGCGCGTCGCAATCGCCCGCGCCATCGCGATGCAACCGGCGCTCATCCTGGCAGATGAACCGACCGGACAGCTCGATTCGCATACTGCTCAAACCGTTCTCGAAGAGCTTTTCGCGTGCCTCGATGAGACAGGCGCGGCGATACTCATGGCAACTCACGACGTCAACGTCGCCGACCGCCTCGACACATCTTGGACTATCTCCGACGGCCAGCTAACAACAAATGAAAAATCTGTGACATGTTCTTTGTAACCTGGATCCTCGGTCTACTGCGCCACAAGTCTTTACGCCTCGGTGCGGCGACGGCGGGTATCGCGATTTCCGTCGCATTCCTGGCCGTTATGGCGGGCTTCATCGCGTCTACACGAGCAGGCATGACCGACCAGGCCCTCGCAGACGTGGCTATTGACTGGCAGATTCAGCTGGCAAGCCCTGGTGATCTCCAGACCGCGATCGACGCTCTGAACCAGTCACCGGGCGCGGAAAAGCTCTATCAGGTCAATTACTTTGACACTCCTGGATTTCAGACGACGACCGGTTCGACTGTGCAGACGACCGGCGCGGGCAAAGTTCTGGGCTATCAATCGGGATATCCAGATGCCTTTCCGGAAGAGATTCGATTTCTTGCTGGCTCCGGCAGTGTGCTTCTCGCCCAGCAAACTGCAGCTAATCTGCACGCCGAACCAGGCACGACGATTTCCATCATGAGGCCGGGACTGGCCCCTGTCGAAGTACAGGTTGACGCTGTCATCGATCTACCTCTGGCCGATTCACTGTTTCAAGTTGTCGGTGCTCCCAGCGGTTCAGCGCCTCAGGCACCGCCGGATAACGTGCTCCTGATGCCTCTCGACCAGTGGCAAGCCCTATTCAGTCCGGTGGCGGCGGTAGATCCGAACGCGCTCCACACACAGCTTCATGCGGTCTTACCGCACAATCTCCCGAGCGATCCGTCAGCCGCATTTACTGAGATTACCGGTCAGGCTCAGAATTACGAAGTGCGCACATCCGGCGGTGCAGTCGTAGGCGACAATCTTGCCGCACGACTAGACGCCGCCCGAGCCGACGCTCTCTATGTTCAACTACTCTTTCTCTTTTTGGGCTTGCCCGGTGTGATCGTGGCGGGGCTCCTGACAACGATCCTTATCACCTCTCGGGCAGCCGAGCGTCGCCGGGAACAAGCGCTGTTGAGAATCAGGGGTGGGAGCCTGCGGCGTCTTGTGGCGGTAGCCGGGTCTGAAGCGGCGGTCATCGGCGGGCTTGGTAGTGCCATTGGCTTGTTGTTGGCCAGTCTGACCGTTCGGTTGTCGTTTGGACACTGGGGGTTTGGAAACAGCACCTTTTCTGGTCTGGGCTGGGCGCTAGGTGCCACGGGCGTCGGCCTACTCATCGCGTTTCTGGCTGTACTGATTTCCGCCTGGCGCGACGCAAACAGCCTCAGCGTTTCGGCATCGCGGCGCTCGATCTTTCGTCAGGGGCTCTCAATCTGGGAGCGCACCGGAATTGATCTGGTGCTACTGGCGATCTCGGGCTACATCTTCTGGCGCGCATCTCGGGGCGGATACCATCTGGTGCTGGCGCCGGAAGGCGTTCCGCGCGTGTCGGTTTCTTACTCGGCGCTGCTCGCTCCACTCTTGCTCTGGATCGGTGGCGCCCTGCTCATCGTGCGATTGTCCCGGTTGGTGCTGGCGCGGGACGGACAACTAGTCATACCGTTGATTCGACCACTGGGTAAGCGCCTGGCGCCACTCGTCGGCGGATCGTTGAGCCGTCAACGCCGGCTCGTCGCAACCGGACTGATGCTCGTCGCGTTGTCCGTGGCTTTTGCCACTTCAACAGCGATCTTCAATTCGACATATGAAGCTCAGTCTCTCGTTGATGCTCAGTTGACCAACGGCGCCGATGTGACGGTACGCGGCCCTGAATCATCTAACTTGCTTGACCGGGTTGACGCCATTCAGCAGCTGCCTGGTGTCACGAATGTCGCGCCAATGCAGCATCGTTTCGCGTATGTCGGGACTGACCTCCAGGATATGTATGGAATCGATCCTGCGACGATTGGGCAAGCCGCCCAGTTGTCGGATGCCTTTTTCGTTGGGGATAGCGCGGACACAGTACTGGCCCGGCTTGCAAGCACACCTGACGGGGTTCTGGTTTCGCCGGAAACGGTGTTCGACTTTCAACTGCAACCAGGTGATCTGATTCGCCTACGGTTGCAGGATGCTCAGGATCATCAATATCACATCATTCCGTTTCACTATGTCGGGATCGCGCGCGAGTTTCCAACCGCACCAAGTGATTCGTTCCTCGTGGCGAACAGTGCCTACGTTGCCGCCCAGACTCACTCAACCGCAACGGAAACGTTGCTTATCCGAACTCAGGGTTCTCCGACGACGGTCGCGAACGATGTTCGGGCACTGCTCGGTGCCACATCTGGCGCAACGGTGATGGACATCAATCAGCAGCGACAGATTACGAATTCAAGTCTGACCGCTGTAAGCCTCCATGGACTGACGCGGATCGAGTTAGGGCTGGCGATCCTGCTTGCCGCAGGAGCCGGTGGACTGGTTCTGGTGCTTGGACTGGAGAGCCGCCGCCGAACACTCGCGATCGCGACGGCGTTGGGCGCGAAGTCCGGCCAGCTGGGGGCATTTGTCTGGTCGGAAGTGGGCTTGATCGTGATTGGCGGGTTGGTTGCGGGAAGCGCGCTCGGTTGGAGCTTGGTCTATATGCTGACCAAACTACTGACTGGTGTGTTCGACCCGCCACCCACGCACAACTCGATTCCATGGATCTATCTCGCGGTGCTCCTGGTTGTGACAGCTGGCTCCGGCATGCTTGCCGGATATGCAGCGGTGCGGCTGAGCTTGCAGGATATTCTGGAATCCATCCGGCGACTTTAGCAATGATGGATGAAGAAAGAACCCGCTGTTCCAAGGCTGGCAACTGCGATTAGACGGAGAGTTTCATATCCGATTCAGTCACGCTACTACGGCACATCAATCCATCAACGAAACGGGCGTAAGATCACCAGGAATCGCGCCGCGGCTTTCGGGAGTTCATTCTCAGTTAACTCTGTTTGGAGATACTTAGGCTGGCAAGCGCGGCTCAAGATGAGAAGAAACGGGAATCATGCGACTGCTCATAGTCGAAGATGAGATACGGCTCGCCCGGCTCATTGCTCAGGCGCTCAGTAATGAAGGTTACGCCGTCGATATGGCACACACCGGTGAGGACGCTCTCGCCCTCGCTCAGCAGATCGCCTACATTGCAATCGTGCTGGACGTCATGTTGCCGGGGATGAGTGGCATCGACGTATGCCGCTCGATCCGGAGCCAGAAGATCCAGACACCAGTCCTGCTGCTGACGGCACGCGATGCGATTGAAGACCGGGTAGTGGGTCTTGATGCCGGGGCCGACGACTATCTCGTCAAGCCATTCGCCTTTGCCGAGCTCTTCGCACGTCTACGCGCCCTCATTCGTCGACCACCCGAGACGGTCGATACCACGCTGACCGTTGCCGACATTCGACTGGACACAGCCGGGCACCGTGTTTGGCGGGGCGAAGACGAGATCGAGTTGCGAAACAAAGAGCTTCGTATTCTCGAGCTTCTGATGCGCCGTCCAGGACAGATCATGACGCGCACGATGATCGCCGAGCAAGTCTGGGACTATGATTTCGATCTCGTGACGAACGTCATCGATGTCCACATCCGGGCGCTACGAGAAAAGATCGACGCGCCCTACGCCACC
The DNA here is from genome assembly GCA_963745675.1 of uncultured Chloroflexia bacterium. GTDB lineage: Bacteria > Chloroflexota > Chloroflexia > Thermomicrobiales > CFX8 > JAUIIK01. Next base: position 60,252 of record CAVUYM010000031.1, read on the forward strand.
AAACGCATCGTGACGGTCAGAGGGCTGGGCTACAAGCTCGTAGACGATCCTGATGGCTAGACGCGTGCCAGTACGCTGGCGGCTTACACTCTGGTACACCCTCGTCCTTACGACGCTCGTCGCAATTCTGTCGCTTGTCTTCTATTACGCTCAACAGCGTCTTCTACTCGATTCACTTGATGACACGCTAAGCGCCCAGGCGGCTCTTGCGGCTAGCTCGATAACAATTAATGGCACCGATCTTGGTGCGACCTTCGACGACGTTGAGAACCCGAAAGATGGCGAACAGTTCGTGCGGGTCGTCAATGCGAATGGTGACATCATTGCTGATACAAGTGGAACTACGATTGCCCCTTCCGATGTCCTGAGTGGAACGAGAACCGCCCTGAGCGGGCAATCGAGCTTTCAATGGCTCCACATCGATGACGAGCAGATGCGGGTTTTCAGCGACCCGATTCGTGCTCCAGATGGTCGCGTCGTCGGCGTAGTTCAGGTAGGGCTATCGGATGGTGATATCAAAGAGACACTGAATATTTCTGTAACTCTCGCGTTGCTACTACTCCCAGTGACGCTGCTCGTTGCGGGCGGGAGCGGCTATTGGCTGGCGGGGCGCGCCCTCAAACCGATCAGCACAATCGCCGAGCTTGCACGGAACATCGAGAGCGATTCCCTGTCACGCAGGATCGAAATGGAGCTACCGAACGACGAGATCGGCACGCTTGCAAACATGTTCAACCGCATGCTTGACCGTATCGAACGGGCATTTGTACGGCAGCGACAGTTCACAGCCGACGCGTCTCACGAACTACGTACACCGCTGACGTTGATGCACAGCCAGCTTGAGGTTGCCCTGGCAAGCCCACGCGATGCAGAGCGAGATCAAGAGGTCTTTGCTGAACTCACACAAGACGTTGATCGATTGACGCGCCTGGCTGCGGCTCTGCTCGCCCTGGCACGCAGCGACAACGAGCAACTGCTCCTCACCCAGGAGGTCATTGATATCGATGAATTCATGCGGCGCATCCAGGGGCAATACGCCGAGCAAGCCGCGGAGCGCGGGGTCAAACTCGTGACGGACGCAACGCCGGGCACTTTCGTCGCCGATGAAGATAAGCTAACCCAGGTCTTCTTCAACCTCCTCGATAATGCGCTTCGCTATGCCCCAACAGGCACATCAGTTGTGCTGGCCACCGAACTGAAACCGGATAGCATTGAGTTCACGGTCACCGATGAGGGTAAAGGTATTTCTGCCGAACATCTCCCGCATATCTTCGATCGCTTCTATCGAGTTGAATCCGGTCGCGCCGAGGAATCATCGAGCATCGGACTGGGGCTGAGCATCTGCCAAATGATCGTTGAAGCCCATAATGGCACGATAACCGCGACGAGCACCGAGGAGCTGGGTACAACGATAACCGTATGGCTGCCACATCACACCATCAGCCCCTCCTCTCTCAATACGTAGCGCGGTCGCTGGTCTACGCCGATCTTTCTTGCGTAACGGCTTCACCATTTAGCTACGACCATTTCAGGATAGGAGCGTGGAAAGCCACGGATCGTGACTCCGCGGTTCCGGTGGCTCGAATCCCAGGGCAACCGCCGCTCTACGAGCCTGTTCAGGAATAGTTGAAGGAGCAACATTGTCATTTCGAGCGGAGCGAAGCATCAGTCGATCACCAGAGCGGCGTCAGACTGAGATCTATCTCTCCGTTCGAGATGACAACGCATTCGTCCATTTGGCAATGCGCTCTACGAGACGATATTCAGTTCGGATTCCTGACATCGACACGCAAGACGATTGTAGTTGGCCCTTCGCCGAAGCCGGTGAAGGTGACGATAGGGAAGGCAACACCAGGCGATGGGAAAGTGATGAGGCCGGAGTAGTCCAGGATAGCGCTGTGGCGGAGAATGATCGTCGATCCATCATCGAGCGTCAGGTCGACCGAAGGCGGTAAGAAAGCGCTGATCTCGTCGTCTACCCCGGTCACGGCGAGGCCCAGAGCCGGGACGAAGCGCACCGTCAGCTCGATCTCTTCTCCGGCAGAAGGCGCATCCGGAAAACTCCTGACTTCGAGGACGTAGTCGCGGCCGTCCGGTCCGGTCACCGCATCAACCAGGCGTACGACGGCCGGGCGGGTCACGATCCAGCCGTCGACCTCGGGATCGCCGGCAGACAGCGTTAGGGTCCACGCCCCCGGCAGGTCAAGCGCGAATTGTCCCTCGTAGTCGCCAGCGGGCGATCGGGGGAGAATCGCCGCCCGGCGCTCGTTGCCGTTTTGGAAGGTCGCGATGATGACAGCCGGGGCGGGGTTGCGGAGATTCGACCCGAAATCGCCGATCAGCATCTCCCCTGTCGCGGGATCGAGCAAACGCACCCGGACGTTGACGCTCGTGCCGGTTGGAGCGCTGCCGGGACTTACCTGGACGTCCACGATAGGCGTCGTCGAGAGCTCGCGGTTGTCAACCGGAGCGACACCATCGACCGACGGGCTACGACCATAATATTGGCGATAGAAATCAGCAATCGATCCACTTGATGGGGACTTCAACCAAAGAGGGAATATCGGTGAAAACGCCATCGGCTGTACTGACGGAGATCGTCGTATGAGTGACCTCCCCAGCTGCAGTCAGAGTTGAGCGGCGGTACACATAAAGGTGTTCGCCGGTGCTGTCAATCTGGATCGAGAAGGTCGTATTGGGCGCTGCCAAGAGCCACTCCGAGTCGATTGTCCAACTACCGGTGTCGATTTTCCAGACACCCTGCGCTGGCGGGAATGGTTCGCCGGGCAAGGCGCTCGGCGGACTCAGCGCGTAGAGATACTGGCCATCCATAGAAAGCACCGCAGAATTGCCTATATGCTCTTTAGTGGACGCCCAGAAGGTAGGATCAGGCAACCGCTCGCGCACATGGTCACCCCCCTGCAGATCGACAACACGTTCCACCTGACGCCGCGCCAAATCGACGATCGCAACTTGCTGATTGTAGATATCGAGCGCATAGAGCCAGCGGCCGTCGTGCGACAGGAGGTACTCGACCACGACACCGCCGAGTTCATTGATCGGGATGAATGGCAGTTCAACCTCGCCCTGAGTCATCGTGTCAAAGATCAGGTAGCTGATAGTGGGTGCAGTGCTCAAACCATCGGGCGGAATAGCTATTATGCCGCCACCGTCGGGCGCGAGCATACGCGTGCCGGTTGAATCATCGAAACCGACAACCGGATCACTGTCGATGATCGTGGCGCCGGAACGAAGGTCGATCTGCTGGATCTTCTGCCAGCCATGTTCGTAACTGCGGATATGAATGGTCAACGCCGGTGATTGCGGCTGAACGGTCCCGTAGAGATTGATGTCAAGCCCCGGACCACTAAACTCGACACCGATCCTGAGCCCCCAGATATCCCGCAACGCACCATCATCGAGATGGATCACGGCGACGGTCAGAACGTTTGAGAGGTAGCTGCTATCGTGACTGGCCACGTACACCAGATCATCGATGACAACGAGGTCGAAATAGGTGCTGTCCGGCCCACCCTCCGCTAGCGGTCTGACATCGGCGCGCCAGAGCTCCTCTCCCGTGGTACTCGATGCAGCAATCAGGGTCATCTCCACGCGATCGGGATGCCACTCCTGATAGATCAGCAGTAGCGTCTTGCCATCCGGACTGATCCCCTCCAGGTTTCCCGGTGGAAGCGGCAGAGCGCCGACATCGCCGACCGGGTTGGAAAGCCCCAAACTACTATTCGCACTCGACAACTCGGTAAGAAGCAGGTCTGGAACATCACCCACTGGCGCGTATATCCTGGGAGTCGGGGTCGGCGGAACCGTTGCTGTTGCCGAGGGGCTAGTTGCGGTCAAGGCCGCGTTCGCACCCGTCCCGGAGGAGGTCGAATCGCCCGAACTCAGAGCTCCGTAGAGCAAGAACAACCCGACGCCGCCCAGTAGCGCCAACACCGCCGCAACAGCTCCAACGCTAGTCAGCCGGTTGCGCAAGCGCTGGCGGGCGAATCTCTCTTCGATCTCGTGCTCGATGTCACCCCAGAGTGGAGTTCGCGGGGATTCGACAGCCAGACGTCGCAATGCGTTCGAGATCGACTGCCGGTCATCAATCGCGGCTAGTCCACGTAGCCGGCGGCGCGTGTCTCCTTCCGAAGGAGCATCGTCATCTCGCGCACCAAGGAGTGCCGCGATTGAGGATGCGTCAGTACCGTCAAGACCCGCGTAGTCGCTCAAGATCAATTGCAATCGTTCGCGAATATCGAGGAGTTCGAGAGCGTTCCGCAAGCGCGAGCGTTCGTCATCGACGATAAAGCGCGACGAGCCGAGAGCAGCTATCGGAGGTTTACCCGAAACTGTCTGAAGCTGTCCCACCTCGAAGGTCATCAGTGCTACTGGGATATGTCGCAACAGCCACGGGTAGAGGTCATCTTCAGGATCAAAACCGTGGATCTGATCGAGAGCCTGCTCAAACACACGGCCAGCCAGATCGGATGCCCGCGACTGATCACCGGTCAGCAGGTAGGCAATACCCAACAATTCGTGCTGGTACCGTTCGACGATTTGTCGGGCGGCCGGGACCGAACCAGCCTGGGCGGCGCTCACGACAGATGAAAGATCGGACTGCCCTGCGTGTGGATTCATCCAGATGGCACTTCACCCGACGGTGAACCGTCGGCGCTCACAACCGGCACGATCTTGATGACGTTTTCGAGCACCATCGATCGGTCGCGCAGCCCGTCATCCGGCCAGTCGAGATCGACTTCGAGCGACCACCGACCTGGCTCGTCAAGCTGCACAGATCCCCGATACTGTCCATAGCTAACCCAGCCAAGTTCGAGTATGAGCGCCGTTTCGCCATCGTCGAGCGACCAACCGGCGCGCACACCATCCGGGGGCTGATAACGTGCGCCACCTTGTTGCGGGTTGACTGCCTCGCCGGTGAGTGGATGGACGAAGCGGACGTCGATGGTAATAGTGCTGCCGGCGGTAGCGTTCGACTGCGAGACGCTTACATGCGCCGCAGCGAGTGGCTCCGACGATACGAGACTCGCTGGCCGCTGGCCGTCGATCGCCGGCGAACTCGCATAGGTGCGTTGGAAGAGTGTCGCGATCGATTCCAGCGAAAAGCGCTCCAAGTCTGGAATGTCAAGAGACTGGTATTCGCCGCTCGTCGTATCGATGGAGACTAATGAACCCGAGGAAGATGGTTGGCCGCTAATACTGGAGATTCGAGCATAGAGAGTTTGCCCGTCACCACTGAGCAGGATTTCCGCCGGGCGCAGTTGCGGCAGCCAATGATCGACAATCGTCCAGCTATCGACATCGATCACCCAGACGCCGGAGGCAGCGCCATCGAGTGTGCCTTCGGCGTAGATCCGGCTGCCGTCGGGCGAAATCTGCATCGAGCGCCCCTGCGGATAACTGACGCCGATCTCACGGCCTGAGAGAATCCCGGGATCGAGCGGCACGATGCCTACCAGCGACCGGTCGAAGAGATTGAAGACTGCCACTTCGAGACTTGCCGGCGAAAGCACGAAGAGCCAGTGCCCATCATGTGAAACGGCCTGCTGATAAGGAATCGGGTCAGCTACTGGTTGGAATGGTATGGCGACCTTCGGGTCGAGACTACCCCGTCCCAGGTCGAAGAGATGCAATGCGAGCTCGTGGTAATACCCCGTGTACTCGATGCCGAAGAGGGTTTCACTCCCGGCGATCAACCTGCTCTCGTAGAGAAAGAAGGTGCGGCTGTCCGGAAGGTCGAAGAGGATACGGCCGTGAAGCTTCTTCCCGCCGGGTACCGCGTAGGCCAGATAGGTAATCTGAAGTCCTGCCGTCTCAGGCGGTGCTTCGTTGGTAATCGCAAACAGGTTGACCTGATCTGACCCGGGTGGCGCGTACAGTCGAATATCGTGGGCGGCAAAGCCGGAGAGATTCGTTGGTATCGTCTCCAGCAACGTCCCGTCTTCCCGGCTCAAGACATCGATCTCGACGAGCTCGCTCGCCTGCCAGGCATGACGAGCAATGTACACACGCTCATGGTCGGCCGCGATACTCATACGGAAGGCAACCCGTCCGCCCGACTCGGCATCTTCATCGGTCGCGACGGCAACACGCCAGAGTTCGCGCCTGAGATCGCTATCGAAAGCGCCGACATAACCGGTCGCTCCACCGTCTGCGTAGGCATACCAGAGGAGAAAGACCTGTTGACCGTCGGGCGCCACCAGAGGCACGCCTGCTTCGAGCTGTGTTTTCTCCGAGCAACGGCAGTTCATCCAGTCGATCTTCGAAAAGCCACGACTGGTGTGCCTGGTCGCTACGGTTCGAGAAGACAATCGTGTCCCCTACATCGGCTGCTGGCGTGGAAGTGGCTGTCGGGAGTACGGAGAAGACAGCGCCTGTCAGTTGGCGTTGCTGCTGCGGCTTGCACGACCGTAGGAGTCGGTGCGACGACCGGAGTCACTCCTCCACGCCTCGAAACCAGTGCGACGCCAAGCACCATAACGCCACAGACAGCGGCTGCGACACCGACCGACAACCTGCGCTGTTTCCTGCGTTCAGCTTCGAAAGCGGCATGGACTCGAATTTCAATCAGAGACCAAACTGCAAGTCGAGGCGCGTTGAGCGCGACGGCGTTCAAGGCGGGTAGCAACTCCTTAGAACTTTCGAGTTCGGCGGCAGCGACCAATTTCGTTCGGGAAGTGACAATCTGCACGTAGATGAGTTCGGACGAGAGATTCAACGCATCGGCAAGCTGCCCGACTGGCAAGCCACCGTAGACGTGCAGAGCGATCGCCGCCCGCTGGTGATCGTCGAGCCGGGCGAGTGCGTTTTGGGTTCGGCGCACAATCGGTTCGGAACGCGAAGGCGCTCCTGACAGCTGGCTCGGTCCGTCCAGGACGGGAGCTTCGGTGGATTGATCACGATATTCCCAACGATGCACGATTTCTACCAGTAGTTCGTGATCCAGGCGGTCTATATTGCGCCCGCGACGAAGGCCGCGAAGAATCTCGATCATCGATTCGCAGACGAGATCCGCAGCCCAGCCTTTGTTGCCGGTTAAAAGATAGGCGACACGAAGCGCACCCGGTGTATGACGGGCGGTGAGTGTCCGGCAGGCATCCAGGTCGCCATCGTGACATGCTTCGAGTAGGCCGCGATCGTCCAGCGCTGTCGTTCCTCGCCTGATTTCTCGCGTCCCATTGCGAGACGCAAGAGGATAACTCTGTACCAATAGGTCAATGATATCGGGTGGGAATTAAGCCGGGTATTCCACGGGCGCTACGAATCCTCCGAATTGATCTTCGATCAGCGCCGCGAAGCGTAGGGTAGTGCAGTCTTCGAGATATGGTCCGATCGCCTGCAGACCGATCGGAAGGCCCGACTCGGTCTGCCCCGCAGGAAATGCAGTACCGGGATGGCCGGAGAGGGTGCAAAGCCCGGGATAAGGAAAGAGGTAAATCGAAGATACATCCGACCCATTGATTTCCAGGTAGCGGAACTCATCCTCCTGCGCCCACGCTGAGTGGGGAAAAGCATTGGTGATGGTGCAGGGCGCGAGCAGAATATCCCAATCCTGAAAGAATTCGCGCAAGCGCTCCCGATAGACCTCGCGTTGATGGAACCAGCTGAGATAGTCGCTGGCGCTTGCCATCCACCCATCGGCACAGGCGGACTGTAAACGGTCGCCTGTCGACCGAAGCTGTTCGGCTATCCGCATTGCGACATGCATTGGAACACTCCCAGTTGTTTGAGAGAAGAAAATCCGCAGATAGGTCTTCGTGTACTCGATAAAATCGCCCTCGAATGGGTCGATAGTCGCAACCTTCGCGCCAGTATCCGCAAGCTTCAACGACCACTCATCGAGCGTCCCAGCGATGACATCTTCGAGCGGCAACCAATTGAAGCGTGGCAGGACAGCCACACGAAAGTCGGAGAGGCGCCTGGCTCTCGGAGCACTGAGCGCCAACCTCCAACCCGTTTCCGCTCTTGCTTGCTTGCCGGTCAATACTTCAAAGAGCAGCTGCAGATCCGTAGCAGTACGCGCCATCGGCCCCTGAACAGCCATGGAGAAGGCTGAGTTAGGAAGCTCTTCAACAGGGAAATGCCCGGTACTCGGCCCAACCGTTTCACTCGACTTGTGGCCGAAGACTCCGCAGAACGCGGAAGGCACCCGAATTGACCCGGCATAATCTCCGCCGATCTCGAGCGGCGTCATCCCGGCTGCCAGCGCAGCTGCCGCTCCACCGCTGGAGCCTCCAGGGGTGCGGGTAAGATCCCAGGGATTCGACGTACGACCATAAAGCGGATTTTCGAGATTTGTGGTCGGCGGCATAGGGCGGCATATTGGTCTTGCCGAGGATGATCCCACCGGCCCGTTTGATGGCCTCAACCGCCGCGGAATCCCAGTCCGCGATAAGCCCGGCCCGTTCCGGTATGCCTCCACCGGTGGCAGGCAAGCCCTCGACGAAGAAGGCGTCTTTCACCGTCATCGGCAACCCCAGCAGCGCGCCGTCAGCGCCAGCCAATCGTGCTTTATCTGCGGTATGGGCGGTGTCCAGAGCGCGTTCAAAGTCGCGCACAACAACGGCATTGATTAGCTCATCGAATTTTTCAATTCGGTCAATATGAAGTTGGGCAAGTTCGACGGACGAGATTTCTCTGTTGGCAAGTGCGCGCAACATTTCGATCGCAGACAGGTAGGGATTGCTATTCATTCGACATCCCAGTCAGGCGGAAGAGCATTTCGATCGCTGACTACGGGCATCATATCAATGTCAGGTAGATCAGGGAGTCGAGCCGTCCACTGAGGTGATCAGGCTTTTTGGCGTGGTGCGGGAAGCGTTGTGAACCACACGATATTGTCAGGAAAGTCGACTTCAACTACCGCTTCCGGCCGGATACGAGACCGATCGTGAATGCGCAACAACGTTGCTCCTTCATAATCGTCCAAGCCGAAAGCAGCAAAGACTGCGCGGCGCGCTGCCGAGAGTTTGCAGTTAGCGCCACGAGACATCTGCCATCGAGGTGTGGACTCTGGATGAACGAGCTTCTTCATACTTCACGATTCCGGCCACAATAAAACGTACAGTGCGTACGGACTATACGGGCCCTTGTGACACTAGGTCAATGGTCTCGATGCGAGAGATAACTTTCGACCGCCCAGCGATCCCGATTGTACTGCTAATCATAGGACAATTGGGCTACAAGCCAAGGTAGGAAAGTACCGGCCCGCCGTTATCCAAGTGTTGCCCGATTTCCCGTGCGTCGAACTGGGCTCACCGACCAACTCACATGGAGCATGCACATTCAGTCGGATCCGCTTGGTAGCGGGGATGGACGGGATCCGCCAGGACCGTGGCCGCGACGGTAGACCATGAAGGTGCGCTTGAAGATGATAACGATGACGCCCTCCTGGTTGTAGCCCTCGGTCCGAGCGGTCACGATCCCGAGTTGGGGACGCGAACGCGATTCGCGTTTGTCGAGGATCTCCGAGCGGGAGTAGAGCGTATCGCCTTCGAAGACGGGATTCGGCAGGCGAATCTCATCCCAGGCCAGGTTGGCAAAGACGTTCTGTGTAAGGTCGGTGACACTCTGACCGGTCACCAGCGCCAGGGTGAAAGCTGAGTTCACCAGAGGCTTGCCGAATTCAGTGTGAGCGGCGTAGTGGTGGTCGAAGTGGATGGGCGCGGTGTTCTGGGTCAGCAGCGTGAACCAGCTGTTGTCCGTCGTCGTGACCGTCCGCCCGAGCGGATGTTCGTAGAGGTCGCCAACCTCGAAATCCTCGAAGAAACGTCCTTCCCAGCCTCGTCGCACTGTCATATCTCTGACTCCCCTGAATGCGATATCTTATACCCTACATGCACACGAAACACCCGAGCATAGCGCAGGAGCACCTCATGGCAACTACAAGATTGCTGACAGCTGACGATCTCTGGGAGCTTGAGGACGATGGCTGCCGTCACGAGTTGATTCGAGGAGAGTTACTGTCAATGGCACCGACCGGTGGAGTTCATGGGGAGCTGCTGTACAGAATCGTGATGTTGTTGGCGTCGCAGCAGGTTCACGAACAAGGCCGTGTTTTCGTTGGCGATACCGGCTTCAGAATCAGTCAGGAAGAAGAGACAGTTCTAGCACCCGACATTGCCATTGTCCGGGAAGAGCGGCTACCTGATGACAAGCGAATCCGGGGCTTCATACCCGTGGTACCCGATCTCGTCGTCGAGATTCTCTCGCCATCAGATCGAATCGGAAGAATCAACGAAAAGGTGGCCCTCTATCAAGAGGGCGGCGTCAAACTGATCTGGCTTGTAGACCCCGATCGTCGAACGGTGACGGAGTATGCGGCCGAAAAGCCAGTCCGGTTGCTGCAGGCGGGTGACTCCCTGTCCGCGGATGAACTCTTCCCCGGGCTACGACTTCGAGTCGATGAGATATTTCAGACTTGACGTGGAGTTAGAGGCAATCCCCAGGGGCCCCGACTGGCAAAATCGCAAGGTTTGATTCTGGAACGGATTCCAAAGTGATCGACCAAAGCCTCGACATCTCGACGGAACGCTAGCCTCCAACTGATCCACTCGCCTTGGCCGTGAATACCGCAGCAGAACTTCAAATCCATACTTATCGGAAGGGGTTTCGCACCACAACTCCGTCGAACTGTTGGCCATCATTAAGGTCCTCGGTGTACAAGATGCTGCAGCCCAGCCTGGTGGCGCTATTAATGATCATCGCGTCCCAGAATGAAATTTGGTGACGACGATGGATAGCGACAGCGTCTAATACATCTACCGCGTTGGGGGTGTGGAGAGCCCAATGTGCATAGTCTTCAACGGCTTCTACCGCCTCATCAACATCAAGAGGATTCGGGATTCTGCGAGTGACTGTCACAAAAAACTCCTGGAGTACCTGAATGCTCAGGGCACCGCTACCCGACTCCCAAAGTTCACGAACCAATTCTCGTGCTTGTTCGTGTTTATCTGCGGCATCTATATCGTGCGCGTAGACGAGCACATTAGTATCGACGAAGCGCGGATCAGAGTCGGCGGTCATGCAATTCGTCCCGGGTCCATCTAGCCTTTCCAGCGGTTCCGAGATGAATACCCTTTTCCAGCCGCGAAATACTGCGCTGGCGCGCCTGTTCGTACCCCGACTCTCGCTCGACAATCTCCCGGAGTGTGTCGGCAACCATGCGTGAAACCGACGTATCGCGCTTTGCTGCAATGACCCGGGCTTGCTTCAGAAGATCTTCAGGTAATGAGAGCGTAATATTGCGAGTCGCCATTTGCTTACCTCCACGCGAATCAGTGTAGCACAGTTTTACGTGATACCTGTGAGTTTCCGTGCCCGACTAGAACGAACGCGGCAATCCCAATATATGCTCGGCAAGGTAGGAGAGGATGAGGTTGGTCGAGATCGGAGCGATCTGGTAAAGACGGGTTTCGCGGAATTTGCGCTCGACGTCGTATTCTCTGGCGAAGCCGTAGCCGCCGAAGGTCTGCATGGCGACGTTGGCGGCTTCCCAGGAAGCATCGGCGGCCAGCAGCTTGGCCATATTGGCCTCTGCTCCGCAGGGTTCACCAGCGTCGAATAGCTCGGCCGCTCGCTCGACCATCAACGAAGCCGACTCGACGTTGGCGTAGGCCCTCGCCAGCGGGAACTGGATGCCCTGGTTCTGGCCGATTGGCCGATCGAAGACAACACGGGTCTTAGCGTATTCGGTCGCTTTCTCGATAAACCAGCGGCCATCGCCGACACACTCCGCAGCGATCAAGATGCGTTCGGTATTCAGGCCGTCGAGCAAATAGCGGAAGCCCATGCCCTCTTCGCCGATGAGACACGAAGCAGGAACTTCGAGATTGTCGAAGAAGAGCTGGTTGGTGTCGTTATTGATCATGACATCGATCGGCTGAATCTCGAAACCTTCCGGATCGAGTGCCTCCTGCTCGATCAGAAAGAGCGACAGCCCATGTGTGCGGCGCTCAACTTGATCCAGCGGCGTCGTGCGGGCAAGCAGCAACAGCAGGTCGGAGTTGTTCGCTCGCGATATGAAGATCTTCTGACCGTTGACGATATAGTGGTCGCCGTCGCGGACGGCCGTCGTCTGGAGCCTTGTTGTGTCGGTGCCCGAGTTCGGCTCGGTGACGCCGAAGGTCTGGAGTCGCAGCTCGCCACTGGCGATCTTTGGCAAGAAATACTGACGTTGCTCTTCCGAAGCATGGCGCAGCAGCGTGCTCATGTACATCTGCCCATGGCACGGCCCGGCAGCACCGCCGGCATGGTTGATCTCCCCGGCAATCACCGCCGCGTCGCTCACGCCGAGACCGAAGCCACCGTACTCCTCGGGAATCAGGGCACTGAGATAGCCCGACGCGATCAGTTCGTCGACGAACTCAGTCGGATACTCTCCGGACCGGTCCTTCTCGCGCCAGTACTCACCCGGATAGCGCTCGCACACTTCCCGCACCCAGCGGCGAAGCTCATCATGTGTTGGTTTCAAAGATCTCCCTCACCCCTTGAGCAGGGAACAGGTAGTAGGTAACAGGGAATAGCAGAAGAAGAATTGATAAAGCCACTCCAGTCTGCCTACAACCTACTCACTACAAACTACAAACTGGTTCCGCGCCCTTAGAGCGCCGCCCGCCGGAACTGGTGGGACACGCTGGCGCCGGTGTGGATGCGGGCGATGGTTTCGCCGATCAGGCCAGCGACAGAGAGGACAGTAATTTTCGGGATGCGCTTTTCGGCGGGGATCGCGATGGAGTTAGTCAAGACAACCTCATTGATGGGCGCAAGCGCCAGCCGTTCGATGGCCGGACCACTGAGGACGCCATGCGTTGCCAGCGCATAAACGGCGGTTGCGCCGCGATCGATACAAACTTCAGCCGCCTGGCAGATCGATCCAGCGGTGTTGATCTCGTCGTCGAAAAGAATCGCGGTGCAGTCGCTGACGCTGCCGATCAGGTTGAGGACTTCACTTGCATCCCGGTTATCGGCACGCCGCTTCTCGATGATTGCAAGTGGAGCATCCAGTAGCTCGGCCAGATTTCGTGCGCGTTTGGAGTTGCCAAGATCGGGTGAGACGACGACCGGGTTCGGGACGTTCTGCTCGGAAATATAGTCGGCGAGCTGGTACATGGCGGTCAATTCATCGACCGGGATGTCGAAGAAACCCTGAATCTGACCGGCGTGCAGATCGATCGTCAGCACACGGTCCGCCCCGGAAACGCCGATCATGTCGGCCAGCAGACGAGCCGTTATCGGCACGCGCGGCTGGTCTTTCTTATCAGTTCGTCCGTATCCGTAGTAGGGAATAACGGCGGTAATGCGGCCGGCTGAAGCGCGCTTGAGGGTGTCGATCATGATCAGCAGTTCCATGATCGAGTCCGATACGGGGCTGGAGAAGGATTGAACGACAAAGACATCGTTCTCACGCACGCTTTCACCAATACGCACGAAGATGTTGCCGTTGGAGAATTTGAAGACCTCTGCGCGTCCCGGCGGAATATCGACATAGGCGCAGATCTCTCGCGTCAAATCGAGGTTCGAGTTCCCTCCAAGGATCGTCATTTGATCGTAGTACCTGGCCATGCGGGAACCTGCCTCTCTTAGGGCGTCGCTCTATTGGTTTCAACGTCAGTCGTGTCTTCATCGGTCGTGTCCGTGTCGGCGCATTGCCTCCCCATGCGAATTAGTGCGTCTTTCGCCGCGGCCTGTTCGGCTATGCGCTTGGAACGTCCTTCCCCAGACCCAATCACTCTTCCACGGTGTTGAGCCTCGATCACAAATGTCCGGTCGTGATCGGGCCCCTGTTGGGAGATAACGACATATTCAGGGAGGAGCGTGTCCGTTTGTTGAATCTGTTCCTGCAGGAGGCCTTTGTAGTTCGTGAGGTCCCTGGTTGAGAATAGGCGCTCGATATCTCTATCGAGAATAACGTCGATAAATGCGCGTGTCGATTCAAAGCCCTGGTCGAGATAGAGCGCGCCGACAACCGCCTCGAAGGCTCCGGCGAGCGTACGCTGGCTGACGACGCCGTCCTGTATTTCGCCACGCCCGACACGGAGTAATGATCCCAGATTAAGCTCTTCAGCCCAGTCCGCCAGCGTTTCGCGACGCACCAATGTCGCACGCATAACCGTCAGCCGGCCCTCGGGCATCTCCGGGAATTTCTGATATAGATATTCCGCGACCAACAGATCCAGAACAGCGTCGCCAAGAAACTCGAGCCGCTCGTTGGACTCTCCAACTTCCGGTTCTGACCCGGTGACTGGTTCATTCAACAGCGATGAATGAACCAGCGCCAACTGCAGTAATTCACGATTCCGGAAGGTTACGCCGAGTGCTTCTTCGGCGACGTCAATGCGTTCGTGGCTCGCTTCAGTCACCGGTACCGAGCACATTGGAGAGATTGATGCGGGCCTGGTCGGCAACCTCTTCAAGTGCGCCCCAGTCCACTGATATCGTGTAGATGTAGTGATTGTTATCGGTCTCTCGTGTGATAGACGAAGCCAGCCTCGTGCGGACAAGGAAATTCACTAAAGCATCGGCCTGACGATTATCTTCTTCAATACGATCATCGAGCGAAATTGAATCTCCGCCGGCTCGCGTCGCTTCGTATGCCCGTCGCAACCCATTGTGAAACGGGCCAGTCATGCGCGCCATGCGAAGCTCTTCGACGCGAACGGCGCGCTCCTTACCTTCTTCGAGCTCATCACCGCGCTCGGAAGCGCCAGCGGCGAGATCAACTCGAATCTCGTCCTGGAGGGCGAGATACTTATTCAGAATATGATGCATCAATTTCTCGACGTCGCTGGCCATGCACACTTATCCCCGTTAGGCCCACCACCTGCCATCGATTATAGAGGGTTATTGTCGGGCAGGAACAGGAGCAATATGTCAGGGATACAACGAGCGATCAGTCTCCGGCTGAAGATAACAGCGGAACATCAATCAACTCGCGGTGCGTACAGCGTCATGTTCTGGAAGATGAATCCGCCGGCCACACCAACCCCGAAACCGGCTAGGTGCACCCAGTAGGCTATGCTGAGCGGCATTCCTGTCGGCCCAATGACCAGCACAAGTCCGGCGATCTGCGTGGCCAACCAAAACAGTAGCAGCCGGTTGAGGTTGAGATTAAACCAGCGCGAAGTGTGCGGTATCCGAATCCGAATCCCAACGCCTCCGGCAATAACCATGGCAGTACCAAAGAGCGTGGAGACGAGTCCACTCGCGCCGATCAACGGCATGGCCTCTGACGGGAACAGCAAAACATGCGACAAGCCCGAGACGATTGCCCCGGCAACGAGGAGCAAGAAGACCGCACGCCAACCGATACGCCACTCGACGACGCTCCCGACGAGCACCAACAACGTCACGTTCCAGAAGAAATGCTTCGCATCGGCGTGGAGCAATGTGAAGGTGAAGAGACGACTGTAGCTGGAGACATCTGTCCATGACCAGATATCGGCACGCAATCCCATAGTATTGACAATCGAGGACGCCTGGACGCGACCTAGCGTCGACTCAAACAGCATGAATGCCATGAGCATGGACGACAAGGCGAACGTGACAAAGGCAGGAGTAGGGGTTCTCGCACCGCCGTGCTGTGCCGGACGAACCCACCTGACCGGGTGGATGCTTGTCTGGTTGTGATTGAGACCAAGCGTCACAAAAACACCTACACTCCGAAAGTACTAGTACTTAGTACACAAACACCGGTACGAAGGTACCATAGCCGGCCCGGACTACAAGGGGTGATTAGTTCGCTTTAGGCTCACTATTCTTACATCGCACAACAATAGCGCCTCCCTGGTCTCGCACCGTCAATAGAAGTACAAATGTTCTATCTCATGCTAGACTCTGTACGTCCAGTGAATTGAAGCGGTGAACGGGGGACGATGTGGTGCTAGAACTTTCCATCAAACAGGCGCGGCGATTGATGCTTGGCGCTCAACTCCTGGCCGGGCCAACCCCGAAACGCCCAACAAAAAAGCGCATGCACGAAACTATCCGCCAGATCGGCGTCGTCCAGATCGACTCAATCAGCGTCGTCGAACGCAGCCATCACCTGGTGCTCTGGAGCAGGCTCGGGAACCACCCGACAGAATGGCTCCACGAGCTGCACTACGAGGAACGCGCCCTTTTCGAATACTGGTCGCACGCCTGCGCCTATACGCCGATCGAACTTTACGGCCCGTTTCGGCGCAGGATGCTCGACCACGAACGCCTACGCAGTAATCGCGCAAAAGAATGGATCGAAGAGAATCAGGATGTCATGGACCACGTCGTCGAGTTCGTACGCGGGAACGGCGCAGTCAGCACTCGTTCATTTGACCCGCCGAAGGGCGCCGAGAAGCCCAAAGCATGGGCCTGGTACGGCAACAAACCGACCAATCTGGCGCTCGACATTCTTTGGACCGACGGCACACTGATGATCGACCGGCGCGAAGGCTTCCAGCGTTTTTACGACCTGACCGAGCGGATACACCCGGAATGGAACGATGACGAGCATCTACCCTCAGAACAGGAAGCGCGGGATCAGATAGCCCAACGCACGCTCCAGGCGCTTGGTGTCGCGACGGCGGCCTGGCTGCCAGACTACTTCCGGTCGAACTCAGCCGCGGGGCTCATCCCGCGCAAACGATCCCAAGAGGTAATGGAAAGACTCGTCGAACTGGACGTGGCGATACCGGCTCGGGTACGAGGTTTGGAGGATGATGTCGTCGTCTGGAAAGAGCTACTGGAGCGCCGCATTCCGCCGAGCCGAACGACGCTGCTATCGCCCTTCGACAGCCTGATTTGGGACCGCAGGCGAGCGCGGGAACTCTTCGACTACCAGGTCAAGTTCGAGGTCTACATACCGCGCGACAAGCGCCGCTACGGCTATTACAACCTGGCGATCCTGCATCGCGACGAACTGGTCGGCCAGCTTGACCCCAAGGTCGACCGCAAAGCGCGCCGTCTAACGATCAACAGCCTGCACCTCGAGCCGGAATTTGTCGGGAAGGATGACGATCGCTTCTACGCCTCCCTCGCCGATACGCTGCGCGATTTCATGGCCTTCAACGGCGCGGACGAGATTCAGGTTGAGTGGTCGAACCCGGACGAAGCAGCCGGCAGATTGACGGACGCATTGCGTTCGACAGGAAACTGAAGAAACCCGAACGCTTTCCCGGTCAACGACAATTCCCCTCTTCATTTCGACCCGTCAAGGATTCATGAAGAGGGGAAGCTGCTAGTTCAAGTGGAATGAATTTCCAGAACGCCTAGTCGCGTCGCATACCCATAACGACCATCACCCAGTAGAGCAGAGACATGACCGCGGCGGCGAAGCCAGCGATGTAGGTCCAGGCAGCTGCATTGAGCACCTGGCGATTCTGATCGTACTCCGTCCGATCGACGAACCCGAGCGTTTGGAGCTCGACCATCGCGCGCGAAGAGGCATTGAACTCGACCGGCAGGGTGATCAGAGCGAACAAGGTGCCGGCACCAAACAGAGCGATGCCAACCCAGGCCAGCGGGGTCAGCTGCAGTATGACGCCAGCAATAAGGACGATAAAGCCAATGTTCGAACCGAGGCCCGCTACTGGAACGAGAGCGCTACGAGCCTGGAGCGGAGCATAGCCTTCGGCGTGCTGCAGGGCATGGCCGGATTCATGCGCGGCAATGCCCATCGCGGCAACTGAACTGGAGCGATAGACCGGCTCTGATAGCCGCAATGTACGTGAGCGCGGATCGTAATGATCGGTCAATTGTCCGGCGATCGGTTCGACTGGCACATCCGAAAGCCCATGCGAGTCGAGGATATAGCGCGCTGTTTCCGCACCGGTCATGCGGCGCTGATTTGGAATCTGCGAGTACTTCTGGAAGGTCGATTTGACCTTGTGTTGCGCCCAGAGCATTAGAACAATGGTCGGGGCCATCATAATCAAATAGAGAGGATCGAAGAACATTTCCGTTCCCCTTCAGGGAATAAAGACAATTTGGAGGGCCAGCCGATACTCGAATGTCATCGATTTGCTGGCAACACTCACCGGACGAACGAACCGTCCATCCGCATTAATAATAACGCTCGATGAGCTGTTTTCGTTCCCCTCATTCGGGGGCGGCGGCAACCGAACGAGCGCCAGATCAGTACCGTACTGTTATAGTATGCCGCAGTGAGCGCTAGTGTTGCGCTGGAAGGCCCCGGTACGTTCGTTGGAAGGCCTACACCGCTGCAAACGAGAATCTCACCCGCGACCTTTAGCGCGCGGCTCGATGGCATCTTAACCGACCTGCTGCTCGAACTGGAGGCAGAGGCACTCCAGCGAAGCGGGCAGGATCTACCGATCTATGATGTCTTGCGATACCACCTTGGATACGCCGATGAGGCATTTCAGTCAGCCAGATTCGATCCGGGTAAACGCATTCGACCATTCATTTGCCTGCTAGCCTGCCAGGCGGCGGGGGGCGACGGCGAACAGGTTCTGCCCGTCGCGGCGGCAATCGAGATGATTCATAACTTCACACTGATCCACGATGACATTCAGGATCAGAGCGCGCTTCGACGCCATCGCCCTACGATCTGGTCACTCTGGGGTACAGCTCAGGCGATCAACGCCGGTGACGCGCTCTTCACCGCCGCCCACTTGATGCTCGCAAAGAGCCGCGAGTGGGCTTGAGTGCAGAAACAATTCTCGACCTTTCTGACGAGCTCCACCGTACGACGCTGCGCATCGTTGAAGGTCAGGTGCTCGATCTGGGCTTCGAAACCCGCCCGGATGTCAGTGCCAGCGAGTATTTGACGATGATTGGCGGCAAATCAGCGGCGATCATCGGCTATGCCTGCTTTGCTGGCGCAACGGTTGCCGGGGCGTCTCCTGATGCCACTGAGCATTTGCAGGAGTTCGGCAGGGCGACGGGTATAGCTTTTCAGATTCGTGACGATTTCCTGGGCGTCTGGCAAGCTTCAACAGAGACAGGCAAACCAGAAGCTGACGATATTCGGCGGCGCAAGAAGTCGCTGCCGGTCCTATTGCTGCACGACAGGCTTTCCGATGCTGACTGGGAGACAGTCGCTGAAATCTACCGGCAAACAGAGCTAGACGCGAGCCAGGTTCAGTACATTCTGGATTTGATGGAACACTACGAGATACGGCCACTAGTTCAGCAACGCGTCCAGTACTGGCACGATGTTGCGGTTTCCCATCTCGAAGCCGCTATTCCCGACCCTGGAGCTCGCGCGGAACTCTTCGAACTGACCGAAGCGCTCGTCGAGCGACGGGCATAAGCGACCGCTCACATCAAGGCCTTCCTCACCCTCGCTCTACCTGGCTAGTCATCCCGTTCAGCGGCGGGCCAGGGGGCGACGCGGGTAGCGATGAGGATTGCAGCAACGGCTGAGACAGCGAAGATGATGAATATCAAACGGAACTGGCTCAACATTGGGTTCTCGCCAAGATAAATGGCCGTCCAGGTGATGCCGACGATGCCCCCCAGGAAAGCTGTCGTCGCGGCTACCCCGGCTGCCATACCGCTATAGTCACGCGGCGACGATTCGATGGCTGCCGCCTGACCTGCCGGGATCGACAGACCATTGCCGATGAAGACGATGCTCATCCCGACGGCAAACAACCACGGGTTATTCGACAGCCCGACCAGCAGCATTGAAAGCAGCAGACCTGCAACCATGATGCTGCGCCCGAGAATCAACGGCATCCTGCGTCCGTAGCGATCGGCCAGACGTCCACCGATCGGCGACGAAGCGGCCATGCCTATCGTTCCCAGCGCTATGACGAGCCCACTGATGACGACCGACTGGTCGAGATACTCCTGGAGATAAATCGAAGCCACAACAGTCAGTGGGAATCCGGCTGAATTCATGAACATCTCGCCGAAGGCGGCGGCCCGGAATGAGCGAGTTAGATACAGGCGCACCTGGACAATCGGGTCAGCTTGACGCCACTCCCAGCGCACGAAGATCGCAACGACCATCGCCGCGCCAACATAGGCGAATGGCAACGCGACTAAAGGGATGTAACCGTCGCGCACAAGGGTCATCGGCAAAACAATCGAGATCACAGAGAGTGCCAATAGAAGGATTCCGGCTGGATCGAAGCGGCTTTGCCAGCGCAGTCCGGTCGCGGGCCTGGTGTCATTCGGTATGTAGAGCAGCAACAGGATAAGCGCGCCGATTGAAAAAGGCAGGTTGGCGATGAAGATCGCCCGCCAGCCGAAGAGACCGGTCAGCGCTCCGCCGATGAAGGGGCCACCGGCGATGGCGAATGAGGTTGCGGACCCGATCACTCCATAGGCGGATGCTCTCTGCGATTCGGGCAGGTTGACCCGAATCAGCGCCTTACCAGTGGGATAAGTTGCGCTGCCAAAGGTTGTCTGGAGCGCGCGCAGTACGACCAGCGTCCATAGCGACGGCGCGAAGGCGGCGGCGATCGTGATGAGCGTGTAGCCGATCAACGACACCATGAAGATGCGTCGATAGCCGATGATGTCGCCCAGCCGCCCGCCGACCGACTGCACCGACGAGGAGGCAATCATCGGCAGGATGATGACCCAGGATACCTTCGCCAGCGAAATCGAGAAATCGTCGGCGATATCCGGCAACGCCACGACGAGCATCGTGAAATTCCAGGGACCGGTCAACGTCCCGAGACCAACGGTCAGGAGAAGCAGCCAGGTCGGAACAGCTGACTTTCCACGTTGACTTAGAGGATCATCAATGCTTTGGCCCACAACGGCCGTACCCCGCACATCACCCACGCCAGAGGGTACTTCGACGATCACCCGGAAGCACGGAAAATGACGGTCCTAATCCGTCGCCCAGCTTCACGACGGCAGGGCCGGAACGTCCAGTCCCCCGGCGGAGAGCGATTCCAGTGTTGCCCGGACGAGCCCGTAGGGACCGGAGAGCATCATGTCGCCATAGGGCACGGCCTGGTAGTAGCCAAGCGGGTCGGCAACGTGGCGGTTTGGTCCGGTGATCGCGACGAACTCGAAGCCACCCGCATGTGGGAAGTCCGAACTGAAGGCTGCGCCATGCCCGCCCTGAGCCTTCACCTGCGTCATGCGTCAGCGAACCGTCCTGGAGCTGCCCGACCAACCCGGCGAGCCATTCCGGCGTCACCCCACCTGTGTGATGTTCGAACAAGCCATAGATGCGTGAACCACGAAAAGCGACGGCGAAGGTATGCAGGTTGCCGACGTTGATCAGGATCGCTCCGCCGTCGCCAAGCGCATGTCGGGCAACGATTGGATCACCGAGAATGCCGAGGACGGCAGCCGCTCCGGTATCCATGATGTACGAGCCAGGAAGCTGGCATGCGACGGCCTGCATACGAATCATCGCCGCTGGGGGCTCCTGGGAAGATCATGTTCAGCGCGTCACCGTCATTCTCGATCAGACCGCGCAGATATTCCGAACGATAGGCGCGCCCACGCTCGCCGGGGATATAGCCGTGATCCTGGACGGCAATCGCGAGGATTTCTGGCATGTCAACCTCGAAACGGTCGAGAAGATGTTGGATACCCTCAAGGTCGATATCAGAAAAATGGACCTTGACCGCGTCACCGGGCGAGTCGTCTACGATTCGAATACCCATCGCTTCGACCCGTTCGAGATCATTGTGGAGCGTGCGCGCTGCGCTGGCGGTGGCAGTCACCGGCAGGCCTTCAGCAAGGTGGGCTTCGACGGCATTGCCGGATGCGCCGCCGCCCATCAACCAACCGGAAAGATGCAGTGGGCGACGTTCCGTGGTCGCACGGGCGATGCGTTTAGCAACAACCTGGGTCTGCGAAGGCAGGATGAACTTGACGCAGTTCTCAATCGTGCGACGACTATCGTAGACAAGGATGTCCTGGGTGCCGCCACCGACATCGACTGCCAGAATCTGAACCGTTTCGGCCATTCACGTTCCTTAATCTCAAGTCAACCAACGCAACAACCGGGGTTCGTCACCCTGATAGGTTACATAGCGTTCGACCTCGTCGCACGCCGGTCCATCAACGGGCGCTTCGTCGAGTTCGAGCAGGATCAATTCAGGCCGGGTGCGAAAGCGCGCGCCGACCATAGACTGACCGAGTCCATCGGATATGACGATCAACGCACCTTCCTGCCAGTGTTGGCCACGAACGTAGGGCAGCGGCGGTTGAGGGCGCAGCCCTTTAAGCCGGCGGATCTGCTTGATAAAGGGTAGCCGCCCAGAGGGCAACAAACGAATCTGACCGCCGTGAGTGTGACCCGCGACCAGCAACCGCACCGCGCCATACGGCACGTCGACTGCGCTTGTCGGTGAATGGGTGACGAGCAATAGCGCCGTCTCGCCGCCGGGAATCTGACCGAGAGCGGCGGCCACGTCGTCCCGGCGCGTATGCGGATCATCGACACCGGCGATCCAGGCCGTGCGGCCCCGTAGATCGACTGGGATGGCTTCGTTGCGTAGCACGCAAACTCCCGCTTCGCGCAGCTCGTCAATCAGCCCAGCCACGTTCTCTGGTTCGCCGCGAAAGTCGTGGTTCCCCATAACGGCAATGACGGTCAACCCGGCCGGCCACCCGGTGAAGAGGTCGCCAGTCTCGACGCGGTGGCCCTCGTCGTAGAAATCCCCGCCGAGAACGACGATATCGGGGTCGAAGCGCAGCGCTTCTCGTTTGGCCCGGGCGAGCAAAGCGAGCGGAACCCGCCGACCACCGGCATGAAAATCGGTCAATAGTGCAATACGCACACCGCGCCACGCGTCAGGCAAGTCGATGAGCCCGAGCCTCAAGCGCGTGATGCGCAACCATCGTGTTGCGATCCGTGTCATGTATATGTAGAGCAACGCAGCTGGCGCGATTGGGAAGATGATCAGGCGTCTCAGTCCGCTCAGTTTCAGGCTCCTTTCTTCACTGGCAATAGTAACCGCTCACGTTTGCCTGAGTTTTCAGCTTTAGGGGCGGGAGAGAGCGCCGCCTCAGGAACTCTCATGATAGGCTTTTGAATCAGCATCAGCAGGTGCAACACACCCGCGGAATCATTGGTTTCTGTTTCTGCTGGAAGGGTCAGGATGTCCACAAATAACCGCCGCCGCGATGCTCGCGAAGACCGGGCGAAAAGTCGCCGCGCTCAACGGGTGATCGAAGCTCAGCAAGCAAAACGCAGGCGCATGATGATGATCATCGGCGGAGTTGTCGGTGGCGCAGTTGTCATCGCCGGTCTGCTCTATCTCGTCACCAGGGAATCACCGCCCGCCGCGGCCAGTGAGCCGGTTGCCGCTGCGCCGACACCGGCCATCGAAATCGAGACTGACGGGCGCTTCAAAGGTAACCCTGATGCACCCGTGAAGGTCGTCGAGTTCGGAGATTTCCAGTGACCAGGCTGCGGTCAGTTCGCCCGTGTGGTCGAACCTCAATTCGAACGAGACTTCGTTGCGACAGGTCAGGTCTATTTCGAGTTTCGCGACTATGCCTTCCTCGGTGAGGAATCGCGCGAGGGAGCGGAAGCTGCGCTGTGTGCCAATGATCAGGGGCTTTTCTGGGAAATGCACGACGCGATTTTCAACAACCAGGTTGGCGAAAATGATGGCGCATTTGCCCGTAGCCGTCTTGATCGTATAGCCGAAACAGTCTCCGATCTTGATATGGATGCATGGGGCTCGTGCATGGACGACAATACATACCAGGACAAGGTCGAGAAAGACACGCAGACGGCGGCGCAATCTGGTGTCAGGGGAACACCCGCCTTTACCGTTGATGGTGAGTTACTTTCCGGCGCGAGCTATGAGGAACTCAGCCAGAAAATCCAAGCGGCACTGGGCAACTAGCGCAACGGCTGAGCACCACTCCCTATTGTTGGAGAACGTTGATGTCAGACTCACATGCAAGCCAGCTGGAGACGCCTTTCTCAGCAGAACCAAGCCCGTCGTGGCGTTCGAGATTTCTCACACTATCGGGGCTGGTGCTGGCATTAAGCATCATCGGAGCCGGTGTTGCCGGGTACCTGACCTACGTTCATTATGACGAGAGCGTGCTCGTCTGCACCGCCAGCGGCGGCTGCCATACGGTCCAGCAAAGCGAGTATGCGACAATTGGTCCTATTCCCATCGCAATACTCGGGCTTGGCATGTTCCTGACACTGGCGGCGCTGGCATTGATACGCATCTTCGACTGGAGCCTGTTGAGCGCTGACACTGCCACGATGTTGGCCTGGGGCATGACGTTGTCGGCGCTGCTCTATTACGCATATCTCGTCTACGTCGAGGTGTTTATTCTTGAAGCAATTTGCCAGTGGTGTGTCGGCACGACGGCCCTTACCATCGCGATCTTCGCAATCGAGTCCATCAAGTTACGTGCGGCGATGGCCATCGATGTAGATGAGTGGGTGGACTAGGCCGATGACCTCGATCACTCCGGCCATGGAAGACTATCTCAAGACGATATTCGGTCTTGATGAGGTAGGTGAACGAATCACTACTCAGGCGATCGCCGATCAGATGGGCGTTGCCGCACCTTCTGTGACCGGCATGGTCAAGCGCCTGCATGATCTGAATCTTGTAGATCACGCACCCTATCGAGGTGTCGCCCTGACCGAGGCCGGCAGGAAGGTTGCCCTTGAAGTCGTTCGCCACCACCGCCTGCTGGAGCTCTATCTCGCCGATGCCCTTGGCTACTCCTGGGACGAAGTCCACGACGAAGCAGACCGGCTGGAGCACACGATCTCGGAAGAGTTCGAGGCCCGCATCGATCATGCTCTCGGTTATCCGACCCACGACCCGCACGGCGACCCAATCCCGACGATCGCCGGCGATCTGCCGACCGCGGCGCACAAACGTCTCAGCGATCTTGAGGACGGCCAACAAGCAATGGTCGTCCGTATT
Source organism: uncultured Chloroflexia bacterium (assembly GCA_963745675.1). GTDB lineage: Bacteria > Chloroflexota > Chloroflexia > Thermomicrobiales > CFX8 > JAUIIK01. The sequence continues at coordinate 85,097 of CAVUYM010000031.1, forward strand.
TTTCATGACGATAGCGAGCGCCTGCGTTACCTCGGGCAGCTAGGTCTCTATCCGAACTCAACATTTACGGTGTTGGAGAAAATGCCTTTCAACGGACCACTCCGCATCAAGGGTTGAGGATGCCGAACATGTCATTGGTATTGATCTCGCCGCTGATGTCTATATCGAGTTGATTGAGGCCCCGGACAAGTAACCCGATCGACACGACAACATGACGTAGCGTCGATCTGGCGATCTCCGCCGGTCGGCATTAGGGTCGCCCTCCTCGACTCTTACACTCAGCCTTGCAAGCCTTACAGGTTGTACGTACAATCGAACATCTCAGGGTTTTGCTCCAATGAAGACGGGGTGACGTGACGCTGGCTATCCCATCAACAACGACCATCTGGCACGAACCGCGAAACACTGGGGCCGAGACGAACAAGCCATCACTGAATGGCCCTTGTTGAGCGCCATTCTGCACCGGCGAGGAATAACCAGTAGCGCCGAAGCCGCGCGCTTTCTCAACCCGGATGAATTGCCGTTTGGGGATCCGTTCCTGCTGCCCGATATGCACCATGCTGTCTCAATGATCCGATCCGCAATAGAAACCGGTTCCAGCATCGCTATCTTTGGCGATTACGATGTGGATGGCATTAGTTCGACAGCAATGCTGACACGAGCGCTACGGAAGATGGGCGCGAATGTCACCCCGCGAATCCCCGACCGTGTTGCAGAGGGCTATGGGCTAAATAGCGCCGCCGTCGAGCGCTTTGCAGACGATGGCTGCAAGCTCCTTATCACCGTTGACTGCGGATCAAGCAACGTCGCCGAAATCGACCTGGCCCTGTCACGAGGGCTACAAGTGATCGTCCTCGATCACCACCGCGTTCACCATGAACTTCCGGCGGAGGTCGCCTTCGTCTCGCCAAAGCGCGAGGGTAACGCGTACGTTGAAACAGAGTTGGCGGCTGCAGGAGTCGCCTTCACCCTCATTCGCGCGCTGCTTGGGGAAAACGAAGCGGAGATGTACCTGCCCTACGCGGCATTGGCGACGGTGGCCGATGTCGTGCCCCTGCGGGGCGAGAACCGCACGATAGCGTCGCGTGGCATTGGCATGCTGCGCCGCTGGAGCTTGCCGGGTTTCAAAACCCTCTGCAAGATCGCCGGAATTGATCGACGCGAGATCGACGCATTCGATATCGGTTTCGTCGTTGGCCCGCGCATCAACGCCGCTGGACGTATGGAGTCTGCCGACATCGCCCTCGACTGGTTCTTAGCCGACGATGTTGAGTCGTCGCTACCGCATTCTCTGAAGCTCGACCGCCTCAATCAGCAACGGCGAACAGATACGCGACAGGTCCAGGATGAAGCCGAACTGCAGTTACGGCTACAACGGGGTGGGACAGAGCAGCCGGCACTGGTTGTCGATGGACGCGAATGGAACCCGGGCGTCGTCGGGATTGTCGCCGGACGGCTGGCGGAGCGCCACAATCGCCCTGCTGTCGTGATTGCACGCGGCCCGCGCCTCAGTACAGGATCGGCACGGACGGCGGGCAAGGTCGATATCGTTGAAGCGATCCGCTCCTGCAGAGATTTGCTTGAACGCTTCGGCGGCCATACGGCAGCAGCCGGATTGACCCTTGAAACATCCAGGATCGAAGCCTTTCGCGACGCGCTTAGTAGCGCCGTCTACGACCAGCTCGGCGGCGAGATGCCGGTCGCGGAGATCTTTCTTGATGCTGAAGCTGAACACGCGGATCTCGAGCTATCGACGGTCGATCGACTGCAAGCCCTCGAACCCTGCGGCCACGACAACGACCGGCCGCTCCTGCTCGTACGCAGCCTCAAACCGGAGAATGTCAGGACGAGCAGAGACGGCAAACACTTGTTGTTCAACGTCATTGACAAAATGGGAAATAGACACCAGGCGGCGTTTTTTCGTGCGGGCGAGAGGTGCGATGAGTTACTCACTTGTGGTATGATAGATATTGCAGCTGAACTAAAACGTAATAGCTGGAAGGGCCGGGTGAACCTCCAGTTGCAGCTGATCGACTTTCGCCCAGGAACTCCCGCACTGTAGCGAGACGCGGGGCTGAGGCCTGCTCCTGACCACCAAATCGTTGCGGACGCCGGTGGTCGGGGGTAGGCTTCAGCCTTTTCGTCAGTTGCGCCGGCTTTCAGCCTGACGAACAATCACATTTCAATGGATGCTATCCTGATTTTGAGACTAGCTCCGCTGTAGTTTCGCACCTGCGTAACGTGGAAACTACCGAGGCAATACGCTAGGCATATCTGCTTTCCATCCAAGATCAATGAAATATCGACTATCTTTTCAACAGCCGCGCCTGGGTGAATCACTCGCATGCAGCCAAGGCCGCTTCCTACGGTGATGCCCGCTCGACCAGTTCTGGAAATATGGAGGTTGTAATGAGTGGCGAACGGATGCGATTTCGAGATCTGACGGGGCGCGGTATTGGACCACTACCGACAGGTCCATTGAACGGGATCACCGACGTAGCCGGGGTCGAGGTCGGCCAGACCACGGTCTGGCACGGAGAGCCTCCTGGCTCGCCCGGAACCGGTCCGGCAAGAACTGGCGTTACTGCGATTTGGCCGGGACATCGCGATATCTTCGAACGCCCGGTACCCGCCGGCACGCACGTGCTGGCCGGCACCGGTGAGATCATCTGCATGACCGAGATCGACGAGCTTGGCTTGCTCGCGTCGCCCATCCTCCTGACCAATTCGATGCAGATCGGAAGCGTCTACGATGCCACGGCTCGCTATCTGATGCAGGGCAACCCGGCAATCGGGCGAACGACCCACGTCGTCATGCCTGTCGTTGGCGAATGTGACGATTCGTTCCTCAACGATTCGCGCGGCATGCACGTCCAACAAGAGCATGTCTGGGCGGCGCTGGACTCAGCCTCAGATGGCCCGGTGACTGAAGGGGTTGTTGGCGCGGGAACCGGGATGATCTGCATGGGATTCAAGGGCGGAATCGGGACTTCCTCCCGCGTCGTCGAGATCGGCGATGGCACCTATACCGTCGGCGTACTGGCACTGACGAACTACGGAACCCGACGCAGGATGACAGTCGCTGGACGGCTTGTTGGGCCTTCGTTTCCCGACCTCCGCCCGGAAATCGGTCCTGCGCCACCACCAGAAGGGCGACACGGCGAGGGCTCGTCGATTGTCGTGGCAGCGACCGACGCGCCGTTGACCAGCCACCAGCTAGCACGGCTGGCAAAGCGCGCTGCGTTCGGTCTCGTGCGCGTTGGCTCGACTGGAGGCAACGGTTCCGGTGAGCTGGCGCTAGCCTTCTCGACCGCCTATACCGTCGATCAGATGCCACACTACAGCGTCGAACTGTTGAACACCTTTGTGACCGATGAGCTGTTCGAAGCCACAATCGACGCTTCGGAAGAGGCGATCATCAACAGCATGTGCATGGCAACGACGACAATCGGACGCGACGGCAACACCGTCCACGCTCTGCCGCTCGACCGGCTGGCTGATTTGCTCGCTTGATCGATTGCCACGCCGGGGCGTGGGTCACTGCTTCGCAGACGAGCGATGCGATGGGTCGCAGCTACGATTGCATGGCACGATTGATGACATGATCTGTCATGATTGACTGACAAGATAGAGGCATAGCAGCATGTTCACGATTGGAAACTCGCGTGCGCGCCGACCGGCTCTTGTCGATCCTCTTGATGCTTCAGACACATCGCCGCATGACGACCAGCGAGCTCGCAGAGCGTATGGAGGTTTCTCCACGCACGATCCATCGCGATATGGATGCCTTGAGCGGGTCTGGCGTCCCGGTTGTCGGCAAGCCGGGGCACGGCGGCGGCTGGGAACTGCTCGAACCGTATCGGACCGATTTGACCGGGCTAACACTGCTGGAAAGTCAGACGATGTTTCTGGACGCTCTCCCGCAACCCCTTTCAGCCCTGGGGATGGACCAGGCGGCTCGTTCAGCACGCATCAAGCTCCTGGCAGCGCTCTCGCACGATGCCCAGGCGACAGTCGAACAGGCGCGTCAGCGTCTCTATATCGATCCAACCGGCTGGCGTGGTCATATGGCAGCCGCACCCGAGCATCTATCCACACTTCAAGATGCGGTCTGGATGGATCGCATGATTCAGATCACTTACCGGCGAGCAGACGGGCAGGTCGTTGAGCGCATCGTCAGTCCACTCGGGCTCGTGGCAAAGGGGCAAACCTGGTATCTGGTTGGCGCCGTTGATGATGGTTTTCGGACCTACCGCATCTCGCGCGTCGTCGATGCTCAGATTGAGGAGGAACCAGTTAAGCGGCCGGCAGACTTTGACCTACGTTCGTACTGGGAGCAGTCGACCAGCGACTTCCAGACAGCACTGCCGAGTTTTGAAGCGACTGCGCGGGTATCGAAAGACTTACTCAACCGACTGCGATTTGGGCTTGGATTTGCGCGCACGAAGCATATTGGCGAAACGTGCATCGATGGTTGGACGCCGGTACGCATCGACTTTGGCATTGAAGACGAAGCGCTTGGATTCGTTCTGCGATTCGGCGGGGATATCCAAAGCATCGAGCCGGACTATCTCATCGAGGGGGCGCTGGCTAGAGCGAAGCTGCTAATCGAGCGCTTTGGGAAGGTCGACCGCTAACAAGCTAGGCAGACTGTCGAAAATACTGACTGCCGAAGAGGGAAAGTTCTGGGAATTGCGTAGGGACGAAGCGTATCTCACCCGGCCACGAGTGCGCGTACGTTCACGGGGGAACACAAGGTTCACCCCTACGAAGACCGGGAGAAAGAGTCACCGATCAACCCCCAATGTTTTCAGAATACGGTGTAAGTTCAGATGCTACTTCTTCTTGCTCTTGCGCTGAATGCCGTGCGGCGGTCGGGGCAGCCGCGGCATATGCTCTTCGACCCAGCGCGCAACCCGCAGAAGAGCGACATCGCCTTGCGGATGTGTGCCAACCAACTGTATGCCCAACGGCATGTAGTCGGGGTTGAAGCCAATCGGCAATGTGATCGAAGGCAAGCCAAGTAATGTTGCGATCGCCTGCAGACTGTGATTTCCGGTTGTGCTCAAGTCTGGCGCAGCGCTGGCGCTGGTCGGAATCGCGATCGCGTCAAATGCAGACCAGAGATCGATGATTTGCTGGCGAACCTGTGCCCGCATCTGTTGTGCGCGAACGTAGATATCTGCCGGTATAGCCATCCCGGTTTCGACCATTGAGCGTACACGTGGAGCATAGTTGTCAGGGTAGGCGAAGATCAGATCGCTATGCGCCGAAGCGCCCTCGGCCCGAGAAATGACCGTGTGGATGGCGATGAGGTTATCAAACGACACCGGAGCGACGGTGTGCCGGATAACCGCCCCCTCTTTCGCCAGCGCTTCGATCGCGTCGATCACTCCAGCTCGCATGCGTTCTTCTGCATGCGCCAACGCATCTGCCCAGATAGCGAGCCGGGGAGGACCGATCGGCTCACACTGACCGCTACGGGGCAATTCCGGTCTGGCCAAAACATCGTAGACACCCGCGGCAGAGACGACGGTGCGCGCATGAATGCCGATAGTGTCGAGGGTCGTTGCATATGGGATCACGCCGCTGGTTGAGGTCCAACCGAAACCCGGCTTGAATCCGACGATACCGCAGTAAGCCGAAGGCCGCAGTACCGAGCCGCCGGTTTGGGTTCCGAGCGCGACATCGACGTGGTGAGCGGAGACGGAAGCCGCCGAACCGGCGCTGGAACCGCCTGGAGTGCGTTCGAGATGCCAGGGATTCTTCGTCTTCGATGGATCGGATACCGCGAACTGGGTCGTCACCGTTTTTCCGATGATGATCGCGCCAGCTCGCCGGAGTACGTTGACGACGGGTGCATCGCGTTCGGCGATGCGCTCGGCAAAGGGTTCAAAGCCAGCGACGGTAGGATATCCGCGCACGTCGATGATGTCCTTTATGCCGACGGTGATCCCGGCCAGTGGCATATCGTCGCCAACCTCCAGGCGTTCATCGACAAGTGCCGCCTGTTGCAGGACTGCTTCTTTGTCGATAGAGACCCAGGCTTCGATATCTTCGTCGGTATCTTGAATTTCCTTCAGCAACTCCGGAATGTGCTCGGCGATATTCCCCACTAGGTACTCGTCTCGGGCCTGAGTGACGCAAGCTCGTCTATTTTCAAACGCTTAACCCGGTCGATCGCGCTGGTAACCGCCTCGATCTCGTCACGATTCGCGATTGCGCGCTCTTCTCCAAACAACAGCGTCGTGCGTAGCACAATCTGCCAGCGGACACCGTCGTTCTCGTCTTTTGCGCTCATGATCGCTAACCTCTCGGAAATGCAGGGACGGCTCGTCGGAGCGCATCGGGCACCGACGGACCGGGCAAGCTCTGCGCGTCATAACCACTCTCACCGGGCGCCGGCTCTACCAATTCATAGAGACCGTCTGCATTCAGCTCATACGCATTGACTGTTGATTGCAGCTGATAGAGCATGATGTCGTCGCGGACATAGGCGAGCAACGCGGGGTCTTCGATTGGATACATCACCTCGACCCGATAGTTCAGATTGCGCGGCATGATGTCGGCACTACCGGCCATCACATATTCACCGCCACCCTCAGCGCCGTGAGCAAAGTAATAGGCGCGCACATGTTCGAGAAATCTTCCGAGGGTACTGACAACCCGGATGTTCTCACTGACGCCCGGGATGCCCGGACGCAGGGAGCAGAAACCCCGGACCAACAGGTCGATCTGCACACCAGCTTGCGACGCCTTATACAATTCTTGGATCATCGGAACGTCAATCAGTTGATTCATCTTCATTAAGATGCGACCCTCGGAGCCATGTTTGGCTTCGTTGCGCACGAGATCCGTCAGCCTGTCACGCAGATTAACCGGCGCAACCAGCAACTTGCGATAATCATGTTGCTCCGAATAGCCGGTCAGAAAATTGAAGACATCAGAGACATCGGCAGCTATATCCTCATCGCAGGTCATGAAGCTCAGATCGGTATAAAGACGAGCGGTGACGGCATTGTAATTGCCAGTACCGAGGTGCACGTAGCGCCGAAGTTTGCCTGCCTCGCGCCGCACCACAAGCGTTACTTTGCAATGCGTTTTCATGCCAAACGAGACGCCATAGGCAACGTGTACACCGGCGCTCTCTAGCGCGCGCGCCCAGCGGATGTTGCTCTCTTCGTCAAAGCGCGCTTTGAGCTCAACCAGGACTGCAACCTGCTTCTCATCGTCTCTCGCTTCGAGCAGCGCATCGACGATCGGTGATGCACTCCCGATGCGGTAGAGTGTCTGCTTGATCGCGACGACATCAGGATCGCTCGAAGCCTGACGCACCAGGTCGATTACGGGCGTAAATGAGTCATATGGATGGTGCAACAGGATGTCACGCCGCTGAAGCACATCGAATATCGAACTGGATTCCTGATACCACTGCGGTATGCGCGGAGTGAAACTCGGGAACTTCAGGTCGGGCCGATCGATACCAGTTATCTCCATCAAATCAGCCAGACCGAGCGGTCTATCCATGATATAGGTATCGGTGGCAGAGACATCAAGCTGTGCCAAGAGCCAATCGCGCCACTCTTCCGGCATGGCAGGCTCCACGGTCAAGCGCACCACAAACCCAAAGAGCCGCTGTTCCAACTCGGCTTCGACCGCCTGCATGATCGTTTCGGCGGTGCTATCGCGCAGCTCGTAGTCGGCGTCACGCGTTAGTCGGAACATATAGACGCTCTTGATCTCCTTACCAAGGAAGAGCGCGTCCAGGTTGGCTTCAATGACCTCTTCAACCAGAACGAAGCGAAAATGCTCGACCCCGTTTGCTCCCGGCTCACTCGACGGCACCTCGACGAAACGAGGGATAATCGGCGGAATCTTCAAGCGGGCGACGTGTTCGCCGAGCTCGTCCTGAAGAACGATGAGCATATTCAAGCTGAGGCTGGAGATATGCGGGAATGGACGTGCTTCGTCAACCGCTTGCGGCGTCAATACTGGATAGATTTCGCGCTCGAATAGCGCCCGGAGTGCTGTCCTGCCCTGGTCGTCAATTGACGTATATGGCACGAACTCAATGCCGGCCTCAGCGAGCATTGGCCGAATCTCCTGGTGCCACACCTCGCGCTGCTTGGCAGTGATTTCCGCTACGGTCTGGCGTATTTCGGCCAGCACCCGACTGACTGACAGGCCATCGGCACCTGGTTGACTCGTCCCCGTCATCCGTTGCTCGATCAAACCCGCAACCCGGACCATGAAGAATTCATCAAGGTTTGACGAAACGATCGCCAGAAATTTGATGCGCTCCAGCAATGGCATATCAGGGCGCAAACCGAGGTCGAGGACCCGGCGCTGGAATTGAAGCAAGCTCAATTCGCGATTCATATACAGGTTTGGTGACTCCAGGTCGACCGGTTCCTGGGATAATGTTGCTGCTGGAGCGAGATCCTCAACGGTGGCCGCAGCTGCTCCTTGATCGCCGGGTGACGGTATCTCAGCCACGATTGCGCTCCTTAAATCTGAGACGAAAGCGGGAATATCTTTGAATGCTAGCGATCTCTCGCGTGTGTAGCAATAGCAGAATGGGTGGTTTGCCAGACAGTCACTGAACGGACACGTCTGGTAGGCTATGCAAAGGGGAAATAGTGGTGATAGGAGAGCGGATGGAACAGGCTTTAAACGCCGCTGATGCACCTCATGCCGAGCAGAATTATGCACAGGCAATGGGAAGGCTGATCGAAGAGCGTTTCGACATGATGATGTCTTACTGTGACGGCACCGTCGACGGCGCTGACCCTGAAGATCTTCATCAGATGCGGGTTTGGTCGCGCCGGCTGCGAGCGGCTATGGACGTTTCGACGGACTGCTTCCCACACCGTTACAAGTTTTTTCACCGGCGCGTAAAACAACTCACTGATGTACTCGGTGGCGTGCGCGATTTTGACGTGATGATCGAAGAGTTGAGCAGCTATCGCGACGGACGTCCCGACGATGAGCGACCCGCCATCAATGACATGATCCGCGACCTGCGCAGCCGCCGTGAAAAAGCGCGCACAGACCTTCTCGAATTCTTTGCACAGATCGAAATGGAACGCTTCGACGTGCGCTTTCGGGGCTTCATAGCGGAGCACACCTATGGCTAAAGCAACAAAAGTCAAAGGTCTCGGGAAGAAGGCTCCGGCGTCCGAGAATGCCGCCAAGATCATCTCCGTCCGGCTCGACGATTTGTATCGCTATGCACCCTATGTCGAAGACCCGAAGAACATTGAAGAGATTCACAACATGCGCATTGCCGCCAAACGGCTGCGCTATACCCTTGAGATGTTCGACTTTGCCTACCCGGACGACCTCAAAGGTCTCATTTCCGAAGTTAAGAAGATTCAATCGACGATCGGCGATATGCGTGACGCCGATATCATGGTCGAAACCGTCCTCGATTTGCTCGAAGATCGGGCGCAGACCCGTGCCAGGCGGCTGCGAGACATTGCGACGTCTTCGGAGCGCGGCACAATCGCCCAACGCAAGCAGCGCATCGGCGAAGCACTGGCAGCGCCGACAGTCCAGCGCGACGACATCTCCTACTACACGCTCGTCGCGCATAAGGCCGACGTCAGCAAAGGGTCTTACCAGAAATTCCTCGTCGCCTGGGCGGGCATGCAGGAGAGTGATTTTTACGGCCGCTTGCGGCGGATGATCGGCATAGACCCGCCGGAAGAGGAGCCCGTAGAAGAGCACGATGAAATTCTGATCGAAGAGCATATTCCGATGGATGAATCAATCGATATCGCCCTGGAGCCAGCAGAGTGAGTGATATACGGATCGCGGTCTTCTCTGATGTGCATGGAAATGTTCAGGCATTGCGCTCCGTTCTCGAAGCGATCGACCGGCTCGGGCCATTTGATGAAGTCATTGCAGCCGGAGACTACTGCCTGAAGGGGCCCGAACCAGTCACGGCGCTCGAGATCGTTCGTGAACGAGCGACGCGTATGCTGCTTGGCAATACAGATTGGGATATCTTCGACAGCGGCGAAAGCCTCGACGCCCCAAGCAAACGCAAACTTGAATCGATTGAATGGTCTCAGGAGCGCATGGGGCCGGAACGAGTCAGATTCCTGGGCGATCTCAAATTCGACGCGAAAGTAACGGCGCCGGACGGCGCGACGCTCCATGTCGTCCACGCTAACCCACGTGACCTCATAACCCACATCATGCCGGACTGGAGCGATGGCGAGGTGCTCCAAATCGCCGAGGACAGCCCGGCCGACCTGCTGGCCTTCGGCCATCTCCACATCGCCTACGAACGACGGGTCAACGGCCTGCAACTCTTCGACATTGCATCGTGCGGCTTGCCACAGGACGGTGACCGCAGGGCGGTCTGGGGCGAGTTTCAATGGTCGTCTGATACCGGCTGGCGCGGCACGATTCACCGTGAAGAGTACGATCTCGCGGAAACGATCCTCCACATCGTGCTCTCGGACATGCCGGGCCAGAAACGCCGTATTCGCGACCTGGTAACTGCTTCCTATGCCTGATCCGCAAGAACTGGAAGGCAAGTTCTCCTGCCGCCAGGAAGATCTCGAGATCGTTCTGGCGCTTAAGCAGATCGGTGCTTTTCAGCTAACTGGTCGTGACGAGCGCACGCAAACAGATCTCTATTACGACACGGACAGCTTCAGCTTGCGCGATCAGTCGTGTAGCCTGCGCATGCGTAGCGTCGGCGACAAACACAAAGCCACCTTCAAAGGGCCGCGCCAGGCGATCGAATCAGCTCAAGATGCGTCACACCTGGTGGCCCGTCTCGAGATCGAAGTCGCCGTTGAGCCGCCACCGCAGAGTGAGGCAGCGTTCATCGAGAGACTCGACCTGGAGCCGGTTCGCCGGGCGCGGGAAATGGTTGGAATAGACCAGCAACTGACGCCAATCGCCCGCCTTGTCACCCACCGCCGAATGCTTCACTACGAACGAGGGGCTGGAGAGAGCGTCGAGCTATCGCTCGATGACGTGCAGGCGGTCGATCTTCGCAACGACCATCAGACGCACATCCTCGAAATCGAGTTGGAATTGAAGGAGGGCACGGCAGAGACGCTTGTCAGCGCTGCCGGCAGCCTGCGCGAGGCCGTCCCAGCACTTCGGCCATCCGTCGAATCCAAGCTTGCCCGCACCCTCGGTCAGAGATCGCAATCTATCGCATCTGGCTGAAGCCGCAGTAACGGAATGTCGATTCCGGCGCGTCCAAAACGCTCCTGCACAGAGCTCGGCCCGCTCCGGGTCGCATTGAAATATCAAACGCATCCAGCCATTTTGATCCGGTAGTTCGTGCATCCAGTAGTGCTGAGCACCCATCAGAATACTCACGAATATCGAGAATTCGCTCTCAATTCCCGACCTATCCTCAGAGTTCGAATGAAAGAATAGAGAACGCCGTTCTTCGTCCCGTAGTAACTGATCTGCGTTCGTGATGAAGACCAGATGTCTGGTTGACTGAATCCAATCCAGGTCACAGATGCACTCGTCAAATGCGCTCCAGTTGTGTCCGAAGTAGTACGGGAACTGCAATGCTGCAGCCCACTCCTGAAAGAGGCGACTACTCGATCGACATCGCTTCCCACGGATGAAGCGCACGTTGATACTCGGGTCCCGATTCTCTTTCTGCTCCCAGTTGCCTCGAACAAGATTGTCGACAGATCGTTCGTTCGAGGCGACGATAGCTGTGCCGGTGAACTGGTCAGCTACCAGATCACTCCAACGCAAGAGATTCAGTGTAGATCCCTCTCCAGCTACGAAGACTTCTCCCGTTCGTACTCAGCCATCGTCTCCGCGCTCGGCGGGTAGATGTTGAGGATCGAGGAGCCTGATTGGATGCGTTTGAGCGCCCAATCTTCGTACTGCTCTTTCTCGAAGGCTTCACGCGCGATCTCGCCCGCCATCGCCTGAGGCAGGACGACGACGGCCTCGCCATCACCGACGATGACGTCGCCGGGGATGACCGCCGCCCCGCCACAACCAATCGGAACATTCGTCTCGACCGGATGATGAAGGATCGAACTCATGTACGGCGCGGAAGCGCGGCAATAGGTCGCTAGCTCGATCTCTTCGATAGCAGGCGTGTCTCTGAACGCGCCGTCAGTGACGATGCCGGCGGCCCCGCGCTGCTGCATGCGAGTGATCAGGATATCGCCGAGGACGCCTGCGCCAATCTCGCCGCGCGCATCGATGACCAGTACGTCGCCCGGCCCGACGTCTTCAACCGACACCCGCTGCGGGTTGGTCGTGTTGTCGAAGTGGGACTCAGCACCGAGATCTTCCCGCATCGGGATGTACCTCAGCGTATAGGCGTAGCCCACCAGCCGCAGATCGGGCCGAACGGGATGGACACCCTGCAGATGCGCCGTCCGAATCCCGCGGTTGAAGAGCGCCGTCGTCAGCGACGCGACACTCACGGTTCGTAGCGCTTCGACTTCTTCATCGGTCAGATAATTCGTTGCTCGACTCATGATGCTCCCCTTAGTAGGGAACAGGGTACAGGTAACAGGGAACAGCAGAACGCGGTGTTCTTGTTTCCCGGCTTGCCTACAACCTACCCACTACAAACTACAAACTGGCTCCGCACTAATCCCTCAAAGCCGCCCCATCACCGCTCGCACGGCCTCGATGATCTGCTCCGGCTCTCCGTCTTGAAGGTTGTGGGTGTGGATGCCGTAGTGATCCCACTCCATCTTGCCGTGGATCGAAGGTTCACCGGCAGCGAGCAGTGCGCCCAATTGGCTGGAGGTCCAGGTTGCGCCTTTGGCTGGATAGAGTTTGACGACCGGCATCGGATAGTCCTCGAAATCCGTGTCGGGAACGACCTCGGCATTTTCAAGTCCATCGAGAGCGTTGGCGATCATGTGGGCCATCTCGGAACGTTCGGCATGCTCGGCGTCGTGGTCGTAGCTGGCGAAACGGTCGAGGGCGACGTAGAGACCGGCCATCGCTTCTTTGCTTACTTTGGCGGCGCGTCCGACGCCGGTGTTGGGCGCGCCATTCGCCCGCGCTGCCGCGATCAGGTCGGCCCGGCCCGCGAGAACGCCGCTATCCTGCGGCCCACGGATGCCTTTGCCGCCGCTGTAAATCGCCAGGTCCGCGCCCTGTTCGAGCCAGCGGGTGATGTGGTGCTTCGGCGGCAGCGTTGAGGCGGCGTCGACGACGACCGGGACACCGCGACGATGAGCGATCTCGACCAATTGAGCGAAGTCGAGCGGGCCGGGGCCGGTCGCAGGAGAATCAATCCAGACGACGCAAGCGGTCTTCTCGTTGATCGCGTCCTCGAGCTCCCAGGCTTCGGTACGTCGCGGCATGCCGATCTCGACGAGATGCCCGCCGGCGGCGCGGAACATCTGGTCGTAGCCAATGCGGTGCATGCGATGAATGATGACTTCGTTGGCCATGCCCTCGCTGTTCGGTAGCTTGCGGATCTTGACTGGATCGGTTCCGGCGATACAAGCTGCAACGGAAACGAGCATCGATGCTGCGGAACCGGCGGTGACAAAGCCATCCTCAGCGCCGGTCACTTCGGCTATCTTCTTCCCAACAGCGCGATTTAGCTCGTCCAGGGCGACGAACGATTTGGAAGCCGAGATCATCGCGTCGATGACCTCCTGCGGCATCAGCGTTCCGCCCACGGCGGTCGTCGCTCCCGCCGCATTGATGATCGTCCGAACGCCGATCGTATCGTAGATGCTCGTCGTGGCCTGCTCCGGCGCAGTAACTAACTTCGACATCAGTCGCCCCTTTCTTCTGGAGTGATGCGAGATACTAGCAGATGAGTGACTAGGGACGTGGGATTAGGGAACAGGGATTAGGGATTAGTGAGGAGCCAGGCACAATTCGCGATTGCTGTTCCCAATGTTTTTCTCCCCTCTCCCCGCGCAGCAGTGGGAGAGGGGCCGGGGGTGAGGGATATTTTGATCACAATCGAAGTCGTCGTCGCTGATATTGCCGACTACGCCCAACACCAGACTGAGGCCTATGTGGTGGCGGCGAATAATGAACTGTGGATGGGCGCCGGGGTGGCCGGGGCGTTGAAGCGCGCCGCCGGTGATGCTGTCGAAGCGGAGGCGGTCGCGCTCGGGCCGATTGAGGTTGGCGAGGCGGTTTTGACGAGTGCAGGCGAGATGCCGCCGCCAGCACGGGCATTGATCCACGCAGCCGCGATGGGTTTCACCGAACGCACCCAGATCTATGCCTCACACGAGACAGTCGCGGCAGCGATGGCACAGGTGCTGGAGTTGTGTGCTCAGAATCAGATAAAGACGATCGCGATACCAGCCCTTGGTACCGGCGTCGGTGGGCTGGAGATCGAGATCGCAGCCGAAGCCATGACAGACGCTTTGCGGTCATTTCTTACGCGGCAGCCGGAGACGCTAGAACGCGTGCGCTTCGTTGTCACGAACGAGGAGCGGCGGGCAATCTTCGAAGCGGCGCTCGCCCGACCGTGAATGGACAGGGACAGGACGCTAACCGCAACCGAACCAGAAGCTAACGCAGCCCTAATCCAACCTGCCTATGCTTTGCCTTGAAGGGTCCGAGCTAGCTCGGACCCTCCTTCTTCCTCCTCACTCGGGAAGGGCCCCGGCAGAGTCTCCCCCCGCACTTCTGTCCGGGGCCAACCCCGCGCCTCCGTGGGGTTGGGTCAAGCACCAGAATCAACGCCGACGCGACGAGGACGAATGAGAGCGTCACTACAGCCATGCCGTAGAGCGTTGAGTTGAATCCGAAAATCTCAAATGACTGTGCGACAACGAACGAACCAATGCTGCCACCGAGAAAAAGCGAGAAGGCGAAGATCGCCACACCAGTCGCCCGCGCTGAAGGTGAGATCTCGGTTGCGCGTGTCTGAAATGTCGTATGCATCGTGATGAAGCCAAAACCGGCCAGGACCATCGCCAGCGGAAAGAATGGAAGCGGGGGACCAGCCATTGCGATGATCGCGAACGTAATCATCACTCCACCGACGAGGATCATCCGTCGCTCGCCCAGACGCCCGGCCATCGTGCCGAGGAAACGGCCGGCGACGATCGACGATAGCCCGTAGATTGAAACGATAAATCCTATCGCGGTAAAAGAGAATCCGTCGCGCTCGCGGAGAATGAGACCGAAGAAGGAAAACGAACCCAGCACGATCGTGCCCTCGACGATGATGAGCAAGAAGTAACCGATATGGCGACGATCTTCTAGCGCCAATCTGTAAGGTTCGTACCATCTTCTATCAGTCTGTGGAGGACGTGTGCGAGCATTCGGTTCGCGCAGGATCAGGATCATGACTATGCCCGAAATAAGCGCGATGATGAGGAATATTGAGCGCCAGGAGACGACGGCGGCGAGAAAGCCACCAATTGCCCCCGCCAGGACATTACCGAGTGACAAGGACATGGCGGTATAGCCGATAGCCGCCTGCCGCCGGCTGTATTCAACGGTATCGCCGACATAGGCGAACGTCAGCGGGGTCACTGCTGCCGCTGTGCCGCCGGTCAGAAACCGAAAGAAAATGAGCGTGTTGAGATTAGGCGCAAACGCGCAAAGCGCAGTGCCAATCGTCGCCGCGCCAATCGCGACCGTAATAACCTGCACTCTCCCGAGCCGGTCCGCAAGTGGACCGTAGAGGAGTTGAAAGAATCCATAGGGCAACAGATAAGCGGTGACGGCCAGCCCGGCCCGGCCGATTGAGGCGTCGAAATCCTCTGCGACCGCCGGCAGCACCGGGTTCATAACCTGGGAATTGACCGCGACGCTGAATATCCCCGCGACCAGGAGCCAGAAAATGCGTTCTGGCCGCCCCGAGTCGGGATCTTCGGACACCCCCTAGACGTCCCAGCAAGCGGTGGGACGCTTTCGGCGGCAGCAGCCAGCGCAAGTCGCCCCAACCGGGCGCAATGTGGTCGTCCGGCAGATCCACCCTGGCCATCCCGGCGGTCCGCATCCGGACGACGCTCAGCCGGTCATTCCAGCACAACCAACCGACCAGTTCGCCGATACTGGGCATATGGCCGGTCAGGACGACCTGTGCTGGATCGCCATGAGCGCTGATATCGTTGAGAATCCCGGAAAATGAGCCGCCATAGATGAGGTTCTCGCTCGTCTCCGGAGTTGCCGACGGACCGACAACCCCGCCGATGATCTCGCCAGTCTGGTAAGCCCGCACGTATGGACTGGAAAGAATCAGGTCAGGCTTGACGTTGAGCTGGCGCAGGGCGTTAGCAGTCCAGCAAGCCTCTTCCCGTCCAGCTTCGGTCAGCCAGCGCTCGGCATCCGAGTTGATACCCGGCGTTCCCCGGTCGATCGCGTCACCATGTCGCACCAGATAGATCCTCATTCTGCCTCACCCGTTTCACTCGCTCCGTTCCACATCGCATCGTAGCGTGATTCACACCCGCGCTGAGACCTGAGCATCCCGGCAGGCCGATCAGACTCGTCCGACCACTGCACAAAGTCATCTGTATAGGTTTGCTGACAGAGGATGCGAGGAGAGATGCCTTTTCGGGCGATGGCAGCGCTAGAATCCCATCCATGAGTAGACGGTCCGAGCGCATTCAACTTTGGGTTGCCGTCGGGTTGGCCGTGGTCGGTGGTGTGCTGTTCACAGGCTGGTCGGTGCTGCCAGCGACACGGGAACTCAGCTACGGCTACGCTACCTACTACACCGCCGCCCGGTTGGTACGGCATGGAGTTGATACGGATCAGTTCTACGATAACCAGTGGTTCCTTGAGCAGACGATCGAGGCTGGTTTCGTCGATACACCGGATATCTTCAACATCAATCCCCCACCGACGGCGCTGCTACTCCTGCCGGTAAGCAGCCTCAGCGCCGAGGACGCCGACGTCGCCTGGACACTCGCCAATGTCCTGCTGCTCGCACTGGCGGTTGGCATCGTCATTGACACACTGGGGGCAGCAGGGCTACCGCTGGACCGTCGCGGCGCGCTGTTCTGGTCTCTCGTCGCGCTGGTGAGCGTCTACAACCCAATCTGGGAGAATATCGCCTTCGGTCAGGTCTATGTATTGCTGCTGGTGTTCCTGAGTCTCGCGATGCGCGCCTATGTGCTGGATCAGCGCAGGCGGCTCGGATTCTGGCTAGGGTTGATGTTCGCGGCGAAGTCAGCCGGGGCAGTGCTCTGGGGACTACTGATTCTCGGGCGCCGCTATCGCAGTCTGGCCTGGGCGCTTGGCACGATCATCGCAGTAGCCGTGGCCGCTTCGCCACTGCTGGGATTCACGATGTGGTGGGAATATCTCCAGCGCATGCCGTCCCTCTTCAACCAACCGTGGAGCGGCGTAACCGCCTATCAGACGACAACCAGCTTCATTCATCACAACCTCCAGATCGAACCGCGCTCGAATTCTGATCCAATCTTCAACCTGCCGGTGGTCGTCGCGCCGTTGGTCACGGCGATCAATATCGCTCTCGCCGGCCTGGCTGTCCTGGCCGGCTGGGTGTTTCAACGCGGCATGGATGGGAGGATTCTGCGGCTATCGCGGTTCGGGCTATTGTCGGCACTAATGATTCCGTTGCAACCGCTGGGGGAAGAGCATCACTACGTCCTGGCCCTGCCGGCAATCCTGGCCGCACTGAGCTTGAGCCTCGCTGAACCAGCCGGCAGTCGACGCCAGGTGATGTTGCTCCTGGCAACACTCGGAACCCTGCTCGTTGCCCTCCCATTGCACCAGACGAATCCGAGCCTATCGCCCGGTTTTCGGGCGCTTCTCGCCTATCCCAAGCTCTATGGTGCGTTACTGATCGCCGGGACGATGGGAGTCCATCTCGTCATCGCCCCGGCGGGGTGGCATGCTCGCTTGCAAGCCTCGCTGAAGAAACTGGCAGTTATTGAACGACTGTCACGATCTCAACAACCGGCGTCCTGACATCGCCTTCCGGGTCGATCGCCCAGATCTTGGGGTAGAACTCGCCACGTCCCAGATATGTGTGTGAAATGAAAAAGCCGTAGTGGGCAGGCATCACATCAGTGACATATATCGAGCCGTCGTTGAAGTCGACCACGTAGATGAGTGTGTCGGAGGGCGACCAGTCACTTACCACTGAAATCGAATCCGGGAAGTTGAGATTTGCGGTACCGTTCGTGCCCACAACGACCTTGTCGATTATGTCGTTGGGAGCTTGCGGGACTTCGAGGTAGGGCAAAGAGAGTGGACTAAAGGTTTCTGCACCGATCGACTCTTGGCCCGCCGAGCCGATCTCGCCACGGCCGGTTTCCAATGCGCAGGCTATGCATACCGCGGGCGGGGTCTCGGTCGCGGAAGCTGTCGGCGATGGTTCGGTCGCTGTCGCAGTTGCGGTTGCGGAGGCCGGCGGGGTTGCCGTTGGATCTGGCGATCCGCCGTCGATGGTCTCGTAGCGCCATTCGTAGTAATGCCGGCCAACATTGCCGGTTTCGACCTTCCAACCCTGCGCATTGCCCGGCGTATAGGTGGCAACCCGGCGCTCGAAGACCTGAATCAGCATATCCGTCGGGACTCCGTTGAGTTCTATTGTCGACCAGTAGGCTTCAGTCACCGGGAAACCGAAGCCGAAGAAGGGATCCTGGAAGAGCGGTCCTTCGGAAAGCTGGCCGTTGACCGAAATCGTGCCGGAGCTATTCATGAAATCCCAGAAGACAGAGGCGACGGTGTGGCTCGTCTCCGGCACAAACTGAGCGCCGGTGACGCCGTATGTTGCGAAATGGTCGGCGGAACCCGGCTGTCCAGTCGCGTCCACGGTCGCCATGATCGTTTGGCCGACCGGACGGGCGGGCAGGTCCATCAAGCTGGCCATCTCGGCGTAGGATGGCGCGCTTTCGTCAGTTGGATCACCGGCAATGTTGATGTCGGCCGGCGGATGCTGCTCGAACAGATTATCGCCGAGTTGAAGCCGGCCGGTCATCATCTCAATCGGGAGTAGCCCGGTCGTGACATACCAGGGGCTGCCGGGCTCAACACCTGGATCGGTCGGAATCTCCATCCGAGCTTTATCGTAGTACTGGACGATGCGCTGGCCTCCGGGAGCGTCAGCATAACGTTCGGCGATGCCTCCAGTCAGCCCCTCCGGCCCCCAGATCCAGGTCCGGCTTAGGACGAGATCGGCAACTGGTTTATCGGTGCGCTCCCAGGTACGGGCAAATGCGTCATTGGCTGGATCTTCCGCGCCGGCGTTGAGCAGCGGCAGGGCGAGTATCGCAAGCAACAGCATGGTGCCAGCGGCGATCACCGCAACCTTCGGAGTCCGTAGTGTCATTGATTGGCCTCCACCAGAGATGAATTTGTCGAGAAAGTGAACGTACAGGATTAGATTATACGTAACGAACATTAAGAGACGGCAATGCACCAAATACAACGAGGATGTGCTGTCGATCATCAAAAACGCCAGCGCCCCTCTTCACGAATGAAGAGGGGCGCTGGATGTTACTTAACCCTATGGGTTGGATGCTATCTGGAAGATGGCGAGGACCTCGGAGAGAACCGCCGAGTGCCAGTAGTCGCCAAGCGCATCGAGCTGGTCGCTCGCTTCACCCTGGCGTTCGAGACGAGCGTTGTCGTAGTAGTAGAGCGATGAGACTGGGTCATCGGCGGCGACACCCGATAACCAGATCTTCGCACGTTGATCGGCAAGATCAAGCATATCGGCCAGCGCCGTCTGGCGACCATAATCAGTGATCGTGCCGACCTCGTCGACTCGCGCATCCAACGAGTAATACTCGGCAATCACAATCGCGGATTGGTTGAAGCCAAGCAGGGCTGCGCCCAGTTGCATGATGGCCTGGGCTTCCGGCTTGACCATATTGCCGATCAGGGTATCTGCCCCATTCACTGCAGCGATGGCGGTCAGATAGGTCTGGTCGGCTTCGATGAAGAGCAATTTGGCAAGATCGAGCGAATAGCCATTCTGCTCGGCAAACGGCGCGATGATGATCGAATCGAAGTAGGCGATATTCGAGTCAGCGCCGCGTCGGAAAACATCAGCCATCGCGACGAGCGTGTCGAGATCTGGCGCTGGCGTCGTTCCGAAGCCAACCCCAATGCTCATGGTATCGTCGGAAACTTCAATGTAGAAGTCAGCCAGAGTGAAGTTGTACGCCGATGTGTAGATCGCGTTCAGGATGTCATCTTCGGTGTACTCAGTGTACTGCAGATCGTCGATTGCCTTGTTCGCCTGGAATATCAATCCCTGGGCAGCCGAGAGATAAGCGGCAGCGTCGATCAGGGCAACCGTATCGGTAGCTGTCCGCGGCGTTTGTGCTTCAAGCTTCTGAACGAGGGCCTGAAGCCGGGTTTCCGACGCCGCCGAAGATTCGACCCGGCTAATCATTGGGTCGATGCCTTGCGTCAGGTAGAGGTTATCCAGCTCGGCGGCCTGGGTCCCAACTTTGACCAGTGCCGCTGCCTGCCACATCAACTGGAAGGCGCGTGCAACCTGTCCCTCTTGCAGCAGGGAATCAGCCTGGCTGGCGATATCGTCAGCGTAGAGGATGATATCGGAGCGATAGTCCTGAACATCAGCGGGCAATTCAAGGAACTTGTTGCGTTCTTCTTGATAGCGCGCGTACCAATCGGTGGCTCCAGCCCGATACTTGTTGAAGGCATCCGGTGGCATGCTGGCCGTGCCGGCACTTGGAATGACGGGTAGCTCAGCGCCGCCAGTTAGTAATGGATAAGCAGTGTAGATATCTGGTACCAGAATGACCTCAACGCCATTCTGGTTGCCAACCTGCACCAGGTCGACGGATTGTTGGAGGTTGTAGTCGAAATCAAATCGTTGGCCAGCTGGCACAAGCACGGTCGTCTTGCCAGCAGCGGCCGCTCCGGCGATCTTGTGCGGGATGCCGCCAACTGGTCCGAGGGTGCCGTCCGGGTTGATCGTGCCGGTCATCGTGACGTTCGGGTCGATCTGATCACCGAGCAAGCCGGCCAGCACAGCGGTCGTCATCAGCGCGCCCGCTGACGGCCCGTCGATGCGGCCCGCAACATCAAAAGAGAACTCATACTGAGAGGGGTTGATTCCGAGGAGCAGCGATGCGGTGATGACGGCCATCCAGCCCGCGGTATGCCACTGCGCGCCGGTACCGCCAACTTCGGACTCGAAGAATCCCACACGCAAATCACCGACGTTGTTTTCCTCGATATTGACCTGGACACGGCTCGTCCCGCCGATACCCTGCTGGCCATCATATGCAAACCAGAGTGCGTCAATCTCGACCGGTCCACTCGGCTGAGGAGTAGGCTCTGGCACCGTCGCCGTTGGTTCCGGGTTCGCCGCTGTCGGCGCTAGAGTAGGGACTGCAGGACTGGTGGCCGTCGCCGCTGCAGATGCCTCGGTCGCCGTCGGATCACTATCTCCACCCCCTGAAGGGGTAGCGGTGATGACGACCGGTGTCTGCGTCGGATCATCGCCGCCGCCAAGCGGGCCGCAAGCAGTTGCGACCAGGGTAAAGACAAGCAGTAAAACAGAAAAGACTGAAAACGGCCGCGCCATGCCGCATCCTTCCGAAACTAATCGATTTGTCATACTGTTACCAGTACGCACACTGTAGTTCGCAGTGTAGCAGATACGCTTCAAACATTACGTTGTGCTTAGACCTGTGGATTCCTCACGAAAGAGAAGCTGGTTGTACTGTATGCGCGAGATATCAGGGATAGCGAGATCTGGCGGCCAATGAAGCGTTTCCTGCTGACATTTGGGGGGCGTTTGACCCTCGCACTACTGGTCGCGTTCATTGCCGCCGCCAATCAATTTGAAAGCCTTGCTGTCGCTCCGGGCGATACCGCATTCCAACGTACATGGAGCCGGACAGACCTGCCAGTTGCGTCGGGCACGCTCAGCCGCACCTGGATGTGGGGGCCAGCCGCCTTCACCAGTCCGATGATCGAATGGATGACCGACAACCCCGGCAATGGTCGTCTGGTGCAGTATTTCGATAAGAGCCGCATGGAGATCAGCGATCCAAATGCCGATCCGAACGCGATCTGGTTCGTCACCAACGGCTTGCTTGCCCGCGAACTCGTGACCGGGACGCTCCAGCTCGGTTTGAACGACTTCGAGCAGCGCCAGCCGGCAGAGATCAACGTCGCCGGAGACAGCATCGACCCGAACGCCCCGACCTATGCCAGTTTCCAGTCGCTATTAGACGCCACTCCACGTGACGATGGGGAGATCATCACCGCCCGCATCGACCGCCAGGGCAGCGTCACTGACGATCCAGCTCTAGCAGCAGAAGGCGTCACCGCGACGGAATTCGTCACGGAGACGAACCACCGCATAGCTGAGCCTTTCTGGACCTTCATGACGTCGACCGGGACGGTCTATGAAGACGGCGGCAACCTGACCGCGCCACTTTTCGAGACGCCCTTCTTCGCAACTGGCCTGCCGATCAGCGAAGCCTACTGGGCGCAGGTTGCGGTCAATGGCGTCTCACAGGATGTCCTCGTCCAGGTCTTCGAGCGCCGGGTCCTGACTTACACGCCAAACAACGCCCCCGAATGGCAAGTCGAAGCTGGCAACGTCGGCCGCCATTACTACGAATGGCGCTATGGTGCCGAGCCTCCGAACGAGCCTCCAGCTGCGGAAGCAGGAACGTCATCAATTGGCCCAACACCGTTGCCGTCGCTCTCCAACTTCGACGGAATGACTCGCCTGACGATCGCCAACATCGCTCCCGAGTCGCTCACCGTCACACTGGCAGGACCGGAGTCGCAGACGATCGAACTTCCAGCCTGCGAGGGCTGCCAGAGCACCAGCCAACCGCCGTTGAGCTGCTCGCCAGACGCGCCCTCGACGACGCTCGACATCCTCCCCGGCACCTACCTCGTCACCAGCCAGCGCCCCGATGGCGACGCCCCGCCGCTGAGCGGTCCGTGGACTGTCGTTCCGAATGCTGGCTATGGCGCCTGTTTCTTCGTCGTGACGGACGGCTAGCCGCGCCGACGATTCTGCTGCTAGCGAGCCTCGATTATCGGCGATTCTTCAAGCGGCACCAAGGGCTGCTCGTCGGAGAGGATCATGGCGGCGCTTGGCGTCCCGCCTGCGGTAGCTGCTGACGCTTCGTTGTCCGTAGAGAGGCATGCAGCAAGGAGCGAGGGAAGCAAGAGGATCAGAATGATGAAGCGAGGTTGCATACGCTTGCCTTTCGACGCATATACAGATGGAGACTATACGTATGCACTGTATAGATAGCTCCATGGCAGCTAGAAGCACTTGCGATTGAAAGGCAATCACGCGTCCGGGCCCGCTCACTCCAACGTAAATCAGACTGAATGAGTACAGCAGAACGACTTCAACATCTCGATGGCGAGCATCACTGCAGTTGGGCATTGGAACATTGGGCTCCAGAGCGCCGAAATCAAATCCTACAATCGTCGCCGTCCTGGTCAGCCTATGGACGTTGCTCGCGTCCCAGGGCATCGCAATCGCCGACGATCGCTTCGTGCCCGACTGGCAGCCCAGGACGAACGGGGTCTACGCAGTCCGGCAAGTTGCAACAGATACCGGGCCTGATCTCGATCTTCTCAATCTCATGACGGGAGAGTCCTCAGGATTCGCGACCTCTGAGGCACAGGAAGGTCCAGCAGATATTGACGGTGAGTGGGTCGTCTGGGTTGAGAATTCCTTCCCATACAGCCGGCTCGACTGCACAAACAGACTCCTGGCCAAGAGGATCGATTCTAGCGATACGTTCACGATGGCTGAGAACCTGCTCGGTCCGACAGCGCCACGCATCAGTGGAAACCTTGTCGTCTGGGGATCGCTCGAAGGGGACTGTCCAACAGATAGCAGTCCGGCGTCAGTCTCTGGGGAGTCATCGCTAACGACCTTTGATCTCGATGAGAAGTTGATCGTGGCAACACTTGGCCCGTTTCGAGGACATGTCGTATCAGTCGCGATAGACGGCAGCAATATCATCTGGTCTCAGCGATCTGATCTCAGAGGGCTCACGTCAGGCGATATCATGTACGTTCAAATTGGCTCGGACGCGCCACCAGCCAGGCTCGGCCGGGCACTAGAAGGGTCTTACGACGTTTCCGGAAACACTCTTGTTTACGCCGACACGAGGAATCAGCTCACAGTTGTCGATCTGGCCAGTGGGGATACCACGATCCTCGATGAGGCGACCAGCGGCGGCGACCTTCGTAGTCCCCCAAAGATCCGCTACTCGACGATTGACGGTTCGCACATAGCCTGGGACCAGCTGACGAACAGTGGTGGATGGGAACTGAGAGCCTATTCGCTGGAAACTGACAGACACTACGTGGTTGATACTAGCGAGTGGCCGCATCAACCTCACCTGCAAGCGGGAACCTTGGTCTGGCAATCTGGGAGCGACCGTGACGGATATGGAGTTCGCTCTGCTTCAGTTGATGACTTCGAACAGCTGAATAAGATTGAGACCCGGAACGTGACACGAGAGATATTGGTCTGGAGCGGCATCGCACTGGGCGCTATGGCGATGGCGTATATGATCTGGCGGCAGCTTGGGCAGCACCAGAAGAGGGCCCAATCTGTCATCACATAATACGGATCTCCTGTGATGAAAAGATAGTCAACACAGTTGGGCTATAGTCGAAAGTGATCTCGCTTCCGTAAGGTAAGTTCGGTATGGTCTGGACCTACCCACACCCCTAGTGTGCATTGCAGTATAGATATCGAAAGGGTTCATGATGCAAATGCTCCGTCTCCTCTGGGTGGCGCTGATCGTTGCCGGAGGCACGGCACTGACGCTGGCGCCGGCGGCGGCGGTTGAGACCGGCGACGACGCCTTCGCCTACACCTGGAGCCGCACCGATCTACCGGTCGCAAATAGTCAGGCCACCCGCACCTGGATGTGGGGTCCAGCCGCGTTCACCTCGGCCATGGAAGAGGAATACACAGAAGGCGTCGGCGGCGGGCGCATCGTCCAGTACTTCGACAAGACGCGCATGGAGATCTCGACCGATCCGACCGCCGATCCCAACTCGATCTGGTACGTCACCAACGGCTTGCTCGCCAAGGAACTGGTGACCGGCGAACTGCAACTTGGCAATAACGATTTCCTGCCATTTGAACCAGCCCAGGTCAACGTCGCAGGCGACGCCGATGACAGCAACGGCCCAATGTACGCATCGTTCACCGACCTCCTCAACGACAATGCGCTGGCCGAAGGCACCATCATCACCCAGCGGATTCACCGTGACGGCTCGGTGACCAACGACCCGAGCCTCGTCGACCGAAACGTAGCGGCCGCAACGCTGGTACCGGAGACGAATCACACCGTTGCCGCGCCCTTCTGGGCCTTCATGACCTCGACCGGAACGGTCTACGAAAATAGCCAGTATGTTGAAGGCCAGCTGTTCCAGAATCCCTTCTTCGCAACTGGCCTGCCGATCAGCGAAGCCTACTGGGCTGATGTCAAGGTGGCCGGCAGCCAGCAGCAGGTGTTGATCCAGGTCTTCGAGCGCCGGGTTCTGACCTACACGCCGAACAACCCGACTGAGTGGCAGGTCGAAGCAGGTAACGTCGGACAGCATTACTATCGCTGGCGCTATCTGGCCGAAATCCCTGGCGAGCCACCAGCCGTCAGCCTTAGCGAGTATCACTCGATGGGACCGAACTTCTTGCCGACATGGCCGATCGACTATGACGGCCAAACGATGGTCTCCTTCGGCAATCAGGCGCCCTATGCAATGACGGTCCAGATGGATGGACCGATATCGCGCACAATCACCCTACCGGCCTGTGACAGCTGCCCGATTTACAACCCCCTGCTCCCGCCATCAGCCTGCCGGGATGACATTCCCTGGAGTGATGAGATGCTGCCGCCGGGAACCTACCGGGTGCAGGTCAGTTGGGACAACAGCAGCACGACGCCGCTAGCTGGACCGCAAACTTACGTACCCGACGCCGGATATGGGACCTGTTTCTTTATTTTGGAAGGCCTCTAGCCGTTAGGATTCTAATAGTCGTTCGACATTAAAACCGAATGGCGGCATAATCGGAGTGTACGTACATGTGCGCACACGAGAGGGTAGAGCGTTTCCTCTCTCGATTCTCTATCAATAGGGCGGGCGAACTGTGTCGCGTTCCTCACTGCAGTACAGGCGAGACGCCTCCGGATTCCTCCCGATTGAAGCCTATGGCGCGGTCGGCAACGGTCGCACCGTTGCCCTGATTGGCAGCGACGCTTCCATCGACTGGCTCTGCTTCCCGCGCATCGACAGTAGCAGCATCTTCGGCCGCATCCTCGACAGCGAGCGCGGTGGTTACTGGCAGATCCGCCCGACCGGAGAATGGAGCGTGCGACGCCACTATATCGAGGATACGAACGTCCTCGTGACTCGCTTCGAAACTGCTTCAGGCATCGCGGAAGTCGTCGACTTTATGCCCTCGATCGGGTTTGGCGCGAACCTCGGTATCGTCGACCGGCTCTTTTCCGGTATGGTCATTCGTATCGTGCGCGGTGTCGAGGGACGGGTGCAGATGCGGCAGGAGATCGCGCCATGCTTCGACTACGGCCGCGACCGCCCAATCTTTGAACTGGTACCGGGGCGCGGGGCGCTGATTAAGGGCCGCAAGGAATTTCTCTCGATCAACTGTGAAATACCCTTGGAGAAGGGCGAGCACGCTCTGACAACAGATTTCACCATTGAAGAGCACGAAGAACACCACATCATCGCCTGTTACCACGGAACACCTGCCGCGCTCTGGCTCGGCGTTGCTCCCGGCACATCGGACCGGCTCTTCGGCTATGAACTTCTTGGGTGGCGGACATGGATCAGTCGCTGCGAGTACGAAGGCCCCTATAGCGAGCACGTGCGCAGGAGCGCGCTGGCGCTGAAGTTGCTCGACTATATGCCGACCGGTGGTATGGCCGCTGCCGCGACGACTTCATTGCCGGAAGATCTCGGCGGTGTCAGAAACTGGGATTATCGTTATTCATGGATTCGCGATACGACCTATGCGATCTATTCGTTTATGTCAATCGGATATCGCGAAGAAGCAGAATCCTTCTTCCAGTGGATCGTCGACGCAACCAATCTCCAGGCCTCGTCACTCCAGGTCATGTACAGCGTCGGTGGAGAAACCGATCTCCAGGAACAGGAACTGAGCCATCTCGACGGCTATCGCGGGTCTAAACCGGTGCGCATCGGAAACGGCGCCCAAACCCAAAAGCAGCTCGATGTCTGGGCGGAACTGCTCGACGCCGCGCACACCTATCGCCGGTTCGATGGCGCAATCTCGGAAACGCTCTGGAACTACCTGGCGTCGCTCGTTAACCAGGTGCTCTTTCATTGGCGAGAGCCCGATTCAGGCATCTGGGAGGTGCGTAGCGAGCCGCGCCGGATGACCTATTCCAATGTCATGAGCTGGGTTGCATTGGACCGGGCGATCAAGCTCGGCCGCGTCGATGAGCGAGCCGCACCCTACGAACTCTGGGAGCGTACACGGGACGAAATCTATCGCGAAGTAATGCAGTATGGCGTCAACCCGGACGATGGTGTCTTCACACAATCCTTTGGATGCAACGTCCTCGACGCCTCGACCTTGTCATTCCCGTTGCGACACTTCATCGATGCGAATCACCCGGTCATGTCGAAGACGATCGACGCAATCGAACGAGAGTTAACGAACGATGGACTGGTAGCACGCTACAAAGTCTCCGACAACGACTCCAACATCGACGGGTTGGCCGGTGACGAGGGCCACTTCGTGCTGACTTCCTGCTGGCTGATCGATTGTCTGATCGCCCGCGATGAATTCGAGCGTGCGAAGGAACTGCTGGAGCGCCTACTCGATCGGGCAAATGATCTCGGCCTTTACGCCGAACAAATCGACCCCCGAACTGGCGCACACCTCGGCAATTTCCCCCAGGCCTTCAGCCACCTCGGCATCATCAACTCAATCATCAACTACGCTCGCGCTACCGGCGAATTCGAGCCGGAATACATGTCGACTCCCGACGCACAGCTCACCGGCGCCGTCGACGACTAACCACTCCTGCGATGACCGGCAAGCACGCTCTGAGCTGGCATCCCGACGTCAGGAGGGATCTAGTACGACGGTCGTGTGTATTCGAGGCAGTAGATGGCTAGAAAGAACGACACGGATGCCGGATCTCCATCCCGAAGCAGCAGACTGGCCGGGATAGATCCCTCCTGACGTCGGGATGCCACGGTGCTGCTATTGAGCTCGTATTGAGCAGTCGGTCATGAGAACGATCATGGCGAGACAGGGTTTGCTCCACTGCCGGTAGGCGTGACTGATGTCAGAATGGTGTAGATGACACCGGCTCTGTAGGTACTCGACTCCTACGGGGCGCACGCCCCCCACCCCAACGACAGGCGCACATTCTGAGATGTGAGCTGGTTGTGTCGCCATTTACCCATGAGACAGGCTATCGTCCTAAGGGTAGGTTGGGAAGGTCCAGGGAGATGAAAATATGACACGCACGCTTGTCCGTGGACGGTGGGTAATCGGGAGTGACGGCGTAAGCCATCATCTCCTTGAGAATGGTGAGGTCGTTTACGAGGGAAACCGCATCATTTTCACCGGTCACGACTATGCAGAACCCGTTGACGAAATCATTGACGCCGGCAACGCCGTGATCGGCCCCGGCTTCGTCGACCTCGACGCCCTCTTTGACCTCGATTCGACTGTCCTGGGCTTCGACAACCATCCAGGCTGGAAGAAGGCACGCGTATGGGCCAGCAGCTATGTCGAGAGTGGCGCCCGTGATGTCTATAGCCCAGAAGAAGAAGATTTTCAGCACGAGTACGCGATGGCACAACTGCTCCTGAACGGCATCACGACGGCGCTTCCGATTCGCTCAATTCTCTATCGCGAATGGGCCGAGACCTACGACGAGAATGCACGCGCAGCCGAGAGCGCAGCCCGGCTCGGTATCCGCATGTATCTGGGACCCTCATATCGAACGGGACTGCCGGTCGTACGACCCGACGAGAGTATCGCTTTCCATTGGGACGTAGAACGCGGGATGCGAGGACTGGAAGACGCGGTTCGCTTTGCCCGCGATTTTGACGGCACGCATGACGGGCTCATTCGCGGTTTCCTTCAGCCCGACAGGATTGAGGGCTGCACCGAGGATCTGCTGCTGCAGACCTCGAACGCCGCAGCCGAGCTGGATTGCCCGGTACGCTTGCACTGTTGTCAGGGCGAGCTGGAGGTTCAGGAGGTCCACAAACGCTGGGGGAAATCATCACTAGAACTGCTCCACGAACTCGAGTTTCTCAGTCCTCGCACCCTGCTACCCCACGGACAGTTCCTGGGCGGCATCGATCCAACACCAGAAAAGATCGAACGTGAACTGGGATGGCTTGCAGATTCCGGATCGACGATCGTCCAGTGCCCGCTCGTCATCGCCCGCCATGGAGGGATACTGGATTCATTTGGCAAGTACCGCGAGCGCGGCGTCGGCATCGGTCTAGGAACCGACACGTTCCCACCGGATATG
Source organism: uncultured Chloroflexia bacterium (assembly GCA_963745675.1). Classification (GTDB taxonomy): domain Bacteria; phylum Chloroflexota; class Chloroflexia; order Thermomicrobiales; family CFX8; genus JAUIIK01. The sequence goes on from CAVUYM010000031.1 coordinate 114,556, forward strand.
GTCGTTAACATACATATCGGCGTGATGACAGCGCGCGCTGCTGACGGCGACATGCGGGTGAGCGCCGCCGACTACTACCACGCCGCGACGATTGGCGGCGCCGACGCCATCGGGCGTCCCGACCTTGGTAGGTTGACGCCCGGCGCTCTGGCCGACATCACAATTTTCGATCTTGATAGCTTCCATCTGGGGCAGTTCGTCGATCCGGTGCAGACGATGATCCTGAATGGCAGCGGGCGAGATTTCACGACCGTGATTGTCAACGGACGCACAGTCGTCAAAGATCGCGAAATACCGGGCATCGACCTCGCCGAGTACCATCGGCGCGCTCAGCGCCAGTATGAAAAGCTGATCGCCTCATATCCCGAACGCTCGCATCTGCATCCGCCGGTGGAGGAGATCTTCAAGCCATCGTTTCCGATTCGTCGAGCCGAAGACGCTTGAATCGCTAGTCTTCCTTAGTCAGGCCGAGTGCCTTTGCGACATCGGCGCTGTGGTTTATGGAGTGCATGCCTCCACTGCCTGCGAGGACATCGCTGGCCTGCATCGCACCGCGTGGCATCGTGACGGTCGCATTGAGCGTGTCATCATCAAGTGTAGTGATGCGCTCGATCAGCGCCTCGTGGATGGCGCGAGATTGGGCGATCAGTTCGTCGCGCGACTTGTCGACGAGTTCGTCGACGATACTCTGGTTCCAGGTGTCAACGTCGAAGCCACCCTCAGCTGCCTGTGGCAATTCGCCACCCTGGGCGAGATTGATCAACATGTCGTAACCAGCTTGCCGGCCCGCCAGATGAGCCAGTATGCCTTTGGCCGTCCAGCCACCTTCGTAGACCTCGGTCGCGAGCTGCTCATCGCTCAAGTCGCCGAATGTCTGATCCACCGTCGCCATACCCTGCTGAATCGCTCCGATGATCTCTTCTCGTGTTGCCATTTCTATTCCTCCAAAGCATTTCGGATCGATTACCTGCTCTATCCTAGCCTTACCGCACGAGGAAACCGTCACCGAGCGGGTCATCGGGCTCGATGATGAAGGTATGCATACCGGTAATGAAGGCGCGCCCAGCGACCTCTGGGATGATCGCGGTGAACTCGCCTACGCGGTCGGTTCCAAGCACTCGTCCGGTGAAGGCCGTGCCGGTGATGCTTTCGTGTACCCACGGCTGATCTGGTTCAACCCCGCCGGTCGCGTGCAACCAGGCGAGACGAGCGGCGGTGCCGGTTCCGCAGGGCGAGCGGTCGACCTCACCGTCGGCGAAGATCGTCACGTTGCGCCCATGTGCTCCTTCGGCGTGTGGCGGGCCGGTAATGATTGTGCCGTAGATGCCCTGGAGGTCCGGTTCGAGCGGATGGCGGACGTCGAGTTGCCCTTCGACAGCGTGCTTAACTTGCATGCCGAAGTCGATCAGCTCTTTGATCTGGGTCGAGTCGACTGCAAGCCCAACTGCATCTGCGGGCGCAAGCGCGTAGAAGGCTCCTCCATAAACGACCTGGACAGTCAGGTTCCCATATGACGTTGCCACCTCGACGGCATCGGCGAAGACGAACGAGGGGACATTCGTGAATGCCACGCCGCTCACCCGGCCATCAGCCAGCGTTGCTCTCGCCTTGATCAGCCCAGCCGGGCTGTCGTAGGCGATCTCGACGTGGCTTCCATCCGTCGGGTGCATCCCGGTTTCGAGCAAGATCGTCGTCACGGCGATGATGCCGTGCCCGCACATCGTCGAGTAGCCTTCGTTGTGCATGAAGAGCACGCCGTAGTCGGCCGCCTCAGTGACGGGCGGAGTGAGAATCGCGCCATACATATCGGCGTGACCACGCGGCTCCCACATCAGCGCCTGGCGCAGGTGGTCATGCTCGGCCAGCATTTCCGCGCGGCGTTCGAGGATTGTCGAACCGTTCAGCCGTGGTACCCCCGAAGTGATGAGTCGTAGCGGTTCGCCAGCCGCATGAGCGTCGATCGTTGATATGATGCGCCTGGTATTCACGGGGAGAACTCCACTTCGTGACAGATTTCACAAGCTGATATAGGATTGTGCGACGCACGTCTGCGTCCTGCATAGAGCAAGGTACGCCGAGTGGAAGCTCAACGCAACCCGATAACTGCCCCGGATCAGCATTCAGGCCACGGCACACCCGAAGCGCGACAGCGCAGCCGCCTCTGGGTGCCAATCATTGCCGCAACGGTCGCACTGATTGCAATTTCCAGTTCACTCTATTCGCTGAATCGCCCTTCGATCCCTGACAAAATAGAGGGACTGATCGCATATGGCGACATCCCGAGCGTCGTCGTCGATGGGCCGGTCAGTTACAGCATCGACCCACCAGCCGGCGGACAGCACGCCGCGACATCCCTGGAATGCGGTATCTACTTCAAACCGGTCGAAAACGAACGGGCAGTCGCGGCGCTGGCTACTGGAGCGGTCTGGATAGCCTACACCCCATCTATTAGCGCACAGGATCTGGAGGATCTGAAAGTCTTCGCTGAAGGTGAGATCGACATCTTCATGACGCCCTATCCCGACTTGCCACATCCGTTGGTTATCACTGCCTGGGGCTTCCAACTCTATCCGGACTCGCCAACAGATACCCGCATCGCCTCGTTCATCCGTGACTATAAGAACGCTGACTCCGCGCCCTATCCCAATCTGTCGTGCCGGGATGGAGAGCAGATTCCCTAGCCCGGATTCTTCAAACGACAGACTGACTCCCGCTCAGCCGTGGCCAGGCGGGAGTCAGTGTCTTCAATTCGTTTTGGGAGACGGGCTTACGGCAGATACTCGACGGTCAGCGATCGCCATTCGACGTATCCGCCGGCAGCACTATCGAAAGCGCACTCAGTATCGGAGGCCCAGATGTTGGACGAACCAGATGAATGGCAGACCGCCAGGAGTTGAAGGGTGTACGTCTGGCCGCCCTCAACCAGTGCTTCGATGATGAGACTCTGATTCCCGCTGACTGGCTTACTCGCAGTGCTGGAATCAATCGTCGTCTTGCCCGCGACGGCCGGCGCTTTGATTGCCTGACCGTCTGGACCGAGGATCTGCAGCCTGATCTCGAAGGTCGACGCCATGCTACCCCAGCCTTTAGTGGTCAGTACACCATTCCAGCCTGCATCAGCCGTAATGCGGATTTTGCTCGTATCTTCTGCAATAAAGCTGTTTTGGATCGTGCCTACCGACGTGACATCCTCGGCAAGTCCAAAGTAGACACCGCTGCGAATGTAGGCGCGGGCGGGATATTGCGCCACATCAAACGACGCCGAAGCCTGTGCGAAGCTGAGGTATTCGCCTGAAGCCGTCTCTTGCCCGCGTTCCGGACGCTCAAAGATTAGTTCAGACGGCGCAACAGCGGTCGCTGTTGGCGGAATCTCAGTCGGCGTCGGTGTCGCCTTTGGAGGCTCAGGTGTCGCCGTCGGGGCTGGCGGAACGTCGGTTGGTGTCGGCGGGATCTCGGTTGGAGTCGACGTTGGTGGAACTTCAGTTGGTGACGGCGACGGCGGTACTTCAGTTGGTTCCAGTGTAGGCGGCTCTGGAGTAGGAGAGGGGGCAGCAGCGTGGCGTTGGGTGGCACAGGAGCTTCCGTCGGTTGCTGGCTCACAATCGTCGCCTGTACGCGCTGATCTATTTCCTTCTGGAGACCGGTCTCTGTTTGCACCGCGTCTGCCACCTGCGTCTCGATGGCACTTTGATCATCCGCACCGGGCTCACTCGAAGGGCTCCCGCAAGCAGCGATGATGAAAAGCAAGGCTGCCAGTAGCAGACTGCCCCATATTGCACTTCGATTGTTTTGCAGACGCTTCACGTGGGCCTCTTTCCGTATGTTGATCCGCTATCTCTGTGATCAACATACGGAAAGGTTTCGCAAGAGAACGTATGCCAGCAGACGGCTGGCCTGTTAACTCGAATACACCGAAGCGCCGGCAATGGCCGTCAGCGTAGCAACCCCGAAGTCAGGATCTTTGCCGCAGGTCGGGGATTTGATAGGGCGCTTCTGGCATGTTCGGCGGTTTGCGGCCGAGTTTGCCGGAGACGACCAGCGAACCGAGCACTTCCCGGATGACCGTCGCGCCGAGAATCGCCGTGATATCTGCCACATCATAGGGCGGCGAGACCTCGACGATCTCCATCCCGACCAGCCCCTCACGAGCGATGCCGCGCAACATGTAGAGAACCTCGCGCGGCGTCAGGCCACCGGAAACAGGTGTGCCGGTGCCTGGGGCGAAGGCCGGGTCAACCGAGTCGATATCAAACGAGAGCCAGACAGCGTCGGCATTCTTCCAGGCGACCTCCAGCGCGTATTCGAGCACTCGCTCCATGCCGTACTTATCGATATCGTCAACGGTGATCATGGTGGCATTGCGCTCGCGGGCGGTCTTGTACCATTCCGGCGGGCTCGACCAGCCACCGACGCCAATCTGAACAAGATTCGTCGGCGGGGCGTTCGGGATGTTCGTCGCATGGAAGAAGGGCGAGCCGTGCATGCGCTCGTCGAGCGAATCTTCCGAGAGATCGGCGTGACGATCAAAATGGATGATGCCGATGTTGCCGTCGATGTAGGGTGAGATACCCCGCACATCCGGGTAGCCGATAGCGTGATCGCCACCCAGCACAACAGGAAAGACTTCGCGCTCGGCAACGAATGAAACCGCTTTCGCAATCTGGTCGAAGGTCTTCTCCAGATTTGACGGTATGACCTGGATATTGCCCAGGTCGGCCGACACCAGCGATTTTCCGAGATCGACGCCGAAACCTGGATTGTATGGAGACTGGCCAACTCGGCGCAGGGCATCCGGCCCGAACCTCGTGCCCGGCCGGTAGGTCGTGCCGCCGTCATAGGGCGCGCCCAGGAAGACGACATCCTGGCCGCCCAGTTCGCGGGCATCTTCGAGATACTGCGCGCCGCCGAAGGTCTGGGCGGTCACGCCCCACCAACCGCGCGCGAAGAGCGACATCTTGCGATCGCGAATACTCTCGGCAGGTTCGAGCCCGTAGAGCCGCCTGGCTTCGTCTCGCTCCGCTCCGGTCGTTCCTTCAAGCGCCTCTTCCGCCTCCATCGCCCATGTGCCCTGGAGGCCGGGACGTTGGATTCGGTTGTTTTCGTCAGTCATTTCCCTCACCCCCAACTGAGGGAACAGGTAACAGGTTACAGGGAATAGCAGAGCAGAGAAGACTCAAAATGAACTTGCTACTTCGGTTCGCCGGTAGCCTGCAATCTTCTGCTATCCCCTAATACCTGTCACCTACCCCCTACTAATATGGTTTCTCTGGCATCTCCGGCTTCCTGCCCAACTTGCCGTTGACGACCATGCTGCCGAGCACTTCCATGATGCCGTGGGCGCCGAGCAGGGCGGTAATGTCGGCGTGGTCGTAAGGCGGCGATACCTCAACGATCTCCATACCAACCAGCCCTTCGGCGGCGAAACCGCGCAACATCCGCAAAATCTCGCGCGGGGTCAGGCCTCCGGCAACGGGCGTGCCGGTACCGGGCGCGTAGGCAGGGTCGACGACATCTATATCGAATGAGAGCCAGACGGCGTCGGCATTGTGCCAGGCGATCTCTAGCGCGTACTCGACGATTCGCTCGACGCCATAACGGTCGATGTCGTCAACGGTGATGACGGTTGCGTTGCGATCGCGCGCTTCTCGCAATCCATCGCGGCCACCAGACCAGCCGCCGATGCCGATCTGGACGAGATTGGTTGGCGGCGCATTCGGGATATTCGTGGCGTGGAAGAAGGGCGAACCGTGCATGCGTTCGTCCCAGCTGTATTCGGAAATGTCGGAGTGCCGGTCAAGATGGATAATGCCAATGTTGCCGTCGATGTAGGGAGAGATGCCCCGCACATCGGGGTAGCCGATGGCGTGATCGCCGCCAAGGACGACAGGAAAGACCTCCCGCTCGGCGACATAGGAGACTGCCTTGGCGATCTGATCGAAGGATTTCTCGAGATTGGAAGGGATGATACGGATATCTCCGAGGTCAACCATATCCAGCGAACTCTTGATATTGACGCCCATGCCGGGGTTATAAGGACTGCCGACCTCGGATGACATCTTGCGCAACGCCGCTGGACCGAAGCGAGTTCCCGGGCGGTAGGTCGTCCCGCCGTCGTACGGAGCGCCGAGGAATGCTACATGCTGGCTGTCGAGGTCGCGAGCGTCTTCGAGAAATGGAGTACTCAGAAATGCGTCAGTGGAGGTACGCCGGCCACGCGCAAACAGCGTGATCTTGCGGTCACGGATGCTTTCGGCGGCTTCCAGAGCGAACTCGCGCAGTTCCTCTTCACGGTCACGCTCTTCCGGACCTTCCAGGTATTCCTGAGCGTCCATCGCCCAGGTACCCTGAAGGTCCTCGCGCCTGACACGTCGATCTTCTTCTTCAGCCATAGCAGTCCCCCAGAGTCAGCTCGAGGTTATTGAATTGGGCCACGCTGGCGAGGATGACACTATCTGCGCGTGGTCCGCTCACTCTACACGTTCGGCGCAAACGGTAAAAGGGGCAGCGCAGCTACCAGCCATCTGACTCGTGTGCTCGGCGGTGGCTAACAGCCAGAAGCTCGATCATATCGAACTGTCTGCGAGCGATCGGGGCGATCACGGCACGCGCCAGCAGCCGCTTCCACCAGCCGCGCGCGTTGATCGAAAACGAGAGATCGACCAAACCATCGCCAACATCCCGCACCTGCCAACGTTCGAGCGATGCCACTACCGAGGGCTCCCCGATACCAGCGATGCAGGACCATACGCTCGTCATCGTGTACAAAGCCACATTCGAAGACGACCGGAATCCAACCGAGTCGGGCATCGATTCGGGCCAGTGTCCGATCGCCGCGTTGTTCGAGGATGTCAACGCCGTGGATGTGGGGCATCAGGCCCGGCCAGCAGGTGATGTCGGCGGCGAGATACCAGGTTTGGGCGGGGTAGGCGGGGAAAGGGCCCTCACCCCCCGGCCCCCTCTCCCAATGCTGGGAGAGGGGGAGGAAAGTCAGAAGAGTGAGTGCGACACCGCTCGCTCTTACACCCCTCTCCCAAACTTGGGAGAGGGGCCGGGGGTGAGGGCTCTGCACTTGACGCCCACCCGCAACTCGCAGAAGATGCTCCATCACGTTCATCATGGGAAAGAGGATACACAGGATGAGCCCGATTCAGAGTAACCGGACAAACCTGGTCAAGATTTCGGTGACCGGCAACGTCGTGCACCCGCGCTTCAATGCGCGTTCACCGTACCGGATTTCGATTCACGGCGAGCCGCGCGTACTGCCCGGCACAGGTGGTGTGACCTACAACGTGCGAGTTGGAACGCGGGTCGACAGCATCGTCGGCGATCACGTCGAGCCAGGCGTGTCGATGAAGAACCCGGACGAAGAGAGCAATGGCGGCCTCAACATTCTGGCCTGCATCGGCAACCCCGCCGAGATTCTGACCGGCAAGGCCAGCGGCGATGTCGGCGTCGTGACCGGCAAACATGGCGGCGCAGAGCATGTCATGGTCGATTTCCCGGACGAAGTGCTGGAGAAGATGGTCCCGGGCGACCGCATCCTCGTACGCGGCTTTGGCGTTGGCCTGGAATTGCCGGACTTCCCGGACATCAAATGTATGAGCCTCGATCCCGATTTCTTCGAGAAGTGGATCACAGAAGAGCGTGACGGCAAGCTGGTTGTGCCGGTCACTCACAAAGTTCCGGCGAGCGTCATGGGTTCCGGGCTAGGCCGCGACAACGCCTTCCGGGGCGACTACGACATCACGATGTTCGATCCCCAGATTGTCGCTGAGTGTGGTTTGGAGACGCTACGGCTGGGCGATCTCGTCGCGATCATGGATGCCGATTCGACTTATGGCCGCTACTACAACACCGGCTCGGTCACGATCGGGATCATCGCCCATGGCAACTCGATCATCGCCGGTCACGGCCCCGGCGTCACCTGCATCCTGGCCAGTCGTTCGGGCGCGATTGAGCCAGTCATCGATGCAGGCGCGAATATCGGGGATATTCTGAGCTTGTGAGATTTTGTACCAAGATTCGGCGATATCGCTGGTGCTGACTTAACTCATAACAACCTATTCAATAGGGTGTTATTGGTTCCACCGGTTCCACTAAATTTGGAGTAAAGAGGAAGAATCCAACACTTTTGTGACTCACGAGCCCAAGCTTGACACTCCAAGAGCAACAATGATGTCATCCTGAGCGAAGGCTTTGCGGAGCCGAAGGATCTAGCTACGTCCGAGCCACACATTCATAGTCATAGATCCTTCGACTCTACTGCGTTTCGCTCAGGATGACCTATATACCAGTGTCTCACTGGAACAAACACATCTCGTTATCCCGCAATTGGTGGAAAAAGCGGGGCTCGTCCCCGCCCGCCCGCGAACCTGCCTGCGTATGCGAGTGAGGGCGAGTCCCACTCTTGAGACTGCCGCAATATACAGATCATGCCAGGCTGAATCATGCCCGAATTCGGTTTAGGAAGATGCCTTCACCCTCGACCAACTGCACGCGGAGAGGGAGTGAAAGCGAAGTTACTTCTTCAGCCAGGGGTCGAAGGCATCGCGGATGCCGTCGCCGAGGAAGTTGAAGGCCAGGACGGTTAGGGAGAGCGCACCGGCAGGCGCCAGCAACATATAGGGATAGGAGCGCAGGTTCGGGATCGCTTCGCTGATCATAAGCCCCCAGCTCGGCATCGGCGGGCGCACTCCCAGGCCAAGAAAGCTGATACCCGATTCGTAGATGATGGCTGACGGGATGCCGAGGGTGACAGCGACGATGATCGGAGCCAGTGTATTCGACAGAATATGACGGCTCATGATCTGCCGGTTGGTCGCCCCAATGCTATGAGCTGCTTCAACAAACTCTTTTCTCTTCAATGACATTGCCTGTGCGCGGACAATACGGGCCACCGTAAGCCAGCTGATCAGTCCCAATCCAATAAATACGCCGACAAGTCCGCCAAGCCGGCTGTTCGCGGTCGCCAGGGTGTACATGATTCCGCTCTCGGCGTTGTCGAGGACACCCTGCAGAAAGGTCATGATGATGATGACGAAGAGCAGGCTCGGCATCGCGTAGAGGATATCGACGATGCGCATGATGAAGGTGTCGACCTTGCCGCCATAATAGCCAGCGACGATACCTGCCGGAACGCCGATCAGGACGATCACCAACTGGACGATGATGCCCACCGTCAGCGAAATACGCGCGCCAAACAACAGGCGGCTCAGGATGTCACGTCCAAGCTGATCGGTGCCGAGCGGGTGCTGCCAGTTCGGCGATTCCCGGATAGCATCATAATTCTGCTCGGAGTAACCATAGGGACTCACAATAGGAGCAAAGATCGCCAGGATGGCCAGAATAGTGATGAACACCAGCGACGAGATGGCCAGCCGGTTCTGTTTCAGCCGCTTGAAGGCATCGCTCCAGAGGCTGTTCGCCGGTTTCGCTCGTTCGAACTCGATCGTTCGAGATGGTGCAGAGACTCTATCCGAAGCAGTGCTCATCGCGTAACGCTCCTAGCGTATCCCAGCCATCATGAATGCGATATTCGTGGATCGAGGAACTGGTAGAGAATATCGACGATCAGATTCATGATCGTAATCAGCGTACCGAACAGCAGGACAGTTCCGAGTATGACGGGATAATCCCGGCTAGAGATACTCAAGACGAAATGCCTGCCTACGCCGGGAATCGAGTAAATCGACTCTACAAAGAACGACCCGGTGACGACGTTGGCAAGCGTGACACCGGCAACCGTGATCACCGGTAACAGCGAGTTCTGAATACAGTGGCGGATGATAACAGAACGCTCGTGAAGTCCTTTGGCGCGGGCGGTGCGAACGTAGTCCATCGACAACACCTCAAGCATGCTGGCACGGGTGTAGCGAGCCAGGACCGCCGATGGAAACAGCGCAAGCGCAATCGCCGGAATGATGATCGTCGTGCTCCAGATACCATCCCACCCTCCAGTGGGTAATACATGAAACCTGCTTGCCAGGACTAGCACGAGCAGAGAGACGACCACGTAGGAGGGTGTGGAAATCCCGACAATCGCAGTGAAGCTGGCCAGGTAGTCGATCCAGGTGTTGTGCTTGAGCGCGCCAATCACGCCAAGCGTGATCCCAATGGTCACCGCCATCACCATAGCGACGAGCCCAAGCCTTGCCGAAACAGGAAAAGACTGACTGATGATGTCGGTGACTGACAGTGACCGTTGGGTATAGGACGGGCCGAAATCGCCATGCAGCACATTTCCGAGGTAGCGGAAATACTGCTGCCAGAGCGGATCATCGAGTCCGTAGGCTGCATTCAGCCGATCCAGGACAATGGGGGGGATAGGTTTATCCCCCTCATTGGACCAGGGGCTGCCCGGCGTCGCATGCATCAGGAAGAACGTGATCGTATAGATAGCGAGCAGGGTCGGAATGATCAGCAGGGTTCTTCGGATGATATATGCGCGCCGGTTCATGGCCTAGTGCTCTTCGATTGATACGTACTTGGCAAAGATTACCGGCAGTATAGGCTGCAGGAAGACATTCTTCACGTACGGCTTGACCAGGAAGAATGACAGTTGATGCCAGAGCGGGATGATCGGTGCCTGCTCAACCAGCATCGCTTCCGCTTCCTCGTACTGCTGGCGACGCGCGTCGGGGTCCGTGTTGGTGGCAGCTTCAGCGACGAGATCGTTGAACGGCGGGTATTCCCAGTGGTTGCGGTAGTGATCGGACGCCGTCGTGAAGTTCTGATTGTGCCAGTTGAACGGATCTCCAAAGTCCGAGCCCCAGTTGCCGATATAGACGTTGAAGGGCGAAGTTTCGCGAGACGCCCGCCAGTCCGAATATGTATTCTGCTCGATCGGCTCCAGGGTCACCTTTATGCCCAGATTCTGGGTCCAGGCATTCTGGAGATATTCAGCGTCCAGCTTGTAGGTGGACGTCGAGATGTACACCAGAGAGATGTCTATTTTGCTGGGATCGTCAAAGCCAGCCTCGACGAGCAATGCCTTCGCCTTGTCAACATCCTCGCCAAGGGCTGCGTCCGGGTTGTAGCCGGGGATATCAGGAGGCAGGACGGTCGGGCCCGGTATCGAATCGCCGAGACGAATCTGTTCTGTCAACGTCTGCCGGTCGATCGCCATCGAAAGTGCCTGACGTACTCGGTAGTCATCCGTCGGCGCATTGGTGGTATCGCAGACGACGAAGCGCGTTGAAGAGCGTTCGAGCGGGATGATCTCCTTGCTGAGCGTCCCATCATCGCGCACCCGCTGAAGATCGGACCCGGGAACCTCGGCATGGTCTAGCTCATCGTTCTCGTAGGCAACGATTCCTTGAGCCTGCTCATCGTCGAATATGGAGTATTCAATGCGCGTGACGGTGGGCTGGTCGCCCCAGTAGTTGGGGTTAGCTTCCAGAATGATGTTCTGGTTGTGGTTCCATTCGGACAGCACATATGGGCCGGTGGAAACCATGTTCCCGGCCTCATACCACTGGTCGCCTTTCTCATCGATGACATGCTTTGGAACCGCATAGAAGGTCCAGGTAGACGCCAACAGAGGGAAATACGGTGTGGGGCCAACAAGCGTCACTTTGACCGTACGATCATCCGGCGCTTCCGCGGCAAGCTGATCGATCAGACTCGGATCCATGGCTGCTTCCTCGGCGCCCTGGATGGGATAGAGTGCCGGAATGTACTGAGAGCGGGTCTCAGGCTCGAGCACACGCTTCCAGCTCCAGACGAAATCTTCAGCGGTAAGCGGCGTGCCATCGGACCAGGTCAGGCCCTCCTGGAGAGTGAAGGTGTATTCGGTTGCGTCGTCATTGGCTTCAAAGCTATCGGCGAGTAGCGGCAAGAGCTCGTTGCTCTGGGGGTCGATCCAGACGAGGCCATCAAACAGGTTGCGGAATTGTTCGAGGCCATAGCCGGACGATACGGCCGGGTCCAGGTCGTTGGGCTCGATGGTCGGTATCCGCAGCACCTGCTCACTCGCCAGGGTCCCGACCGGGGTCATGCCGGCGGGCGCGTCCGATGGCGGTGAGGTTGCATCACTGCTACCCGAAGCCGTTGTCGCCGTCGGAGAGTCCGCTGCAGTCGTTGCCGTAGGAGCTGCTGCCCCGGTGGTCGCAGTCGGCTCTCCGCCACCATCATCGTCATCATCGCCGCCGCAGGCTGCCAGGAGCGTCCCAACCAGGACCCCGCCGACACCCATGGCGATACCTCGCCGAATGAGCCCTCTGCGGGTCATTGCGAGATTGATGAGCCAACTCGGATATTCCAGTTCGCCGCGTACTTCGCGTTCAGGCTGTTCCTGCATAAATTCGACCTTCCCTAACTGAGAGCTTGCAGAACAATCAATACACGAGCAGCAGCGATACATACGGAAAGACACAAGGGCTCTCCCACAGCATCGGTTTCTTTGGCGATCACTCTGTCGTGCATGATCGGAGTCTAGCACATAGATAACCGAAGCTTAACTAATTCCTAACAAGAAAATAGCGATCTTACGGTCTTCTCTTCCAAGACAGTGATCTCTTTATAAGCATATACTCATTATCATATGTCCTGTCGCCGTAGCATCTAACGTGGCCAGAGGACTGAATTAACGAGAAGATCCAACGGTCGCCTAACACTACCGCTGTTCTCGATCTCGCCACTCGTGCGACAGCATCCCAAATATCAACATATCGTGACGCTGGCCATCCCGGACGAGGTATTCGCGCTGGGTTCCTTCGAGAGTGAAGCCGAGACGCTTGTAGAGGCGGATAGCCGCCTCGTTATAGGCAAAGACTCCGAGCGCAAGGCGATGGAGATTGACGCTATTGAACGCGAAGTCGAGGCCCAGCGTGAGCGCTTCGGTTCCATAGCCCTTGCCACGCGCAGTTTCGGCACCGATTCCAATCGAGAACCAGCCCGCCTGATTGGACCACTCGATCTCTTCAATGTGAAACGTGCCGATGATCTTCTCCCTGTCGATCAATCGAATCGCGAAGTGATATTCATCTTTCTTCTTGAATCGCTCGTTCCACCAGTCACGTTGAGCAACCTCTGGCCGCGGATAAGAAGGGCCGGAGTGCAGATTCCGCAAGAACTCGGGGTCTTCATCCCAAGATATGATCTCGTCTATATCATGCACTTTGATCGACGTCAGCTTTACTCGTTCACCTATCAGCGGATTACGTTTACTCATGCTGTTCTAATCTCCACGCTTGAACCGAAGGGGGTTCGTGAGCCAACACTCGGTCACTCTAACCACTTTCTCGGCCTCGACAATTAGGCCATACCGCATCAATTATGATAGATGACATCACCAGGAGGTCAGACGGAGGCAAGGAGGTGCACAATGCTTGATTTGAGCGGCAAGGTTGCGATCGTCACTGGTGCTGGCAGCGGGATTGGTCGTGGCATCGCACTGGCGCTCGCCGAAGCTGGCGCCGCTGTTCTGGCCTCAGACCTCGTGCTGGCGCGAGCGGAAGAAACTGCCTCCCACGTTCGTGAAGCAGGCGGTCAGAGTGTAGCCATTGAGAGCGACGTCACCGACCAAAAGTCGGTGCAGGCGCATGGCGGCAGCGGCGACCAGCGAGTTCGGCAGATTGGACATCTGCGTCGCGAACGCGGGTCTCTACCGCAACGGCTCGATCCTGACGTTCCCGTTAGAGGAGTGGGACAGGCTCATTGCGGTCAACCTCACCGGCGTCTATCTCACCGTTCAGAGTTGCGCCCGAGAGATGATTCGTCATGGCAACGGCGGCCGGATTGTGACCCTCTCGTCAGTCGCAGGAGAACGCGCCTCGGCCGGAGGCTTCGCTTATGGCGCGACGAAGGCAGGCGTGCGGATGATGACGCGCGGCTGGGCGCAAGATCTCGCAGCCTTCGGGATCACCGTCAACAGCATCGCCCCCGGCCTGATTGATACGCCGATGGGCGACTTCATCTGGGGCCACCACAAAGAAGCGACGGCGGCGGCTATCCCTGAAGGCCGGCTCGGCATCCCGGCCGACATCGCCAACCTCGCCTGCTGGCTGGCCAGCGACGAAGCGCAATACGTGACCGGCACCTACAACGTGATCGACGGCGGCTTCCTCGACCGCCCCTTCGACCGGACAACGCTCGACGCCGAACGAGCGCTCAACGCGGCCTACTCCGGCGACGAGCTACTGGCAGAGATCGACGCCGCCGGCGAAGCCCGCCACAAAGCAGGCGTAGAGTTGCGTGCCGATCTGGAGTTGGGGTAGCGGCCACGCGCCAACATTGAATTTGCAGTATGGGGATGGCATACGCATTCTTGTCGTGTTCGTCCAGCTCTCAAAGCACCCCACAGAGATTCAAGCGCCCATCCATTGGCATCCTGAATGGAGGCTCCGCGCAATGAAGGATCTAGCTGCGCCCGTGCCACAGTGGCGGGTTCGAAGATCCCTCGTGGCCTCGGGATGCCAAGTGCGAGACGAGTTGTCACCGGGGATGTCCTGGGATGCGCAAGCCGAACGAATCAGGCAGTCGCACACCTGGCTCTCTCTATTCTGCAATGAGAAACGACACGTCTCTACCGAAGATCATCGCGTTCGACGTCCAACGACACTTCCAGCAGATCCTCGCCGAAGATGATCCGGCCAGGGAAGACTTCGGATGCTTCGCGGATGACACATTCACGCACACCCGGCTGCTCGAACCGCTCGGTGATGTGTGTCAGCACGAGCGTGCCAACACCAGCATCGCGGGCCGTCTCTGCCGCTTCGATGTGGCCGGAACAGGTCTGAGTCGTGCGCGGATCGGTCTCTTCGCCGGTTACGTAGTGGCACATGTGAATCAGGACGTTAGCATCTTGAGCCAGTTCTGTCAGCGCTGGCGTCGGGCTGGTGTCGCCGCCAAAGACGATGCTTTTGCCAGCGGCATCGAGCCGGTACGCGAGACAGATCAATTGCGGTTGGAAGTGGACGACCTCAGCGACGGTGACCGTCCAGCGTTCGGACACGATAACGTCGCCAGATGCGACAGTCGTGACGTTCGGCTGCGGAGGTAGTCGCGGGAGTTCGCCCCCGCGAGACTCGTAGACAGCCTGGCTGGAGGGATTGCCGGTGCGTGCGGCGAGATCGGGTCCCCATGCGCCGTCCACGCCAAAGAGCGCTTCGGTCACGCGCTCGATTGGAGGCGGCCCGTAAACATCAAGCTCCGGCAGCTTACCGGCGCCTTCGTCCCAGCGATTGAGCACGAGGTGGCCGTAGTCCACGGCATGGTCGTAGTGCAGGTGCGTCAGGAAGAGCGACGTGATCGCTTTTGGAGCGCTGCCCGCTTCGAGCAGACGGTGGGTGGCGAAGGGGCCGCAATCGAACATCAGTTGCTCGTCCCCGAGGCGCACCAGGTAGCTTGCCCCAGCCCGGTGGAGCATGATGGCCGGTGTGCCGGTGCCGAGCAGCGTCAGCTGGATCGAAGCAGCCATTTCAGCTTTCCCGTCGGAAGACGACGACCCCGTCGATGATCGTCATGTCGACCGCAGCCTGATCCAGATCGTCAGCTTCGATTTCAAAGATATCGCGGTCGAAGATCGTCAGATCACCCAGCATACCGGGCTTCAACGTGCCCTTGATGTGGTCTTCGTGCGAGGCATAGGCTCCATTACGGGTGTACGCGACGAGCAGTTCGTCCAGCGGCAAGCGTTCCTCAGGCAACATCACAAGTCCATCATCGAGTTCTGAACGGCTGGTGACGATCGCTTTCAGATTCAACATCGGATTTGGAGACTGCACCGGCGCGTCGCTCGACACGGCAACGGGAATGCCGCGCTCGACCAGCGCATTCCAGGGCTGATACCAGCGCAGACGCTCTGCGCCGAAGGCCGCCAGCAACACGGGATAGTCATTCGAAGCGAAGCGCGCGCCGGGAACAGGAATCACCTGCTCAGCGGCCAGGCGCTGGATCAAATCAGGGCGCAACAACGAAGCGTGCTCGACGCGGTGACGGATATCAGGCCGCGGCAGAGCTGCTTGAGCGGCCGCATAAGCGTCGAGCGTCTCTTCGATTGCGGCGTCGCCAATCGAGTGCGTTGCGCATTGCCAACCTGCCAGATGCGCCCGCAACACTCGCTCGCGATACTCCTCCGGCGGGAACATCCACATGCCAGTGTTCCCGGAATCGTCATCAAAGGGCTCGGAGGTTTTGGCCGTTCGTTGGCCCTCGGTGCCGTCCAGGAAGAATTTCATCGGGCCGACCCGCAACCATTGATCGCCAAATCCAGTCATCAAGCCGAACTCTTCAGCGGGCTGGAGCATTTCCCAATGAGAGATCATCAGGTTGTAGCGTGGAGTAGGGGTATCAACATCAGCCCGCAACCGTTGGTAGGTCTGGAACATCGCAGGCGACGTCAGAAATGCCTCGCCGACGGAGGTAATACCGAAAGAGAGAAACGAAGCGGTGGCGCGGCGCAGATCGGCCTCTAGAGATTCGGGTGTCGTGTCCGGCGAGGCAGCCTCAACCAGCGCATGACCCGCGTTCTCGACCAGCGTGCCGGTCGGCTCACCGGCGGCATCGCGCTTGATTGTGCCGCCCACGGGATCGGGCGTGTCGCGATTGATCCCCGCAAGCTGGAGGCCCAGACTGTTCGTCGCCACTTCGTGGCCCGATCGCTCCCGGAGCATGATCGGATGATCAGGCGCGACAGAATCGAGTTCCTGGCGCGTCGGGGGCCGCCTCTCGGCGATCAAGATCTCGTAATAGCCCCAGCCGGTGATCCACTCGCCGGCCGGGATTTCGGCGGCGCGGGCCGCAACCCGATCGAGGATGTCCTGTACGCTGCCGATGCCGTTCTGGAGATCGAGATTCGCCAGCATCCCGCCATAGAAGATCGGGTGAGTGTGGACGTCATTCAGTCCCGGTACGGCCAGCCGCCCGTGGAGATCGATCTCCTCGGCGCCACGTCCAGCCGCCGCCCTGGCGTCATCGGGATCATCCCCAACGTAGATGACGACACCGTTTCGTATCCCGATCGCCGTCGCTCGCGGCCGGTCCGGATCGGATGTGAAGATCGGCCCATTGGTGATGACGATGTTTCCGCGCTCAAATGTACTCATGCTGCTCCCTCTTACGATTTTGCGCTAGTGTAGCGAAGCCGCAGGAAAAGGTGCGAAGCTCGTTTCGCGCCCAGTTCGCTGATCGACGCATGGGATCTGCGGTCCTGCACTGATATTACTGCGAACGTTCGAGTCTGACTTGAGCTAGCGTGTCATACACGCGAGAAGGGAAGAGATCTATGACCAGACCACTAAAAGTAGGCGTCTTCATCAACCTGGCAGAGCGGATGATGGATGGCGAGACGCCGAGGTGGGAAAACATCAAGGAGATGGCGACGGTCGCCGAGGATGTCGGTTTCGACTCCGTCTGGGTGCCGGATCATCTGCTCTTCAAGATGGAAGAGGGCAAGCCAGAGGGCTTCTGGGAAGCGATGTCGATGCTGGCCGGAATCGCCGCCGTCACCAGCAAGGTCGAAATCGGCTCGGCGGTGAATTGCGTCAGCTTCCGCAACCCGGCGCTTTACGCCAAGATGGCCGACACCGTTGACGAGATCTCCGGTGGCCGTTTCGTCGTCGGCCTCGGCGCGGGCTACCACGACCCCGAATACGAGGCCTTCGGCATCCCAACCGACTACCGCTATAGCCGCTTCGAGGAAGCCTTCACGATCATCCGCTCACTGCTGCGCGAGGGCAAGGTCGATTTCGAGGGCAAGTTCCACTCGGCACGCGAGTGCGAACTGCGGCCACGTGGACCGCGCCCGGACGGACCCCGCATCATCCTCGGCACGCTGGGGGCAAAGATGCTTCAGCTAGCGGTCGAACACGCTGACGAGTGGAACGGCTGGCTGCCGACGCGTGGCAACGAGCCTGAGAACGTTGAAGAGATGCGCGAACTGGTCGATGCCGCCTGCGCCGCCGGTGGCCGCGATCCGGCGACGCTGGCGCGCTCGGTCGGCGTCCTGATGAGCCCGACCGGCCGCAGCCAGCCTCATCTCGCTCGCCTCCAGCCCGCCCTGACCGGCTCGCCCGAGGAACTGGCAGGCTACCTGCGCGAATTCGCCGAGCGCGGCATGGACCATGTTCAGATCTGGGTTTACCCCAACACACCGCACGCCATAGAGGAGTTCGGGAAGACGCTGGAGTTGCTCGACGCCTGACCTGAACCTATTCGCGTCAGACTGGATACCGGGATGACGTGAGCCAGGTATGAGCAGTAAATTGAGGCGGACGCAGGGAGTGGGGCTCGTCTCACCTGTCCTACCAAATTCGGATTAGGTGACCATTTCCGCACTGATTGGATACTGAAAAAGGTGTCACCCTGAGCGAAACGAGGTTGGGCACACTCGCAGTGAGTACGAAGGATCTAGCTACTGCCGAGCCATACTTTCATGTTCATAGATCCTTCGACTCCGCAAAGCCTCCGCTCAGCAACTGTGTTGGCGGATTAGGTGCTGGGGACACGGGCAGGATCGAAGGGCACGCCGTCTCGCACCATGGCGTTGAGCAGCACAATCAGCTTGCGCATACAGGCAACGAGCGCCACTTTGCCCGGTTTCCCCCGCGCCACCAAACGCTCATAGAAACCTTTAATCAGCGGGTTGTAGCGCCGTCCACTGACGACCGCCATGTAGAGCACACTGCGCACCGTCGCCCGGCCACCCCAGATATGACGGCTGCCGCGCCAGGCCCCGCTATCGACGTTGAAGGGCGCGACCCCGACCAGCGCGGCAATCTCCCGCCGATCGAGTTGCCCCAACTCTGGGACCTCGGCCAACAACGTACTGGCCACGACCGCACCGACCCCCGGCACACTCTCCAGCACCTGCTGTTGCCGCTGCCAGTGCGGTTCGCGAGCCAGCAGGGCAGCAATCGTCGTCGCGAGCGTCGCCAGCTCTTCTGCGAGCCACGCCTGCATACGGGCAACACTCGCCTGCACCGCTGGCGGCGCCTGTTCCATCCGATTGGTTTCCGCTGTCTGCTGAGCAACTACCTGTCGCCGCCGGGCGACGAGCGCTGCCAGTTCGCGCTGTACCGCTGTCGGCAACGGTCGCAGCGGGGGGTGCACTTGTTGGCCATAGCGCGCCAAGAGCAGGGCATCCAGCCGGTCGGTCTTGGCCAGCTGGCCAGTTGCCTGGGCATATTTGCGCACCCGGAGGGGGTTGACCACGACCACCGGCAAATCGGCTGCTGCCAGGGCATCGGCCAGTCCCTGTTCATAGCCTCCGGTCGCTTCGAGGATGACACGCTGCGGTGCCAGCGGGGTCAAGCGTTGGACCAGTGCGGCCCAGGCGGCAGCCGTTTGGTCAATCCTCCAGCGTTCGGGATACGGACTGCGCGGACTCAACAGACAGACATCGACCCAACCTTTGGCGACATCGAGACCAACATAGGAAGCATCCATGCGAGACTCCTTCTGGTAGGATGCAAATGGACCACGGGCATCCCTGCTCGCCCTTGCAGATTCGAGCTCAACGGGCTCTGGCAACTGTCCGAGCATCGGGATGACCAGCGGCAGCGGTGAGCGGCCTGTGCTGAGCGACGGTCTCTGGTGGACCCTGAATGACAGCAGGCTCGCTCACCCCTCCGCCACGCTCACCCTACTCCATTTCGAACATACAAGGATGACATGATTGTTTCTCTTGGATTACCAGATTGAGAGGAAACGGCCTCAAGTCTCTGAAATCCTTTTGTCTTTACCACCCACGAACACCTCGAGCACAAATCAACACAGTGCCACCACTACATCCGCTAGCGGATGTAGTGGCTTGAGGAACTGCGACTATCGAACGGCGACGGGTTGGCCACTCCAGAGGTGACGCACGTCGAAAAGCTCGTGCTCCGGTTCCGGCGGGCGCGTCGTGAATCCGGCCTCTGCTAGCACCTTGTCGACGACCGGATGCAGGCGCTCCTCCTGAAAGCGATCCCAATCCGCATGCGATTCCCAGATGTCAATATAGCGAAGCCCGCCTTCACGAGCTACGACCATATGGCAAATCATCCCCTGCGGTGGCTCCGGCCCCAATTCTGCGGCGATGCGTTTGTAGGTTTCCTCGTTAATCGGAACGTCCATCGTAAATGCGTAGGTCACTCGACGGTCCTTTCTTCATTTCATCCGAATACGTTTCGGATGAATTTGATATATACTATCAGGCATGTGTACGTCAGTCAATACCCGCTCCTACGACTCCTCGAAACGTCGCGCCGCCGCCCTACAGACGCGTCACGCAATCCTCACGACAGCTCATGGACAGTTTGTGAAGAGCGGTTACCAGAAGACGACGATGGCGGCCATAGCCGAGGCAGCCGGAGTGGCCGTTGACACGATCTACGCGACAATCGGAACGAAGTCGCAACTGTTTCAGGCGCTCATCGAAGCCGCCATCTCGGGAGAAGATGCGGCCATCCCTGCCCTGGAGCGCGATTACGTCCGGGCGCTGCGTGCCGAGGCGGACCCTGAGAAGAAGCTTGCGCTCTATGCGTCGGCCATCCGGCACATCCACGAGCGCCTGGCACCGCTCATTCGGGTGCTGCAAGAAGCTTCCGTCGCAGATGAAGAACTAGCGCTCCTCTGGCACGAGATCAGCGAGCGCCGGGCGCAGAACATGCAGCTGTTCGCGGCCGAACTCGCCGAGTCCGGCAAACTCCGCCAGGATCTATCGATCGACCAGGCTGCCGACATCATCTGGGCAACGAATGCACCCGAGTTCTATTCACTGCTCGTTCACGAACGCGGCTGGAGTGGAGATCGATTTGAGACGTTTCTGGCTGACGCCTGGAACCGTCTTCTTCTAGAACCGTAGCGTACTCGGTGTTTTCTCAAGCTTCGTCGATGATGCGGCTCAAGCGCTCGGCGTTCAGAAGGCTGATCGTGCCGTCGTCATGCAGATGAATGACTCGGTCGTCTTCGAGCGAATGCAGCGAACGATTAACCATCTCGCGAGATGTGCCGATCATCGCCGCCATCTGTGCCTGTGTCAGATTCTGCGGCTGCTCTGAAACCAGCAGACGGGCCACACGGCTGACTACTCTCCGCAACGACAGATCCTCAACGAGCGCGTTGAAGTGGCGCAGCCGCTCGGCCATCACCTTGACGGTTCCAACGGCAAGTTCAGGATGCTCGCGCATCGTTCGCAGCACCTGCTCTCTCGGTATGACCGCCAGAGTGACGTCGGTGAGGGCATCCGCATTTGCCGGATAGGAACCACCGTCGAAGAGCGGCACTTCGGCAAATGTGTCACCCTCGTGAAAGAGCCGAAGAACCTGCTCGCGCCCGCGTAGTGAAGCGACATAGACACGTACGGTCCCTCGCACGATGAGGTAGAACGGCACGCTATTGCGTCCTTCACCTAGTAGAAAGAGTGTCGTTCCAGCCGCTATCTCCCTGATCTGAACACCCTGCATGAGGTTGTCGATGATTTCATCATCCAGACCAGCGAAATAGGGCACGGCCCCGAGCATCGACCGAACGCTACCCAGATCTAGCTTCTCACGATCCACTACCTCTGACCCTCCATCTTCAGCCGGACAGATCGTAACGCGCCTGTGCGAAAAGGCACAGCCACAGAGACCGATTCATCTGAGAATGAGAGTTGGAATCGTGAAATAGTGCACACATGCCCTCGAGAGGAGCAACACAATGCGCCGGAGTCTGAAACTACTATTACCGTTGCTCATCCTCGCCGGTATGACTCTCCGTCTCCTGTCTCTCAGGCGATGACGAAGATCCAACGGCGACACCCGAGGAGCCGACTGCAACTGAAGTGGCTCAGGTCGCGACCGAGACGCCTGTACGAAAGCGAAGATGTCAACGTGGGACCGACAGGGCCAATTCAAGCTGTTTCCCACGCCGAGCCCTCTATCGCAGATCTGGAAACGACCGACCGGACGATTTACGTCGCGGCCGGCGCAACCGTCACCTGGACGAACGACGCCGACGTACCGCACACTGTCACGAGTGACGACGGCTGGTTCAATGCCGAGGTCGCGCCAGGAGAGAGCTTCACCTGGCAATTCGACGAGCCAGGTATCTACGCCTACCACTGTGAGATCCACGACAACATAGCTGGGCGCATCGTCGTTCTCGCGAGTGCAGCGGTCGCGACTGAGTACTTTGATGGCAAACCAATTTCGGCATTCTTTGCTGATGCTTGCGGTGGCTGCCACGGACCGAACCGCGAAGGTGGGATTGGGCCCGCTCTCGTGCCTGGCAGACTGACGTCGCCCGACCAGTTCTACTTTGACACGATCTCGAATGGACGTCCCGGCACCGTCATGCCAGCCTGGGGGCAACTCGGCGTCAGTGATGAAGAAATCTGGGGTTTGGTCGGATTCATCCGAACCGAGCCGGACGCCGATGCAGTCAAGTGGACGCTTGAAGAGATCGCGCCGACGCTCCAGGTGCTCGTTGACGAATCAACTCTTCCGAACACACCACAACACGACGGCAACATGGATAACCTGATGCTGGTGACCGAACGCGAGAATCGCGCCATCGCGGTCATCGACGGTGATACGAACACGTTGCTCGCCGAAGTTCCCGCCAGCTATCGCGCGCATGGCTACACCTTTGATCCGACCAACGAACGCTGGGCCTATAACGTCGGCCGCGACGGCTGGCTCTTCAAGATCGACCTCTACACCTTGCAGCCCGTTCGGCAGGTACGCGTCGGGCTGGATTCGCGTGGCATCGCGATGTCTGATGACGGCAAGTACATTATTGTCGGAAACTACATCCCGAACAGCGCCGTGATCCTGGACGCGAAGACGCTTGAACCCCTGAAGGTCATCGACACGGTCGCAGAGAATCCTGAAGGCGAAATGGTTGATTCGAGAGTTGCGATCGTAAGTGATGTGTCGCCGGATCTCGTGGGACCATACTTCCTGATCGCCCTCAAAGAAGCCGGCCAGATATGGCGCATCGATTTCTCGGACCCCGACTTCCCGATCGTGAAGATCCCGAATGTCGGTCACATCCTGCATGATGGCTTCCTGAGCCCGGATAACAAACACTTCTACATCGCGTCGCAAGTAGACAACTGGATGGGTGTTATCGACGTAGAGAAGGCCGAGCTGGTCGACAAGATCAGCACCGGAGACACACCGCACCCCGGATCGGGTGCTGCATGGGAAGCAGACGGCACGACCTACGGGGCAACCGTTCACGCAGCCGAAGGCAAGGTCACGATCTGGGATCTGGAGACAGATGAGATCGTCGGCACGGTTCCGACGGCCGGCCCTGGCTTGTTCCTACGGTCATCCGAGAACAGCCCCTATGTCTGGGCCGATGCACTCTTCGGCAGCCCATCGAATACGATCACCGTCTTCAAAAAGGAAGCTCCCTTTGACATCGTCGGCGTCATCGAAGACGGGATCATGACCCTCCATCCGGAATTCACCGCCGACGGCAAGTTCGTCTACATCAGTGACTGGACCGGCAATACGGTTCGGGTCTACAATGCCGAAACACTTGAACTAGTCGCAGAGATCGACGACATCCCTGACTCCGACAGGCATCTTCAACACGTCCCGGCGGCACGAGACGTTAGGCCACTAGAAATGAGCGACGATGCGTTTTCAAGGGGAGAGCGCCGGCAATATGGCACTGGATGCGCTAGCAATTCGTAGCCAGTTCCCGATCCTTGAGGCGTCGAGTGGGGGAAAACGCGTCGTTTATCTGGATAGCGCCGCTTCGGCTCAAAAGCCGGAGGCGGTGCTATCCGCCATTCAACGCTATTACCGCGAGGACTACGCCAACGTTCATCGCGGCGTCTACAAGCTCGCGGAACGATCGACCGAAGCCTACGAACAGGCACGAAAGAGCGTTGCAAGGTTTCTTCAACGTCGAGGATGACGGCGCAACTCATCTTCGTCCGCAACACGACTGAGGCGATCAATCTGGTCGCGGCGAGCTGGGGCGGCGCGAATCTGGGGCCTGACGACATCGTCGTCACGAGCATCATGGAGCATCACTCTAATCTCGTTCCCTGGCAACTGATATGCGAGAAGACCGGCGCCCGGCTGGAATTCATCGGCATCGACGAGCAAGGCTGCCTGAAGCTAGACGACCTCGACCGGCACCTGGAGACCGGCCAGGTAAAACTCGTTGCCGTTACCCATGTCTCCAATGTGCTGGGCACGGTCAATCCAATCGAAGAAATCATCAGCCGGACACACACGGCTGGCGCGCTGGTGCTCATCGACGGCGCCCAATCAGCCCCACACATGCCGATCGATCTGAATGCGCTCGACGTGGACTTCTTTGCCTGTTCCTCTCACAAGATGTGCGGGCCGATGGGTTCCGGCGTGCTCTACGGTCGGCGAGAGTTGCTTGAAGCGATGCCGCCGTACATGGGTGGCGGCCAGATGATCCGAGTCGTTGAGCTGCGGCACGCAACCTGGGCGGACATTCCTGACAAATTCGAGGCGGGAACGCCCAATGTGGCTGATGCGGTCGGCTTCGGAGCAGCCTGTAATTATCTCCAGGAAACGTCAATGGAGGCGATTCACGAACATGAACGCCAGCTGACGCGCTACGCCTACGACCAGATGAAGGAACTACCCGCTATTCGCATCTACGGCCCGGGGCCAGACGAGCGAGGCGGGGTCATCGCGTTCAATATCGGCAGCGTGCACCCACACGATATGGCGACGATTCTGGATGGTGAAAACGTCGCCGTCCGTGCCGGCCACCATTGCGCTCAGCCACTCCATCAGGAGCTTGGTCTCGATGCGTCGGTGAGGGCTAGCTTCTATCTCTATAACACCTTTGAAGACATCGACCGCTTCCTCGTAGCGTTGGAGCAGGTCTACAGGATCTTCGATCAGGAGACCTCAGAGTGATCTCAGTCTGGGTATTTATTCGCTGGCTTCATCTGCTGGCGGCAATCACCTGGATCGGAGGGATGCTCTTCATTTTGCTTGTCCTGCTGCCAGTCGTGCGGCCAGTTCTCAGCGCGCAAGACCGGACATTGCTCGTCGGTCGGGTAGGTACACGCTATGGCTATATCTCGGTTGTCGCACTCATCGTCCTGCTTGTCACCGGATATCTGAACGGTGAACATCGGTCTGTCAACTGGTCCGACCTTACAGAGACTGACTACGGGACACGACTTCTAGTGAAGCTCGTGCTGGTCGGATTGATCATCGTCGTCACCGCACTCCACACATGGTACGGGCGGCGTATCGTCGCCCTGGCGGAACGAGCTAGTAGTGCGAAGCAAAGTACCGTCATTGACGTTAAACGCCGGCGACTACAGATCGTCTCTGGCTCGCTATCAGCCGTTAATCTGATCCTGAATCTCGCGGTAGTCTGGATCGCCGCTTCGCTTGCCGCCTAGAGCGAAAACCGTCATGTTAGGCCACTCTCCTGTCATCTCGACCGGAGCGGAGAGATCTCAGTCGAACGTTACGATAGCGCTAGACTGAGATTTCTCCACTTCGGTCAAAATGACATGTTTGTTCGT
>CAVUYM010000032.1:0-48676 GCA_963745675.1 uncultured Chloroflexia bacterium
ATGACTCTTTGTCAGAATAGGAGATATGGGGCGAGACACTGACCCACGAAATGACTGGCGCATGTGTTGACCAGAACTTGACTTGTCGTGTCTCGCCACCTCGTGATTGGCGACCGACTCCGTCTGGCTCTGCCTTAGCCCCAGAGGGCACCCCCAGCTTGTCGATCCCGACCGGATCTGACCCCAAAGAGTCCTGGCGAGCCTGCTGGATCACGGTCAATCCTGATGGGAGTCTACGGCATGCACTGGATCGGCGTCGATTGTCACAAATGGCAACACACGGCGGCTATGCTCACCGCACAGGGCCACGTGCCACGGGTCTGGGACGGTGGCGCCACGCCGGCGGATTGGCCACTAGGACGGGCTGGGCGAGCGAAGGGAGTAACGAGCGTTGTTGGGGCATCGAAGGCAGTGGCCACTATGGACGCGGCCTGGCCCAGTTCCTGGTTGCGCAGGGCGAGGTGGTGAAGGAGGTCAATACTCGCCTCACCGTCCTCGGTCGACGACGGCGCGGCAGTCTCCACAAGAATGATCACCAGGATGCCCTCGCGATCGCTGCTGTTGTTCGGGAGCAGGGCGCGCAGTTGCCACAGATTCAGGCGGAAGATAGCAGCGCGCTGCTTGCCTTGTTGACCCGTGAACGCGATGATCTGCAAGCGGCGGCAACCCGCTTGCGCAATCCACGCTATCGCTTCATCCAACAGGCCGAGCCCGGCGCCACCAAAGCCCGCCTGCTGCGCTCAGCCGACCTGGAAGCGTGGCGCACCTACCAGACCAGTCAGAGCGCTCCGCTCAAGGAGCGGGTGCGGGCCCGACGGATTCGTCAACGCGCCCAGCGCCTGGCCAGCCTCCTGGCGGAGATCGTCGAGCTCGAACAGCAGATTGCAGCCGGTGCACCGGCGGTGGCGGCACCCTTGACCGAGATCGTCGGGGTGGGCATGCTCACGGCTGGGATGCTCGCAGGCTATCTGGGACCCGGCACGCGCTTTGCCAGTGAGCGGCAGTTGGCGGCCTATGCCGGGGTGGCGCCACTGGAGGTGAGTTCCGGCTGGACGGATGCGGCATCGTCTGAATCGCAACGGCCACCGGCAACTCAACGCCATCGTCCATCGCATCGCCTTGAGTCAGTTGCGGTACGGTGACAAAGCCAAGACATACGTGGCACCGCCGCGGCCAGGGCAAGAGCCAGCGAATGGCGTCGAGCCCTCAAACGCTAATCATAAACAGCATATACCGCCAATGGCGGCACTGTCCTTCTTCGTGCAACCCGGAGGAGGTCCCCATCGCCTGATTCTCATCACGCCATTGACATAGGAGCGTCATGTTTGTTCGTTGGCCAATTACATTTAGAGCAGGGCTAGCGAGGGGTAGAGAAACCAGTTGGGGCGCTCGATGATCGCTTCCAGGCCTTCATGGGTCGATTCCGACACGAGTAAGCCTTACCCGCCTGATGAGCCGTCGATGAGCTGATTGGTGGCAGGCTCTGTTGTACGGAATCGATCTGATCGATTCCCATTCTTGGTAGCTGCGACGCGACACGTCGCCCACAAACGTATGCAATGTGCTTCCCGGGATATCCGGAGGTAAAAGACCAGATTTTGCACCACATGCAAGTTGCGGCAGCGCCGTATCGCCTGTCAGATCTGCCGAATCAGGCTGGTTGCTCTCAGCTTAGGTTCGAGACGGTCGAGAGCGACAAGAGCCCATGAATCAGCGCCAGCGGGCGCGGCGGGCAGCCAGGGATGAAGACATCTACCGGCAGGACATTGGGCACGCCGCCAGCCGTGCAATAGCTTCCCTGCAGGACACCACCTCCACAAGCGCACGCCCCAACAGCAACCACCATACGCGGTTCGGGCATCGCCTCGTAGGTCTTGCGTGCAGCCATTTCAAGGTTGCGGGTCACGCTGCCTGTCACGAGAAGCAGGTCGGCGTGGCGCGGAGAGGCGACGATATCGATGCCCAGGCGCTGTACATCGTAGACCGGCCCCAACAGCGCCTGGATCTCCCAGTCACAACCGTTGCACGAACCGGCATCGAGTTGGCGTACATGAAGCGAACGCCGCAGCAGCCGCTGAATTCGGGAGCCCAGGCGCGCTGCAAGTTCGTCCCCTTCGAGATCGGACTTCCTGCCGCAGCATCGGGACAATTGGTGACGACGTGTTCACTCGGCTACCTCCCGCCCACCGTTACTAGGGTCAAATATGACCAGCGTGATCAAGTCATCCGCGCTACGGACAGCGAGTTCAAAATCGTTCGACAGCTGAAGCGCCTGCTCGGGGCACTCTTCAGCGCATAAGCCGCAGAAGACGCAGCGCGCATCGTTCAGTTCCCAGCTCCAGCCGCCTTCGCCTGTATGCAAAACGGAAATCGCCGCGCTGGGGCAAACACGTGCGCAGTCGGCAGATCCTGAACATCGTGACGTGTCGATGAGCACCTGGCCCCGGTATGCTGGCGGTGCGGGTTCAGGGATATCGGGATAGCCTGTCGTGACGACACCGGTCTTCAGGCTACGGCGGAAGATTTCAAGCACTCTGGTTCGACCTTCCCGCATTCATTTTCAGCACTGATTGGCTCACCTCTTAGCGATCCAGGCAGGCATAGCAAAGTTCGAAGCTCTTGTTGATCAGTGGAAAATCCGGGACCATATTGCCCGGCACCGACGCGGCCACGACCGGCCAGTTCGGATAGCTAGCAGAGCGCACACGATAGCGTTCGATGGTTCCATCAGCCGCAATACGGACCCAATGGATGTTCTCGCCGCGCGGAGATTCCGTCACGCCGAATCCGGCTCGACCGGCAGGGAGCGGTCCACATTCGACACGCACCGGCCCATCCGGCAATGTCGCGAGCGTCGCCCGTATGATTGCGATCGAGGCCAGCACTTCGTCACTGCGCACCAGCAGACGAGCTTTCACATCGCCCTCGTGGCGCACGACAACCGGGACGGCCATCGGCAACTGGCCGTAGTAGGCATGTGGGTGATCGCGGCGACTATCAGTATCGATGCCGCTCGCGCGTGCCGCCACGCCGACGGCTCCGAGTGCCCGAGCAGTGGCCTCCGGAAGAACGCCGGTGGCGGTCAATCGCTCTACCAGCGTCTCGCTCGCGAGGATCAGGTCTATGAACGCCCTGAAATCGCGGGCGACGCCCTCTAATGTTTCGCTCAGATCCTCAATAGAATCGCGCTCCAGATCGCGCCGCACTCCGCCAAGCCGAATGGCTCCATGGAGGAATCGATTCCCAACGAGCCGTTCGTTCAGTCGCTGGATATCCTCCTTGAGACGCGCGCCAAACGATGCTCCGACTGCGAAACCGACGCCAGCGCAGATGTTCCCCAGATCGCCGAGATGGTTGTAGAGCCGCTCAAGTTCGAGATAGATCGTCCTGATCGCCGCCGCCCGTAGAGGCACGTCGGTAGACGCAATCGACTCAATCGCCTGGGCGTACGAGACGGCGTGCGAACAGGAGCACGCGCCACAGATGCGCTCAGCAATTTGCAGCACCTGTTGGACGCTCTTGCCTTCGGCGAGTTTCTCGATGCCTCGATGGGTGAAAAAGAGACGTGTTTCGAGGTGAAAGACGACCTCGCCGACGGCGGCGAAGCGAAAGTGCCCCGGCTCGATGACTCCCGCATGAATCGGGCCAACCGGAATCTCGACGAATCCATCGCCATGAAGCGTATGGAACGTTTGCGCTTCCCGCTCTACGCGCGGGACCGGCAGCGCGGGATCGAAGTCTTTCCGAAGTGGATGAACGCCCTCCGGCCAATCGTCGTGCAGCACGAGCCGACGGGGATCGGGATGACCGACCGGCGTCAAGCCGAACATGTCCTGGACCTCGCGCTCGTACCAGTGCGCGGCGGGCACCAACGGCGTGATCGACGGAAACTCGGGGGTTGAAGGATCGATCAGAACTTCAAGCGTGAGCCATCCGCCAGGCGAAGGAGCGAAGATATAAGACAGTCGGTAGTGACCTGAGCCCGCCCTGTCATCCTCACCAACCATGCAGGCGAGCCGCGCTCCGAGTTCACTCACGACAGCTGCGGCCGCAGCGGGAAGCTGATCAAGTTCGACGGTCACATGACGGTCATCCTGCTTGCCCGTCACGTCGAGGTGAGGCATTGATGACAAGTTTGGCTGCATCGCGCTGCTATCCATCCCGCGTCACCGTTGGGCCAATCCGGAAACTGGTTGCAAGACGGCGTAGGCATCGTCGAAGAGATCGGTGACCGGTCCCGGAACGTAGAGTCCAAAGAGCAGCACGATAGCCGCCAACGGCGCTACGGCAGCCAGCCAGGGAACATCTTCCCGCCAACTGCGCGCCGGAGGATTAGATGATCGTTCGATGGGAACCCCGTAGACGATCCTGAGCGCCTGGGCCAGTAGACCGGCGAAGATCAGGCCGAGCAACATGACGATGATGACAGTGCCGATCAGGGCCGGACGGCTGCCGGAGAAGCCTGCGCTGGCAATGGCGATTTCGGAGATAAAGATGCTCGACGGAGGCATACCAGTGATCGCCAGAATGCCGAAGAGCAGCAAGCCGCCACCGAGCGGGATGATCCTGATGATTCCGCGCAGAGCGCTGATGCGACGAGTTCCGAAACGCTGTGAAATGTCACCGGCGATGAAGAAGAGCATCGCTTTAGTGATCGCATGATTGACCAGATGGAGAAGACCGGCGGCGGTTCCCAGCGGGCCGCCAATCCCAAACGCAATCGCCATAAGCCCGATATGCTCGACACTTGAATAAGCCAGCAGGCGCTTGAGATCGCGCTGGATGAGAATGAATGGCGCAGCTACAGCAACCGAGAAGACGCCAAAAGCGATGAGCAAATTGGACGAAAAGTCCGACTGCGTTGCGCTGGCGGTGATGGCATGGAAGCGCAAGATAGCGTAGAGCGCGCAGGCCAGGAGTACGCCGGATAGCACTCCACTGACCGGCGACGGAGCCTGAGAATGGGCATCGGCCAGCCATGTGTGCAGCGGGGCGAAGCCTGCCTTGGTCCCGAAGCCAATCAGGATGAAGACGAATGCCAGTCGCATCATCGCCGGATCTAGCTGACCTGCCTGAAGGCTCATCGATGTCCAGTTGAGGCTCGCAACGCCACCATCGGCCTGAACCGCCGCGTAGTAGGTGAGGAGCACGCCAAACAGGGCGAAGGTGATACCAACGGTGCAGAGGATGATGTATTTCCAGGCAGCTTCGAGAGCAGCTTTGTTGCGATAGAAACCGACCAGCAACGCCGATGACAGGGTGGTGGCCTCGACACCGACCCAGAGCAGGCCCAGATTATTCACCGAGACGGTCACCAGCATCGTCCAGATGAAGATGTGGAAGCCGAAGTAGTACCAACCAAGCCCACGGCGTCCATCGAGTACATGCCCGACATGCAGATCACGGCGAAGATAGCCAACGGAAACCAGCGCGGCCGCCAGGCCGATCGTCGCGATCGTCCCAATCATGACCGCCGATAGCGCGTCGACGTAGAGCAGGTCAGTCGGATCCGTCCGTGGTCCATTTCGAGCGACATCAATGACGATCAGTCCGGCTACGGCTGCCGTCAGCAGAGAACCCACGACGTTGAGCCATTCGATCAGGCGCTGCTGGTGATAGAGCAAGCGGCAGGCGCTGGCGGTTATGAGCGGTATGACAAGCAGGACAATGAGCGACATGCCGTTAGCCTCGCAACGATCTCAAGCGATCGACATCGGTCGTCGCCAATAGCCGGCCGATCTCGTGGGTTACGAGTGCCATCAACGCGACTCCGGTCAAGACATCCATCGCGATCCCAAATTCGACGGCAATCGGCAGGCCATGCGTCGCGGCGACGGCGGCCAGGAAGATGGCGTTCTCCATCGTCACCAGACCGATTACCTGTGTGAGAGCGCCCCGGCGAGTCGCCATTGTGAAGAGGCCGAGCATGAGCAAGCCAAGGGCGGCCGGCAGCGCGTTCGGCGCATCAAACCCGTGTGGTCCGATGCGTTCCTGGCTGATCGGCTCAAGCACCCAGAATGAACCTGCAGCGAGACCTATCGCAAGCGGAAAGGCAAGTTTCACTGGCACCACTGATTCAACCTCGTGGGCTACCGGAAGCCGCCCGAGGACGAACCAGAGAATCAACGGGATAGCGACGACCTTGACGGCCACCGCAACGACAAAAGCGGCCCAGGCGCGCCAACCCATATCCGACAACGCCGCAGAACCAGCAGCGATGCCGAGCAATACCCCCTGGCCGGCAAGCAGGACGATCGCCGCCTCCAGACGCCGGACCAGCACGCTGAACAAGCCGACGGCGATCAACGCAATCGCTGCCGCGTCAATGAGCGCGCCTGCCTGGGTAGCGGACAATAGATCGTTCATTGCCAGGGACCAACGATGAAGGTCGTCATGACCGCGAGGATACCCAGAACACTGGCGACTCCCAGCAGGTCGGGAACCTTGAAAATACGCAACTTGGCAAAGGCCGTTTCGATGACGGCAAGCACCAGTCCCAGAATAGTCAGCTTCAAGCCCCAGACGACGACGCCAAGCAGAAGCGTCACGACCGTGAGGTTGTCAGGATCTGCCATTCCCCAGGGCAGGAAGAGGGCTGCGATCAGCGAGAGAATGGCGAGCTGTTTCACCTGCGTCGCCCAATGCAGCACACCAAGTGGCCGCCCACTGTATTCGAGCAGCATGCCTTCATGGACCATCGTGAGTTCCAGATGGGTATCGGGATTATCAACCGGGATACGGCCCGTCTCTGCGATGGCGACGATCATCAGTGCCAGGAACGCGACACCATCACTCGGACTGGGCCACCCCGATCCAACGAGTGCTGCGAATGAGGTCGAAC
This sequence comes from uncultured Chloroflexia bacterium, assembly GCA_963745675.1. GTDB lineage: Bacteria > Chloroflexota > Chloroflexia > Thermomicrobiales > CFX8 > JAUIIK01. The sequence goes on from CAVUYM010000032.1 coordinate 6,842, forward strand.
CCTGCGGGAGAGCCACGGCAAAGACCACAAGCAACAGGGCAGGTTCGATCAACGCGGCGAAGGCGACTTCCCGGCTGGAGCCCATCCCGCCAAAATTACTGCCGGTGTCGAGGGCGGCCAACGCCAGCCAGAAGCGGGCCAGCGCGAAGAGTCCAACGAAGACGATCGCATCACCATAGCCAGGAGCCGCAGAGCCACTCGCAACGGTCGGCACGAGCGCCGCCGCGACCAGAATGCCAGCCCCATAAATGAAGGGCGCATATCGAAATACCCAGGAAGCCTGTTCCGAGACCACGCTCTCGCGGCTCAGCCACTTGGCTATATCGAAATAGGACTGAAACAGCCCCGGCCCACGCCGATTCTGCCAGCGTGCCTTGCTCGATCTAATGAGCCCCTGAACGAGCGGCGCTAGCGTAAGCACCAGCAAGATCTGGATGATCAGCAGCAACGGTTGCATCTTGCCCTTATCTCGTAATCACGAGGGTGACGATCAGGGTCACAAAAATGTAGACAAGGTAGGCCCGCAACGAGCCGCTCTGCAGCCTGCTGACCCTATGGGAGCCACGCGTCAGTAGAGCGACTGCGCGCTGGTAGACATGCCGCTCATAAATCGGTTGAACGCCTTCTTCATATCGAACCTCGGAGACAAAGAATTCAGAAACCGGTCGTTCAAGCTCGACCGAGCGGTGTGGACGTATCAGTGATTGAAATATCAAGCGAATGGGCTTGGCGAAGGCAGTAGCCGAATACTGCATACGTGGTTCCAGATTGAAGCCACAGACCCAGGTTGGCGACAGATCGGCTCCGGCCCTCGCCCATCAGTAGACGGGCGACCAGCCAGGGGACAATGCCGAGGACGAGCAGGCCCGCGACGATTGCCACCGGCGCATACGATCCCGCCGCTCCATCAGGATTGAGTAATCGCCCCTGCAGCCCGATCGACGGTGCAGTCGTCGTGCCAACGAGCATACTGGTCACCGGATTCAGCGCCTTGAAAAGGACAACTGGAAAGAGCCCCAGACCAACACAGGCGGCTGCAAGCAGCGCCATACCAGCCTGCATCGACCAGCCTACTTCACGCGCGTCACGCGCCCGCTGGCTACGGGGCTGAGCGAGAAACCCAGTACCTACCGCGCGCACAAAACAGGCGAGCGCTAGAGCTCCAGTCAACGCCAGCGCCGCCGCGGAGATAGCTCCGAGGGTCGCAATCGCAACGCCGTTGCCGGAGGAGGCAAGCCCGAGCAGCGACTGGAAAAGCAGCCATTCGCCGGCGAAGCCGTTGAGCGGTGGCAAAGCCGCAATCGACAACGCACCGACGATGAACCAGATTGCCGTACGCGGCATGCCACGTATCAGCCCTCCAAGCTGCTCCAGATCACGAATACCGGTGGCAGACTGAACGGAGCCAGCGACGAGGAAGAGCAGGCTCTTGAAAATCGAGTGGTTGAAGAGGTGCACCAACGTTGCGACAAGGGCCAGTGCCGCGAGCTGTGTGTGGCCCCGGCTATCGAGCATGAACGCTGTCCCAAGACCGACCACGATGATGCCGACGTGCTCGACGGTGGAATAGGCCAGGATGCGTTTGAGATCGCGTTCCATCAGGGCATACAGAATACCGAGCACTGCCGAAGTCATGCCCAGCAGAATCAGCAGCCAGCCCCACCATTCGGTGTCTGATGCAGTGAAGTCCCAGAGTACCCGGATCAGTCCATAGATCGCGGTCTTGACCATCACCCCTGACATGATCGCGGAGACATGGCTTGGCGCTGCCGGGTGAGCACGCGGAAGCCAGATATGCAGCGGGATCAACCCCGCCTTCGTGCCGAATCCCACCAGGGCCAGCAAGAAGACGGCGTCCCGCTCCAATCCGGATAACGATGATGCCGATGCACGGAAGGTCTCGAAATCCATCGCGCCGCCATGACGCAGCAACACGAGAAAGGCGAGCAGCAGGAAGCCGCCGCCGATGTGGGTCATGACGACGTAGATATAGCCAGCGCGACGAGACTCTGCGTGGTTCCCGTCACCGATTACGAGGAAGAAGGAGACGAGCGACATCAACTCCCAGGCCACAAGGAAGGTGATCACGTTATCAGCCATCACAACGAGTGACATTGACGCAAGAAAGAGGCTAAGCAATGCGTCCGTCGCGGCTCTGGGAGCATGGCCCGGCCCGTGCGATTCAGAGAGGTAGCCTATGCCGTACCAGGCGACAGCGATGGCTGATGCAGAAATGACGAGCAGAAAGAAGGCGGCAAGCGGATCGAGTCGAAACGAGAATTCGGCAGAGGGCGTAACCGACCACGCTGTTACGTCAACCGGGCGGTCTTGCCGCAATCCGTCGACGGCGGCGAGTGTCCCTGCGATTGCGCCGAGGATGATGAAGACTGACGCCAGCGTTCGGCCCAGCGAGCGAGACGCCAATGCCGTCACGATCGCAATAGCGTAGAAAATGAACGGGACGAGCAGAAAGTAGTCTGGCAACTCTAGCCCGTCCACTACCTCTAGAGAGATTCCTGGAAAGTCGAAATACGCTCAGTTGCCGCGTCATCCTGCAGCGCGTCGTCGGCATCGGCCATCGCCTGGAGTGCCAGAAGCTGCTGGTCGAACATCGCCCGCGCAACGTCGAGCAGCTCGAAGACCCGCTCGTCGACTACGCGATAGTAATTGCTCGTGCCCTCTTTGCGGCTCTCGACGATCTGCCGGCTGCGCAAGACAGCGAGCTGCTGGCTCACCGATGACATCTCGATCTCAAGTTGCTCCTGGAGATCAGAGACGCGCTGCTCGCCATTGCGAAGCAGCTCGAGAATCCGGATTCTGACCGGATGCCCGAGAGCCTTGAAAAGTTCGGCCTTGAAGGTTTGAAGCACCTGTTCTCCAAGCCACGATTCTGAAACTGCGTGAGTCTATGTGAATATTTGAAATATTGCAAGTTCAAGAATAACAACGCTCTGTGGCGAGCATCTCCCACATTGGAGCATTGAGTGCATGTGTTCTGATGACCTTGCCAAATTTGACGACATCGGCGCAGCGAAGCGTGTATTCGCCCACAAACAGGCGCACGTACTTACGCGAGTGAAGATCGATTTCAACGCTGGGTTGTATCCACCTTGCGTCCTCGTGTCGCCAGGCTGTTCTCAGGCTGGAACTGGTGCTGGATTCTTGTAACGCGATACTCCGCGATCGACCACGCACTTCCCCGCCTGAAACACGCCCAGGATGGCGCTCTCATCCTCGAGAACGTGCAAATCGTCGAGCGGATTGCCATCGATGATCAGGATATCGGCGCGCGACCGGTACCGTCGAATAATGTTCCGCCGGCAAGCATTAGCCTGCTCATACTCTAGCCACCCTCTCCGAGCCACTACGCATTCCCGCACCTATAGTAATTTCGACCGGTTCTTGTTGGGAATATAAACGCTTGCGCCTATCTTGACGCAAAGGCATAACTATTACCCTTCTACTAGGCTTTGCCCCCTTCGTACCGGGTTCTTCACAATCCCTATCCGGCCTCTAATCTTGATAATCATAAGCAACATATCCTTTTCTATACTGCCATTTGAATCAAGTCCTGCGTCTTCTTTTCGATTATCGCGCCATCGCACCACTACTATCGCTCGTACGTACCTGGGCCAATTGGTCACAGAGACAACAGTACCTGTCCCTGACCGGCACCAGTGGGGGAGCCCCGCACACTGCCTCGGCCCGATACTAGAAGTAAGGATTCTTCGGCCTCGTTGCCGAAAAGGGCAAAGCCATCGTGAGGTAGCGACGCAAAGCTACGGGTCCAAAAGGACGGACAGCCGGGCTACCGAAGTCATGCGGGAGGCAAGGGCCTTCCCCACCCATTATTGTGGAGGAACCCCATGCTTCTCTGGCGTTCTGGAATGGTCAGGCTTGTCCTGGCACTCGCGTTCATGTTGACTCTCGTGCCAACTATCGGCAATACCGCTGGCGCAGCCGGTCAGGTTGTCGAGGCTACAGTCACAGTAGGAGCTGACACGTACGACCCCAACGACACAGTCGCAATCACCGTCGATCTGCAGAACAATGCGATCCGCCGGATGCGCGCCGACGTTGAGTTGAACGTTGTCGATCCAGATGGCAGCATCGTCCGCAAGCAAGTCTGGCAAAATGTGCGCGCCACGACACGATACAATTGAGCGACAGCTTTCGTGTAGGGACAAAGTTCGGCATTTACACCGTCGGGATCACAGTTTCGAACACGTCCCGCAAGTCGACCGAGATCTATTTGAAAACGACACTATCGCGAGCTTTAGCGTGACCACTAACCAAACGCCAACATCAACACCCGTTCCTGCGGCGACGGTTGCACCAACATCGACGGCGCGCCCGATCAATCCGCGACGGTTGAACCAACGGCTTCACCATCGGCAACGGTCTCACCAACAGCAACCCGGAACCGACATCTCCACCAGCACCATCAGCGTGCTCTTCGGTGTCTATCCTGGCGGCGGTAATGGCGAACTGGGCTATGTCGCGCCACCCGCTCCCGAAACAGTCATCGCCAAACTCAACGAACTACGCGGCGGGCAATCATTCGATATTCATATCTATACCGCATGGAGTTGGTACAACAAGCAGGCCCTGACGAGCGAGATTGAGCAGTACACCGCAGCAGGCATGTACGTCACTCTAACGATCAAGTACTCGCCACCATCAGGACAAGAGGGCAATATCGACGGCTTCAGGACGTTCGTCGAAGGCGTTATCGCTAGACCATGGTACCAACCCGATGGTTCATCGCATCGTCATCGGTAATGAAATCAACGTCATCAACGGCAATCCGGGATCGTCCGACGGCCCCTTCAGTAGTGTAAATGAAGCGACAATAGCAGGCGTACTCGCAGCCCGTCAGAAACTCGACGGAATGGGTCGCAGTACCACCCAGATTGGCATCAGCATGGCCGTACTGGAGCGCGAGACAGACGCCCAATTCCTCCAAGGACTAACGGCACTCGGCGGCGACAGTTTTCCAACGCCGTAGATTTCATGGGATTGAATGTCTATCCTGGCATGTGGCCGGTTGGCACTGGCGACCCGTACGCTGACATGGTGACACATATGCAGAATGGGCGCTACTCGCTCTCATCAGCTGGATTCAGCAATAGTGTTGGGTTGGCAGTACTTGAGAACGGCTACCCGACGACGGACGCGGACGTGCAGCTCACCAAGATCAGCAGCTTCCTCCAGGCGGTCTGTGATGCAGGTGGAGCGCGGCAGGACTGGCCTCCTACACATGGTTCGATCTCTGGGACGCTAATAGCGACTCAATCAGCCCCTACGCCCACTATGGCCTGCTGCGTTCGGACATGGCCCCCAAGCCAAGTTTCAGCCACTATCAGAACATCATAGTCGAATGGTTGCAGCGGATAACGTACTTCGACGCCTATCGAGCAAACACCGAATTAACAGACAACGGGGCCCTTTACTGGGGGGCCCCGTTTTCTACTTGCCATATATTTTCAGCTTTGAACTTGCTTCTATTGCGGAATCAGTAGAGTTCTGAGCTACGCAAGCAAACTATTATTACAATTATCGTTCGCAAATCGCCGTTCATGGTTCATGGCTTATCCACCGTACGCTCGCAGCTTCGACCATCTCGTACCGACCGCTTCATCTAGCATCTAGGATTCGACCCGCCACGAATTCCTATACAACCGTAGTACCAGAACGGCAACGCAACCAGGCGCAGCGCGATACAGAGCACCCAATGAGTTGATCAGGCAACATCTGATCGTATGTTTCTCTCCCCAGCAACAGGTACCATACATGAATTCAACCTAGTCCGAAACTCCACAGCCCTGGCTGGCAACCCGTCGGAACAGGTCGTAGCCGGGTTTCGGTGACAGATCAGAGTTGAGCAATCCGTAGTGCGCGTAGGGGTTCGATGACGCTGAATTAGCATCCCAAAGATCAAACCAATAGTAGCCAGTCAGTCCAACCTCACCGGCGACCTCGCAGGTCGCGCTCAGGAACCCGTCAATCTTGTTTGCCTGCTGGTTATCGTCCGTCGTTGGGAAGCCGTTCTCAAGTACGACCAGCCCCACATCGGGGCCGAGTCCCGACGAGGCGATGCTATAGCGTCCATTGCGGAGATGCGTTTTCATATCTTCATATGGATCGCCAGTCCCGACCGGCCAGAGCCCGGGATAGATATTGAGCCCTACAAATGAGACATCTGCCGCAAAATCGCTTCCGCCAAGAGCAACAAGATCTGTCAAAAAGCGGGCGTCGGTCTCCCGTTCCAATACGGCCAGGCTGATTCCAATCTCTGCTTTAGACTCATATTCCGAAGAATCACGGCCGCGGCCTCAACTCCAGCAATTGTCGCTTCGCGCGCTCCGGGGATCGGCCCATCGGAAGCACCGGCATCACCCTCAGGTGGAACATTGATCTCGTTCGCTATAGCGTAGCGGTGGACAAGTGGATTTGATGCGTAACGCGAGACAATATGACGGACAAAAGTCTACATAGCCCCCAACGTCGCCTACTCTCTCAGGCGGCGGCGAGTATTTGATAGTGAGAGTAACGTTGTAGCCAGCTCCGGTGAATAGCGCAATCTGACTATCCAGGAACGCATCTGTATGCCAACTCCATGCAGTATAAATATGGACGTCATACGCGCCTTCGCCGCGCAACGCTTCCAGTTCTCCAATTACTCGCTCCCAGCTCGGCGGCGCGACATAGCCAAATTGATCGTTACCGCCACCGGGAAACACGCCAAAAATGAGTCTCACGTAGAGCCCTCAGACCCAACCGACGATTCATCAACTAGGCGCATACCGGCCTGATACGGTTGCTGATCACGTTCAGCGGCAACTAAAGCCGGCAGCGACAAGCCCATGAGCGTTACGAGCAACCCTAAGAGAGCGCGAGACGCGCCCTGATAACTTTGTTTCTTTGCAAGAGTCCCCACCCTTGGAGTCTATTGAAATAGCCTCTGGCGGAAGTGTACCCGAAGTTAGCCAAATGCGTACAAATAGAGTGTACAGATCGGTCTAGTAATTCAAGCGAGCGCTCTACGACACCTGTGCAGGTCTGCTTACCAGTTTGGTGGCAAGAAGTGCGGCACAAACAGAGAGGCTTGTGGCTGTCTGCTCGATCCAATCGTAGCGCCCGATCGTCGAACGCAATATTGTCAATCTGCTCTGGGCATAAGGGTCCAGTCCGGACGATAGCGACTGACGGACACTTCAGGATTCTGCTGATTGAAGTAGACGAAGCCTCGAATGAGCGGGTAATTCGGCAGCACGTCGATCATCTCTTTGATACGCGGAGTCTTTTGGCTCGGATCGAAAGCTACGCCAAATTCGGACAGAATAATTGGTTTACCAAACGCTCTAGCAGATCGTATTTCTCGGCTATAAGCATCTCGATAGGACGAGGCTCGTTGTATCCCGCCTCAACTTCCCAGGGCAAGAACTGGAGGATCGTCAGACCCGCGTAATCGACGTAGTCATCCCCGGGATAATAGTCTGGAGCTTCAAGAGTTCCAGCAGGCGACCAAACCCACAACACATTATTGACGTCGTTTGACCGAAAGAGATCGACGAAATGTCGATAAGCGGCAACGTACTCATCTGGAGCCTGCCCTGCCCAGGGGTAATTGCCGCCCAAATCCATCTCATGGCCGAAGCGAATAAGAATCGGCTGTTCCATCGCGCTAATTGTCCGGGCCAGTTCGAGCTATTACTTGGTCGTACTCGCCAGCGGTAATGTCGGTTAGAACAGTCTCCGCTTTGGATCGCCTAAGTTCCAGGGCTCGACCGAGAGCATTACCGGTACCCCGGCGGCGTAGGAAGCTTCGACCTGTTCACCGGAATCCCGGCCCCGGATCGCTCGTCCAGGCATGAAGATGTGATCGAGGCCGAGAAATCGGAAAGGACCCCAGATGGATCGATGCGCCGAACGTGACCCACTTCGATGCTGGAGTAAAGAGCCAGGAGCTCACCAGGCATACTCAACTGAAGGACCGTGACCTAGCGTGTGGCGGCGACCCCGGCAACTTGCGGCAAGTCGGAACTGCTGTCGGTACAGCCGGTGCCGAGACGCAGCGTCCTGCAGCATCCGCAGGCGCTGCGCCGGCGTTCGGGGACCATTCCGCTCAGGAACAACTGTCGCCGACGGCTGCCGGCGCTGGGCCATAATCGGAGTATCGGCATCGCTATTGATCTCATTACTTCCGGGCCAGTAGGTCACTGCTTGGTCGATCGAGGGAGAATTCAAGACCCGCGACCACGGACAATCGCCAGAAGAATGCGACGACAAGCGGTCGCCAGCGGAGTCGAACGGGCGAGAGCGGCGCTCCATGAAACGCCCACGCGAACATTGGCGCCCGAAGAAAGTCTCGAAATGCCATCACCACAAGGGCGGAAAAGAAGACGCGCTCATCATGTGTGAAAAGAAGTAGCCGATAGCTTCGGTCGGCTGCCCCCGCCATCCGGAGACGACTGGGTAGGCGAGCGATCCGACCAGCGCCAACCCAGCCAAGGACGATATAGGGTGACGCCACCCGCAGCATATCCCGTGCCGGATCGCGCGCGCGCCTTTTGGCGTGACCATGTAGGTGAACTTGCCGCCCCGGAACACGACCGAAATGACCGCATTCACGAGCGCGACAAGAACGATCGGCCAGCGAGCGACGGCCAGAACAATCCCTTGCCACGACATGAAGAAGTGGTTGCCGGGACGGAACCAGCCGCGCCGGTGTCCCCAGACAAGCCCGACCAGCGCGATTAGGACGATCGGCTGTGAAAAGAGCAGGAATTCAGGAAAAGGCACATCCACGATCGGCTTGTTCGTCAACAGCGCGTACAACGGCAGTGCGAAGAGCACAAGATAGGTCAACGAGAAGATGCCGTACCAGAGTTCCGAGAAAAGAAATATGGAACGTTGACGCCAGTTGCAAACCTGCCCCTTCTCGCGACCATATTTCATGAGCACCTGTGCGATAGAGAAGGCCCACTGATGCTCCTGGACGAGATAGTCCGAGAGATTGTGCGGGCCAAGCCCGCTCGCCAGATTCTTGGGTACGAAGACGCCGGTATGACCCTTCTGAGCGAACTTGAGCGTGTCCAGATGATCTTCGGCCCGTGACGGCGCAAACCCGCCGATTTCCTTAAAGGTGCTCGATCCGATATGCGGCATGAGAACCAATGATCATCGGAGTCTTGGCCCAGCCGTAGTACCCCATCCTGATCGGCCCCTGGAAGACTTGACTTCGTTCGGAACTCCCTCGGGAGGTCCAATCATCGAGATTCCAGTAAATGCTCGGCATGGCGACATAGGAGACATTCGGATCGCAGAAATAACCAAGCACTTCGTCGAGATACTCAGGAACCGGTGCATGGTCGGTATCGAGTTGGACAAGATAGTCGTATGCATCGTATGCGACTGTTGAAAACCACGCGTTGTAGTTGCCTGGGACTTCGTCTTAGCCTGGAATGGCCACTCTTCCTGGTTGAACTCTGGGATACCTGCCCGCTACGAGTACTTTGCGCCAAATTCCTCGCAGAGGCGCTGTACATCGTTACTCCCACCCTCATCGAGCACCCAGTTGTCATGGGGATACTCAACGGCTGTCATGGCATTTAGCGTCCGCGCCAAAACAGAGAGTGATTCTGATGACGGCACGATCGCGGTCACCATCGCGACTCGCAGGCCCGGTGGGGGTTTGATGGTCTTGTCCTCTTCATCTTCCAGAGGAAAAAAATAAAGACAGCTGGCATCACCGTCAGGTCATAGGCGATCGCAACAGTCGCGACAATCAGACGTGGTAAGGTGACGATGTGTTCCGGCTGAAACCACCACGACCAGAATACGACGTTAGCGCCAAGCCAAGCCGTTACTATGCTTGCGTATATCGCCAGATCCCGTCCGCGAATAACGCGCTGGTCCTTGATACGCGTCTGGCGCCACTGATCCTGCGCATATTCTTCATAAGTAGGAACATCTGGAAAATCGAACGGTTCAGGCGTGCGAATTGGCGCAACGGGCACAGAAACACGAGCCGGACTCTTCGGGCGAGTCATCGTTCGCCGCCGCGTTGGAGCAAGTAGCGGAGCGAGACGCCCGATAGATAGAGACATCAGCCACCCGAATAAGACAAAGGGGATACTCGATCCAAATCGTGCCGGTTGAACATTTGCTTTCCGAACCGACATTAGCGCCCACTCTTTATTGAGAATGCAGGCGTCATCATTCGCCTCTTACACATTTAGACTGAAGACTCTCTCGTGTTCTCACACCCCACAACGGTACTACTTTATCATCGCGAACCCATGACCGACTGACAATGGTCAGTAGTACTAATTGGCTAGTATCACGAGTACCGATTGGCTAACTGCAGCCACTCTTATACAACGCACGAGAAGTCTAAACGGATGCGCAGATTCACATAATTGCGAATATTTCCATGATTGGGTTTCCGGTTACTCATTCATGCGACAATGAGTGCCCCATCGCGATTCGAGATCGCCAGTCAACGGTGTCTAGCACAGCAACAAGTGCAGCAGAGATCAGCAGGTCGTCGTGGAGGGTGGCGTCCTCTACCGACCAGCGCAGGAGTTTTCCCGGGCCAGGCATGACGCTGTAGCGGCAGGCTGCCATCTGCTCGCGGAATAGCCGGTCGAGACGGCGTTGCTCGGCATCCGTCGCTAGCGCGGCATCGAAGGTCGTCAGACGGCCAGCGTCGATCAGCGCCAGGAAATCCCAGCCCAGGCGACTCTTGCTGGCGGAACTGAAGATGAATGGCTCGACAACCCGCTCGCCGAGCGAAGCCTGCAAGAAGCTGGCGAGACCTGCCCCGATGCCGGTCGCGTCAATGACAACCTTCCTCGCCCTCCATACGCGCTGCGCCAAATTGACGATTCGCTGGTGCAGTTGACTGTGTTTCACCCCGGTCCAGAGATAGCGGCCACGATCCGGTAGCGAGCAGGAGAATCTGGATCGATCCGCACGACCGTTACCGCCGTCGAATCCCGTCGCGGCTGGCTGCGCCGCAACGCTTCCCCTTCAACTCCGTCCTCTACCTCGCCAGCGACATCGATCAGCAGCGCATACTCAACACTCTCGGCTGCAACATCGCGCCCGGTGAGCGGCGGATAGTTGCCGTCCAGCAGCGCGATGCGCTCGGGCGGAAAGAGACGCCCATCACCGTCCAGTTCGCGCAGCTCGTACTCGGTTCGAATGAAAGGGTGATCTTTGCCGAGCGCTTCCATCTGACGGCGCACATAGGTCCCGTAAGCTGGGGACATGCACTGCAACCTCTCGCCAATCAATCTTGAACAAACGCTTGCGGCCGTCAGCTGCTTCCCTATCGCGCAGGAGACGCATCTGGCGTGCAAGCAGCGTATCGCTGGTCCAGACGGTGCCGAGAAAGAGCGTCGTCGCATTGGTCGAAGCGGCCATCGGCGCGAAGACGGCATCCCAGACATCCGCGTCGATATCCTGCGCTTCGTTGGCGACCAGCAGCAGGCTGGCGGTGTTGCCCCGGCTATTGGCGCCAGGCGCAGCCGAGAGATAGCGAGCGCTGGCCTTGCCGACTTCGATGATCGTGCCTTCCCTCAGGCGCAGTGACGCTGCGAGTCAGCGGCGTATCCAACCTGGCTAGCAACCGATCACGAGCGATGAGCCCCTGCGGCCGCAGGGCCGGGGTGGCAACGACGATGCTGCCACCTGATAAGCGATAGCGGCTGAGAAGATAGGCTGAGAGTTGCGCCAGCGCTTCGTCTTTACCGGACTGGCGGCTGAAGACGGCGGCGAAGCTATCGCCACGCCCTTCATCGACGCTTGCCGCAACGGCCCGGGCGAAGTCGAGCTGGTAGCTCCGCAGTGCTTGTCGTGGGTGGATGGCCGGACTGTACCGGCCGATGTCGTTGTGAATCGCTTCCAGCCCACGTTGCAACGCGGCCTGGCTCGCATGAGCTGTCATCCAACTACCTATCCTCCGAACATTCGCGTAGCCGCCTCGACGAGAATCGCCGAGAGGACCATGAAGATCAGCGCGTCGAGCCGTCGCCGCAACGAGCGCACATCGTCCTCAACACCAAGCACCATCTGGCGCGTCGTCTCCTCGTAGCTGGAAACCGGCGTACTCCGTTCTGGTGAGCTCTTTTGTGTCGCCAGACCCTGAAAGCAGATCGGTGAGCCGTTCGATCCCCGTTTGCTTCATCCTTCGTCCCCCAAACCCATCTCAATCAGCACCGTCGTCAGCGCGCCAGCCAGATCGTCAGCAAGGTCGCCTTCGAGCGCCCGCTGCATCTTGACGGCGCGCACGAGCGAATCGACGAGCCGTGCGACAGTCGCGGCCGTCTTTGCAGGGTCGCCATCAAGAGCATCCATCGCGATGACCCGATTGAGGACGATCCGTAAGGCTCCGATCTCCTGCTGGAGCGAGCCAGATTCGCCAGCCTGGTCGGATTACCTGCTGCACGGCTTGCTCAATCAGCCGATCGGCTCGACCTGAGCGGACTGCCCGTGCGAAATCCGACGAGCGCGCGTTACGACCGTCGATGTCGTCAACAGGTTCGTCGAGAGGCTGCTCCAATGCTCGATGGGCATAACAATACTTCGCGCCGCGCATGGCCCAGGCTCGACAGCCCGGACGGGCACAATGCCGTGAAGGCATCTGTTTCTCCTTTACATCTGGTTGTGACAGGTTGAACAAAGATTCAAAAAAGAGCCCCCAGACGGGTTACGTCTGGATTTCCTGTGTGCTGATCGAAGGTCTTGTGAGAAATGGCGAAGCGACGCGGAATGCACTGTTAAAAGGAAAACGGGACCCTGTGCGGGTCCCGCGCCACTTAATGGCTGATGGCTTCGGAGAGAAGAGGTATCTGAAGTTACCGCCTATGGTTGGAATTACGAGGCTGGACGGCGGCGGTGACCGGCCAGTCTATCGTGACCGGATCGTTAGATCCGTTTACGGTCACGATTCGATCGAAGATGATCGATTTGAGGTATTTGCAGCTCCTCTACCATCACATTCCAGTGTCTTACAGGCAGATTATAACCTAGCTGCCCAGATAACGCAATATCACGATGTAGTGATATGACTAATGAGCGCGCCATTACACGACTTTCGGGCACAATAGGGATCGTGACAGGGAGACGTCAGTAATTGCCGAATGGAAACGACACATTTGAACATTCGTACGTACGCTAAAATCGCCGCTTTCCTCGCCGGGACCGTCGGTCTCGGAGTGGAACTCGCCGCTGAACGATTGCTCGCACCAGCCTTCGGCACAACGCTCGATCTCTGGTCATTGATCATCGGCCTGACCTTCGCCTCACTCTCGCTCGGCTACGAGATCGGCGGCCGCTACATCGACCGCAACCCCTCAGCACGCTTCATCAGCCTCTGCCTGCTCGGAGCCGGGGTCTATACCCTCGGCGTCGCGCTGCTCGGACGCTCGATTGCATTCCAGATTTCAGGAATGGACCTTCGACTTCGGTGGGGTAACCCTCGGGATCTTCCTTTCAGTCCTGGTGCTCATCACCGTCCAGCCCTTCCTGCTCGGGATGATCACTCCGGCGGCCATCCGCCTGACGATCCCCGAAGCTGGAGCGTCTGGCTCTTCAGCCGGCACGATCTTCGCCCTGACGACGATCGGCGCACTGATAGGCACCTTTATTCCGGTGCTACTGCTCATCCCCTTCATCGGCGTCCGACTGACCTTCATTACCGTTGGCCTTGTCGGAGTGCTGGCCGCGTTGCCGGGACTGCTCAGGTCCTTCGACTGACTCCACAAGCGGGCAAGGAGTGGCGCCCATCCGATTCAGCGCCTTCGAGCGCTCCCGCCGACGCATAGCTGGTAGCGGCGAAGTTTCAGCGTGCATTCGATTGGGGCCACTTGAAAACGGGCGAGCTAAACGGTCACCATCCCCTGGCTAATCGCGATGGCGACCGCTTCGGAGCGGCTGGCGGCGTTGAGTTTGGCCAGCACCGAGCCGACGTGGAATTTGACGGTATGCTCGCTAATGCCGAGATCGAGCGCGATCGCTTTATTCGGATACCCCTGGCAATCAGGTTCAACACCTCGGTTTCCCGTGGCGAAAGCGGCTCAAACGATGGCGAAAGCAGTTCACCGGCTGGACGGCGGCGATTGCAATAGCGGCAGGATACGCGGGTCGATCGACGACCAAGCCTGCGGCAAGCGCCATGATCCCGGCCAGAATCTCTTCAACGGCGCTGTCTCGCAGCAGCACACCTCGAAATCCGGCAGTAAGCGCCCTGTAGCCGGCCGCGGCATCCTCAGCCAGTAGCAGACACCGGCGGCAGGCTCGCCAGCCCACCGGCCTCGGCAAGGTCATCCACCGTCCAGTCAATATCAGCCAGAATGACGCCCACATCAGCATCAACAAGCCGCTCGGGCATCGCCGCCCACTCATTGAGGTTGCCTGCGTAGCTCAACCCTTCGTCGGACTCGACGGCGGCTCGCAGGCCATAGCTGATCGTGGGATAGGCCGCGAGCTGTCAGGACACGCGGCCGGGATGGATTGCTATTCGAAATTTGGGTCTGGTCCTTCCGAACGCACCTGCTCGACACGGGTCAACGCATCCCGCAGCTCATCTAGCCACTCGGACTGATTCCGGGCGACAAGCCGGACGCACCAGGCCAGCGCATCGCTACGGCTGCGGGCTACCCCGGCGTCAATCAATGTGTCGAGCGTTCTGCGCTCCGGCATCCTCAATCTGGTCATGACCGGCGCGCTGAGATTGGTAAAGAGCTTACGGTAGCCGCCACAGTTGACGCCCCAGGACACCTGCCGCCCGAAAAGCTGCTGAGCCTCATCGGTGATCCGAGTCCTTCGATCGCGCGTCTCGTCGCGAAACTGATCGATGCGCGAGCGCAACGCAGCGCTACGCAATTCGGCGGAAGCGTCCGCCGGGATGCGAGGTTCACTCAATTCGCCAATGACGAGGATCTCCTCACGGTCGAAATGTACTTCGGGCAGATCCAGAAACCAGTCGTCAGGAACACGCCCAGCAAACCAACCCAGAAGCTCCTGCTGAAAATCAGCCACCATCTGCCTGCTTTCTCACTCATTCGCGGCAGGGCGAAGTTAAATTACAAGATTACATGAGCAGGCAAGAGTACGTAGAGCGGTGTTTGTGGATTCCAGGAAGGCGGTTGAAAATTCGTCTGGCAGCCAATCACAAACTACCCGCTACAACCTACAAACTTGGTCCCAGTCCAGCCGGAGGAAACGCCAGCGTGTGTTCTCGTTCGATGACACGGGCCGCCCGTAACAACAGGGGCTCCTGCCAGGGGCGACCGATGATCTGGAACCCGATGGGCAGGTTGTTGACCGGCGACAGGCCCACCGGAACGGTGATTGCGGGCCAGCCGTTCTGATCCCAGATCGAGGTGAAACGGATGAGCCCGAGATCAGCTTCGCCTGCGAGTGGAGGATGCAGCGCAAGCGTTGGACTGGCGACGAGATCGAAGCCGGTCAGAGCGCGCTCAACGCGGTGCAGCTTGGCGTCGCGCATCCGGCGCTCAGCCATCACTTCGGCACCGCTAATCTTCCGGCCCTTCTCGAGCACGTCTCTCACGTAAGGGCTCAATTGATCGGCATGTTCATCAAGAAGCGAACCATAATGATCGTAGACCTCGGCGTAGTACATCGCACCGTCTTCATTTAGATCCCGGATGAACGACAGATCCACCTCGTGCAATGTGGCGCCGGCCGCTTCAAGCGTCCGCAATCCGGCATGGAATCCCTGCAGAATATCAGCACCAACCGGATCGCCGCCATCGTTGGAAAAATAAGCCACGTTGAGCCCGGAGATACTATCTTCGAGCATCGCCGGGTAAGCTGGCACGGGCGCATCGCGACAGTGCGGGTCGACGGGATCGAACGCTGCCAGGGCTTGCATCAACAGTGCCGCATCCCGGACCGTCCTGGCCATCGGTCCAACGTGGTCCAGCGAGGCCGCCAGCGGCAGGACGCCCTTCAAGCTCACTCGCCCGTAGGTTGGTTTGAGCCCAACCAGCCCGCAAGCGGCAGAGGGCATCCGAATTGAACCGCCGGTGTCCGAGCCGGGACCGCACCAGGCCATCCCGGAGGCAATCGCAGCGGCAGTTCCACTACTCGAACCGGCGGTGTCGAGCTCCGTATTCCAGGGATTGTGGACGCCACCGAAGGTCGGGTTGATCGATGTCGGCTCCTCAGCAAACTCCGGCATACCGGTTTTACCAATTGAGATCGCGCCAGCCTCGCGCAGCTGACGCACGACCGTCGCATCCTCCTGCGGTATCCGCTCCCGGTAGACAGCAGATCCACCGGTCGTCACAACTCCCGGCCGTATCAAAGAGATCCTTGAGAACGATCGGGATGCCATGCAGCGGCCCGCGGTCAATGCCGGCTGAAAATTCGGCATCGCGTTCTCTGGCTCTCTCGCGAGCCGTTTCAGCAGTCATCGTAATGAACGGGTTGAGCCGTTCGGAGTGGCGCTCAACCTGCGCCAGTGCCGCTTCGACCAGTTCAACAGACGAAACCTCGCGACGACGGAGCATGCCTGCCACGATGTACATTGGTTCAAAAATCAGATCAGCCATGCGTGTGCTCCGTTCATTTCTTGAGTGCGGGATAGTCCGCATCAGAGTTTGGAAGCTTCATTCTTCCCGCACGATTACGGATAACAGTAGCACTCTCAAATCAGCACGTGGTGTGGACTCGCGACGCTCACTTTATGTCGATGATAATTAGTAGCAGGTCGATGACGTCGGACTATTGAAGATATCCAACGATCATCATAACCCGCGTACGTTCGCACCTCCAGATCGTCTGCAGAACCGAAACGTGACCTCCGATAGACCATCGAACAGCCCAGGATACATTGACCGGCCGGGACCTTCTCCCCAGACTATCCACATACATTCGCCGCACGGTGGCAAGACTGCCATCGCGGCGGAAAGGAGCAGAAGATGAGCTTTGACCAGACGATTCGAGACCTGATGCACGATGCCGATAACCTGATGATGGCGGACGAGCCCGTGAAGAATGCTCGCCGGCAGTTTGAACTCGAAACTGTTCGCTCGCTTATTCTGATTGATGAATCGGGACCAGTCGGCCTGTTGACTCGCAGCCAGATGAGCCAGATCCCGGAAACTGCGTTGTCCCTGCCCGCACGCGATTTCGCTTTGACCTTGCCCATCCTGCGACAGTCACAGTCGCTTGATGAAGCTCGTAGCGACCTTGGCCTTTTTGGATTTCGATACGGACCGTATCCCGGTCGTCAACGACGATGGGCGCTTCGTCGGCGTCATCGACCGCAGCGTCCTCCAGCGGCAAAGCGAAACACTTGCGACCGGAGGGGCGACCGTTGCGGCATCCGGCGGCAGAAATCGCCGCTTCGAGATTCAAATTGGCATGGAAGTCTTCGGAGCGGACGGCGAAAAGCTCGGCAAGATCGACCAGATCGTCCTGGAACAGGGCCAGGCGAAATCCTTTACCATCGAGCACGGCCTGTTTGGCAGACATCATAAACGCGTTGCCGCCGAACACATCACCAGCGCAGATAATGAGGCCGTCCACATCGACTTCGGAAAGAGAGAATTCGGATTCCTTTCCGACATCGAAGACTACGAAAAAGACGCGACATCATTCGTCGCAAATTAGGCGCACTATCTCAGTTCGAGACACAACCGTCGAAAGGAAATCAACATGAACATGCAGAGTGTCCTCGAAATTCAGCCAGGGATGAGCGTCTTCACCACCGATGCGTTCGAACTCGGAACAGTAAAGCAAGTGCGAGAACACGACATGCTCGTTGATCGCGCACACAAGCGAGATGTCTTCGTCCCCTTCACCTACGTCGACCAGGTTGGCGATGCGGAGAAGAGATTGGAGCTTTCACTCACCGAAGAGGCATTCAACGGACAGGACTGGGAGAGTCCCCCACTCTTCTAGATCCTTTCCCGGAGTCCCCACGTGACCCCTCATTCGGGCCGGTTCCTCCCCCACGGAACTGGCCTGATTCTTTGGCGGCAAGTCAAGGTGAGATGATTTGCGCCGCGGCGTGCTCCGCAACAGCACAGACACTGAAATGCAGGTTGGCGCGCGGTCCATAAGGAAAGATCGAAGCATCGACGACTCGAACCCCGGAAAGGCCGCGTACCTGACAGCGATGATTGACGACAGCCAGCGGATCGCGCATCGGCCCCATCTTGCAAGATCGTCGATGGGTGATAGGTGGTCCCGACCTCGGCCCGAACAACCTCTTTCAGCGCCTCTCGATCTGTCAAATGCGGGCCTTCGCGCATCGGTCCGACCAGCATTTCCCGTAAAGGTGGCGTACTGGCGATGCGATGCATCAATTCATACCCATCGCAGATCGCTTCAAGATCGCGAGGATCATTGAAATAGTTGTGATCGATCGCGAGCTCAGCATCCGGATCGCTCGACGTGAGACGGACCGTGCCCTTCGAGCGCGCATATTGCAGGCTGACCCCGAACGCCAGCGTCCAGCCGCCGGCACGTTCGTCGAATGCTTCACCCGGATAGAGGTGGATATCGATCTCCGAATCGCTCTGGCTGCTGCGCGCCTTGAGCATCGTATTGATGAAGGTCGTCGTTTCCCGCACATGCTCCGGTCGGATGATGAACGAGGTCAGCCCACTCTGACGAGCAATCTGTGGGTGGTCCATCAGATTCCTGCCGACGCCCGGCAGGTTCACAACCGGTTCAATCCCAAGCTTCAAGCAGCTCTTCGGCTGGCCCGACACCCGAGCGCAACAGAACGGCTGGCGATCCATAGGCGCCGCAACAGAGTATCGTTTCGCCGACCGAGAAACTCGCGCCCGTCCGCCACCCGGACTCCACATACCCTGCGCCCCTCGATGATGAGGCGGTCAGCGAATACGCCGGAGACGATCGACAGATTTGGACGGTCGCGCGCCAGAGCGAGATAGCTCAGGGAGCTATTTTGCCGGGCCCAAAGGGCACCCCCATCGACCAGATTCTTCGGAGTTTCACCGACGCTGGGGAACTGGATCTCACCGCCGTTGATATCGTCGACATAGTCAAAGCCGAGTTCCTGAGCCGTTTCGAGAAAGGCACGATCGATCGGAGATTGCTGCGTCTGTCGTCGCACGCTGAATCGTGACGGGGCCATCAGAGCCATGCAACGGGCCACCGGCGGGATCGGACTCGACCCGCTTGAAAGCCGGCAACAACGAAACGGCATCCCAGCCAGGGTTGCCGCGTGCAGCCCAATCGTCGTAGTCGGCCGCAGAGCCGCGAATCCACATCGCGCCATTGACCGTCGTCGAGCCACCGACGACCTTCGCTCGCGGCAATTGCAGTTGGCGACCGCGCTGATCGGATTGGTGGTAGTAGCCCCAGGAATGGCTGTCGACCGGCAACCCAACGGGGTTGAGCATCTCCTCCGGCCACGCATCCGCCACCGATCCGTAATCGGGCCCAGCTTCTAATAGAAGAACCCTGCATGACGGATCTTCGCTCAGCCTTGTAGCCAACACGCATCCGGCTGGCCCGGCGCCAACGATTATGAACTCCCATTGCCCAGCGTCCATCTGCACCCCCTCATCCACCATGATAGCTATTGATCCTGGCCGGTGATAGGTTCAAGAGACAGAGGCGGGTATGATGGTGGCGGACGGCAACCGTATCGGGGAGGCCTGCATGGCAACGAACGTCGATCAGCGCATCTTCAGCGATCAAGAATTCGAGCGGCGCTGGGCCAAATTACGCGAGAACATGGCGCTCCAACGCAGCGAGTTCGCCGTCATCGTTGACGCCGACACGATCTTCTATCTGACTGGATTTGCCGGCACTTCGACCACATTCCAGGCCCTGCTCGTGCCTCAAGAAGAAGAGCCCGTCCATCTCCTGCGCTATGCGGAACAGGCCAGTTTCGAATCCAGCTCGTGGCTCAAAAATGCACGCTACTACGATGACATCGAAGATCCTGTCTTCACCCTCGCCAACCTGATCGAAGAAGTTGACGAACGCGCCTTGCGCATCGGCGTCGAGAAAGCTTCGCCACAACTCTCGGTCGCTCGGTTCGAACTCCTGTCGGCCGCACTCTTCAATCGCACGTTCATCGACCTGTCGCTTGAGATCGGTTCCCAACGGCTCATTCGCTCGGACGCAGAGATCGCGATGCACCGGCGCGCAGCCGGCGTCATCGAACAGGCGCTGGTGGTGGGCGTAGATGCCTGTGCCAGGGGCAATACCGAACGCGACATCGGCGCCGCTGTCGCCGCAACGCTGGTCAGAGCCGGAGCAGATACACCGCGCATCGGCGTGATCGCCTCCGGTCCACGGCTTCAGGAGGTTCACGGTGGTTTGAGCGAGCGCATGCTCCAGCAAGGCGACCTCATCCGGCTGGAGATGTCAAACGCGGTCAACCGCTACTGGGCCAGGATCATGCGCATGGTCTCGATCGGTGAACCGTCAGCGGAGGATCGCGAACGCTACGAACTCTTACGAAGGCTGCAGGAAGAACAGCTGGACGAGATGCGGCCCGGCGCGATACCGTTGGAACTCGACGCTATCGTGCGTGACCGGCTGCCCGCCGATGAGTGGGCCATGCAACTGACCGGCTACGCCCTCTCATTTCATGAAGCATCAGTCATTGGCGGCGACATCGACCGCTTCCGGATCGCCGCCGACGAAGCGCGACCACTCGAAGCGGGCATGGTCCTGCACGTCTACGTCAGCTGCGGGCCAATGAGCGTCAGCGAAACGATCGCAATCACGAGCGACGGCAACCAGCGATTGACCTCCTATCCACGTGATCTGATCGTGCGCTAGCAACCATGGTTCCCAGAATTTCGGATTGGGCTGATATACTGCGGCGGGTTGGGCGGAAGGCATCTGCCCGCTTGGATGGGAACCACATGGCCTTAGATTTGCAATACCCCAGATGTCACCAGAATCGATGAGGAGTTGACGAGCCAGTTGCGCGAGCAATTGCGAGCCGGAACATTCGTAATCTTGGCGTTCGGAGTCGTCCTGACGCTTGTTTCGATCTTTGCAGACCCACTCGCACTGGGTCTTCCAGGTTCGGGCTTTGGCTGGAAACAAACGACAGGAACGATCGTCGGGCTGATTATCGCTGCACTCGGCCTATGGCTGACGATGCGGCTCAGTGATGACGAAATGGATCAGCCCTAGCCCATCCGCTGGAGTGACTCGCTTGCGGGAGAGCGAGTTCGCGAAGGTTGCAGAGAAAGGATGATTCAATGAAAGGTATTATCCTGGCCGGCGGTCGTGGCAGCCGGCTCTATCCTCTGACATACGCCACCAATAAACATCTCCTTCCCGTCTATGACCAACCGATGATCTACTATCCGATCTCAACACTCGTCTCCGCTGGTATCGATGAAATCATGATCGTCACCGGCGGACAACATGCCGGGGACTTTCTGCCGGTCCTCCGCAATGGGCGCGATTTTGGTGTGCGTCAGCTCGAATACGCCTATCAGGAAGAAAATGGCGGCATTGCCCAGGCGCTCAGTTTTGCCAGGACCTTCGCCGACGAAGAGCCGATCTGTGTCATTCTCGGTGACAACACAACTGATGCCGATATCGGACCTGCCGTCGAAGCTTTCGACGGCGGGGCAACGATCTTCTTGAAGGAAGTACCGGACCCGCACCGCTTTGGCTGCCCGGTCTTCGCTGAGGACGAACCGACACGGATCATCGAGATCCAGGAAAAGCCCAAGAATCCACGCAGCTCCTTCGCCGTCACCGGTCTCTACATATATGACGCGCAGGTTTTTGACTATATATCGACACTGGAACCTTCCGGCCGTGGAGAACTCGAGATCACCGACGTCAACAACCGCTACCTTCAGGATGGTCAACTCCACTGGCACGAGCTCGAAGGCTTCTGGAGTGACGCCGGGACCTTTGAGAGCCTCTACCGCACAACCCGCTACTGGGCAGAGAAGAAGCTGGGTAAGCAGACCGCCGACCGTGTCGCCGCCGGCATCTTCGCCAGCACGCCTTAATACTCTCGCAGATTCCTATCAGGCTCAGGCGAACGCCCCTGCCCACCACCCATCCAGAGGACTACAATCCCAATGGGCGACAGGGCCCAGCTGACAGACTGCGACAGCCGCAGAGGGGATAGCCAGAAGTGATGGGTCGGTTACGAATTCATCGAAAGCTAGCCATCGCTGGATTGTTGCTGATCACGCTGCTGCTATTGAGCGGCTGCGATTCGACAGACCCGCTGGCGAAGACGTTGCACTGGCAACGCTACGACGTCACCATCGATATCAACCAGGATGGCACCTTTCAAGTCACTGAAGACCAGGACATCTCATTTGACAGTGGCTACTTCAGCCAGGGCTATGCCGTCATCCCGCTCGGCAGGATCGAAGAAATTACTAATGTTCGGGTCTCCGAGGATGGAGTTCCCTACAACCGCGCAACAGAATCATCAAGCCAGACCAACACCTTCACGGTTACCCAGTTCGGTGGCGAGCTCGATATTCGCTGGTATTTCGATCCGGCGTTCGGCCCGGAAACGCGCAACTTCACGATCAGCTACGACGTCTCCGGCGGGCTGCGCGTCTACCCTAACCTCTCGATCAATCAGATCTGGTGGCGTGCAATCGATAAGGATTTCACCGCCGACATCACCAACAGCACAATAACGATCAATCTGCCGGCCGAGCTCGCAGCAACTGATCTGACTGCCGAAGTTTTCACCCACAACTACGACAGCAAAGCCGTCGAAATCCAGCAGGTTGACGGCAACACGATCGTCTTTCGTGCATCGAACATCGACCAGGGCGACATTATCGAGCCGCGGGTGACATTCCCGCGCATTACTACCGCAACCGAACCAGCCTGGCAGGCGAGCGATGATGCCCGGCGTGCAAGAGAAGAACGGCTCGCACCATACAAGGCGCTGGCGAACGTCCTCTTTCTCGGCGCAGGTCTGATGCTTGCGGTCGGCGGGCCAGTTGCCCTCTTCGCCATCTGGAACAGCTATGGCCGCGACACGCCGGTCGAGATCCCATTAGACATCCTGCGCGAGCCACCAGACGATCTACCGCCAGGCGTCGTTGGCACCCTCATCGACGAACGCGCAGACATCCACGATCTGATCGCAACGATGGTCGATCTGGCCGAACGCGACATCATCCATATCGAAGAGGACAACTCCGAGTTTCTCGGGATCACGACATCGAAAGACTGGAAGCTCACGAAGCTCGGCTCTTTCAAAGATCTCAGCGCATCGGAAAAGTCGCTAGCCAGCGCCCTCTTCGGCTCGAAGTCGGAAGTCAATCTGAAAGACATCCGCCAGAGCTTCGGGCAACAGCAAGGCAAGGTGCGCACAGCCTTCTACGAGGAGCTCGTCACTCGCGGCTACTTCCCCCGCAATCCGGAGTCAGTCCGCAGCAGATGGAAGGTTGGAGGCTTCGCCCTCTTTGGCGCTATAGCCTTCATTGGATTCACGCTGTGGTCTTCGATCGGCAGCTTCGCTCCATTCGCGATCGCCGTCCTGATCGGCCTTGGCATCGTGGCGCTGGGCGCCATCATCGCCTCCCGCTGGATGCCGCGCAAGACACCGAAAGGCGCGGAAGCAGCCGCACGCTGGGTCGCATTCCGCCGCTACCTCGAACGAATCGAGCGGTACGGAGATCTGGAAGAAGCGCAGGACATCTTCGCGAAATACCTGCCCTATGCCATCGCCTTCGGCATAGAGAAGAGCTGGGTGCGCAAATTCGCCAAGGTCAACACCCCCGCTCCTCACTGGTACGGCTCAGGCTATGGACGCAGCGGGCGCGGCGGCCGGCCGGTCATTGTCGATAGCGGGCGAGGGGGCGGCTTCAACGCTCCCGGAATGCCCTCCCTCGATAGTATGAGCCAGGGCTTCTCGGGATCTCTTCAAAGTATGAGCAACGGTCTCTTCAGCATGTTCAATGAGGCCTCATCATCATTCCGACCCTACTCCACTTCGAGCGGATCATCGGGCGGCTTTGGCGGCGGCGGAGGTGGTGGCGGGGGTGGCGGCGGAGGCGGTGGCCGCGGCTTCAGCTAGCCGCGATCGAGTCCGCAAAATAGTCATCGAAGGTGACCCGGTCGTCGTACCAGAGGCGCATGAACTCAGTCAGCGCGGCATCGGAGACGATGCGTTCGCCCATCAGTTCGGCTTGAGCATCGGTGCGATAGATGTCTGGCCGGGCGACGATGTGGGTCAGCTGGTATTTCGGCCAGGTCGATGCACGTAGCTTCGCTGCATAGCCATCGAGGCGCTCGGCTGAGATGCCACCGTCGAGCGCGGCGGCCAGCCATTCCGCCCCGCGCAAGGCTTCGTTGACACCACGCCCGGCAATCGGGTCCTTCTGATGAACGGCATCGCCAACCAGCGCCCAACCGGGCCCGTGCGCCTGACGGTAATAGCCCTCGATGCCGGCGATTCCCGAGACCTGCGACGCCAGCTCGGCGTCACGCAATAGCATCTCGCCAACCGGATGAGCTCTGACCCGTTCCAGGTAGTTGGCAGTGTGATCCTGGCGGAATTCATCGAAATCATCGTTGATATGCGCCGTAGAGAACCATCTGCAAGCCGTCGTTGGTCGCGGTAGAGCCGATGAAGCTTGTCCTGAGCGGAGTCGAAGGATCAATCTCGGCTGACGAGACGATGAACGAGTCCTCCGGTTCGGGTGGCGTCGCCCCGCTGAAGTAGCCGTAATACCAGTAACGCCCGGCTGGCATCACATCGAAGATCTCCGCCCCGACCTCATGAGCAATCCGCGAGTTGCGGCCATCGGCGCCGATAACGAGTTCAGCATCCACCCGCCTCGACTCGCCGTCAATCTCGCACTCGACGCCGACCACCCGCTCACCATCGCGTAGCAGACCGGTCACCCGGGCATGGTCGTGCGCATCGACGCCAGGACTGGCAGCTGCGCGGCGGAAGAGGGCTCCATCAAGGACCGTCCGGCGCGGGCAGATCCCGAAGTCGACGCCGTCGATCTCAACCAGATCGGCCACCAGCCGGTCTTCGCCATCCCAGCTCTGGAAGTGGCGAATCTCCGGCACCCCGCTGGCCAGCACCTCGTCCAGCACGCCGAGGCGCCCAAGCGCCGCCGTGCCATCCGGCCAGAGGTAATGCGTCGAGAGCGTGTCCGACGGCATCGCCGCCCGTTCGAGCAGCAAAATCCGGTAGCCGTGCCGCGACGAGCGCGATCGCCGAGGCCGATCCTGCTATCCGGCCACCAACGATGATGATGTCGTACTTCTCTGCGATGTCTTGCATCTTCCGACCATCTCTGTATGCCATGCGATCACCTGGTTAACAAGTATGCCCGCCGATCATGAAAAATGATCGGCGGGCATCGCGCTAGATCAAGCCCTCGGCACAGTGCAGGCCGGGCTACAGCGTCGCCGGGATGAAGTTCGGCAACTCATTCGCCAGACACGACTGCGTGATCTTCGACCCACCGGTTGGCGCCGGTGTAGCGGTTCACACAGGTTAGAAGATCACCGTCGTCGGGCATCAGGTGCGCCTGGCGCGGCGGATTGCAGGTCGCGGTGAAGGAGAGCGCGCCGGTATAGGCGTCGATGCAGAAGGTCGCAGGATAGATCTCCGGCACATCCAGCTCGTCGTGTCTGGGAGGGCACACTCCGCTAAGCGGGCTCATCACCCGGCCAGTGTAGGGGTTGACACACAGCGGGTAGGTCGCCGCCGTCTGAACCTCGACGGCACCGATGTCGCAGCCCAATCCCGACGGTCGCGGATAACCTCGCTGATCCTCACTCGTGAGGCAAACCGAAGTGTCTAAAGCATCAGAATCGGCGGCGAGCAGCATGGTCTCCGTTGGGCCACCATTCTCCTGAAGTGGACCGAGGTTGACGTTCACGCTGTCCTGAATATCGTTCGCTTGATTGAAATTACAGGAGGTGTCATCGCTCAGATTAGACCCTTGCGAAGTGATCGTCCCGGCGCAATTAGGTCTGGTTGGCGCCGTATTCCCAGCCACTATCGAGCCAGCAACGGTAACATTGCCACCTGATTTGTCAATTGCGCCACCTTGGTCATCGGCCATATTGCCGCTCAATGTGCTCGATGTAATCACCAGGGTGGAATTATTTTGTGTGGCAATAGCGCCGCCGTCAGACCGCGCACTATTTCCCGTGAAAGTGCTCGTGGTGATCGTGGTGGCTGCATAAGTCTCCAGGATAGCGCCACCAAGGTCATTCGAGATATTCCCCTCGAATGTACTGGATGTGACTTCCAGTTCGCCCAGAACAACGGCGATCGCCCCGCCGCCACCGTCATCAACGGTACGGTTGTTGCGGAACGTGGAAGATGTAACTTTGAGCAACCCATGCTCGACATATACTGCCCCACCGTCATCATCAACTATTCTGCCGTTCTGAAGCGTGATATTTCGGAGGTCGAGCGTCGCTTCGGATACGACACGGAAATGCCGTCGCGTGTCATTTCCATCGAGCGTGATCTGATGTCCGCCATCAACTATGACTGTATTGCTATTCGAGATCGTCTTTGTAGTCGTGAAGATAATCGTCGCTGGCCCACCACAATCGAAGGTGATCGTCCCGCCACCATTCGTCTGAGCAGTCGCGAGAGCAGTGTTGAACGCCGCTTCGGTGCAG
The DNA here is from genome assembly GCA_963745675.1 of uncultured Chloroflexia bacterium. Taxonomy (GTDB): domain Bacteria; phylum Chloroflexota; class Chloroflexia; order Thermomicrobiales; family CFX8; genus JAUIIK01. The sequence goes on from CAVUYM010000032.1 coordinate 33,482, forward strand.
CTCACCGCACTACCAGTCCCAACGACTGCGTTGTCGGCCACGACTTCCACCGGCAACAACGGAACCAGTATGGCGAGCAATCCGAGCGCTAGCACAACCCTCAACATTAGTCGCCTCAAATCTTCCGAGAACTACTTGTATTGCCGTCGTTCAGTCTACCGCCCGATCGTACATCGCACAACTCGCATTCAATTGGAATGCGAGCGACATAACTGCCGCCCGCATTCCAACTATCCGCTGTTCCGCGAAGCTCAGAGCGTCGCAGGGATGAAGTTCGGCAACTCAGTCGGCAGACACGACGCGTGATCTTCGACCCACCGGTTGGCGCCGGTGTAGCGGTTCACACAGGTTAGAAGATCACCGTCGTCGGGCATCAAGTGTGCCAGCTGTGGCGGATTGCAAGTCGCGGTGAAGGAAACCGCGCCGGTATAGGCATTGATACAGAATGTCGCAGGATAGATCTCCGGCACATCCAGCTCGTAGTGTCTGGGAGGGCACACTCCGCTCAACGGGCTCATCACCCGGCCAGTGTAGGGGTTGACACACAGCGGGTAGGTCGCCTCCGTCTGAAGCTCGACCGCGCCGATCTCACAAGCGTCGCCCACCGGACGGGGCCGCAGACGCTGATCTGTGGCAGCACACTCACCACCGTTCTCGAAAGCGTCACCGGCCATACCTGGCAAATGGGTCATCGTCGGGCCGCCGTTGTCCTGGAGCGGACCCAGATCCGGATCGCTATCCGGCCAATCGGTCAACTGATCGAGATTGCAGCTATCGTCGCTGTCGAGGTTGTAGCCCTCTGAATTGAACGCCCCGTCACAGTCGTCATACTCATTGTCGGCGACGATCGTATTGCGCAACGTCACCGGGACATTTTCATCCTCATAGATCCCACTGCCATCATCATCAGAATCGTTGTTCGTGATGGTCGAGTTATAGATGAACACCTCGCCATTGCTATCGCCAGAGAAGATGCCGCCGCCGTCGCCATCCGCATTATTCCCTGATATCGTGCTGGATTCGATCGTCGCCAACGTGCCGTCCAGATGCAGTGCGCCACCGTCACCGCCTGCATCGTTGTCGGAGAAGGTGCTGCGAATGATCGTCAGACTATCGTCTTCCTCTTCATTTTCGTCGTAATCAATCGCACCGCCATCATCGTCGGCAACGTTGCCGACGAATGTCGATTCGGTGATCGTCGTATCTCCGCCGTCGGGGTCGAGAGCGCCGCCATCATCAGCTGCTTCATTACTTTCGAAGCGCGAGTTGGTGATTTCCAGCAACCCACCCCACAAAGTGATTGCTCCTCCGTCTCCGCTTGCATAATTGTCGACAAACGTCGTATTCGTGATCGTCACCGAGATACTGTCGTCATAGATGAGAATCGCTCCGCCGGTGCTGTCCTCGGAGTAATTCCCGGAGAACGTGCTGTCACTGATCGTGACGGTCGAGTCGTCCGTCCAGATCGCGCCACCCTCGAACCAGGCATGATTGTCAGTGAATTCCGTGCCGATGACCGTCAATGTGGCTTCATTGTCGATTGCCCCGGCATCTTCATCATATGAATTATTGTTGATGAAGTGGCTATTCGTGATCGTCGTCGATCCGCCGCCATCATTGTCGATTGCCCCACCAGAGTAGTAAGCGGTGTTACCAGTAAACGTGCTCGTCCCGATCGTCAGCGTGGCGTCGCTAAAGATTGCACCGCCATCTTCATTCGTCGATTCGTTTGAGGTGAAACTCGAGCCATTGATCGTGACCGTAGTCCCTTCCTCCGCGTAGATCGCTCCGCCCGTGTCGTAGGACTCGTTGTCAGTAAAGCTACTGTCGGTGACAGTCAGCGTACCGGGGTCGACATCAATCGCACCGGCATATTCAGCAGAATTGTTCGTAAAACTCGTGCGTGTGACCTCTACCACACCGCCATCGAGGTCGATCGCGCCGCCCTCCCAGCCTCCTTCGTTGCTGTCGAAGCTGCTGTCGAAGACACGCAGCGTGCCGAGCACGTTGATCGCACCGCCGAGATCGGGATCGTCCGCATCCGACGCATCGTTACCATTGTTGATAGCTATGTTGCGCAGCTCCAGCGTCGCTCCCGCTTCGACGTTGAACATGCGGGTGGTATCCCCGCCGTCAAGCGTGATCAGATCAGCGCCGTCGATCACAACCGTATTGCCGGTCGTGATCGTCTTTACATCTGTGAAGGTAATCGTCGTCGCGCCGCCACAGGCGAAGGTGATCGTTCCGCCGCCATTGGTCAGCGCCGTCGCCAGCGCAGTGTTGAAGTCTCCTTCAAGGCATGGACTGCTGACCACCGCATTGTCCGCAACCACCACCCCGACCGGCAGCAGCGGCACGAGCGCCGCCAGCAAACCGAGTGCCATCAGGAATCGCCCTGTGCGTCGCATTATCGTTCCCCTTTGTTCCCGCATAGAATTCGTCACCTCAGTCTAGCCTCTGTACGTGCAGGCGGCAACGCGACCGGTCCAAATGTAGCCCTCATCTCCCATGACGGCTCGCCCAGCAGGGCCAGTGCCTGCCGGACAGCACAAGCAGATGCCCCGAAGCAGACAATCTGTCCACTCCGGGGCATCACTTCAGCTCACTTATCTCAACAGACGCTCACGTCTGCTGGCCATCGCTGGCTATACCGGTACAACCGCCTCTGCCGGCACAATGTTCGGCACTTCGTTCGGTCGACACTCGCCATACGTTTCCACTCGCCGGTTCGCTCCCGTGTAGCGGTTCACACAGGTGAACAGGTTGCCATCGTCCGGCACAACATGGAGCTGCGCTCGTGGCGGGCAATTCGCACCGCTCAGGTAGGAGACCGCACCAGTGTAGGGGTTGATGCAGAAGCTCATCGGGTAGTCGTCTGGCACCAGCAGTTCGGTTTCGGATCCCAAACAGCCCCCGCCGTTCACCGGGCTCCGCAACTGACCAGTGTAGGGATTGACGCAGAGCGGATACTGCGCTGCCGTCTGCAGTTCGACGGCGCCGATGTCACAACCCGCTCCCGACGGTCGTGGCAGACCGCGCTGGTCCAGCGCCGGACAGTTCGGATCGCCATTATCGATCGCGTCGCTGTTGCCTCCTGGCAAGTGCGTCTCGGTATAGCCGCCGTTGTTCGCCAGATCGGCCAGATCGGCGTCGGCGTCGTACAGGTCCGTTAGCTGATCCAGATCGCAAGTGTCATCGCTGTCGAGGTTATAGCCGTTGCTGTTGAAGTCACCGTAGCAATCTTCGCTGTCATTATTAGCGATGATCGTGTTCAACAGATTGACCGTGCCGCCATAGTCGTTAAAGATCCCGCCGCCGTCATCATATGCATCGTTGTCGGTAATCGTCGAACTATTGAGCGTGACGACACCCTCATAGTAGTCGACCTGGATGGCGCCCCCATCATCATCCGGCTTCGTTCCCGGAGAAGGTGCTGCTGGTGATCGTGACCGTCGCGTCCTCAACCTGAATCGCGCCACCATCATCGTCGGCATAATTATTCGAGAAGGTTGTACGCAGGATCGTCACCGATCCGCCATCAATGTCGCCATCGATGTCGATCGCGCCACCGTCCCCATCCTCGGCATCGTTGTTGTCGAAGGTGCTGTCTTCGATGATTACCGTGCCGCCATCAAGTTCCATCACCCCGCCGTCGTCATACGCCGCATTGTCCCGGAAGGTACTGCGCTTGATCGTCAGCGTCGTCTCTTCATTCGTCTCGAGCGACGCCACCATCACCATCCGAATAATTGTCGAAGAACTCGGAGTCGGTGATCGTCATGATCGAACCGGCCACTTCACTGTATTCTCCGAGTGCGCCGCCGTTGTCAATACGCAGTAATTACTCGAGACCGTGCTCTTCGCGATCAGTCTACTGTTGCCGCCGCTGTTTCGATATCGCACCACCACCAGCCGCCGGTGTTGCCATTCGTCAGTGTGATATTGCGCACTTCCAGCGAGTCGCTCCAGCGTCGACCTGGAACAGACGCGTCGAATCGTCGCCATCCAGCGTGATCAGATTCGCACCGTCGATAACAACGATGTTGCCGGTCGTTGATCGTCTTCTGCGCTGGAAAAGACAATCGTCGCCGGCACCGCCACAGTTGAAGGTGATCGTCCCGCCACCACCCGTCTGTGCCATCGCCAGCGCTGCATCAAACTCTGCTTCCCCGCACGGTGCTGCCACCACCGCATTTCCAGCCACCACCACCCCGACCGGCAGCAGCGGCACCAATGCCAGCCAGCAAACCAATCGCCATCAACAATCGCCATGGTCGTCGCATTATGCATTCCCCTGTTCCCGCATCGAATTCGTCACCTCAGTCTAACGGCTGTACGTGCAGGCGGCAACACGACCGGTCCAAATGTAGCCCTCATCTCCCATGACGGCTCGCCCAGCAGGGCCAGTGCCTGCCGGACAGCACAAGCAGATGCCCCGAAGCAGACAGTCTGTCCACTCCGGGGCATCACTTCGGCTCATCGTATCTCAACAGACGCTCACGTCTGCTGGCCATCGCTAGCTATACCGGTACAACCGCCTCTGCCGGCACAATGTTCGGCACTTCGTTCGGTCGACACTCGCCATACGTTTCCACTCGCCGGTTCGCTCCCGTGTAGCGGTTCACACAGGTGAACAGGTTGCCATCGTCCGGCACAACATGGAGCTGCGCTCGTGGCGGGCAATTCGCACCGCTCAGGTAGGAGACCGCACCAGTGTAGGGGTTGATGCAGAAGCTCATCGGGTAGTCGTCTGGCACCAGCAGTTCGGTTTCGGATCCCAAACAGCCCCCGCCGTTCACCGGGCTCCGCAACTGACCGGTGTAGGGATTGACGCAGAGCGGATACTGCGCTGCCGTCTGCAGTTCGACGGCGCCGATGTCACAACCCGCTCCCGAGGGCCGTGGAAGTCCGCGCTGGTCCAGCGCCGGGCAGTTCGGATCGCCATTGTCGAGCGCATCACTGTTGCCTTGTAGCAAGTGCGTCTCGGTATAGCCGCCGTTGTCCGCCAGATCGGCCAGATCGGCATCGGCGTCGTACAGGTCCGTTGGCTGATCCAGATCGCAAGTGTCATCGCTGTCGAGGTTATAACCGTTGCTGGTGAAGTCACCGTAGCAATCGTCGCTGTCATTATTGGCGATGATCGTGTTCAACAGATTGACCGTGCCGCCATTGTCGTTATAGATCCCGCCACCGTCATCATATGCATCGTTGTCGGTAATCGTCGAACTATTGAGCGTGACGACACCCTCATAGTAGTCGACCTGGATGGCGCCCCCATCATATCCGGCTTCGTTCCCGGAGAAGGTGCTGCTGGTGATCGTGACGATCGCGTCCTCAACCTGAATCGCGCCACCTTCATCGTCGGCATAATTATCCGAGAAGGTTGTACGCAGGATCGTCACCGATCCGCCATCAATGTCGCCATCGATGTCGATCGCGCCACCGTCTCCGTCGTCCGGCATCGTTGTTGTCGAAGGTGCTGTCTTCGATGATTACCGTGCCACCATCGAGTTCAATCGCGCCAGCGTCGTCATACGCCTCATTGTCCCGGAAGGTACTGCGCTTGATCGTCAGCGTCGTCCCGTAATTCGTATCGATGACGCCGCCATCTTCATCCGAATAATTGTCAAAGAACTCCGAGTCGGTGATCGTCATCGTGCCACTACCTTCATTCACCAAGGCACCGGCATTGTAGTAAGACTCATTGCTCGAGACCGTACTCTGCGCGATCGTCAACGATCCCTCGTTCCAGATCGCGCCACCTTCATCCTCATAGCCATTCGTCAGCGTGATATTGCGTACCTCGAGCGAGCCGCCCGAGTTCACGTAGAACAGCCGCGTCGAATCGTCGCCATCCAGGGTGATCAGATCCGCACCGTCGATAATCACCGTGTTGCCGGATGTGATCGTCTTCTGGCTGGAAAAGATGATCGTCGCCGGCCCGCCACAGTTGAAGGTGATCGTCCCGCCACCACCCGTCTGTGCCGTCGCCAGCGCCGCATCAAACTCTGCTTCCCCGCACGGTGCTGCCACCACCGCATTTCCAGCTACCGCCACCCCAACCGGCAGCAGCGGCACCAATCCGGCCAGCAAACCAATCGCCATCAACAATCGCCATGGTCGTCGCATATGCATTCCCCTGTTCCCGCATCGAATTCGTCACCTCAGTCTAGCCTCTGTACGTGCAGGAGACAAGATTGGGGCGGCACTCAGGACGAAGGGGCCACAAACCCGGCAACAGAGCGTTGTGGGTAGCTGAGCAAGACAATATGGCGAGACCGGCGACCTAGATCAATCTTCCCGCGCATCCTGTGCATCGAGATAGCGCTGCCCCAATCCTCCATAACGGAAGTACGGTCCGGCCTTCGGACCAAAACCATCCGGCCAGCACTCCAGCAGCACGTTTTCGCAGAGTTGCCTGTACACGCCGTCTCCGTCCTCGCGCATACCCTCCAGCGGATAGCCGCAAACCTCGATCCCGCCGCGCGAGCGCCAGAAATCGAGCATCCCGATGCGCCCATCTTCGCTGTCGAGATTGACGATCCACTGCCCGGTCGCCTCGAAATAGAGGGCGTTCGGGTCTACGCTCTCGATACCCTCTTCCAACGCTTCTCGCACCAGCGCCACGAATCGCGGCCACTCGAAACCTGGTCCCGGATCGGCGTGGTTCCCGGTGCCGCCGAAGCGCCCCGGATGGACCGGGTCCGGCACCTCGTTGTGGCCGATGATGTGCTCGCGATCCGGCAAGATGCCCGGGTTGCGCCGGATGATTCGCGCCGCCAGCCGGGCCAGCCCCCGATACTCAGCCTCGCTCCACGGATCAGATAGCCGCAGCTTCTCGTGCTCGACGTTAATCGCCCGCAGGTTGTAGTCGCGATTTCCCGCCGCCCAGGCCGCGTCGCGCTCCGGCAACAGCTGCGCTCGCGGCGAACCGTCCGGCCAGGTCAGGTAGTGCGCCGAGTTGCCATTCGGACCGTTCAACCAGCCGAGGCTATCAACCCCGGCCGTGATATGGAGAATCAGCAGATCCACATCATGCCCGTCTCGACCCCAGCTTCCCGGGGTGCTGGGCTCCCTCTGGGGAGGGCCATAGCCATACTCGCCGCTCCGGTCCGGCACGAACTCGATCTCGGGATCGTCCCACCAGGTCAGCTCAAAGCCCGGCTCCCGCCAGCGCATTCAATCTGTCGGCGACAAACTGCAGATACTCTTCAGCGTCATCCTCTGTCCATATCGAAAGCACCTGTCGCAGCGTCACCGCGAATCGCTGCCGGTAGACGTAGCCAGGATCGTCGACACGCGCCATGCCATCCCGCAAACTATCTTCGACCGAGCGGTAGCGCACATACGGCCCCTCGCGATCGTCGATTCCGGCTCGCCGCAGCTCCGCCGTCGTCACCAGCTCATGTTCGAGACCCGGTACTCTGACACTGCGCGCATTCGTCCAGCTATTCGTCTCCAGCCGCAGCGCCACCGCCTGCGGATCGGTCAGCAGCCGGTGCTCGCGCAACCCGATCGCCAGCCATACGGCTGGATCGTGCCCGCCATCCTCGATCAGCCGATAGAGCGCCGCAGCCCGTGCCGCCCACGGACTTTCTACACGCCGCAGCTCCTCTTCGAAGCGCGCAGGACTGACTCTCGGGCGACTGCGAAAAGCCGTATCCGGGGTGTACATGTTGAGTTCCTTCCTTATATAGGTTGCGCAGTACTGGAAACGCCCTCACCCCCGGCCCCTCTCGGGGCGCCCTCTGGACCACTGGGAGAGGGGTGTCCAGTTGTTCAGAGCGGATTGCCGCGAACGAGATCTCCTTGCCTTACTCCCCTCTCCCAGCATTGGGAGAGGGGCCGGGGGTGAGGGCTTCTTCGGCTTTCCTACAACCTACTCACTACAACCTACAAACTCATCCCACTCCCCTACTCCCGCCAGTCCCGCGCGTGCCTCCCGACCACCATCCCGAACAACGCCGTCAACACCATCAACCCGTACAGCTTCCACTTCCCGAACACATACGCATCCTTCACCGCATCTTCCTTTCTGCCGCACAGAAAAACCGGCCAGTGGCCGGCTCGACTCTTCTCTAATCCCCAATCCCTCTTCCCTAATCCCTCCGCCCTATTCCCTAGACCCGCTGATCGCCCTCAACCAGCGTCAGCTTCATCCGCGTCGCAACGTGCAGCGTCGCGTCGGCCGGGCTTGGCCACTCCTCCTCGATATCGGTCAGAGTGACGGTCGCGTGTGACGCCCCGTCGACATCTGTGAATGCGCTGACTTCGTTCAAGCGCGCCCAGAGGTTGGAGCGGATCGTCGTCGCCGCGAGACCGAGGCTCGCGCCCTCGCGGTTGACCAACCCATCCTGCGCGAGAACTGTCAGACGCCAGCGCCGTTGCAGCGTCCGGCTGCTGCTGGCAGGCGTGCTCGCCACGCCATCACCGCCGCCGTCATCCTCGGTGACGTTCCAATCCGCCCAGAGCGCCGCCAGCGCCGGCGCCAGCCCCGACGTTGCGCTGAGGTTGACCCGCACCATCAGTACCCGGGCTGTGACGTCGCTCAAATCGGCAGTTATGCGCTCGTGTTCGTCATCGACCGTCTGGCTGCTGCCGGCATTCGTCCAGCTGCGTCCGGCGTCGACACTGTATTGCAGTTGCGCAGACCAGGAGCCGACACTCTCGCCGTCCGGCCGGTGGAACTCCGCGCCGAGCGCCGACCAGTCCTTGTCGCGTTCGATCGCTTCGCCGGTCAACGCCGTCGCCGCGCTGTAGCTGTCGACGTATTCGCTAGCGTCATCGGGGTCGCGGTCATCGAAGGCCAGCAGATCGCTATCGTTGTCGATCGTCGCTCCGGCCAGCCCGATTGGCCCCGGATGAATCTGATCGACCGATCCTTCGACAAAGAACCAGGCATCGCCATCCCAGGCCCAGACGCCGCTGGTGCCGTAGTAGTTGTCCAGCCGCGCCAGCACCCAGCCGCCGAATCCAACCAGCTGATCCACCGCCCCGGGTGCGTCGACATAGCGCCAGCGGCCAGAAAAGCCATCCTGCCGCCAGAGATCGCCATCGACCGCCGCCAGCGCCATGCCCCGGTGCGCCAGGAGCGTCACCGCACTCGCATTGCTGACCGGTTGGGCCACCGGCAAGACCTGGAAGGGCGCGCCATCGACATCTTCCAGCAGATACCACGCTTGCGTCGTCGCGATGAGGATGCCGCCGGCGACTGGCGCCATAGCCAGCACCTCGCCGCTGACGGTGTAGCTCGGCGCGCTCGAAAAGGTCGCTGTCCAGACATAGACCGTGTCCGGCTCGCCTGGCTTCACGACAACCGGGCGGTCGGCCAGCATCGTGATCAGGTCAGCCTTTTCACCTGCCCCGAAGACCGATGTCGTCCAGCTGCTGGAACCATCCTGCCAGCGCGCGACATCCTGGCTGGCTCCGAAAGCGACGAAGATATCGCGATCGCCGCGCACCGCCAGGCCGACAGGTGTAGCGCCCATACTGCTCTTGCGGCTCGTGATCGAGCTGGAGTTCCAGCGGTAGAGCGTCGTCCCGCTGGCCAGGAAGCCGTAGTCCTTCGCACCGATGCCGACTCGCCCGCTCGTGCTCGCGATAATTCCCGTCCGCGCCTCGGCCAGCGGCGGCGGTCCAAGGCCGCCAGCGCCAATTGGAAATGCCATCCGCCAGGCCGGTCCAACCGACGGCAACAGCCCTCCACGTCCTCCGGCAACCGCGCCAACGAGCCCAAGATCCGCCGCCACAGCACGCCCCTCGCGCTGACTCAACGGCAGCGCCGGAGCTGTTCCCGGCATCGCCGCCGTCGTCTCGGTGATCACGACACTATCCGCCCGGTAGCTCCCGGGCAGCACCATATAGCCCACGCCATCCAGCGTGATATCCGTACTCATGTTTCATTCCGTTTCTTAGATCGTTTCGTAGCGAAGGGATTAGGGACGAGGGATTAGGGATTAGGGCAAAGATGGGACAGCCCACGCCATTGTCAACTCGTCTTTCCTCTCCCCTCTCCTGGCATTGGGAGAGGGGCCAGGGGTGAGGGCTCCCAGATTCCCTATTCCATACTACCTGCCCACCAGCGTCGTCGTCGCCCGCCGCTGTCGCTGCCCGAAAGCCTGCTCGAACTCTTCCCGCGCTCTCCGGATGATGTAGCCCGACGCATTCCCGGCAACCGGTCCCGAGCGCTTCAGTTCCTGGACACTGCGCTGTTCGAGCGCCTTCCAGACCCCGCCGAGCACCAGCAATCCGATGTCCGCCTCCGGCACATCGCTCACCGCGTGGCTCGTCAAATGCCAGATCGTCAGCGTCTGAGCCGGCAGCGGCCTGGTGAACCAGATCGTCCCGGCGAAAGTCTCCCAGGCTTGTCGCTCGTCGGCTGTCCTCGCCACCGGCGCGGCACGCTTCGGCATGACCGAACCATCTGCCAGCGTCACCCGGACGACGCTTCTGGCATAGACCGGCATCGGCACATTCGTTCCATTGGCCGAAATCGCCGCCGTCGCCGTCGCTTCCAGTGGGAAGCGCTCGTTGTAGAGCTCCAGCGCCGAGGTGATCCCCTCATCCAGTTCGTCGTCCGACCATACCGCCGCGCTCGATTCTTCGAGCCGCAACCTCACCCTCCCCCGCACATCCGCGAGAGTAGCCATCGTTTTTCCTTTCGTTCGAAGGGACTGAGAAGTAGGGATTGGGGACTAGGGATTAGGGATTAGAGGAATGCCGAACAGCGTCGTCGGCTGCTCTTCTATTACCTGTTCCCTCTTCCCTCTTCCCTAACTCCTCGATCTCGTCGAGCACGCGGCTCCAGCTCGCCTCCGCATCGGCATCGCCGAGCACCGCCATCGCATCGCGGCGGGAGTGGATGTTGGCTGCCACCAGCCGGGCTTCCGAGCGCACCAGCGCTTCACGGTCACTGGGCAGCACCTCGCTCCAGACCGCCTGCGTCTGCCGCAGCCCGCCGAGTTCCAGCCCACCGAAACGCTCGAGCAGATCGAGAATCATCGCGTTGCGCTTGCGGTAGACCATCTCCCAGGTGCGGCGCTTGCGCATCACCTTCTGCACCAGCGGCTGGATCTCGACCTCCAGCGCCACGCCCGAGAGCGAGCGTCCCGAGTCGCCGAAGGCCGTCCGCGGCGTCTCCGAGAGATCGTGCAGTTGCCGGTAGAGCAGGTCGAGATAGTCGATGTGCAACCGCACGCCACCACCCGAGAGCATGTCGAGCAGATACGCTTTCGACGCCTCCGGCAACTCCCAGACGGCGCCAGCATCGACCCTGATGCCCTCCGAGCCAGTCACATTCTCCAGCACCGTGATCGGATAGCCCGCCACCTCGAGAATCCGGCTCAACGTCGTCATCCGCCGGTTCAATTCCCGGCAGACCTCGACCAGATCCTCCAGATCGCTAGCACCCCAGAACTCGTGCGGCCGCGCCAGATTCGGGTAGATCACAAAAGGAATCCAGCCATACGGGTTCGCCTCATCCCGCACAACCTCCCCATCCACCTCCACCCGCCACCGCTCCCCCGTCCAATCCTCAACAACCCGCGCCTGCTTCCTCCCTTCCCTCTGGGCACCCTCTAGGTACGAGGGAGGGGCCGGGGGAGGGAGCTTGGCTGCTTCCCTCTTCCCTGTTACCTCTTCCCTATTCCCTCCGTACAACATCAACACGTCATCGCCATCAAGCTCATAGCGCTGCACCACCCGCGTCAGCACCGACGGATCATCCGCCCGCCACCAGGCCCACAACCCCTGCGGATCGACCGCCGCCACAACCGGCCGCCGGTCCTCGCCATTCCAGGTCACCTTGAAGGCCCCGTCACCCAGCACCGCACTATCGACAGCACTCTGAAAATCCAGCGTATGCAGATCCAGCGCCAGATAGACCTCGTTGAGGGCGGCTTCGGCAAGACGGCCCTCACCCCCCGGCCCCCTCTCCCAATCCTGGGAGAGGGGGTGTAAAGCAGGACGTGTCTTGCGTTGGTCCGCTGTTCGGCTCCCCTCTCCCCCGCTGGAGCGCAGCGCAAGCGTGTGGGAGAGGGGTTGGGGGTGAGGGCTAACATCGAACGTCACCGGCCTCGGCATCAGGTAGCTGGCCGACTTCCGCACCAGCGTCCGGGCATAGTTGACCGTCAACCTGCGTTCGCCGGCCCTGCGCCGCTCGTCCCACTGATCACCTTCGTAGAAGGCCAGGTATTTCCGGTAGCGGTTCATCCGCGCCGTGTCGCGGCCATCCAGCCACTGCCACTGCGTCGTGCCCGTTGCCTGTTCGAGCATCGTCGTTTCCTTTCACGATGAGGATGCCGTGCGCGTCCAATCAGTTCCCGTTTGCCTGTACCGGCCACCACCGAACGCGGCAAAACGAAACGAGCGACCCCGTAAGGTCGCTCGTTTCTGCGTTTGGACCGTGTGACCGGTCGCGTTGAATGCGTCGCTATCTGGCGGCTAGGAGTCCTCGAACAGACTCCCTGCCACCTACCCTATCTATGGGGTGAAGAACATACCCTCGGCGTGGAACTCGCCGGCACTGTTGTTGGTGACGTCGGTACCACCGCCGACGCTGGAGTTATTAGCGTCAGCCTTATTTTGCAACCCGCCGCTGACGCTGGAATGGCTGCCGCTGGCCGTGTTGGTGCTCCCGCCGCTGACGGTCGAGACAAAACCACTCGCCTCGCTGCTGGAACCCCCAGTGACGCTGGACGCGGCGCCGCTGGCCAGGTTCAGCTGGCCGCCGCTGACGCTTGATCGCTGGCCACTGGCCTCGTTGTCGTTCCCGCCACCGACGCTTGATCGCTGGCCACTGGCCTCGTTGTCGTTCCCGCCACTAACGCTGGAATGGGTGCCACTGGCCAGGTTGGACTGCCCGCCGATCACGCTGGAGCGATCACCGCTGGCTGAGTTGAGGAACCCGCCACTCACGCTGGAATGGTTGCCGCTGGCCTCGTTGCTAGACCCACCGCTGACGCTGGAGAAGCCGCCGCTGGCCAGGTTGAACCGCCCGCCGCTGACGCTGGCGCCGGTGACGCTGGCCAGGTTGTCAGATCCGCCACTGATGCTGGAGACGCTGCCACCGGCCAGGTTTTCCCCACCACCGCTGACGCTGGAGTGGGCGCCGCTCGCTGTGTTGCTTTCCCCACCGCTGACACTGGAGTAGGAACCGCTCGCTGTGTTGCTTTCCCCACCGCTGACATTGGAGTAAAGGCCGCTGGCGATGTTGTTGCGCCCACCGCTGACGGTGGAGTTTTCGCTCGTAGCAGTGTTGGCGAACCCGCCGCTTACACTGGAACGGGGACCGGTCGCCGTATTGAACTGGCCGCCGCTGACGCTTGACTGACTGCCAGTGGCCTGGTTATTGTTCCCGCTACTGATGCTGGAGTAGCCGCCACTGGCAATGTTGTCGCGCCCACCACTGATCGTGGCGTAGGCACCGCTAATGATGTTCCGGAAACCGGCCACGAAACCTGCATAGCTCTCGTAACCATGGTCCGAACCAACGACCAGATTGTGCGAGCCGTCGCGGTTGTAGCTCTGGGAGTTCTCGTTGTAGCCGACGATCAGGTTGCCCTTGCCGTTCGTCGACTCGGTGCTGCCGAGTCCATTCCGCACCTCTACATCGCAGCCGGTGAAGACGGCATCGCCACCTTCGTCCGCCAGACAGTCCGGCACCTGTGCTTCAAGGGCACTCAAGCGCGCCTCATGATCCGTTGCCGCCGCGCCTGCCCCCAACTCAACCAAAAACTCCGTACCGGTACAGTTTGGCGCTTGCTCCGGCCGCATGATCCGTGCCTGCCCCGTGTAGCGGCTGACACAGGCATGCACATTTCCGTTTGCATCGTGCGTCGCCCCGGCTTCCATCACCGATGTTGCGACCAGGAAGCCACCGAAAAACAGCACCGCACCGATCGTCAAGCCGAGTATCAGCCCCGCCGTCTGTCCGACAGCCTTGCGCACCATTCCCATTGCCCTCACCCGTTTCAAATTGATTCCACAAACACCCCAGCAGGTCACTATACCAGCGGCTGACGTATCTACAGTATTTTCAGCTATTCCATGGTGGACGAAATAAACAAGGTCATTATAGCAAAGATGGCAATTTTGGCCTAGCTTCTGCGCCGTCGCCACTCACCGATGACAAGGTTCTCTCCTCTGCGCCAGTACCGACCGCCGACATTCACCCCACACCTTGTCGCGGCCATCCAGCCAGTGCCGGGGGGGCCGTGCCCACGCCGATGTCAGGCATCGCTCAATCCTTTCGATGACGATAGGTCGGTGTGATCAGGAGATCATGTGAAGATCGCCCTCTACCAGAGCGCTTGGCGAGGAGTATGAAAAGACGAGCGGCCCCCGAAAGAGCCGCTCGTCGCACTTCGATCCTGGTAGCAAAGATGCTATGTCGTCGTTATCTCTTCCTACCAGCTATTCTCCACGGAGCAGTCAACGACGCAAGTTCTCGTTGGTCACTAGGGCACATTTGTGCCAACCGCACAGACGATTTCGAACTGCGCGAAAGTGGTAGCACGTGCTGTCGGAACATCGATCGCCTGGGCGTGGAATAGCCAGGCGTCCTCATTAGCAGGATCCTGCTGAGACTTGATCACATTCCAGTCGTTGCGAAGGAAGAAGCCACCAGACACCGCCGTGTCAGTCGTCGCATCACAGGTCAACGTGTGCTGCAGGTTTCGCCCGGCAATATCGCCAGCGACATTCCCGCTCGTCACCCGGTAGAAATTCACGTCTGGGGCGGCCGCATCGACACCAATCCAGTTCACCAGATTCTCATAAGGAGTGCACTTCGCCGGATCAACAACATAGCGCATAGCGCCGGTATATTTGCTGACGCAGGCGTGATGTTCGTTGGGATCAACGTGCGTCGCAAAGGTGCCGGATATTCCGAGTCCCGCCGCAAATGCCGCAGCGAGCAGTGCCAGGCCAACGACAGCCAGGACACCAAATCGCACTGGTCGCTCCAGCCAGCCTACAAAACTACTCATATTCGTCCCCCTCCATTCGAAGCCGAGCACATCCCCGCAATGCTCCCAGCTAAATTGTTCCGCATATCCTAACTATAGCGCACGACTTCACTAATTGATACCGCATTTGTTCGATCGTTAGAGTCGGGTGGATGATTTGACGAATCACGCACGCCACGAACAAACAGAGGCTCAATGTACGTTCGGGGCCTGTCATCCGTCGAGTCCA
>CAVUYM010000033.1:0-16519 GCA_963745675.1 uncultured Chloroflexia bacterium
GCACCTTTGGTGCTCTCTTCGAAGACGGGCGCACCAACGACTAGCCCGACAACGTCGGCTGCTTCTTCGCCCCACGCAAGCAGAATAAACCCACCGGTAATCAGTTCGAGAATGACGCTGAAGACAATGGCGACGATCGCCCCCCAGAGGAACGCGCCGAGCAGCGTGTACCAGGGCTCAGATTCGAAACGGTCGAGCAGCAACACCATCAGGCTGTAGATGACGGCCGGGACGATCGCGGCGATGGTCGCCAGCGCCAAGAGCTACCGGATTCGGCACGCTGGCGACGAGGAGCAGGCCGACGCAGAGCGCCAGACATCCAAAGAACGAGAAACCCGCCAAAAGCCAGCAAGGCCGCAATGAACCCGTCGATTTGCCGAACTTGAGCTGGCGGAGAAACCGGTGGCCCTTGTCGGCGACCACACGACACACAGAATTCGGCCGTCAGCCTCAACCGGTTGGCCGCAAAAGTAGCAGCGTCGCTCTGCGTTTAGACTCACTCATCCGTCTCCCAGGGGCATCCGGTATGACTGGGACCAGTCTACGATGGCGACTCCTACGGATACCCTATATGCATCGATATTGGGACTATTTTGGAAAGACCTCGCTACGGCTTGCCCGGCGCATGAAGGCGATGTATTCGTCGCGTGTCATCTCCGCATCGTAGCGATCGATGATCTCTGTCTGCTCGCGCTGCGCCATCAGCCAGCAGGTCGATGACACAGCCTGCCATCAGCTTGGCGGGCCAGATGTAGGCTAGTGCATCATCAACGATGCGCCAGTCACTGCCGTGGACCGTCCCGGCGAAACCGGCCATATTCGGCTCGACGACGGGCATGATCGCCGAGAGATCGCCCAGGTCGGTCGACCAGGAACCGTGTCCCGCCTCTTCCCAGCTGCTTTCCGGGAAGTGTTCCAGGAAGTTTGACTGGAATATCTGCGACAGGCCGTCATCATTGCGGAGCGGCAGGTAGCCCGGCAAGCTCGTGATTTCGACGGAGGCACCCAGCGCTAGTGCACCTGCTTTGAGCGCCCGGTCGACTTTGCGGTCGGCATCGACGATCGCATCGAGGGTGCGTCCACGGATCATCGTCTCCAGGCGCACGTCGTTGGGGATGACATTCACCAGATCGCCGCCGCGGGTCAGGATCGGGTGGATCCGGACGCTCTCCGCGTCGCGATAGGTTTCACGCTGGGCGTTGATCGCTTCGAGTGCGATGTTGGCGGCATAGAGGGCGTTGATCCCGTTCTGCGGTGCTCCTCCGGCGTGGGCAGCCTTGCCAATGAAGCGAGCCTGTTTGCCAACGAAGCCGTTGGAAGAGGTGTTGAGGCTGCAGATCGTGCCGTCGTCGAAGACCCCGGCATGGACCATCATGGCCATGTCGATGTCATCAAACGCGCCGAGCTTCACCAGTTCGCTCTTGCCGCCGAGAAATTCGGTCTTGCCCTGATCGCGGAGTTCGAGCCGCTCCCCGAGTTCGACATATTCCTCGGCCGGGACGGCGAAGAAGGTCACCGAACCAGCTAGATGATCGAGCACTCCCGATGTCACGAGTCCGGTCGCGACACCGAGCATCGCCGTTATCTGGGCATTGTGGCCGCAACAATGGGCCGCGCCGGTATCGGGGTCAGCATCGGGATGGTCGGCCACCAGAACCGAATCCAGCTCGCCGATGATTGCGATGTTCGGTCCCTGGCCCGCCGCGCCCTGGACGGTCGCCTTCACGCCGGTCAGCGCCAGTTCCTCATGGAAGCCGAGTCCGAGCCGGCCGAACTCTCGCGCAACGACGCTGGCGGTGCGCCGTTCTTTGAAACCGAGTTCCGGATGCCGGAAGATGTCCCAGCCGACTTCGGCCAGCCGCCCGGATTCCCGGTCGATGGCAGCCAACGCTTGCTGTTTGAGTGTCTGGATGTCTATTGATTGGTTCTTCACTCTGGGCTCCACTATTTCAGATCGTGCGCCGCCGCTAGCGCGGCCAGAGTTGCCTGCCATCTTCGGTCTCGACGATGATGGCGTCGACCGGGCAGTCCATCGCAGCTTCGAGAATGGTCGCGCGATCGGTCGAGGCAGGATCAAGGACTTCCGCTATTCGAAATGCGTTGAGCCTGAAGAGATTGGCGCGCAAACTTCGCAGTTGGCGACGCCGATGCAGCGTCCTTCTTCGACTTCAACTCGTAGCCCGTGATCGTACGACATACACTATGGCCCTTCCGTCGCACCAGAGGCTAACATGCCCAACCATTCGAGGATCGGTGACGTATCCTAAACAGACGTTGCCGCCGGGGCAGCGCTGTCGCCCGGATCGAGTGAAAGACGACTATGTTGATCCGCACTAGCTTGATGGCTCTCCGTTGGCAGCCGTTCTAGCGGCTTGTGTTGTTGGTGATGATGCAGACTCGTCGACCCCGACACCCGCTCCAACCGCGTCGATCGTCGGGGCGAAGATTCGCCGTCGCCGACGCAATCTTCGCAAGATCCCACACCGACACCCGCACCGAATACCCCAACAGATCCTACTCCCACAGCGTCGAACCCGACGGATCAACGGCGACTCCAACACCGGCGACGAGCGAGGCTCCAACGGCGACCGTGACTCCGTTACCGCCGCCTCCAGTTACTCCGACGCCAGCGCCTGCGGCTGAACCGCTCCCACTCGATCAGCTCACGGTGGGGCTCGAACTGGTCACAGATGGATTCGATCAGCCAGACGGCATCGCCAACGCCGAAGATGGCTCGAATGGCATCTTCGTGCTGGAGCAGCCGGGACGCATTCGGATTGTCGCCGGTGGCGCGCTGGTTGATATCCCATTCCTGGATATCACGGACCGAGTCGGTTCAGACTCGACCGAACGCGGCCTGCTCGGCCTGGTCTTTCATCCCGACTACGAAAACAACGGGCGCTTATTCGTCAATTACACGAACCGCGACGGTCACACCGTCATTTCTGAATTCGCCGTGACCAGTGAGTCCGAATATCGCCGATCCTTCGTCTGAGAAGCTGATTCTGTTTGTCGAACAACCGGCGAGCAACCACAACGGCGGCCATCTGGCATTCGGGCCGGATGGTCTTCTCTGGATCGGCCTCGGGGACGGTGGCGCAGGGGGAGATCGCTTTAAGAATGCACAGAACCCTGGGACGCTGCTCGGTTCGATGCTGCGTATCGATGTCGACAGCGCTGATCCCTATGGCATCCCGGCAGGCAACCCGTTTGTCAACGATCCGAACGCCCGCGATGAGATCTGGGCCATCGGACTACGCAATCCCTGGCGCTATTCGTTCGACCGTCTGACCGGTGATCTCTATATCGCCGATGTTGGACAGGGGCAGTGGGAAGAGATCAGCTTCGCAACGCTGCCTCGACCGGAGGCGAGAACTATGGCTGGCCGATCATCGAAGGCTCCTATTGCTATGAGAGTAACTCCTGCACCATCGAGGGGCTGATCCGGCCAATCGCCGAGTATGACCACGCCGAAGGCAACTGCGCTGTGACCGGGGGCTACGTCTATCGCGGCTCGTTGAGCCCCGGCCTCTGGGGCACCTACGTCTACGCCGACTATTGCAGCGGCCGATTCTGGGGACTGCGCGTGACCGACTCCGGGCGTCGAAACACGGCTCTTTTTCCAACGTAGCGGGGCGCTCTTCTCTTCGTTTGGCGAGGATGAACAGGGCGAGATCTACGTCGTCAGTCTGGAATCCGGTGCCCTCTACAGAGTCGTCGGTTTCTAGCGCGGAACGAGTGGACCCCCACTTCACTACTGGTAGAGACGTGCCGCGGCGTGTCTTCTCATCAGTCTGTTGGCCTGTGCCTGTCTCATCTCTTACTCAATGCTCACATTTCTATGCTAAGACCATCTCAAGCATGTAAGGGGTGACGGATGGCGGAGCAACCACAAGCGAGCACACAGGGTGATCTACGCGAAGTGTCGATGCTGGCGCTGAAGCTCGGGCTGACAGCATTTGGCGGACCAGCAGCGCATATTGCGATGCTCAGGCAAGAGGTTGTCGAGAAACGTCAGTGGATGACCGACCAGCACTTTCTCGACCTGATCGGTCTGACGAATCTGGTGCCGGGCCCGAACTCGACCGAGATGGTCATCCATGCCGGTTACGAGCGGGCTGGCTGGCGGGGCTCCTGGCTGCAGGGTCGCTCTTCATTCTGCCCGCCTTCTCGCTGGTGTTGGTGTTCACCATCCTCTATGTCGAATATGGCACCACGACCGCGGGAGGTTGGTTACTCTACGGTATCAAGCCGGTCATCATTGCTGTCATTGCACAGGCGCTCTATGGCCTTGGCAACACCGCGTTGCGCGTGGCCGACCGCGCTACCGCCGTTCTGATGGCCCTCGTCGGGGCGAGCGTCGCTGCGCTCTTCTTCGTCGGAATCAATGAGTTGCTTCTGCTATTCGGCGGGGCAATCATCGGCGCGCTGTTGATCTTCGGACGCCGGATGCTTGCTGGCGGGACGCTGGCGCTGCTGCCGCTCTACTTGCTGAAGCTCCCTCTGGCGATACTGGCAGTCGGGGACAATGAGCCAGTCTCCTATAACGCCACGCGGCTCTTTCTGACCTTCCTCAAGATCGGCGCGGTGCTCTATGGCTCCGGCTACGTCCTGTTGGCCTTTCTTCAGGGCGATTTCGTCGATAAATATGGCTGGTTGACTCAGGAGCAGCTGATCGATGGTGTCGCCATCGGCCAGTTCACGCCGGGTCCCGTCTTCACGACGGCGACCTTCGTCGGCTACGTCAGTGGTGAAGCGAGTGGTGGTTTCACTGGAGGTCTTATTGGCGCGACGCTGGCGACGCTGGGGATCTTCATTCCAGCCTTCATCTTTGTTGTCCTGATTCGTCCGGTCGTTACGAGAGTGCGTGACCGCGCCTGGACCGGGGCGCTGCTCGACGGTGTCAATGCCGCGGCCCTGGGCTTGATGGCGGCGGTGACCTGGGAACTCGGACGGGCTGCGCTGGTCGATGTCGTGACCGTCCTGCTGGCGCTTCTGGCGCTGGCGGCGTTGCTGCGCTTCAAGGTCAACTCCGCCTGGTTGGTCATGGGCGGTGCGGTCGTCGGCTTGGCCTATCAAGGGCTCACATAGCTACCGTCCATGGAGACCAGATAGGCCATAGCCTCCCGCGTCTCGCACAAAGCAGAATCGCCGGGCATGTGCCCAACGACTCTGTTGCGATATTGCGCTTGTCCCGCTGGTATTAGCCGCGTGACTTTGGCTCAAACTTCGTGTATGGAGCAAAACGCTGATTCCGGGGGTGGTGGGCCACATAGTCTCGCCACAGATCGTGTGTCTCACTCAGCCACATCCGGTTGCCTCGTTTTTGTCCGTTCATCATTGCCCCCTTCGGCAATTGGCTCGGGCTTCGTTGCGCGAGCAAATTCGTTTGATGTATCCATCATATGCATCCAGCTCGGAATGGAAATCTGGGGAATTGCCTGAATGAATTCGAGGGCTGTGTGTGGATAGGTGGGCAGAACTACCTGCTCATGGGTAGCCATGGCGCCAGCCCCGGTTTGGCGGAGCGCCGTGCCAGTGCAGGCCTCGTCTTGACCGCCACGGATTCACGTCCATTTCAGGCTTGCGAGGGGTCGTCCCATTCAGCGCCGTCATCGCTCGCGTGCAGGGAAGCGCCCACCGATACGTTAGAGTGGGCTGCAAGCTCGGCAATTGTCGAGGTGTCTTACCGGAGGGATCTAAGAACGTATGCGGAACATAGCCCGAAGAAATTCAACCCTGAGTGTGGCGATCTTGTTGCTGGCGGCGTTATTCGGAAGCCTTCCAGCGCTTGCTTCCCCGGCCGACGAGGATGGATCGCTTGAAGTAGCAGGCGGCGAACTACACCAGCTATCGACGCAATCTGCCGGGCAGTCGTCCGCTTCAGTTGACGTTATCGGTGCCTTCGGTGGCCGCGACCCGCAGATAGTCTTCGGGCCTGATGAGCGCATGCAAATTGAAGACACGACGCAGGATCCGTACAAGAAGATCGCTCATCTCATTGCTATTGGTACAGAGCAGGGCATTGCCGAGCGCTGTACTGGCACCTTTATCGGAGTGCGCGTCATCATGACGGCCGCACACTGTGTTTGGCGTCCCGATTTCGATGGCTATCCCGACACGTTGGAGGTGATCCCCGGCCGCAATGGCGATCAGATGCCGTACGGCAGCGGATTTGCCACCAATGTCTGGGTGCCGCAGGGCTGGATCGACAGTCTCTCTGACGGCGATCTCATTCCGGACTTTAGTTTCGACTACGCCCTGGTGCTGATGGCGGACGACAGTTGGGCGAGGCCGTCGGCACGATGACGATTGGCGTGATTGATGACGCCGCTCTCGCTGCGGCGAATTTCAACCCCACAACGGCAGGCTACCCGGGCGACAAGCCGGACGGCACGCTCTGGCTGGGAACGGGCACCGAATTCACTGGCGTTACCGAGAACGCTCTCTTTCATACGATCGATTCTGCAGCAGGCCAAAGTGGTTCTGCTGTCTGGCGCGGTTCGGACGAGCTGGTCGTCGGAATCGAAATCGTGGAGACGGCTTCAGACAATGCTGCTCGCCGGATAACCCAGGAGGTAGTCGACGGTTTCAACGCCGTTTGCGAACAGGTTGATTGCAGTATCAACGTCGCAAACAATGAAATGGAGCCGCCTCCTATCGACGACTCAGCCTTCCAACGCACATGGCAGAGGGCTGACAAACCAGTCGCAGATGGTCAGGCGACGCGCACATGGTTGTGGGGACCCGGCCCCAACACGGAAATCATCACCGAAGCATATGACCAGGCGCCGGGTGGCGAGCGGTACGTGCTCTACTACGACAAGTCACGCATGGAGATAACGAATCCTGCCGGAGACTCGAATAGCATCTGGTATGTCACGAATGGTCTCCTCGCAACCGAGCTCATCACTGGCCGGATGCAGATGGGCGATGACCGCTTTGAGGAGCTTTCGCCAGCAACTGCGAATGTGGCTGGTGACGCCAACGACCCCAACGGCCCGACGTACACGACATTCAATGCGCTGCTCGACCTCAACTCGCAACCAGTGGGTACAGTCATCACCCAACGAGTCAACCGTGCCGGGCCAGGTTGTCGACGAGATTGCGCTGGCGGATCAGGGTGTGACCATCGGCTACGTCGATGATGTGACCAACCACGGTATCGCCGAGCCCTTCTGGGCTTTTATGAATTCGAGTGGCGTGGTCTACCAGGATGGCGGCTTCACAAATGCGCCGCTCTTCGAGAATGCCTTCTTCGCGACTGGCCGGCCGATCACCGAGCCATACTGGACGAATGTGCTCGTTGGCGGCACGCCGAAACTGGTTCTGGTCCAGTGCTTCGAGCGTCGCTGCCTGACCTATACCCCGGATAACGCCCCGGAATGGCGGGTTGAGATGGGCAACATCGGCCAGCACTACTATGAGTGGCGTTATCAGAGCGGCGGCGGTCAGCAGATGCCTCCGGTCGATACCTGCCTGGACCCGGCCGAAGCTGAATTCCTGGCGCTTCTGAATGAATATCGCAAGACACTCGGATACGAGCCGCTGTCAAATTCCGCCGTCCTCAATCAGGTGGCATACGACCATAGTCTGGACATGGGCGAGCGAGCCTACTTCGACCATTACACGCCTGAAGGGCTTGGGCCTGAAGACCGTGCCGAGGCGGCGGGCTACGCCGGCAACGTGGCGGAAAATATCGCCGCCGGGAGTGGCTCCACAACTGAGATTCTCGAAACCTGGCAGCAGACGCAGGAGACGGACGAGATCCTGCGCTCTTCGTCGATCGTCGTCGGAATCGGACGCGTCTTCGTTGAGGATAGCCCCTGGGACTGGTACTGGACGGTCGAGTTTGGTTACGTAGCCGACGCAGCGCCAACCAACTGCAGCTAGATTTGAGAGAGTTTCGACGCGGCTAAAATTCACTTGACACATTCTGCAATTCTCGGGGAGGCGATCTCTGCTCATTGCCGAAAAGTGAAACGTGTGCGATAAGCACTGCGAGGGATTAGGTGTCCCGAATGGAGGACGCCGATCACTCAAGCGAGAGGGGATCGAATGAGGAA
Source organism: uncultured Chloroflexia bacterium (assembly GCA_963745675.1). Classification (GTDB taxonomy): domain Bacteria; phylum Chloroflexota; class Chloroflexia; order Thermomicrobiales; family CFX8; genus JAUIIK01. Next base: position 8,067 of record CAVUYM010000033.1, read on the forward strand.
GCCTTTGCACAGGAAATCGTTGCTGTTGACGGCGGTACTTAGCTTCATGCTGGTCGTCAGCAGCCTTTCGGCACTGGCGCGACCCGGAACGGCGACGGATCAAGCGCTGGTTGGTCGCGGCGGGGGCATCCACAAGCTACAGGGGATCTCGGCCGGCGAGAGACCGGAGACACTAACCTATCTTGATCGCACGACCGGGCGCGATCCGCAGGTCGTAATCGGGCCGGATTCGCGCGTTCAGATTACCGACACAACGCAAGATCCCTATAAGAAGATCGTTAGCATCTGGGCCGGTGATCTGGACACCGGTCAGGGCTTTGGTTGTACCGGAACCTTCATTGGCGCGCGGGTCATCATGACTGCGGCGCACTGCGTCTGGTTCCCCGAGTACAACGGTTATCCGCCATATCTCGAAGTAGTTCCGGGCCGGAACGTCGACCAGGAGCCGTTCGGGTTTTCCGTGGGAGACAATCTCTGGGTGCCGCAGGGCTGGATCGACGCTAATGGCGACATCAACGCCGGCGGCGACTTCGACTATGCGCTCATCGTCTTGGACGACGCGACATTGGGCAACACCGTCGGCACGATGACGATCGGCGTACTTGATGACGCCGCGCTGATGGCTCCGGACTTCAACCCGACTACAGCGGGCTATCCCGGCGACAAACCCGACGGCACGATGTGGGCAGGTAACGAACCGTCCTTTACCGATGTCGGTCCGACCATTCTGGAGCATGAGATCGACTCGTTCCAGGGGCAGAGCGGTTCGGCCGTCTGGCGTGGCGCGGATCAGTTGATCGTCGGCATCGAATCCTTCGACACGGACACGATCAACGGCACGCGGCGAATCACCCAGGATATCGTCGACGACTATACCGGCGTCTGCCAGCAACTTGGCTGCACATTCAACGTAGCGACAGGTGGAGGTAATCCACCGCCACCGCCGCCGGGTGACGCATCAGCCTTCCAGCGCGTTTGGGAGCGCACCGACAAGCCGGTTGCGGACGGTCAGGCGACGCGCACCTGGATGTGGGGACCGCAGCCGAATACGCAGGTCATGATGGAAGCGTACGACGAGGCGCCGAACGGTCAGCGGCAGGTCCAGTACTACGACAAATCCCGCATGGAGATCACCGATCCGGCGGTAGATCCCAACAGCATCTGGTACGTCACGAACGGCCTGCTCGCGACCGAACTCATCAGCGGTAGGATGCAGCTCGGCGACAATCGCTTCGACAACCGCGCACCGGCGAACGTCAATGTCGCCGGCGATGCGAACGATCCCAATGGACCAACCTACGCGACCTTCAACCCGCTGCTGGCTGCTCCCGCGCAGCCTGTTGGCACGCCAGTAACCCAGCGCGTCAACCGCGCCAGTCAGGTTACGGATGATCAGACGCTCGCGGCGCAAGGAATCACCATCGGTTTCGTCGATGACGTGACAAACCACGGCATCGCCGCTCCCTTCTGGACCTTCATGAATTCGAGCGGTGTGGTCTACCAGAATGGCGCATTCACGACCGCGCCACTCTTTGAAAACGCCTTCTTCGCGACAGGGCCGCCCGATCACCGAGCCATACTGGGCTGACGTACTGGTTGGCGGCCAGCTGCGGCTCGTGCTGATGCAATGCTTCGAGCGCCGCTGCCTGACCTATACCCCGGATAACGATCCGGAATGGCGCGTTGAGATGGGCAACATCGGCCAGCATTACTATGCCTGGCGCTATTAAGGCGGTTGGTGGCGAATTCGGAGGCGCTCAACACGGCGTCCTGTTCCCATAACCTGGACATCGGCAGGCGCGGGTGACTCGCGGCTAATCTTCCGAAAATTCTTTGAGAACCGCACCCGCTCCGGTCACTTGGCCGGGGCGGGTTTTCTTTTGCAGGAGGTCTCGAACCTCATGCTTCGATGCGGCGCATATCCTATCGCTCTACTGCTGGGAGAGACCATCAGCTGCCGATTACTCCCGAGATATCCTTCAAGCACATCCAGCCCGTTTCCTGCATACGTACGCGGGTAAAGGGATGGTGACAGGTTCGGCGAGGCATGGTATGCTAAGTGTACGTACACGCTGAATGTACAGCGTGTGAGTGCTTCGAACGAGTAAAGAGGTGAGGTTGCATGTTGTTCTTTCGACCGGGTTCTCGCGAGCCTCGCACCTACTCTTTGGATGAGGCTGCCGAGTTCCTTGATTTTGACAAACAGGCGGTCGCCTACTGGCTGAGAATGGGACATCTCCCGGGACGCAAGGATAAGAAGACCGGCGAGTGGCGCGTTCCGCCGCAGGCACTGATCGAGTTCTTGCGCGAAGCTGAAGAGCCGATGCCTACAGGTGTGGCCCGTCGCGAAGAGGTTTTCGTTCAGGTGGAACGGACCGCCGTTCGTACCTGAATTCAGTCGTCGAGAACCGCTTGATTCTCCTTTTGAACATCTTTCTTGGTGGTAGCTGGGCCCCCACCCCGGTTATTGCTACTCTCCCTCCCCGGAACCGGGGCGTGTACAGTCTCCCCACGATAAACACGCCCCGTTCCGGTTCCCTTTTGCTCAGGAAACCGTTGACCAATACAGCGCATTGAAGAGCAGGCGATAGGTGCCACGCGCCTGGGCTCGGAACTGTGGGCGGAAGCCGAAGAGGATGACCCTGCCGCTGCCTACCCGCACTTCTACAAGCGCCGAGCGTCCACGGATATGTTCTGGCCCGAGCATCCAGCCCGCCAGAAGTTGATTCGACAGCGGGTAGCGCCCGACGACGCGGGCGCTGCCGCCATTCGATTCGACTTCGAAGGCCGGCGAGTTGACGAACATCGCCGCCGCTTCGCGATCATAGCCGTAGGCGACCGGGTGCTGCGGATCGAGGATCAGTCGCAATAGCGAGCCTGGATTGTAGAAATCTTCCGACTTGACGCCTTCAAGAACATTCGTGACCGGCAGGTAGAGATATTTGATCGCCAGCTCGCAGGCCGAGTCGAGCGTCACCAGGGTTCCGCCGCGATGGACGAACTGCCGCAGGCGCGCAGCGCCGATCTCGCCGATGCCGCTCGCATATTCGACCGGGTAGTCGCTGGCACTATTGCCGTCGAGGATGTCGCGGGCGGACTGTTGCGGCAGGATGATGACGTCAAAGTGGTCCGAAAGCTCACCCTGGCGGATCTCCTGGCTACGCACCGTCTGGAATTCGAAGTCATATTGCTCGAGGATAAAGCGAGTCCAGCCTTCGTCTATCCCGCTTGGCCGGTATGATCGATAGAGACCTACCTTCGGCGTTCGAATCTGCTGCGCTTTCTCGCGCAAACTCGACAGGGAAACCGCCCCGACGGAAACGTGCGACGCCGCTGCGATCTCCTCCACTTCCTGCGCGCCGATACCGGTGACGACAAACGCTCCCGGCGAAACGCCAGTATCTTCGAGCGTCCCGGCGTAGCGCGAGACAACAGCCCCGTTGCGCAACATGCGGTTGATTGCCAACGTGCTGGCGTTGACCCTGGGATCCAGGATGAACGCATCGCCGCTTCCCCGTAGGCCGCCGCTCGGTAGGTCGACGCGCGCGACCTCCTCCAGATTGGCCTGGAACTCCGTCTCAATTTCGACAGCCTCGACTCCCATCTGGAGCGGAAGGGAGTGAGCGGTGATGTCGTAAGGTGGTTTCGGTGGTCCGCCCGGGTACTGCCGGAGGTTTGGGTAATCCTGTCGCTCCAACAGGGTCTTGGCATAGCGGCCGAAAGGCTGGCTGGTGAAAACGACGTGGGAGCCCTCAGGATACTCGACACCATCGGCGGAGAAGGCTTCATAGGAGCGGTGAATCTCGATGTCGCCCTTCTGCAAGGTCTGAAGTAACTCGCTGACCGTCACTTCGTCGGGCTGGCCGGCCGGGATGACGAAGGCATGTGGACTGGCCAGCTTAAGGGCGTCCTGGGCGATGCGGTAGAAGTTACGCACCCAGCGATCCCGGTAGGCGGCGGCATTGTTCAACAAAGCAAGCGTGGCGATGCGGTTGTATTCGACGATATCGCGCAGCGTCCAGGCCCCACCGCGCCACGCGACCGGGTGGTTCCAACTTGTCATCAACGGATCGAAACCACGCGCTTCCTTAAGGTCGGATTCTTTCAGTTCGATTGGCGTTGCGATCTTGACGCTGGCGGCCTCAGAGAGAATACGCACCCCACCGTGGTAATGCTGGTAGGCGCGTGAGGGTGAGAAGGCGTCGAAGATGACATTGGTGGCGACGCCCGTTTTTCCGGCAGCCGTGAGATCTGCTGCCATCGCCTGACCCATTAACGCCACCTGTTGAACCAGCAGCGGATGAACGTTGGGATCGTAAGGGTCGATGAAAGGCGGTAGCACATAGCGCGGTCCGTCGGACATCATCTGGTGCTGATCGAAGACGATGTGCGGTCGCCAGACGTTCTGAATCTTCTCGATTGCCAGCCGGTTTTCGACCTGCGTCAACATGAACCAGTCGCGGTTGTTGTCGTGACCGGTGTAGCGCTGATAGAGGGTCGGTGGAGCCGAACCTTCGTGGGGCGTGCCGAGCGTACGCTCGTACCAGTCGGCAACCAACTCCATGCCGTCCGGGTTGAGTGATGGCACGAGGAGCAGGATCGTCTCGTTCAGGATGCGTTCGATTTCCGCGTCGTTGCGCGTCGCCAGCTCGTGGACAAGCTCCGGGCTCATCTGAACCGAGCCGACCTCGGTGGCGTGGATCGCGCAGGTGACGAGGACGATCGTGCGCCCTTCCGCAATCAGTCGTTCGGCTTCAGCTTCATCCAGAGTGCGGGGATCGACGAGGCGTTGCTGGATCTCTCGATAGCGGCCGAGCCTGGCCAGGTTATCTGGTGACGAGATCGTGAGCAGCACGAACGGCTGGCCATCGGTCGCAACGCCAAGTTGTTCGTAATGCACCCGGTCGCTGGCCGCCGCGACTTCCTGAAAATATTCGAGCATATCCGGCCAGCGCACGAGCTTGCGGTCGCTGCCCATCCTGAACCCGAAACGCGCCTCCGGCGTCTGAATCCCCGCCACCTGTTATTCCTCCACACCCACCACAGAAAATGCCCCCGCTGATCCTAGACGATGGCGCGGACTGCCGCACGGTTATTCGCACAAGTCATTGAGAAGATGCTTGATGCAGTGATTTGTTCCAACTCATACTACGTATGGCTGCGGAAGGCTGCTTCGGCTGCTGCCCATTCCGATGGTTTGTTGATCGCGCGACCCGAAGCATCGTAGACAGGATCGGGAAACAGGCAGTGCTGGAGGTTTCCAGGCCTGAGGCGACGCCATTGTGTTGCAGATTGCTGAAGCTTGGCGGTCGATTGTCCTGGATGCGGGTTGAATACCGTGACGTGTAGGCCAAATCGATCCCTGATTGTCTCAACGGGAAACGCAAGGTCCGAGTCATTCGAAATGATCACGGCAGCGTCGCAGTCCTGATCGAACGCGTCCAGAAGAAGGTAGGACGCGAGGTTGACGTCCGACCCCTTCTCTTCCGTGTAGTGGGTATTCACACGCGTCAAAGCGCTAAGCACTCGTTTTGCAGCAGTCTCTTCATTTGAGGTAAGCGGCGGGTTGAGCGTGGGCATCGTAATAGGTTGAACTGTCCGCTGCCGTCGCGTGTTGCTCAGAAACGTGCCCTTGTGGACCGTCAAACAGGGGATCGTTTCGAGAGCTCGGATGTACGTCTGTTGCCGAACGGCCTTGTTGCGATCCTGAGGAGTTGGTTTCACATCAGCAGTGAAATAGCGAATTCGATTGATCGAATTGTTTGGTAGGAGGCGTTGACTGAGACGCAGCAGATCGGTCCATTTCCATGGAAGGTTGCGTTTACCCGCAAACATCCCGTAATAGAAGTTGAACCCATCAAAATAGACGTTAGTCTTCATAGAATCATCCAAAAAACCAAGAGACCACCCCGTGGGGCGGCCTCTGACCCTGCCATCGAAATAGCAGGGGGAATTACTCCAATTGTGCACTCACGTGTACTAATAGTCAATATACGTACACCTTCAATCAGGACTGATTCCTCACTTGTCAGACACTATACTGGATAGACCTTCAGCACCTCGTCGCCATAGTGGTTGATGACTTTCACCGCGATCTTGCCGGTTGAGGGGCGGTCGAAGGGGCGGCTGGTGGTCGCGTAGAGCTCGGACCAGGCGTCTTCGTCGATCTCGGCCCTGAGGGCGCGTTTCAGGCGGTCGTAGGGCTCGTCTGCGCCAGTGAAATAGGCGTGGCGGACGAAGAAAGCTCTCCTCGTTGTAATCGGTATCGATGAACCAGCAGGCGATTTCGTCGGTGGCCTCGTTGGCGCGGGCGTCGAAGGCGAAGCCGCAGACGATCAGCAGGTCGAAGCCCGCCCCGCGCATCGCTTCCTTGGTAGCTTCCTTCAGCCCAAAAAAATGTTCTCGTTGTGCCATTGAAGTGCGTCGCGGTTTGGTTGCTGTTCGCTTCGTTCTGGAATCCGAATTCGATTTCCGCGCATTCCATAGTAATAAATGCCGTTTTCGAAATCTTCGCGGAGATTAGGGCTCACATCAAGTCGATAATCGGGTGTGACGGTGAGGTATCCAGTGTCATAGAGATTATGGAAGTCGGCACGCATCAGGATACCGTTATGCAGCTCATTTGACTCTGGCCCCAGATACGGTTGAATATGTGCCGCCTCGAGGGCGGGTAAAGATTTCTCTGCTGTAAATGCGCACCGCTGGTCGTAGGCTTGCAAAAGGCGAGCGCGGAAAATACCTTGTCCCTGGTGCACAATCACATTCCGATTTGCAACTACTCGATTGTCATCTCTAGCTATCTTGTACTCCGGTGATTCTTCCTGAATACCTCGTGTTGCAGCGACTTTCAGCAACTGCGCGAGAAGAAATCCTGGATGCTTGTCCAGGGAATAGCCTTTGAACGACATGAGGTTGGGCGACCAGCCTTCAGGGAGATTCCATGGTAGCCACATCGACCGGGGCAGAAACGTTGCGTCGCGGAGTACCAGGCAATTCAATGGATCGACGATACTCATCGACGACCTTGATCGATAGTCAGCAATGCGCTTACGAAAGTTCTGGAAGTCTGAATCGCCATTGCGATCCTTAAAAATGTCCTATGCCAATGGGACTGGAACGATCGTCTGAAGCGCGAAGAACCCATATCCGGCAATGGCGTTAATGGGGGCCTTGAGGCGAAAAAAGAAAGGTTCGCCTTCTTGAAGTGCATGGAATCTTGATGGCGTGCCCGGACGCCAAAAGTTCACCTCGTCGATCAGCGTAATCTCATCCAATGGCCGGAAGAAAGAGAACCAATCTTCGTCAGTAGGATGAACTATTCCTTTTCGCTGTGCGCTCATTCCCGACGCCCCGCCACCAATCCCTATGCAAGCGCTCTCGAAACCTGTCTGTTAGAGGCAAACTTGACTCCGTATGGCGGATCCGCATAGATCATTTGGGCACTCTCCTCGATGTAAATCAGGGCACCGGGAAGGTCGGATCCTCGCAGTCCTGCTCGTTCTTGCCCTTCCAGATCAACTGCGGGCCCAGCGACGGATCGCGCGGATAGAGCATCGTTCCCGATGCGCCCTCGTCTTCTGCGACGAAATCGCGCAACTCCTCGGTCGAGATGTTTATCCGGGTATCGGCGTGCTCAATCGACGCGATCGGAGTGCTTTGAGGTGTCTGGCGGACCATCAGGATTGCTCCTTGTCCGATTCAGGAAACTCAGCTTCGAGGATTGCCGCGATTTGCGGTCGAAGCTCGCTCACATTGACCTTGGCTGTATTCCAAACGATACTCCATTGAATGGCGAAATACTGATGCACGGCGAAGTTGCGGAAAGCCCGCGCATCATCCCACGGAGCGTCCGGATAATGCTGTTTGAGCTCGTCCGAGACGCGGTTCGCCGCTTCTCCAATCTCCGTGAGGGCCTGTAGGATGGCGCGCCGCATGACCCGGTCCTGGAGAAAGCGTTCGCGATCGTAGTCATCCAGAAATTCCGCGACATCAATTGCCGCAAGGAGCATGTCACGCAAGTACAGTTCGTCAGTTCGCATACAGCACAACAGCCGCATCCAGGATGGGCTGGCGAATGACCGGGTTCAAGCCGCCCTTCGGGACCACGTCGACTTTATGGCCAAAGTGCGCGGCCAGCTCCCGTTGAAGCCGGGCCATTTCAAAAAAACCGATACGGGCATCGTCGTCGAACTCGACAAGTACATCGATATCGCTTCCATCCCGGAAATCCTCGCGTAGCACCGAGCCGAAGACCGCCAATTCAAGGACATGATAGCGACGACAGATCTCAGCCAGCGTTTTATCCGGGATGTTGAACCTGCTTTGTACGATCACCCAGCCTCCTCGCTACTGCGCGCCCTGGTAGGTTACCGACCGTTAGTGCAGTTCGGAAATCAGATCTCCTTGATCCCGCGCTGACTCTAGCCAATTGAAAATGGTTTCCGGGTTCTTCA
>CAVUYM010000034.1:0-51157 GCA_963745675.1 uncultured Chloroflexia bacterium
TGAGGAATTTTTGAAGCGACGCCCAGTTGAGGAATTGCGAGACGCTGTCGACCTGATCGTCATGCTGGCCGTTAGGGAATGCCAGCAGTTCGAGCAGCAGGGTGTCGAGCCAGTCGGCCTCTCTCGGGAGGTAAACGTGACCTGCTTCAATCTTGGCCGATTGCGCAACCATGCGATCCGCCTTGCTACCCTCCGGCTTTTGCCCGATCGGGCGCACCATCCCCTGCGGCAGATCGCGCTGAAGATCTTGCAGTAGCGTCATGCCAGGGCCCGCGTTCTCGATCAGGATGGTTTCTGCACTGTGTTTGTCGGCGAGGGTGGCTACCTTCCGTCGAAGGTCGGGATATTTGAGGCGAGCACGGAAGACGTCGACGAGATAGTAATCTTCCTTGATCATCTGCCACGTGGTGCACACGGAATAGTCGTTGGCGGTCCCCGTTGCCATGGCGATGTCCCAGCTCTGCACGATACGCTTTGCGGGCTCTTCGGGCAGCTGATCATAGAATCGAAACCAGTCACGCCGAATGAGATTTCCTTCGAGGGGAACGGGCTGCTGCTGGTACTGCGCCGAGAACATCAGGCTGCCGATTTCGGCTCTGATACGCTCCAGAGCCTCCTTGCTTTCGCGCTCCGGATGCAAAATATCACCGACGCGTCGGCACATCGTCCGGCCGCCGCCTAGGGCAATCACGCTGTCGTCGAGTGCAATGGCCGGCAGATCGAGGTGTTCCCAACCACCTTGCCCAGCAAATGGCCGGCAAGGTCATTTTCATGCAGGCGCTGCATGACCACGACAATGGGGCCACATTGCTTGTCGTTGAGGCGCGATACCAGCGTTCCGGCATACCAGTCGATCACGCGCTTGCGGGCAAGCTCCGACATCGCTTCTTCGGCCTTAAGAGGGTCGTCGATCACGATAAGGTCGGCTCCGCGTCCGGTGAGCGTGCCGCCAATCGACGTTGCGTAACGGCCACCCCCGGCCGTGGTCACGAGCTCGAATCCGGTATCTCCGGGCGGGCCGCATGGCCGGAAACAGTGACCGATACCATGCGGAATCGATGACCATCCGGAACTGGCGATGCAGTTCGGCGGCCAGCTCGTTGGCGTAGCTCACGACGATGACACGGCGGGTCGGATCATGGCCAAGCAGCCAGGCGACATAGGCGACCGAAACGCAGATTGATTTTAACGAGCGCGGCGGTTGGTTGATGAGGAGCCGGGAGACTTCGCCGCCGTGCACACGCATCAGCTGATGAACGATGGCGTCGATGTGCCAGTTCGGCAGATAAGGCGTACCCGGCAAAATGGTCTGGAAGCACTTCCAGACGAAGAAACGCAAATCGCTGCGCAGCAGCGCGGCAAGGGCGGCATGGTCGTTCATTTCCTGCCCTTTTTCCTTAAGCGAGGGCGACGCGTTGGGGTCACGTGGTCGGCCCGGGCGACTGGTGGCGGGGTCTTTGCGGCGCCAGTGCGTTCGGCGACGAAGGCAGCGAGGATGGCCTGGTCGTCGGCGGACAGCGCTTGGCGCTGGCCCCGCCTCGGTCGCATCATTGTTGAAGCGCAGCGCCAGCTCCAGAGAGTGACGATCGAGCGCGGAGTCACCCTGGAGGGCCTTCTCGCGCAGCACCATGAGGGCAGCTCTCCTGGGTCGATTTCTTGCGCATACGGCCAGCCTCTTTCACCCTGACCGGCATGCTGAGCGTGCGCTTCACATCAGTTATGAGATTGCGGACGCCTTTGCGCCGCCCGGCCGGGTTTCCCGACTGGCCTGGGCGGAACCGGCTGTGGATGGGGGGCTTGCCGTAGCCGACCGTGTAGCCGCGATCGCCGTTGTTTGAGGTAGACGTCCGGCGCTTAACCATCGCTTCGTCCCTCCATCTCGCTCGCCTGGAGGCCTTCCGGCCGCGTGCGAAGGGCTTGACCGGTATCGGCATGGACGGCAGTGCCGCCGGTCAGCCGCTGCCAGCGCTCGATGCTGAGATCGACGAAGGCTGGATTGAGTTCGATCACACGGGCCCGGCGGCCGGTCCGTTCCGCCGCGATCAGGGTCGTGCCGGCGCCACCGAACGGATCGAGGATCAGGCCGCCCCGATTGGAGCAGTCACGGATCGCGTCCGCGATCATGGCCACCGGCTTGACGGTCGGGTGCAAGGCGAGCTTGCTCTTTGCGCTGCCATTCAAGGCGTTCTGGCTGACATAGTCCCAGACATTGGTGCGGTGCCGGCCATGCCGTCCGAGCGCGACGTTGTTGATATGCGCAGCCTTGCCCACCTTGAACACGAAGACAAGCTCGTGCTTGGAGCGATAGAGCGAGCCCATCCCCGCATTGCTCTTGTTCCACACGCACAGGTTCTTGAGTTCGCTGTAGACTTCATCCCCGGCGGCAAGCATCTCCCGCAGGTGTCGCCAATCCATGCACACGAAATGAATGGCGCCGTTTATCGAGTGGTCGGCCGCATGGCCAAGAAGCGTTCTCAGGAACGATTGGAACTCGGCCGAGGAGAACTCGCCTGATGCCATGGCAAAGTCGCCATGCTTGACGGCCCCCAATCCGGAGACGTGGCCGTCGATCGGCACGTTGTACGGTGGGTCGGCGAACATCATGTCCGCCTTGTCGGTGCCCAGGACCCGGGCGTAGCTGTCGGCCTGCAGCGCATCGGCACAAAGCAGGCGATGCTCGCCAAGAATCCAGAGGTCGCCCAGTTCGGGTCACCGGCGCGGCATCATCCTCGATCTTCGGCAGATCGTCTTCCTCATCGACTCCGCGGCCATCCAGAAGAACGTCGATCTCGCCCATCTCGAAGCCGCTGAGCTTCGAGCTCGATCTGCGGGGCCAGTTCCAGGATGTCGGAGAATTCAAGCGCGAGGGCCTCGCGGTCCCAGGCGGCGTCATCGGTGATCCGGTTGAGCGCGAGGCGCAGCGCCCGCAGTTCGGCGTCGGACAGGTCCGTCAGGCTGACCGCCGGCACCTCGCTGAGCCCCAGTTGCCGCGCAGCCAACACCAGGCCCCATCCGCCAACGACCCGCCCGTCGGCATCGGTCACGATCGGCAGAACGAATCCGAACTGTTTGAGGCTCGCTGCGAGCTTGCGCACCTGCTGCGGCGGGTGCTTGCGGGTCGCGCGCCCGAGCGGCTTGCAGATCCGCAAGCGGGACACGCTGGGGCGTCAAATCCCGCGAGAGGGCGTAGCCATTCCCGCGTCGCTGGGGCGGACGATCCATGTTCATTCCCCTATTGCAACCTGTCGGGCGCAGCGAAGCATGCCCGCGGTCGCGCTAAGGATCCCTGATCAATAGCGTGGGGAGGGCTGCTGCGCGCGCGCAACTACGGCAATGCGGTAATTGCGCTATTTGCGTCGCTTGGCCGCTCTCAGGATCGTATCGTCCGAAACACTAGGAAGACGGTTATCCTTGAGCCATTCGAAGACGCGCCGGCACAAGATCTTGTTGGGTTCGACGGCCTGCTGGGGCGTGCCATCAGGGTACACCGCTTTGATGGCGCGCAGAGCGCGCTCAAGAGCTGGCCGGCTCCTGCTCGTACATCCATCTTGCCGGGGCGCGTTGGGCAGGCTCGCCGTCCTTCGTGGCCGTGCACAACACGTTCATAACGTCGGTCTTCAAAAGTTCGATCCACTCTACGTTCCAGTATCCGGATGGATTGAAAGCTTCGCGTTTGACCATCCATGGTATGAGCGGACGTGACCCCTGCCAGTCCAAGTCCTCCGGTTTGAGGCTCGTTGGGATCCGAAAAGTCTTCCCCTTTAAGGACTGTATCTCTGGACGTCATGTGCCCTGGAGGGGCCTGCCTCGCGAGCTTGGCCTGGATCCTGACGGCTCTATCGGCGATGGCTCGGCAAATTTCGGCCTGTGCATCGTTCTGCGAGAGCCCATTGGCCTCCATGACCCGCGTCAGCGCGTCAGACAGCCATTCCCACGGTGGCACATAGGCCATGAATCCCTACCGCCTGCGAAAGTGGCGCGGGCAGGGCGAACCGCGATGATCAGGTCGCCGCCAACGGTCGGCCTCGCGGGGCCCCACGCCATGGCGCAGTTACCCTACCACCGGGTCACTTGAGCGGCCATGAGCGAGCAGAAATCACTTTATGGCGGAGCCCAAAAAGGGCGATCGGGGTGGTACGAATTGTCGATTGTTCACACGCCTGCGGCGTGCCGTGCTGGCTATCTTGACATCATCGCTCGCGAAAGTTCTGGATAGCGATGAGTGTTGCGGACAACGAAGTCGTCGCGCTGCGAGCATCTGAGCGACCTTGGCTGTCCTTTCCGAAAATCCCATCCGGACTGGATTCGCATGTAAGGCAAAATCGTCGCATCATTGAAAGGCGATGTTCTCGTTTCTGTAGCGCCGTGGCGTTCTTGCTGACCTGTTCAAGTCGCGACGGCGGCTTGAAGCCGAGAATCTGCTGCTCCGTCACCAACTCAATGTCGCCTTGCGCCGCGCGCCGCCCCGCTGCGGCTGAGTGACAGAGATCGAGCAATCTTGGTATGGATGATGCGGATTTGGCCTGATCTTCTCGAAACTGGTCCAGGTGGTAAAGCCCGAGACGGTGCTGCGCTGGCATCGGGCTGGCTTCAGGGCGTTTTGGCGCTGGAAATCACGCAACAGGGCAGGGCGGCCGAAGATCGACCGCGGCCTGCGTGATCTGATCCAGCGGATGAGCCAGGAGAACCCGCTGTGGGGTGCGCCCCGGATCCACGGCGAGTTGCTGATGCTGGGTTTTAAGTCGCCCAGTCGACGGTGTCGAAATACATAGAACGTCGTCCCAAGCCACCATCCCAAAGCTGGAAGAAGTTTTTGCAAAATCATGCCGATGCGATTGCGGCGATCGACATGTGCGTGGTACCGACGCTGACCTTCGATCGTTGTTCGCGTTCCTGGTTCTTGGCCATGGCCGGAGGCAGTTGCTGTGGATTGAGGTGACAAGGCATCCGACAGCTCAATGGTTGGCTCGGCAGATCATTGAGGCGTTCCCTTGGGAATCGGCACCAGGCTATCTGGTGCGCGACAATGACCGCGCCTACGGAAAAGTCTTCACATCTCGAGTGAGGGCGATGGGTATCCGCGATCGGCCGATCAGTCCCAGGTCGCCGTGGCAAAACGGTTATGCCGAACGTCTGATTGGCACGCTCGCCGCGAATGCCTGGACCACGTCGTTGTCCTCGGCGAAGCGCACCTGCGGCGAATTCTGTCCGCGTATGCAGACTATTACAATCAAACGCGCCCGCACCTGGCTTTGCAGAAGGATGCGCCGTTACGGCGAGCCGTTCAGCGGATTGGCAGCGTGATCGCCATACCCGTCCTAGGCGGGCTGCACCACCAATACGTCCGGATATGATTTTCGGAAAGGACAGGTCGGATGGGGGCTGAGCAAGGCGATAAATGTAATATTATAACATACCGCTCATGGCAAGGCCGCGCACCATTGAGCGCAAGGAGGCTAGGGTTGGGCGGGCTGCCGGGTCAAAGCCGGCGGTGGCGGAGTGGTGTCGAGGGTTTTTAGGAACGCCACCAGGTCCGTCACCTCACCCGGCGTAAAATGCGGAATGAGGTCGAGCGTGCCCTCGCGCTTGCCCTCCAGCTTGCCGCGGCTTGCCACCTTGCCGTCCGCGTAGAATTGAACGACCTGCCGCAGCGTGGCGAAACGGCCGTCGTGCAGATAGGGCGCGGTGCGCGCGACGTTGCGCAGCGTCGGCGTCTTGAAGGCGCCGCGCATGGCGTCGGGCGCCGGCAGAAATTCGAGCCGCTTCGCGCTCGGTCCCTGCGGCTGGTCGCTGTATCGCCCGGCGGCATTGAAAGGGTTGGCCTTAAGCTCGCGGACGCCTTCTTCGCGGCCCGGATCGGGCGCAGTGCCGGCGAGCACTGGCAGTCCGACATTGTGGAACTGGCCGTCAGTAAAATTCAGCCCACCGTGGCATAGCTCGCATTGACCGCGGCCGACGAACAGCTTGAGGCTGCGCTTGGCAGCTGGCGACAGCAACGACTGGCCGGAGCTGTCGCCGCTGCGAAGCGCGCGGGCGTAGCGATCGAACGGCAAATCATAGCTGACCAAGCGCCGCTCATAGGCCGCAATCGCTTTTCCGACGTTGCTGAATATTCTGTTGCAGGCGTCGCGGTCGGCATTGCTCATGGTGCGCCACGCGCTCGCCGCGGCGGACTGCGCGGAGGCATCCGGACGCGCGTGGACGGAAAACGCTGTTTGTCCGACAAATCCGGCAGCTTTCCGAACAGGCTTTCATAGGCGCGACGTAGCGCGGCGTCTTCGTGGATCTTGTGGGCGACGGCGACGCGGTCGCCGCCCAACTCGCGCGGATTTTCGATCACCTGCAGAACCTGCGCCCACATGCTGTCGGCGCGGCCATCCCAGAAGAACCAGTGATTGTAGGTAGCATTGAGCAAAGTCGGCGTATTGCGGGTGCCGACGGCCAGCGCCTTGGCCAAGGCGTGACCATCGGTGAAAGCGCCTGGGTTAGGGAATGCCCTAGAATATTCGCGGATAATATCGGACGATTTTCGTCGCTTGTACTCTCGTTCGCATTGTGTGGTTTCAATGACCGCTAATTTTCATCGAAAGCGTATATGGGTAGTTCCTTTGGTACGGCGCAGCCGCCGTCTGCCATCGATCTGATCGGGCGGGATCGCGAACGCGAAACTCTCCGCAATCTGTTGGAACGTATCCCGGACGGGGGGCGACTGGCCATCGTCACTGGTCCGGCGGGCATCGGCAAGTCAACACTCGTACGAGAGACTCTCGGCATGGCCCGCGAGCGCGGGTATTCAACGTTTATTGGTGCTTGCTACTCCGGCCTCACCACAGCGCCGTACGAACCCTGGCACGACGCGCTGACGCCGAGGCCGGGTGTCGGAGCTACGCCAGCCCATAACCTCAAGAGCTATCTAGAGAGTTGCTTGCTGAAGATGTTGCGGTAACAGATGATCGTACCCTCGCACGTGCCGTCCTCATGCGGTTGGCCGCGCTCGCTTCTGAACGTCCGGCGGTCCTGGTGCTCGAAGATTTGCACTGGGCTGATGTGGCGAGCGTCGACCTTCTGACGCGGATTAGCGATGCGATGGCGTCACTGCCACTGCTCATCATCGCCACCTGGCGAGATGCTGAAGGCGCGTCACGCGACTTCTCGACGGCCCTCATGAATGTAGCTCGGTTTCCCCACTGCGTGAGGATCGCATTGCAGCGACTGGATGTCGCCGAAACTAATCGTTGGATTAGCCAGCGCTTTGCGCTCGACGAGGACGACCAGCGCCGGTTGTATGACTTCATCTCTCGTTCCGCCGAGGGGAACCCTCTCTTCATTACCGAGATAGTTCGTGAACTCGAACTGTCGCGCACCTTGCATTTTGAGGATGGTCGTTGGCTGCTTGAAGATCTTGAGACGATCGTCGTTCCCCCTATCCTTCAGCAACTCATCGCTAGCAGACTTAACGAATTAGAACCCAGCACCCGCAGGATACTTGAGACATGCGCGATTCTTGGGCAGACCTTTCCTTCAGCGCTTCTGAGTGCCGTTGATGAGTCGGACGAAGCTGAAATCGCAGCCGCAATAGCCGCAGCCCGCGAAGCCCAGATACTGCGTTCGACACGTCGGAACGCCGATCTCGAATTTGAGCACGCGCTCACCCGAGAAGTGCTCTACCAACATGTTTCGGAGCATGTGCGTCAAGATATTCATCGCCGGGCTGCCGAAGTGCTGCTTGCGACAACCCATCCCGATGCGGATCGGGTAGGTGCACATCTCCTTGAAGCGCGCGATGATCGGGCGGCAGAGTGGCTATTGCAAGCCGGCGATCGGGCTGAGCGCATGCACGCTTGGTCGGACGCGATCCAACGATTTGAGAGCGCGCTAGAGATCCTAGCCTGGTCGCCAGAGGACCAACGCCTGCGCGGGTGGTTGCACTATCGCGTCGCCTGCCTGTCGCGCTACAGGGATTCTTTCGTCGCACGTGAACGGTGCGACGACGGGCTCGACATCGGGTACGCGATCGGCGATGTCGTCCTGGTGGCCTATAGCCGCTATCTGCGCGGGCTTATCGAAGTATTTGCCGAACACACACGCCGTGGGCTCGACGAGTTACTGGCAGCAATTGACCTGCTCGAACACCTCCCTGTTCTTGACCGCCTCCGCCTCAACGCCACACAGGGCATCTTCAACCCCGACGCTCTGCCGCTCCCTACGAGCGGATTCGTCCCACCCTTGAACTTTAGTGTGCCTGACGGGTCGATGCTCGGCGACCTCGACCGGCGCGCTACAGTGGCAACGCTGATGGCTGAGGCCGGACGACTCGATGAGGCGCTCGATTTGAGCGTTGATACTAGCTACGACGGTGAAGGTTCTGCCAACCCGTCCCAGTCTGGTCGTACCGGCCATGCGCTTCAAACTTCCGCCTATGTCCATGCGCTCGCTGGACGACCGGTCGATAGCGCAGCTGACTTCGACCGCGCAGAACGAGCATTTCGAGATGCCGGACGGACGTTGATGGTGGCCGATTGTCTGGCTAGTAGGCTCATTGTCTTGACCTTTCCTTATCACGCCGACGGTAGAGCGGAACGGAGCGCTGAGATCGCCGAAGTTCTGCGCCTGGGGGCGCGCCTCGGGGAGTTCGAAGCGCTGGAGTCGAGCAGCGATCACTGGCTCGTCTACGCCCATTTTCTTGAAGGACGGTGGGATTTCGTAAGCCGTCTCGTCGGCACGCCCCAGCGTCCCACATTTGCGGGACGCTATCGCCAACACATATACTGGGTGGCGGGAATGCTCATGCGCGAGCGTGGATATCCCGGCATCGCCTGGGAGTGGCTGGAACGGTCGCTACCTGATTCCTGGCTTTCCGAACCAGGCAACACGGAATTCCTCGCCGGTGTCCAATCGATGGTCCTCGCTGCCGAACTAGCGCTCGACGCCGGTGACACCGCGCTCGCCGAGCGCTGGCTTGCCACGCACCGGCGTTGGATGGACTGGAGCGGCGCAGTCTTGAGTAACGCCGAAGCGAACATAGCCCGCGGTCGGATGGCTCGTATGGCCGGCGACGACGACGCAGCACGAGCGTATGCATTCGAAGCGCTTGCCCAGGCTGTCGAGCCGCGCCAGCCGCTCGCTCAGATCGCCGCGCAACGCTTGCTTTGCGAACTCTCGATGGACGCCGGAGGCTTCGAGGGCGCGGCGGAGTACCTCGGGCGCGCACTGAGTATCGCGGAAATGAGTAATGTGCCCCACGAGCTGCTCGCTTGTCGGGTAGCGCACGCCAACCTACTCAATGCCCGCGGCGACCAGCGCGCAGCGCAAGACGTTGCGGCACGGGCAAGAGCCAACGCCGAAGAGTTGTCCGCTCGGAGACTCTTCGCATTGCTCGACCAGCTCGAGTTTGTGCACAGTTCAGACGACGACGCGTTGACGGCGCGTGAAATCGATGTGTTGCGCAGTGTCGCGAAGGGTCTTACCGACGCTGAGACCGCCAGCGAGCTCTTTATCGCAACGCGTACTGTCAACGCTCATATGCGCTCAATCCGCTCGAAGCTTGGCGTCGATACCCGCATGCGCGCCGTCCAAGTTGCCCGCGAACGCGGAATGCTTTAGCGAGGGTCGGCCAGCTTAACGCCGCCCGACTCCGGGCACACGCTCAATCGCACGAAATAGGCAATAGGCATCGGCAACTCTGCCGATGTGTCTCGACATGCGCCTCACTAACCTGAATACAGAGACATTCAATGCGCTACTGAAGGCAGAGAGGCAATCGGGTTGATTCGGGAAACGGTCACAGAGCGCCAGTTTCAACGCCTACTTGAGCGCATTCTCGCGAAAGTCCGGTCGGGCGTCGCACTCCGGGAAGACATCGACGCCATCGCCGATTCCCCAGAGGCACGATTGCCCCACCGGTGGTTCACCATCTGGATGGAACGGGCCACGTCGGCGCAGTTGGAGGCCCGCCAGCTGCTGCGGGTTGGCCAGGAGGCGCAGGCGGCGCGTCTCTATCTGCGAGCTTCCGAGTACTTCCGAGCGGCCGCCGCGATCTACTGGCCAGTGCACGGCGATGCCGCGATTGCTGACGCAATGCGGCTGCATGGCGAGTGTTTCCGCGCCGGGCTCGATATCGCGGGACCAACTTATCGGTCGTTCGTAGTGCAAGCGGGTGCCGCGACTATCGTCGGATACCTTTTCGACCCGCGCTATCCGGTCGACGCAGTGCGGCTAACTGTACGTTGCGGCCCGGTGGATGGCACTCCTGAAGAGCAGTATGCGCTGGAGGGGGTGCCTGCCCGGGAACATGGCTGGTGGGTTGCGCTCACAGCTCCTGCGATTCTGCCAACGCCACGATGTGCGGGCGAATTGCTGGCCGGAATCCGGGCGCTTGTCGAAGAAGTCAGCGCCGGGCCCGTAGTTCGCACAGCGGTAGCAGGCTTCGGGGATGATAGAGAGCAATCGGCCGAGATCGCCGACCGCAACCGAGTGGTAGAGGCCAGGTTCAATGCCGGCGGCGGCCGCAGCGTGGGCTACGGACACTGCCCAAATGGCAGTCCGAAATCGCCTACGATCGGCCCACCAAACACGGGAATGACGAGCGTTGATCTTGAAAACGAGGCCGGACGTAATGGCTAATGGAATGCAGAAGGGAATCATAATGGCGACGCACGGAATTGCTTTTACAACAAGGATGACGACTGCCATTCGGTGGTTTGCGGCGTTGGCAATCCTCGCCGTATTCGCCCCGCAAGTAACCCTGCGTCAGGCGGCGGCAGCTGACGCGACTGTTGCCACGTGTACGGAATCGGTCTTCGATGCAGCCATCGGGGCCGTGGAGGCAAGTGGCGGCGGGACGATCACATTCGACTGCGTTGGAACAATCGCCATTACTACCACCAAAGAGATCACCAAAAATATCCAGATCGTCGGAAATGGTGGTGTCATCTTGGACCGTGGCCGCTCCGGGAGATTCTTTGAGGTCAGGCCTGGAGCGACGCTATCCCTCGTCTATCTCACGCTTCAGAACGGTAAAGCATCAGGTTATGGAGGCGCAATCCAAAGCTCTGGCAGCGTCCGCGTTGAAGACAGCACCTTCATCAACAATAGCAGCCAGGACAAGGGCGGCGCAATCGGCGCATTCAGTGGAGAGAATCTTACTATCATTCGAAGCTCTTTCATTGGCAATCTTGCCCAGGGAGGCGGTGCAATCTACTTCCCGTATGACGGGCAGTCGCTCTTCATCTCGGCCAGTACATTCTTCGACAACAAGGCCAACCAGGATCTGGCCCAGGAGAACGCAGGTGGCGCGATCTACATCGAGGGCGGCACGACAACGATCCAGTCCAGCACCATCGTTGGCAACTATGCTAGCGACAGTGCCGGAGGAATCCGGCACGATGGTAGCAGTCAGGCCACGCTGACCGTCGTGAGTTCGATCCTGGCAGGAAACACGGATCAGGGAACCGTGAAGAATGAAAGCTGCGAATTCTTTGGAACAGGGCCGTTTTCAGGCGGCTACAACCTCACTGATGAGGATTCCTGCGGGTTCGCCTCTACAGGAGACATTCAGATCAGTACAGCGATCAATGTCGCAGACCCTGCCGGTAATGGAGGACCCACGAAGACGATGGCGCTGCAAACCGGTTCCGCGGCAATTGACGGGGCCTCTTGCGGTCTCGCGACTTCTGTCGATCAACGCGGCGCTCCCCGGCCCACCGCTGGCACAAACTGCGACATCGGCGCCTATGAGTCCGGCGCGACGGTGCCGACGCGCGTCG
Source organism: uncultured Chloroflexia bacterium (assembly GCA_963745675.1). Taxonomy (GTDB): domain Bacteria; phylum Chloroflexota; class Chloroflexia; order Thermomicrobiales; family CFX8; genus JAUIIK01. Next base: position 11,766 of record CAVUYM010000034.1, read on the forward strand.
TCGCCGCCTACCAGTCGAGCGGTCCCTCCAACGAAGCGGCAAGCGCTGCGGTTCACGCAGTCGTCACTGGCCCCACCGGCGCAACGTTTAGCTACGCGGTCGATTGCGACAACAACGGCAGCTACGAAACCGCCGCGTCCGCAGCAGACACGCTTGGACGCGCCAGTTGCTACTTCGATGATGACGGCTCTCTGACAGTTGGCGTCCAGGTCTGCAATGCCGCCAACAGCGCTGACTGCGACACGGCGCAGGCGACTGTTACCGTGCTCAATGTGGCGCCATCTATCGATGGGCTCGCCGATGATACCCCTGGAAGCGAAGGCAGCCCGGTAACGATTACGGTCGATGCTAGCGACGTTGCGGGCGTGAACGACCCGCTGACTTACACCTTTGATTGTGACAATGACGCAGACTTTGAAACAGCGGGCGTCGGAAATCAGGGTCAGTGCACATTTGGAGACAATGGCGATTACACGATCGGGATTCAGGTTGCCGACGATGACGGCGGCGTGACGACCGACACAACCGAGGTCACCGTCGAGAATGTCGATCCTGCGATCGACCAGGTCTCCAGTGACGGCCCTGTTGATGAGAACAGTCCGGTAACGATCACCGTCGATGCCAGCGATCCGGCCGGGATCAACGACCCGCTCACCTTCAGCTTCGACTGTGATGGTAATGGTGAGTACGAGACCGCTGGAGAAGGCAATATGGGATCGTGCACCTTCGTCGATAATGGTGTCTTTACCGTTGGTTTGCAGGTAACCGACGACGATGGCGGGAGCGCGACCAGTAACACCGTTGTAACAGTCATCAATGTCAGCCCTGCTGTTGATCCGGTCGTGCTCAACTCCACCCCTGCCAACGAGGGTGATAGTGCCGTAGCAATGGCAACGTTCAGCGATCCGGGCGCTGACGATACCCATACCTGCACCGTGGATTATGGAGACGGCAGTGATCCGGTTGACGGGTTCGTAGAGGGTAACGTCTGTACTGGACCGTCGCACATTTACATTGATGACGACCCGTCCGGATCGGCGAGCGACAGTTATCCGGTAACTATCATTGTGACCGATGATGATGATGGAGCTGGACAATCCACGGGCATTCAGGTGATCAACAATGTCGCGCCGGTGATCGACGGGATTACAACGAACGGTCCTGTGGCTCAAGGCAAGTCGGCAGTTATCACGGTCGAAGCCAGTGACGTCGGCGTCGATGATGTTTTGACATACGAGTTCGACTGTGACCATGACGGCAGCTATGAGACTGCAGGCGTAGGCAGCCAGGGCGAGTGTGCGCTCGATCCGGCGGAAGCGACACCGATCATCGGCGTGCAGGTGACGGATGACGATCTTGGAGTGACCAAAAGCCAGGTTGAGATCATTCAGCAACTGACGCTCTGTGTACATCCCTGGACCGGGGCGCTCCGTAGTTCCAACCCCGATGAATCTTGCTCCTCGGGATTGACGCCGCTGGTCGTGTCGGCCCAGTATCCGACCACCGTCTGTATCAACGCCTATAGCGGGGCGCTACGATGGCCGTCGAACGGGAGTTGCTCCCCGAGTGAGCAGGCGATTGCCGTGCCCGCTAGATGGTCCGCTGAACTACTGTGAGAGTCTCTGGACTGGCGGGTTGCGTGCTCTCTCCGGTACCGGGCAATGCACCGCAACCGAGCGACCTGGCGTGACACCGGGGTAGGCCCGCGACTGAGAACGAGATGCTAGCGAAGCGCGTCCGCTGCAACGAGCGGACGCGCTTTGGTTTATGTTCCCTGTTCCGTGACGTGGTCCCAGCGCTCTGCAGCATCGGCGACGATCATCTCGACATCTTCGGCCAGGGCGTAGCGTTGCTCGACCAGTTCGAGTGCGGCTTCACGAACCCGGCCCAGATAGTCTTCACGATCCCGGTAGCGTTCGAGAATCGCTGGCCGGGGGTCGCCGGCAGCCACACGGTCGGCGGCAGTCAGCGCAAACCAGTTGGAGAAGCCATTCATCGCAAGTACCTGCTCGGGCGCACCGGTCTCAGGATCGCGCGGATTCCAGCCGGTGTGCGTCCCGAGAGGCACCGTCAGGTCCGGTAGGCGGATACCGGCAACCTCGTTTTCGTCCTCATCGGTCGCTGCGACGTATGCCGGATAGGCCTGACCCTCCTCGACTGGATAACTGCCTATGCCCTGCTCGGCGTCTGGACCGATATCCACCGTGCGGAGGACCGGGAGGTGGTCGGGGTCGGGCAAATAGCTATCCGGCAGTGGCGCAAAACCGTGTAGCACCGACCGGCGGTCAGTCGCCGTGCCCTCTTCGAGGCTCGGATGTTGCGATGGCGGAGGTTCCACCCCTTCGGTCGTCCACCTGTCGAGATTCAGCAGCGCGGCTCGAAGCAATGGCGTGTACTCGACGGCGTTGAATCCGAATCGTCCCATGCCGCCGTCGTTCGAATTGAAGCGTCCTTGCGGCACGGTGCCGGGACCGTGCTGGGTGCCTGCGAAGAGATAGATTCTCGAATCCGCTGACGGCGGAAGATCGTGCTCGCCCGATGGGTCGATGTGAATGAGCGAACAGTCGCCGCGCCAGTATTCGGCTGACGTGTTGATGTAGAAGATGCGGGGAACTCCGCCTCGGCTTCTCAGCGTGTCCAGTAGACCGGCGGTTTGTCCTGTCAATGGGTCGGTCAGAGGATCATCGGCGTAGGGGAAACGATGACCGAATCCGGGTGTCGATTGCACCGATGGCTGGCCGAAACGGTGGTTGAACTCGCCACGTCGTGCGCCCGCGACGTGTACGAGCATGCCGTCATACGCTTGCCGTCCCTCTTCATCGAGATTCAGTCCCAACGACAGATAGTGACGTTGCATGCGGCCCGTCTGGGACATGCCGAAGCTGAAGGCGTAATCGACCGACCCGGCCAGTGGATTGCTCGATGACTGATCGTACTTCAGGAAGGAGGCGACATCGCGCGCAGCCAGCAGACCGGCGCCAACGACCGGCGCGCCTGTTGTCGTATAGACGAGATGGTAAAGCCTGCCGGGCTCGAAGCCACCTTCGAGATAGACGTGATCGACATCCGGCACGATCTCGCCATCTTCTTCCCGCGCGAATTGCCAGTCTTCACGCGGCACGACCGAAACTGGACCGTCTTCCCAATCTCGAACGTAGAGTGTCGCGTCCTGCAACTCCGTATTGCTCGCTGAATAGGGAATGTGGAGCCGATTTGCAAGCAAACGGGTCGATTCGCGAACGTTGGGGTGGATTTCGACGATCGCCTGGCCGGTAATCTGTTCGCCATCGAGCAGCGCCTCCGGAGCTTCGAGCCCCATCAGTGCTTCGTCGCGGAAGACATCCCACTGCCAGCCAACCCAGACGACGTGATAGCCGTGACGGAAGAGAAATCCGTCGCCGGCCGGGATGTTGCGTGTTGGCGGCACCTCTCCTTCGCCTCGATTGAACAGCCGGGGAGCGAGTTTCCTCCCGCGGTTCGGCAATTCGATGAGCGCGCGACGATTCGATTTTGCCGGATCCGACGGGGTCAGGATACAGATGTCACCGTGAAATCGAACCCTGCCATCGGCATCGACCGGTGCATTCTCCAGATCGATAATCGCAGAATTGGCGATGTTCGCGGGATCAACTGAGTAGGTTAACGTGCCATCAATGCGCTCATAACTTCCCGCACTCCCGAAAGAAGTGCCGTCAGCGTATGGTTCGCGGCTGGTGATCGAAAATTCAACAACGCCCATGTTATTCCCCCGTTCGCTAGGCGATAGGGAAGGCTAGGCCATGTCTGGCTGCGGCGCAATGGGAGAACCGCGAAAGGCGGTACGAAAGATTACTAGCAGGGTGGATGGATTTCTGAGAAAATGACGCCAGCGTCCATCTATGACGAAAGGCATCAACGTCGTGACTGGTATGACAGCGGTTGTGCAGCGGGCCCTGGCTTCGTTGTTTGTGGTGTTGGCGATCGTCAACGTCCTGATCGCCATTGTTGTCGTCAGGCATGCTGATAGTGGTCTCGAATATCTAGTGTTCGGTCTCGGCGGTCTGCTCTGGATCGCGGCGGGTATTGGCTATGTCCTCGCTGCGACCGGTGTCATGCAGCTAGACGGCAAATGGCGCTCATTGTGCTGGTGCCGCTGGTCTGTCGGCGTTTCTCTCCGCGTTCGCGATGCCGACGTTGCTCGCCCATATGCTCTTGGATGGCGCGGTGATCGCCGGCGTCTTGCGATGGTCCCTGCAGCGTCCGACACTGGTGGCGGAGCAGTAGCGCCGAGCCGACGCCAATCTGCCTCTTAGGCTGGTTGCGGATGCGCCGGACGGATTCGAGCCCGAAATCGAGCGTCCGGTCATTTGGTGGTTCGTCGCCGGTGATCTGAAGCGCGAAGATGGGGTAGCGATTGGGCCGCATGCCCGCTGCCACCCCTCCTGCTTCCAGCGAATGGGAAAAGCTAGGCTAGCTCCGAGGGAAAAGCAAACTGGCCGTCACTTTGTGGCGGGAAATTTATGACGCGTATGATGGCGTCCGAATTCAGCGGGCCATAGATATGAGGGAAGAGATCAGTCTCGCCTTCGTAGCGAATTTCGGCTGAGACAGCTTCGGGATCGATTTCCAGCAAAACAAGCCCCGTCCGGCCCTGATAGAGGTAATTCGCTACTAATAGAACCTGGCGCCGTAACGAGCAATGAATGAAGCCTTCGCTCGCAAGACTCTCGGCCTGGTATTCGCCAGCATCAATAGCTGCATCCCAGTCTGCTCGCTCGGTGATGTGATAGATGATGTCTCGGCTCTCGGGATCCATACGTCGAAGTCCTCCAACTGCGCGGTGATCAGGAATCTTGCTCCCGAAACCCACGACGAATGCGCCGGACAGACTCGAGACCGACGTCGAGCGTCCGGTCATTGCGCGGTTCATCGCCGGTGAACTGAAGCGCGAAAATCGGGTGGCGCTCTGGCGGCATGCCCTCTCCCACCCATTCTCCGTGCCGGAAGCCTTCGAGGGTACGGTTGATCAGGAGTCCGCGCAGCTGGGGCAACATCCCCGGCAGGGAGACGAGCGGTTCTCCGCTGGCGGGTTTCGTCAGTGGCATCGAATACCCATTGGCAAAGAGCAGTTCGATCCCGCGTTCGCCTTCAGCGACACCGATGACGGTCTGCCCGCCAATCAGCCCGTCGGCATATTCAACGGAACATAGGCGTTCGCCGTCGATCATGATGATCGGAAAGCCATCGCGTTCACAGACGCTGGCATCGTTGATTTGTCGGACGAGGTCTATCAGGGACATTAGGCGTTCCGCATCCGTTCAAAAAAATAGTCCTCCGGGGCCAACTGCCCGGAGGACTATTCTCTCCACCCCCACACCCTCAGCAAGTCATCAAGATTGCTGATTCCCGGCCAGTATAACGGCCAAATTCAGGGCTGTCTACCGACTTTCGGTAAGTGCCGGAACGTTGGCGGCGGAACGCTCGATCTGGGCGAGGGCGTCGCGGTAGGAGCGGACGGCGCTCTGGAGTGAGAGATAGTGCGGGTTGGTGCCAAAGGTCTGGGGATTGCGCTCCCGGATTGCCGCCATAAGGCGCTGTCGGCTGCGAATCCTGGCGATCAAAATCGTTGCTGCGGACATGTTGCTCACCTCGTTGTGTTCCTGTCCGGTTCGATTGCGCCGGACCCGTAAGATTAGAACTCATAGAAAGCGCGCCGACATTTGTCAGCGCGAGTGTGAGAATATCACGACATGAGCATATCGGCAAGTAGGATATCCGTTCGGATGTTGATTCTATCCGGAGTCAGGAGTCGTCTGCCGACAGGCGGATTCTGGCTCAGTCGACCGCCGGATGGCTCGCCGGTCATCGTGAGTCGAACGAGTGTTTTACTATGCGGTCGGAATGGAAGTAAGCGAGGGATGCGGAAATGAGCGATGCAATTCGGGTTGCGGTCATCGACAGGCAGGGGTTTCTACATTGATGCGATCGTGCAACATTCTCGAGCAACAGCCGGACATCGATGTCGTCGCAACGGCGACGATCTTCGAGGATTTCGTCGAGGAAGCCCGGAGACGCGGAGATCGTTGTGCTCCAGCAGGAGACTGTCGATTTGACGAAAGGAGCTGATCGATCTCGTTTCTGGTGAGATGCCGGACGCTCAACTCGTCATTCTTGGTGCAGTAGACGACGAAGAAGCGTTGATCTCATACATCGAGCGTGGAGCGATAGGCTACGTCCGGGAGTCTGAGGAGTTTGATCGTCTTCTCAATGTTATTCGCGTCGTTCAGCATGGTGAGGCACTTGCGCATCCGGAGCTCGTCGCTCCGTTGTTTCGCAGGTTAGCGGAGATATCGGCGATCCTGGCGGGAGCTCTATCCGGTGGATGCCGGCGAGGTCGCGCTGACCTCTCGCCAGCGCGAAGTCATGGAGTTGATCGTGAAGCGGCTATTCGAATGCCGAGATTGCTGAAGAGTTGTCGATATCAATCGGCACGGTGAAGAACCACGTTCATAAGATATTCGGGCAGCTGGGAGTACGATCTCGGGAGCAGGCCGCGACGGTCTACGCTCCGTCTCGAGACAAGCGCAAAGGATCGTAAAGTCCGCAGCTGATTGAAGTAGCGTGTTCGCCCGCCACCAGAATCAATTTTATAAAAAGGCTTGACAAACCGGCACTGTCCGGCTACTATGTATGTACGGTCCCGATGAATTGTGACGGATCGACACACGGAGACGGTCATCCAGGTGACTGAAACCGAGTGACTGGGAATCACATCAGACCCAGGCCAAGATCGTACGGTGTTACGCAAGTTTCACTGATCCAACCTGATTCCGATGTCCCGGCTGCTGGCGGAGTGGCAACACTCCACGCCACACGCAGTTGACGCGACGCGAACGAGCTTTCGGGCTCTGCCGCGACAGATCTCCAGCGTGACGTGTCGAGCCTAAACCGGTTCGTTGGGGCCGTATTCTTTTGCCCTCATTTGTGCAGTCGCACCTAATTCTCTCCGTATTGCCCGACAGCAGACCAAGCCCGTTCCCAGGGGAGTTATTCAATCTTCTCGCTGACGCCATCAAGTCTTGTGGTGGTGCTTCGCACGTCCTACGGCGAACTTCCGAATAGTCGAGGGCAATGTCATCTCGAACCCATTCACGCCCTGAGGGCACCCGGCTCAGGGCAGGCTACGTGGAGAGATCTCGGTCGGACGCTCCGCTCGCGTTTGTCTGAGATTTCTCGCTCTGCTCGAGATGACACATTTTGACTGCAGACAGTTGCTAAAGCCGCTCTAGCGTTCGAGCAGGCTGCGGCCGACGAAGAGCAGGTTGGCCGGGCGCTCCGCCAGGCGGCGCATGAAGTAGGGATACCAGTCAGGGCCGTAGGGTACGGCTAGCCGGACGCGGTGCCCGCCGTCGATTAGTCTTTCCTGTAGCTGCGGGCGAACGCCGAGCAGCATCTGGAATTCGAAACGCTCGGCGTCGATGCTATTGCGATCTGCATATTCCAGCGTGTAATCGATGATGCGTTCGTCATGGGTGGCGATGGCGGTGAATTCCGCGTAGCTGAGCGACCGTTTCAGCATCCTCAAGTAGGCAACGTCAACGTCGGATTTGGATGGATAAGCGACATCCTGAGGCTCAAGGTATGCGCCTTTGACGATACGGATGTTAGGCCGGTACTCCAGGAGATCTTTGAGATCTTGCTCGCTCCGGTAGAGGTAAGACTGCAGGACAACGCCAACATTCTCGTAACCAGCTTCGCGCAAGCGTTGGTAGGTCCGCAACGTCGCGTCAACGGTTGGCGACTCTTCCATCGACAGGCGTACGAAGCGGTTGTCCTGGGCGGCGCGATCGACGATCCTGAGCGTATTCTGGAAGCCGTAGTCTTCGGAGATGTCGAGGCCGACCTGGGTAAGTTTCACCGCTATCGTCGAGTCGAGGTGGGCTGACTTCAGTCGCGTCAGGATCGTCCGATATTCGTTGACGATCTTTTCGATCTCGTCGCGGTCATCCAGCGCTTCGCCCAACGGGGCGACGTAGGAATAGAATCCACGTGCCGTCAGCTGTTCCAGCACGACCAGGCATTCATCGAAGTTTGAACCGGCAGCAAAACGATCGGCACCGAGTTTGTCCCCATAGCGGGCGACGACGGATTTGACAGCCGGGTTCGTTGTGGCCGCGAGGATCGTTTGGCGTAGGACGGCGTTGATGGAAGCTGACATTGATTCTCTCCAACACTCAAGACAACGTGCACGCGGTGACCAGTGCGATCGCCAATTCAATCAGACCGGAGGGATCGATCATAACCGATCCGTGGCAAGACATCGTTCAGGAGCGGAGAATTGAATGAACAGAGTCGGAGGCATGGCTGGTATCGGCCAGCCATGCCTCCCAGATGCTACGTTTGCGTCTAATCAGATAGATTGCCGTACTACTGATGACCTGATCTAGACGATCACTGCAGCGGTGTCTGAATCCTTCACCGTCGCGTTGAACTGCGAGAGTTCCGTGTCGAGCAGCGATGCGAGTCGCGCGAGAGCGTCGCCGGCCTGGGTTCGTAGTCCATCGAAGACCTCATAGGATTGCGCTGTCGGTTGACCTTCCGCCCCAGCCACGACGCCTCCGAGGCCACCAATCAACGCTGTTAATCGTCCTGGGAAGTGCAGCGTGTCCTGGAGGCTCTTCGCTCGGTACTGGATCAGTTCGTCTTCGATCTCGAGCAGCTTGTCGCTGAGATTCTTTGCTGCCGCCGCGGTTTCCTCATCGCCGCGTTCCGCCCAGCCATCGAGCTGACTGCGTGCCGAGCGGATGCGATTGACGCCTTCGTTCACATTGGAGAGCGTGTCGCGAATCTCGATCATCAGGTCGAATTGCGCCTGATACTCCTCCTGCGACGTCTCCATACGCGGATCTTTGACGATTGCAAAACTGACGGTTTGTGAACCACTCGGGGCGTCGAGACGCGCCTGGTAGTTGCCAGGCACGGCGGTCGGTCCTTGAGCCATCGCTCCTCCGCGTCGAGCAGAAGCATCACCACCCTCGACCTGCGTTGCGCCCGGATAGCGCATGTCCCAGATGAAGCGGTGCGCGCCCGCTGACGATTGCACGAGCGGCGCTTTCTCATCGCCGTCTGCGCTGGAGAAGGTGCGGATTTCCTTTCCGTCACCGTCCAGGATCGTCAGGGTCACCTCAGCGTTCTGATCGTCCGCGAACCAATAGGGAATGACGACGCCGTCCACAGGATTGTCACCGGCATCGAGCCAGTGACGGCTGGTCGTGTTGTCGTCATTGACGGTGTGCTCATAGGTTTGCATCATCCCGCCGACGAAGTGGAAGTTCTTGCCTGGTCGTGGCGGATGCGGTCCGAAGTCGGCGCTCGGCGGTACCCGGTAGGTCACGCCAGGCGCGAAAAGTCGCATTCCGTCGTTGCTGCCGTCCTGGGCGATCTGGCGCAGGGCAGAGATGTCGTCGAGGATCCAGAACGAGCGTCCGTGGGTGCAGACGACCAGATCCTGATCGTGAATGACCAGATCATGAATCGGCACAATCGGCAGGTTCAGCTGTAAGGATTCCCAACTCTTGCCGTCGTTGAATGACACGTACAGCCCTCGCTCTGTGCCGGCGAAGAGCAGCCCCGGCTGAACCGGATCTTCGCGAATGACCCGTGTGAAGTCGGCACTCGGGATGCCGTCAACAATCGCTGTCCAGGTCTCCCCGTAGTCGTCAGTTTTGTACAGGTAGGGTGTCTCGTCGTGCGACTTGTAGCGTGTGGCCGCGACGTAGGCTTTCCCGGCTTCGTGATGCGATGCCTCGATGATTGAGATCAACGCCCAGTCCGGCAAGTCGGGCGGGTTGACGTTGTCCAGTTCTCGCCGTTGTCGCGGCTGACATGCACCAGGCCATCGTCCGAGCCAGCCCAGAGGACTCCCGCTTCGACCGGTGATTCGGCGAAGGCGAAGATCGTCGCCATAGATTTCGGCGCCGGTATTGTCGCCGGTGATTGGGCCGCCCGAACGACCGAGCGTCTCCGGGTCGGCCCGGCTCAGTTCGGGACTCGCCTGCTTCCAGGATTGACCGCCGTCTTCGGATCGGAAGAGGTGGTTGCCGCCGGAGTAGAGGACTTTCGAGTTGTGCGGCGAGAGGTGGATCGGAGAGGTCCAGTTCCAGCGATAGGCCAGATCGCCGGCGGCTCGACCGGCGGTCGGTTCCGGCCAGACGGTGATGTTCTTGGCGTGTCCCGATCCGAGATCGAGGCGGGTCATGCGGCCCGTCTGCGCCCCGGCATAGATGATGTCGGGATCGTCGGGATCGACGGCGATGTAGCCGGATTCTCCCCCACCGACGACCCGCCAGTCTGGCGTGACGATCGCCACAAAGTCCGAGCGGCTGGGCACGCTCATCGTTGTGTTGTCCTGTTGAGCGCCGTAGACGCGGTAGGGGAAACGGGAATCGGTCGTGACGTGGTAGAACTCGGCCGTCATCTGGTTGTACATACTCGACCATGAATAGCCGCCGTTGTAGCTGACCAGCCCGCCGCCGTCGTTGCCGAGAATCATCCGCTGTGGATTCGCGGGATCGATCCAGAGGTCGTGGTTATCGCCGTGGGGCGCCGAAACCTGCTGGAAGCTCTTGCCGGCATCGATTGACTTCCACATTTCGACGTTGAGAATCCAGACGGTGTCGGCGTCGCCGGGATCAGCGTAGATGTGATGGTAGTACCAGGCACGCTGGCGCAGATTGCGGTCGTCGCTGCCTTTGACCCAGCTATCGCCGTAGTCTTCGGAGCGGAAAACGCCGCCGTCTTCGGCTTCAACTATGGCGTAGACTCTGCCGCGCTGGGTCGGCGTCGGCGCGAGTGTGACTTTGCCGAGGATGCCCTGAGGCAGGCCTTTGTTGTGGGAGATCTCCTCCCAGGTGTCGCCACCGTCGAATGAACGCCAGATGCCAGAGTCATTGCCGCCGCTGGACATAAAGTAGGGGCCACGGCCCGATTCCCAGATAGCGCAATAGACGATCCTCGGGTTGTTCGGGTCGAGTCTGACGTCGATCGCACCGGCCTTGCTGCTCTTGTGCAGGATCAGCTTCCAGGTATCTCCGCCATCCGTCGAGCGATAGAGGCCGCGTTCCGGATTTTCGCCCCAGACGTGGCCGAGCGCCGCGACGTAGACGATATCGGGGTTGGTCGGGTGGATCTGCAGTTCGCCGATGTTCTGGGTTGCTGCCAGTCCTTTGTGCTGCCAGGTTCGGCCGCGATCGGTAGATTTGTAGACGCCGTCGCCGCGCGAGACGTTGCCGCGAATGGCAGCTTCTCCCATTCCGACGTAGATGACATTCGAGTCGGACTCACTGACCTGCATCGCGCCGACCGAAGCGTAGCTGAAGAATCCGTCGGAAATGTTTTCCCAAATCTGTCCGCCGTCATCCGTCATCCAAACGCCGCCACCGGTGGAGCCGAAGTAGAAGCGGGTCATGTCGTCCGGATCCCCGGCGACGGCGACGACGCGGCCGCCGCGGTTGGGGCCGATGTTTCGGTAGCGGAGTGAAGAGTACTGTTGATTGCTCACTGAACCTCCTTTGTCAATCACATTCAGGCGCGTCATTGTCGGATGGATAGCTGTGACTGTCAAAATGCCGCGTTTGGCCTGCGAGGGGCAAGGTGGCTGCACCAATTACTGTGCTACTGAGCCGTGCCCTCGGCATCGATCGTTTTCAGCGGCGCTAGAATCGCTTGAGCCAGTGCGGCAATGTCTGGGCCACTGGAAGGGCTCGGCATGGAAGTGCCAGTGGTGCATTTGAAGTGTTCTTGTCCGATGTCCCAGCATTGTATTTGCGTTAGCGTTCAAGGGAACTACGGAAGTCGACATGATTACTTGGTATTAGGGCTTCCTAAACAAGTACTGGCGTGAACGGCTTCGCTGCCTGCCATGTATTGGCTCTGGCGAACCACGTCGCCCGGCGATTGATCCTGGTGCATATGTTCCCAGTAATGCCCGTGTCCCGCCGTCAGCCCGGAATCACCCCCGGTATTTCATAGGCATTGCACTGCCCGGGCAACCAGGGTACTCGTAGTTGGTTCGTCCAGCGACTCTGACAATAGTGCAGCGGTCCGTTCGTCGGGACTACGTGCACTCTGTCACTACTTCGTACACTGCCCGCTCGGCGACCAGCGAATGCTCCCGGTGTAGTTGCTGATGCACAGGGTCGTCGGCCCGGCCGCCGGCAAGGTCAGTTGGCGCGTCCCAGCAGGACAGCCGGTGGCGCCTGGCGCCGAGAGTGCGCCGGTCAGGTAGCTGGCGCACAGCGCAATCGTCTGCGACACGGTAATCGAGCCGGTCGTGACACCCAGATCATCGTCCTCGACCTGGACGCCGAAGGTTGTCGACGCCGCGCCGGGATCGAGCGGGCAGCTGGCCTGGTTGCCGATGCCGGGCGTTTCGTAGGTGCCGTCGTTGTCACAATCGAAGCTGTAGGTCAGCGGATCACCGGCCCCGCCCTGGTCGGTCGCCGTGACGGTCAGCAGCGCTGGCTGGCCCTGGGGAACCGGTGCGTTGGTCGTGATGTTCTCAATCACCGGCGCGACGTTGACGACCGTGTGGCTGACGCTGTTGCTGCCACTCTCGTCCTCGTCGTCGGTCACCACGACCGTGATGGTGTACGCGTCGCTGGCGGTGCCAGGGATGTCGTCGTCGAGGTAGGTGTGGGCTGGACCGGTGCAAGTGCCTCCGCCAACACCCGGCGTGATCGTTCCCGCGACAGGGCCATCGCCGTAGTCGACGGTGCAGCTGTGGGTGTCAGCGGTTCCAGGATCGCTGAAGGTGGCGCTGGCCACTACGCTCTGGCCTTCGTTCGAGGGGCTGGGATCGATCACCGGTGTATTGACCGTTGGCGCGACGTTGACCACGGTCACCACGGTGCTGCCGCTCGTTGTGCCGGAGTCGTCGTCGCTGACCTCGACGCCGACGGTGAAGCTGCCGTTGTCTGCGAATAGGCACTGGGCGTTGTTCGCGGCTTGCGGCCCGATCTCGTAGCTGCCGTTATTGTCACAGTCGAAGCTGTAGGTCAGGGGATCGTTAACTCCAGCCGGGTCGGTCGCGGTGACCGTAATCGTAGCCGGGCTGCCTTCGTTGACCGGGCCGTTATTGGACACGTTCGTAATCACCGGCGAGACGTTGTTGACGGTCACATCCGTGGAGGAAGTCGCCGTGCCGCCGTCGCCATCGCTGACCCGGACGCCGACGGTGAAGCTGCCGTTGTCTGCGAACAGGCACTGGGCGTTGTTCGCGGCTTGCGGCCCGATCTCGTAGCTGCCATTGTTGTCACAGTCGAAGCTGTAGGTCAGGGGATCGTTAACTCCAGCCGGGTCGGTCGCGGTGACCGTAATCGTAGCCGGGCTGCCTTCGTCGACCGGACCGTTGTTGGATACGTTCGTGATCGCCGGCGGGACGTTGGTAACGCTCACCGTCATCGTGTCGGTGTCGCAATTCGCGCCGTTCGTCGCGTCGCAGACCCGGACTCCGACGGTGAAGCTGCCGTTGTCGGAGAAGCTGCAGTTGGCTGTCCCGAGGCTGCCGGTGCCGCCGCCCTGCTTCTCGTAGCTGCCGTTGTTGTCGCAATCGAAATCGTAGTCGAGGTTGGTCCCGGCGGGCCCGTAGGCGACCGCCTCGAGATTGGCGGAGCCGCCCTCGGGAATCGGGCCGGAAGTGTTATAGGCGGCGACGATCTGGACCGGGACCGTCCCGCCGACCTCGACCGCGCCGATATCGCAGGCCGACCCCTGGGGCCGGTTGATGCCGCGCTGGTCGCGCGCGGAGGAGAGCCCGCAAGACGACACAGCGTCGATGGCGGCGGAGCCGGTATCGAGCAGCATCGTCTGGGTGGGGCCGCCGTTTGCGGCCAGCGGAACGAGGTTGACCGATGCGCTGTTCTGGATGTCGCCGCTGGCGCTGAAGGGACAGGTGGCGTCGTCGCTCAAATTCGAGCCTTGTGAGGTGATGGCGCCGGCGATGACGAGGCAGTTGCGTCCGCTCGTCGTCGCGGTGTTGTGCGCGACGATCGAGCTAACGATCGTCGCAGTGCCGCCGTGGTTGGAGATCCCTCCGCCCGAGATATTGGCATTGTTGTGGCTGATGGTGCTGGCCGTCGCCGCCAGCGTGCTCTGGTTGTAGATCGCCCCTCCGTTCCCTCTCGTATTGTTGCCGCTGAAGGTGCCATTCACCACCGTCGTCGTGCCGAGGAGGTTGGCGATCGCCCCGCCATAGTCCGCGCTGTTAGCGCTGAAGGTGCTGGCCGTCACCGTCAGCGTGCTCTCGCTGAAGATCGCCCCGCCATAGTCAGCGTCAGAGTTGCCGGTGTTCACGCTGTTACTGGTGAAGGTGCTGGTCTCTACCGTCGTCGTGCCGCCGAGGTTGGCGATCGCCCCGCCAATCGACCTGGCACTGTTGCCGTTGAAGGTGCTGCCCCGCACCGTCAGCGTGCCGTTGTTGAGGATCGTCCCGCCATTGGTCGTGGCGCTGTTGCCGCTGAAGGTGCTGGCTGTTATCGTCAGCGTGCCGAAGCTGTCGATCGCGCCACCGAATTGGGCCGAATTGCCGGTGAAGGTGCTGCCCGTCAGCTCGATCACGCCGCCCTCATTGTTGAGCGCCCCGCCCGCGAAGCCTCCCCCGTTGCTGTCGAAGGTGCTCTTGACCGCTCGCAATGTCCCGCCACTGCTCACCTCCGCCGCGCCGCCACTGCCGGCGCCATTGCTCAGCGTCAGGTTGCGCAGCTCCAGCGTCGCTCCACCGTCGACCTTGAACAGGCGGGCCGTATCGCCCCCATCCAGGGTTATCTGACCGGCCCCGTCGATCACCACCACGTTGCCGCTCGTGATCGTCTTCTCGGTCGTGAAGCTGATCGTGCCCGCGCAGCTGAAAGTAATTGTGCCGCCGCCGTTCAGGGCCGTCGCCAGGGCGGTGTTGAAGGCTGCCTGGGTACAGCTCGTCACGACCGCATCGCCGGCCATGACGACGCCAATCGGAGTGAGAGGCAGCAGCCCGGCCAATAGACAGAAGAGCGCTAGCCAGCGCCACATCCGACGGAACATCGCGGTGTCCTAATCAATTTTGGGAAGCGAAACGCGCTGAGGACGGTTCACCAGCGCCGACGAACTATAGAGCGGGGCGGGGAGACGGGCAAGTCCCAACGATGCGGGCAGGAAGTCCTGATTAGTAACATGGCAGCCAGGGAGGTGTGTAGCATCGCCACACGGGTGGATGGGGCGCACCAGAGGGCTCTCGATGCGCTCCGCGTTGCGCTAGAGTAGGCCGAACGTGGATTGCAGGGCAGCCGGGAAGGAAGCGCGAGCATGACGACTGCAGCAGACGTGATTCAGTCCCTGTAGTGGCGCTGTATCGGCTCGCATCGAGGTGGCCGTGTCGTCGCAGTAGCGGGTCATCCGTCATCCAGACTCCGCCGCCGGTGGAGCCGAAGTAGAAGCGGATCATGTCGTCAGGATCGCCCGCCACTGCCACCATGATTCGGCCCGATGTTCCGGTAGCGCAATGATGAATAAATCTGATCGCCCATTTTGCCTCCTGATTGTCAAGCATGTGTTGTCGCGTCATTGTCGAACGGGCGGGCTAGCGGTGTCAAAAGATGGTAGAGGAACGGGCTAGACCACTTGTTTGACCAGAATCGGAGGTAAGTGGCCTCTTGCGCCCTGATTGGACACCCGGCAGGGTGTCATCTTGAGCGAAACGCAGTGGAGTCGAAAGATCTAGCTACGACCAAGCCACACACTCATAGTCATAGATCCTTTGGACCCAGGGGCATCGCGCGAATCCTTCGCTCTGGATGACCAATCGATGCAATTGGAGTGCCATCTTGGCTCGTTAGCCACAGAAGTCTTGGATTCTTCGTCCTTGCTCTCAATTTGGCGCAACAAGTGGGGTCAGGCTCATCCCATTGACGTTAGGATACGCAGGTTAGTTGTGATTCAAGCGGGGCAAAGCTGAGGTGGATTCGATGGGTGAAGATAGAACGTTGGATGCTCAGCTCACTAAGCTGATTGACGGCGTGTTCAGGGAATGGGATAGCACAACGTCGCCGGGGTGTGCGCTTGGGATCTATCTCGATGGCGAGATCGCCTACAGCCGTGGATACGGGATGTCGAATCTCGAACATGACGTGCCGATCAGGCCTGATTCGATCTTTCATGTGGCATCGATCTCAAAGCAGTTCGCAGCTCACTGTATCGTTCTGCTGGCGAAAGAGGGCAAACTCGCGCTCGATGACGATGTGCGGGAGTACATTCCAGAGCTGCCCGATTATGGCCACAAGATCACGATCCAGCATTTGATTCACCACACCAGCGGTCTGCGCGATCAGTGGGAGTTGCTTGATCTGGCTGGATGGCGTGATGACGACCTGATCACCGACGACGATGCCCTTGAGATCGCGACCCGACAGGCCGGGCTCAATTTTGCGCCCTCAGATCAGTATTTCTACTCGAACACGGGTTACACCTTCCTGGGCCTGATAATCCAGCGCATCACGGGAAAGAGCCTGCGCCAGTTTGCTGATGAGCGCATTTTCCAGCCGCTGGCGATGACTCGCACCCATTTTCACAACGATCACAGTGAAATCGTCGCTGGGAGAACCCAGGCATATGTGCCGCGAGATGGTGGAGCGGGTTACAGCATCAGCATCCCGGTATTCGACACCACCGGCGCAACGAGCCTGCACACGACCGTTGAAGACCTCTTCCTATGGAATCAATATCTTGAGCGCTGGCTGGCCGACGACGCGAACGATCCGTACATGCGGACTGCCGTCCTCAACGATGGCAGACACCTCGACTACGGTTGCGGGCTACGCTATGGCGTGCGGCACGGTTTACATGCGGTCGGACATTCCGGCGCAGATGCGGGGTATCGGGCACACTTCATTACTGTCCCGGAACATCGAATAGGAATCGCCGTTCTGTGCAATCTCAGCGCGATTGCGCCTGGCCCGCTTGCTGATGAAGTGCTTGGAATCCTCGTCGAAAACAAACTGGGTGGCGTTCTCCAACCGGAGCAGGAGATCATCGAACTATCCGCCGAAGCGCTGGCGGCGCGAAGCGGCATCTATCGCGGGCTGCGATCCGGGGCGGTCTTGCAGATCGAGGTCGATGAGGACGCGCTTGTGCTGTCCCTGATGGGCGGCATGAAGCTGCGGCCGGTTTCTGAGGATAGCTTCGTCAATCACCAGTTCTTTCCGATGGATCTCCAGTTTGCGACGGAGCCCGAGAGCGGAAAGTTGCGAGTCGAGATCGAAGAACTGGATACATTCGAGCGCGTGGCCGAAGGGGCGATCGAACTTGAAGATTTGACCGCATATGCCGGTCACTACCACTCCGAAGAGCTCGGCGTCGATTATGAACTGATCAATGCAAACAATGAACTGCACTGGACGCAGCGACGTTTCGAGCCGCGCTCCCTGAAGCCGGTCCTTGAAGATACATTCGTTCGGAATGGGCGTTGGTTCGAGTTCGAACGCGATGCCAACGGGGCTGTCAGCGGCTTCACCGTCAGTAGTATGCGCGCTCGTGGGATCCGATTTGAACGTGTTCATGAGGGCTGATCTCATCGTCGGGCAGGTGAACGAGGTGACGAGACAGCCTTGACGAATGCTGGCACGCCTTCAAGTCGCTGGACGTGACGCTTTCGGTTCGGCCGATCTTCGTATAGATACCCCGATTAGGATGGTTCAAGCGGCGTCCCTCGTGCGATCGTCGATCTGGTTATGTGCTGCAGGAGCGAAGCCCGGTCTTGTTCCACGCAACTGGCTCTCTCAGCTTGGCCGGTCCAAAGTGGAGAAACGTAGCTCTCCGTCGTAACGCAACACCGGTCAGCATCAGGAATGCAAATTCAAGCAATTTGTCTCGGTGTTTGATTTCGTAGCGCGGCAGGACGAAGCGACTAGAGCCATCGGTAACTTTTCCTGGATGGGTGGTTAAGGCCGCTCGGTAGCCGCTCTCCGCTATGGTCGCAAGCACTTCGTCCGAATAGTTGCCATGCGGGAAGGCGAAGGTATCGACCCTGGTCGCAAGCTGCTCTTCGATACGTTGAATGCCTTCGCGAATCTCCCGTTCGAGTTCGGGGCCAGTCAACAGGTCGAAGCGTGGCGGATGGCTGCGCGAGTGCATCCCAATTTCCCAACCAGCGAAGACCAGCTCTCGTAGTTCGTTCCAGCCGGCAAGTCGTGATGTTGCGCCTGGCAGCCTCCCAATTCGTTTCGCTTCCGACTGCGTCTGGAACAATGTATACGGACGCGCTGAAACCGAACTCATCGAGAATCGGGAATGCCGTCTCGACGGTATCGAGATAGCCGTCATCAAAGGATAGTCCGACGAGTTTTTCGACTGATCCGCCATTGTCTAGCGCGTCTAGCAGCACTCGGACCGAGACTCCGCGGTAACCCATCTGACGCAACATCCACATCTGTCGCCGAAAAACAGCTGGTCGCACCGCCCACGTCTCAAGACCGGGCGCTGGCTTGTCGCAAACGCGGTGGTAGGCGAGGATACGAGCTTTCATGCCAGTACTCCTTCGTGAAGTGGTTCGGATGGGACGGGTTCGAGCCTGCCTCCAGTGCTCACACGCTCGAAAATCTCCGAGGCAATACGTTTGCTGCCACGCCTGTCCGGATCGGGCACCGCTGGCGTACAGGCAGATGTGGTCTTGGCGAGGAGACATTCCGCAGGTTGAATGATCACTGTCAAGCGCTAACGCCGGACAGGGGCAGACGGAACGAAGTCGGTCAGCCAGCAGCGGCGCAAGTGGACGCCCGAATCCGCGACGCCCTTCGGGCTCTTCCCCCGCTCGTGTTGATCACGCTCCTGGGTTCGGCTGGCAGAGGTGCAATGGTCGATCGACGGTTGACTTCCTGGGCATCTCTGATGAGCGCCCAACCGATTCCGATGATAATCCAGTGCGGAATGGCATTCTGCGGGCTTTCAAGAAAGACGTCTGTTGCGCCGTTAATCTGCGAAGCAAGCACATATATCAGGATTGTCCAGGACATGTCCTGTCGTATCTGATCGTTCTGAAATGTCCGCGCAGCCTGCCACAATCCATAGAGGAGTAGTAAATAGAACGCGATCCAGAGACTAGCCGCCAGCCAACCGCCACGCGCGAGGATCCCCAGGAATGCATTGTGCGGATTGCGTAGCGCATTCACGTCGCTATTTTCGGTCTGGAACCCGAACTCATCAGCCAGATTGGTACCCCAGCCGAGGCCGATGAGATAACGATCATTCTGCGACCGAGTCGGCGTAGATCGACTCCCACCAGGACGCGCGCCAATCTTTGTTGCGAGTCGTAGTGGCGTCGAGTTCGCTGGCGGCGCTGTCGGAACCGACGAGCGACGAAATATTGGCGAGAAATTGACGCGCGCTGACTTCACGATATCCCAGATCAATGCGGACATTGGCGACGAGCATGATGACGAAGATGGCGAGTCCTATTCCGATCATGTTGATCATGCGCCGTGTCGGTTTCCGGATCATCGCAAGTACAGCGACGCCGGCGGCGAGCATCGCCGAACGACTCCTCCCGGCGGCTATCGCCAGCAGCGCGGCTGCCCAGATCATCCAGCGTGTCTTCAAGTAGCCACGCATCCAGAGCGCCATCAGCACAATGAGCGGCATGACCGAATCGGTTGGCTTGTATAGCAGCAGCGACACCGAATCTGTTTTCGGAAAGTTGCGGCAATTGATCGGAGAAGAAAACACCACCGATGACCGTTAGCGTAGCGAATGTCAGGATCCAGGGAGCCGCTCGCGGCAAGAGATCTTCCAGCGTGTAGCGGTAGAAGTCCGATCCGGCGGCGCGAACAATTAACGTATACGAGATGACTGCAAAGAGCCCGTAGTAGACGATTGCCAGGTTGCGCACGACCTCCATCGGCGGCTGTCCCAGGACGGTCGACCGAGTAGGCTGCCTGTCCAAGCACGATCGCAAGGAAGAGATTGAAGAGCCAGGAAATGGCCAGATTGGGTACGGGAATCGTTCCTCTGATGGATCAGGTAGAGCAACCCGGCCACAAGAAGCATCTCGCCTATATAGAGAGGATATAGCCCGAGATAGGCGAAGGGCTTTCCGAATGCCCAGTAACCAAGCACGGCAAGAACCAGCAGTCGTGCGACGAAGGACGATGTGTTGGTGGACTGCTCAGTCCGCAGCGCATCCATGGCGATCGGTCCAGGCTGGTGAGATCAATGGTTCGTCGAGGATCGTCGCGTACCCTGCCTCCATGCCGGCGAAGCGGTGCGACCAAAGATGTTCGTCGCGGACACTCCTCCATGCAGCTTGGCCACAACGAGTTCTGAGTTCAGGTGAAAGCGGCCAGGTCAAGCAATGCGTCGGCTATGTCGCCAACGAGATCGGTTGGCTTCTTGACCGGCACCTTGAGCACTGCCTCATCCGGGAGATATTTGACCCCGTGAAGGTCGAGGGCGACAATCGGCAGCCCACGAGCCATCGCTTCCATGACAGGCATCGGACAGGTATCCCGCAGACTCGTGAAGAGGAAGATATCGGCCTGGGATAAGTAGCTCGGGCACGCGCTCATGCTCGACCCAGCCCCAGAACTTTACATCTCTCTGAACCCCCAGCCTGGCGGCATGGGCGCGTGTCTCGGCGATGAGAGGACCGTCGCCAATAAACCACAGTTCCGCGTCCTGGACGGCGCGTAGACGGGCGAATGCCTCGACAGCCAGTCCGGGTGATTTGCGAGCCATCATCCGGCTCGCCCAGGCGATGATGACGCGATCGTGGTTGCGAGCCTGTCGGTGCTTCCGGTAGGAGCCAGCTTTCGTCGACTGCGGCATCTGGTTGAAGCCGTATCGGACCCGCTCCCAGTTTCTGCAACCGGTCGTACGTGTCGTGATTGGATGCGAACGCGAGCGTTGCGCGACCGGCGGCAGCGCGCGCCAGTGGGTTGAGCGTGACGGTAGCCACCTGAGTGTTGCGGATCGCTTCTCGCGCCCAGCCTTTCAAACCCAGGAAGCGGCGCATCTGGAGAGGAGCCCTCTGGCCGCTTCCAACGGGTCCCCAGATAAATGGTTTCCCCAGTGCCCACCCAAGTGTCGGTCCAGTCATCGTCGTCCAGGATACGTGGTGTACCAGGTCAATGTCTTCGGTCGCGACGATCTTTCGCGCGGCTCGATAGGCGGCTGCCTGCCACATGATGTAGCGCAACTGAATCGCCTGCTCACCTGGCACCAGACGCCATGGATCGAGGAAGCGCGGGAGCTCGACGAATTTCACATGCAGCCGCGGTCGCGGATCGCTGGCTAACTGTGCCTGGATTGCAGCGCGTCCACGCGGGTGTGTCAGAACAAACACTTCGTGCTGCTCCGAAAGGTGATTGGCCCACTGCCACCCGATTCCCGCTTCCGACCCTTTGCCCGGTTCACAGCCGTATGACAGTACAAGTATCTTCGCCATTCCTATCTCACCCCTTTCAAAGGAGCCGTGGGCCAGCTATAGCCCCTGAGCCTGAACGGCCGGGACTCTGATCGACGATAGGTTGGTGATGCAGTTCATCGCTCGTGGCCGTCCGGAAGAGTGCTCTTGCACGTTGCCGAAACCCTTTCGCCCAGACGTTCCTCAGGGTATGTGACGGAGAAAGTAGTAGCGCACCCCCCAGTTGGGCGATCATCGCCACCTTCGAGCCATTCGTTCGGGCGAGGGCCGCACGTTTGTAAAAGACCTGGCCGAGGTCTCGTCGGGCTGTGTTTATGCGTCCTATTGCGAATCCATCCCGCTCATTCGCCAGGAAGGTGTCGAAATCAATTTCGGGCTGGCCCGATCGGCGGCGGAGTGCTCCATCTTCTAACCAGCGGAACTGATTCACTTGCAGCATGAGCGATGTCCGGGTGAGGGAGTGTTCGTGAATGCGGACTTGCATCAGTACCTCAGGCTGGACGATTACGCCATGCCCGGATTCGGCGATCCGGTTCCACAGGTCGGTGTCTTCCGTGACGCTGAATTCAGGCCGATAACCCCCGACCTGCTCGATGACGGCGCGCCGCAATATTGCGCCGGACTGGATGAAATGGATGACCTTGCCACAAGCGAGCCAGTCACTGACTTCCTCTCGCGACGTCAACGGATTCGTGTATTGACCGACGCTGTTCCCGTCGCCGTCAACGTAGTCGGCGAAACACGAAGCGACGGCAATGTCCGGGTTTTCCTTTAGAAAGGCGATCTGCCGTTCCAAACGGTTGGGCAACATGACGTCGTCCGCGTCGAAACGCGCGATCCAATCGCCTCGAATATGGGGAAGGACTCGGTTGACAGAGCGCGAAACGCCCATGTTTTCATGGTGGAATACCCGAATACGGGTGTCCCGTGTCGCTGCATCCTCCAGGATAGCCGCCGTCGCATCCGTCGAGCCGTCGTTGACGATGATGAACTCGAAGTCGGAGTAGGTCTGCCCGAGTACACTTTCGATCGCCTCCGGGAGCCATTGCTCGCCATTGAATACCGTCATGAGTACGCTAATTTCCACGAGCATGAACCTCCACAGGCATAAAATCGAACATTGGAGCAGCGACCGGCATCGGACCGCGATCCCGATTGGTGAGCCGATGTAGCAGGACGCTCAGAAGCGTGACACCAACGACGATGTCGGTTACCAACGCGCCGCCGATTCCAAATAGCCAGATGACCGGTACTCCCGACCCCGACCCCGGCGACGAGCGTAATGATTTCGGCGAATAAAACCGCTCTGGTGATACGCATCGCACTAAGGAAAATCGTCAGTACTTGACCTCCATAGGCGAACACGTAGACGAGGCAAAATAGCCAGACGAGCCATGTATAGCCGTCATACTGGCCGGCGTAGAGCCGATGGATGAGGGGCTCTGCCGCCAGGCTCACAGCGACTAAATACATCACAATCGGCGCCAAGCCGAGAAGGCTCATTCGTACCAGATAGTGCCGCATCGCTGGCATGCCGTCGCGAGCGTAGATTGCCGCCGCCCGGGGCATTGCTATCGAGCGGATCGCATTCATCATGATATGTGTCGGTGCGACGAGATTCTGGACAGCGCGGTAGAGGCCGGCGGCCGTCACATTGATGATCGCTCCGATGAGCACCAGATGAAGCTGGATGCGCCCACTTTGAACGAGGCTCGCGCCAAACAGCCACTTGCCAAAGCGCCAGTTGTCACGCACAACACCTCGATCGAATACTGGTATCAATCGATCTCTCAGCTGCCAGAGTGCTACCCAGGCAGCGGCTGCCGATGTCACCGCCAGAATGTAAATGGCGATCGGTCCGGTCAATTCGCCCGCTTTCCAGACAAGCCCAATACCAATGATCTGACCGCCGTAGCTGATGAGATCGTTCAGGAATGCGTCGCGCACCCGATCTTCCGTGTAATAAACGCGCCGCAGATACTCCTGAATCTGCCAGGCAACGATGGCCGGCACCATAGCAAGCAACAGAAGTGACGGTGACCAACCAAACACAGTGCTAACCGCAAATCCCGCCACGGCCACCAGTGCCAGCAGCAAACTAAAGGCCAACTGAGTCAGGAGCGTCGTCGATGTGTAGCGGGCGTATTCGGCGCCGACAAGCGCCGACCCAAGCACATTGTGCGGCTGAGTGAAGAGTCCGCTTTGCAGAGCGTTGAAGAGCAGCAACGCCCCGTAGATGAGCACAAACGCGCCGAAGTCGTCCGGGCTCAATACCCGCGCCAGCAATACCATCATCATGAAGCTAGTGAGGGATACCAGGGCCTGATCCCCAAGACTCCAGACGCTTCGACTCAGCAGTCTTGCCAGCTGGTTATAGATTGGTGATTGCCGAACTTTAGTCATATCAACCGTTACTACCAAAGCGGGTCATGGAGAACATCAACTCTGCTCTCTCACCGCCAGCGAATCCTGTTACCGGTCGGAATGACCGCCGAGGCATGCCAACTGGCTTGCCTCGACGGTCGATTGTCAAACGACGCTTCAACGGATTGCTAACTAGTCACCGTCAGCGATCATCGCGACGCGAGTGGGAAGCTTTCCGGTCTCCTGGAGTTCGCGTTCGATCCATTGATACGTCGTGCGCAGCCCCTCGGCTAGCGGAATCTGTGGCTCCCAGTTGAGCAGGTCGCGAATCATCGCGTTATCACTATTGCGGCCACGGACGCCCTGCGGTTTGGTGAGGTCGTGCCGCCTGGATATCGACTTTCTGGCGATACCGGCGACGAGATCGACGAGCTGATTGATAGTGACCAGCTCCTCGGTGCCGAGGTTGATTGGTTGGTGGATGTCCGAGTGCATCAGGCGATAGACGCCCTCGACACAATCATCGACGTACATGAATGAGCGCGTCTGCTTGCCGTCGCCCCAAATCTCGATTTCGTCGATCGAACTTGCATAGGCGATTTTGCGAGAAATGGCAGCCGGTGCCTTCTCTTTCCCGCCATCATATGTGCCGAGTGGGCCGTAGACGTTATGGAAGCGGGCGACCCGCGTCTCCATACCGAAATCTTCGTAGTAGTACTGGCAGAGCTTCTCAGTGAAGAGCTTCTCCCAGCCATAGCCTTCTTCCGGAGCGGCCGGATGCGCGTAGTCTTCTCGCAACGCCACAACGTCGGCATCCTCCTGGCGGTAGTCAGGATAGACGCAGGCAGAAGAGGAGAAGAGAAAGCGTGGGACACCAGCTTGAAGGGCCGCCTCAAGCATGTGGGTATTGATCAATATGTCGTTGCGGGCGATTGCCGCGTGTGACCCACTGATGTACCCAATGCCACCCATATCAGCTGCGAGATGATAGATCTCGTCAACACCTTCGACAGCTTGCTGGCAGTTCTCCCAGCGGCGCAAATCCAGTTGCATGAATTCGTCGGCGGCGCTTATGCCGTATTCAGGAAATTTGATATCGGCTCCGCGGACCCAATAGCCTTTTTTGGTCAGAAAATTGACCAGATGATGACCGATGAAACCGCCAGCGCCGGTAACGAGTACACGCGTTGTCATGTGCGTCCTCCTCTAATTAGAGATCCCGGCCAGTTGGATCGCAAAGAGCCCAACGAAGCGCGGGTTGTGATACAGATAGCGGCGCCAGAGCCTGCGCGGCTCGGTCACCAGTCGAAACAACCATTCAAGTCCGTGGTCCTGCATAAACCCCGGCGCCTGAACTTTGGTCTTTCCCACGTAGTCGAATGCAGCGCCAACTCCGACCATAGTGGCGTCGATCTTTCCCCTGCGTGCGTGCATCCACCGTTCCTGCTTCGGGCATCCCAGCCCGACGAAGATGACTCGTGCTCCAGATGCGCGAATCTCTTCGATCTCCTCTCCGATTTCCTCCTCTGTCAATGTCCGAAACGGAGGACTATGTTGATAGGCGACCTGCAATGCCGGGTAGGCTTTTCGCAGGTTTCCGATCATGGCCTCGAGCACTTCCGGCGAGCTTCCATAGAAGCCAACGGGAATGCCTTCGGCGGCGGCGCGCTCGCAAAACAGCGGAGTCAGGGTTGGCCCGTAAACTCGCTCTGAGCGCCGCGCCCCAAGCAAACGAAGACCCCAGACGAGTGGCATGCCGTCGGAAGTGACCATGTCAGCGGCATTGACGATCTTCTGGTATTCCGGGTCATCATGCCCCTCCATGACCATGTGGACGGTCGAGATACAGACGTAACGCGAGCTTCCTTCGTGTGCCCAACGGCTGATCTGGTCGATGGCTCCGGCATAGTTCGACCCGTCGACCCGTGTCCCGATGATCTTCCGGGATTCAATCGGCGCAGGCGCTTCCTGAAGCGCTCCACTCAATGCCGGGAGGGTATTCGGAGCTACAAGATTTGGTGATACGGTCACCGGACTGATCTCCATTCCTTCGTGCTGAGCTTGCATCCGCTTAGAATGCGCCTCGGCGCTGGATGAGCGCACCGAACGTCTTGAAGAAGATCTGTAGATCCAGGATGAAGGCGCTGTACTGGACGTAGTAAATGTCGAGCTCCGTATTTTCATGCATTGGCAGATCGCTGCGCCCGGTGACCTGCCACCAGCCGGATAGGCCGGGTCGAACCAGGTGGCGCTCGTGCTGCCACGGTTCGTAACGAGCGACGATCGAGGGCAGTTCCGGCCGCGGCCCAATGAAGCTCATCTCCCCTTTGAGTACATTGAGGAGTTGCGGTAGCTCGTCAAGGCTCGTACGCCGAAGAAATGCACCGACGGTGGTGACTCGTGGATCTCGCGGCGTCTTGTGGCGCTTGCGGCGCTCCTCACCTGTGTAGGGAGCCTGGCGATCTCGGCGATCTGGAATCATCGTGCGGAACTTATAGATGGTGAACACACTGCCATTCTTGCCGACTCGGTCTTGCCGGAAGATCGCACTGCCACGCGATTCAATCTGAATAGCAACCAGTATCAGGAGTATTAGCGGGCTCAGGACGATCAGGAGACTGAGCGCGCCGACAAAATCCAGCCCTCGTTTGATCCAGCGCAGATAGACAACCCGCTTGACGCTGATGTCGTCAGCAACATCTAAATAGGTGAGCCATGCGTCTGGTTGCGCCCGCGCCACCGGCTCCGGAATCACCCGTAGATGACCTGCCGCTGAATTGTGTATTGTGCGTGACATGGTTCTCCCGCCGAAACTTGGATTCAATACCCGCATCTGTGCTTATTGTCCTGGTGGGGTACTAGTACGATAAGGTCATTGAGTCCCAATCATCCCAGTACCCGGGTACTGGGCAACGTGCGGTGGATATTTTCGGTAGCGAGGATCGTGGCGCCAGCGACCGGGATTTAGACGTGGCTGCGCGAGGAAACATTTGGCGCGCGATTGCGCGTGTCTGCTCATATCACGGAGAAATTGCAACGCTTCAATTTGCCGGAATAGGACTCTAGTACCTGGTCCTGGCCCCTTAGTACCAAGGTATGTTTTACAGGGGTGTACTCGTTAGTAGTCGGGATTCGGGGCTCAATCGTGCGAATAGTCCATGTCGGTGCGCTTTCTTCACCTAATAGCGTCGATGGCATCAATGCCGTTATATGGACGGTTGCGGCAGAACAAGTCCGGCTCGGGCATCGCGTCGATCTGTTGGTAAGCGAACCACCAGATCTATTCGCGTACCGGTTCGCGCAAGATATTGGCGTGCACCTTTTGCACATACCGGCCAATCGCTTGCGCTTCGATCGCTCAATCGGGCCTGCGCTTATAGTGGAAAAAGCCGCCGACATTGTGCACTTCCACTCGGTATTCATACCCCGCCAGGCGACGTTGGCCAGCGACTTGCGTCGTTGGGGTATTCCCTACGTCGTGACTCCACACGGCGGGCTTATGCCACACGTACTCGAACGTAGTCGCCTGAAGAAGAAGACCTATAGCACGCTCGTCGAAGAGGCGCGTATCCGCCAGGCGGCGGCGATCGCCTACGTCACCCCGGGCGGAGAGGATGATATCCGGCGGTTTGTGCCTGGGTTTGACGGGCCAATCAAGTGGGTCTCGAACCCGGTCGATGTCGAACACCTTGCCAGCATCGGTTGGCAGCCGGTGGGTGAGCGTCCACAGCTCACATTCTTGGGACGCTACGACGTTTATCACAAGGGACTCGACCGTCTGGCCGAGATCGCAAGACGATTGCCAGACGTCGACTTTCAGCTCTATGGCGTCGATGACCTGAAGACGAAGCGCCACCTTGATACTATCCGCCAACATGGGCCATCGAACTTCATGGTAAACGACCCCGTGTTTGGGGATGAAAAGCTGGAGATTCTCTCGCGCTCATCGATGTATATCCAGGTGTCTCGCTGGGAAGCGCTGTCGATCTCAATTCTCGAAGCGCTGGCGCTCGGTGTGCCGACGGTTATTTCGGAGTCGATGTCGATGGCATCAATGTTCAAAGAGAACGATCTTGGTCTGGTGGTATCAACCGAACCGGATATCGCCGCTCTTCAAATTCTCACCGCACTTCAACGCCCCCGGCGGCTTCACTCCTGGTCAGAAACATCCAGGCGCTACGCTCGCGAGAACTTCGCTGGTTCCGTCGTTGCCAGGCGGGTGAGCGATCTCTACGAGGAAGCGCTGGAACAGGTATTCTCAAATCAGCTCTTGAGATTCCCGTCGGCTTTTGAAGGAGATGGAAACGCCAGTTACTCGATGGCTGGCTTCGCCGATCAGCGCGAAGAAGAAGCAGGACATGCCTAAGATTTCGAGTGTCTCTTCGATTGACGATACCGTCGCATAGGTGAGATTGTCGATTCCGTGTCTACTCGCCACGATACCTGACACTGTCTCCATCCCCAGCGCACCACCAACGTAGAGGACAGCCGCCAGCAGGAATAGCATGCGGGTTCGAGATGGCAAATATCGTAAAAACGGAATGAACGCCAGACCGAATATGGCGGTGACTATCGCGCCGGGAATGACCCAGGCATAGAAAAACAACCCACCCACATTGAGTGCTTCACCAACGATTTCACCAATGGATTCGTGAGCCATTACCTGCTCGTCAATTGAGAGCGCAGCGAACGCCAATGCCAGGGCGCTCCAATATCTCCACATTGAATCTCCGGATCGGCGGGCAGTCCAGGCAATGAGCGTCAGCATGACGGAAGAAAGCGCGAGCAGAATGATGCTGTACCAGGTCGGAAGTGAAAACTCGCGGTCGAGATCGAACAATTTCACCAGTTGAACCCAGCCAGGGAGGGCTGGACTCAGTGTTGCGTCAAGTGTCTGAAGGACGACGTCTGCGGCGGCCAGAATGAAGGTTGCTATCAGGAGATAGCGGGCAACGAATCTTGTTTCGACGACGATCTCGGCCGGTGCAGAAGTAGCCATCGTCTTTGTCGTAGATGCGGCATTGTCGGCTACTCGCCACCGCTTTTGAGTAGCAGATGTGATGGCCATTCTGGGATACCCACTTTCATTCCCGCTAATGCTAACCTCACCTGCCGATTAGATTCACGGAACAAAAGTCCGGGGTATTGCGGTCATCTTGCGATGCCATTGGCCTGTTTGCTCTTGTGGTGACCGGGGTAAGTGCTCTACGGGCGCGGAACCGATTCGAGCGGTATCTCGTGCTCTGCGAGAATCACCTGGGTCTCATCCCACGAGATGAATATGCCGTTCTCCTCGCCTGGAGTGGAATTGAATTGGGCGAGATCATCAATGCTGAATCGCTGGTACTGTCCCCATGAGAAAGGCAGGAACGCGCTCTGGGGCGTTGCATGAAAATAGCGGTTGTTAGCGCCCTGGTTTTGCGAACCGGGATCGGTGAGCTGTCCGGACCAGTCTTCGAGCCAGGCGAGCATGTAGGTGTTTTGAGATTGGTCACTCGTCAACACGATCACGTTATCGTGGACATAGTTGTTGATGACATTCGTGTACCCGTCGCGGGACTGGGACATGATCGATATTCCGTCCGCATTCCAGGCGACAATATTCTCGGCAATCTCGGTGTTGCGGCAATTTTGACAGACAACTCCAGCTCCGAAGCCCCAGTCCGGGAATCCCCAGCCGTTTTCCCAGATCGCGTTGTCGGTGATTCTCCCGAAGGTGCTGATCTCATAAAGAATGCCGTAGCGGCGGTTGTCGTGAACCCGATTCGCGCTGATATCGACATCGTTGCAACCGACGTCGCACCAGATACCGGCGCCGTCATTGTGATGGACCGTATTTGTCGAGACGACGCTGTGCGATAGGCCGGAAAGCTTCATGCCGCCCGCCTCCCAGCCATCTTCGAATTCCTCTGTGTTGTTGGTATGGACATCGTTGCCGCTGATTTCGACGTCGCTGCCGAGCCAACCCTGGATCCCCAGTCGGCCACCGAATGCGATTTCATTCTTCAAGATCCGCAGGCCCCAGCCTTCGCGTATCGACACGACGGCCATGTGCGCATACAGCAGGCGGTTCCCATCAACCGCCCAGTCTGAATGGCCGCTGTTGCTCAATGCTCCCTCAAGGGGCCGGTCGGCTGCGTGACGCATCGTGAAATTGCGAATCGTCACTCCGTCCGACGCTGTGATGACCCAATTCTGACGTGTTGTCACCTCAATGATGGAGCCAATTGGATCGTCGGCAAGGATGATCTGGCGATCATCCGTCACTGAAAATTCGCCGGAGGAGGGCAATCCGTGAACCTGGAAGAGTGATATTCCATCTCGAAATACCTGATTAGGCCAGTTGCAGCGACCATTGCTGCCATCCCGGCACCATTCGTCGGTTGTGCCAAAATCGGGCGCCCCGGCGTGATACCAGAATCCGCCGCGCAACTCCCAGCCGCCAGACCAGACATCGCTGCCCCGAATCTCCGCGCCAGCTTCTGCGCTGAGTGTTAAGGGTTTATCAACAGTCGCAGCTTCGCGATAAATACCGCGAGGGACATGTACTTCAGATCCCGGAACGGCCTCGTCAATCAGCTTTTGTAGCGTCCCTGCGGGCATCTCTGGCGGTGGTGCCTGATCGGCTGGCGACGTACCCGAGCCGAATCTGTTCAGCGCTCCTCCGTGTGTGCCTGCGCTCGCCGAGAGTGGAAATAGCAGCAAAATGCCGAGTGCGGCAAGGAAAATTCGCTGACGATGTCTCCGATGGATCAACGTTGTCCCCCATAGTGTGACTGGCGAAGACACAGTAATACGCCCCTCCAGACGAGGCGAATTGGGCTGTATGTTGTACTTTCCGGTTCCCCAACCGTCCCCACTAGCCTATCGCAGACGACCGTTTTTCGATATGAATGAGCGTCCCGTTTCTTCGCGGGCCGTTCGGATGGCGAGTGGAGTGTGCGAGGCGCTCTATATACGACACCTCCCGCAGCCGATTCGGTGCTGGCTGCGGGAAGTGTGATCAGAATGTAATATCGAACTTGAAGGCTAGATGCCTGCGCTGGCGAGCACCTGATTCTTCTGACTATCGGTCAGATTCACGCTGTTCTGTCCACCGGGAGACGTATTGAAATTCGCCATTGTCCAGAAAGCATCTCCACCCCAGCGATAGCGTAACTCCGGGCCTTCCGGCGTCGAGAACCAGAAGCGGTTGCCGTAGCCGCGGTTGTTCGATGCCGTATTTGCCAGAACGCCATTCCAGTCTTCGAGCCAACCGATGGCGTAAGTATTAAAGCCGCCGTCATGGTTGGTGATGATCGTGTTGTCGTGGACTGTGTTTCCGGTGACATTGTTCCATCGGGACTCTCCACGATTCTGGGAGATTACCGTGATGCCATCCGGATTCCAGGCGACGATGTTGTCAAACACTTCGGTGTCGCTCGAATTCTGGACCATGATGCCAGCCCCAAAGCCCCAGGCGTCCCAGCCTGTTGCATTGTTGTAGACCACGTTGCCATGAATCCGGCCTCCGAAGGACAACTCGTAGATGATTCCAGCTCTGGTGTTGTCGTAGACGCGGTTATTGCTGATTTCAATATCCTGACCGTCGACATCGACCCAGATACCAGGCCCGTTGTTGTTGCGAGCGATGTTGTTCTCGATAAGCATGTTGTGAACACCGCCGTAGTTGCCAGTGATCTTCATGCCGCCGGCTTCCCAGCCAGGATCGAGATTCTTGGTGTTGTTGCCCTCAGTCGTGTTTCCACGAATTGTTGCACTGCCAACGCTTTCCACGCGAATTCCGACATTCCCGGAGTTCGTGACGACGTTGTTCTCGATCAGATGGCCGGAACCCTGCTTGATATCGATTGCCGCGTTCCCGGCGTTCCGGAACGTGTTTCCGCGAATCGTCCAGTTGCTATAGCCATCGTTTGACAACCCCCCGTGGTACTGCGGCTGGTTCGAGTTGATGAACGTAAAGCCCTGAATGGTCACATTAGCCGCCTGGCCGACGATCCAGCGATCGCGGTTCTCGCCATCGACTAGTGACGCCTGGGTCGGCGATCAATGTCAGCGGTTTGTTGATATAGATCTTCTCTCGATAGGTTCCGGCCGGCACTCGGACGGTGCTATTCGGCGCTGCGGCGTCGATCATCGCCTGAATCGTCGTAGGCCCCTGCGTCGGAGTGGCCGATGGTGTTGGGCTCGCCGTCGGAGTCGGTGAGGGAGTGGCTGTGGCTGTGGAGGTCGCCGTTGCCGTGGCTGCCGTTGTCGCTGTAGCTGTAGCCGCCGTAGTGGCCGTAGCTGTCGGAGCCGGGCTTTGTGTCGCTGAAGGTGACGGGCTAGGAGAAGGTTGCGGCGGGGTCGTCGCGGTCGCTGTGGCAGTAGCCGTCGCAGTTGGGGTCGAAGACGGCGCAGGGCTCGCGGTTGCGCTCGGCGTGACCGTCGGTGCAACGAGACCGTCAGAGCGCACTAACTCGAATCCGCTCAACTTACCGTTGTCTGCTGGATTGGACGTAAT
Source organism: uncultured Chloroflexia bacterium (assembly GCA_963745675.1). Lineage (GTDB taxonomy): Bacteria > Chloroflexota > Chloroflexia > Thermomicrobiales > CFX8 > JAUIIK01. The sequence goes on from CAVUYM010000034.1 coordinate 44,057, forward strand.
CCCAATACGAAGCTTGCCGTCAGTGATCGTGACCGGGACGTTGCGATTGAATGCAGTCATCGGGGAAGCGTTGGCCAGGATATCGAAATTCGCGACCATCTGCTGGCCATTGACGTCGACGCTGAGGATGCGCTCGCCCGGCTGAGTAAACCAGATCTCGGCGAAGAGCAGATCGCAGGTCATAGCTGCCGTTCGGGACGTCGAAGCTGTAGCTGAATGTGCCCCAGCGCTCGCTTGCGTACAATGCGTCGTCGTCGGTGTTGGCTATCTGCTGGCTGATGAGATAACCGCCGCCACCAGAGAATCCGGCATCCGACCACCAGGTCAGACCGCGGCTATCGACGAATGACTGGCCGCCGGAATTTACGCGCAAGACGCTAGCCGCCGGGGCCGGCAATTGGATGCCTCCCGGAATTGCTGGCGCGGCTTGTGTGGGTTCTGACGTATCCGTAGCCGTTGCTGTTGATGCGGCGGTCGGTTGAGCGGTTGCGGTAGGTGCCGTGGTAGTAGCTGTGGCGGGTGGATTCGTCGAGGTTGGTTGCACCAAGGAAGGCGCAATTACTCGAAGATTCGCCGCCGATGGAATCTGGGCAAGCAGGAAGCTGGCGTATCTGACGCTCAGGCTGGCGCGGTATGTATCGCCACTGCCTGCTCCGGCTGGGATGACGAAGTTCGTCGTCAAGCTGGTTGGCTGGTTCGTCTTGCCTGAGCGAAAGCCGTACCATTTTTCGCTGTAGACGGATCGTCCATTCTTGTCAAACACCTTGAGTTCAACAGTTACGGGAGCGGAGAACCGTTGCGATGAGATATCGGCTTCGAAACTGGCGGTAGTGCCCGCTTGCCCTTCCGATGGAACAAAGCGAGCATCGATTTCGAAGAGATTCGTTGATGCTTCGGCTGGCCCTGGAAGCAACGGAAGAACGAGCGAAGAAACGACTATGACAATCAATACGCGCGCGACGATATCGATGCGCAGGAACGAGCGCACGAGTGACAACACGGCTGCACCTCAGATTAATTTGTATCGAGGGTGTCGTTGGCTCAATGAGCGCCCCTCGCGCGGTTTCGGCAGCCCGGCTGTCCCGATTGGGACCCGTGGCTTTGCGCCCCCACCTCGCAGTGGGTTTGCCCTTCTCGACCCGGCAGACGAGCCGTGCCTGATATCAATTGTCAGGGAGTCATAGTCATTAACACAGTTGACTGATGAGCCATGGTTTGGGAAAAGGTTGGTGCATGAGTACTGAAATGTCTTGTGTAATCAAGTCTATTATGGACAGCGCATTGATTCGGGCTATGCTGATAATTGGCTCAGGCCGAACAATTCGAGCGCTTACGTTCGGGGAGTACGCCGAGGCTTCGAGAGAGCAGATCGTTAAGCATCCCATCGCGACCGCGAGATTCGGATTCTTTACGCGGGCCGCGCGGTCTATAATAAGTTGGCCATATTCAGGCTGGGGAGTCTCGCCAAACGCACGTAGTAGACAGGAACGGTAGGCTAAATGCGCCTGCTGATCATCGCTCCAAATGCGATGCTTATCTCTCTGCTTTCCAAGGTACTCGGTGACGAAGACGATATCGAGGTGATTGCGGGGGTATCGGATCTGAACGAGGCCCGTCGATTTGCGGATCAGGCCGAAATCGTCGCGTATCACGCTGACGTAGCAGGGTCCAGCACTATTTGACGGAATTCGGCAATTGCGTGAAGATCTGCCGGCCGCAAAGCTGGTCTTATTGCACGCCCCCGACCTGCAGGACCTAATAGTTGAAGCGATTGAGGTCGGGGCTGTCGGATACGTTCACAGCCATCAATCGGTCGCCCATATGCTGACGACTTTGCGCACGGTCTACCAGCACGGCGTATCGATCGATCCTGAATTCACATCGGTGCTCGTTGAGCGTATGTCCCAGTTGAGTCAGCAACTACGCAATCAGTCAAGTATTCAGTTTAACCAGGGCGCTATCTTGACCGAGCGGCAGATGGAAGTCCTGGAGCTCATCCACGAGGGGCTTACAAACGAGGAAATCAGCGAGCGTCTCTTTATTTCCGTTGGAACGGTAAAGAACCACGTTCACAATATTCTGAAATTAATCGACGCGAATAACCGCGAACAGGCGGCATACTGGTACTCACTGCGACAGAAAGATCGTCAGATCTGTGATGAGCCGAGACGGCTCCATAGGAGTTGGCCCGCAGTCCGAGGAGGGCGCACTTCTCGAGGTAGCGCAGCAACCATCAACCCGACAGATCATCAAACAGAAACTATCTCAGTTTTGCAGACAACTGAACTGGTCGATCGGCCACGTATTTCTGCTTGACGATACGAACAAGGAACTCGTGCCCACCGATATCTGGTACCTGGACGACGATGAAGCGTATGACGAATTCCGCCGCGAAACGGCGCAGCATACTTTTAGGGTGAGGCAAGACGTGATTGGCAACATTCTGTTTAGTCCCGAGCCGGTCTGGGTATCCGATGTCAGTTCCTATCCCGGCTATGTGCGAGAGAAGGCTGCCCGGCGTGTTGGCATCAAATCAGGGCTGATATTGCCACTATTCGAAGGCGAACTGATCGGCGTGATGGAATTCTACTCAACTATCAGGGTGCAGCCGGATCCCCAGATCGTCGCCGACATTCTAATCTCAAGCCGAAAGCTGGGCGATCACATCGAGGAACAGGCCGAAGATCTCGAAGAGCAGGAAGTCTAGAACTTCTGTTGCCTCCGCGTCTAGAAACTCGCTAGAACAGAATCGACCTCTTGGCTAGCCGCCCGGGAGAGCCCGTACTCTTGCCTGTAACTCCCGAAAATGAAGTAGCAGGCGCATGGTGAGTTTCGGGCTTAGGTAGAGGCCTCCCCGTGCGAGTTGAGTCAATGCCGGCGCCAGATCGGTTTCGCGATCGGTGTCGATGATGATCGCTCGAATGCCCTGCACGAGATAGTCGAGCACCTGATCTATAGGCTCACTGGCCGGGACGATTAGCAATAGGCGCGTGGGAATTCTGAGACGAACGAGGGCACGCGCTACTTTGAGTACTCGCGTCTTTGATACGTCCTGAGTGAGCACGAGCAGTTTGACTCCGCGAAGAGTAAGCAAAGAGTAATATGAATCGTCTCGGATTATTCGGGCATGGATTTCAGCTTTCGATTGTAGTAATTTTTGGACGCGCGTGCCGTTTGCGAATTCTCCGGTGAGGATCGCTACATTGAGTTTCACAGTGGCCGCCAATCGCTAGCTTTTCTCTCGCGGCGACACAACCACGACTATGTCAATTGTCTATCAGGCGATCGGTACGATCCATGTGCTCGTGAACAGATAGCGGTAACCATTGGGGTATAGATCGTCTATCTAATGGGAGTTGGGTTATTTATCGGTCCGACGGCGCATTAGGAATGCGTCGAGTTGGGCTGGTTCGATCCGGTAGCCAGCTTTAGCTCCGCCCGGCATCGCGGCAACGAGACTACCACTGCGTATCCAGCGCCGGACCGTTTCCAACTGCACATCGAGCATCTCCGCGACTTCTGGGACGGATTTCCAGCGATCCTCTTGCCGCGCAAATGCTAACGCAAGGATATTGCCGGCGGCTTCGAGGAACGTCCGGTCGCTTGGCCGGTAAGCTTCCTCTCCGTCGCTAAAGACTTCGATGATTGCAATGATCCGCGTTTGACCCCGCACCGGGACGGCGAGCGCCGATCTGGCACCCATATCGCGTAGCTCTTGCGAACTTTCCAGGCGGTCATCGTGTAGCAGGTCCGTAATGCGAATGGATTCCTCGTTCTGGAGGACATGCGGTGCAAGCGAGTCAGTTTCGATTTGGAGGTGCTCATTTTTCAGGTCATCCAGAGCGATCTCAGCATGCCCGTTCCACAGATGTGAATAGGTCGTCAGGCTGCGCCGGCCCGCACTGATCAAATGGAGCCGGGCGAGCTTTGCTTCGAGCGCCTCCGGCAGGAGACTGAAGAGTTCCAGGATCATTCCATCCATCGTCAGATCCTCAACGAGTTTGGCGCCAAGTCGTCTCAGCGCGATGCTATGCGCGCGCAGGCGTTCCTCGGTCAGCTTGCGGTCGGTGATATCGACGAGCAACCCGTACCAGAGCTCTTGACCGGTCGAATCACGACGATCAAGCTCCATATCGAGGCTCACCCAGACTGGCCTGCCCGTTTCTCGATTCTTCATGCGAATATCGATTGAGAAATGTTCCTGTGATGCGCGCATTCGAGCGGCCTGATCGGTCAAGCGATCGAATTGTTCCCGGCTCATCAATGTTGGCCATACACTGTCGATATTCTGATACCACTCTTCGGCAGGCACGCCGAGAATCTGCTCGACCTCGGAACTGATGAAGAGCAGGGATCCGCGTCCACTGGCGCGATTGGGGTCGAAGACGAAGGTGATAATCGGAAGCCGCTCGACGATCTGCTGGAAGTCGGTCGGCGTTCGCGCTTTCGGTGGCGGCGTATGTTTTGGAGCAGCAGTTCGGGTGTGCTGTCGCATGAATGCACCGAGGTCCGCCGGGCGAATGCGATACATCGTGCGCGGACCGCCGAGTTCTATAGCCGGCAATTCGCCTGCACGTATCCAGCGGCGAACGGTCTCCTCATGGACTTGCAATTCGGATGCGACTTCGCGAACGGTCAGCCAACCCTGAGTAGAAGACATCTAGAGATCTCCCATTTGCGTGAAAATTCCCAAGCGATGCTGCGCGAATATGAAGCGCAGAGTAGAGAGCCGGGAAATGTATCTTGAACGTGTGCCGATATGTGTCTCACACGACTATGACAGCCTTCAAAGTTGCACTATGTTGTATCGAACACGCGTAACGACGCATATTGATACGTGTTGATGATACATGTTGATCATGGAAAAAGGAGGCAAGCGATGGTGAACGTATTCATTCTTGCTGACCATACAGAACGCATTCGTAGCATCAGTAGAGCCTGTGGCGTGCGGGATGAGGACATCCAGCTTCACAGCGCCGAAATTGATCGGTTCGATCCCTGCTACGGAGCGCGGCACTGAACTGCGACATCGTCATTCTCGATCATGGCGCGTCCAATCGAGCGGCGTATCCGTGTCGTGCAGGAAATCCGCGAACTGAACGAGAATGCGAGAGTTCTTGTGACCGGGATTCCGCAGGTTCACGAAACCCGAACGCACTGATCTGATTTTCAGTTATCTCGAACATGGTGTGGCCGGATACTTGGGGGAAGAGGATCTGGGACAGCTGGAGTTGGCTATTGAGGAGCTGCTGCGTGGTGGGGCTTGGATCGAGCCCGCGATGACGACAGAACTCGTCCAGCGCACGATCGCGCTACGTGAAGCGCTTGCGACGATCAAGCCGCACACCTACGGAGCGGGGCAGCCCGACGTCCTAACTCGCCGTCAGAATGAGGTACTGGAGCTTCTTGCTGGAGGATTTGACCAACCGCCAGATCGCCGAAGAATTGTATATCTCGATTGGAACGGTAAAGAACCACGTTCACCGGATCCTCGACGTGTTACAAGCCTCATCCCGCGATCAGGCCGCCGAGTACTTTCAATACTTGCACGCGCCAGCCATCGCGGCCTGATCACTAACGTCCTTGTTTGCACACCGTCAGCGGCCCTATTCGGGCTGCTGACGATCGTTATTGCTCCTATCCTTTGTAGCTGGCGTGATCCGAGCGCTGTACCCGCCGTGATTGAGCGCCATTTTGACCACCTCGATAGGCACATGCTGCTTGAGGACGAGCACGCCAGCGGCAACTCACTCCGTTATGAGTTAACTTCATGACAAGCCTTGATCTCACTGTCATGCTGAGATAGATGCCCCACCCCCAAGCCTTTCTCGCAAAAGCGGTCCCGTCTAGCGCGGTGAATTCCTTGAGGCCAACTTTTTGATGAGCGTGGCTCACAATGTTGGCCGCGACGAGTCCCGAGCTGCAGACAGGTCCACCTGGTAGCGCAGTCCTATGAACGCACGATCGATCGGCTTGTATACATCAACATATACAAACCATGTAACCGAAGACGCGCGATGGTTCGCCTAGATTCACCAACCCTGAGGTCAGTCCACAGTTCGTGACGGCACTGGGAGTCAAGCACTCCGAACAGCGGGAGAGCGAACGAGATTATTTGAACACGGAAGAGGTGAATCGAGAACGGTCGGTCATGGGTAACCGTGAGCGGTCAGTTGCTGCCTCACAGCAGGTTGGAAGGCACTGTTCAGATGCTCGGAAGTTCACGGCGATAATTAGGAGTCAAGCGATGGCGAACATATTCATTCTTGCTGACCAAACCGCACAGATCCGCTTGATTAGCAGCGGCATTAGTCTTCGCAATGAAGAAACGAAAATTCACTACGCCAATATCAGTCATTTCGATCCAGCAATGGAGCTGGCACCAGGAATCTGCGATATTGTCCTACTTGATCACGGCAATCCCGTTGACCGCCGCATCGCACTTATTGAAGCCATTCGGCAGGTGAATCCGGCTACGAAGATTCTGATTACGAGCGTGCCGTGCGGGGACGCTGCTAAACGCACGGATCTGATTTTTTCCTACCTCGAGAACGGGGCAGCCGGCTACGTCGGAGAACATGCGCTGGACGAACTGCCCTCAGCGCTTGAAGAAATGCTGCGCGGAGGCGCTTGGATTGAACCATCGCTAGTGGCCGAGCTCGTCGAGCGCACGGTGGCCTTGCGCGAAGCGCTCAGGATGATCGGGCCGCATACCTACGGAACGGGCCGGCCAAAGGTGCTGACTCGCCGTCAAAACGAGGTGCTTGAGCTTCTTGCTACGGGGCTTTCGAATCGCCAGATCGCGGAGGACCTGTACATCTCGACAGGAACCGTGAAGAACCACGTTCATCGGATCCTTGACGTGCTCCAGGCATCCTCCCGCCAGCAAGCTGTCGAGTTCTACCAGTACTTCAATCCGCCGATTGATGCCGCCTGATCGTCTGGAATCCTTGATGGACCGGAAGCGAGCCCACATGGGCTCGCTTCCGGTCTTTGTTGTGTCTAATCTTTGCGGCCAGGGCCATCAACGATGCGGCCGGGCATCGCCTCGGTATGGGTGCCGTTGTCAATGACGCGCGTGCCGTTGACCCAGACATCGCG
>CAVUYM010000035.1:0-14269 GCA_963745675.1 uncultured Chloroflexia bacterium
GTGACCGCAGGTCGATCCAAGCCGCGGAGGGTGATCTGCTTTGCTCCACTGTGAATCAGGTTGGGAAGAGCCGCCGTTAGCGCGCGATCCCGTTGAACATCGACGTCGCGATACGCGCCGATGACGAAGATCGAGGAGCTGGCGAGCTCTTTGGCGAGGAACTCAAGGAGCATCAGTGTCGACGTGTCCGCCCATTGGAGATCGTCAATGACCAGAACGAGCGGTTGCGTTCGAGCTCCGTTGCGCAGGAGCTGTGAGATGCTGTCGAAGAGTTGAAAACGTGCCCTGGCCGGATCGCTGGAAGGTGTTGCAAGCTGTTCCTGTTCCTCTTCAGAGAGATGTTCGGCAAGCGACGGCAGAATCGAAAGAAGATAGCCAGTCGATGCGCCGAACTGATCGCGGAGTAGCTCGGGGCCGGTTTGTCGGATGTAGTCGCGCATGATCTGGACCCACGGCCAGTACGGCGGCGCGCCTTCAAGTTCATAACAACGGCCCCAGAAGATGTTGGCGCCCCGCTCCACGAACCTGTCTTCGAATGCTTCGATGAGCCTGGTTTTGCCGATTCCAGCTTCACCGGAGATGAGCATAAGCGTGCTGCTGCCGGCAAGCGACCGCAGACCTGCTGCTTCTATGTAAAGCAGGTCCGCCTCGCGGCCGAAGAGCCGCTCTCTCCGCGGTGCAGATCTAGTGGAATTTGGAAAGGAGTTCATCCCGATCGAACCTCCTTTCATCTGTGCGGACTCGCAAAAAGATGATGATTCATGGTTTGCGAATTGTCAAACGATGCCCTGATTCCGAGAACGACGAACGAGTATTGGCTCTTCGAGAAGCGAGGGTCGTGGAATGAGACGGAACGGATGGGTATGTGATATTTCCTTATGATCCGGTCACTGAAGGGACCGGTTGCTCCAAAAATGTTAGCTGATCTTGGAGGCGGTCTGGCCGAGCAGATGTCCTTTCTTTTATGAGGTGAAGATATGGCCTGCTGATCGTCGAGGATCTTGCTGGCAAACTATTGCTTTGGATGGGCGATTCGTTGTTGTCTGAAACGATAGTAGCTTAAGTTCGTATTTCAACAGGAGCTGGATGATAGGTTGCTGGAGAGCAGAAAAGGAACGGTAAATGGCCCAATTACTCGCCACGCAGGTCGTAGTCGTGACCGGTGCCGGACGCGGCTGGGGACATAGTGTTTGCCGGATGATGGCGCGGCATGGGGCAAAGGTAGTCGCGACGTCGGAAGTTGGACACGAACTGGATGAGCTTAAGGCCACGGTGCGGGGAGAGGGTGGCGATATTGAGACTGTCGTGCTCGATCTGACCGACCGGGAAACGACCGAGGCATTTGCCGCCGATGTGCTGCAGCGGTATGGGCAGGTGGATACGTTGGTGAATGGCGCGGCGATTTTGCGCAATACGCACTTCCTCGATCTGAGCCAGGATCAGGTTGAGCAGACGCTGGAGGTGATGCTTCTCGCTCCGATGCGGCTGATACGCGCTTTTGCATCGGGGATGATTGCAGCTGGTCGGGGCGCGATCATCAATATCTCGTCGCGTGCCGCCCGGATGCCCTTTCCCGGTGAGGCGGAGTATTGCGCCGCCAAGTTCGGCCTTGAGGGCTTTTCCTATGCCATCGCTGAAGAGTTCAAAGCGCACAACATCAGTGTCAATCTCCTGACCCCCGGGAAAGATATCGGCGACCGGCCAATCAAGCCGACGTCGGTGACGGCCGCCGAATTCGACGCCTGGCCCGAAGAACGACGTAACCGGTTCCGCGACTCGATGGAGCTCTCCGAAGCCTTCGTTTATCTCGCGCTGCAGGACGCTGGATCGCTCACCGGACGCCGTTTCAGCGCCAGCGCACTTTCGCGGACGATCCGCGAGCATGGCTTCGAGTTGTCGCAAGAAGTGTTGGCGGGTGTGCCGGATGAGTAGCGTTCGTTACTGCTGTAGATTTCGCCAGGCAGGGTGATCCTACGTTTCGCCAGCGCGAGAACCCGATATGAATTGATCTCGGAGATTCCAGCATGCGAGCTGAGAGTTTGATCAGCCCGCAGCGCTTCTGCATACCTGGCCCCGAGACTGATTGATAGCACCATGTACGACTGGATTGTCGTTCGATCATGGCGCTATATCCGCATGATTCGAGCAGCAAGAAGATGGTATGGCGCGGCCTTGGAACAGTGCCGATCCTCGCCGGTGGAGCATAGGCTTGCGCCGCGCCATAACGCTGGCTAGAAGGTCACGTCGCGATTGACGTCTTTGTAGAGCAGGTAGGCAGCTTCTTCCCAGCCGGTGCAGAAGCAGAATTGTGGGCAGTAGTGGTTCATCCAGATAAAGTCGTGCGTTTGGACTTCATGGAGATCGCCGGCCAGTTGGTAGAGCATTTGCCCTTCTAGCATGTAGAGGCCGTGCTCCATGATGTGCGTCTCTACGTACGGGAAATAGACGCCTGGTTCGAATCCGAGGATATTCATCTGCATGTCAAACGCTATGTCGTCGATCGGCAACAGGTACTGCCAGTAACGACCGATCGTGTCGTGGCGGCTGCGCTCGACATTGTCCCGGTGGCCGACGAGCGGATCCGGTACCGTCAGGTCGATTGCCGTATAGGGTCGTTTGATCCAGAGCAGGCGGCTTTCCTCGTCGCCTCGGCCCTGAATGTCGTAGGTATGGCCGGCTGGAACGTAGGCGTACCCGTGCGGAGTCAGATCATGTGGTTGACCATCGATGCTGATCGAGACTGCGCCGCTGACGAGGTAGAAGAAATGTTCGAGGCCGTCGTCGCGAGATGCGGTCGTCCCACCGCCCGGTTCGATTTCGAGTGCAGCCTGGGCGAAATGGGCGCCCATCTCCGGCGACGTCTGGAACCGGACCGTCGTCTTGTTGAAGCCGGGCAACTGGCTGGCAAGGATGCCCTCGGGCGGCATAACGGCATATTGTGGAGTGACGACTCCACGGTTGTGGGCGAAGATGTTCGGCGGTAGCGTCGTCAATTCAGGTCTGCTCATAGCTTATGTTCCCTTCGTGCTGTTGTCGGAGCTGGTAACCTCGTGCTTCGAGACGATTGAATCCGGCAGTGCGATCTCCGCGCAGTCGCCATTAATCTTGATCCGCGTTCCAAACGGTTCCGAGAGCCGGGCAAGATCGCCTATGATCTCCCGCGCCTCGTCTCCTTCGGCCAAGCCGGGCCGACCCCGGCGCTGCGGCGGTTGATGTTGACCAAGCGAAACCGGCAGGATCTCGATCCGCGCTAGTTGCCCCGCCTCGAAATGACAGACCGGCACAACCGTCTGCCAGTAGCGCCGGTCGGCAACGAACCCGCCGGTGTCGTTTCGGTTGCGACTGCGTGCCATCGCGGCCGGGGTCGCATCCGGATCGATCCGGAACTTCTCGTAGGCATCGGCCGGGTGCTTGAAGATCAGATCATGCTGGTCGATGAAGTTGCCCAGGCTATAGAAGATGGGCTTGCCGCGATAGATTTCGATACCGCGGAGTAGATGGGGACCGTGACCGGCGATCATGTCTGCGCCCTCATCGATCATGCGCCGGCAAAATTCAGGAATGAATTCCGCGGGTTCCTCTTTTGTGCCACCCGGTTCATGGGCGTGCAGGCTGACGATCACCTGATCGGCCCGCTGCCGTGCGTCCGCTACCCAGGCTGCGATCTGTTCGACATCCCCGGCGTCTAGCGCGCGCTCGGTCGACGGCGCCGCGCCAACCTTGAAACGCATGTCCCCGAAGGGGAAGATGTCGGGATCGTCCGGCGGGAAGCTGAACCCAAGCTCGATCCCTTCCCTCCGCCGCTTTTCGAACCCGAGTTCTTCGGCGATCTCGCGAATGGCATCCATCTGGCGCTGCCTGACCCGGTAGGTCGTCGCGAAGCGCAGCGGGTTAATGCCCGGCCTGCCCTGCATGTCGCGGCGTTGCTCGCCGGCCTGCTGACCGGGCTTGAAGGTCGAACAACAGGAGATCAGGGCGACCGATCCGCGCGGGCTGTCGAAGTAGGCTGGCATGCGGGCCTCGCCGAGGTTTCTCCCGACGCCGGCATAGTTCACGTTGCGCTCATCCAAAGCAGCGATCAGCGTGAGCAACCCCTCTATGCTGTAGTCGAGCGTGTGGTTGGTCGCCGTGGCGAAGAGATTGAAGCCCATCTCGGTGAGCTCGTCGAGCACCCCGGAGTGAGCGGCCATGTGATCGCCGCCGGTTTCCTGGGCCGGGTAACCCTGGAAATTGTTTGCCAGCACTTCGAGGTTGGTGAATGTGACGTCGGCCTCGCGCAAGCGCTCCACGAGCCGCTGCACCGGCCGCTCGGCTGAGTTTGCAATGCCGCCCCGCATAATTGCGCTATCGCCAGTCAGGGCGATAGATAATCCTGCATGATCGTGCGCCATCAATGCCTCCTCTGCCGCGCGCCAACCGATGCCATTGCAGTGCGTGACCGAACTTCGATAGCACGAATTCCAGCTACTATACCAATTGTCATGCGATAGATTGTCTAGAATGAATTATGGTACTTGGCGCGTGTCGGGCCGCCTGTGCGATCTAGGAGCCAGCATGCCGATTCCGCTCAACTTGATCACGAAGATGACGGCACGCCGGTCCGTGAAGTGGTGCTGAGCTACTTACGGAACTGGATTGTCGAAGACATTCTGGCACCTGGCGAGATCATCAGTCGCTGGCTATGAACGACCGGATTCTCGACGCCGTCCGGGTTGGTGATGCCGAGGCTGCGGAGAAACTGATCACGCGCAATCTGACGAATTCGCCATCGCATCGGAGGACGCTTCATGCTGGGGCTGGCACAGCCTCCGCGGGTGATGCGGATGTCTGATCGTGTCCGTTGGATGGGTTTGTGCGCTGATTATCTACGATGGATGGGACGGGATGAGAAAAGGCCCTCACCCCTCGGCCCGTCTCGGGACACTCTGTGGACCTCTGGGAAAAGGGAGCAAATCCAAAGTTAATCCATCATCTAACGCGGATCGATTCCCCCTCTCCGCGTGTGCCCTTGGGCATGGGAGAGGGGGAACGCGGATTTGCCTAAAAACGACGTACTACTACAAACTTGCTTAGTCTCCAGCCGCCATACCGGCCGGTTCCATCTGCTCGTCCTGGACGCCCTCGACGTTGATCTGAGGCAGCCAGCCGAGCCAGTTCGGGAAGTACCAGTTCCAGTCGCCCAGCAGCTTCATGCCGGCCGGGACGAGGATCACCCGGACGATCGATGCGTCAACAATGACGGCCGTCGCCAGGCCGAAGCCCATCTGCTGGAACATCGAGAGCTGGCCCATCGCGAAGCCACCGAAGACAGCGACCATGATCAGGGCCGCGCCGGTGATGATCGAGGCGGTTGAACGCAGACCGTAAGCGACCGATTCGGCGTTGTTGCCGGTCTGGTCGTAGTGCTCCTTGATCCGGCTGAGCAGGAAGACGTGGTAGTCCATCGAGAGCCCGAAGAGGATTGAGAACATCATCAGCGGAATCCAGGCGTCGATGCGGTCGACCTGCTTGAAGCCGAAGATCTCGTTGCCCCAGCCGTGCTGGAAGACGGCCACCAGCAGGCCGTAGCTCGCGCCAACCGAGAGCAGGTTCATGATGACCGACTTGATCGGAACGACGATTGAGCGGAAGGCCAGCAGGAGCAAGATCAGACTCATGCCGAGCACGAAAGCGAAGACAATCGGGGTGAAGGTGTCAACGATGTTATTGAAATCGACGGTGAAGGCGCTGGGGCCTCCGACGAGGACGTCGCCGTTGACATTCCCGAACGCCTGAGGCACGTAGTCATTTCGCAGCCGCTCGACGGCGTCGAGAGCCTCATTGCTCTGCACGTCGCTGGTCGACGGGAGCGAGATTACCGCCAGATCACCGGCTGTATTGACTCGAACACTAGAGGGTCCAAAGGCCGAATCGTTCGCCGTCATCGCCATGAAATCCTGGATGTCGGACTGGATGGCAGGCGAATTCACATCATTGGCGTCGATGACGACAACGTGCGGTTCTTCGAGTGAGACGCCACTGAACTCCGCGCCGAGCAGCTCGAAAGCCTGGCGTGCCGAAGCATTTTCCGGCAATGTGCTGATGCCGGACTGACCCAGGTCGATCGTGAAATAGATCAGGCCGATGGCAAAGAGCGCCACCGCGGTGACCGAAACCAGCGCGGCCGGGTAGTGCATGACGAAGCCCGTTAGCCGGTCCCAGAAGCCACCGGTCGCCGTCGAATCTCGCATGCGGAGCAGCGGGAGGTCGAACACGGTTGCGACGACTGAGACGATGGCGAGGACGACGTAGATGATCGGGAAGACGATGTTAACATCCATACCAAACTGAAATAGCGCGGCGAAAAGCAGTAACGCTACGCCGACCGTGCCGGTCAGCACGCGGCCGGTACCGGCGTTGATCTTGTTGCCCAGCAACTGCATGACCGCCGGTAGCAACGTCAGTGTCGCTGTGACCGAGATGATCACGACGATGATCGCGCCTGCTCCGAGGCTGTTGAAGATGCTTGATGGGACGATCAACATCCCGATGAGTGCGATGACGACGGTCATCCCGCTGAAGAGCACCGCTTTGCTGGCGGTGTCACCAGCGCGGATGATGGCAGATGTGATATCGCGACCGTGGCGCAGTTCTTCACGATAACGCCCGACGATGAAGAGGGCGTAGTCGATGCCGACGGCCAGGCCAATCATCACGATCATGTTCGTCACGAAGATCGAGAGTTCGAATGCATGCCCGATGATCATCGTTGCGCCAATTGCGATGGCTATAGAACTAACGGCCAGGCCGAGCGGAATACCGGCTGACACCAGCGTGCCGAAAACAATGACCAGAACGAGCAGAGCGACCGAGATGCCAATCGTCTCGCCGGTCAGCAGATCGGTTTCGGAGGTATGAGCGAAAGCGAAGTCGATGCTCTCTTGACCTCCCGTCGCGACGGTGAATCCGTCGCGTCCGTTCTCATCTTCGACGGCGTGAATATAGCTGTCGGCGCTAACACCGTAATCGCCGATGAAGACTGGCAGGAACATCGCCTGCTGGTCATCGGAGATGAGCGACGAATCCTGGGTGTCGTAGTAGCTAACAATCTCCCCGACGAAGCCGTCTGACTCCGCGACGACATTTGCCTGTAGTTCGGTGACGAAGGCCTGGAACTCGGGGCTGTCAACGGTTGCTCCATTGGATTTGACGACGATCAGTTCATCGGGGCTTGACCCCCCGTCCATACGGCTAGCTAGCAGATCGTCAACGCGTTTCGAGTCTGGTTCATTCGTGAAGTTCGCATCAGTCGTCATATCAGCCGGGAAGACGCCGGAAATTGCGCCCGCTACGACGAATATCAGAGCCCAGACTGCGACAACCCTCCAGGGGTTGCGAGTCGCGTAGAGCTGCGAGCTTACCTGTAAAACCGCGCGGTTTCGTTGCAGTCATTGATTTCTTCATCCTTGCCATACTCTCCAGCGAGTAATCAGTCCGCGCCAGCGCTGGCGCGGCCGAGCCGATCAGTAATCTCGTTCAAAATGCCCACCATCAGGTCAGCCTGTTCCTCAAACTGCTCCTCTCCTGCTTCCATTGCGATCACACCGATACCAACGACAAAGGCGTTAAGGGTCATTGCCAGAGCTCGCGGGTCGAATGCTGAATCGATCTCGCCAACCTGTTGTCCTTCTTCGATAATCTCGATCAATGCCTCGTAGAGTTGCTCGCGCGCATTGTGGACGAACGAGCCAACATCCTCGGGCTGGCGGATAGCCGCCAGCGACGTCTGAATTTCGCCGATAATATGTTCGCCCTGGTTTTCGCTCCACATATGCTGGACAGCGGCCAGGATCTTGTGCAGGCGCTCGACCGGCGGTGCTTCAGGGGCCACCTGGCGGATCATCGATGCCGGTCCGTCGCCAGCGCACTGTTCGAAGAATGCCTGCGCTAGCTCATCTTTGCTCGAGTAGTATCTGTAGATCGCGCCGGTACTGATGCCTGCTTCGCTGGCGATTTCCTGCATCGTGACGCCGGCAAAACCGCGATTGAGAAAGAGCATACGGGCGGCTTCGAGAATGTCTTCTCGGCGGGCGTCCAAATGAGCTTGTGTTACACGTGCCATGGTAGCCTCTGCTTCTTGTGAACACTGATTCATCCAAATGAATGAACATTCATTCACCGTTGGGCAGTCTATCTGCCAACACCGCAGATGTCAACCCTGCAACCAAATTCTTAACACCGCAGGTGATGAAAGCGTGTCAGAATCATGATCGTCTTGGATGGTGTCGCGAGCGTCTCGAAATGGGCAGCGGGAGTCGGCGCCTCCGTTGCGGCTTCGTCATGTTGATAGAAAGCAATAGTATGGACCGGCCAATCGACTTACCCGATCTTGGCGCTCGCTACAACGCTGCGCTCGGGCAGGCGCTCGACTATCTCTTCGAACACTTCGACCCGACCGCGATCGTTATCACGGGTTCGATAGTGCGGGGAAATCCTGATCCAGCCAGCGATCTCGATATCTTCGTCCTGCACGATGAACCCTGGAGACAGCGCATCCAGCGCCGCTTTGCTGGCGTGCCAGTCGAACTGTTCGTCAACCATCCCGATTTTATGGAGGGCTACTTCGTTGCAGACCGTGCCCGTGGCCGGCCGACGACCGCGCACATGCTGGCCACCGGCCATCTCGCTCTAGATACGGACGGCCTGATGGCCGGGATCATTGCCGGTTCCCGGCGCATGCTCGAAGCCGGCCCGCAGATCGACGAGAATGGTTTGATGGTCCAGCGTTATGCGACGGCAATGCTCTTTGAAGATGCGGTTGACGTCATCGAGCAGGATGCAGATCTCGCGGCTGGTTTGCTGCACGAAGCGGTTGCTTCAGCCTTGCGGTTTCGCTTCTGGCAGGAGCGGCGCTGGCAGCCCAGGAACAAAGAACTACTCTCTGAACTCGCCTCATTCGACGCCAGCCTCGCTCGCCTGGCGCGACGCTACTATCAGGCGCGAACTGCAGGCGAAGGTCTAGATATTGCACGGGAGATCGTGCTGCAAACAACGGGTGAAACGGGCGCATTCGACTGGGAAACTCCGCAGGATCCGCTTCCTGATATGCTGAGCTAGATCTTAGAACGTCCTCAGATTGCGTGGTAGATCCAGTCATCGACGCCAGAAACAGCCCGGAAAGCATTTCATCACCGATAGTTCGCAAGACTACAGATGATGCCGTCATCTGGCCCGGCTTCGTTGGACTCTCGCTTGATTTCCACACGGTGTACGTTCATCGCTATCTCATTTGCTGATATGTCAGGTTGTCAAAGCAGCAGGGCGAAACGTCATGCATCCGGCTCAATTTGCTGCGATGGCGCAACCAGCGGGTAGTACGACCGTTATAGCTATGCAGGCAGTTTGAGAGTCATGTTGGAATCAACGCATGAGGATGTCGGAAGGATGACCCGGTTGGTTGAGCGCTGGTTGGCAAGCCCGCTTGGAAAATCGCGACTGATAGCGTTTGGGATCACAATGATCTGCCTGATGGCGATGATCGCGATCGCCTATTCAGAATCGATTGGGATGCTGCCGGGTATCTTCTAAGAACACCAAGATTTCGTAACAACGAAGGCGGAGCTCTCTTCGTCGAACGTATTTCTCGCATGATCCTGAAATTTCCTCGCACTGCTCGAGACGATTCTTCCTCATACATTTGAACCCGCCTGTGCAAGATTCGTTGGACTTTACTAAGGTCGGCATAGTCGAACCTTGATGCAGAAGGTAATGACCTCGGACGGCTAAACGCGAGGAGTTCGCCCGCAGCAGGTGCAGCCAGCTTAAGATCGTGGCGGGAGTTTCCCGTCCAAACTCTTTAGCCGGAGTGCGTTCGGAGCCCGGCGACCGTTTCAAGTTGTCGACCGATCCATGGCGGCGAGATCTTCATGATGCGCGGATCCACAAGCGGGGATAAGTCAAGTACATTAGCAACAGCAGGTGGCGCGGAAGCATCTTGGGGCTTTACGCGTGGATTGGCGACCTCGATGAACAAGCTCCGGTGTTTCATTCTCGGCCAAACGTGGGATTGGACTGCGTAATCCATGAACAGCGGCATCGTGAACAGACTTAGCAAACTGGTAGTGCGAGCCGGGCGAGTCGAAGAAGATGACGATCCCGAACTCCGGTTGAAGAAGACCATTATCATGGCCTGGTCACTGATGATCAATGTCGTTGCCGCCATCTGGGGGACGACGTATTTGGTTTCTGGTGCTCAGATTGCCTCCCTTATCCCCTTCAGCTACCTCTTCTTATCTCTGCTTTACATCTATCTCTATAGAAGTGGAAGAAGTTGGGAGTTCTTTCGATCTGCACAAATTTCTCTGATTCTGGTTCACCCAACCCTCTTGATGCTCATCCTCGGAGGGTTTCGGGATGGAAGTGCGGTGATACTGTGGTCGCTCGTTGCACCACTTGGTGCTCTACTGGTAGCCGAACGCCGCCAGGCTGTTCGATGGATGTTGGCATACTCCGGGCTTCTACTGCTCGCGACTATCCTCGATCCCCTATTCCCGGAGATAGATAGTCTGCCTTCGGCGATTGTCACGCTCTTCTTTTTCATGAACATTGCCACTGTGTCCGCGATCGCGTTTGTCCTTCTCTATGTCTTCCTGGGTCAGAAGGATGCGGCGATCCAACAAAGCAAACTCCTCTATGCAGAAGCACGCGAAGCCCGGTCCGCTGCGGAAACAGCAAATCAGGCAAAGAGCGTGTTCCTGGCAAACATGAGCCACGAAATTCGCACACCAATGAATGCCGTCATTGGCATGACGAGTCTCCTGAGGAGCACGGACCTGACACGAGAGCAGCAGGAGTTCGCTGAGACGATCAGGCGCAGCAGCGAAGATCTCTTGTCTATCATCAATGACATCCTCGATTTCTCAAAGATGGAAGCGGCGAAGCTGGAACTGGAAGATCAACCGTTTGACCTTCGCCTCTGCATCGAAACTGCGCTCGATCTCGTCAGCCCAATGGCGGCGGCAAAAGGTCTGAATCTCGCCTATACCGTCTGCGATCACACCCCAGAGTCTATTACCGGAGATGTGACGCGACTTCGACAGATCCTCGTGAATCTCCTCGGTAATGCTGTCAAGTTCACCGAACATGGAGAAGTGTTACTGGGTGTGACCAGCCATCGGCTTGACGACAGTGGAACGTTCAATCTTCGAGTTTTGTGTGAGAGACACCGGGATAGGAATCCCACACGATCGCATACCGCATCTTTTTCAGTCCTTCAGCCAGGTTGACGCTTCGACGACGCGGCGATTCGGCGGAACTGGCCTCGGTCTCGCAATCAGCAAACGGCTCAGTGAGCTGATGGGAGGCACGATGTGGGTCGAGAGCGAGCCGGGTGAAGGAACGACCTTCTATTTCACCATTCAGGCGTTGGAAGCCCCCGCTCCCGATCGAATGTATCTCCTGGATGAACAGCCTCAACTCGAGGGCAAGCAGGTACTCATCGTTGATGATAATGCGACGAACCGCCTGATCGTGGCGCGTCAGGCCAGGTCCTGGGGCATGGTCCCGCGCGAAACCGCATCGCCGCTGGAGGCATTGAAGTGGCTTGAATCAGGCGAGAGATTTGATATCGCAGTCCTCGATAGGCGTATGGATGAGCTCGACGGTTATGAACTCGCGGCAAAGATCAAGGACGATCCAGCGAATAGCGCTTTACCGATCATTCTGCTCACTTCTCTGGATGGGAGTCCAGCCGTAGGCTCCGATGAATCGATTCTTGCGGCGCACCTGACGAAGCCGATCAAACCGTCCCAACTCTACAATGTGTTCGTCGAGATATTTGCCGGCTTTCCAACGCGGTATGAGCACCACGGCCAGCCGACCTCATCAGAATTTGATCCCAATATGGGTCGTCGTATGCCATTGCGGATTCTCGTTGCCGAAGACGTTGCCACGAACCAGAAGCTGATACTGCGCATACTCGAGCGCCTCGGGTACGAGGCCGACATTGCGGCGAGCGGGATCGAGGCACTCGAAGCGCTGGAAAGACAGACGTACGACGTTGTTCTCATGGATGTCCAGATGCCGGAGATGGATGGGCTTGAGGCAACGCGTGAGATATTGCGTCGTTGGCCAGAACGTAGGCCAACGATCATCGCGTTGACTGCGAACGCGATGGTCGGCGACCGCGAAATGTTTCTCCAGGCAGGGATGGACGACTATCTGAGTAAGCCTATTCGCGTTTCCGAGCTAGTGCAGGCGCTCGAAGGCACTTTCGACCAGCAATCCTCAGCCTTCACTGACGAAAAGCTGGAGAGTGAAACAGAGAAGCCGGCAGTCGTTCTGGATGCTCGGGCCTTTCGACAATTGCGCGATACTGTCGGGGACGACGATCAGATAATTATCGAGTTTATCGATGCCTTTCTCGAGGATGCCCCTACGCTAATTGAGGATCTGCGACGGGCCGTCGAGAAATGCGACGCAAGTGGCGCTCGCCTTGCTGCGCACAGCCTTAAATCGAACAGCGCTACATTCGGGGCATTGGAGCTTTCAGAACTCTGCCGGCAGCTGGAGATGATGTTCAAGGATGGCAAGTTTGAGGGAGCGGAGGATATTCTGGCGCTGGCGATAGACCAGAATGCCCGTGTAGCGGAAGCACTAGAAGCACAGCGGGAAACGCTGCTCGGTCGTATTCAGGAAAGAGTTTGATATGCAGGCAGATTGTGGACGTATCCTGGTGGTCGATGACAACCGCCTGAATCGTCTGACATTGTCGCGCGGAATAGAGCAGCAGGGGCACAGCGTCGAAACCGCGGATAACGGTCGAGCCGCTCTCGAAATGCTGAGAGACAGGGAATTCGATGTCATCATTCTCGACATCATCATGCCAGAACTTGATGGCTATCAGGTGCTTGAGGCGATCAAGAATGATAGGGCAATGCGGGAAACACCGGTGATCGTCATTTCGGCTGTCGACGATATCGACAGCATCGTACGGTGCATCGAATTGGGCGCTGAGGACTATCTAACCAAACCATTCAACCCCGTAATTTTGAAGGCTCGTCTCGACACCTCGCTCTCTAAGAAGCGCCATCGTGATCTAGAGAGAGCCTATTTGCAACAAGAAATGATGTTGCGTGAAGCCGAAAAGCTCGCAACCCTGGGCCGGTTGAGCGCGGGGATGGCCCATGAGCTCAACAATCCGGCTGCTGCCGCCAGGAGCAGTGCGAGGCAAACGGGAACAGCCTTTGCTGAAATTCAGCAGCATCTCTTCGCTTTACTTCAATTTCAGTTTTCCGCGACCCAGATTAGTGCCCTGGACTTGCTTGACGAGATGGCGCGGGCCTGCGTCGAGCGTTCCGAAGATGTGGACGCATTGGCCAGGAATGAACGTGAGCATTCGTTTGAAGATGCATTGAGTCAGGTAGGCCTTGAAGATGCCTGGAAGTATGCCCCGGAGCTTGCTCGACTTGAGATCGATGTGTCTGACTTCCAGTCGAAAATGAGCGCTTTCTCGGCTGCGCAGAAGGCGGTCGTAGTCAAGTGGCTTAGTGTGTCGATATCGATCTACGCGCTGACGCGAAACGTGCAGATTTCTCTGGAGCGGGTGACTTCGATCGTGACGGCCCTCAAGTCCTATTCGCACATGGACCTGGCCCCGGTGCAGGCAGTGAATATCA
The DNA here is from genome assembly GCA_963745675.1 of uncultured Chloroflexia bacterium. Taxonomy (GTDB): domain Bacteria; phylum Chloroflexota; class Chloroflexia; order Thermomicrobiales; family CFX8; genus JAUIIK01. The sequence continues at coordinate 13,656 of CAVUYM010000035.1, forward strand.
ATACCGAACTGGACAACACCCTCGTCATGCTCAACCATCGCCTGGACGAAGGCGTGGAGATCGTGAAGGAGTTTGCGGATGATATCCCGTTGTTACAGGCCTACGGAAGCGAACTCAATCAGGTTTGGACGAACCTGCTAAACAATGCAATCGATGCGCTCGAGGGCTCGGGTCGAATACGGATTCGAACAAGTTACGACGGTCGCTTCGTTGTGGTTCAGATTGAAGATTCCGGGGTTGGTGTGCCGGAGGAGATTCAGGGGCGGGTATTCGATCCATTTTTTACGACGAAACCGCCAGGGCAAGGTACCGGTCTTGGTCTGAGTGTCAGTCACAATATCGTTGTGGAAAAGCACTCAGGTGAAATTCGAGTGTCTTCACACCCAGGCGCAACGCTTTTCGAGGTCAAGCTACCTCTCAATCTGTCATTTGCTGCGCCCTAAAGCTTGTATTCTGCGTTAGGCTACGAGGTAGCCTCTTTAGTGCGTCACGAGCTGATCAGAAGCGCTCTCTATTCATAAAGACTGGCGTGCATCTTTCCCCTCCGCGCGCGCCATGCTACGTTTCCATGACGTTGGAATCGAATGGGTTAACGAGCCTGGAGTTGTCGATGG
>CAVUYM010000036.1:0-6171 GCA_963745675.1 uncultured Chloroflexia bacterium
TAGAAGTCTGGTTCAATGCGTCAGGACGACGGTTTGACCAGTTCACTCAGCGGCACGCCGATCGACTGGGCCAGAGCCGAAGCGACGGTAAACGATGGTCCCGCTTGCCCACGTTCGAGCCGCGAAAGGTGGCTTGCAGAGATGCCTGCCGCCGAGGCAAGCTGATCGAGCGTCATTCCTCGTTCGAGGCGCAGCGCTCGAATAGACGGGCCAATCTCAATATCGGGTCTACCGGATGGGTTAGACACAGGTGCTCCTTGCAACGCATAGACATCGTCATCGGCACGCAACCACATCTTCGTGGTAACAATCGGTCAGTCTAACAGTTATTTTCGTGCAACTGTCACCTCAACGGGAAACATATAAATGCCAGCTTCTCAACGATTGCGGGCAGGCGTGCTGGTATGCTGGCCATCGCCTGAGAAGCTACACAGTGCCAGGATTGGGACCTGCAGGTTAAGAGAATGAATAGCACTAGTAATTGTACAATAGCGGGAACGAGCAATTCTGGGAATTCAGCGCTTTCATCCAGGTTTGTATGGATTTAGCTCCGAATGACAGTTGCGTGGCAGGTCAAAATGATCGACCGAGCGGACCCTAGCGAAATGGGTGGCGGGAGATGACTCAAAAGACGGTGTTTCATGGACCCAATGCCGGGTACATCCTGGAACTCTTTGACGCATATCAGGAGAATCCGGAGGCTTTTGACGCCAGCACACGCGAGTTCTTCGCGAACTGGAGGCCACCAGCCAGGTCCGATTTCACAACTGCAGAGGGCGCGGATCCTGGGCTCATCGTTGCTGCGGTCAATTATGCCAACGCGATTCGTCGCCACGGTCATCTCGTCGCGAACCTGAGCCCGATCGCCAGCCCCCCAGCGGAGGTTCCGCACGAACTCGATCCTCGCACTTATCAGATTACCGACCGCGATCTCGCGGAGTTGCCACCGGACGCGGTTGCCATCTGGAGCGATAGGCATTTTTCCAACGCCCTCGAAGCAATCGACTACTTGCGCGATGTCTACAGTGGTTCAACAGCATTCGAGTTCCTGCATATTCAGGATCGCACCGAACGCTACTGGCTACGCGAAGCTGCCGAGAGCATGCGCTACGAACGCGCGCTAACAAGCGACGAAAAACAGGCTCTCCTCAAGCGGCTGACCGACGTCGAAGCCTTCGAGCGCTTCTTGCATCAAACCTATCTTGGCCAGAAGCGCTTCTCAGTAGAAGGCAACGACGCCGTTGTACCCATGCTCGACGAGGCGATCCGCATGGCGGACGAGCAGGGTATTGGTTGCGCGGTGATTGGCATGGCGCATCGCGGGCGCCTCAATGTCCTGACCCATGTACTACGCAAACCCTACGAATTGATTCTCTCTGAATTCGAGCACTTGCCACACCACCATGGCATCGGTATCGGCATGCCGCTGCACTACAGCGGCGACGTTAAATATCATATGGGTTGGGAACTGGTGAACGGAGAGAGCCCGATCCCGGTCATTCTCGCACCGAACCCCAGCCATCTCGAATGGGTTAACCCGGTCGTCGAAGGCATGGCCCGGGCGCAGCAGGATCAACGCGATCAAGCCGGCGCTCCGATCCAGCGTCTGGACGGAGCGATCCCGATACTCTTGCATGGCGACGCTGCATTCCCTGGACAGGGAGTCGTTGCAGAAACGCTCAATCTGGCCCGTCTCGACGGTTTTACCACCGGCGGCACGATCCACATCATCACCAACAACCAGATCGGTTATACGACCAATCCTAACGATTCGCGCTCGACGCTCTATGCCAGCGACCTCGCCAAAGGCTTTGAAATTCCCATCGTCCATGTTAATGCCGATGATCCAGCCGCTTGTATAGCCATCATCCGTATGGCAATGGATTATCGCGACCGCTTCCAATCCGATTTCTTGATCGACCTCGTCGGATACCGGCGCTGGGGCCACAATGAAGGCGACGATCCGAGCCTTACTCAACCTCAGATGTACGAGAAGATCGAGCAGCATCCAACCGCCCGCGCGCTCTGGAGCGAAAAGCTCACCAGTGAGGGTATCGTTGAAAATGGCGCCGGTGAGCAACTGTTAAATGAGAGCATCGACGCGCTGCAGGTCCTGCGGGACGACCTACGCTCCTCCGCCAATGGCAAACACGATGAAGAAGATGACACGAGCTACAACCAGCCGAAGGTTGATACTGAAGTTAGCGCCGAGCAACTCAGCGAGCTAAACGATGCGCTCCACAGCTTCCCGGATGACTTCACCATCCACAGTCGCCTGAAACGTCAGCTCGATCGCCGCCGCACAGCGCTCGAAAATGACGGCGCGATCGACTGGGCCCATGCCGAGATGCTCGCCTTCGCCTCGCTACTCGCCGAGGGCACGCCCATCCGGCTGACCGGCCAGGATTGCCAGCGCGGAACCTTCGGCCAGCGTCATCTCGTGCTCCATGACACAGAAAACGGCAACTCGCTCTCCTTGCTCCAGCGTCTACCCCAGTCAAAGGCATCAATCGGGATCTACAACAGCCCACTCTCGGAAGCTGGCGTGCTTGGCTTTGAGTATGGCTACAGCATCACGGCGCCCGACACGATGGTGCTCTGGGAAGGGCAGTTTGGAGATTTCGCGAACGGCGCCCAGGTCATCATCGATCAATTCCTCACCTCCGGCCACACGAAGTGGGGCCAGGCATCGTCGCTGACACTGCTCCTGCCGCACGGCTACGAAGGTCAGGGACCGGAACATTCCAGCGCCCGCCTCGAACGCTTCCTTCAACTAGCAGCCCGCAACAATATCCGCGTCCTGAACATGACAAATTCTGCCCAGTACTTCCACGCCCTCCGGCGCCAGGCCAAGCTCTTCAGCAGCGCGCCGCGCCCGATGATCGTCATGACGCCGAAGAGCCTGCTGCGGCATCCACGCGCAGGCTCCAGCTTGATCGATCTTGCCAGCGGCAGCTTTTTGCCGGTTATCGACGATGAAACCGCAACCGAGCGACGCGATCGCGTCAGCCGCCTGGCTCTCTGCTCCGGCAAAGTCTTTGTTGATCTCACGAGCCAGGAGCGCGAAGACCGTGACGACGTCGCGGTCATCCGGGTCGAAGAGTTATATCCCTTCCCTGCAGCCGAACTGCGAGAGGTGCTAGGCAAGTATCCAAATGCTCGGGAACTCGTTTGGGTTCAGGAAGAGCCGCAGAATATGGGCGCATGGAGCTACATCGCCCCTCGTCTCCGCGAACTGATAGAAGATCGGTTGCCGCTCGGCTATATCGGCCGACCAGCCGAGGCCAGCCCTGCGGAGGGTTCGATCGACGATCACCAGGAGATTCAGGCTGGAATAGTTGACCAGACATTCAATGTCGCCAAAGTGCTGGAAGAAGCCGTGGCTGATGATTAGCGAGATAACTAGCCGGGAGGCGGCCCCGCGCCGTCTGGGGTGGAGAAGACGATGTCTATAGAGATCCGGGTGCCGTCACTCGGCGAATCAATCGTCGACGCGACGATCGTCCAGTGGCTCAAGAAACCGGGCGATGCGGTCGACCGCAACGAACCGGTCGTCGAATTGGAAACCGACAAGGTCAACGTCGAGATACCGGCCGAGCAAGCCGGCGTACTCGAATCGATCACTCGCAACGAGGGCGACAACGTCGAAGTCGGCGAACTGCTCGGCATGATTCTCGAAGGCGCGACCGCCGAAGCTCCTTCACAAGAGGAAGCACGCCAGCTGAAAAGCCTGCCGCCGAACCGGTCCAGAAAGCGGCGCCTGCAGAACCCGTCGCAGCGGGCAGCAGGCGCGCCGGCCCGGAAGCGCGCAGAATTGCCGACGAACGTTCAATTGACCTCAGCAGCGTGGCCGGAACCGGAGCGGGTGGGCGCGTGTTGCCCCAGGATGTTCTCCAATATCAGCCGGCCGCACCCCAACAACCGGCCGCAACCGCCCCGCAATCATCACAAACACCGACCCCCTCGGCACCGGCGGCGCTTCCGGAGATTGGCCTGAATGGACGCGGCGACGAGCGCGAAGAGAGGGTACACCTCTCCCGCCGCCGCCAGACGATTGCGCGTCGACTGGTCGAAGCCCAGCAAACCGCGGCGATGCTGACCACCTTCAACGAGGTCGATATGACAGCCGTCATGGATATCCGGGCGCGACGCAGAGATGATTTCGAGCAACGCCACGGCGTGCGGCTCGGGTACATGTCCTTCTTCACGAAGGCCGTCGTCGGCGCGCTCAAGGCCCATCCTGAAGTCAACGCCGAGCTCGATGGCGACGACCTGATCCTGAAGAACTATTACGACATCGGCATCGCCGTCGGCGCAGAAGAAGGGCTGGTTGTTCCAGTCATCAGAGATGCTGATCGCAAGAGCTTCGCCGCCATTGAGAGCGAAGTTCGCGAGCTCGCGACAAAAGTGCGCGACAAGACGCTCGGCATCGAGGAGCTGATGGGTGGTACCTTCACGATCACCAACGGCGGCATCTACGGTTCGTTGCTCTCGACGCCGATCCTCAACACGCCCCAGGTCGGTATTCTGGGCATGCATAAGATAGAAGAGCGGCCCGTCGTCGTTGATGGCGCGGTCGTCGTCCGGCCGATGATGTACATCGCCCTCTCCTACGACCACAGGGTCGTCGACGGCCAGGGCGCGGTGCGCTTCCTGGTTCGCGTCAAAGAGCTGCTGGAAGATCCAGAGACGATGCTCCTCGAGGGCTAACCCACAGCAATTCAAACGCTAAGAAGCGAAAGCGGCTCCCGATGGGAGCCGTTTTCTTGTTGCTCGCTGGCCGGGTTTGCCTGTTATCGGACTATGGGAATCATCACGAGCCTACCAACAGACTGCATCATTTCATATCTCCACATCGTCTCAACGAGGGCGATACAGGCAAGTGCTGGCCGATGGAATCTACTCCAAATCTGTTCGCAGTATCGCGAAAATCAACGATTATCGATCAATTGTTAGTAAATCTATAAGAATTGTCACAATAATGCTTGACATTTGAGAATTAGCAATGTATTATCTATATATCAGTTCGATATGGCGACTGATTGAGACGCAACAGAAAGGCATCTCAATGCTGGAGTATCAAATCATCACCGAATACGTCGCGAAGATGAAGCGTCCGTCCGTTCGCAGCCGCAAGTCTTAACCGTCACACCATCAGAAAGGAACCAGATCATGCATCCAGATCTCGCTCGACTCATCGCCAACGACCGCGCCCGAGACCACGCCAAAGAAAATCAGCCACGCGTCATCCGCAAGAAGCGCCGCGGCTAAGCGCAACTATCAACATTCATCGATTGACTAAGGAAGGATCCAACAATGATGCACCCAGATCTCGCCCAGAGGCTTGTCGACGACATTCTCAAGAATCGCCCGATCCGGGCCTGGCCGCGCCATCTGCCTCGTGGCCAGACGAGAACTGGAGGAATAAAGGGACGCTAATCTTACGATCATCATGATATGACGATTTGACTATGCAAGTGACTCAGAATTCGATACAATGGTTGATTCTGCGTTCGACGCGGAGCAGGCAGCTCCGCCGCAGAATCACAGAAAGGAGCGAGCATAATGCTCGGAACTTTTTATGTAGCTGGAAAACTCGCCAGACAGCGACAGGAGCAATTACGCTCGGAACGGCAGAAACATCGCCTTCCACGCGTACATTCACGCTAGTCGCAGGGGTCTGAGTGATGAAGACCACCGCGAAAGGAGCACGAGATGCTCGATCAGCTCTATACCATCGAGCTGCTGAACCCCCAGGCGGGTCTCCGCCAGCGGGCCGGTTGCCGGAAGCACGCTCTCCGCATCCGCCGAGCCCGCCAGCAGTAATCGCCCCCTAACGAGCCGCGTCACCAACACACACGACGCGGCTCGTTTCGTTTAAGTCTCAACCTCCAGCATCACAACCCCTCGATCAGCCCAAACTTGTGTGCAATAGAACTGACCAACGAACAAGCGTGTCATTTTAACTCGGGTACCCAATTGCGGGCGTGAGAAATCTCAGGACAGCGCAACCGTATTCAAGCTAACACTTTGTCCGAGCTGTACTGACGTTTCCACAACCGCTCGATCCGCTCAGATCGAGACCTTTTCGCTTTAGTGATGTCGTTGTCGAAAATCGTAGGAATGAACCTGCGATTCTATTTCTCATCCTCACCATAAGCCTGCCCGGCG